>JAZJZH010000016.1:0-179930 GCA_040389985.1 Pseudomonadota bacterium
GGAAGCGCCCCGTCCGGTGAACAGCCCTCTAGGCCCGCCCTCTGAGTCGGTCAACGGCTTTTTTTCAAAAAAATGTCATGTGGCGACATCAGGGGCCAGCAATGGGCGTCTCCCGACGGGATCGCTTTGGTCGCGAGGACTGCCGTGTGAACGGTTATGAAGAAACTGTAATGATGCGCTCATCGTCCCGATCATTCGCCCGCCCTATCAACGGCTGCGGTCATTGCCCCGACCGTGAAGCGAGAGGCGGCGCCTCCCCTGTTGCGCCGCCTCTCCAAAGCACGGATGAACGATGGAAAGGCCGATTTTCTACGATGCCAGCAGGCGACGGCGGCGCATCATCCTGCCTGCGCTGTTCATCATGCTCGTCGCCATCCTGCTTGCCGCATTCGCCTTTGCCCTCACTATCGTCGATGTCCCTATCCCGACTGCCATGCCATTGCGCATGGAGCGTCCTCGCGCCGAAGGCATCGGCCAAAAACTGGGCCATCTGAGCGCTAGGCTGCGCATAGGTTTCGCCCATTGGTTGCCGCACGCCCGCTCCATCCTACCCGCCCACCCCGTGACGGCAGCCTTCTATGTGCCTTGGGACGATGCCAGTCGCGCCTCGCTGCGGCAGCATGTCGACCATATCGACTGGATCGCCCCGGCCCTGCTATCCGTGACCGGACCGACCCACCGGTTAACGATGACGACCGACCCCGCCTTTACCGCGATCATACGGGCGGCGCATCGCCGCCCCAAAATCATGCCGGTCGTCCAGAATGTTGCCGATGGAGCATGGGATGGCGCGGGCACGGCGACGCTTTTGCATGACCATCGCGCGCGCGCGGCGTTCCTCGACGCTCTAATCCCCGCATTGCGGGCGATGCATGCGGCCGGTGTCGTTTTCGATTTCGAGGCGCTGCCGACACGAGCGCAGGCTGATTATCTGGCGTTCCTCCGCCAGGCGGCACCGATCCTGCACGATCACCGCCTGCTGCTGACGCTGACCGTCCCGGTGGATGACGCCAGCTGGAATCTAACCCGTTATGGCCGGCTGGCCGACCGGCTGTTCCTGATGGACTATGACCAGCATTATGTCGGCGATACCGCCGGGCCGATCGCCGCCCAGCCCTGGTTCGTGCAGCGGCTGCACGCCGCTCTGAAGGTCGTGCCGGCTGCCAGGGCGATCGTGGCGATTGGCAATTATGCCTATGACTGGACCGATGGCGCGAAGAGCGCCGATACGCTGTCGATCGAAGATGCGTGGCTCTCCGCGCATGACAGTGGCGCGCCGATCCGCTTCGATCCGGCTTCGGGCAATGCCAGCTTCGACTATCGGCAGGACGGGCAGGTCCACCACGTCTGGATGCTGGACGCGGCAAGCGGCTGGAACCAGATACGCGCGGCGCGGCTGGCGGGGACCGGGGGCATAGCGCTGTGGCGGCTGGGATCGGAAGATCCCGGCTTCTGGGCCGCGCTCAAACAACGCGATGCCACGCCGCCCGCCGCGATCGGTCGGCTCACCAGCTTCAACTCGGTCGATGTGGAGGGCAATGGCGAGATATTGCGGATCGACGATGTGCCGACCGTCGGCCACCGCACGATCGTCATGGGATCAGGCCGCACCGCGGGCCTCATCACCAACGAGCATTTCGCCAGCCTGCCCACCCCCTATGTCATCCGCCGCATCGGCTATAAGCCGCACGACGTCGCGTTGACGTTCGACGATGGTCCCGATCCGATCTGGACCCCGCCGATCCTGACCATCTTGCGCAAGGCGCATGTGCCCGCGACCTTCTTCGTCATCGGCGAAAATGCGATGATGCATCCCGGCCTGTTGCGGCAGATCGTCGCCCAGGGCAGCGAGATCGGCAATCACAGCTATACCCACCCCAATCTGGCGCAGGTCTGGGACCGGGGCGTATCGCTGGAACTCAACAGCACGCAGCGGCTGGTCGAAGCCTATACCGGCCGGGCGATGCGCCTGTTCCGCGCGCCCTATTTCGGCGATGCGGAACCGACCACGGCGGATGAGATCGGCCCGGCGCTGGAGGCGCAGAAGGCGGGCTATCTCAATGTCGGCCTGCATGTCGATCCGGGCGACTGGACGCGGCCGGGCGTCGACGCCATCGTCGCGCGCACCGTGGCCCAGGTCGAGGCCGGCGGCACCGACCGATCGGCGCAGATCGTCCTGCTGCACGACAGCGGCGGCGATCGGGCGCAGACGATGGCGGCGCTGCCACGCATCATCAGGGCACTGTCGGCGCGCGGCTATCGCTTCGTGCCGGTGTCGGCGCTGGCCGGGCTGACGCCCGTTCAGGTGATGCCGCCCATCCGCGGGACGGACCTGGCCGCGGTGCGGGTCGATGTCGCCATATTCCTACTACTGGCGGGCATCGCGGTGACGCTCAAATGGCTGTTCTTCGCCGTCATCCTGTTCGGCATCGGCCGCGCGCTGATGCTGGCGGGGCTTGCGTTGGGCAGCCGGTTGCCGCGTAACCGGATCGCGCCGCCGGCCATCCAGCCGGACATCTTCGTGTCCGTCATCATTCCTGCCTTCAACGAAGCCAAGGTGATCGAAACATCGGTACGCCGCGTCCTTTCCAGCCAGAAGGTAGGATTGGAGGTCATCGTGGTCGATGACGGATCGACGGACGCGACCAGCCGCATCGTGGCGGGTCGCTTCGCCGACGAACCGCGCGTGCGGCTGCTCACCCTGGCCAATGGCGGCAAGGCCGCCGCACTGAACCGCGCGCTGGAGATCGCCAGCGCGCCGATCATCGTGGCCCTGGATGCCGACACCCAGTTCGAACCGCTGACCATCGCCCGCCTCGCCCGTTGGTTCGCCAATCCGGCGGTTGGCGCGGTGGCCGGCAATGCGATGGTCGGCAATCGCGTCAACCTGGTCACCCGCTGGCAGGCGGTGGAATATGTAACGGCGCAGAATCTGGAGCGGCGCGCACTCGCCGGGTTCGGCGCGATCACGGTCGTACCGGGCGCGGTCGGCGCGTGGCGGCGATCGGCGCTGGACGCCGTCGGCGGTTATCCGCTGGACACGCTGGCGGAGGATCAGGATCTGACAATCGCGGTGCAGCGGGCCGGCTGGGGCATTGCCTATGACACACAAGCAGTCGCCTGGACCGAAGCCCCGGAAAGTTTTCGCGCCCTGTCCAGGCAGCGGTTCCGCTGGGCCTATGGCACGCTGCAATGCCTGTGGAAGCATCGCAGCATCTGGCGCGAACGCAAGCCGGCAGGCCTGGCCTGGGTCGGCCTGCCCCAGGCGTGGCTGTTCCAGATCGTCTTCGCGCTGGTATCGCCGATCATCGACCTGGCGCTGGTGGTCAGCGCACTCGACACCGCGCTGCGCATCCATCAGCATGGCTGGGCGCAGACGCAAAGCGACGTTCTGCGCATGGCGCTTTACTGGATCGCCTTCACCGCGATCGACGTCGGCTGTGGGGCGGTCGCCTACCGGCTGGAGCCGCGCGAGAAACGCTACCCGACGCTTCTGCTGGTCGCCCAGCGCTTCATCTATCGGCAAATCATGTACAGCGTCGTCATCCGCGCCGTCGCCACCGCCATATTGGGGCCATGGGTCGGATGGGGCAAGCTGGAGCGTAGCGGACGGGTGCAGTCGGCCGGCAATCCCCTGCCCGATACCGACACCGCATGGAGCCAGGCGGCATGAACCGATCGACTGCCACCCTCGCCTGCCTCACCTGCGCGCTGCTGCTCGCCCTGTGGCATGTCGGCTATATCGGCGCCGGCGCGCCGTTCGACCTGCTCCCTGCAAAAGCCGCTTCCGGCCCGCGCCAGCCGCGGATGGTGGCGCTCTACTTGTCGGACGACATGGGGTTCCATGCAGGGCTCGGGCCACATATCGCCGATCGGCTGACCCGCCGGGGCATCCCGGTCGTTACCGAAAACAGCCTACGCTTCTTTCGGACGCGCCGCACGCCCGAAGAGGCCGGCGCCATGATCGCGCAGGGCCTGCGCCGCGCCATCGCCGTCGACCCCGGCGCGCGCCTGCTGCTGCTGGGCCAGTCCTTTGGCGCGGACATCATCGCGCCCTCGCTCCCCTATGTGCCCACCGCGCTGCGTCGGCGGATCGCGTTCATCGGGCTGATCGCGCCAAGCGCCACCCGCCAATGGCGCGCCTCTCCGTCCGACATCTTTTCTTTCAATGAGCCGGAGGAAGACGCAACCACCGCCGCCCGGCGGCTTAGCTGGGCGCCCTTACTATGCATCCATGGCGCGGAGGAAGCGGCCAGCCTCTGTCCTGCGCTGCGCCAGCCCAATGTCACCCGGCTGCGACTGCCCGGCGGCCATGCGCTCAATCATGACACCGATGCCGTCAGCGCCGCGCTGCTGCACGCGATCGCGCGATCGGTTGGCCGGCGCGACGCCTTCTATGGCTTTGATCGACGGCGCGCCTATAAGGCGGCCATCGCGTCGATCAGGGCGTAAAATGAGGACGGTCATGAGCTATAAGGTGCTGCTGGTCGAAGATGACGCCACCACCGCCGATTACATCGCCAAGGGTCTGATCGAGGAAGGCTTTATCGTCGATCGGGCGGACAATGGCCGCGACGGCCTGTTCCTGGCGACCGAGGCCGCGCATGACGCCATCATCCTGGACCGGATGCTGCCGGGCATGGACGGCATGGCGGTGCTCGCCGCCCTGCGCGCGGCGGGGATCGACACTCCGGTCATCATCCTGTCGGCGCTGGCGACCGCCGATGAACGGATCAAGGGGCTGACCGGCGGGTCGGACGATTATCTGGCCAAGCCCTTCGCCTTTGCCGAACTGCTGGCACGGCTGCGGATCATCCTGCGACGCGGCGGTGGCCAAGCGCCCGAAACGCGGCTGTCCTGCGGCGACCTGGACGTCGACCTCCTCTCCCGCAAGGTCAAGCGCGGCGCACGTATCATTGACCTGCAACCGCGCGAATTCCGCCTGCTCGATTATCTGTTGCGTCATCAGGGCGAAGTCGTGACCCGCACCATGTTGCTGGAGGGCGTGTGGGATTATCATTTCGATCCCGGCACCAATGTCATCGATGTGCATATCAGCCGGCTGCGCCGCAAGATCGATGAGGATGCCGAACAGCCGCTGATCCATACCGTACGCGGCGCGGGCTATCGGTTGAGCGAACAGGGGTGACGATGCGCTGGCGCCAGAGTGTCATCTGGCGGTTCGCCGCGCTCGTCTTCCTCATGCAGATCGCCTGCGTGCTGGTCGCGCTTTGGGCCGTCCATCAATTCACCAGCCGGTCGGTGGACGAAGCCAGCCGCGCAGTCGCGGTGAACCTGCGCGACGATATCGCCGCCACCTATGCGGCGGCCGGCCTGCAAGCGGCGGGCGCCACGGTGCATAGCCGCATGACGGCCAACCCGGACGGCAGTTCGATCATGTTGCTGATCGCACCAAACGGCCAGCGGATCGCCGGCAACATCCCCGGCTGGCCGGCCGATATCGGACCATCGGAAAGCTGGCGCCAGCTCGACCTGATGCGCATCGGCCAGAAGGACCGGGAACCCCAAAGCATCGGCGTCGTCAGCACGCAATTCCCCGACGGGACGCGGTTGCTGACCGGCCATGTCGTGGAAAACGATCTCCGCTTCGGTGGTTATCTGGAAGCGGCGCTGATCGGCGCGATCCTGCTCGCCATGCCGCTGGCGGCCGGCGCCGCCTTCTTCTCGGCCGCGATCATCAGGGGTCGTCTGCGATCGGTCATCGATACCGCCGCGGCGGTCGGGACCGGCGACATCAAACGCCGCATCCCGCTGAGCGGCAGCGGCGACATGTTCGATGCCTTGGGTGACGAGATCAATGCAATGCTGGACCGCATCACCGGTCTGGTCGATGAGATGCGTCTGGTGACCGACGGGCTGGCCCACGACCTGCGATCGCCCCTCACCCGGTTGCGCGCCGTGCTGGACAGCGCGCTGCGCCAGAGCCGGGACGAGGAATCGATCGCGGCCCTGGAAAAGGCTCTGGACGAAGGTGACACGCTGTTGCGGATGCTGGATGCCGCGTTGCTGATCAGCCGGGCCGAAGCAGGGATCGGCCGCGACAATTTTTCGGCTGTCGACGTCGCCGCGCTGCTGGACGATTTTCAGGATATGTATGACGCGCTGGCCGAGGACAAGGGCGTGACCATCCGCGTCGATGCGCCGCCCGGCCTGCACATCCGGTCGCATCGGGAGATATTCGGCCAGGTCTTGTCGAACCTGATCGACAATGCGTTCAAATATGGCGGCGATCATATCCTATTGTCCGCTTGGCGGGACGGCGCATCAGTCTGCGTCGCTGTGACCGATAACGGTCCCGGCATCGCGCAGGAACGGCGGATCGAAGCGCTGCGCCGCTTCGCCCGGCTGGATGCATCGCGCCATATCACGGGCGCTGGCCTGGGCCTGTCGCTGGCGTCGGCGGTCGCCCATCTCCATGGCGGCACGCTGACCTTGGGCGATGCCGGGCCGGGGCTGCGCGTAACCCTTACCCTGCCCGACAATGAGTCGCGATAGAGCCCGCAGGGCAGGCCCCCGTCCTTAGGTAAAGTTTCCGCCGTGACACTTTACCTAAGGGCAAAGTGTCACGGACGACAAAATGCGACTCGCGGAAAAAAGCGGATTCCCAAGCGAGTCGCTCTGTGCTTGATTCACGATATGTTTCATGCGCCCACCTTTTCCCGCATCCCCGGCGGCAGCGATCTTTCGCTGCTGCTCGACCAATTGTCGCATTGCTGCTCGCGGCCGCGATACGCCTTCATGCTGCTGACGCTGATCGCGGACGTGGCGCGACCGGATGGCAGCGCGGGGCCGGAAGTACGGGTGGGCGACGGACTGGTCGCGCTGCGCGACTGGCTGTGCGATGCGCTGACGCCGATGGGGCATCGCGATCCGCGCCGCATGGCGCTGGTGGAGCGGGTGCGCGACGAACTGTGCAAGAATGCCACGCTGTCGGGCGACGCCATCGCCGACGATATGCTGGTGCAGGAGGAGGTGCGCAATCGGGTGCGGGCGTCGGGCAAGACCAATCTCAGCCGCGCCGTCACCGAGCTGGTCAAGGCTGGCCTGCTCAAGCGCCACTATCAGGGGTATCGCGTCGACCATCTCAATCGCGGGGCGCAGCGGCAGGCGGTGTATACGCTCACCGGCCGCGCTCGTGTGCTGATCGGCACGCCGGCCGCGCCACGGCGACCGGCCGCCCCACCCCGGCAGGGCGACCTGTTCGCGCATTAAGCCCGTTCGCGGGCCGCGCGCCGGGCCTTGGCATAATTGTCGCGGCGCATCTTTTCAAAGCCGGTGCGCTGCTCGAAGCCGGCATCCTGCGGATAGTCGCGAAAATCGGCGAGTATTTCATCGAACACCGTCGCCAATTCGTCGCGAAATTCGGGATGGGGGAAGATGTGGAAGCGATTCTCCTGCACCGCGTCCAGCGTGCGGGCGGCGATGACGTCTGGCTCCATGCCGAACTGATGCAATTGCTCCAACCGCCCTACCGCCGCGCTGTCCACCGGCTTTGCACCCGCACTGAGCGCGGATGGCCGCACTTCGTCGCTGGCGTAGATATGGCTCTTCACTAAGCCGGGGCAGAGCACGGAAACACCGATGCCATGCGGCGCCAGACTGTAGCGCAGGGACTCGCTCATGCCGCGCACCGCGAATTTGGTGGTGTTGTAGATGCCGGGCGCGCCGCCGCACAGGAAACTCGCCATCGACGCGGTGTTAACGATATGACCGCCCTGCCCCAGCGCCTTCATCCGCGGCGCAAAAGTCATCACGCCGTTGATGACGCCATGCAGATTGACCCCCATCACCCAATCCCAGTCGTCGTAGCTGGACTCGTCTATCGTCTGGAACAGATTGATGCCGGCATTGTTGAAGACCAGACTGACCGGCCCCAGCGCCGCCTCAGCCTGATCGGCTGCCTCGGCAAACCCAGAACGTGATGCGACATCGAGTTGGACAGCTATAACGCTTTGATTGTCGAGCGTCTTGACGGCCGCGGCCAGCGCATCCTCGCGAATGTCGGCGATCGCCACCTTGCACCCCTGCGCCAACAAGGCGCGGACCAAACCCAGGCCGATGCCATTAGCGCCACCTGTCACAAAGGCGGTTCGTCCTTCATAATCCAGCATCCCGATCTCCCTTCGCCGACTTTCTAACGAACGTGCATTTTTCGCTCGCCATATTCGTATAGTTCACTTACAAATTCGCCAAGCCGAAATTTCATCCCTGTGAAAAAGGGAGAAGTGGAGAGGAGAAGGCCGATGGCCCTGGCACCCGCGCCGATTGCGACCGATAGTTTATGGGATGCAGATGCGACCGCATCGCCCGATGCCGCCGCGTCCGCGCTCCCACCTTATTCGACGGGTGCCGCCTATTGGGCGCTGTTCGTCATCATCCTGGCGACGTTCGTCACCTTCTTCGAGCAGGTGGTCTTCGCCATGCTGGCTGAGCGGATCAAGGCGGATTTCGGCCTGTCCGATTCGCAGCTCGGCTTCCTGGCCGGTCCCGCCAGCATCATCTGTTATCTGTTCGTCGGCATCCCGCTGGCGCGCCTGGCCGACATCTTTCCGCGCAAATTCGTGCTGGCGGGCGGGTGCGCGGCGCTGGGCGTCATCACTTCGCTGGGCGGCATCGCGCAGAGTTTCGGCCAGTTCGTTGGCTCCCGCGTCTTCCTGGCGGCAGGGGGGTCGGCCCATGCACCGTCCTCCTATTCGCTGCTGGCCGACGCTTTCCCGCCGCGCATCCTGACACGCGCCTTCGCCCTGCTGCAATTCGGCTTTATTGGCGGCACCACGCTGGGTCCGGCGATCGGGGGGATGCTGATCGCGACCGCGGCGGGATGGGCGCCGACCCAGCATGGCGGCCTCACCATATTGGGCTGGCAATGGCTGATGATCTGGCTGGGCCTGCCAGCCCTGTTCGTCGGCCTGCTGTTCCTGACGGTCAAGGAACCGCCGCGCCAGGCGCCGCCGGCCGGGACGATCACGCCCCCCATCGACACACCGCTGGGCCGCCGCATCCTGACCTTCACCGGGCTGGACGCCGCCAAGGCGATCCATGCCAAGCGCCGCGTCTATTACCCGCTGTTCGCCGGGCTGGCGCTCAGCGCGATCGAGGTGTTCGGCCTGCAATTCTGGCGCGTGCCCTTCATGATCCGCACCTATGGCTGGAACGAGGCGCAGATCGGCGCGGTCATGGGGTCGATGACGCTGGTCGCCTCACTGACGGGCCTGCTGCTGGGCGGCATCTTCGTCGAATGGCTGGCCAAGCGCCATGCCGACGCCAATGTTCGCGCCGCCGCGATCTTCTTCGGCTGCGTGACGGTGTGCGCCATCCTCGCCCCGCTGATGCCCAATGGCTATGCGTCGCTGGGCGTCGCCAGCATCGGCGCGATGTTCGGCATCGCCGGCGCGGTGCCCCAGAACGCCGCGATCCAGCGCGTCGCACCCAATGCGATGCGCGGGCAAGTGACCGCCATCTATTTGTTCATGTTCACCTTCTTCGGGGCAATGGGCAGTTTCCTGGTCGGGCTGGTGCAGGATTATATCGTCGGGGACCCGACCCAACTCTGGAAGTCGCTGGTGATGACCGCCGGCGTGCTGCTGCCGATCGCTACGCTTTGCATGGTCCGCGCCATCCGCCCCTATCGCGAGGAAGTGGAGCGACTGGCCGCGGAAGCCGTCTAATCTGTAAGTGTTACATACAATGATAGGAGAGCCAATTATGTCCGAGACCGACCGTATCGCCCGCCTGGAACAGAACGTCGCCGACCTTGGCACACGCCTGCAACGGCGCGAAGATGAGCTGGACGTGCGCAAATTGCAGCATCTCTACGGCTATCTGATCGACAAATGCCTCTACAACGAGACAGCGGACCTGTTCACCGAAGATGGCGAAGTGCGCTTCTTCGGCGGCGTCTGGCGCGGCCAAGCGGGTATTCGCCGCCTCTATGTCGAACGCTTCCAGAAGCGCTTCACCCATGGCACCAACGGGCCGATCGACGGCTTCCTGCTCGACCATCCGCAATTGCAGGATATCGTCAACATCGATGCCGACGGCGTCACCGCTTATGCCCGCGCTCGGTCGATGATGCAGGCTGGCCGGCACAAGGATTATACCGACCCATCCAACCCGATGCTCGGCGCGCGCCAATGGTGGGAAGGGGGCATCTACGAAAATACCTACAAGAAGGTGGACGGCATCTGGCGCATCCAGATCCTGAATTACATGCCGCAATGGCATGCCGATTTCGACCAGGGCTGGGCCAATACCCCGGCCGAATATGTCCCCTTCCCCAAGATCACCTATCCCGAAGACCCGACCGGCCCCGACGCCCTGATCGAGGATCACTGGCTGTGGCCGACGCACAAGATGGTGCCGTTCCATATGGTCCATCCGGTAACGGGCAAGGAAATCGTAGCCGAGCGCTGGCAGGGCGACATCGATCGCGAGCGGGCCGCGCGCGAAGCCGTGAGCGCCTGAACCCATGGCCTATCCCGACCTCTATCTGATGATCGATGGCCAACGGCTGTCGGGCGGCGGACGACGCACCCACAAGGTCGTCAACCCTGCCACCGGCGAGGCGATCGCGGATCTGCCGCTGGCCGATGCGGCGGACCTCGACGCCGCGCTGGCGGCGGCGCAGCGGGGGTTTCGCCGTTGGCGCGACTCGACGCCCCATGAACGGGCGGCCGTGCTGCAGGGCGCAGCGCGGCTGATGGTCGAGCGGCAGGAGGAACTGGCGCGCATCGCGACGTTGGAACAGGGCAAGACGCTGGCCGAAGCGCGCATCGAAGTGATGATGAATGTCGGCCTGTTCAACTTCTACGCCGGGGAGGTCTTCCGCATCTACGGCCGGGCGCTGGTGCGTCCGGCCGGACAGCGATCGACGGTGACGAAGGAGCCGGTCGGTCCGGTCGCGGCCTTCGCGCCCTGGAACTTCCCGCTTGGCAATCCTGGCCGCAAGCTGGGCGCCCCGATCGCGGCGGGATGCTCGGTCATCTTGAAGGCGGCGGAGGAAACGCCCGCATCCGCGCTGGGGGTGCTGCAATGCCTGCTCGACGCCGGCCTGCCGGGCGATGTGGCGCAGGCCGTGTTCGGCGTGCCCGACAAAGTGTCGCGCCACCTGCTTGGGTCGCCCATCATCCGCAAGATGAGCTTCACCGGCTCCACCGCCGTCGGCAAGCATCTGGCCAAATTGGCGGCGGAGGATTGCAAGCGCACGACGATGGAATTGGGCGGCCATGGCCCGGTGCTGGTCTTCGCCGATGCGGACATCGAAAAGGCGCTCGATACGGTGGTGGCGGGCAAATATCGCAATGCCGGGCAGGTGTGCGTGTCGCCCACCCGCTTCATCGTGGAGGCAGGCGTGCATGATCGCTTCCTTGCCGGCTTTGTCGAGCGGGCCAAGAAGGTGACGGTCGGCGACGGATCGGCGCCCGACAGCGTCATGGGACCGATGGCCAATGCGCGACGGCTGGATGCGATGGACCGACTGATCGGCGACGCGGTCGCGAAGGGCGCGCGCCTTGAAACCGGCGGTGAACGGATCGGCAATGCGGGCTATTTCTTCGCGCCGACCGTGCTGTCGGGCGCGCCGCTCGACGCAGCCATCATGAACGAAGAACCGTTCGGCCCCGTCGCCCTCATCAACGCCTATGCCGATGAATCCGCCATGATCACGGAGGCCAATCGCCTGCCCTATGGACTGGCCGCCTATGCCTGGACCAGTGACGCCGCGCGCCAGCGCAGGGTGGCGCGGGAAATCGAGGCCGGAATGGTCGGCATCAACACCGCGATGATCGGCGGTTCGGATTCCCCGTTCGGCGGTGTGAAGTGGTCGGGCCATGGCGCGGAGGACGGTCCCGAAGGCATCGACGCCTGCCTCGTCACCAAAGCCATCCACGAAGGATAAGCGATGAGCCATGAACTGAAGACGGGCGGCGACCGTGGCTATCGGCGCATCGCCACCGAGGAAGCCTTCGCCACGCGCGAACAGATCGACGCTTATCTGCGCATGGTGCGCGACCGGACGGCGGATCGGGGCATGGTATCGCTCTGGGGATTCTACGCCCAATCGCCATCGGAGCGAGCGACCCAGATCATCGACCGACTGCTGGATCTGGACGAGCAGCGGCTGGCGGACATGGATGCGACCGGCATCGACGTGGCGATCCTGTCGCTGACCTCGCCGGGCGTGCAGCCCCTGCTCGACATGGAAGAGGCAAAGGCGATGGTCGCCCGCGCCAACGATCATCTCGCCGATCGCTGCGCCGCCCATCCCACGCGCTTCGTCGGCATGACGTCGATCGCGCCGCAAGACCCGGACTGGTCCGCCGCTGAAATCCGGCGAGGCGCTGGCGATCTTGGCTTCAAGGGGGTGATGGTGAACAGCCATACACAGGGCGAATATCTGGACGACGCCAAGTTCGACCCGATCTTCCGCGCGCTCGCCGATACCGGCCAGCCGCTTTACATTCACCCCTCGACCCCACCCGACGCGATGATCGGGCCGATGCTCGACGCGGGGCTGGACGGCGCGATCTTCGGCTTTGGCGTGGAGACGGGGATGCACCTGTTGCGGCTCATCACCATCGGCATTTTCGACCGCTATCCCGATTTGCAGATCATCGTCGGCCATATGGGGGAGGCTTTGCCCTATTGGCTCTACCGGCTGGACTATATGCACCAGGCGGGCGTGCGGTCACAGCGTTATGCGCGGATGAAGCCGCTCAACAAATCGATCCACGACTATATGCGCACCAATGTCTGCGTTACGACAAGCGGCATGGCATGGGAGCCGGCGATCAAGTTCGCGCAATCCGTACTGGGGGAGGATCGGGTCATGTATGCGATGGACTATCCCTATGAATATGTGGCGGACGAGGTGCGGACTCACGACCTGCTGGACATCACGGACGAAGCGAAGCGCAAGCTGATGCAGACCAATGCCGAGCGCGTGTTCGCCCTGTGACGATCCCGACCCCTTCGCGCGCGACCGCTTATTATGCACTGGCGCTGGTGGCCGGGACCAACCTCGTCAGCCTGCTCGACCGCAATATCCTCGCCATCCTGGCCCCCGCGATCAAGGCAGACCTGAAGATCGGCGACGCGGAAATGGGGCTGCTCTACGGCACCGTCTTCGCGCTGTTCTACGCGCTGTTTTCGCTGCCTTTGGGGCGGCTGGCGGACGGGTGGGTCAGGACGAAGCTGCTCGCCATCACCATTGGCTTCTGGTCGCTCGCCACTGGCGGCGCCGCTTTGGCGACCGGCTTCTTCACGCTGATGCTCTCGCGCCTGTGCGTGGGCATCGGCGAAGCGGCGTCGCAACCGGCCGGCACCAGCTTGACCTATGATTATTTTCCGCGTGAAAAGCGCGGCATGGTGATGGCGGTGATGGCCGCCGCCATCGCCATTGGTCTTGGCGGATCGCTCATCATTGGCGGCGTGGCCGCGCAATGGTGGGATGCGCGCTACGCCGCGGCCACGGCACCGCTGGGCCTGAAAGGCTGGCAATTCGCCTTCGCCGTCGCCGCGACACCCGGCTTCCTCATCGCCTTCCTGATGAGCCGCCTGCCCGAACCGCCGCGCGGCGTCATGGATGGCATCCCGACCGCCCACGACCCCCATCCCTTCCGCGCCAGCCTGAACGTGCTGGGCGCGGTGACGCCGGGCTTTCACTGGATGAGCCTGGCGCGCACGCGGGCGACCGGGCGGGACTGGGCGCTGAATATCGGCCTGCTGGCGCTGATCGTCGTTGCCATGCTGCTGGCGATCGGCTGGGCGGAGGCTTTCTCGCCGCGCCCACCGCTGCTGCTGGCCGGTATGGCGATCAGCCCGCATGTCGTGCAATGGAGCGTGATCGGCTTTGGTGCCTTCGTCATCGCCAACCTACTTCAAAATCTTAAAGGGCGCGATCCGGTCGCGTTCGCGCTCATCACCCGTAACCCCTCGCTGCTGCTTTGCGTCGCGGCGGGCGCGTTGCAGAGCGTCATCAACTATGGCGTGATGGGCTTTACCCCGTCCTTCCTGATGAAAGGCTATGGCCTGTCGCCCGCCGACACCGGGCTGCAATTCGGCCTGCTGTCCGCCGGGCTGGGCGTCATCGGGCCGCTGATCGCCGGGCCATTGTCCGACCGCATCGGCGCGAACCGCCTATCGCGCCGGGTATGGGTCGCGTTGTTCGCCATGAGCCTGTCGCCCTGCCTGGCATTCTGGGTCTATCATGCGCCGGACACAGGCGATTTCTACCTGCGCTTCACGCTCTACAGCCTAATCCTGACGATGTGGATGCCGCCGCTGTATGCCGTATTGTTCGAACAGGTGTTGCCGCGAATGCGCGGGCTGACCGTCAGTCTCTATATCGTCGTGTCGACCATCTTCGGTCTGGGCATCGGTCCCTATGCCGTGGGGATGATCAGCGACGCGCGCGGCGGCGACCTGGGCGGGGCGATCCTGTCGATCAACTGGGTCGCGCCGCCGCTGGTGCTGATATTGCTGGTCCTGCTGTGGCGGGTGGAACGCGACCATGCCAGCCTGCTCCCCCGCGCCCGCGCGGCAGGGGAGCAGGTGTAACCGCTAAGCCGCCAGCCCGATCTGATCGGCCATTGCCCAATTGCCGTGCAGCCCGAAACGCAGCCGGATGGGAATACGGATTTCCGCGATCGGCCCCTTGGCGATGTCCAGCGCGTCGAACAGCAGCAGGTCGCTGCGATGCTCCTCCAACCGGTTGCAAACCTGCACGATCCAGCCGTCGCCTTCCGCCGCATTGGGGCTGCGCGGAATGAAGCAGGGTTCCTGCAACGACGACAGCGGCCCGCACCACCATTTCTGCTCTGCGCCGGTCTGGTGGTCGATCAGGCCCAGCGTGTTCATCAGCATCCCCGACGGACTGCCGCCCTTGAGTTCCACCGGCTTGGTCGGATCGATCACCAGCAACCAGCCATAACGATAGGGCAGGCCGGTCCGGCGATCGTCGATGCGCGGAAATTCGCCCATCATGTTGGTCAGTCGCTGCACGCTGGCGAAATCCTCTCCATTGGATGCCATGTCGACGGTCCAGCGCGTCAGGAAACTCGCCGATTCCGGCCCGTTGAACGGCGCGCCATGGATGTCGGGGAAGAAGGGGAACATGTTATTCTTCGCTTCGGGCGTGTCGAAATGGATTTTCGTGCCGTCCTGAAAGGCGTTCATGACATGGCTGGCGAAACAATTGTCGCGCTTGAACCAGCGTATGTCCGCGGCGCTCGCATCGGCCCGGCGCGGCAGCACGCCCAGATAGACCGGCAGCGTGGTGTCGAAACCGAAATGCGGCAGCCCCTGCTCCAGCCGTTCCCAGTTGGACGTGCTGGGCACGACATGGAACAGCGCATAGTCGGGCGTGATAGCGAAGTCGTGCATCATGGCGTAGTAAGGCGTCTCGAACCATATTTCCTGTTTCAGCGCGCCATCAGGCGAGACGACATAATAGGTCATGTCGCGGGTCAGTACCCCCTTGGCCGCATAGCCGAAGGCGATCATGTCGCCGGTCGCCGGATCGATCTTGGGATGGGCAGTGAAAGTCTGGCCCGTCATCGCGCCGTCGAAGCGGGTATAGCCGTCCGTCTCCAGCGTCGCCGGGTCCATCACCAGCGCCGGACTGTCTTCCTTCAGCGCATAAAGTTTCCCGCCATGGATGAAGGCGGTGGTGTTGGCAGTGCCGCGTATCTTTCCCTCCACAGCGGGATCATCGGTCAGCGGATTGCGATAGGCGCCGAACAAGGCCTTGCCCGCCTCATTCTCCAGCTTCCATTTATCGGTCTTCGCCCAGCGCTGGCGGAAATCGACCTGACCATCGTGAAAGCGGAACATGGTGATCATGCCATCACCATTGAATGCGATGTCGTTGCCCAGCCGGGGCGGAAATTGCGGGTCGGGCTGCACCCGGTAAAAGGCGCCGTCCAGTTCGGGCGGCACCGCCCCCGTCATGTCCAGGTCGGCAATGTCCGCCTCGATCCGCGTGGGCGTGTTGAAACCCGTGAAGGACGGCGTGTCCGGAAAATGCGCCATGGCTGATCCTCTCCCTTTTATGGTTGAAGATATTGTATGTGACACTGACATTTTTTCAAGTGTCTGGATTGACGTATCAGCACTTACTACCCACACTGTTACTATGAATACCATGAACGACATTGAGCCGCTCGACATCTTCCCCGATCCCCGCCTCAGCGGCATCGATGGACTGGTCGGTTTTCACATCCGGCTGGCCAGCGCGGCGGTCTATCAACACTTCACCGAAACCTTCAGCGATCTGGGCCTCACGCAAAAGCAGGTCGCGGTTCTCTGGCTGATCGAGGATCAGCCCGGCATCGCCCAGGCGGACATTGGCCGCCGGCTGAAAATGGACCGGGCGAGCGTGATGGCGATCGTCAATCGCATGCAGGACCGCGGTTTCCTGACCCGTGGTGCCTCCGCGCAGGATCGCCGCCGCCAGACGTTGAGCCTGACCGACAGTGGCCGCGACTCGCTGCGCCAAGCGCGCGCCTGCATCGCCGAGCATGAAAATTGGCTGAAAGCCCGGTTCAGCCCGGCCGAAACCGCGATGCTGGTGGAGCTGTTGCGGCGGGTTTACGTCTGAACGCAGACATGGCGAAGTAAAGGAATTGCGGGGCTTCCCCTCTCCACCCCCAATCATCCTGTTACTGCCAATGCTACCAATAGAGACAACAGCATTATTTGCCCTCTCGCAATAAAGGCAAATAGTGCAACAATGTTCGTTGTGAGGTCGATCAGGCTCTTGCATCGCATAAAATTGTATGTCTTACTAACAATCGACGCACAGCAACGTCATGAGGCGGGTCACGTCCGGGCAGGACGGATCTCAAGCCGAAATTAGGAGAGGGGATTACCCATGCAACACGATCTTCGTGCAATGATGTCGCGCGCCTTTTTGGCGTCAGCCTCCATCCTCGCAATCACAACGCCGGCCTTGGCGCAGACCTCGACGCCGCCTGCCGCTGCGCCGCAAGCCGCTGAACAGGAAGCCATGTCGCAAAGTTCGGTGGCCGACATCGTCGTCACCGCCCAATTCCGCGCACAGCGATTGCAGGACACGCCCATCTCCATCACCGCCGTCGGTGCCGCCGAACTGGAGGCCAAGAGCCAGACCAACCTGGCGCAGATGGCCGATTCCGCGCCCAACGTGTCGTTAAAGCCCCAAGGCGCGTCCTTCGGCCCATCGATCACCGCGTCGATCCGCGGCGTCGGCCAAAACGACTTCAACCCCGCTTATGAGCCGGGCGTCGGCATCTATATCGACGATGTCTATTATCCCCAGTTGACCGGCGCAGTATTCGAACTGCTCGATCTCGACCGCGTCGAAATCCTGCGCGGGCCGCAGGGTACGCTGGCCGGCCGCAATGCCGAAGGCGGCGCGATCAAGCTATATTCCAAGCGCCCGTCGGGCGATGGCGGCGGCTTTGTCGAGGTCAATTACGGCATCCGCAACCGCATCGGCATCCGGGCCGCGGCCGATTTCGGCATCACCAGCACCCTGTCGGCCCGCATCTCCGGCGTCGCCAAGCAGCAGGAAGGTTTCGTCGACCGCATCGATTATGGCTGCGCCAATCCGGGCAGCGGCATCCCATCGACCCAGCCCGCCGGTGATTGCACCATCAGCAAACTGGGCGGCGTTGGCTATCAGGCGATCCGCGGCATCCTGTTCTGGGAGCCGAGCGACAAGCTGGATGTCACCCTGATCGGCGACTATACCCGCGACGAACATACAATCGCGGGCGAAGTGCTGGTCGCCACCAACCCCGTCAATTCGCCCAACACCAATCCGGCGCCCGGCGTCGTCTATGACGATCGCTTCATCTGCGGCCGCTATTGCAACTATATCGGCACCGGCCAACCGGCCGGCGTTTGGGTGCCGCCGATCCCGGTCGATCCCTTCGGCGCGGCGGGCACCCCGCTTGCGGCGACGCAGGGCACTGACCGCAGCCTCTACAAGGGGTGGGGCGTTTCGGGCCAGGTCAATTATGCGCTGAACGACGCCTTCAAATTATCGTCTATCACTGGATATCGCACCTTCAACACCCAGTTCGATTCCGACGATGATATCTCGCCCGCCAATATCGGTTTCGGCCGCAACTATCTGGAAAATTGGAGCTTCAGCCAGGAAGTCCGGCTGAACGCCAGTTTCGGGGACAATCTGAACGGCACGATCGGCGGCTATTATTTCAAGCAGAAGTCGACCTATGATTCGCTGCAGGACATTCGCTATGTCCCGGTCTATCCGCTGCAATTCCGCCAGCCTGATCCGACCAAGGCGGAGGCCAAGGCCGCGTTCGCCCATCTGTCGTGGAAGCCGATCGACCGGCTGACCTTGAGCGGTGGCCTGCGCTACACCACCGAGTCGAAGGACCAGACCTATTACCGCCTCAACTTCGACGGGACGGTCAACGGCTTCCTCGATCCGGTCGGCGCAGCCTATGGCATCGGCTATTCGGGCGCGGACACGCTCGACTATAATGGCAATGGCAGCATCACCGAAACGGTCACGGCCTTGTCCGGCCTTACCGCCCATTATAGCGCGAAGCGCTGGGACTATCGGATCGCGGCAGACTATCGGCTGACCGACAGCCTGATGGTCTATGGATCGGTGTCCACGGGCTTCAAGGGCGGCGGTTCCAACCCGCGTCCTTTCAACACGCAGCAGGTCATCGCCTTCCGCCCGGAAAAGCTGACTGCCTATGAAATCGGCTTCAAGAGCGACTTCTTCAATCGCCGCGTCCGGTTGAACGCCGCCGCCTTCATCAACGACTATATCGATATCCAGATTCCGGTGCTGACCTGCCCCGGCGCGCCCTGCGCCGCGCGGCTCAACGCCGGCGATGCGCGGGTCAAGGGGTTCGAGGCGGAACTGTCCGCCTATCCGATCGACGGCCTCGCGATCGATGCGTCGATCAGCTATCTCGACTTCAAATATATCGCCAGCAGCCTTGATCCCGCCGCCGCCTTCCCGACCAATCCGGGCGGCGTATCAGCCAATGATCCGCCGGCATCGCCGCCCTGGAAGTTCAGCGTCGGCGCGCAGTATAAGATCGACCTGGACAAGGCCGGCAGCCTGACCCCGCGTTTCGACGTCACCTATGAGGACAAGAAATTTGGCGGCGGCGCGGTGATCAACGGCACCCGCATCCTCAACTTCGTGCCTGCCTACACGCTCGCCAATGCGCGGCTGACCTGGCAGAATGCGGACGAGGATCTCGACGTGTCGTTCGAGGTCACCAACCTCTTCGACAAATATTATTATCTCTCCGTCTTCGACCTGCGCGGCGCGGGTGCGGGTGTGCGCAAGGCGCGCCCCGGCAATCCGCGCGAATGGGCGATCACGGTGAAGAAGAAGTTCTGACTTCCTGACCTCCCCCTCGGTCGGGCAGCGCACGCCCGACCGGCTTCTTTTCGGAGATTCATCCGGCATGACCGACGTAACCCTCTACCATTGGGAACCCAACGCCAATTCGGGCAAGCCCATGCTGGCGCTGTTCGAAAAGGGCGTCGCGTTCGACAGCCATTATCTCGACCTGCTGAATTTCGACCAGCACAAGCCCGATTATCTGGCGGTCAATCCGCTCGGCACCATTCCGGCGATGAAGCACGGCGACCTGGTGCTGACCGAATCCACCGCGATCATGGAATATGTGGATGAAGCGTTCGACGGCCCGCGCCTGATGCCCGCCGACCCGGTCGACCAGTGGCGCACGCGCTGGTGGATGAAGTTCATGGACCAGTGGCTCGCCCCCAGCTTCTCGATGATCGGCTGGAGCGTCTTCGTCGGCCCATCAGTGCGGCAGAAAGACCCGGCCGAACTGGAAGCGGCGATCGACCGCATCCCCATGCCCGAACGGCGTGTCGCCTGGCGCAAGGCGATCAACGGCGCCTTCTCGCCTGAAGAGATGGCGGAATCGCAACGCCGTGTCGGTCTGGGCATCGGCTATCTGGAACAAGCGCTGGGCGAGCGGGAGTGGCTGGCATCGGGCGAATATGGTCTGGCCGACATCAATGGCTTCAACCTGGCCTACGCCATACCGCTGTCGCAGCCGCATCTGTGCAACGACACGCTGACCCCTAACATCATGCGCTGGCTGCGCGCCATCTATGCGCGTCCCGCGACCCGTGCCTGCTGGGCGCTCGGCCGCACCGACCTCGCCCGCCGCATCTCCCTGCTCGAAAGCGAACCCGCATGACCGGCATCCTCTATCATGGCCAGCCCAACGGCCCGTCCTTCACCGTCCTGGCCGCCGCGTTCGAAAAGGGCGTCGATCTGGACTTGCGCGCGATCGATCTGGTCGCGGGCGAGCGTCATTCGACCGCCTTGCCCCACCCCTTGGAAGTCGATCAGTCGATCGAGGGCGAAGGCCCTGTGCTGGTGGTGGACGGCGTCGCGATGACCGACAGCGTCTTCCTAGCATGCTATCTGGATGAGGTCGGCGCCGGCGCGGCGCTGCGCCCGGCCGACCCCTATGCCCGCTGGCAGATGATGGCCTGGTGCCGCTATGTGATCGAGCGGGTCGCGCCGGCCGCCGCTGCGCTGGGCAATGCAGCCGTACCGCCGGCTGCCGTTCCAGCCGACATCGCCAGCGCCGATCTGGCGGGGCGCTGGCAGGATGCGGTCGATGGCAAGGCGGATGAAGGCCAGTTGGCCGACAGCCGCACCAAGATCGTCCAGGCGATCGAGAAGGTCGAGACGCAGCTGGCTGATGGGCGCGACTGGCTGATGGGCGATTTCACCATCGCCGACCTGGAAACCCATGCCTGGCTGGCCGGAATGCGCGCCATCGTCCCCGAAGCCTTCGCGTCTGCGCCATTGACCGGCGCCTGGGAAGCGCGCCTGCGCGCCCGCCCCGCCGTGGCGCGAGCGTTGGGCCTGGCCACCATAGCCCACCCCGAAACCGTCTGGGCGCCCGGCCCGGAGATCAACCGCTGGGGCTGATAGAATGCGCGCGATTGACTATTTCGACCGGGGCCACGACCTTGGTCCCGACCGCCCCTGCCTGATCGACGGGACAAGCGGCGAGACGCTGAGCTTCGGGGCGGTCAAGGCGCTGACGACGCGGATCGCCGTCGCGCTTCACGGCGCGGGATTCCGCGATCAGCAGCCGATCGCGCTGTACGGTCCCAACAGCGCGGCGATGATGGTCGCCCTGCTCGCCATCTGGCGCGCCAACGGCCAGTGGGTGCCGGTCAACACCCGCAACGCGATCGACGCCAACGTCGCCTATCTCGACTATGTCCGCTGCGGCTGGCTATTCTATCATAGCAGCCAAGCGGAGGACGTTGCAGCGCTCAAGGCGCGCGTGCCGAGCCTGACCCGTTTCGTCTGCCTCGACCGCGTTTATGACGGCGACCCCTCGCTCGACCAGTTCATCTGCGACAGCGAACTGGACAGCTTGCCGGACTTTTCCGATCCGTTCGGCAAGCCTGACGACATTGTCGGCCTCTTCCCCACCGGGGGCACGACGGGGCCGTCCAAGGGGGTGGTCGTCACCAATCTTGGCTGGGGCACGATGATCGAAACACTGGCGCAGGCGGTCGATGGAAGAACGCTCACACCTGTCTCACTCGTCGTCGCACCGATCACCCATGCCGCCGGGCCGGTGGCGCTGGCGACCTTGTCCTTGGGTGCGACGCAGGTCATCCTGCCCGGCTTCGATGCCGCCGCCGTGCTGGACGCGATCGCGCGCCATCGCGTCACCCATGTCTATATGCCGCCGACTGCGCTCTACAGCCTGCTCGACGCGCCGGAGTTGGCGGGCAGCGATACGTCCTCGCTCAAAATATTCCTTCTGGTCGGATCGCCCGTATCGCCGGAAAAGCTGCGGCAGGCGGTCGAGATACTCGGCCCCTGCCTCTGCCAGGCCTATGGCCAGGTGGAATCGCCGATGATCGTCACCTGGCTGTCGCCCGAAGCGGTCGCCGCGGCAGCGGCCGGCGACCGGCCCGAACGGCTCGCCAGTTGCGGCCAGCCCACCCGATCCGTCCGGGTCGGCATCATGGATGATGACGGCAATCTCTTGCCCGATGGCGAAGCCGGCGAACTGGTGGTGCGCGGCGTTCTCGTCTCACGCGAATATTATGCCATGCCCGACGCCACCGCCGAAATGCGCACCCATGGCTGGCACCATACGGGCGACGTCGCCCGGCGCGACAAGGACGGCTATCTCTATATCGTGGACCGCAAGAAGGACATGGTCGTTTCCGGCGGCTTCAACGTCTTTTCCGCCGAGGTGGAGGCCGCCGTTACCGAACTGGCGGCGGTGCGCGAATGTGCGGTCATCGGCATCCCCCATGCAAAATGGGGCGAGGCGGTCCACGCCATTGTGGTCGCCGACGATATCGGAGAGACTGAGATCATCGCCCATGCCAAGGCCCGGCTGGGCGGGGTGAAGGCGCCCAAAAGCGTCGCCTTCGTCCCCGCCATTCCCCGGACCGCGGCGGGCAAGATGGACAAGAAAGCTCTGCGCGCCGCCTATTGGTCCGGCGCGCGGATGGTGAATTAGGTGACGGATGCAGAAACCTGCACCGCTTAAGGAGAGGAAGAGAATGCGGGTCGCGATTGCGCTGCTGTTGGGAACGAGTCTGGCATTGTCAGGCTGTGGCAAGGGCACGAGCCAGGAAGCGACTGTTCCTGCCTCGACCGGCGGCGTGGATGCCGCGCGGATCATCGCGGCCAAACCGGCCGAATGGCTCTCCACCGGCCGTACCTATGACGAGCAGCGCTTCAGTCCGCTGACCGCGATCAATCAGGATACGGTCGGCAAACTCGGCCTCGCCTGGTTCGCCGACATGGACACCAATCGCGGGCAGGAGGGCACGCCGCTCTTCATCGACGGCGTCCTCTATACATCGACCGCCTGGAGCATGGTGAAAGCCTATGACGCGCGCAGCGGCAAATTGCTCTGGTCCTACGACCCGGAGGTGCCGCGCGAGACGCTGGTCAAGGCCTGCTGCGACGCGGTCAATCGCGGCGTGGCGGCCTGGGGCACCAAATTGTTCGTCGGCACATTGGACGGCCGCCTGATCGCGATCGACCGCAAGAGCGGCAAGCCGGTCTGGAGCGTCGTGACGCTCGACCAGAGCAAGAATTACACCATCACCGGCGCGCCGCGCGTCGTGAACGGCCTGGTCGTCATCGGCAATGGCGGGGCGGAGTTCGGCGCGCGCGGTTATGTCGCCGCCTATGATGCCGATACGGGTAAGGAAAAGTGGAAATTCTACACTGTCCCGGCCCAGCCCGGCACGGAGAAGGAAGCCGACTATCTCAAGAAAGCCGCCGCCACCTGGTATGGGCAATGGTGGAAACAGGGCGGCGGTGGCACCGTCTGGGACGCGATGGCCTATGACCCGGACCTCGACCTTCTCTATATCGGCGTCGGCAATGGTTCGCCCTGGAACCAGGCCTATCGGTCGGACGGCAAGGGCGACAATCTCTACCTCTCGTCCATAGTCGCGGTCCATGCGAAGACCGGCGAATATGCCTGGCATTACCAGACCACGCCAGGCGACAGCTGGGACTTCACCGCCACCCAGCATATCATGCTCGCCGACATGGAGATTGGCGGGCAAACCAAGAAAGTGCTGATGCAGGCACCCAAAAACGGCTTTTTCTATGTGCTCGACCGCACCAACGGAAAGCTGCTGTCGGCGAAGAATTTCGTGCCGGTCAACTGGGCCAGCGGGATAGACATGAAGTCCGGGCGGCCGATCGAAAACCCAGAGGCGCGCTATTACAAGACCGGCAAGCCCTTCATCGGCTCACCCGGCGCGACCGGCGCGCATAGCTGGCACCCGATGGCCTTCGATCCCAAGAGCCAGACCGTCTTCATCCCCGCCAACCTCGCCGCCTTCCCCTATATCCCCGAAAAGGGGTGGAAGGCCAATAAGCTGGGCTTCAATGTCGGCGTCGATATCGCCGCGGCCGCCATGCCGGCCGACAAGGCGGTGCGCGACGCCGCGATGAAGGCGAGCACCGGCGCGCTCATCGCCTGGGACCCGGTCGCGCAGAAGGAAAAATGGCGCGTCTCGTACAAGGGGCCGTGGAATGGCGGGCTGCTGGCGACGGGCGGCGACCTGGTGTTTCAGGGGACTGCGACCGGCGACTTCAACGCCTATGCAACCGCAGACGGACGCAAGCTCTGGTCCTTCCCGGCGCAGACCGGCATCGTCGCCGCGCCGATCAGCTATGAACTGGACGGCGCGCAATATGTGGCGGTGATGGCCGGCTGGGGCGGCGTGTGGGCGCTGGCCCCCGGCATCCTCTCCGACAAGAGCGGACCCAGCCGCAACATCAGCCGCCTGCTGGTGTTCAAGCTGGACGGCAAGGCCGCCCTGCCGCCCGCGCCGCCGCTCACCGCCATGCCGCTCGACCCGCCGCCCTCCACCGCCAGCGCGGCGGAGATCGCGGCGGGCGCAGCCCGCTTCGGCCGCTATTGCAGCACCTGCCATGGCGATGCCGCGGTCGGCGGCAGCCTGGTCCCCGACCTGCGCCGCAGCGCGGCGCTGAACGACAAGGCGACGTGGCAGATGATCGTCCATGACGGCGCGTTGAAGGATAATGGCATGGTCAGCTTCGCGTCGATATTCTCGGCGAAAGAGATCGAGGATATTCGCGCCTACGTCATCCACCGCGCCAATGAGGACAAGACACTGGAAAGCAAGCCCAATGCCCGTTGATCCCACCAAAGTCATCGCCATCGACGTGCATGTTCATGCCGAAGTGTCGTGCCACGATCCCGAAGACCCGGTGATGGCCAAATATTTCGACGCAGCGTCGGCCTATTTCAAAGCGGACCGCAAGCGGCCGACCATCCCTGAAACCATCGCCTATTACCGCGCCCAGAACATCGCCTTCTGCCTGTTCACCGTCGATTGCGAAAGCGGGATCGGGGCCAAGCGGATCAGCAATTATGAAGTGGCGGAACTGGCCGCGAACGACAGCGACATCGTCATCCCCTTCGCCTCGATCGATCCGCGCAAGGGCAAGTTCGGCGCACGCGAAGCCCGTGATCTGGTGGAGAATTACGGGGTCAAGGGCTTCAAATTTCACGGCATCATGCAGGATTGCCACCCGGCCGACCGGGTCGCCTATCCCATCTATGAAGTCATCGCGGAATATAAGCTGCCCGCCATCTTCCACACCGGCCATTCGGGCATGGGCACGGGGATGCGCGGCGGCGGCGGCGTGCGGTTAAAATATGGCCAGCCGATCCTGGTGGACGATGTCGCGGTCGATTTCCCCGACATGAAGATCATCCTCGCCCATCCCAGCTGGCCCTGGACCGACGAGAGCCTGTCGATGGCGCTGCACAAGGATAATGTCTTCATGGACCTGTCCGGCTGGTCGCCCAAATATTTCCCCAAGCAGGTGATCCAGTACGCCAATACGCAGCTCAAGCATAAGATGCTGTTCGGCTCCGACTGGCCGCTCATACGCCCGGAAAAATGGATCGACGCCGCGCGGGAGGCGGGCTTCCGCGAGGAAGTGCTGCCACTCATCATGAAGGATAATGCGGTGAAATTGCTCGGGCTGGGCTGATTCGATCATCTGCAAAAAGCTGGCCGGGCCGACCCCTTTATCCGCCCGGCCAGAGGCATGTCTAACTCTCGACCTTTTCCCGCTTCTCGCCGCCCGGCACGCCATGGGCCACGCGCTTTGCATAATCGGGATCGTCTTCGGGCCGGGCAACCGCCGCCATCACCCGTTCATGAATGTCCTCCAGCGTCCCGCGAAATTCGGGATAGGGCAGGATATAGAGCTGGTCCGCCTCCACGCCCTTGAGCACATATTGGGCCAGCACTTCCGGCTCCATGCCGATCGCGATCACCTGTTTCAGATGCGCCATGACATCGGGGTCCGCGCCATAATAACCGGTTTTCTGCAAATGCGCCGGACGGGTCAGCACCGCCTCATGGATGTTGCTGTTGACCGCGCCGGGGCACAGCATCGACACGCCGATGCCATGATCCGCCAGATCCAGCGCCAGACATTCTGACAAGCCCCGGATCGCCATCTTCGACGTGCAGTAAATGCCCGTCCCCTTGAGCGCGACGAAGGCGGACATGGAGGCGGTATTGACGATATGCCCGCCCTTGCCGCGCGCGATCATGCGCGGCACGAAGGTCTGGATGCCGTTGATGACGCCCTTCAGGTTCACGTCCAACTGCCAGTCCCAATCGTCATAGGTGGCGTTCTGGAGCGGCCCGAAGATCGACACGCCCGCCGTGTTGAACAGCAGTTCCACCGGTCCCAGCTTTGCTTCCACCGCGTCGGCGGCGCGCGCATAGGCATCGCGGTCGGTGATATCCAGCTTCACCGCCATTACATCATGCCCGCGCCCGTCGAACCAGGCCATCGCCTCGTCCAGATGGTCCTGCCGGATATCGGCGATCGCGACCTTGCACCCCGCCTGCGCGAAGACCTTCGCCTGACCCAGCGCCACACCCGATCCGCCCCCGGTGATGAAGGCGGTGCGGCCCGCAACCTGCGTCATGCCGCCAGTTCCTTCGCCTTGCGCCGCGCCAGTTGGTCGTCGAACACCGGATTGGATAGCAGGAAACCGATCGCCTTCGCCCGATCCTGGTTGATCGTCTCATCGGGGAAGGAGGCCAGGATAGCGTCGAAGCGCGTCCGCATCCCGGCCGCAAATTCGGGGTGAGTGAGGATATAGAGGTCGTTGGCGCGGATGCCGGCCAGCACCCGATCGCCCACTTCGTCCGCGCTCATCCAGAGCGGCGATACGGGGCGCTGCTCCAGTTCTTCCTCGCGCTGGCGATAGCCGCTATCCTCCCGATATTCGGCGGGCCGCAGTTCGCCGCTATGGGCGATATTGCTCTGCACCGGGCCGGGCATGAAGGCGGACACGCCGATATTCTCCGCCGCCAATTCGCCGCGGATCGCTTCGGAAATGCCCAGCACGGCCGCCTTGGCCGCAGTGTAGATGGCCGAATAGCCGATCGGGATCAGCGCAGATTGCGATGAGGTGGTGACGATTTGCCCGCCCTCCCCATGCGTCTTGATCCGCGGCAGGATCGTGACCAGGCCGTTGATGACCCCGCCCAGATTGACGCCCATGCCCCAATCCCAATCGTCGAAACGCGCATCCAGCACCGGCCCCATCACGCCCACCCCGGCATTGCCGACCAGGATATGGATCTTGTCGAAGCGCGCCTCCGCCGCGTCGGCGGCGCGGGCGAAGCCGGCGCGGTCGGTGACGTCCAGTTGCACCGTCTCCACCTGCGCATCGGCGGCCAGGTCGGCCTTCGCCTGCGCCAGGGCGTCCTCGCGAATGTCCGCGATCACCACATTGGCGCCGGCCCGCACCAGCGCACGGGCGATGCCAAGGCCAATGCCGTTCGCGCCGCCGGTGATGAAGGCCGTGCGGCCGCTGACGTCGCCCATGGGCGCTGCTGCTGTCTGTGTCATATCGATCCTCTCTCTCTTATTGTTTCAGGCCCAGCATCGCCCGCGCTTCACCCGCGCTGGCGACGTCGCCGCCGATCCGGTCGATGATGTCCACGCCCCAGCCCACCAGTTCGGCATTGTCCTGCGCTTGCTTGCCGCGCCGCAGGTAGATCGTATCTTCGAATCCCACGCGGATATTGCCGCCCAGCAGCGCGGACTGCGCCGCCATCGGGAAACTGTGGCGGCTGACGCCAAAGCCGGTGAACTGCGCCCCGCGCGGAATCTGATTCTTGGCATAGAGCATGGCTTCCGTCGTCGCGGGCAAGCCGTATTTGGTGCCCAGGACGAAGGTGAAGGGCACATGTTTCGGAATCGCGCCCTTGGCCATCAAATCGTCGGCGAAGACGAAATCGCCCGCCTCGAAACATTCGATTTCCGGCAGCACGCCGGCATCCTGAATCATATGCCCCATTTTGGTGATCATGGGGTCCAGGTTGATCGCCACCCCGCCCCACAGCTGCATCGTACAGATGTCGAGCGTGCACATATCGGGCTTGAGGTCGAGAATATGCTCTAGTCGCCGTTCGGCGGTGAACATCAATGTGCCGGGGCCGCAGACGGCCGGGTCTTCATCCCCTTGCATCCAGGTACAGCCCGGCCCGGTGGTGACGTTCAATATCACTTCGTTATTCTTCGCGCGGATCAGCCCGACGACCTCGCGATAATCGTCCAGCGCCTGCGACGGGTCGCCGGTTTCGCGGTCGCGCACATGGAGATGGATGATCGCCGCGCCCGCCTCCGCTGCCGCCAGCGCTTCGGCCGCGACATGATCGGGGCGAAAGGGGAAATTTGGGTGCGCCGGCATCGGTGAACTTCCGGTCACCGCGCAGGTCACAAATAGCTTGCCAGCCAATCTTACTCTCCTGTTCAGTCTCGGCTATGCTGCCGATCGCAGACCACAGGGTCTTGCAGAGGAGACGGCCCGCAAGAAGGCCGTAGGATGTCCCATTATTGCGAGTAACTGGATAAGGCATGGCACAACGGGAAGAATTGTCGCGGTTCCTGAAAGCCGCGCGGGCGAAGCTGGCCCCGTCGGAAGTTGGCTTACCGCCGGGCGAACGGCGCCGCACGCGCGGACTGCGGCGCGAGGAGGTGGCGACGCTCGCCGGGATGAGCGTCACCTGGTACACCTGGTTCGAGCAGGGGCGGGAGGTCCAGCTATCCGCGCCGATGCTGGAGCGATTGAGCCGCACGCTGCGCCTCAGCCCCAATGAACGCGAATTTCTCTTCGCCCTGGCCCAGCATCGCCCCCCGCCGCTGGCGCGCCGTCCCGACGAAACGATCCATGCCGGCACCCAGCATCTGATGGACGCGCTGTCGATTCCTGCGCTGGTGATCGTGGAGGATTGGACCGTGATCGGCTGGAACCGGCTGGTCGGCAGGGCCTTTCGCGATTACAGCCAGATGCCGCGCGAAGAGCGCAACCTCTTCCGCATCCTGATGCTGAACCCGCGCTATCGCGCCGACCCGGACAAGTTTCAGGACATGTGCCGGCGGCTGATCGCCCGCTTCAAATGGGATTATAGCCGCACCGCCCAGCCGGAGGTGTTCGAAGGCATCATCGCCGACATGATGGACCAGTCCGAATTTTTCTGCCGCTATTGGCAGGAATCGGAGATCATGGCCCATTTCGAGGACACGAACATCGCCGACATGCCGGGCGTTGGCGAAATCATGTTCCGCCACACCAGCTATGCGATCGAGGAAGCACCGGGCCAGAGGCTGCTGCTCTTCGCCCCGCTGGACGATGTGAGCGCCGCGCGGCTGGCCAAGCTGGTGGAAGAGACGGAGGTCGAGGCCGCCTGACCAGCGAGGCTCAGTTCGTTTCGCGCTTCAGCCGTTCGGCCAGGGCCGCGATCTCATCCGGCTCCAGCAGCCAGGTGCGCGTCTTGCGCCCCTCGCGATGGACCGGCTGGGTCAGCAGCACGCGCGCGTGCACCTTGGCTTCGGCCTTGTAGAGGCCAAAATGGACGGCGCAGTCGCGGATCGTGCCGATCAGCGGCGGCTTGCCGTCCAGGTCGATCATGGTCGCGGGCTGATCCCAGGGGATGGCGGCGACGCCGGGATATTTCTGTTCCATGGGACAAAGCGACACCATTTCCCGGCGTCGAAATCAAGACCTATCGAAGCCTATCGCAGCAAGGCCATCAGGATCGGGTCGCGCGTCGCGCCCGGATCGCGGCGAATTGCCGCCTCTTCCCGCCCGATTGCGCGGAAGATGGCGTCGCCGATCTGGCCGGATACGTTGTCGGCCAGCGCCGCATAGTCCCTGCCGCCGCTGGCCAAGAGCGCAGCCGACAGCATTTCGAACATGTCGGACCGCAGCGCGCGCGACGCGCCGGGCAGCAGCGCCTCGACCACCGATCCGCGTGCTTCGCGCGCCAGCAGGTCGGTCGCCGCCGTCGGGCCGCCGCGCAGCACCGACACCGCGTCGGCCAGCGTCATACGCTGCACCGCATCCATCACGATCGGGGTGGCATTGTCGGCCAAATCCACCGCCACATCGTTGAGCGACCGCGCCACCTGATTGCGCACCGCGTTGGTGCGTAGCAAGGCGGACAGCACCGCGCCGCCCCTGCCCCCGCTCAGGTCCGGCGGGACGATCCGCGTCAGTTGGTCGTCATAAAAGCCGCCCGGTTCGGTCAGCCGGGCAAAGGCCCGCTCGCTCGACAATTGGAGCAGCCGCCGCACCGCATCCTCGACCGTATAGCGCCCCAGCGGAGTGGCGCAGGCCGCCAGCGGCAGCAGCGCCAAGGCCGCGATCAGGCTGCGCCTGTCGGAAAGTCCGAATGATTGCTCCATGCCGCATCTCCCTTTTCTTGGCGGATGCTATGGCGTGGTCAGGCTTGCCCGGCGCTGAACGTGGATAGAGAGATGTCGTGCTCCCGCGCAGGCAGGAGCCCAGTTCAGACGGCGGGACTGGGTTCCCGCCTACGCGGGAGCATGCATCACTATATAAAGAGCGACCGCACCTCATCCGGCACCCGTTCCGCCCGCAATCCGCCCGGCCGTGTCGCGTCGGGCGCGGTCCATACCCGCTTTTCGACACATTCCACGCACAGGCGCCCGTCCAGCGACAATCGGTGCGTCACGGTGAAACTGCTGTTGCCAAACAGGGGTGCGTCCGCCTCCACCAACACGTCGTCGCCATAAGCAGTCGGCACGAAGAAACGCGCCGACACATCGACCATCGGGAATCCGGCAAAGGCCATGGTCGCCAGCATCTCCCGCTTCTTGGGCAGGCCAGCCTGTTCGAACAACAGCATCGTGCTCTCACCGAAAATGTCGAAATAACGCGGCGCATGGACGATACCGGCGGGGTCGCAATGGCCCCATTCGATGCGGACGATCCGCTGGAAAAGAGCGTTCACGCGAGAATGGTCTTTCCCTGTTTGGTCGTTTTTTCTGCCATTTCCGCGTCGGTCGGCGGCGTGGGGATGAGCAGTCCGCGCTGCACCGCGGGCCGCGCTGAAATCCTGTCGAACCAACGCTGAAGATGGGGGAAGCCGCCCATGTCGACGCCGGCCCATTCATGGCCGCGGACCCAGGGGAAGCAGGCGATGTCGGCGATCGAATAATCGCCGACCAGATAGTCGCGTGTCGAAAGCTGCGCGTCCATCACCCCGAACAGGCGTTGGCTTTCGCGCACATAGCGGTCGATCACCGATGGCAGCTTTTCATCGAAATAGCGGTTGAAGACGGTCGCCTGTCCCATCATCGGGCCGAGGCCGGACATCTGCCACATCACCCACTGGATCACGCGGCTGCGGTCCTGCGCATCCGTGGGGATGAAGCGGCTGAATTTTTCCGCCAGATAAAGCAGGATCGCGCCGGATTCGAAGATGGCGAAATCGCCCGCGTCATGATCTACCAGCGTCGGGATGCGGCCATTGGGGTTGAGCGCGACATACCAGTCCTGCTTCTGGACGCGGTCGGTCAGGGATATCGGCGTCACGGTGTAAGGTTCGCCCAGTTCCTCCAGCAGGATCGAGACTTTCCACCCGTTGGGCGTCTCCGACGTCAGCAGTTCCAGCATCTTTCTCTCCCGCTTTTCTCGTCTCACCCAAAGCAAAGCCCGGCCTCGCCCGCAAGGCGAGTGGCGGCGCTATCATTGAAACTGACAGGTTGGCAAAAGCCTCTGCCGGGTAGCCTCACTGATAGTATCGACAGACGACTTGCAGCCCGCCCGATCGCCCGGCACCAATCGACCCGAAGGCGCACCAGACGCCACAACGATAAGGTGAGGATAGCGCATGTTGACGCTCTACAGCTTCGGTCCGGCTGCCAACAGCCTGAAACCCCTGTTGGCCCTGTATGAAAAGGGGCTGGAATTCACGCCCCGCTTCGTCGACCCGACCCGCTTCGAACATCATGAGGACTGGTTCAAGGCGATCAACCCGCGTGGCCAGGTGCCCGCGCTGGACCATGACGGCCATATCATCACCGAATCGACCGTGATCTGCGAATATCTGGAGGATGCCTTTCCCGATGCCATCCGCCTGCGCCCGGCCGATCCGGTGCAGATTGCGGAGATGCGCGTCTGGACCAAGTGGGTGGACGAATATTTCTGCTGGTGCGTGTCCACCATCGGCTGGGAACGAATGATCGGCCCGATGGCGCGCAAGCTGTCGGACGCCGAGTTCGAGGAGAAGCTGAAGCATATCCCGATCGCCGAACAACAGGCCAAGTGGCGCAGCGCCCGCGCTGGCTTTCCGCAGGCGGTGCTGGACGAGGAAATGCGCAAGATCCGCGTGTCGGTCGATCGGCTGGAACAGCGACTGTCGGAAAGCCCCTGGCTGGCGGGGGAGGATTATACGCTGGCTGATATCTGCAACTTCGCGATCGCGAACGGAATGCAGCATGGTTATGCCGATATCGTCAACAGGGACGCCACGCCAAACCTCGTTGCCTGGATCGAACGCATCGCCGCCCGCCCTGCCGCGCAAGCCATGTTCGCCAGGTCAAAGACCGAAATGCCGCCACGCCCCGCCGCGACGGCGGCCTGAAACATGGGCTGGCAGGACGAACCGGCTGCGGGACAGCTACGCATGTATCATATCCCCGGCTGCCCCTTTTCCGAGCGGATCGAGCTGCTGCTCGACCTGAAGGGGCTGCACGGCATCATGGCCGATCATGAGATCGACATATCGCAGCCACGCCCCGACTGGCTGCTCGCCAAGACGCGCGGGACCACGGCGCTTCCCGCGCTGGAGCTGGAAAATGGCGCGACCCTGAAGGAGAGCATGGTCATCATGCGCTATGTCGAGGATCGCTATCCCGATCCGCCGGTGGCGCGGCAAGACGCCTATGAACATGCAGTCGAGGCGATGCTGTGCGCGACCGACGGCCAGTTCACCGGCGCGGGATACCGCATGATCCTCAATCGCGACCCGGCCAAGCGCGACGAGCATAAGGCGGAGGTGGACGCCCAATATGCGCGGCTGGACGATTATCTGCGCCATTATGCGCCCGACGGCGATTACCTGTTCGACCGGTTCGGCTGGGCGGAGGTCGCCTTTACGCCGATGTTCAAGCGGCTCTGGTTCCTCGACTATTATGAGGCCTATCAGATCCCGCAGCACCTGACCCGGCTGATGCGCTGGCGCGAGGCATGCCTGGCGCATCCGGTGGCGCAGCGCCATCATGGCCATCGCGAACTGATGACGCTCTATTATGATTATAGCCAGGGCGGCGGCAATGGTCGCCTGCCCGACGGCCGCACCGTCTCCAGCTTCGCCCTCGACCCGCCCTGGGACAGCCGCCCGCTGCCGCCGCGCAACAAATGGGGTGCGCCCGCTACCGACGCCGATCTCGGCCTTCTTCCCGCATAAGGATTTTCCCATGCCTAATACGATGCAACATTATATCGACGGCCAGTGGGTCGACAGCCAGGGCGGCCGGACCGTCGCCGTCATCAACCCGGCCACCGACCAGAGCGCCACCGACCTGATCCTGGGCACCGCCGCCGATGTCGACGCCGCCGTCGTCGCGGCTCGGCGCGCATTCGAAACATTTTCGCTGACCAGCCGCGAGGAGCGCGTCGCGCTGCTCGAACGGATCGTCGCCGAATATCAAAAGCGAGTCCCCGACATCGCCCGCGCCATTGCCACCGAAATGGGCTGCCCCATTTCCATGGCGCAAACGGCGCAGGCGGGATCGGGCCTGGGGCATCTGGCACAGGCGCTCAATGCGCTGAAGAATTACGAGTTTTCCGAGAAGATCGGCGATAATCGGGTGGTGCGCGAGCCGATCGGCGTAGTCGCGCTCATCACGCCCTGGAACTGGCCGATGAACCAGATCGTCGCCAAGGTCGGCCCGGCTCTCGCGGCCGGCTGCACGATGATCCTCAAGCCCTCCGAGGAAGCGCCGAGCTGCGCCGCCATCTTTGCCGAGATATTGGACGCGGCCGGCGTGCCGCCCGGCGTCTTCAACCTGGTGCAGGGCGATGGCGAAGGCGTGGGCACCGCGCTCGCCAAACATCCCGACATCGATATGGTGAGCTTCACCGGCTCCACCCGCGCCGGCATCATGGTCGCGAAGAACGCCGCCGATACGGTCAAGCGGGTCGCACAGGAACTGGGTGGCAAGTCACCCAACATCATTTTAGAAGGGACACCGCTCGACAAGGCGCTGCCCGGCGGGGTCGGCGGCGTGCTGCTCAACAGCGGCCAGAGCTGCGTCGCGCCCACCCGGATGCTGGTCCACAAGTCCCAGCATGATGACGCGGCGAAAAAGGTCGGCGCGATGTTCGCTGCCAAAAAGGTAGGCGATCCGCTGAGCGAAGGCGATCATATCGGCCCGGTCGTCAGCCAGCGCCAATGGGACCGCATCCAGGGCCTGATCCAGACCGGCATAGACGAAGGCGCGACGCTGGTGACCGGCGGCACGGGCCGACCAGAAGGGATGAGCGAGGGCAGCTATGTCCGCCCCACCGTCTTCGCCAACGTCACGCCGGACATGACCATCGCGAAGGAGGAGATTTTCGGCCCCGTCCTGGTCCTCATGCCCTATGAAGATGATGAGGACGCGATCCGCATCGCCAACGACACGCCCTATGGGCTGGGCGCCTATATTGCGGGTGACCCCGCCCATGCGCGCAAGTTCGTCAGCCGCATCCGCGCGGGCGCGGTGTTCGTCAATGCTGGCGGGCTGGCCATGGACATGCCGTTTGGCGGTTACAAACAGTCAGGCAATGGCCGTGAGTTTGGGAAGTTCGGGCTTGAGGAGTTTCTGGAGGTGAAATCGGTCATCGGCGCGGTGCCGGAGGAGGTCGCCTGATGGCCAGCCTGCCGATCGCAGCCGATGTCGAGGATAGCGCGCGGCAGGCGCCCGCGCTGATCCGCTATCTGGACGAGGGCGATTTCGTCACGCGGCGCTATGTGTCGCGCGGGGTGGAGATCAACACCGGCACCTATGGCGACCATCGCATGGTGGTGCGCGACGGAATGCCGATCCGCGATCATTTCGACTTCGACACCCATGGCTTCATGTTGGGCAAGCATCACAGCGCGATCGCTGATTTCTTCGACAAGGAAGAGGTCGATCGCCTGTACCTGCGCGAATGTGAAGAGGCGATCCGCGCACTCACAGGCGCGTCCTGCGTGGCGGCGGGCGGCTGGATGATCCGCACATCGGCCGATCTGACCGCCCGCGCGCAGGAGAAGGTGGAGAATTACCGACACGAAGGCGGCATCCAGCCGCCTGCGGGCGAGGCCCATGTCGACTATAATGAAATCACCGGGCGTAGAGCCGCCGAGCGCGCCTACGCCGCCGCTTTCCCCGATGGTCCGGGTTATACACGCTATGTCTGCGTCAGTTTCTGGCGCACCTTCACGCCCGGCCCGCAGGACTGGCCGCTGGCCGTGTGCGACGGCCGCACCGTGTCGGACGAGGAAGCGACGTCGAACACCTTGTTCGTGGTGGACGAATTTCCCGCCGGCGACGCGCTGACGGCCCCGGTCGCAGGCGAGGACCAGATGATCGCCGCGTCCATTTTCCGCCATCGGGACCGGCATCGCTGGTGGTATTTTTCGAACATGGCGGCGGACGACGTACTGCTGTTCAAATTTCAGGACAGCGACCATGGTGTGACCTGGCGCTGTCCGCATACGGCCTTTCATGACAGCAGTTTGCCGGACACTAAGACGCGCTCCAGCATAGAAGTGCGAGCTGTGGCGTTTTTCCAATAGCCTGCATCATTGCTACCAGCGCGTAGCAATGGTTTTGTGGGCAATTTGGACCGAACGCCACTTGCATCGATGACTTCTTGGCATCGGGCGGCCACTGGCGTTTGAAACGGAGCGGCGCGGTCAGGCGATAGGCGCCTTGTGCCAGCGACACGGTGACATCATGATCGCAATTGCGCGTCCACACCGCCTGCTGCGCGCGGACCAGCAGGCGAGGACCGCGCCTATCGTAAACCACTTCATCCTCTCACGCCGCGATTTTTGGCGGTCGTGCAGTTTGCAAATCTATGGAGTGGGGAACACGGCCCTATCTTTGCGGATCAGGGTCCACAAAAGCGCCTCTCTCGTCGATCATGTTAAAGACATTGCACAAATTTAGTTAGCGCTAACAAAATATATTGATCTTGCCGCTGTTTATTGTCAATAGTTTAACAAAAGCGATGAGATGAGGATGTCATATGGTGCAAAACCTAGCGTCATTTCGTGCCTGGGCGCGCCCGGATGCCCGGCGACGGGTGACAGCCCGACTGGCCTCGCCGCATGCCGTGAGATATGTTAACGCTATCTACGCTTTAGCGTCATGACTGGCCCTATGGGTAAAGTCAGATGGACCATCATCGGCCTGTTCGTCGGGGCCATGGTCATCAACTATCTGTCGCGCTCCGTTCTGGGCGTTGCTGCGCCGGTCATTTTGTCGGAACAGTCCATAACCAGCGTCGAATATGGCTGGATCACCAGCGCCTTCCAGCTTGGCGTGATGTTCCAGCCAGCCGCCGGCTATTTCCTTGACAGCGTGGGGCTGCGCATCGGCTTTGGCGTTTGCGTCGCCGCCTGGTCGCTCATCACCATGGCGCATGGCTTCGTAAACGGCTGGTTCGGCTTTGCGGCTTTGCGCGGCCTGCTGGGCCTGGCGGAGGGTTCCGCCCAACCCGCCGGGCAAAAACTCGTCGCCGAATGGTTCCCCTCCAAGGAACGCGGCCTTGCAGGCGGCGTGTACAATATCGGCGCCTCGTTCGGCGCGGTGTTTGCGCCGCCCCTGGTGGCATGGGCCGTCATGATGCACAGTTGGCGCCTCGCATTCGTGATCGCCGGCGCCATCGGCCTGGTCTGGGCCTTACTCTGGCTATTTTACTATAACAGCCCCGCGCGCCACCCGCGCCTGACCGTGCAGGAACGCGACTATATCGCCAATGGACAGGAAGCCCGGCTCGCGCCGCAGGCGACACGCGCGTCCATCCTGTCGCTGCTGCGTCGGCGCGACCTTTGGGGGATCGCCCTGCCTCGGATGCTGGCGGACCCGGTATGGGGCATGTTGTCCTTCTGGATGCCGCTCTATCTGGCGCGGGTCCGCGGCTTCGACCTGGCGCAGATCGCCCTCTTCGCGTGGCTGCCCTTTCTCGCCGCCGATCTGGGATGCCTGTTCGGCCCGGCCGTCGTCACCTTCCTGCAACGGCGCAACGTCGACCTGATCGATGCCCGTCGTTGGACCTTCACTTTGGGCGCAGTGATGATGACCGGCATGGCCTTTGTCGGCATGGCGACGAACCCCTATGCGGCCATCGCTTTGCTCTGCCTGGGCGGCTTTGCGCATCAGACGCTGTCGGTCACCGTCATCACGATGGCGTCAGACCTCTTCCCGCGCAACGTCGTGGCCACGGCGGCGGGCCTGGCCGGGCTGGCGGGCAATCTGGGTGTGCTTATCTTCACGCTCCTGTTGGGCCAGATGGTGGATCAGGTCGGCTATGGGCCATTTTTCGTTATCCTTGGCGTCCTCGACCTTCTGGGCGCTCTTCTCCTGTGGACATTGGTGCGCAAACCCGCATGACCTTCATCTCCAACCCGATCCTTCCGGGTTTCAATCCCGATCCGTCGATCCTGCGGGTGGGCGATGATTTCTACATCGCGACATCGACCTTCGAATGGTATCCGGGGGTGCAGATCCACCATAGCCGCGATCTCAAACATTGGCGGCTGATTGCGCGACCGCTGGCGCGGGCGTCGCAACTCGACATGCGCGGGGTGCCGGATTCCTGCGGGGTGTGGGCGCCCGATCTCAGCTATGCCGACGGCTGCTTCTGGCTGATCTTCACCGACGTCAAGCGTTATGGCGTGACGACGGTCAATGGGGCCAGGGGCGCGTCCCTGCGCGACTTCCCCAACTATGTGGTCCATTGCGACCATGTCGACGGCAATTGGTCGGACGCCGTCCACCTCAACAGCAGCGGCTTTGACCCCGCCTTGTTCCATGACGAGGACGGCCGCAGCTGGATGCTGAACATGCTGTGGGACCACCGCCCCGGCCGCGGCCGTTTCGCTGGCATCCAGGCCCACGAATTTGATCGCGCCGCCCTGACACTCGTCGGCGAACCCCATCTGATTTTCAAGGGAACCGATCTGGGCTTCACCGAAGGGCCGCATATCTACAAGCGCGACGGCTGGTATCATCTTCTGGTGGCCGAAGGGGGCACCGGTTGGGATCATGCGGTCGTCATGGCCCGTTCCCGCGACCTGCTGGGGCCGTATGACGTGCATCCCGATGGCGTCGTGCTGACGGCGTCCGGCAATCGCGAAGGGCCACTGACCCGCGCAGGCCATGGCGACCTGGTCGAACTACAGGACGGCACGCCCTGGCTCGCCTATCTGTGCGGCCGTCCCGTTCCAGAAAAGGCGCGCTGCGTCCTGGGCCGCGAGACGGCTATCCAACCGATGCGATGGGATGACGATGGTTGGCTGCGCACGCTGAGCGGGGACGCGCAGCCGATGGAATCGGCCCACGTACCCGACCTGCCGCCCATGCCCTGGCCTCAGAACATGTGGAACGGGCGTTTCGATCGCGATAGCCTACCCCCTGAATTTCAGTGGTTGCGCACGCCCATGCCGGAACGCCTCTTCAGCCTGTGCGACCGGCCCGGTTTCCTGCGACTGTACGGCCGCGAAACCGTCGGCAGTCATTTCGAGCAGGCGCTTGTCGCCCGGCGGCTGGAGCATCGGCGCTTCACCGCAACGACCTGCGTGGACTTTGCGCCGCGTTGCTTTCAGCAGGCTGCGGGCCTGATCCTCTACTATAACAGCACCAAATATTATTATCTCAGCATTAGCGTGGAAGACGACGCGCGCGTGTTGCAATTGATGATCGCGTCGCCCGAACTGGCGGAAGGCGTCACGCTGGAGGGCGTCGGTCCGCTGCCCGAAGGACCGATCGAACTGAGCGCGCAAGTCGATGGCGACGCCCTGATCTTCAGCTGGCGGAGCGAAGGGGCAGCCGCCTGGCAGATTCTCCCGCACAGGCTGGACGCAACCATCCTTTCGGACGAAGTTACCTGTCCCGGCCTTCCCAACTTCACCGGCACTTTCGTCGGCATGGCCTGTCAGGATGCGTCCGGCATGGCGACCCCGGCCGATTTCGCGTGGTTCCTTTATGCAGGCGGCGACGACAAATGCGCGCCGGTCGATTGACGCTCCACGATCCTGTGATCGAGGATGGTTTCGCGGGGCACGCGCGACTTGCCCTTTTTGGCCGCGATTTCGGCGATCAACAGGCTCAGCGCTTCAGCCGCCAGTTCCCGCACGGGCTGATGGACCGTGGTCAAGGGTGGCCAGAGCGTGTTCGCCAGGGTCGTATCGTCGAAACCAGCCACGGTAAGTTCGCTCGGCACGTCCAGATGCCGCCGGTGCGCCACCGAAACGACCGCAGCGGCCATGTCGTCATTGCTCGCGAAGATGGCGGTGGGCCGTTTGGGCAAAGCCAACAGATGCTCGGCGGCGGCCAGCCCCGATGCGTAGGTGAAGTCGCCCTGCACCACCTGAACCTCCACCCCGCCGGTTTCGCGGACCGCAGCGTAGAATCCGGCCATCCGTTCGGCGCTCGCCGCCTGGTTGGGGTTGCCCAATATGAACCCCAGTTGGCGGTGGCCCAGATCAAGCAGCAACCGGGTCATCTGATAGGATGCGGCGCGATCGTCGATCCGCACGCAGATCGTGCCGGGCGACTGATAAGCGCCCACGGCCGCCATCGCGCATCCCGCGTCGCGCAACACCCGCAGCACATCGGGTGCCTCCCCCAGCGGGGGTGCCAGCAACGCGCCGCTCAGCCCGGATGCGACCAGGTCTTCAATGGCTTCCACGGGCGGAGGCCGACCGCCTTCGCCTTTCAGCAGCATTAGCCTGGCACCACGCGACGACGCCTCCTCGAACACGCCGGTCAAAAATTCGCTCATGAAGGCGGCGCTGGCATTGGAATAAATAATGCCGATCCGCAATTCCGTCGAGTTCACCAGATTGCGCGCCGCGACGTTGGGCGTATAGGCCAGCGCCTTGATCGCCTCCTCGACAACGGCGCGCGTTTCCGCGCTGACGCCGGAACGCCCATTGATAACGCGCGATACCGTCATCGACGACACGCCGGCGCGCTTGGCCACATCCACGATCGTCGCGCCGCGCCCCATCTGTTGCGATCTTGCCATGCTTTTCCTTATGCGCCCGCCATGCGATCAGCCGACCTAAAACATGGATAGGCATCGGCAAAGCGGGAAATCGGCCGACCGCTTCACATATGTCGCGCCGGTCCATGATCCGCGGTCGTGGAGCGTCGGTGGCACTGCCCGGCATCCGCAAAAATAAACGCCGCTTGCAACGCATATTCATAACAGATTATGTTAGCGCTAACGATAAATATGACGCGGCGAAGCGCGGCGGTTGAAGGAGAGATTGATCATGTCCCACCGGACCCTGCGCCTGTCTGCGCTTATGCCCGCGATACTGTCTCTCTCGCTGTTCGCCGCCACCGCCCAAGCCGCCCCCGCGCGGTTCGAACGCTTTACCTATGCCGGGCAGTCGGCCGAGAAGGTCGTGGTCAAGCCCGGCGAATACCGCAATCCGATCCTGACCGGCTATTATCCCGACCCGTCGGTTACGCGCGTGGGCGACGACTATTATCTCGTCAATTCATCCTTCGCCCATTATCCGGGCCTGCCGATCTTCCGGTCGAAGGATCTGGTCAACTGGACCCAGATCGCCAACGCGATAAATAGACCGGACCAGTTGGATTTCAAAGGCCGCCGCACGTCGCAAGCGGTGTTCGCACCCGACATAAGCTATCACGACGGCATCTTCTACATCGTCAACACCTGCGTCGAATGTAAGGGAAATTTCGTCATCACCGCCAAAGACCCGGCCGGTCCCTGGTCCGACCCGATCTGGTTGCCGTTCGAAGGGATCGACCCCTCCATCTATTGGGAGGGCGATAAGGCCTATATCGTCAACAATCGTTCGCCCGACGAAGCGCCCCGCTATGACGGGCATCGCGCCATCTGGATTCAGGAATATGACTGGCGCGCGGGCAAGATGGTGGGAGAAAGCACCCAGCTCATCAACGGCGGCGTCGATATCGCCAAAAAGCCCGTCTGGATCGAAGGACCACATATCTTCCGCAAGGACGGCTTCTACTATCTGACTGCGGCCGAAGGCGGCACCAGCGTCAATCATTCGCAGGTCGCCTTCCGCTCTAAAGAGATGCGCGGCCCCTATATCCCGTTTGACGGCAACCCGATCCTGACCCAGCGCGATCTTGATCCCGCACGGCCCGAGATGATCGGGTCGGCGGGCCATGCCGAACTGGTCCAGACGCAGAATGACGACTGGTGGGCGACCTTCCTGGCCGTGCGCCCCTATGATGCCGACGATCATTATAATATCGGCCGCGAAACCTTCCTGCTGCCGGTGGAATGGAAGGACGGCTGGCCGATCATCCTGCCGCGCGGGCAGGCGATCCCCCATGCCGTAAAGGCGCCCAATCTCCCGGTGCAGCCCAAACCCGCTTTGCCCACCAGCGGCGATTTCGCTTATGTCGAGGAATTTGACGGCACAAAGCTGCCGATGGAATGGATCGGCATCCGCACGCCGCAAAAGCCCTTCTATCAACTCACCGGCGGCGCGCTGGCGCTGGATAACGGCGCGCCGCTGGGCGACCTGAACGGCGTGCCCGCCTTCATCGGGCGGCGGCAACAGCATAGCAACGCCACCTTCTCCACCACGCTGCGCTATACGCCAGCGAAGGATGGCGACCGCGCCGGCCTTGCCGCCGTGCAGAGCGACCGCAGCAACCTCTTCTTCGGCCTCACCCGGATCGCAGGCAAGCGGGTCGTCGCCCTCTACACCCGTGACGCCGCCGATGCCGACACGCTGGTCGCCGCCGCGCCCGTCACTACGAGCGGCCCGGTGACCCTCACCATTCGCGTGACTGGCGGGACGATCGCCTTCGATTATGGCGTCGGCGGCGGCATGAAGACGTTAAAGGACGGCGTCGATGCCACGCTGCTCAGTACGAAGAAGGCGGGCGGCTTTGTCGGCACGGTGGTTGGCCCCTATCACTATAGCCCGGCCAATTGAGGATCGACGCCATGATCCGCACCGTCGCCGTCAACCTCGCCCTCGCCCTCGCCCTCGCCACCGGCCTGATCGCTGCCGCCCTGCCCGCACAGGTCTGGCGGTCCGATCAGGGCGACGGCACCTATCGCAATCCTGTGCTGTTCGACGATTATCCCGATCCCGTCATCATTCGCGTGGGCGAGGATTTCTATTTCGTTCTTCCCCAGAAACGCGATCCTGTCGCCGGGCGCCAGGCCCATTGGGATCATGGCGGCAGCCACGCGGCTGGCATGACCGTCCAGCGCGGCATAGCTGCTGTCCCGCCCCTCGAACGTCAGGGCGATCGCGTCGCCCCGCACTGTCGCATGGCTACGGATGAGGTCGGCGATAACGGGCTTGCCGATATGCGGAATATCTCTCCTGGCGTTTATGCCACCATTTATAGGGCAGGGATTGCTCATCCGCCCCTGTCAATTCCATGGGGTCCGCGCCACGCATCTACACTGTCGGAAACACCAGTGCAGATAGCGGCCGACGCCTCTAAGATGGACAGCGAAGGCGACAGTATGAAGCCCATGTCCAAGCTGGAGACCCGCAAAAACCGGGTACGTGGAGGCTGGTTAACCCGACGAAGGGTGATCCCGATGCTGTCCGGCGCTGTTGGGCGCGCCTTTGGTTCGTTTCCGGGGTCATTCTGGGCGATTTGACCCGGTTCTCCCGGGTTGCAGGCAGAATCAGCCCATGCTCTCCCGGCGCTCGTGGAAGATCAGCCTGTTGAAGTTGTAAGCCAGGTTGCAAAGGGTGAGTTTCGCTTCGGCACGGGCCAGACCGATGGTTCGGATGAACAGCCCGAACCTGTTCTTCTGATGGGCAAAGACGTGTTCGACATGGGCGCGGATCGAGAATTTGGCAGCGTTGGCCCGCGCAGTGGCCTTCGCCATGGGCTTGCCCATCGGTTTGCGCCGATGGATGCGCGACGTAAGCATCCGGTACGACAGCCACTTCTCGTTCCGCTTTGAGCGATAGGCGCTGTCTGCCCAGACCTCGGAGCCGGTGTTGTCCGTGCTGACGACCTGGCGCAGAAGGCGCCCGTCGGCGGCCGACGCCGAAGTCACCGCCATCTCTCGGATGAAGCCGAAACGCCGATAGATGCTTATGTGGGATTTATAGCCGAAGACTGGCAGGGCAATCATGGGCAATGGCGTGCCGTCCGCGCGATAGCGGACTTTGCCACCGATCTTGAGCGTCCAGCCTGCATCGATGTCCTTCTGCGCGGCCTTGTGCGGCTCGCCCGGCCAGATTTCCTTCGCGCTCTTCCCCGACTTGATCGCCTCGCGTTCACCTTCAGTGTTTCGCTGCTTGGGTGCAGGCACCAGTGAGGCATCAACAATCTGTCCCGACATCGGGATGTATCCCTTCTTCTGGAGTTGCCAGTCGAAGGCCTTCATCACCCGCTTGAGCGTCCCGGTCTCGGTCAGGCAATTGCGAAAATGCCGGATCGTGTTCTCGTCCGGCGTTCGATCTCCGAGCGACAGTCCAAGGAACCGCATCCAACTCAGGCGGTCCCGGATCATGAATTCCATCCGCGCGTCCGACAGGTTGTGCTGCGCCTGCAGGATCAGGGCCTTGAACATCATCACCGGATCGAACGGCGGGCGCCCACCCCTGGCACCATCACCGTAGCCGAGCCCTTTAACCAGCCACGCGCGGAAATACTCGAAGTCTACCGCCTGCTGCAAAACCTCCAGCGGATCACCGTCCTTGCTCAACGCTTCAAGATGGTTGCTCAAACTGAACAGGGACTTCGGATCCACCACGGCTCTCCATAATCGCTCCCGATCAGTGAATCACCATGACCGCGTAAACGCTACAGGTTTTTGCGGGTCTCCAGCTGCCATGCCGGTATGGAAAGGAATGATGCAATGGATCTGGGTCTGAAGGGCAAGAAGGCCATATTGGTCGGTGCCAGCCACGGCATTGGCCTCGCCACCGCCCATGCGCTGGCGGCCGATGGCGTGGACATCGCGCTTTGCTCCCGATCGCAGGGTAGCGTCGATGCTGCACTGGCGGCGCTGGGCACCCATGGCGTTGCATTGGTGGGCGGCGCGGTCGATGTGACCGATGCCCAAGCGCACAGCGCCTGGATCGCGTCCGCCGCGCAGCAGCTTGGCGGCTGCGACATCTTCATCCCCTTCACGTCCGCCAATACCGGGGTCGATGACGAAGACGGATGGCGCGCCGTGTTCGATGCCGACACGCTGCCGTTGATGCGCGGCGTGCAAGCCGCCCTGCCCTTCCTGCAAAAATCAGACAGCGGCTCTATCGTCACCATATCTTCGACCGCCGCCGTGGAGGAATTTATGGGGCCGGGCGCCTATAATGCGCTCAAGGCCGCGACGATCAACTATACCGCCGCGCTGGCCCAGAAATTCGCGCCGGATGGCATCCGCGTGCATTGCATCACGCCGGGACCGGTTGAGATGGAGGGGCGCGCCTGGGACCAGATCAAGCAGGGCATGCCCGATTTTTATGAGCAATGCTCAAGCAAATCCCGCTCGGCCGCATAGGCAATGGCGAGGAGATTGCCAAGGCGATCGCTTTCGTCGCCTCGCCCGTCTGCGGCTACCTGACCGGTGCCAATCTGGTGATCGACGGCGGCTTTAACAAGCGCGTCCAATATTAAGCGGATGGCCGACATGACCAAAAAGCATTCCAAGCGGATCGACTAAGTCCTGATTGCAGGTGGCCTGTATCACGACATCGACTTCGCCCGGCTGGAACTGCTCAAGCTGCTGGGCGAAGACGAGCGTGTCCGTACCCGCGTTTTCGAAGATTACGACAATATTGATGATATTCTTCAAGCCGACTTCATCATCACTTACACCTGTGATGTCATTCCTCCGCTTGAAGCTCAGGAGGCGTTGCGCGACTGGGTGAAGGGTGGCGGACGCTGGTATGTGCTGCATGGGACCAATTCGGTCCTGCGCCTGTTCGACAATGGGCTTTACGGCAGCCCGCGCTGGGCACCGCTGTTCATGGAAACGCTGGGCAGCCAGTTCATCACCCACCGCCGATCGCGCCCTATAGCGTGACCGTCGCCGATCCCGACCATGTGATCACCCGCGGAATCGGGGCGTTCGAAACCACCGACGAACTCTATCTGATGGAGTGCCACGGCGACCTGCACGTCCTGCTCGAAACCGAATTTGCTGGCGAAGCGACCGGCTTCGAAGAGGTAGATTGGGCGCAGGACAAGCATCCCGTCCTCTACATCAAGCCGCAGGACAAGGGTGCCGTCCTCAACAATACGCTCGGTCATTGCCGGGGGCATTATGACATGCAACCCCATCTCGACTACTGGCCGACCGTGGATCGCTGCGCCTGGGATCTACCGGTCTTCTACGATCTTCTCAGGCGCGGCATCGACTGGGCGAAGGAAAGCCGCGCCTAGATTTCGGGAGGCGATTAAAATCTTACTGAATATGCTGTTCGCGCTCCAGCGATCGGATCATCGCCTGGTTCATCATATATTCGCGGCGCAACTCGCGGTTGCCCGCCAGCGTCTCCATATGCTGTTCCTGCGCGCTGGGACCGTCCGTGGCGGATGCTTCCATCGCCTTCTTGTTCTTGATCGTCTGCGCCTGCACGAATTCCGACGCGATCGTGCGCCGCTGGCGATCATACAGCCCCAGCCGTGCGTCGCGATCGGCTCCGTCCAGCAGGATGTCGCGCAGCTTGTCGGTCAGGTTCCAGGCATCGTGAATGCCCGAATTCATGCCGAACCCGCCCAGCGGATTGTTGAGATGCGCCGCATCGCCCGCCAGCACCACGCGCCCCTGATGGAAGTTGCGGGCGACCCGCTGATGCACCCGGTACAAGGTGCGGTGATAGGTTTTGACCGCCTCGCCATCGGGCACCAGGCCGGCGAACACCGCCGACTTCTTCGCGTCGGACAGCAGCATCGCGTCGCTTTCCTGCTCGTGCGATGGCACCAGCACACGCCACAGCGTGGGAACCCGCAGCAACACGCACCATTCGGCGGCATCGGACATATAGCTGACATTGGCCAGATTGTCATAATGCTGCTCGACCGGATAGGCCGTAGACAGCGTCAGGAAGCGCTCAGGATAGGTGAAGCCGTCAAACTCCACGCCCATCCATTTGCGCACGGTCGAACTCGCCCCGTCCGCCCCGACCAGATAGTCGCAGCGATAGGTCTTGATCGCCAGTGGTCCCTCGACATGCACGGTCACGCCATCGCCATCCTGCGTGTAGGACAGCAATTGATGCTGGAACAGCACCTGGCCATGGGGATGGTTGGCCAGCCGCTCGGTCAACATCCGCGCCAGCTTATATTGCTCGCACTGCAGCCGGTAGGGGTGGGGCGTCATGTCGGCGATGTCGGCCATGTCCAGGCTGATGACATTGCCGCTTCGGCGGTTGCGATATTGATAGACCGGCGCCTTCAGCCCGTCGTCCAGCAATTCGCCCAGCACCCCCAGCTCCTCCATCATCGCCAGCGTCGGCGGATGGAAGGTAGATGCGCGCATATCCTCCGCGCAATGGGTGGCCGGTTCCACCAGGACGACGTCGATGCCCATTTCCGCCAGTCGATAGGCGATAACCGCGCCAACCGGCCCGGCCCCCGCGACGAGGACGCGTGTTCTTTCGATCATATTTCAGTTCCTGCAATTCAGATAGGCGCGCAGATATGCGATCCGGGCGTCAGGCCGGATCGACCAGCAACCGCATGGAAACGGTGGCCGCGCCTTCGCGCAGCTTGAGCGCCGCCTGATATTGCGGCGACGCGATGTAGGCGCGGGCCGCATCGGCATCGGGATAACGGCTGACGACGATCCGCTCGCCGGGCACCGCCTGCCCCTCCAGCATCTCTGCCACCAGTCCCTTGACCACCGATTCCCCGCCAAATTGTTCGGCCAGGCCGGCGATGCCCTTGCCATAGGCCGCAAACGCCTCGGCATCGGTGATCGTCACCGTCGCCACTATATATGCTGCCATTGCGGCCTCCCTGTTAACGCTTGCCGACATAGTGGCACCAACCGGCGGATCGGGCGTCAGGGTCTGATCATTTTATTCGCCAGTCGATAAAATCCGCTTTGGCGGATGACGACGGGGCGCTGCCGCCCGCACAAGCAAGCCCACGTTCCAGAACATCCTTGCAAGGACAAACGATGGTCGATTCCCTGGGTTATCGCATGAAGTTCGCGGTCGTCGCGCCGTCGACCAATACCAGCGTCGAGCCGGAATATGCCGCCATGCGCCCGCGCGGCGTCACCAATCATTTCTCCCGCATCGCCATTCCCGATACGAAGGTGACGGATGACGACAGCTTCATGGTGATGCTGGAAAATATCCGCGCCGCGACCTTCGACGCGGTCGACGTGTCGATGTCGATGGACCCTGGCTGCGTCATCATGGGCATGTCCGCCGAAACCTTCTGGGACGGCGCGGAGGGCGCGGACCGCCTGCACAAAAAGATGCTGGAGCGGACCGGCGGCGTGCCCGTCATCATGGGATCGACCGCCGTGGACGCTGCGATCAAGGCCTATGAGAGCGAGACCGGCCCGATCCGCAAGATCGGCATCCTTACCCCCTATGCCCCGGTCGGCGACGCGAACGTCAAGAAATTCTTCGAGGATCAAGGCTATGAGGTCGTCCATATAGAGGGCCTCAAATCCCCCTCCCCCATGATGATCGCGCATGAGGACAAGCAGAAACTCAAGCGCACCGCCATCGCCGTGAGCGAAGGCGTGGATGCCATCATCCAGGCCGGCACCAACCTCGCCTTTGCGGAAGTTGCCGCCATGGCCGAATTCTGGCTGGAAAAGCCGGTGATCGCGATCAATACCGCCACCTATTGGCACGCCCTGCGCAGCATGGGACTGAACGATCAGATGGACGGTTTCGGCGCGCTGCTCAGCCGCTTTTAGAGCGATTTCTAGTCAAACGGAACGTTTGACGACTCGGAAATCGCGTTAAAACAGAGACTAGAGTGGTTCGTGATCCGACGCAGTCGGGTTACAAACCACTCTAAAAGGAAAGGTCGCTCACATGGACTATGATTATATTCCGCTGCCCCAGCGCCAGCCGCTTGTGTGGCCCAATGGCGCGCGCGTTGCCCTCATCCTGACGTTCAACCTGGAAACCTGGGATCTAACCAAGGACACCGACAAGCCCTATTATGCCGGCGGCCCGTCGATCCTGCCCGACATCCTGCCCGGCAACACGCCCGACTTTCCCAATTATAGCTGGCGCGAATATGGCCAGCGGGTCGGCCTGTGGCGCCTGATCGACCTGTTCGACGAGTTGGGCGTGAAGGCCAGTTGCACCACCAATGCGGTCACCTTCGACCGGCGCAAGGCGATGACCGACGCGGTGCTGGAACGCGGCTGGGAATTGCTGACTCACAATTGGGAACAGGGCGAGTTGCTCACCAATTTCGCGGGCGACCCGGCCAAGGAGCGGGAGATCGTCCTGCGCACCCTCGACCAGTTCGAAAAGTTCACGGGTCGCAAGTCGAAGGGCTGGCTCTCCTCCTCGTTGCGCGGCACGTTGCAGACCGCCGACATCCTCGCCGAATATGGCTGCACCTTCTACTGCGACATCATGAACGATGATCAGCCCTATCTGCTGCGGACCCCGCACGGGCCGATCGTGTCGGTGCCCTATTCCAACGAAATCAACGATTTCACCTTCATCACGCGCAAGAACTACACGACCGACGAATATCGCGACGTGCTGATCGAGGAACTGGACGTCCTCTATGCCGAAGGTGCCAAGACCGGGCGGATCATGAACCTTGGCCTCCACCCCCATGTGTCGGGCCGCGCCCACCGCATCCGGGCGCTGCGCGAATTCATCGAACATGCCAAATCGTTGCCGGGGGTGTGGTGGGCAACGCGGGAAGAAATCGCCGAATGGTATCTCCAGAACCATGAAAGCCACATCCCCGGCCAGCTCGGATGAGCCAGGCGGCCCATGTCGCCGCGCTGAAAGGCCTGCTTGCCGCAGGCCCCGACGGGCGGCGGCGGCTATACAGCGTACCGGGATGCTGGGATGGTCTGACCGCCCTGCTGATCGAGCAAGCGGGCTTTCCCATCGCCTTCCTGTCGGGCGGCGCATTGTCGATGGGCCGCTATGGCCGTCCCGACATGGGGTTGGTGACAGCCAGCGAAGTGGCCGAAGCGGTGGCAGTGATCCGCGACCGCATCGCCATTCCCCTGATCGTCGACGCCGACACCGGCTTTGGCAATGCGCTGACCCTGCAACGCGCTCTGCGCGCCTTCGAGCGGGCGGGCGCCAGCGCGGTGCAGATCGAGGATCAGGGCTTCCCCAAACGCTGCGGCCATATGGCGGGCAAGACCGTGGTGCCGCTGGCGGAGTCGGTCGGGCGGATCAGGGCAGCGCTCGACGCGCGCCAGGACATGCTGGTCATCGCCCGTACCGACGCGCTGGCGGTCGAGGGGCTGGACGCCGCGGTCGACCGGGCGGAGGCCTATCTGGAGGCTGGCGCAGACATCCTCTTCATCGAAGGGCCACGGACCATGGACGAACTGGAGCGGATCGCCGCCCGCTTCGCCGGCCGCGTCCCGCTCGTCCATAATCTGGTCGAGGGCGGGGTGACGCCGACCGCCGATGGCGCTACGCTTGAAACGCTCGGCTTCGCCATTGCGCTGCATCCCCTGCTGCTGATGCACGGACTGGTCGCGCAGGCGCCCGGCTGGCTGGAAACATTGGCGCGCGAACGCACCACCACCAGCCTCGCTGACCAGATCGTCCAACTCTCCGACATGAACGTCCTGTTGGGCGCGCCCGACCTCATTGCCCTTGGGAAACGCTATGACAGTTGATCTGAACGCCGATTATGCAAGCGCCGGTTTCGGCGGCAAACTGACCTTTGGTCAGCGTCCCGCGCTTCTGATCGTGGACGTGGTCATGGCCTATCTCGATCCCGCCTCGCCGCTTTATGCCGGGGTGGAGGATGCGCTGGCCTCCAACGTCCGGTTGGCGGACGCGGCGCGCGCGGTCGGCGTGCCGGTGATCTTCACCAACATCAGCTATGAACCAGGCGGCATCGATGGCGGCATGTTCTTCCGCAAGGTGCCCGCGCTTAAAGCGTTCGAACAGGGATCGCCCGCCGGTGCCTTCCCGCCCGAACTCCAGCCATTGCCAGGCGAGCTGGTCGTGTCAAAAAAATATCCGTCCGCTTTCTTTGGCACGTCGCTGGCCTCCACCCTTCACGCCGCCGGGTTCGACACGCTGCTCATCACCGGCTTTTCGACATCGGGCTGCGTGCGTGCCTCGGCGCTCGATGCGCTTTGCCATGGCTTTGCCCCCTTCGTCGTGCGCGAAGCCTGTGGCGATCGCGACGCCCGCCCGCAAGAACAGAATCTCTTCGACATGGCCGCCAAGATGGCCGAAGTGGTGGGCGAGGCCGAAGCCATCGCGCTGATGGGCAATCGCCCGGTATGATCGACCGGGACTTCGTGACCATCGCCGAAGGGCCGGTGCATATGCGCCGCCTGCGTGGTCGCGGTCGTCCGCTGCTGCTGCTCCACCCCTCGCCCAACAGCTCGCGCGGCATGGTGCCAGTCATGCAGGCTTTGCGCGCGGCGGGCAGCGACGCCGACCTCATCGCCATCGACACGCTGGGCAATGGCGATTCCCCGCCGCCCGCGCCCGACGTGCCGGACATCGCCTATTTCGCCGATGCCGTGCGGCGGATCGTCGCGGCCATGGGCTTGGTGCAGGTCGATCTCTATGGCGCGCATACCGGCGCGCGGATCGCCTGCGAACTGGCGGCCACCTGTCCCGATCTGGTCGGTCGGGTCATTTTCCAGGGGATCAGCGATTTCGATCCTGCGACCCGCGCCAAAAGGCTGGACGCCTATGCCCCGGCGATGGAGGCCGATGAGTATGGCCGCCACTTCATCTGGGCGTTCAACTTCGTGCGCGACCAGTCGCTTCACGCCCCCTATTTCCTGCGCGATCCCGACCATCGCCTGATGAACCGCGCGGTGCCGGACGCCGATGCGCTCCATGCCGCCGCGCTCGATGTGCTGAAAAACCTGACCTGCTATCACAAGCCCTATCGCGCCGCCTTCGCCTATCCCACGGCGGACCGGATCGGGCTGGTCACGGCGCCCACCCTGTTCCTCCGCCTGCCCGGCCTCCCGCCCCATATCGCGGCGGCCGCGCCGGAACTGGCGGCGATGATGGCGGATGCCCGCGTCGTCGATACCGACGATCAGGCATCGGCCATCACCGCCTTCCTCAGCCGGTAGGCATCAGGCGATAGGCCGCACCCGCAGCGACGTGTCCATCGACGACAGCGCCTCGCAACCATTTTTGGTGACCAGCATCATATCCTCGACATGCGACGTGCCCCAGCCGAATTCATGATAGGGCATGTCCAGCGTGAAGACCATATTCTCCTCGAAGACGAGGGGGTGGTGCCCCGGCATCTGCGCCCCGACCGACACCGGATGGTCGGTATGTTCCAGCCCCACCGAATGCGGCCCGGCGATGACGAAGCCGGGGAAACCCTCGTCATGGACGGCCTTGAGCGTCAGGTCGACAATCTCCTTGAACGTCTTGCCGGGCCTGATATTTTCATAGGCGATGTGCAGCGCGCGCGTCACCGCGACATTGCGGTCCAGCATTTCCCTGGTCGGTTCGCCGCAAATGACCGTGCGCCCCACATCGCCGCGATATTGCTTATAGCTGCCCACCGAATCCAGCTTCATGATCTCGTTCGCCTCGACCACGCCGGTCGCCAGGCCCCGGATATTGGCGATGATCCATTCCGACTGGCCGCCCTGGTCCAGCATCGATTGCGCATGGATGCGGCCGATATCGTCCAGCGGCATGCCGACATGGATCTGATCGATCACCGCGTTGATCGCCGTCTCGCTCATCCGCGCCGCGATCCGCAGCAACTCGATTTCCGCCGGGCTTTTCACCATGCGGATTTCCTTGAAGATGTTGAGCGCGTCGCAACCGGTGAGGTCAGGCAACCCCACCTCGTTCAGCCATCCCAGCACGCGCGGATCGTCAAACCCTATCCGCCCCCGCGACAGCCCCGCCGTCTCGATCGCGGCTTTCAGCGCGCGGGTCGATGAGATCGCCGGATTGCCGCTGTGCATCGCATAGCGGGCCAGCAATTGCTGGTCGCGCGGCGCCATTTCCGCCCCTTCGCGCGTGGGATAGGGGGTCAGCGCCTGCCCCTTCGCGGACGCTTCCGTCACCACCTGGTCGCCGCCGCTCTCGTCAATCGTCTCGGTCGTGAACTCGAAATCGCGCGGCGGCATCGGCTGGCCCGGCTTGATCCGGGTGATGTAGGTCGACACGTTGGGCATCCATGTCGGCACATGCTCCAGATGATAGACGCCGGTGCCCGGCATGATCAGCGCAGCCGGCTTGCTCTCGTCACGCGGCAGGAAGGCGTAGAGCGTGTAGTTGCGCGACATCAGGAACATCGATCCCCAATAGTCGCTCAGATAATAGATATTCTCCTTGAACGCCGCGACCAGGCCATCAAGCCCATGCCGGTCCATGACGGCGTTGGCGCGTTCCCTGTTCAGCAGCATATCTCTCGTCCTTCCTGTTCGACGCCCCCAGTCTAGCGCGTCCCCGCCCATCCCGGCCACTCTAGTGCGCGGCTGTTCGCCAGATGATAAAATCATGGCGCGGGCGCGACGTCGCACGCCCATGGCGCTATGGTGGATTGCAGGCAGTCAAGGCGGAGACAGGCGATGGACGAAGTGGTGCTGGGCCAGCGCGGGCGGGCGACGATCGATTTCCATTGCGCCGTGCGCGGCGCGGTCGCGAAACTGCAACGCGCGGTCGAGGCGGAACTCAGCGACGCGGGCATCAATGCTCAGACCATGCCGGAAAAGATGGACGACCGGCATCGCCTGGTCGACGACACGCTTGCCCGTTCGCCAGTCTATGGCGCGCGCGCGTTGCTGGGCGAATGGACGGCCAAGGATCATGGGCCGATCTGCCAGGATGCCTTTGCCGAAATCCGCGAGACGGTGGAACCGATGCTCAAGGCGCTGGAATATGGCCCCGCCACCCTGGAACTCGACGAAACACTGCAACTCCCCGCCTATTTCGAGCGGGTATGGTTCCACCGCACCACCGGCGGCTGGGACGCCAGCCCGCATAACGGCTTCGTCCATGGCGAACTGATCCACAAGCGCATCCTGACGCGCGTGTTCGGCGGTAATATCTTCGGCCATCGCCGCACCGCGGCTGCCAAGGCGCCACCCCGCGCCTATCGTCGCATCCTCGACATGGGTGCCTCGTCGGGCCATAATATGGTCGCCCTGGCAGAGGCTTTCCCCGACGCGCAGATCAGCGGCGTCGACTTTTCGGCCCGGATGCTGGAGCAGGCCCGGCGGGTCGCGAATGCCCGTGGCTGGGCCTGGAAACTCTATCAGCGCCCCTGCGAAGCCACCGGCTTTGCCGATGGCAGCTTCGACCTGGTCAGCAGCTATAATCTGATCCACGAGATCCCGCCGCGCATCATCCGAGCGGTCTTTACGGAGGCCTATCGCCTGCTCGAACCGGGCGGCACGGTCATCATGTCGGACGTGCCCCGCTATGCCGACCTCGACCGCATGGCATCCTGGCGCTTCGACTGGGCCGCACGCTGGGGCGGGGAACCCTATTGGCGCGCGGCATCGACCACCGACCTGGTCGCAGTCGCGCAGGAAGCCGGCTTCGTCGATGTGGACGGCGGCGTCCTGCCTGGCGGGCAGCCCTATATCCTGGTCGCCCGCAAGCCGGAGGCCGCATGATGACCGACGCCAAGACCAGCCCCAAGCGCGCATCCGACCCCGAGCCGCGCCAGATGCTGCGCGACAACCAGCTCGATCACCTGGGCGAAGCGATGCTGACGCTGACGCGCGAAGTCTGGGTGCTGACCGACCGGGTACGGATATTGGAGGCGGTGCTGGAGGATAAGGGGATCGACGTGCGCGACGCCATCGCCACCTATGTCCCGTCGGCGGAACTGGAAGCGGAACTGGCCGCCGGGCGGACCCGACTGGTGGATGCCGTCGTCACCGCACTAACGGGGCAAGGCGACGCCTAAAGCCTTACCGCCGCAAAAATTCCTCGATCAGCACGGCGATCCGTTCCACCTCCAGGTCGAACAGGCCGTGCGCCACGCCCGGCATCTCGACATATTGCGCGCCCCGCACCCTTGACGCATGGGCGCGGGTCAGATCCCACAGGTCGTCCTGCGGATTGAGGATCAGCGTATCATGCGCCAGCGCGTCGAGCGCGGCTTGCAGGTCGTGCCGATAGACCGCATCATAGCCCCAGGGCGCACGCGCGCCGCAGCGCAGATTCTCGGTCAGCGACTCGTGCAGCCAGGCGGTATCGACCCGCGCGTCGGACAGCGATCGCATCAGCGCCCACATCCGCACCAGATGCGACCCATCCTCTACCGACCTTGGCCAGTGGGCCAACGCCGCGAGCTTCTCGGCACGCACGTCGGCATCATAGGCCGCGACGGAAACCAGGATCAGGCGGCGCACCTGCCTGGGCCGCATAGTGGCCATCGCCACGGCAATGGACGATCCGGTGTGATAGCCCAACAGGTCGACCATCGTGTCGGCAATCAGCCCGTCGGCGGCCAGCCGCTCCACCACGCCGAACATCGCCTCGGCATGATCCTCGATCGACGGCGGCGCAGGTGGCGCGTCGCTCGCCCCATATCCCGGCGTATCGGGCGCGAACACCGCGCGACCGGGCGCCAGTTGCTGCATCAGCCGTTCGTAGATCCAGCCCGACTTGGGGGTGGGGTGCAGCATCAACAGCGGCGGCGCGGTCGGCTTGCCGGCCAATCGCACATGCACCTGGCCCCAACGGCCCTCGACATAGGTTTTTGTGGTCATCGCCTCAGCGCGACGCGCCCGGACGCACGCGCAGCGACGTGTCGCAATTGGTCAGCGGCTCCACGCCGTTCGCCGTGACCAATATCTGGTCCTCGACATGCAGATTGCCCCAGCCGATCTCATAATAGGGCATGTCGAGCGAGAAGATCATATTCTCCTCGAACACGAACGGCCCGTTGCCGCCGGGCAAGGTCGGCCCGATTGGAATCTTGTGGTCGGAGTGTTCGAGGCCAATCGAATGGGGCGTGGCGAAGAAGAAGCCGGGGAAGCCCGCGGCGCGCACCGCGTCGATCACCGCGCTGGTCACTTCCTGTCCGGTGACGCCGGGCTTCACGACTTCCAGCACGGTCCGGCACCCGACCTCCAGCGCCTTCATGCGCCGGACCAGCTCAGGCTTGGGTTCGCCGCATACCGCCACCCGGCCCAGATCGCCCAGATAATTTTTATATTCGCATAGCCCGTCGAAGGTGATGCTCTCCCCCTCCAGCACAGTGCCCATGGCATGATGCGTGCCGTTCTGGCCGGTGTTGAGGTAGATCGCCTTGCCGCCGCGCTTGGCGACTTCGACATTGTAGATCAGGTCCAGTTCGTCGCGCGGCATCCCGACCTCGATCGAATCGAGGACCACGTCGAGCGCTTCCTGGTTCATCAGCGCGACCTTGCGCATCAGGGCGATTTCGTCGGGCGACTTGACCATGCGGATGTCACGGAACGTCGTCGTCGCGTCAGACACCTGGACGTCCGGCAGGCCGATCTCCTGCAACCACGGCCCGACACGCGGATCGTCCGACCCCAGATTGCCCGCGGAAAGGCCCGCCTCGGCAATCGCCTTCTTCAGCGCATAAAGGGCGTTGACCGACGCATTACCGCGATGGCTTTCCTGAAACAGCAGATATTGCTCGTCGCGCGGCGACAGCGTTTCATGGTTGATCGGCCATTTCATGCCATATTCGACATGTTCGGGATCTTCGACATCGGGGTCGAAATCGCGCCGATCCAGATAGATGGGATGCACATAGCTCTGGATGCTGGGCATCCATGTCAGTTCGGGCTTGTGGAAGAAGCGGACATGCTCGACCCCCGTGACGATCAGCGCGGGCGGCGCATTTTCATCGCGCGGCAGGAAGGCGTAGTTGTAGAAGGTCCGCCGCATCCGCATCAGCGCGCCCCAATAATCGGACAGATAATAGACGTTGATCGGCGACGTTGCGATCAGGCCGTCCAGCCCCTCGCGGTCCATGATGGCATAGGCGCGGTCTTTGTTCAGCAGCATCGATATGTCCGATCGGCGAAGGGCAAAAAGAAACCCCGGCAATCTTGCGATTGCCGGGGTTGTGTCAGCATCAGAAGCGAACCGCGCCCCTGACACCGATGGTGGCCCGTTCCGGCGCCGCCAGGACGATGGTGTTGAGGCCCTGGCTCACATTGCTGTTCGGATTGGTATTCCGCAGCACGTTGGTCGGCGTCTTGTCGTCGAATATGTTCCGGCCGAACAGTTCGATCGTATATTTATCCGTGCTGGCACCCACGCGGATGTTCACGCGGCTGGCAGAATTGATCCACGCCACATTGGCGGCGGTGGCATATTGCTTGCCGGAATAGATATAATCGACGCGGAAGATGCCGGTCCAGTCGTCGTTGATGCGCGGCTGGTAGTTGATGGCCGCCGTGCCGCTATACTGGGGATAGCGTTCCATCGTGTTGCCGACCGGATTGATGACGCCGTTGATGGCGACGCATTCCGAACAGGCGACGCTGCGGATGTCGGTGGCCGCCCAGTTGAACGTGCCCTCCAGCGTCAGGTCGCGGGTCGCCTGGAAAGCGCCTTCCAGTTCCACGCCCCACAGGTTGGTCGAACCATCGGGGAAGGTCAGCGTCGCGGTCGACGTGGTGGTGCCCACGGTATAAGCGATGTTCTGGTTGATCTGGCGATCACGCCACTGGCCATAATAGACCGCGCTCAGCACGCGCAGGCGACGGCCGAAAAATTCGCCCTTCAGACCCGCTTCGTACATCGTCAGCTTCTCTTCGGCGACCGCGGTTGGGATTTCGCGCCCGGCATTGGTGGTCAACTGCGCCTGGATCGCGGGCGAAAACAGGGTGTAGTTGGTGTTGAACGTGCCGGGGCGCGTACCGCGCGACCAGGACGCATAGGTCGATACCGTCGGCGTGATCTCGTAATTCAGGATGACGCGCGGGGTAAAGGACTTGAACGTCTTGGCCAGGTTGGTCGCTTCGGCACCGGTGGTGATCGAATAGCCGATATGGTTGATGCGATCCCACTGGTAACGCGCCTCGCCGCTCAGCTTCAGGCCGTCCAGCAATTCATAGCTGGCAGACCCGAACACGCCGAATGTGCGGGCGCGATAGTCGGTCGGTGAACCCAGGTTGGTCGGCGTCGGCCCGCGCGATGCACGGGTGAAGAAATCGATGCTTTCCCAATAATAATTGCCGCCGACCATATAGGTGAACTGGCCGCTGTCGGGCGAAGCCAGCCGTAATTCGGCCGAATTATTCTGGATGTCATAGGGCAGGTAGACGGTCGAATAATAGTTCGTGCCGTCGGGCGCCCGGTTATAGGTGTCGGTCAGCGCGGCCCAGCGGTTGCGATTGTGCGACACGGCGGCCGACAGCGTATGGTCGCCCACTTCCTGGTCGACCATCAGGCGCAACTGATAGGCTTTACGTTCCAGACCCAGATGATCGATGAAGCCCGCCGATACCGTCGGCTTCTGCGCCGGGTTGGTGACACCGCCGAAATTGGTGCTGCCACCCGGATTGATATTCTGCGACATTTTGGACGGCACGATATTGCCGACATTGCCGCAGATATAGTTGAAGCCGGTGGTGCTGCCTGCGGGCACGCGGCCATTGCCGCCGACATTGCAATTATAGTCCGCCTCGGTCAGCAGCGACTGGGCCGACGGGCCATCGCTATCTTCCCAATAGGTGGCATAGCCGCGCACGGTGGTCGTTTCGGTCGGCTTGGCGATGAAGCTGAAATCGATCGACTGCGTGTCGCGCTCGCCCAGGCGGCCGCTATAGCCGGCGTTCTTGTACTGGCCGTCGGTGTGATAATAGCGACCCGCCAGGCGCACGGCCAGCTTGTCCTCGACGATCGGGCCTTCGACGCTGACCTTCGCGTCGATGCTGTTATAGGAGGAATAGGAGACGTCGACGCTGCCCTTCATCTCCTGAAGCGACGGCGCGCGCGTGATGAAATTGATCGCGCCGGCAAAGGTCGAACGGCCGAAATAGGCGCTCTGCGGTCCCTTCACCACTTCGACCCGTTCGATGTCGCCCATGCCCGACGTCGCGCCGCCCGGCACCGCAACGCCATCGACGAAGATCGTCACGGCCTGGCGGTTGGGCGAGTCGCCGGGATACATGCCGCGCATCGAAATCGTCTGGAAACCGCGATCGTTGCGATTGGCCGAGCTGTTCTGATAGCGCAGGCCTGGCACGAAATCGTTGAGTTCGTTCAGGCCGGTCACGCCGCGCTGGTTCAGCGCATCGCCGCTCAGCGCGGTGATGGAAACGGGCACGTCGATCAGGTTTTCGCCGCGCTTACGGGCGGTGACGACGATTTCGCCCATCCCGCTGGGGGCTGCGCTCTCGGCGGCGGCGGCAGTGTCCTGCGCCAGCGCCGGAACGCTGGACAAAGCGAGCACGGCGCTTGCGGTGGTCAGGCACAACATGGCCTTACGCGAATGTGAAGTCGGAACCTTGTGGGTCGTAAACATGTTTTTCTGCTCCCTGCGCTTAAAAGACGTAAAGTCTCCTGCGAACACTCAGGCACGTCTTTTTTGCGGCTCCGAGTTGTTGATGCGATCATCCGCAGCGAGGGGCCTTTGCGTCCAGTACCACCGTTCGACTATCCACCTGCCGGTCAGATACGGCTGGTTTGTCCGACAGGCGATCATGAGCAAGGCGATGCTGGCCTGATGCCCGCGTCCTGCCGATCAAACGGCACCGGCGCAGATGTCGGGCCAGATGGAGCGTGCCCTATCATGCGAACCAAAACCGACCGGATGAGCCTTTTCGCCATGCCCATGGGCAGCGGCGCCCATTGCGCCGGGTGGCGCCATCCCCTGGCCGGTGACAGCCGCCTGCACTCCATAGGCCATTATCGCGCGATCGCCCAGATCGCCGAACGCGGAAAATTCGACGCGATGTTCCTGGCCGATGCGCAAGGGTTCAGGCCCATCGCCGGGCGCGACGCCTATGCCTGCGTCGACGCCATCCGCATGGACCCGGTGACGGTGCTGAGCGCGGTCGCCATGGCAACCTCGCATCTGGGGCTGATCGCTACCCTGTCCACCAGCTATAACGAACCCTATTCGGCCGCACGGCGGCTCGCCACGCTCGACCATATCAGCGAAGGACGCGCGGGCTGGAACGTCGTCACCTCCACGACCGAAAACGAGGCGCATAATTTCGGGCGTGAGGGCCATTATGGCCATGGCGAACGCTATGCACGCGCCGCCGAGTTCGTGGACGTCGCCAAAAAGCTATGGGATAGCTGGGACGATGACGCCATTCTGGCCGACCAGGACGGCGGCCGTTATTTCGATCCCGCCAAGGTCCATGGCATCGCGCATCAGGGCACCCATTTCAGCGTCGCAGGGCCGCTCACCATGGGCCGCCCGCCGCAGGGGCACCCGGTCATCGTGCAGGCCGGCTCGTCCGACGCTGGACTGGATCTGGCCGCGCAGACCGCCGAGGCGGTGTTCACTTCCCACCCTGCGCTGGAAAGCGCGCAAGCCTTCTACACCGACCTCAAGGACCGGGTCGCCGCGACCGGCCGCGCGCGCAGCAGCCTGAAAATCCTTACCGCTATCCAGCCGGTTATCGCCGACACGGCGGAGGAAGCCGAAGCGATCACTCGCGAACTGGAAGCCCTGATCCCCGCCGATCTGGCGATCGCGCTGTTGCAGATGCAATTGGGCGGCATGGACCTGTCCGGCTTCGACCCCAACGGCCCCCTGCCTCCCGTCCCCGCCAACAATGCCTCCCAGGGGTCGCAGAAGCGGATCATCGATCATGCCGCGCGCGAAAATCTCTCCATCCTCCAGATCGCCCGCCACATCGCCGCCGGTCGCACCAGCAAGACCGCGAGCGGCACGCCGCAGCAGGTCGCCGATATGCTGACCGACTGGTTCGCCGCGTCCGCCGCCGATGGCTTCGTCATCGCCGCGCCGGTGCTGCCCGACATGCTGGCGCGCTTCGTCGATGGCGTCGTGCCCATCCTCCAGGCGCGCGGCCTGTTCCGCACCGAATATGAGGGCACGACCCTGCGCGATCATCTGGGCCTCACCCGCCCCGCCAGCCGCCATGCCGGGCACCCCGAACGCCATGTCGAACCCGAAATCTGGGCGGAGATCGGCCGATGAAGGTCTTCGGCCTCCTTCCCTATGTCGATGAAAGCGAAATCACCCGCGCGACCGGCAGCTTCGACCCCGCCTTCATCAAGGCGCTGGCACAATGCTATGACAGGCTGGGCTATGAGCGCGTCCTGATCGCGCAAAGCGCCAGTTCGCCCGACAGCATGACCGTGGCGGCATCGGTCATGCAATGGACCAATCGGCTGAAACTGATGATCGCCCACCGCCCCGGTTTCGTCGCGCCAACCATGGCCGCGCGGATGCTGGCGACCATCGACCAACTGAGCGGCGGCCGCTGCGGCGTGCATATCATCACCGCAACCAACGACGCCGAAACGCGCGGCGACGGCGATTTCCTGACCAAGGACGAACGCTACGCGCGCAGTCGCGAATATGTCGGCCTGCTCCGCCAAAGCTGGACCGCGACCCAACCTTTCGACCATGCGGGCGACGCCTATCGGGTCGAAGGGGCACGCACGATGATCCGCCCGGCCAATGGCACGATCCCGATCTTCTGGGGCGGATCGTCGGGTCTGGGCGTGCAATATGGCGGCGAATGTGCCGATGTGTACGCCTTTGCCGGCACCACCATCGAACGCAGCGCCGCGTTGATCGCGCAGGTCCGCGCCGCCGCCGCCCCCTTCGGCCGCTCGCCCCGCTTCCTGATGTCCATCCGCGTCGTGATCACGCCCGACGATGCCGCCGCATGGGCGCGCGCGGGGTCTATCGTCGCCACTATCAAGGCGCAGGGCGGCCCGTCCAAAAAGGGGCTGGGCAGCGGTTCGGACGAAAGCGCCGCCCGCCGCGTCGCCGAAGCCATGGCCGCCCGCTCGACCGCCGATCCCTGCCTGTGGGGCGGCGTGATCGAGGCGACCGGTGGCACGTCTCATGCCATGGCGCTGGTCGGCGGCCCCGATCAACTGGTCGAAACCTTGGCCGCCTACGAAGCGATCGGCGTGGACGATGTGCTGCTGCGCGGCTTCGACAATCTGGCCGATGCGCAGGCGGTCGGGCAACTGCTCATCCCGCGATTAGGCTGAATCCAGCGCCACGCTGCGCAGGGCATCAGTGACAATCCGCAACAGCGGCGTCTCCACCACGACCGCCCGGCGCAGCATTAAGCCCGCCAGATAGTCGAAGCGCATGTCCGGCAGGTCCAGCGCCACCAGACGCCCCGCCGCGACATCGCCCATGGCCTGCGCCCTCGGCAAGATCGCGATCATATCCCCCTGCATCGTCGCCTGCCGGATCAGCGGCAGATGCGCGCTGTTGAGCGCCTGTTGCGGCGCAGTCAGCCCCAGCCGAAAGAACAGGCTGGCAAAACGGTAGGAGAGCGACAGTTCGAACGGGATCGCCCACCGCTCGCCCGCGACATCCTGCACCGTGACGGGCCGCCTCGCCAGCGCATGGCCGGGCCGAACATAGGGTTCCAGCAGGATCGTCCCCAGCGGATCGAAACTCAGTTCCGCCGTCTCCCGCTGGCCCGCGCGCAGAAAGTCGGGGATCAGGCATAGCGCCGCGTCCAGTTCCCGCGCCATCAATCCGGCAGTCAGGACTTCGCGCGTCCCCGTACTAACCTGCACATTGATATGCGGCGCGCGCGCTGCGATCAGCGCCAGGGCGCGCGGCATCGCGGCATCCAGAAAATTGGGCGACACGCCGATCCGCACTTGCCCCTGCGTCGCCAGATGGCCGGGGTCCAGTTCGGCCATCGCGCGACTGGCTTCGTTGATGATCGACAGCGCATGGGGCAGCAACTTGTCCCCCGCTGCGCTGATGACCGCGCCGCGTGGCCCCCGGTCAAACAGCCGCGTCCCCAGTTCTGCCTCCAGCAGCGCGATGCCGCGCGTCAGGGCAGGCTGGCTGACGCCCAGCCGCCGGGCGGCACGACCAAAGCCCCCCTCCTGCGCCACCGCGACGAATTGCTCCAGCCTTCTGGTATCCATGTCGTCACCCATACAATATGCGTATGACTTTATGCACGACATGCGGATTGTCGCAAGGGTCGGCGGCATGGCAATCCAGCAGGATGACCCAAGCCGCCGATCGCCCCGCCATGCCCACACGCGCCAAGCGCCGCATCCCCGTGCCGGGCCAGTCCCCTGCCGAAGACCGGATGCTGGCGATGATCGCCGCGCTGGCATCGGAACTGGCGGTGACGCGCGAACGGCTCGACAGCGTGGAACGCCTGCTGGAGCGCGCGAACATCGTGGATCGCACCGCAATCGAGACGTTCACGCCCGACGCGTCGCAGGGCAGCGATCGCGACGCGATCCGCCGCCGCCTGATCGCCCATATCTTCGGCCCGCTGCGCAGCGACGCCGATGCGCAGGGAGACGCATGATGACCCATCCGATGTTGCCCGCCACCACCCATGACGAAGCGGCCGCCCAATTGTTCGTCCGCGACTTCAAAATGTTCCTGACCGAAGCCGTCGAACCCGGCCACCGCGCGCGCGCCGAACGGCTCGATCCGGGCGCCAGCAGCAATGCGCGAGTCGAAACCGTCTATGATCGGCTGCACGCGGACGCAGCCTTCCGCGCCTGGGCCAGCCTGCGCCGCACATCGCAGGAAATGCTCTGGGCCAGCGTGAGCGAAAGCGTCACGCGACAGGCCGATAGCCTCGAAGCGCTGGCCGCCGCCGCGCCCGAACTCGGCTCGCTGACGCTCGATCCCGCCTTCGTCCAACCCGCCTATCTCAACAGCGGCGACGTCCATCTGATGCCCGGCGGCTATGCCCATGACGATGGCGCCCTTTTGCAGGGCGCTGTGATGGATCGCGGCGGCGCGGTCTATATGCTGGGGCGTAATGGCGGCCTGATGAACGATGTGCGCGGCCATACGATCGTCGCGCATATCTTCGCCCAATATCCCGACCTCGATCCCGCCAATATCCTGGAACTGGGCTGCGGCGTCGGCACCAGCCTGATCCCCGTCGCCTCCGCCTTCCCAGATGCGCAGGTCCATGGCGTCGACGTCGGCGCGGCCATGCTGCGCTATGCGCTGGCCCGCGCCCGCCATCTGGGCGCGAGCGTGCATCTGCATCAGGGCGACGCCGAAAGCCCGCCCTTCCCCGACGCCAGCTTCGACCTGGTCTTCTCCAGCGTCCTGCTGCACGAAACCTCGCCGACCGCGATCGCCAATATCATGGCGCAAAGCCACCGCCTGCTGAAACCGGGTGGGGTGGTCGTCCATCTCGAAGTGCCCAATCGCTATGACGAACTGGACCTGTGGGGCAAGATCCGCGGCGAAATCGAAGCCGATTATAACAACGAACCTAACTGGAAAGCCGCAATCAGCGCCGACTATCGCGCCCTGCTGGCACAGGCCGGGTTCACCGACATCGCCGTAGGCTATCAGGCGGCGACCTCCACCCCCGTCAGGGACGCAGGCGGCTTTTCGGATCAGTCCATGGGCACCTTCCGCTCCTGGTTCGTCGCCTCGGCGCGCAAATAAGGGCGCGGCATGGCGGAATGCAGCGATAGCCCGGCACAGCGCCGGGGGCGGATGGTCGCGCCGCTGGTGGTCGGCGCGGCAACCTTCATGCAGGCGTTCGACAGCAGCGCGATCATCGTCGCCCTGCCCGCCCTGGCGCGCGATTTCGACGTGCCGGTCCTGTCGCTCAACCTGGTCGTGGTCGCCTATCTGGTCGCCGCCACCGCGGCGCTGCCTGCCTGCGGATGGGCGGCGGACCGGTTCGGCGCCCGCCGTATCTTCCTGATCGCGGTCACGGGCTTTGGCCTCACCTCGCTCGCCGCCATGCTCGCGCCCGGCTTTGGCTGGCTGATCGCCGCGCGCATCATTCAGGGGTGCATGGGCGCGCTGCTGCTGCCGGTCGGGCGGATCATCGTACTGCGCTCCGTCCCGCGCCACGATTATGTCAGCGCGCTGGCGATGCTCAGCCTGCCGATCATGCTTGGGCCCCTGCTCGGCCCGACGCTGGGCGGCCTTGTCGTCACGGCCGGGTCGTGGCGCTGGCTGTTCGCCATCAACATATTGGTGTCGATCGTCGGGCTATTCGCCGTGCGCCATTTCGTCGAGGACGTGCCGGGCGACGATCCCCGTCCGCTCGACCTGATCGGGCTGACCCTGATCGCTGCGGCGCTGGTCGGCATCAGTTCGGGTATCACCGCCTTCAACCCCAATGGTCCCGCCAGCGTCCTGCCCGCCCTGCTGCTGATAGGCGGCGTCGCCTGCGCGCTGCTCTACGGCTGGCATGGTCGTCGCCACCCCCAACCGTTGCTGGACCTGCGCATTTTACGCACCCCCGTCATGGCGGCCGCCAATCTGGGCGGATTGTTCCAGCGGATGCTGGTCGGCGCCGCGCCCTTCCTGCTGACCATGTTGTTTCAGCCGGGCCTGGGGCTGGACGCGGCCACCAGCGGGACGCTGATCTTCGCCAGCGCCTTCGGCGCGATCCTGGGCCGCTGGTTCCTGCCGCCACTGATCGCGCGGCTGGGCTTTCGCACCTTCCTCATCGGCAACAGTCTGGTCATGGCGCTGTCCATGGCGGTCTGCGCCCTGATCGACGGCGATACGCCCTATGCGGTGATCGTCGTCATCCTGTTCCTGCAAGGGTTGATCCGCGCGGTGCAACTCATGGGCCTGCTGACGCTCAGCTATGCGGGCCTGCCAGACAAGGATATGGGATCGGCCAGCACCCTTGCCAGCATCAGCCAGCAATTCGCCATAGCGCCGGGCATTGCCCTATCGGTGGCCGCATTGCAGCTGATGCAGCACTGGCGCGGCGCGAGCGTCCTGTCGCCCGCCATCGTCGCGCCAGCCTTTCTGGTAGTGGCGGCCGTGTCACTCCTGTCGCTTATCTGGTACTGGCGACTGCCGCGGGATGTCGGGCGCGAACTGAGCGAAAGCCGCGTTCAGGCGCAACTATCCACCGCCAGCGAGGGCGAAGCATGAGCGATGGTCACTGCCGGATCGACCGTGCCTTCATCCGCGTCGAGGATGGACTGATCCATCTGCGCCGCGTGGACGGTAGGGCCGACGCGCGCCCGCTCGTCCTGCTCCACGCCTCACCCGGATCGTCGCGCGGACTTGAAGCGCTGATGACCGCGCTGGCCGCCACCCCCGGCGCGCCGCCGCTGATCGCACCGGACATGCCCGGCAATGGCGATTCGGACGCCTTCGCCCCCGACTCCCCGGACATCGGCTGGTATGCCGCTGCCCTGATCGCGTTGCTCGACGCGATGGGGCTCGACCAGATCGACCTCTATGGCACCCACACCGGCGCGCGCGTCGCGTGCGAAGTTGCCGCCGCCCATCCCGACCGCATCTGCCGCCTGATCTTCGACGGCATCGCCGATTATCCCGACGACATGCGCGACCTGCTGCTACGCAACTATGCGCCGGAAATGACCCCCGACGATTATGGCACGCAGTTCGTCTGGGCCTTTCATTTCGTGCGCGATCAGGCGCTGCACTTCCCGCACTTCCTGCGCGATCCCGACCATCGGCTGCTGTCGCGCGCGGTGCCCGCCGCGCCCGAACTCCATGCCTCGGTGGTGGAGGTGCTCAAGGGCCTGACCTCCTATCACAAGGCCTACCGCGCCGCCTTCGCCTATCGCGCCGCCGACCGGATGCGTGCCATCCATGCCCCCGCCATGCTGCTGAGTGCTGACAATGAACTGCCGACCCTGCGCGCCGCCAATGCTGCATTCGCCGCAGCGCTGAACGATGGCCGGGTCGAGCCGGTCGGCCGCGCGATGCCCGCCAAGGCGGCAGCGATCGCCCGCTTCCTCGACTGGTCGGCCTAGCCGACGACCTGCGCTGCGGCAGTCCGCCCGGCTACCTTGCCCAACGTCGTCGCCGTCAGCAGCCCATTGCCCGCAATATAGCCCGAAGCGCCCGCGCCGGACACGCCGCGCGCCGCCCCCCCGCCTGCGAACAGGTTGGGGAACGGCGTGCCGTCGGCCTTCAGCACCCGCGCCTGCTTGTCGATCTCCAGCCCGCCTTGCGTATGATAGAGCGCGCCGCCCACCTTCACCGCATAAAAGGGCGCGGCAAGCGCAGGACGATCGGCCAGGAACGACCGGCCGAAGCGATCGGCCTCACCGCTGGCGCGCGACGCCTCCGCCTCCGCGAAACTCGTCTCCAGCCCGTCGACCGGCAAACGGCACAGCGCCGCCAGTTGCGCCACCGTATCGGCGCGCAACACCGCGCCCGCCGCGATCGCCTGCTGGAAATCGTCGAACTGCATCATCACGCCATGGCACCGCGCATCGAACACCGTCCAGGCGACCCGGTCGGGCTGGGCGATGATCTTGACCGCCTGGTCCGAATAGCCCAGCGATTCGTCGGAAAAGCGATCGCCATTGACGTTCACCTGAAACCCGCCCTCGATGATCGCGGGCCAGTTGATCGTGACATTATGGCCGACCGCCAGCCCGCCATGCCCCTGATAGGCCGCAATGTCGCCGATCGCCGCGCCCAGCGCTACGCCCCAGCGGATCGCATCGCCCTTGTTCCCCGGATGGCCGTTGAACACCGCGCCTTCCAACTCGGGAATATAGCGCAGCACCATGTCCATATTGCCGGCAAAGCCGCAACAGGCTAGGATCAGCGCCTCGCAGCCGATATCTTCGACCGCGCCGTCGGGCCGCTCGATCCGTACCCCGGTGATCCGATCGCCATCGACATACAGGCTGGTGACGGTCGCATCGGTCAATATGTCGACACCCACCGCCACCGCCGCGCCTTCCAGCGCCGCCATCAACTCCGCGCCCGACCGGTTGGGCATCCCGTACATGCGCCGTACGCTGTGGCCGGGATAGACGAACCCGTCCACCAGCGTCAGCGGCAAGCCATGCGCGTCCTTCAGCCAGGCGATCGTGTCTGCCGACTCGCGCGTCAGCATCGCGACGACGCCCGGCTCCGCCCCATCCTCCGCCTTCTTCTGGATGTCGGCGGCAAACAGGGCGGCGCTGTCCTCTATCCCGTCAGCCTGCTGCTCGGGCGTGCCGGCGGCAGGGATCAGGCCGGTGGACATGGATGTCGTCCCCCATGGCTTGGGGTCGCGTTCCAGCACCAGCACGTCCGCGCCCCCGTCCCGCGCCGCCAGCGCCGCCGTCAGCCCGCACCCGCCCGCCCCGATGACGATCAGGGGGACGGTGAATGCAAAGTCGGACGATGCGCGCGTGTCGATGGCCATGGACGATCCCGTTTCTGAAAGGAGGGCGCAGCCTTAGCATCGACACGGCGGGGGCAGAGCCGCCATCCCCGCAATGTTCGCCTGTCGGATGACGCGCATCGCAACTGATAATCTATTCGCCTGATGGAGGAATCGCGCTGAGGACTCGGACCGCCCGGTATTCGTCCTACGGTCGGTGGCATATCCATCGTTGGAGGTTCCCATGGCCCATTATGACATCGTCCTGCGCGGCGGCACCATCGCCGACGGCACGGGCGCGCCCCTGTTCACTGGCGACATCGCCATCAAGGACGGCGTGATCGCCGCCGTCGGCACGGTAGAGGGCAGCGGGGCGGAGGAGATGGATGCTACGGGCCTGCTGGTCACGCCCGGCTTCGTCGACATCCATTCGCATTTCGACGGCCAGGTGACATGGGACCATCATCTGACGCCCTCGTCAGGCCATGGCGTCACCACCGTATTGATGGGCAATTGCGGCGTGGGCTTTGCCCCCTGCCGCCCGGACCAGCATGATGTGATGATCGACGTGATGGAGGGGATAGAGGATATCCCCGGCATCGTCATGGCCGAAGGCATCCCCTGGGGCTGGGAAACCTTTCCCCAATTCATGGACTTCCTCGACACCCGTACGATCGACGTCGATTTCGCGGTGCAGGTGCCCCATATCCCGGTGCGCGTCTATGTAATGGGCGACCGGGCGGTGAACCTGGAAATGGCGACCCCCGACGACATCGAACAGATGGCCGCGATCGTGCGCGAAGGCATGCAGGCCGGCGCGCTGGGCTTCACCAGTTCGCGCGCCGCCGGGCACCGGACCGCGTCGGGCGAAGTCGCGCCATCGACCCATGCGGGCGAGGATGAATTGCAGGCGATCGCCAAAGTGCTCAACGATCTTAACCAGGGCGTCTTCTGCGTCGCCACCGATTTCGAACTGGTCGACGGCGTATCGGAAGAATTTGAACTGCTGCGCCGCATCGCCGACACCGCGCGCCGCCCGGTCATGTTCCCGCTGCTCCAGCATAATGAAGAACCCGATCGCTGGATGAAGATCACCGACGCCACCGCCGCCGCCCGCGCGGAAGGGCTGGACATGCTGGGCCAGGTCGTGGGTCGTCCGGTCGGGCTGCTCTATGGCCTGGAATGTTCGTCGCATCCTTTCTCCGGCTGCGCCAGCTACCAGCCGATCCGCGACCGGCCGCTGGCCGATCAGGTCGCCGTGCTGCGCGACCCGAAGGTGCGCGCCCGCATCCTGAGCGAAACCCCGCAGATGGACGACGCTCGCGTGCTCAAACTGGCGCGCAGCTTCGACGAGATGTTCAAGATGGGCAGCGTCCCCAACTATTCCCCGGCGATGGAAGACCGGGTGGACCAGATCGCGCAGCGGCTGGGCGTCACGCCCGAAGAGGTCGCCTATGACATGATGCTGGAGGATGACGGCCACGGCATCATCTATCATCCCGCCCGCAACTTCGCCCGCACCAACCTGGATACCGTGCGCGACATGGTGCTGCGGCCCGAAACGATCATGGGCCTGGCCGATGGCGGCGCGCATCTGGGCCGTATCTGCGATGCGTCGATGCCCACCTTCATGCTGACCTATTGGACGCGCGACCGGACCCATGGCCGCATCGACCTGGCCTGGATGATCAAGGCGATGACCCATGATACCGCGACCGTCGCGGGACTGAACGATCGCGGCGTGATCCGGCCGGGGTACAAGGCGGACCTCAACGTCATCGACTATGACAATCTGACCCTGTTCGCCCCCCATGCCACCTTCGATCTACCTGCGGGCGGCCGTCGCCTCGCGCAACGCGCGGCGGGCTACAAGGCGACGATCCTTTCGGGTATCGTCACCTTCCGCGACGGGGACAGCACCGGGCAACTGCCCGGCCGCCTGATCCGTGGCGCCCAGTCCGCTCCGGCCACCCCCGCGCCAGCAATGTCGACTGCGGCATGATGGCAGGGCGACCCGCGAAGCGACGGGTCGCCCCGCCCTTACTTCCTCGAACCCAAGAGACTGCATGATGGCCAGCATTTCCACTGCAACCAGCCCTTCCATCGCCACCGGCGCGCCCGCGCCAGTCGGGGAAGACCGCCTGCCGCTGAAAGTCTGCCTTGGCTTTGGCGTGGGGTCGGTCGGGGTGGCCATCCTGCTCAACACCATCACCACCTTCTTCCCGGTGCTGATGACCACCGTGCTGGGACAATCGGCGGCGCTCGCGGGCCTGCTGCTCACCGTCTCCAAATTATACGACGTGCTGGCCGACCTGCTGATCGGCATGGCCAGCGACCGGACACAGTCGCGCTGGGGGCGGCGGCGGCCTTATCTGCTGGCCGGGGCGGTGATCGCCTCCTTCTCCTTCCTGATGATCTTCATGCCGCCGCCGCTGACCGACGGCTGGCTCACCGTCTATATGGGTGTGGCACTGGTCATCTATTCGACCGGCTATTCGCTGTTCGCCGTGCCCTATATCGCGATGGCCGGCGAAATGACCGACGGCTATCATGAACGCACCCGCCTGCTCTCCTTCCGCTCCTTCTTCGCGGCGATCGGCCAGTTGATCGGCGCGGCGGGCACGGCGGGCCTGATAGAATATATGGGTGGCGGATCGCACGGCTATGCCGCCATGGGCGCGGCGGCGGCGGCGATCATCTTCACGACCATGATCCTGACCTTTGCCGGGACCGGCGGCGCCCGCCGCCGCGACGTCCCCCCGCGCACCCATCTGCCAAAGGCGGGGCAGATCCGCTCGCTCCTGTCCAACCGCCCTTTCACCATATTGATGGGGGCGAAGATCACGCAATATGTCGCCATCTCGACCGTCGCGACGACCAAATTGCTGTTCTTCCTCAACGTCCTCAACATCGGCTATGTCGGCCTGATCAACGCGACCTTCGCCCAATATGTGGTGCAGGCGGCATCGGTCCCGGTCTGGGCGATCATTTCCCGGCGGATCGGCAAGAAACCCGCCTATCTCATCGCCATCCTGATGCTGGGTGCGGCCTATGGCAGTTGGATCTTCGCGACGCCGGGGGTATCGATGGTGGAAATCTGGATCCGGGGCGCGTTGCAGGGCATGGCTGCGGCAGGCACCACGCTCATCAGCATATCGATGCTGCCCGACGTCATGGAATATGACCGCCGCCTCACCGGCAATGCGCGCGAAGGCGTCTTCTCCAGCATCTATGCGATGCTCGAAAAGCTCAGCTTCGCGATCGGGCCGGGGCTCGTTGGCCTGATGCTCTCGCTCGCGGGCTATGTCGCCACGACCAAGGGCGCGCTGGTGACCCAGTCGCCCGCGACCATCGCCGCGCTATATGCCGGAGCCAGCGGCATCCCCGCGATCCTGGCGTTGGTCAGCTTCGTCATCATGCTCTTCTACAGGTTGGACGAGAAAATGCTGGGCGATACGGTGCGGGCGGGATGATGTTCAGCGCCATGGCAAACGGGGTTGCAGGCGCTTAACTTCCCACATTTCCCGTAAGTTTTGAAATTTCCTTACAGATATTGGACATAATCTGGCGCGCGCGGTTGCGGGATCAGACGGCGAGAAAGAGCATGCCGCCTGTTTATCAAAGCGATGTGGTGTAGGACAGCTTTGGTGATTTGGATGGAGAGCGGGCTGGTGGCTTTGTCGCCCTCTCCCGCCTTCGGGCGAGAGGGCGGAATGTTGGCAAGTGCTCGTAAGCAGGCATTCGCCCTGCATAGGATGGCGATGGACCGGATCAGCCGACCGCCCGCGTCGCCCGCAATTTCTCTTCGGTCAGTTCATAGCGCCAGATCAGGATGGCGCTGAACACCAGCAACGCCGCCGGGATGCCCGCCGCTGCGAAGTACAGGCCGCGCAGCACCTCCGCCGATTGCTGGATCAGCGCGCCATTGGTGGTCGGCACATAGCCCGCAACCGCCAGCACGATTCCCGAAATCGCCGGGCCGATCGCATAGCCGAACTTCTCGACGATGGCATAGAAGCCGGAAAATATCCCCTCGCGCCGCAAGCCGCCCGACCGGATACGGTCATATTCCATGACATCGGGCAGCATCGATATGCTCATCAGCACCATGCAATTGCCGCCAATCCCCGCCAGCGCGCCGCGCAGCCAGATTTCGGGATTGGAAATGCCGGTTTCGGCCAGGCCCCAGCTCAAATAGGTCAGCGTCAATATGGTGACGCCGATCAGATAGGTCGGCCGCTTGCCAATCCGCTTGCCGACCATCGCCCAAAGCGGGGTGGACAGCGCGCCCGCGATATTCTGCGCCAGCGCCAGGTGGATGACCCCGGCATAGCCGACGCCCAGCACGTTGAGCAGGAACAATACCTTCACGCCGCTGAACACCGCGATCGAGATATATTGCAGGAATTTGGCACCCATCAGGTCGAGCAGCGGGCGATTGGAGGTCAGCAGCGCGACCCGGCGGCGCAGCGGCATGTCGATCGGCGGCTTCACCCGTTCGACGGCGCGGGCCGTGCGCACGCCGATCAGGCACAGCGCCATCGACAGGCCGACCAGCGCCGCCATGGCCGATCCCATCAGCGCATAGCCGGACCGTCCACCACCGCCCATGTCGATCAGCGCAGCGACACCGGCGACCGACAGGATCTGGCCGATGCTCATGCAGAACACGCGGAAGGAAAAGAGCCGGGTGCGCTCATGATAATCGTCGGTCATCTCCCCCGCCATCGCGATATAGGGAATGGCGAACAGCGAATAGCCGGTCGAATAAATGACCAGCGCCATGGCCATATAGAGGACCAGCGTGGCACCCACCACCGCGGGCGGCATGAAGATCATCAGGAGGGAAATAACGGAGATCAGCAGACCCGCAAACATATAGGGCTTGCGCCGTCCCCACCGGCTTTTGGTGCGGTCGCTCATCGTCCCGATAACCATGTCGGCGGCCATATCGTACAGTTTCGACCCGGTCAGCAGCAGCCCGGCCAGCGCGGTCGACTGGCCCAGCACCGTCGCCATCAGCGTGGGGAAGAAGGTGGTGATGGTGTTCAGCAAAATCGAAATGCCGATCGTGCCGATGCCATAGCCGATGCACAGGCGGGTCGTTAGTGGCTGGGCTACATTCATGCGGCGTCTCCCTTCGTGCGCAGGCGCATGGTGCGTTCATCCAGCGGATAGAAGCGCATGATGGCAATGCTGGTCAGCAAAAATCCGGTGGAAATGACGCAATAGCAAAGCGTTATGCCCAGGATGGCGCTGGGCGGCTGGACGATCTGGGCGCCTGCCTTCCCCTCGATATAACCGAACAGCCCCAGGAAAAGCCCGACCATCGACGCGCCGATCGCCTGTCCCAATTTCTCGACCATGATGTACAGGCCCGCAAAGCTGCCCTCGATCTGCTGGCCCGTCGTGCGGTACTGATATTCGATCGTGTCGGGCAGCATCGACTGGCTGATCATCACGATGCCGCCATTGCCAAGGCCTGCGGTGAAGCCGATGGCGATGATGATCCAGCCCGGCGTTCCCGCCCCGAACGGCAGCCAGCACAGCCAGGTCGCAGCAGTGAACAGGCCGCCGAACATATAGGTTTTGCGCTTGCCGAACCGCTTGGCCATCGCCAGCCAGAAGGGCTGGGCAACGATGGTGCCCACGGTCAGCGTCGCATAGATGGTGCCGAGCCAGGCGTCGGACATCTCCAGCCGTCGCTGGACGAAGAAGGCGGCGGATGCGGTGTGGAGCGCTGCGGCGCTCAGCAGCATCAGCTTGGCCGATTGCAGGATGACGAAGGGCCGGTTGCGCAGCGCGCTGCGCATCTGCTGGCGATAGGGGATATGACCGCGCGGATCGACGACGCGCAGGCGCGCATCCTTGGTCAGCAGGAAGCAACTGATCAGGACTGCAAAGATGATGAGGCCGACGACGATGCCCATGGCCCGATGCCCGGCCAGGCCGCCACCGAAATAGGCGATCAGCGTGGCGGTGGCCCAGCCGCCGACCAGATTGCCCAGCGACCCGTTGACCACCCGGAAGGACATGAGTTTCGATCGTTCATGCGGCCGGTCGGTCATTTCCGCCGGCATCGCCATATAGGGCACGGCAAAAATGCCATAGGATGTGGCGTGCATGATGAGAAGGATTGCCAGCATGGCGATCGCGCCTTCCCGGCTGGAGGCGATCGGCGCGTTGAAGGCCAGCATGAAGGTCAGGCCGCAGGCGAAGGCACCCGCCAGCAGGAACGGGCGACGGCGCCCCCAACGCGACTGGGTACGGTCGCTCAGCGACCCGAAGATCGGGTCGGCGATCCCGTCATAGATTTTGGCGAGCGCGAAGATCAGCCCGGCGACGGCGGGCGGCACCGCCATATAGTCGGTCATGAAGCGCAGCAGCAGATAGCTGCCCACCATGAACGCGGTGATGCCGAGCGTGCCGATGCTCCAGCCGATATAGAGTTTGAGCGACAGCGGTTCGCCCGTCTCTGCCCGTGCCGGATAGGCAGTCTGTGTATCGGCCATGCTCACCGGCAAAACTCCTGTCGAACCAACGGGCAGAAGAGCACGACTGCGCGCCGCGACACCATGGTCAAATCCGTCTATCCACCTGTCGGAACGGACGTCACAGATAAATCCACGGTCGCTGCCGCTCATCCGCCGCGCGGAAGGCGGCGATCTCTGCCGACCGCTTGGCCGTCAGTTCGATGGCGTCCAGCCCCTCGACCAGCATTTCGCGCGATTCCGCCTCCAGCGCGAAGGGCCAGGCGCTGCCATCGGGTAGCGACACGGTGCCCGCGATCAGGTCCACGGTGACGGGATTGGCCGCCGCGATCTGCGCGATGATCTGCGCATCCAGTTCGACCGGCACGATGCCGTTGCGGATGCAGTTGCCGCGAAAGATCGGGTTGAAACTGGGGGCCAGGATCGCACGGAAACCATATTCGGCCAGCGCCCAGGCAGCATGTTCGCGGCTCGACCCGCAGCCGAAATTGCGCCCCGCCAGCAAGATGCGCGCGTCGGCATAATGGGGGTCGTTGATCACGAAGGCCGGGTCGGGATCGCGCCCGCCAATGGCGGTATAGCGCCATCCGGCGAACAGGCCGCCCGCCAGTCCCTTCTTGGACACGGACGTCATTTCTCGCGACGGGATGATCGCATCGGTGTCGATATTGTCGCGGATCAGCGGCATGGCGATGGCGGTCAGGCGTTCGAAGGGCTGGACGGTCATGCGGCACCCCTATGGCGTGGGTCTGTAAGCACGCCGGCGATGGCCGACGCGGCGACGGTTTCGGAGGAGGCGAGATGGGACCGGGTTTGTGGCCCCTGGCGACTTTCGAAATTGCGGTTGGTGGAGGTGACGACCCGCTGGCGCTGCCCGAAACTTTCGCCCCCTGCAAAGAAGCACATGGAACAGCCCGCTTCCCGCCATTCGAAACCGGCGTCGATGAAGATGCGGTCCAGCCCCTCCGCTTCGGCCTGCGCCTTTACGGAAGTAGAGCCGGGAACGCAGATCGCCTTCACATGCGCGGCGACCTTGCGTCCCCGCAGGATCGCAGCAGCCCGGCGCAAGTCCGACAAGCGGGCATTGGTGCAGGACCCGATAAACGCCGCATCGATCGGCAAACCTGTGAGCGACTGGCCCGGCGTCAGGTCCATATAGGCGAGCGCGCGATCATGCGCGTCGCTGGTGTCCCGGCCCGACGCAGCGTCGAACGCGGGGACGGGCTGGTCCAGCACTACGCTATGCTGAGGGCTGGTGCCCCATGTCACCATCGGCGCAACCGCGGCAGCATCGACGACATGATCGATATCGAACATCGCATCGTCATCGGACCGCAAATGCTGCCACGCCGCCAGTGCCCGGTCCCAGTCCGCGCCCGTCGGGGCGTAGGCGCGCCCCTGAAGATAGTCGAAGGTCGTCTGATCCGCAGCAATGATGCCGGAAAAGGCCGACAATTCGGTCGCCATGTTGCACAGGGTCAGCCGTCCCTCGATATCAAACGCTCGGACGGCCTCCCCCGCATATTCGACGATATGACCGTTCGCTCCCGCCGAACCGAAACGCGCCAATATGTGTAGCGCCAGATCCTTGGGCGTAACGCCGATACCCAGCCGGCCATTGACCGTAATCCGCATCGTCTTCGGCTTGCGCACGCGCAGGGTCGCGGTCGCCAGCGCATGTTCCGCCTCGGTCGAACCGATGCCCCATGCCAACGCGCCCATCGCGCCCTGCGTACAGGTGTGGCTGTCCGGGCAGACCAGCGTGGCGCCGGGCAGGACGATCGCCTGTTCGGGCGAAATGACATGGACGATGCCCTGCCCCGGATCGCCGATGTCGAACAGCGTCAGCCCCGCCGCGCGTGCGGCGTTGCGGGTGGCGGTGATAAACTGGGTGCCGGTGGGCATGATGGTGCGGTCGGTGCGGCCGGGCAGCGTATCGACGATGTGGTCCATCGTCACGAATGTCTGGTGCGGTGCCAGCACGCTACGCCTCGCATCGCGCAGGCTTTCCAGCGCCACACCGCCGGTGCGTTCATGCAGCAATATCCGGTCGATCAACAGCAAGCCCACGCCGCCGCCCAGATCGGCGATGACATGGCTATCCCATAATTTCTCGAACAGCGTCTTACCCATGTGACGGCACCTCCCGCCACCGCCTTAACGCAGAAGTTTTAATTGGTATAGTATTATAACAATTGGAACGCTTCCCCTGAAGGCGAGAGGCGCTATAGCGGAACGCGGACAGCAAGCGGAGACAGGACGGCATGGCGATCGACCGGCACAATGCCGTTCCCCTCTATCACCAGATCTATCTGGCATTGCGCGACGAGATAGTGTCCGGGCAACAGCCGTTCGGCGCGATCCTGCCGACCGAGCATGACTTGGGCGAACGGTTCGCGGTATCGCGGATCACCGCGCGGCGCGCCCTGGACGAACTCGCCTTGGAAGGCTTTGTCGAGCGGCGCAGGCGCACCGGCACACGGGTCTGCTTTCAGGCGTCCGCCAAGCCAATCGAGGCGAATATCGACCAGGCCGTCGAATCGCTGGTCGCGTTCGGGCGCAATACGCGGGTCGAGGTGGTCGAAATTACGTCGGAAACGGCGGATATAGCGCTGGCCGGGCGGATGCGCATGCCCGCTGGGGCAGCGCTGGTCCGGGCGGTGCGTATCCGCTGGCTGGACGATAGGCCGCTGGGGGAGATCGTCAGCTATATTCCCGAAACGCTTGGGCGGCTGGCGACGCGCGACAATCTGACCGCCCAGCCGATGTTGAGCCTACTGCGCGATGCAGGTGTCACGATCGGTGCCGCACGGCAGACGATCGAAGCGGTTCTCGCAACCCCCGTCCTGGCGCAGGCGCTGGCGATCGAGGCGCGCGCGCCGCTGCTGCGGGTCGAGCGACTGGTGACGGATACGGGCGACCAGCCCGTGCTGCTGACGGTCGCCCATTATCGGGCCGATCGCTATCGGATCAGCCTGGACCTGCACGAAACCAACCGGATCGAGATCGGCGCGGGCTAGGCGATCCGCCCTGCCTCCCGCATCGCGGCAATGGCTTCGGGCGTATAGCCCAGTTCCGCCAGAACATCCTGCGCATCGGCACCGATGCCGGGGATGTCGCGTTGCAGGCCAAAGCGTTCGCCATCCAGTTCCATCGGCAAACCCGGCAGGCGCGTGGCCGTGCCATCCGGCAGAGTGACGTCCAGCAGGCCGCCAGCATTGAGGTGCGGATCGTCGAAAAGCTCGTCAGGCCGCATGATTGGCGCGAAGGGAAGCCCGATCCTTTCCAGCTTTTCCACCAGCACCGCGCGGTCCATCGCCGCGAACAGCGCCCGGACCTGCGGCAGGATGACGTCGCGGGCCATGACCCGCTGATTATTGGCGCGATAGGCCGGATCAGCGCCCAAAGCGCCGAGGTCGAACGCCTCGCAGAACGTCACCCACTGCGAATCGCTGACGACGCCGACGAACAATTGCTCGTCCGCGGTTGCGGTATCGAACACGTCGTAGATCGCCCAGGCGGAGATGCGCACCGGCATCGGCCCCGGCGCCTTGCCCGTCACCGCCTGCTGCGCCATGTGCTGGCCGACCAGGAAAGCCGTGGTTTCATAGAGCGAGCAGCGGACTTCCCCGCCTTTGCCGGTCCGATGGCGGCGTTCGAGTGCGGCAAGAATGCCGATCACGCCGAACATGCCGCCAGTAATGTCGATCACCGACGATCCGGCGCGCAGGGGGCGTCCGGGCGGGCCGGTCATATAGGCAAGGCCGCCCATCATCTGCGTGACTTCGTCCAGCGCGGTGCGATGTTCATAGGGGCCGGCCAGAAACCCCTTGGCCGAACAATAGATGAGGCCCGGATTGCTATCGGCGAAACTGTCCGGCGCCAGCCCCAGTTTGGCGAGCGTGCCGGGGCGGAAATTCTCGATCAATATGTCAGCCTCATCGGCCAGTTGGCGGGCGATCTTGACGCCTTCACCGCTTTTCAGGTCCAGGCAGAGGCTGCGCTTGTTGCGGTTGAACATCGGGAAATAGCCCGCGCCCGACCCCAGCAATCGGCGGGTCTGGTCGCCGCCGATCGGCTCCACCTTGACCACTTCAGCACCCAGGTCACCCAGGATGACGCCGATCGACGGCCCCATGACCATGTGGGTAAACTCCACGACCTTGAGTCCGGCGAGGGGCAATGCGTGCGCGTCCATCGATCATCCTGCATAATTTACTTGCGCCCGATGGCGCTTTCTATTTGATATAGATATATGACAAATAGCGCAAGAGAGTCGGAAGGCGGCACCATGACAGACATCGATATACTGGTCAGCGAAGTGGGGCCGCGCGACGGGTTGCAGAGCATCGACGCGATCATGCCGCTGGACGCCAAAAAGGCATGGATCACTGCCGAGGCGGCGGCGGGCGTGCGCGAGATAGAGGTGGGCAGCTTCGTCCCCGCCAAGCTCCTGCCGCAACTGGCGGATACGGCGGAGGTCGTCGCCCACGCCCGCACCATTCCCGGCCTGACCGTCGCGGTGCTGGTGCCCAATGCGCGTGGTGCGGCAGCGGCGATCGCGGCGGGCGCGCACAAGATCACCCTGCCCCTGTCCGTGTCCGAAGCCCATTCGCTGCGCAACCTGCGCCGCACCCATATACAGGTGCTGGAAGAAGCCGCCGCGATCGGCGCAATGATCGCCGCGCTGCCGGTCGCGGAACGACCGCACTTCGAGGGCAGCCTGTCGACCGCCTTCGGCTGCACGCTGGAAGGGGCCATCCCTGACGCCCAGATCGCGCGGCTGGCTGAAGGATTGATGGCGGCGGGCTGTAACGAGGTCGGCCTGTCGGACACGACCGGCTATGCCGATCCAGCAGCGGTCAAGCGGATGATCGCACTGATACGGGGCACGGTAGGTGAGGCTGCGCTGACCGGCATCCACTTGCACAATACCCGTGGCCTTGGCCTTGCCAACGCGCTCGCCGCGCTCGATTGCGGGCTGACGACGCTCGACAGTTCGCTCGGCGGCCTGGGCGGCTGTCCGTTCGCGCCCGGTGCGTCGGGCAATATCGTGACCGAGGACCTGGTGTTCATGCTGGAGGCGATGGGCCTGCGCACCGGCATCGACATCGACGCGCTGATCGCTGTGCGGTCAATATTGGCGGAGACGCTGGTCGGCGAGCCGCTTTATGGTTTCATTCCCGACGCAGGCGTGCCGCTGGGGTTCAGCGGCGCGGCGCGTCATAAGGAGGTTGCATGACGATCATCGGCACCAAAATGCTGTGCGAGGACAAGAGCGCACGCCAGTTGTTCGAGGATGTGCTGGCCAACCCCGCGCGCAAGAAGTTCGGCTTTGGCGAGAAGCTGGCGATCGTGAACGTCGATTTCCAGCAGGCCTATACCCGCATCGACATGTTCAAGACGGCGTATGAAACCGATCCGCGCCAGATCGAACATACCAACACCATATCCCGCCTGGCCCGGACCCGCGGAATGCCGGTCATCTGGTCGCGCGTGGGGTATAAGGATGATGCGGGCGACGCGGGCGTGTGGGGCACGCGCACCGACACGCCCGATTCCCTGCAGAATATCCGTTACGGCAGCGAGCGCCATGCCTTCGACCCGCGCTGTCAGATCGATCCCGACGACCTGCAATATACCAAGCGGATGCCCTCGGCTTTCTTCGAAACGCAACTCAACAGCTATCTGCGCTGGCACAAGGTCGACACGGTCGTGGTCACCGGCGGCAGCACATCGGGCTGCGTGCGGGCGACCGCCGTGGATGCGCTGTCCTATGGCTTTCGCGCGATCGTCCCGATCGAAACCTGCGCCGACAAGCATGAAAGCTATCATTTCGCCAACCTCACCGACCTGCTGATCAAATATGCCGATGTCGAGCCGGTGCAGACGGTGATCGACTGGCTGGAGGCCCGCTGATGCGCGAGGGGCAAGCCGATCCGGGGCTATACGACTTCCGGCCCTATCGCGACCGGGCGAAAATCCAGTGGCCAGGCGGCAAGTCGGTTGCGGTCTGGGTGTCGCCCAATATCGAATTTTACGAACTGGACCCGCCCGCCAATCCCCATCGCAAGAGCTGGGCAAAGCCGCATCCCGACGTCGTCGGCTACGCCCATCGCGATTATGGCAACCGCGTCGGCCATTATCGGCTGGCCGACGTCATGGAACGCCATGGCTTCAAGGGGTCGGTGTCCCTGTCCGTCGCCATGTGCCAGCATTGCCCGGAAATCATCGACCAGGTGAACGCGCTGGGCTGGGAATTTTTCAGCCATGGCGTGTACAACACCCGCTACAGCTACGGCATGGATGAGGCGCAGGAGCGCGCGCTGATCGAGGATGCGATCAGGACCGTGCGGGACGCGACAGGGCAGGCGATCAAGGGCTGGCTCGCCCCTGCCCTTACCCACACGCCGCGCACGCTGGACCTGATTGCCGAATATGGGCTGACCTATACCTGCGATCTCTATCATGACGATCAACCCGGCCCGGTGCATGTTGCGAACGGCAAACTGATTTCCATGCCCTACAGCCTGGAAGTGAACGACCATTATGGCTTCTCCGTCTACAATATGTCGCCGCGCGACTATGCCGACACGCTGATCCGCCAATATGATCGGCTGGCGGCCGAGGGCGCGGCGTCGGGCACGGTGATGTGCATTCCGCTCCACGCCTATCTGATCGGCCAGCCGCACCGCATCGGCCCGTTCGAAGAGGTGTTGCGCCACATCGCAGCCGACGGTCGCGCGTGGATCACGCGGAGCGGCGACATTGCCGATCATTTCCTGGCGCATGAGTATGACGCCGCCGCGCAGGATGCCGCGCGCTACATTGGGGAGGCACGCTGATGGCCCTCGATCCTGCTTATCTGACCTACCCGAAGCGCGCCAAGGGCATGGACCATGCGCTATATCCGTGGAGCAGCCTGTTCGACCGGCCACCGGTCGCCTGGCCGGACGGCAAGACCGTCGCCACCTGGATGATGGTCAGCCTGGAATGGTTCCCGATTCTACCCAGCGACACGCCGTTCCGCGCGCCCGGTCATATGCAGACCGCCTATCCCGACTACCGCCACTATACCGCCCGCGACTATGGCACGCGGGTGGGCTTTTATCGTCTGCTCGACGCCTTTGCCAAGGTCGGCGCGAAGGTGTCGGTGGCGGTCAATGCCGCCATCGCCGAACGCTATCCCTCCATCATCCGCGACATCGTGGCGGAGGGGCATGAAATCATCGCCCACAGCAGCGACATGAACGGCACCATCGCCAGCGGTATGGACGAAGATGCCGAGCGCGACCTGATCGTCCGCTCGCTCGATACGCTGGAACGGATTTCAGGCACCCGCCCGCGCGGATGGCATTCGATCGCGCGGTCGCAATCGTTCAACACGCCGCGCCTGCTGGTCGAGGCAGGGGTCGATTATATGTGCGACTGGGTGAATGACGAACTGCCCTATCGGTTCGATACGCAGGCTGGCAGCCTCATCAACCTGCCGCTCAACCATGAACTGGCCGACCGCCAGATATTGGTGGCGCAACAGCATTCGGTCGACAGCTATGCCCAGCAGATCGGCGACGCCCATGACTGGCTGACCGCGGAGGCGGCGCGGTTCGGCGGACGGATGCTGCCCCTGCACCTGACGCCCTACATCATGGGCCTGCCCTACAGGATCGACGCTTTCGAAGGATTGCTGGCCGATCTGGCGGGGCGCAGCGGCAATTGGTTCGCGCGCGGCGATCAGATTGTGGATGCCGCCGCCATTCCATGAACTATCCGTCAGGCGGATAGAAAATAGTTGCGCCCGGCCAGCCTTATGTCATGATCCTGTCATGGAAAAAGGCGTTCCGATCCGATCCCTGAGCCGGGGCATTGCCGTGTTGCAAGCGGTCAACCGCGGCGGCACCATCTCCATGATGGAAATAGCGCGCACGTCCAACGTGCCCTATCCCACCGCGTGCCGGATCGTGCAGACGTTGATGCACGAAGGGCTGATCGAGCGGGAGCCGTCGCGCAAACATTATCGCCCGACCGCGCTGGTGCAGACGCTGGCGCATGGGTTTCAGGGCCATGCCCGGCTGGTGCAGGCGGCGCGGCCGCATATCGTGGAACTGACGCGGAAGGTCGGCTGGCCGATTTCGCTGGCCAGCCATGTCGGTCATTCGATGATCATCCGCGATTCCACCCATTCGCTGACCACGCTGACCTTCAGCAACTATTATCCCGGCTACGCCCTGCCCATATTGGAGTGCGCGGCGGGCATCGCCTATCTGTCCTACCTGCCCGAAGACGAACGGCACGACCTGATCGCCGCGCTCAAGCTAATGCCGGGAGCAACCACGAATCACATCATTGATCTGTTCGAAAATAACAATCTGGCGCAGGAAGTTCGCGCAAAGGGCCATGCGACACGGGCGTTCAATACATTCACTCGCAATCCGGGTAAGACATCCTCGCTCGCAGTTCCAGTGATTGACCAAAATAATCTTGTCATTGGTACGCTAACGCTGGCCTTTTTCGTCAACGCAATCAAAATGCACGATGCGGTACATCAGTTCCTGCAGCCGATGCAGACAACGGCAGAAGTGATTGCCAACGACTTACATAGGGGCAATCCGACACAGACCTGATGGCAATGGCGATGCAGTCAGAACGCTGACGGCTCAGTTCTGGCGATAACGGTGTCAATGATCTTATGTTTGCCAAAGCGGCTTGGAGATAACAGACATTCTGGCCAGAAAACATCGGCATACCACCCAGACTGACAAAGGGCGAGAAACTGGTGCGCCACTGTCTCTGGATCACCGGCGTCAAAAGCCACCAAAAAGCCTGGCTCGCGCTGGCCGACGATCCGATACATATGTGCCGACCGGTCATCAGTTACAGGCATGGCTGCTCGGCTGGCAGTCAATCGGTGCGGAATATGCGCTGTTCGATATCGAGGCCAGCGGTCTTGTAACCATAGCTGACCTGTTCGGCGATAATTGTCATTTTGCAGATCGGGGCGTGAAGCGGACTCTGGGCGAGCGAAAGAGAATCAGGGTGGGTCATGGTTCTGATCATGGAGAACGTATCAGAACCGAATCGATAGGCTTGCGACGGCATTGGCGATCGTTAGACTGCCCGTATGTGCAATCATTATCGAACCGGTTCCGACAATATCCACAGTTGGCGGGAATATGCGGGGTTCGATATCCGCCAGCCGAACGCCGCGTTCGCCATTGAGGTCTGGCCCAAAAAAGCCGGGCATGATCGCCCGTAACGCAGATGGGGTGATCCGAAGCGATGTCATGCCCATGGGATGGTTGCTTTCTTGCAGGGCAACGCCGGGTGCAAGACGCGGAATGCATATAGAAATTCATCCCTTATGGTGACGAGATCGGAGGTTGCCGATCCGGTCGAAATCACCCTGATCAGCTTGCCGAGAAACAAGCTCAGAGAAAGCAGGCCTGAGCGTTTCGTCGTTGCACTGTCATGTGTGTCGGGCAGGACGCGCTGCCACGCAAGAATCTGGTTCTCTACAAACGACCGGATGACCGGTCGCAACTCGGACTGCCTGGCTGAGTCGAGCCAGCTGGTAAAAAATGCCAAATTGTCGGAGGCCGACTGCGTCGCTTCCCTCACAAATATGGTCGTCGTCAGATCCACCAGCAGCGTTTCTGAAAGGGTGTTCCTGTCGGCAAGTTTCATCACCTCCCGGTATCGCTCCTTTGATCGTTCGATCATTGTGATCTGCGCCTGCGAAAGAAGATCGGCGATGCTCTTGAAATGGTAGCTCGGGGCGGTCAGGCTAAGTCCGGCGCGGTCTGCGATTGTGCGAAAGGAGATGCCGCTTGCTCCCTGTTCCTTCAGAATGTCGATGGCGGCGTCGATAATCCTTGCGCTGGTCTTGATGGATTTTCGGCTCGCCTGCCTTGTGGCCAGGTTCGGCACCGACGCTGGCGGAGCAACGTCTGGATCAACGGGGGCCGCCCCGCCAAGAACATCCACCACACTGGCGCCATCGATTTGCAGCGCAAGGCAGACGAAGATCATTCCGGTCAACAAATCCGTTTCAGTGCGGATCGACAAGGCGCAAGCATCATGTCCGGTCGCCCTGGCAACCTTGGTCCATAATCGCTGGAGTTCGCTATCCCACATGCGGGAAAGTGTCAGGCTCTCGGGCTGACGAGCGGCTTCCAGACAGATTTCGGCCCATACCAGCGTTCGTTCCTGATCTCGCATGGTCGCGTTGCCGAGCAATCTGGAAGAGACATTCTCAAGCGTCGTTGAAACGCCGGAGTCAATGTGCCTGATCACCCGTTCTATTGATCGGGAATATTGATCGAGGATGGCCCCGGAGAGGCTCGCTATCAGCTCGGACTTTACCGGGAAATGATAGTTGACGAGAGCAAGGCTGACACCGGCCATGCTCGCGACCTTGCGATAGCTCAGCGCGGCCAGCCCTTCGCAGGCAGCAACCCCAATTGCCGCATCGACAAGGGCGGCCCGCGTTCGTTCGCCCTTCGTGTCCAGGCTCATTCTCATATTCCACTTTTTTGTGACTGTTCAGATGTGGCCATTTGGCCTGCCCGTCAAGAACGGCTAATGATTTTGGTTATGCCAGCCCTGCATTCGCCCTTGACAAATGCTTATCGTCAAAGATATTTGAAGGACCGTACAGTTTTTGCCGAGAGGCTTGAACAGTTTTCGACATCGCTCGTGTTCGTCACCACGGGCGCAATGACCACAGGCTCAGGCAGGAAAATTCGGCTGCGATCTGCGATCAAAGGAATGCGACGGGAGAGAGGCTTATGATGAAATCGGGATCGTCCGGCGTTTGCGAGATTATTCTCGATAATCCGCCCGTAAATGCACTCGGCCTGCCGGTGCGGCGCTACATCATCACTGCTATCGAAGCGGCGGAAGCTGACCCGGCCATTCGCTGCATCATAATCCGTGGCGGTGGCGGGCTGTTTACCGCAGGCGCCGATATCGCTGAATTCCGGACGGATCAGATGCAGATACTCTGGCTGCCTGATCTCGTGGATCGTATCGAGGCATGTTCGAAGCCGGTGATCGCCGCCATTTCGGGAAACTGCCTGGGCGGCGGCATGGAGATGGTGCTGGCGTGCCATTTCCGGATAGCCGATACGAGTGCGCGGTTCGCATTGCCGGAAGTCAAAATCGGCATCTTGCCTGGCGCGGGCGGCACGCAGCGGCTTCCACGACTGGTCGATCCCGCCGTCGCATTGGAGTTGATGATCTCCGGCAGGACCATCGACGCCCTCCGTGCGCATGAAATCGGACTTGTCGATCGGATCGTGGATGGCGATCTGGTCGCTGAAGCTTTCAAGATCGCGGCCGCCGATAGGCTGCCGCCGATCCGCAGAACGGGCTCGATTTCGCCACCCGTCAACCTGGCGGAGGCTGTCGCCGAAACCCGCGCTTCGCTGCGCAAGGGCGGCCTGAGCGCCTCGCCGGAACGGATCGTTGAGTGCGTGGCAGCGATCGAGGCCGATTTCGCTCCCGGACGAGCCGTGGAAAAGCGGCTCTTTGCAGAACTGATGGATTCGCAAGCGGCACGTGGTTTGCAGCACGCCTTTTTCGGGGAACGGAAAGTCGCGCGAATTCCGGGAATTGGGGCGGACATCCGGCCTCGCTCGATCAAAACCGTGGGTATCGTCGGCGGCGGCCTCATGGGCACGGGTATTGCGATCGCGTTGCTCAACGCGGGATTGGATGTGATCGTCGTCGAGACCCGAGGCGACGCGCGCGATAAAGCGCGCGATACGGTTGGGCGGACGATCCTGCGGGACGTCGAGAAGCGCCGCGTATCGCAGTCGGAGGCGGACGCGCGCCTGGCCGCGCTAACCCTCGCGCCGTCGCTCGAAGCGCTCGCCGATGTCGATTTGGTGATCGAAGCGGTGTTCGAGGATCTCGCGGTTAAGAGGGAAATTTTCACCACATTGGACTCCATCGTGCGATCCGATACGATTTTGGCCAGTAACACCTCGACGCTGGATCTGGATGCGATCGCGGCTTTCACTTCCGATCCCTCTCGCGTTGTCGGGCTGCACTTCTTCTCCCCGGCAAATATCATGCGCCTGCTCGAAGTCGTCCGCGGCGGGCGGACCGCGCCCGACGTGCTGGCCACAGCCATGGCCTTTGCGCGGCGTATCGGCAAAGTCGGCGTCGTTTCGGGCGTTTGCGACGGCTTTATCGGCAATCGCATGTTCGAGGAATATCTGCGCCAGGCCTACTTCCTCCTTGAGGAAGGTGCGCTGCCGCAGCAGATCGACCAGGCTATGGAGGCTTGGGGGATGGCGATGGGGCCTTTGCGGGTGCTCGATCTCGCTGGACAGGATATCGGCTGGGCAATCCGCAAGCGCCGCGCCGTCGAGCAGCCTGATCGGCCTTATTCTGGCATTGTAGACCGGATCTGCGAAATGGGCCGCTTCGGCCAGAAGGTCGGCAAGGGCATCTATAATTATGCCGATGGCCGCACCGCCGTACCAGACCCGGAGATCGAACGGCTGTTTGCCGATTACTCGGCTGAAATAGGTTTGGAACGCAGATCGATCAGCGACGCCGAGATCGTGGAGCGCTGCCTGCTTGCATTAATCAACGAAGGCGCCCGCATCGTGGGCGAAGGGATCGCCTATCGCCCGGTCGACGTCGATATGATCTTCCTCAACGGCTACGGCTTCGCGCGCGAACGGGGCGGGCCAATGTTCCAGGCCGACGAGCAGGGCCGCGCAACGGTGCTTGAAAAGATACGCATATTGGCCGCCGGCCGGAATGGATGGGCATGGGAGCCGGCCGCGCTGCTTGTCGAACTGGCGGCGCAGGGCAAGCGCCTTGCCGATCTGAACATATAACCGGGCTCCAGGAGAATATGCATGACTGACATCTTCCTTGTTTCTGCGGCGCGCACTGCGATTGGCAGCTTCGGCGGCACCCTGAAGGACCAGAAACCCGGCGAACTGGCGTCGATCCCCGCCCGTGCCGCGATCGAGCGGGCGCGGATCGCTCCGGAACTGGTGGACAATGTGGTTTTCGGCAGCGTGGTCGTTACCGAGCCGCGCGACGCCTATGTCGCCCGCATCGCGGCCATGGGCGCGGGCGTGCCAAAGGAAGTTCCGGCAATGACGGTCAACCGCCTGTGCGGGTCCGGTTTGCAGGCGATCCTGACCGCGGCGCAGTCGATCATGGCTGGTGATGGCGGGATCGCCCTTGCCGGGGGCGTCGATGTCATGAGCCGTGCCGCCTATTATGCGCCGTCCGTCCGCTGGGGCCAGAAAATGGGCAATAGCGAGCTTGTCGACGGCCTGAACGGTGCGTTGACCGACCCGTTCAACAATATCCTGATGGGCGTGACCGCCGAAAACCTGGCGGACCAATATTCCATCACCCGCGAAGAGCAGGACGCTCTGGCGCTGGAAAGCCAGCAGCGCGCCGCGCGCGCGATCGAGAGCGGATATTTCGCCGAACAGATCGTTCCGGTCGAAATCAAGACGCGCCAGGGCGTCGTCCAGTTCGCGACCGACGAATATGTGCGGCAGGACGCCAAAATCGACGATTTCGCCAAGCTGAAGCCGGTGTTCAGGCGCGAGGGCGGAACGGTTACGGCCGGCAATGCTTCCGGCATCAACGACGCTGCCGCGGCCGTCATCCTGGCCAGCGGCGACGCGGTCAGGGCCCATGGCTTGACACCGCTGGCCCGCCTTGTGTCCTATGGCCATGCCGGCGTCGATCCGGCCTATATGGGCATCGGCCCGGTTCCGGCCTCGCGCGTGGCGCTGGAGCGCGCCGGGCTAACGGTCGCCGATATGGACGTGATCGAATCGAACGAGGCCTTTGCCGCGCAGGCCTGTGCCGTCGCGCGCGAACTCGGCTTCGATCCCGCCAAGGTTAATCCCAACGGCAGCGGCATCTCCTTGGGCCATCCGGTTGGCGCGACCGGCGCGATCATCACGACCAAGCTCGCCTATGAACTTCGGCGCATGTCCGGCCGCTACGGGCTGACTACGATGTGCATCGGCGGTGGGCAGGGCATCGCCGCCATCTGGGAACGTGTCTGAACGGGGCACCCGCTTACTCAAGGTAGACGACGATGAATCACCCCCTCCTGCGCCGCGCCGATGTAGACTTCCTGCTGTTCGACTGGCTCGATCTTGACAGCCTGTTCGAGCAGGAGAAATTCACGGATCACAATCGTGAAACCATCGGGGCCGTTTTCGATCTTTCGGAGCGGTTGGCCGCTGAAGTCTTCATGCCGCACTATAAGGTGTGCGACAGCATCGAACCTTATCTCGACGCGGACGGCGTCCATGTGCTTCCGGCGATCGGGGATGCATTGCGGCGATATGCCCAGCTGGGTCTGTTCTCGGCCAGCTTTCCCACCGATCTCGGCGGGTTCGGATTGCCCTATGCGGTGACGGCGACATCCTATGCATGGTTCGCGGCGGCGAATGCCTCGACGGCGGCCTATATCATGCTGACTGTGGCGAATGCCCGCTTGATATCGACCTTTGGCTCTCCCGCGCAGATCGAGACGTTCGCCCTGCCACAGATTGAGGGGCGCTGGTTCGGGACGATGTGCCTGTCGGAACCTCAGGCCGGATCGAACCTGGGCGACGTCCAGACCCGCGCGGCGCGCGATGGCGAGGATGAAATGGGCACCCGTTATCGCCTCACCGGCAACAAGATGTGGATATCCGGCGGAGATCAGGACATTTCCGAAAATATCGTGCATCTGGTGCTGGCGAAGGTTCCCGACGCCGAGGGAAAGCTGCCCACGGGAACATCGGGCATTTCGCTGTTCATTGTACCGCGCGCCCTGCCCGACGGCAGCCGCAACGACGTGGCGGTCGCAGGCCTTAATCACAAGATGGGGTATCGCGGCACCTCGAACTGCCTGCTCAATTTCGGCGAGAATGGCGGCGCGATAGGCTGGCTGGTCGGCTCTGAAGGCGAAGGCCTGCGGCAAATGTTCATGATGATGAACGAAGCGCGCATCAGCGTTGGCTTCGGCGCGGCGGCGCTGGCCTATCGCGGCTACCAGCATGCACTGGCCTATGCGAAGGATCGCGGGCAGGGGCGCATGCGGCCCGACGGCCCGCAGACGCCGATCATCGAACATGCCGACGTCCGTAGGATGCTGCTGGCACAGAAATGCTATGCCGAGGGTGCGCTTGCGCTGTGCATGTACTGTGCAAGGCTCGTGGACGAAGATGAAGATGCCGAGAGCGCAGCACTGCTGGCATTGCTGACGCCGGTCGCGAAGACCTGGTCATCGGAATTCGGCCTGGCGGCCAATGATCTCGCGATCCAGGTCCATGGCGGCTATGGCTATACGCGCGATTTCGACGTCGAGCAGCTCTATCGCGACAATCGCCTCAACCCCATTCATGAGGGCACCACCGGGATCCAGGGTATGGACCTGTTGGGTCGCAAGATTTTGCGTGGAGACAAAGGATTGGACGTCCTGCGCGACCGCATCGCGAGCACTATCGCGTCCGCTCGCGACATTACCGAGCTGAACGTTATGGCCATGCAGATCAAGACCAGCTGGCGCGAAATCGAAACTGCCATCCAGGCGGTCGGGAAGCGGCCCGGCCGGCGCGCGCTTGATGATGCGACCCCGTTCCTTTTCGCCTTTGGTCACGCCGTAATGGGCTGGCTGTGGCTCGATCTGGCGGTGGCCGCATCGCGCGCTCTACCCCAGTTGAGCAGTGATGGCCGAAATGTCGCCCAAGGGAAAATCCTCTCTTGTCAGTATTTCTATAGTTACGAGCTTATGAAAATCACGGCATGGCTCGCGCCGGTTAATGAAGATTGTGGCATATTTGATGAATCGATCGATTCATTATGATAATATCGGCCATTCTTGAAGGCGATGGCGCTCTTTGCCGCCGATGTCTGGGGGCCGAACAACCGGACAGGAGATGTGACGCCGCTACGGTGGGACGATGGCGTGGCCACCATGCCGAAGCGTTTTCGAGCGGCCTATCGAGGCTTTGTAAATGGCGGTTGGGGAACAATAAGAACGCTCGGAACCCGCTTGCATGCTCGGCCGCATGCGCGCGGTCCTCGCCGGCCTTGACACGCACACCAAGCGCAGCAGTTCGGCAGAGCAAGACCTTCTCCTGCTAAGGCGACTCTGCGCCTTCAGTTTATAAACCAAAAATGTCCTACGATTTTGCAGACGATGGCTTGACTTTTTGAGCGAGCTGCGCGAAAAAGCGGGAACCTAAGGCGGCTCGATCTTTGGGACCTAATAGCTTTGCGGTGCTCGCTGGACCGGTGAGGTACCAATGAATGAGGAAGAGGCGTTGAACGACAACAACGGAAACACACCCCTGCCCTCGGACGATTTGCAAGCCATCGTCGAGCAGTTCAATGCCAGCCACTGGCGCGAGCTCGAGCTCGAATTTCACGGCACCAAATTATTCCTGAGCAAGAATAGCGGCGCTTCGCCCGAATGGATCGCCACGCGTGCGGCGTCCGTCCCTCAAAGCCTTGTCGCGCCGGCAGCACAAGCTGCGCCCGTCGCTGCTTCCCCGTCCCAGTCCGGTCCAAATCTCTCCGAAGGGCAGGTCGTCGTCAACGCGCCGTCGCTTGGCACTTTCTACCGCTCGCCCAAGCCCGGTGCCGCACCGTTCGCGCAAATTGGCGACCTGGTAGAGTCCGAAACGGAACTGTGCCTGATCGAGGTGATGAAATTGTTCACGACCCTGCGCGCAGGGGTCAAGGGGCGGCTGGTCGACATCCTGGTCGAAGACGGCGTGATGGTGGAGCATGACCAACCTCTATTCGTTATCGCTGTCGATGGCTGATCCAGCGTCACGACAGCCGCGCCTGTTCGTTGCAAATCGCGGCGAGATCGCGCTGCGCATCATCCGCGCGGCCCATGCGATTGGCGTCGAAACGGTGCTTGGCGTCTCGTCCGCGGACAAGGACAGCGCGGCTGCCCGCGAAGCGGGGCGATCGGTCGTCCTGGGACCCGCAGCATCGCGTGATTCCTATCTGAACGCAAACCTCGTCGTACATGCAGCGATTTCGACCGGCTGCACGCTCCTTCATCCCGGATATGGGTTTCTCTCCGAACGCGCCGATTTTGCGGAACTCTGCGCCGCCGAGGGCCTGGTTTTCATCGGGCCCCGCCCCGAGACGGTTCGCGCCGTCGGCGACAAAATTTCCGCCAAGGCGGTAGCGGAGTCCGCAAAGGTTCCGTTGACCCCGGGAAGCGGCAAGCTCGAGTCCGTCGAGCACGCCCTGCAAGTCGCGGAGGAAATCGGATATCCTGTGATCACCAAGGCTTCGGCAGGGGGCGGTGGGCGCGGGATGATCGTCGCCTATGACGCTGAGGATTTGCGCCGCGCATTCGACGAAGCATCGACCACCGCCCGCGAAGCCTTTGGCGACGACACCCTGTATCTGGAGGCCTATGTCGAACGCGCACGCCATCTCGAAGTGCAGCTGTTTGGCGACGGCGAAGGCCGCACCGTCCATTTCGGCGAACGCGATTGTTCGATCCAGCGCCGCTACCAGAAGATGATCGAAGAGGCGCCCGCGGCTATCCTGTCGGACGAACTTCGCGCAGGGCTCCGTACGGCGGCGATCGATCTGCTCGCGTCAATCGACTACCGGAATGCGGGCACGGTCGAGTTTTTGTACGACGAGTTGCGGCAGAAATTCTACTTCATGGAAGTCAATGCGCGCATCCAGGTCGAACACCCCGTTTCGGAGCAGATATCAGCGCACGACCTGATCAAGCTCCAGCTAGGACTCGCGATGGGGACGATGACATTGCCCGAGCAGGCGACCATCGGCCTTAACGGTCATGCGATCGAGGCCCGCATTCTAGCGGAAGACCCCGAACGCAACTTCATGCCATGTCCCGGCACAATCACGCGCTGGGTTCCTGCGACAGGGCCTGGGGTCCGCGTCGATTCCGCCGTGCAGGAAGGATCGACCGTCCCGCCCTACTACGACAGCATGGTTGCCAAGCTTATCGTGACGGGAGCGAGCCGGGAGCAGGCTATCGACCGCCTCTCCGCGGCGCTCCGCCGCTTCGAGGTACGCGGCATCGCAACCAATATCCCGCTGTTGCAGGCGATTGTCGATCACCCCGACTATCGCGCGAATGCCATCAGCACAAAATGGCTGGAGGATGTTTTACTTCCGGCATTTCAGACAGAGAGGCCCGCTTAGCCATGGCGCATATCGAATTTGTCGACGAAACATTCCGCGACGGCCAGCAGAGCCTGTGGGGCATGCGCATGCAGGCGGGCATGGCGATCCCGATCGCCTCGACGCTCGACCGCACCGGATTTCGCCGTATCGAATATGGCGGCTCGAACTATTTCGAAGTCATGGTCCGCTATTGCAAGGAAAATCCCTGGGCCGGGATGGACGCGGTGCTGGAACAAATGCCGCGCACCGTCATTCGCAGCGGCATGCGGTCGAATGCGATGGCAACCTTCCGCACGTCGCCAAATGCCCTCATGGACAGCTGGATGCGCCAGAACTGCATCCATGGCGTGCGGAGCATGTGGGTCTACGACCTGCTTTACAATATCGACAAGATGACCCGCCTCGCAAAGGTCGCCAAGGAGTTCGGCACAGAGATCGCGGGCTCGCTCATGTACACGCTCTCGCCAGTGCACGACGATGCCTATTACGCGGACAAGGCTAAGAAACTGTCGGCTTGTGCGAACATCGACACGCTGCTGCTGTACGATACCGCGGGAGTGCTGACCAAGGAGCGTATGACGACGCTCATCCCGAGCATTCTTGCCAACAGCAACGGCAAGCGGCTCGAATATCATGGTAACAATTTGCTCGGCATGTCCGCGAAAAACTATCTCGATGCAATCGAACTTGGGGTCAGCGTCGTGCACACGGCGAGCCGCCCCATGGCGAACGGACCCTCGGTGCCGTCGACCGAATTGATGGTAAACAATCTGGAAATACTGGGCCACACCCATAATCTCGACAAGCGGCTGTTCGCACCCGTGGCCGATCATATGGAGCGGGTCGGCAAGCGTGCCGGCTTTCTCGTCAACCAACATGGCGAGTATAATATCCTGTCTATCCAGCACCAGATTCCAGGCGGCATGATGGGGACGCTGAAGGCGCAACTTGAGCGCCATGGCATGGCCGATAGGATCGACGAGGTGCTGGCCGAGGTCGCCATCGTCCGCCGCGAACTTGGCTATCCCGGCATGGCGACGCCGTTCAGCCAGCTCGTCGGCATCCAGGCTGTGCTCAACCTTGTCAACGGCGAGCGATACAAGACGATTCCCGACGAAATCATCGAATATGCGCTCGGCTATTATGGTGAGACAGCCGCGCCGATCGAGCCCGACGTTCTGGGTCAAATTCTTGCCAGCCCGCGCGCAAAGACCGTTAGGGAAAATCCCCCTGAGCATCCGACGCTGGCCGAACTGCATCAGAAATATGACACTACCGACGACGACGAGATGCTGTTGCGCGCGATCCTGCCAGAAACCGACCTGGAAAAGATGCGCGCGGCCGGCCCGTTGAAGCGGGACTATCCCACCATGTCATCGCTTGAACTTGAACAAGCCTCGAAGCTGCTCAAAATCGCCAACCTGCCAGCCATACGCCTGCAGTCGGAGCATCTCTCGATCTCGCTGCGCGCCTGAAGGCTGCGTGAGCGGGAAGCGTCGCGCCGACGACATTCCCGCTTACGCAGCATTTACCGGCTCGTCACCAGTCAAGTCCGGCTCAGGCCGGCTTGCAGGCTCGCATCGGCTCCTCGCTAACCATCGGTTTGAGGCCGAGCTTGGCGAGCAAGGCGGCATCGGCGTCGTCACCACTGTTGCCGGTGGTGAGCAGCTTATCGCCGGTGAAGATGCTGTTCGCGCCCGCCATGAAGCAGAGCGCCTGCGTCGCTTCCGACATGCTTTCGCGGCCTGCCGACAGGCGCACCATGCTCATGGGCATGGTGATGCGCGCGACCGCAACGGTGCGCACAAATTCGATATCGTCGATCTTCGCGAGCGGCGTATCCGCCAACATGTCGCCCAGAACCGTGCCCTTTACCGGCACCAGGGCATTGATCGGTACACTGCCAGGATGTTCGGGCAAGGTGGCAAGCGCATGGATGAAGCCGACGCGATCCGTCCGTGCTTCACCCATGCCGACAATGCCGCCCGAGCAGACGTTGATGCCCGCCCGCCGTACTTCCTCGATCGTGTCGAGCCGCTCCTGAAATGTCCGCGTCGTGATAATATTGCCGTAATTTTCCGGCGAGGTATCGATATTGTGATTGTAATAGTCGAGCCCGGCGACCGCGAGCGTCTGCGCCTGCTCGCTGCTGAGCATGCCGAGCGTCATGCAAGTTTCCATGCCCATCTGACGCACGCCCTCGACCATCTCGACGATCGCGGGCATGTCGCGGTCCTTGGGATTGCGCCAGGCGGCGCCCATGCAGAAGCGCGTCGAGCCGTTATCCTTCGCCTGCGCCGCCGCCTGCAGCACTGCCCGGACATCCATAAGCTTGGTCGCCTTCAATCCGCTGTCAGCGCTCGTGGACTGCGAACAATAGCCGCAATCCTCGACACAGCCACCGGTTTTGATCGACAGCAAGGTGCAAAGCTGGATTTCGCCGTGCGCATGATGGCGACGGTGGACGGATTGCGCCTGCCACATCAGGTCGTTGAATGGCAGGTCGAACAGTTCGGCTATCTGATCGCGGGTCCAACCGTTCCCCGATAATGCCGGCGCATATGAAGCCATGTGAGTCTCCCTTTCCAAAGGCTTCGTCATCCGATCAGCCTTGAACGCAGCTTCGCCACCTTGACCGGCGGGCAATTGAGCGCGTGCCCAGCATAAGCCTCGATCGAGCCGAACTTCGCGGTGACGGCTTTGAACGCTCGCTCGAGAAAAATCGGGTCGACTCGCGTAACCACCTGAATCGCTTCCTCGGTCATCCCGCTGCCAAATCTTTCTTCTATCTGGCCGCGCAGTTTCTCGATCTGTGCTCCGCTGTCAGGTGCCGCGTTGGTGAGCAGATATTCCCCCATCACGTCGTCGGGATGAAGGCCGAGCAATGTCTGGAGAACGGCGACGATGAAGCCAGTCCGGTCTTTCCCCGCAGTGCAGAACACCAGCGAAGCCCCGTCACTCTCTGCCAAGGCATCCAGATAATCGGCATAGACTTGCTGCAAATGTGGGCGGAAGGGCAGATCCTCGTAGCGCGACGCGAATTCTTCTCGCATCGCCGCTGCGTCCATTGCCCGGCTTGCAACTTCCTCATGGAAGGCCATGCGCGCCGACTCGCCTTTTGGCTCGATCGCGCGGGCGCTGAGCCCCGCGGGCCAGCGGCACGGCGCTTTCGCGCGTTCCGAAGCGCCGCGAAGGTCGGCAAGGATAACGGGCGAAATCCGGTTGATCGTCGCAAGGTCGGCGGCGCTCGCTTCAGCCGTGTCGCCCGATCGAAAAAGCTTCCCCGTCAGAAGCCTAGCCCCGCCTGGCACGCAATAGCCGCCGAAATCCCGAAGGTTGCGGACGTGATCGGTCGTTACGAAGCGTTCGACCTGATCCTGCATCAAGAGCATGAGGCTGACCCTTTTCCTGTTCAAAGTTAGACTCGCGATTGCGGATCACATAATAGTGTAGTACATAAATGTAGACCATATGACAATATTGGAAGAGGACGCCGCCCATGAACATCGCATCCATCCTGGTGAACACGGCGAAAACATTCGGCGATCGGCCAGCGATATCGGTGGGGGACGAATATCTCGGCGACTATGCCACAATGGCACGGCGAACGGCCCGCCTGGCAGGTGGTTTGATCGAACGGATGCGGCTGCAACCGGGCGACCGCGTCATGCTGGCGATGAGCAACTGCCCGCAATATTTCGAGATCATGTTCGCGGTGTGGCATGCCGGGCTGGCCTTGGTGCCGGTCAATGCGAAGCTGCATCCCAAAGAGATTGCCTGGATCGCGCAGGACAGCGCGGCGAAGGCCTGCTTCTGTACCGCCGACCTCATCGAGCCGATCATTGCGCTGGCGTCCGATATGCCAACAGTCACGCGCTATATCTGTGTTGGGGACGGCGAGTATGAAAGATTGCTGGATGAACCCAGGCCGTGCTCGGCCGCGGACCGCGACGACGTGGCCTGGATATTCTATACCAGCGGAACCACGGGGCGCCCGAAAGGAGCGATGCTGTCGCATCTCAATCTCCAACTGATGTCGTGGAGCTATTTGTGCGATTTCGACCAGGTCACCCCGCAGGATGCGATGCTGCATCTCGCTCCGCAGTCACACGCTTCGGGATTGCTTGCCCTGCCCCACATCGCCAAGGCGTCGCACCAGATCCTCCCGCCCAGCGGCGGCTTTGATCCCGGTGAGCTTGTTTCACTCGTCCGCGCAAATGAAAATCTGACGTTTTTCCTTGCACCAACGATGCTCCGGCGGGTGGTCGAGCATGGCGGGATGGCCAACGCCCCTGTTGCCAATGTGCGCACGGTCATCGGAGGCGCGGCGCCTTTTAGCGCGCGTGACGTCAGGGCGGCGCTCCATACTTTTGGCCCCCGCTTCACTAACGGCTACGGGCAAGGCGAATGCCCCTGCACCATCAGCATGATGCCAAAGCATCTGTATGCCGAGGCGCTCACCGACGACGCGCTGACGTCCGTTGGCTTCGCCCGCAGCGGCACCGAAGTCGCCATTATCGATCGCAATGGCGACGCCCTGCCAGCGGGAGAAACCGGTGAGATTGCCGTGCGCAGCGACATTGTGATGCGCGGCTATCTCAATCGACCCGATGCGACGCGCGAGACGATCGTCGATGGCTGGTTGAGAACCGGCGACATGGGCGTCATGGACGGGCGTGGCCTGTTAACCCTCAAGGATCGCTCCAAAGACGTCATAATCAGCGGGGGCTCGAACATCTATCCCGCCGAAATCGAAACCCTCCTGTCGGGCATTCCAGGCGTCACCGATGTCGCGGTGGTCGGAAGACCCGATGAGGAATGGGGTGAAGCTGCCGTCGCCTTCATCGTGTCCGACCCGACCAAAGGCATCACGCCGGCAATTCTCGATGCGGCCTGCCTTGAAAATCTCGCGCGCTACAAGCGTCCTAAGGCGTATGTGTTCGTGAGCGAACTTCCGCGCAACAGCACCGGAAAGATACTGAAGTCGGATCTGCGCGCACAGCACAGCTAGCTCGAGCAAACCGCCAAATAACCAGCCATTAATGGCCCTCAGCCAACGCGGGGCTCCGGAAAAGCGCTTTCCGGAAGGCTGGCAAGCATATCATGCTGGCCCTTGAGGTGCAGCCGCATCGCCTTGTCGGCTTTCTTTGCGTCACCGGCCAGGACCGCCTTGGCAATCGCCGCATATTCGGTGATGTGTATTTTCCGGTCGCCGGCGCCGAGATAGGACGAGATTTGCAGACGGAGCATATGAATACGCATAATCGGTAGAATAGAGGGCAGTTGCGAGTTGCCGCCGATCTTTATCAACACATCGTAAAAATTACGCCGCTGGGACGGGGACTCGCTGATGTCCTCCTTCCCCTGTTGATAGGGCAGCAATGCGGCCTCAAACTCCGCATATTGGGGGCCGCTGGCAGCCTGTGCAACAGCCTGCGCCGCTAGCGTTGCGATGAGGCAACCAATCGGCTCCACCGCGAGCAGAAGGTCCATCGCCTCCTTGCGGGTCAAAATCCGAACATATGCGCCGCGGTTCAGCGCCTTCGACAGCACCCCTTGCGCGTCGAGTCGCCGGAACGCCTCGCGAACCGGCCCGCGGCTGAACCCCAACGGTCTGGTCAGATCATTTTCGATCAGTCGCTGGCCGGGCACGATTCGACCTTCGAGAATGGCCTCGGTAATGAATTCGACCGCAAGGTCGGGCGCGGACTGCAAGGGATCATCCACTTTGTTTGCAGCCCGATTACCTGCCGTGACCATCGCTCAAAATCATCCTTCAAAAACTCATGCGTTACTAGGGGTTCGCTTTCACCTTGGCAACATCCGAACCCATTTCTGTCGACAATATTGGGTTCAGAAACATCAATTCAGCCATCATAGGTTGGTCGTTGAGCCGGCGGGCAGCGAGCATAATCACATAACGCATCTATTTAACGTCAATCATAAACGTCTTCAATAATGTCCTACACTATTGCCTAAGGCCTGTTGGTGAGGTATCAAAGGAAACGCCTATCGCTGCACGATGCGCGCTGTGTTGGGATGAAAGGGGAAAAAATGAAATTTGGACATACAGGTGCCAGTCGGCTCGCGTGCCAAGTGTCGTTGTCGGTGGTCGCGCTCGCGACGCTCGCCGCGCCTGCGGTAACCCATGCACAGGAAGCACAGAGCGACGGCGGATTGGACGAAATCATTGTTACCGCGCAGAAGCGGGAACAGAATCTTCAGGACGTCGGGGTTTCGGTGTCCGCTCTTCCCGCCGACCAGCTGTCCGCACTGGGCATCGTCGATGCCAAGGACATTGCAAGGGCGATTCCAGGTGTCGTCTTCGATTCTTCCGCAGGAGGCGGCGTCAACGCCAATTTGACCGTCCGTGGCGTCTCGCAATCAGATTTTTCCTCGGTCCAAGAATCGCCGAATTCTATCTACATCGATGAAATCTATCTAAGCTCGCCAAATTCGGCGGCCTTCCCCCTCTATGATCTGGAGCGAGTCGAAGTGCTGCGCGGCCCGCAAGGGACTTTGTTCGGACGCGCCTCCAGTGGCGGCCTCGCCAGCTTCATTACCAAGAGGCCATCGAAGGAATTCGAAGGCTATGCCGAAGTCGGCTACAGCCGGTTCAACAGCTTCTATCTTGAAGCGGCTGTCGGGGGCCCGATTTCGGACCGCGTCCGGTTTCGTCTTTCAGGAAAGACCGAACATGGCGACGGCTGGTTTCGCAACCGAAATCCCGGCGGCAAGGACACGTTCGAAAAGAAGTTCTACGGGCTTCGCGGACAGATCGAAGCGGACCTGACCGAAACGCTCACGGCCCGCCTTTCGGTCAGCTACGACAAGAGCCCGAGGCACCTTGAAGGCAATTACAAGCCGGTCAGCTTCTATGTCGATCCGGCGACGGGAGACCCGGCACCACTTCCGGCAAACCTGGATTTCTATGGCACGGGGCCGGGCAACGACCTGTCTGGCTATCGCGATAGCAGCAATGACGGTCAGACGGGGAGCTTCAACAATGTCGGCTTCCTCAAGAACGAACGCTTTTCGCCGACCTTGCACCTGCAATGGGACGTCGGTGCCGCGACGATCACATCGCTCACCAATTACACCAAGTTCAAATATGCGTATAACGAAGACTGTGATGGCGGACCGGTAGATTATTGCAATTTTCCGCTCGGACAGAATCTCGATCAATGGTCGCAGGAACTGCGCGTCAACGGCTCTTCTGGGGCACTCACCTATACTGGTGGCGTCTATTATCTCCATATCAAGCAGGACACCTATGGTGCCTTCAGCTTCCCCGTCCTGTCGGGCAGCGACTTTGCTTTCGACGATTTCAACCCCGTCCTCCAGCGCGCCGAATCTTATGCCGCATTCGGTCAGTTCGAATATGAATTCACTGACAAGCTGAAGGCTACCTTCGGATTGCGCTACACGCACGACAAGAAATCGGTCGATTCGAAAGTATATTTCAACGAGTTGGGGAATGGCTATTCCGGCGGCACCGGAACCACCGTCTTCACGCCGCCGCTGCTGGTTTATGATTTCAGCGCCGCAACTGTTGGCGATCTGGCGACCGCAAAGGACAATTTATGGTCCGGCAAATTTCAACTGGACTACAAACCCAACAGCGATACGCTGATTTATGCCAGTGTTTCGCGCGGAGCCAAGGGCCCCGGCTTTAACACAAATGTGTCTGGCAATCTCACCGCCGCAGAGACACCGTTCAGTAGCGAAAGCCTCTGGGCCTACGAGTTGGGATCGAAGTTGGACCTTCTCGATCGTCGCCTTCGCCTGAACTCAAGCATATTCTATTACGACTATTCTAACTTCCAAGGCTTTGCGTTCAACGGGTTGCAAGGCGTCGTCGGAAATTATGACGGATATTTCTACGGCGGCGAGGTTGAAGTCGTTGCGAAGCTGGGCAGCGGGCTGATGGCCAATTTCGGCGCCGCCTATCTGAAGTCGAAGCTGCGCGACGTCCCTACGGCGCGCGACGGCGTGATTGACCAGGAGAGTATCCAGGCTCCACGTTGGACCGTCAACGGTGGGGTGAGCAAAAAATTCGATATCGGAGCGAACAGCCTGAACATCAATTGGTCGTTCGACTATATCGACGATCGCTTTGCCTCGATCGATAATAATGCTGCAACCGCGGTCAAGGGTTCCTTCGTTCACAACGCGCGAATTTCATTCAACCTAGAATCGGCGGGGATCGAGTTGGCGGCATTCGTCAACAACATCAGCGACGTCGACCGCGAGAATTTCTCCTACGATTTGATCACGTCTACCGGCTCAGCGATCAAGAGCTATGCCAAGCCGCGCTGGTGGGGCTTCTCGGTGCGCAAGACCTTCTGACCAGGGCGGTGTCAATGGTGGAAGGGTGTTTGCTTTAAGTTAACCCCGGCGTCCCGTCAGGAGAGGCCGGGCAGGAGATTTGTTCATGGCCGTTGTCGCAGTTCCAAATACGTCGAGCGTCGATGAAATCGTTGAGATCATGATGCGAGATGGCGGAGTCATCATCGAGAATTTCATTTCGGACGACGTCCTGAACACACTTCGGTCCGATTTAGGTCCAATCCTTGACGACACGCCGCACGCCGCTGAAGACACGTTTCTGGGTAAAAAGACGCGGCGCCTCAGCCGCCTGTTTTCACGCTCGCGCGCTATTGCTAACGTCGCAACCAACCCATTATATCTTGGCGCAGCCCGGGCTATCCTGTGCCACCCGGTTCATGTTTGGCTCGGAACAGATCGCACCGAGATCATTCCCGACTTGCGGATAGGAATGGCTCAGGCCATCCAGATTTGGCCCGGTCAAACCGCCCAGCCGCTCCACCGGGACGATAATGTTTTTCTGTGGCGGCACCCGACCCATGGCCGTGAGGCCCGTGTCCAGCTCATGGTCGCTGTCACGGACTTTACGCAGACCAATGGTGGAACGCTCGTCGTGCCGGGCAGTCACCTGTGGGATGATGAGCGGATGCCGGAAAGGGATGAAGCTTTGCCAACCACGATGAAGGCTGGGTCGGCACTGATCTTTCTGGGCTCCACCTATCATGCCGGCGGAACAAATCTGTCGGATGCGCCACGAACGGGTTTGACCATGGCGCTCGATGCTGCGCACCTCCGCCAGGAAGAGAATATGTATCTGACGCTCGCTCCCGACGTCGTCGCCTCCTATCCCGAAGAGATTCAACGCCTGCTCGGCTGGAGTGTCGGCCGCAACTTCATGGGGTGGATTGAGGCCGACGGCCAGCTGATCGATCCGATCGAACTCGTGAGCAATGGCAGGGCCTTGCCGCTGGCGGGCGATTTGGAAGCCGGCTAGGCGGCGTGGACAAGTTTGAGCCAGTATCTGACCATCCCGAGGACGCTTTTTGCCGGTTGATCATAGCGAGTGGCAAAAGCGCGATTGATCTTTGGGTAGCCGAACATTCGCCCGATACGGCTGCGCTGCGTGTGGAGCCCCATCGCGCTCGATTTTCACGGTTTGATCGACCGGGGATGACGGCCTCGTTTTTCCGCGCGGCAAGGTGGGCGCGGATGGCGTCGGCATAGCCCTTGCCCGAACGGCACAAAGTCCGAGATCGCCGTGGAGGATATCGACCGCGCAATCGGTGCCTGGGTTCGCTTCGGCTGCGTCCTGGGGCTGCGTCCTGGCCGATGCCGGCTGTGGTCTTTTGGCATCGTTCGGCAGGCACTCAGCGCCCGGAATCTTTGCTGCGCGGTCGGTATTCCCCGGCACCAGAAGGTCTACCCCGCAAATGTCCAATCGATCTTCCCGGTAGCGGCGCGGGGCCCGGCACGTGCCCGACGTCCCGGGCGGCGCAGGCCATTGCTGCAGGAAGCGAAGTAGGGACAGGTCAACTGGCGGCGAGGAGCGAGGGGCAGGCTGAGCGACCTTTTCGCCGCCATGCGCGTGCGCATTGCCGATGGTGCAGCCCAGCGGATCGGCGCTGCCGGAGCCCAGCATAACCCATTCCGCCAACTTCTGCCCAATAGTGCTGCGCGGCCAGGCCACGGCGCAGGCCGCATCATCACTTCCCGGTCGACAACACACGGCTCCATTTCAAAGCGAGCAGAAGAAGGGCCAGCGCCAAAACTAGGGCTCCAAAGCTGCCCATGATAATCACGCCATAGTCGCTTGTGACGAAATTGCCCGCGATCGCAGGACCGATTGCGACGCCGCCAAGCGTGCTGGCATTTACGAGCATCGCGGCACTGTCCGACCGATCGGCATGGGTTACCGCCGCAAACTGAAACGGCATGACGATATTCCAGCCGAACCCGAACAGCGACGCAAAGAAAACGAAATGCGCAACCGGGTGAAAGGCATAGAGCAATGCGATCGCAGTCAGCAGGATCGCATATCCCGCGCAGAGAGGGCGCAGAAAGTGAAACCGCGCTCCTGCGAGTGCTGATATCACCGCAGCGGCGATGGCAGCAAGCATGACAGTTGATAGGCTCGTTTCGACTGTCTCCGGATCCCCGCCCCAGGCAATCCCAATATAGGCAAGAAAACCGAAGATAGCGCCGGTCCCCACGAAATGAAGAAGAGCAGCGACAATTGCGAGCCAGCCAGGGCCGCTGGTCCTTTCTGGATTGCCTGGGGCGTCGTCCAAAAAGGCCGCGGAGACCCGGTGCGCCGCTTCTGGCAGCAGGTAGCAAAGTCCGGCACCCATAACCGAGATCGCCGTAATCACCAGGAACAGCCCCTGAGCGCCCCACAAGCCTGCAATCGTTCCGAGATACTGGATGCCGATTGCGGCACTCGCGAGCTGGAACATGTTGAAAAGCGCGAGGTTACGCGCCGGGTGGCTGCCGCCTGCCAATATGGCGTAGGCGATTGCCATCGTAAAGCCCGCCCCGATACCCGCAACTGACCTTGCGGCGACCAGAATAGGATAGGACTCCGCCTGGCTCGCCCCGATATTGCCAGCAATGAGCAACGCGACACCAGCTGCAGCGATCATGCGCCAACCAAGTCGCGCGAGCACGGATGGGAGCAGCGCACACATGACGGACCCGGCCGCAATGCCGCCCAGGTCGGCGAGCGCTATATAGCCGGCCTGCGTCTCGCTCAGCGACAAGGTCCGTCCAAGGACCACCAGAAAAACGGGCAATGTATTGGCGACAAGGGCGCAAATGGCACCGAGGATGATGGCTGAACCGATGGCCAGGCGATGGCGTCGGTCTTGATCCGGTCCCGGTGCTGCAATCAGCTTGGCTGCGTCCACGCTTTGGTTAAATGTCACGATTGCAGATTCCGTTTCAAATTGCCCTCAGTCGTACGATCCGTCGCGCGTCCCAGCGCGCAATAAGAATAATAGATCTGGACGGTCAGATACGCCCAGGTGAACAGGGCGATCGTGTAGAAATTCAGGATGACGTTCGTCTCGTCGCCGGGAATTTTATAGAAATCATACATGTAAGCGATTGCCTGATTTGAGATCGCGGCAATCGACACGCCAAGGGCGTGATAATGCTCGCGAAGCACGAGCAGACGATAGGCGAAATAGAAAAGGAAGAGCGTGAAGAGCGTCCACATTGCGAGCAGGAAATAGGCGAGCACGGGCGCAAAATTCTCCATCAGCAGGATGAGCGTCGCCACTGCCGTTCCCACGAACAGCATGACATCGACCCGGATCGTCGGGCGGAAGCTGTGCGTCAGGACCGTTAGGCCGGCCACCGTGACGATCGGCAAACCAAAGGCTCTTGAAAAGGTGTCAAGAAACAACACGCCCAGATAAGTGACATGCCAATGCGTCAACTCATAGACCATGAAATTGGTCGATGAGACGGCGAGCGCGAACCATTCGACCCCGATGAGATAATTGCCTTTCTGACAGAATTTTACGCCATAGTAGAAACCCGTGGCCGCCAGCGTCACCGCGCCGATGCAAATACTGACCAATCTGGCGTCCATTACTACACTCCCTACGCCCGCCGCCATGCGATGGCGTTTCTTCACGATCCATCAAGGCTTGAACGCGCCCTTCTTCTCATGCGCATCCCATGCCTCGTTAACGAGATAAGCATAGAGACCTCTCGCTTCCTCGTCCGTCAAATCCTTGAACTGCGGCATGCCGCCCCCGTTCTTCGACATGGCCCCTTCCTGCACCACCGCCTTCACATGGGCGAGGTCGGGAGGCGGCATGCGAATGAGGCTGGGGATGCGGCCGCCGACCGCGTCGGCGTTCATACCGTGACAATCGACGCAGCCATAGGATTCGAAAACGATCTTCCCTTTGCGAGCCAGTTTCGCATCCTGCCGCGAGGCCGACGGCCGCCCGACCGGCTCCACCCTGGCGAGCGGCGGATATGTCGCCGTCCCGCCGATACGAAAAGCCAGCAGGCGCGGAGGCGTGCGTGATTGAAGGGTCGAATTATATTTCGAGAAATAGGATCCGGTCGCTGCAGCGGCGCCATTTCCAGTCGGCACAATCAGATATTGTTTTCCGTCGACCATGACCGTCGATGGCGCCGCGCGCATGGCACCGCCGGTCTGGCGGCTCCACAGTTCCTGGCCGGTCTTGGCGTTGTAGGCCACAAGGCGGCCGTCGGCCATACCTTGGAAGACGAGGCCGCCGCTGGTGTGCATCAGTCCGCCATTGATCGGCAGATCGGTGCGCGTGCGCCACGCAACCTTGTTGGCGACAGCGTCCCAAGCGACGATCTCACCGTAGGATTTCCATTTCGGATCGCCCGAACTGCCATAGTAGAAATCCATCAACAGGCCGCCGACCAAAGCCGCCGGATCGGTTTCAATCTTGGTCGGCATCACCATGTTCGGGATATATACGAGATGATTTTCGGGGTCATAGGCCAGGGCTTCCCACCCATGGCTGCCTGCCGGGCTTGGAACCACGATATTCGCTTGTCCCGGCCGCAGCCAATATTGGCCATCCGGATCGGGAATGGGCCGGCCTTTGGCATCAAGGCCCTTGGCCCAATTTGTCTGGGTGTAGGCGCTGCCCGAGATGAATCGGCCCGTCCTGGCATCGAGCACATAGGCAAAGCCGCTCTTGGGAACACTAATCACCGTTCGGCGATTTTTCCCGTCGATCGGAAGATCGGCGATCATGATGCCAACCGAGGCGTCATAGTTCCAGCCGTCGTTGGGCGTTTGCTTGAAATGCCATTTATATGCGCCGGTGCTTGCGTCCACCGCGACGATCGAATTTGTGAATAATTCGTCGCCGGCGTCTGGAGCGCGCTTGCTTGGATCAAACGGCGATGGACCACCGACGCCGATATAGAGGAGGTTGAGCTTGGGATCGTAGGTCATCGCGTCCCACGGGCTGCCGCAACCGTGCGACTTTTCATACCATCCGGTGCCCCATGTCTTGGCAGCCATGTCGTAGAGCGGACTGTCCTGCTTCTTCGCGGGATCGCCAGGAACCGTGTAAAAGCGCCAGCGCCGCTTTCCAGTTTTCACGTCCAGCGCATCGACAAAGCCGCGCGTCGTGCCCGAATCCATGCAGGCGTTGCCGGTAAACACCAAGTCCGCGCCGACCCGCGGCGCCGCCGAAATGCCATACATCTGTGTGGAATCGCAGGACTGGGCCTCCCAAATCTTTTTGCCCGTCTTCTGATCGACCGCAACGAGCCGGCAATCGCCGGTCGTGATGATCACCTTGCCCTCCGACAGCGCGACGCCGCGGTTCATCCGCCGGCCCCAATAGCCGCTCAGCGACGCCTTGCTGAAATCCGCCGTGTCTTCGTAAGACCAGCGGAGTTTACCGGTCTTGACGTCGTTGGCGAAGATGGCCCCGCTGGGCCCGCCCTGGAATATCACGCCGTCCTTGATCAGTGGGTTGCCGACCAATCCGTCGACGTTCGGCATCTCGACCCACCAGGCGAGTTCCAGATCGCCGACATTGTCGACATTGATGGTCGAAAGATCCGCGTGATGCTGCATCTCCGCGGAGTTGCCAAGCCATTCCCAGTCGCTATTCTGGGGATCGGCGGGCTTCCCGCCCTTGCAGCCATGGAGCGCAGCCACCGCAATCAGGAGTGCTGCGAGCCGACGCAGGCCTCGAAGCTTATAGGGCGAACCGAACGTCGCGTGCGCGCTTCGCATGACAATCTCCCACTTGCGCCGGCGGCGAGCGTCCGGTTGAATCAAGACTGTAGCAACTGCAAATCCAAGTCAATACTGCCTGCAAAAATGTAGGACACTATTGCGCGCTCTTTATTTGTTCGATAGGGTTGGCACCAAGACGCCGGACGAGGAACCGTCAGCGAGTCGTCCGGCGTGGCCGCGCAATACCCGGTCCAGGCCCGGCACGGTGAGGGAGGATGAATGCCAGATAACCCCGTCATCAACGAACTGTCCGTTGTCAGGCGAAGCTGGACGCCGGAGGAGACGATCGCCCACATCCGCGATCTTCCGATCTGGACGGGTAATATCAGCGTCGAGCAGAAATTCGGCGGGCTTCAAAATCGCACTTTCTTTGTTACCGACGGCGATGGCCGGCGCTCGGTCGTGCGGGTGGGGTTCGATCAATATCGCACGCGCCAGACGGCCGTGGTCGAATGCGTGCGGGCCGCACATCGGCTAGGGCTGGGTCCGGCGCTCCTATATGCCGAGCCCAATCTGTCGATCACAGCGTTCCAGCAAGGGACTGGCATGACGCTGGAGCAGATGGGCGATCCGGCGATCATCCGCGCGATCATCGACCGGATGAAGGTGCTGCACGAAGGCAGCCATGCCGTTCACGAAACGATCAGCTACTGGTGGCCGTTCGACACGATCCGGCGCTATCTCAATATCTGCGAGACCGGAAAGCCATCGACCGGGAACATACCTTCCGCCTGGGCTGACCGTATCCCGCGCTACCGCCGCATCGTCGACGAACTCGAGGCAGCCATCGGCCCCTTTCATCCCAAGTTCACGCACAACGACATGGTTTTTGCGAACATGATCTTTCGCCCGGACGGCGAACTTGTGTTCATCGACTGGGACGGAGGAGCCTATGGCCATCCGCTGTGGGATCTTGCCGAAATGTTGATGTGGGCCGAAGCCGATGAAGGCATCGCCCGCATGGCCCTGGCCCATTATTATCCCGGCATGTCTGCCGGTGAGGAAGAGCGGCGGCTCAAGGAAGTCTATGCGTTCCAGGCCGCGGCTGGCCTGCGTCTGGTGACCGAGACGATGGAGAATGAACTTGACCCCTATTACTTCCTGACCCCCGCCGAGATCGGCGAGAGCATGAAGCTGACGCTGCCGGGCGAGAAGCCCGAACTGGCCGGACTGATCGACCTGATCGATCCCCGTTTCGAAGAACTGTGGAAGCAATATCGGGAACGCTATTCGCGCTGAGGCAGGCGTGATGCCATCGAAAGAGAGGACCGCGCAGTGAGACTGGCCGGCAAGAGAATATTGGTGACAGGCAGCACGATGGGGATCGGCTTTGCCGCGGCGCGATTGATGCTGCGCGAGGGTGCGCGGGTCGCGGTACATGGCCGTGACCCTGCAAGGGTCACCGCTGCCATCGATCAGCTGGGAGGCGGGCCGGATCTCGTCCCCGTCATCGGCGATGTCGCCAACCTTGCCGATTGCCGGCGCATGATCGATGCCAGCGTGGCGGCGCTGGGCGGCCTCGATTGCCTCGTCAACAATGCCGGGATCGGCGACTTGTCCTACCCCGAAGACGTGACCGAGGCGCATTATCGTCGCGTTGCCGACGTCAATCTTCGTTCCGCTTTCTTTCTGACCCAATATGCCTTGCCGGAATTGCGCAAAGCCCAGGGAACGGTAATTTTCAATGCGTCTGTATGCGGCCTCTTTGCCGGACCGACCGACAGCTACGTCTACGCCTGCGTGAAGAGCGGCATGATCAATCTCGGGCGCACGCTCGCGCTCGAACTGGCGCCCGATGTCCGGGTCAACGTCCTTTGCCCCGGCTATATCGACACGCCTCTCATTGCCTCTGAAAATGCGGCGACCGACGGACAAATCTACGCCTTCATCGAGAACGCGGCTGCCCTCAAGCGGATTGGCACCATGGAAGAATGTGCGTCGACCATGGTCTATCTGGCTTCGGACGAGGCGACTTATTTCACCGGAAGCATTCTCGTGAACGACGGCGGTTTGACCGCGCGTCGGACATGGGGAGGAAGGAACTGACATGCTGACAATTGGATCGAACCGTTCGCTGGAAGATATCGACAAGTCGGGCCTGGTACACGCTTTCTCGGCCCTGCACTCCCAAAAGGATCGCGACCTCGTCATCTGGGACCATGCCGAAGGGCTGTGGCTGACGACGGTAGAGGGTGATCGCTATCTCGACGCCGCGGCAGGTCTGTGGTGCACGAACATTGGCTACGGGCGCAAGGAACTCGCGGAAGCCGCCGCCGAGCAAATGGTGCGCACGAGTTCGGTCCACTGCTTCGCCCAGTTCAGCAACGAGCCGGTCATCCGGCTGACCGACCGCCTCCTGGACCTGGCGCCCGAAAACATGCGCCGCATCGTCTACGGCAACAGCGGCTCCGACGCGAACGACACACAGGTCAAGCTCGTTCGGCGCTATAATAATGTACGCGGCCTGCCGCAAAAGAAGAAGATCATCTCGCGGCTTTCGGCCTATCATGGGTCGACGATCGCCTCCGGCAGCCTTACCGGCATACCCCTTGTGCACCGGACCTTCGACCTGCCGATCGATGGCGTTCTCCACACGCACATGCACGACTTCCATCGCCGGCCGTCGCATGTCGATACGTTGGATGCTTATGTGCGCTGGCTTGCCGATGAACTAGAAGCGCTAATCCTGCGCGAAGGCCCCGACACGGTCGCGGCCTTCATCGCCGAACCGGTGACCGGCGCGGGCGGCGTTCTGGTCCCGCCGGACGGCTATTTTCGAGCCATTCGCGCCGTGCTCGACCGCTACGACGTGCTGATGATCGCGGACGAAGTCATCACCGGTTTCGGCCGGACGGGGGCATGGTTCGCCAGCCCTGAATTCGGGATGGGTGCCGATCTGATCAGCGTGTCGAAGGGAATCACGAGCGGCTATTTCCCCATGTCCGCCTGCCTCATTTCCGAGCGTGTCGCAGATGTACTCTACAGCGAGAAGGCCGATGACGGGCTGTTCGGCCATGGTTTCACCGCGTCGGGTCATTCTGTGGCCGCGGCCGTCGCTCTCGCCAACATCGACATTCTCGAAAAGGAAGGCTTGCTCGCCAACGCCGCCCGGATGGGCGAAATCCTGCTGCGGCGGGTGCGCGAGGCCGTGGGAGGTCATGAACTTGTCGGCGATATTCGCGGCAAGGGCATGATCATCGGGGTCGAATTCGACGCCGACAGGGCGAACGGCATACCCTTCGCCGATCCGACCGCCGTGGGAAGCCTGCTGAGCAAATCCGCGCTCGAGGAAAAGCTTCTGGTGCGCGGCGGCCATGGCCGCGTGCTGGCGGCGATGGCCCCTGCCCTTATCGCGACCGAAGCCGACATCGAGGAAATCGTGCACCGCTTTGTGCGTGTCGTCGACCGGTTCGCGGACAAGCTCACCGTCTCCGGCCTGAAAGGATGATGCGGTGACGATCGACCTGAACTTTGCAGGCAAGCGCATCCTGGTGACGGGCACCGATCAGCCCATCGGCGCGGCCGCGGCTGCGGCCTTTCGCGATCATGGCGCTGTCGTTGCCGTGCACGGCGCCGCCGTCGCCGGTGCGGCTTTGCTGACCGGCAGGCTCTATTCCGCTGAAGGCTGCGAAGCGCTAGTGCAGGCTGCCCTCGACCAACTCGGCGGGCTGGATATTCTCGTCAATGCTGCGGACTATCGCGACGACAAGCCATTCGAACAGGTGACGCCTGAAGACTGGGACAAGACGTTCGACGGGGCCTTCACCGCGAGCCTCTTCTGTACCCAATATGCGTTGCCAGCGTTGCAGGCGTCGAAGGGCAACATCGTCAATGTCACCTCGTCCTACGGGCAAATGGGCGGACCGGGCGGATCGTCGGCCTATGCTACCGCCGCCGCTTCGATCGTCAACATGACGCGGATGCAGGCGCTGCGCTTTGGCGTCGACGGCGTGCGATCGAACTGCCTGTGCGCCGGACCCATTGAGGGATCGCCGGCAGCGGAGGTTGATGATCTGCCGCCGATCGGACGCAACGGCACTGCGCAGGACATGGTGGGTCCAATTTTATTCATGGCGTCCGAACATGCGAGTTTCATGACTGGTGCCATCATCGTCAACGACGGTGGTCGCTATTCGGGAGCATAGAGAAGCCTGATGAAAATGGACGCAGTCATCGCCGGTGTCGGAACGACACGGATCGCGCGGCACCTCGACCGGAGCCTTTCGAGCCTGGCACATGAGGCCATCATACAGGCGTTGGACGACGCCGGGATCAAGGCGTCGCAAATACAGGCCGTATGGGCCGGCAACGCGGCAGCGCCCGTCATTACAGGACAGGTGTGTATCGCGGGGCAAGCCATCCTGCGTGGCATCGGCGTCGAACGCATTCCGGTCGTCAACGTGGAAAATGCATGCGCCACCGGTTCGACCGCGCTCCAGCAAGCCGCCGCGATGGTGACGCTTGGGGCCTATGACGTCGTGCTCGTGTTCGGCGTCGAGAAACTCTATTCGTCCGACAAGCAGAAGGTGTTTTCGGTGTTCGCCGGGTGCGCCGATGTCGAGCATCCCGAAGCCCTCGACACTTTCATTCTGAGCGACGGTGCGGACGCCGCCGGTGCCGGCCAGTCGCGTTCGGTGTTCATGGACATCTACGCGCGACTTGCGCGCGATTATATGGCGAGAACAGGGGCCACCGCGCGCGATTTCGCGGCAATTTCCGCCAAGAACAGTCTTCATGGCAGCCTCAATCCGAACGCCCAGTTCCGCGACTTGCTGACGGTCGAGCAGGTGCTGAACGCTGCACCGATCATCGCACCGCTGACGCTTACCATGTGCTCGCCCCTGGCCGACGGGGCCGCGGCCGCCGTCATCATGTCGCCGCGGGCCGCGCGCGAATTGGGGGTTCGTAAGCCGGTGAAAATTCTAAGCTCGGTCCTCGCAAGCGGCTATGACTATGGCCAGGGTATCGAGAAACTGACAGCCTGGACCTCAAGGCAAGCCTATGAAGAAGCCGATGTCGCGCCACGCGACGTGAACTGCGTCGAATTGCACGATGCCTCGTCGCCCGCCGAGATGATCTACTATGAGGCACTGGGTCTGTGTGGCGAAGGCGAAGGCGTTGGGCTCCTGTCCGATGGCCACACCCGCCTTGGCGGCCGTATCCCCGTCAACACGTCCGGGGGGCTCGTACGCAAGGGGCATCCGATCGGCGCGACCGGCCTGTCGCAAATCCATGAACTGGTTCTTCAACTCCGCGGCGATGCAGGGCCGCGCCAGGTGGGGGGCGCGCGCATAGCCTTGGCCGAGAATGGCGGCGGTTTCCTTGGCGAGGATTCCGCCGCCATCGTCGTAAGCCTGCTGGGAACCTGACGTCGTGCAATCTGAAGGAATTTCCATGACCGACACATCCGGCAACAAGAAAGTCAGCGTGATTGGCCTTGGAGAAATGGGTGCAGCGCTCGCGCGCGTGCTGCTCGCCAATGGCTTTATTGTTACGGGTTGGAACCGGTCCGCCGACAAAGCCGAACGGCTCAAAAGCCAGGGCCTGCACATTGGGGCCACGGTTTTGGAAACCGTCGCAGCCAGCTCGGTCGTTATCGCGTGCGTTTCCGATTATCCGACGTTGACCGGCCTGCTGCACTGCGACGATGTAACCTGCGCGATGTCGGGCAAGACGCTGATCCAGCTCACCACGCGCACGCCGGCGGAAGCGCGCAGCGGCGCGGCGTGGGCAGAGGCCGCAAATGTCGCATGTCTCGAAGGTGCCATCCAGGCGTATCCAGTCCATATCGGCACTGCGGAGGGCAGCATCCTTTATTCTGGAGCACGCGCCACCTTCGACGCGGTCCGGCCGATTCTCGATACCTTGACCGGTCAGGTCGTTCATGTTGGGGAGCAGGTGGGCAGCGCCGCCGCACTCGATCTCGCGCTGGCCGGAACCGTCGTGCCGGGCGCCACCATGGCGTTCTTGCAGGGGGCGGCGATCTGCAAGGCTGAAGGCGCGCCGCTCGACACCTTCCTGGCGATGATCGAAAGCAGCGTCATTCCAGGTCTGCTCCTGTCGACGCTGCGGGCCAGTGTGCCGATGATCGAAAGCCGCAGCTATGGCTATTTGGGGGACGGCGCGCCGCTCGACGCCTGGGTGCCAGGATTGCGGATGACGCTGCAAGCCGCACGCGATGCGGGCATCAACCCGCGCTGGAACGAATTCATACTCGAACATCTCGAACGCGCCGTCGCCGATGGTCACGGGCAAGGCGAACTCGCTGCCATTTTCGAACAACTGCGCCAATAGGCGACATGACGACGCTGGAGAATATGATGGAAACCGTCCTTATCCTTGGTGCCACGGGCAATATTGGCGGCCTTGCCAGCGAGCGGCTCACGGCGCACGGCGGCGTGCGGCTCCGGCTCGCCAGCAGCCGCGAGGCCGGCCTTGCTACGCTGGCCGAACGCTTTCCCGATGCCGAAATCGTCCAGGCCGACTGGAATGATGAATTGAGCCTGGAAAAGGCCATGCGTGGGGTCAGCCGGGTGCTCGTCGTCACGCCCGACTTCGTGACCGACGAGCAGATCGTCACCCCGAATATCATTCGCGCCGCGAAAGCCGCCGGCTCGATCGATCAAATCGTACGCCTCATCGCGATTCCGCCGGGACTGACAGCAGAAAAGCTCACGCAACGCTTTCTCGACACACGCTGCGGCGCCAATCTACACGTCGTCGCCAAGCCACTCTTCGACGCTAGCGGTCTGCCGATGACCTATGTCAACGTGCCGGGGTGGATCATGTTCAACCTGCCCTGGTTCCTTGCGCCGGAGGTCAAGGCCAGGCGGCAATTGGCGATGCCCGCGGTCACCGATGCGGAACGCATGTGGATTTCCGAAGGCGACATCGCCGACGTCATCGCCGCCATTCTTACCGTACCGGCCGCGGACCATGTCGGCGTCGAACATATACTCACCGCATCGGCACGCTACGACTATTCCGCGATCGCGCGCATCCTTGGCGACGAACTTGGTAGCGAGGTTCGCTTTGTCGATGACGATGGCCCGCTTCGCGACGCGATGGGCGAAGCCTTCGACACGCTGATGACCTATTTCGAGCACGAGACACAGGCCTATGGCGGGGTCGAGCATAGTGAAACCATCGCGCAATTGCTCGGACGCCCACAGGAAAGCGTGCAGGATTATATCAAGGCAAATCGTGAACTGTTCGTCTGATCGAGAGGAATTGAAGATGCATGCCAAGGCCAAAGGTCCGAAGATCGAGGTGATCGACAATGAGGAACGCCGCGCGTTCATTACCAAGGCGATGGCGGCGATGGCGGTGACCGCCGGGATGACCAAGGTTGCCAACGCTGCCGGGCCGGACGCCGCGCCTGCGGCCGATCAGCTTACCACCGCTCCGAAGAACGATCCTGCAAAGCTCCGACCGGTGCGCCTCGATCGCAAATATCTCGAAGGGAAAGATATCCCCGACCTTGCGCCCTGGCCTGCCGCGATGCAGCTGCGTCCGGTCAAGACACACCGTACCGTCGAATGGTACACGGGCGAGAAGCTCAGCTGCATGGTCTATGACGCCGACGACGGCCTGCTCAAATTTACCGACCTGCCCTATGACGAACATGTCGTGTTGCTCAGCGGTACGGCGACGCTTACGTCGCTCGACGGCACCGTCGAAATTTTCAACAAGGGCGATGTATTCATTGCACCCATGGGCTGGTCCGGCACCTGGGAGCTGGCTAATAATTATCGCGAGTTGATCTGCTTCGAAACCCAGTCCCTCGCCGCGGCGATGCAGGCTTGGTTCGAGTGACATGACATGGTCAGTACCCGGCGCCGAGCGGGCAATCGTGAGCGGAGCGACATCTGGCATCGGCCGCGCGGTCGCCATGCGCCTGGGCCGGCGCGGCGCCGTCGTCGCGATCCTCGGTCGAGACGCCGCGAAAGCCGAAATAGTGGCAGCGGATGTCGAGGCCGCGGGCGGAAAGGCGTGGACCGCGATGGTTGATATCACCGACATGGATGCGGTGAGCGCTACCGTCGCGCGGTTCGCGGACCAAGTTGGAGGGATCGACACGGTCGTCGCCTCAGCCGGCATCGCATCCTCTGGCACGCTGACCTCGACTGAACCCGATACATGGCACCGGATCGTCGATACCAATCTCAACGGCACCTATTATCTGGCGCGTGCCGCCATGCCCGAACTGGTCAAGACCAGGGGTTCGTTCGTCGCGATCAGCTCGGATGCAGGAGTTCAGGGCGCACAAGGTTTTGCCGCCTACGCCACATCAAAACATGCGCTGCACGGACTGATAAAATGCATGGCGCTCGATTACGGCCCGCAAGGCGTGCGCAGCCACGCCGTCTGCCCGGCTTTTGTCGAGACGCCCATGGCCGACGAACTCCTGGCGTCTGCGTCGCCCGAAGAGGTCGCTTTTTTCAAAAAGGCCATCCCGCTCGGTCGTTTCGCACAGCCTTCCGAAGTGGCCGACGCGGTCGCGCACCTGACCTCGAAAGAGGCGGCGTTCGCCAACGGTGTTTTCTACAGGCTCGATGGCGGCGCGACCGCGGGATATTTCCTAGGATCAGGACTTATCGATTTCGCCAGAAGATGACGGTAGCTGCGATGCAGATGGCGGACATGTTTTCGATCCTGTGCCGACGGCCATAAAGAACCGTGTCGTGAGGGATTGGCACCTTGCGATTGGATTTTAAAGGGATGCACGCTGCGATTTTTCGCTCGGCCAAGGCATCGCAGAACCAGTCCGAGTCATAGCCCTTGTCGCCGAGCAGGCTTTTGGCCTTGGGGAGAGCGTCGATCATCATTGCCGCACCCTTGAAATCGCTCATCTGGCCTTCGCTGAGCCACATGATGAGCGGCCGACCATGTCCGTCGCAAACCACATGCAGTTCGGAGTTCAGACCGCCTTTGGTATGCCCGTTACGGCGGGGAACAGCCCCTTTTTGAGCAGGATTGCTGCCGTCCGATGTACCTTGAGATGGGTCGCGTCGATCATCAACTGGTCCGGCTTCCCGCCCTTCGCCGCGAGGCCTGCGAATATCTTGTTGAACACGCCAAGTCGGCTCCAGCGGATGAAGCGGTTGTAGATCGTCTTGGGCGGCCCATACTCGGCAGGCGCATCCTGCCATCGCAGACCGTTCCTGATCACAAAGATGATCCCCTGATGATCCGGCGATCATCGACGCGCGGCACCCCATGCGACAACGGAAAATACGGCTCGATCCGGCGCATCTGCGCCTCCGATAACCAGATCAGACCACTCATCGTAGCGCCTCCTTACGCCGCCATTGAATCAACCAATCCGTATCGCCGCAAGTGATTTAATAGGTCCTGAGTCCAACTCCTCGATCAAAGGTTGTGGATCGGCATCGAGGCGCGACGCCAAGGCGGGGACCTGTCTGGACGCCGATCCACAGCTAAAGTTCCGATTTGGTGCCAAACCGCAATCTGTTCACCCATCCGCAATTGTCGCAGCCGATCTTCGACCGGTTCGACAGGATCCGCAGCGCATCCGACCGGGCGATGGGCTCGGCAGGCGGCGGCTCCGATCCCGCCTGACGCCCCCTGCCCCTAATCCTCCGGCGCGATCTGCACGCGCAGGCCCGCCAGCGCGTCGGCATAGATGATCTGGCAGGACAGGCGCGATCGGTCGTCGCGGTGATCGGAACTGTCGAGAAGATCGTTTTCATCCGCGCCGATCCCGGCAAGTGCGTCGATCGGCCCATCCGTCACATAGACATGGCAGGTGGCGCATGAACAGCAGCCACCGCACAGCGCCAGCAGCTCGTCCAGCCCAGCGTCGCGAATGATTTCCATGACGCTCATGCCGACCTGCGCCTCCAGCACATGATTTTCCCCCTGGCGCGTGGTGACGATGATCGCGCTCAACGCGGGCCTCCGGTCGGTGAGGCCGTCGGCAGGACAGGCTCCATCATATGAGCGACACCCGCAGATGTTCGACCTCGGTGACGAGCGGGCTTTCGACCTTTCGCCAATCGCCCTTGATATGGATATTGGGGAAGCGGTCGGCGATGATCCTGATGGTTTCGGAAACCTCCAGCCGGGCAAGCGTCGCACCCAGGCAGCTATAATGGTTCGACCCGAACATCAGCGCGCGTGATGCCGGACGGCCCATCCTGAAATTGTCCGCATCATCGAACTTGCTTTCGTCCCGGCCCCCCGAACGGGTCGATATCCATATCCAGCTATCGGCCGGAAAGGTGAAGCCGTTGATCTCGATATCCTTGGGCGCATGGCGCGCTATCACGCCAAAGCGCGGGCAGAGCCGATAGCTTTCCTCCGCAGCCTGCGGCGCGGCGGTGGGCCTGGCCAGCACCTGTTCCCACCGGCTGCGATCCTCCAGCAACGTGCCGAAGGTCAGGCCGAGTTGATGCAGCGTGTTGTCCATGCTGGCGATAAGCAGCGACATGGCGAGCGTCTTGACCTGATCGTGGGAAATCAGACCTTCCAATTCGCAACGGATCAATTCGGACGTGAAATCATCGCCCAGATTGCCGCGCTTGTCATCGATATGTTTCTCGATGAACGCCAGCCCCTCCCAATAGGCCGCTTCGGATTCGCCGATGCGGTCCTTGTCCATCATCAGCAGCGGCGGATTGATGGATTCGGTCACGCGGCCGATCCACGGCGCCATCTCGCGCGGCGCGGAAATCAGGTCGCAATAGAGCTGCGTCGGCAGTCGCCAGGCGATCTCCGCCATGAAATCGACATCGGTGGGATCCGCGATATCGTCCAGAATGCCGTGGATGATGGCGCGGACATCGCCCTGGAGCTTGGCGACCTGCTGGGGCTTGAGCAGCCGCATATAGGGCTGCCGCATCTTGGTGCGCATCTCGCCTTCGTGACAGACGATCTGCTTGTTCCATTCTTCCCGATAAGGCCCCGATGTCAGGTCGACGGCATCCAGCACGACGCCAAAGCCGCCGCCGATGTCGAAATCCTTGCTGCTCATGATCTCCCAACCCTGATCATGGGTCAGCACTTCGAACCCGCGCGCGCTCTTGCCCACCCAGCTTCTGCGGCGCGCGGCGGCATAGTCTTCGCGGCTGGCGAGCGGCGAAATTTCGGGAATATCCATCAGTTGAGCCGTCGACATCGTTCAATCCAATCCAGCTTCAGTCTCAGTGCGAACCGGCGGTGCCCACCAGGTCGTCCATCTTCGTCCCGGTGCCGCCCAGCGACGTCCCGCCATCGACCACCATGGCATGGCCGGTCACATAGCTGGCATCGTCCGAACACAGCCACAGCACGGCCTTGGCCATTTCATCCGCGCGGCCGGGCCGCCCCATCGGAATGGCGAACACCAGCCGATCCATGAACGGCTGGGGCAAGGCGGCGATGAAGGGCGTGTCGACCAGGCCGGGGCACAGGGCGTTGATGCGAATGCCCTTTGCCGCATAGTCCATCGACGCCGCCTTGGTCAGCCCGACGACGGCATGTTTGGTCGCGGTATAGGCCGCCAGATTATAGCCGCCTATCAGCCCCGAAATGGAGGCCGTATTGACGATCGCGCCAGTGACGCCCCGATCCAGGAAGCTGCGCAACTGCGCCTTCATACAGTAGAAGATAGCGCTGAGATTGACGTCCGTCACCCGGCGCCAATTGTCGCTGTCAAGATCGGCCAGCGGCACGGTATTGGCCTCTATCCCCGCATTGTTGATCGCATGGTCCAACCGTCCCAGATCGGCCCATATCGCATCGATCAACGCGCGGACGGAATTTTCATCGGCCACATCGACATGAAAGGCGCGCGCCCGCCCGCCCGCCGCCTCTATGTCCCTGACGGCACTATGTGCCGCGTCGAGATTGATGTCGGCGATGGCGACCATGCCGCCTGCCGCCGCGAACGCATCCGATATAGCGCGGCCGATGCCGGACGCGCCTCCGGTCACCAGCGTCACCGTGTCAGTATAATCATAGGACAGCTTTCCCATATTACACCATGGCCGATGCGACGGTGTCGGAATAGCGCTGGAAACGGAGCATATTATGCCCTTCATGCATCACGCCGGCGGTCAGGCAGACAAAGGTGGCGTCGGCCACCGGATCGACCCAGTAGATCGAACTGCCCGCGCCGTTATTGCCGAACGTCCCCTCCGACGTCAGCGTGCCATATTGATTATGGTTGAGCGTCTTGCCCTTTAGCGAGAAGCCAAGGCCCATATAGGCGGGATAGGCCTTCCACCCCATGGACAGCGCGAGCCAGCGATAAAGCTCGTTTTCCATCTCGCCGGTCCAGCATTGGGTGGCCAGCTTGATCGTGCGGGGCGATAGAATCCGCACCCCGTCAAGCTCGCCGCCGCGGCGCAGCATTTCGGTAAAGCGCCACATGTCGTCGGCGGTCGCGACGCAACCGACATGGGGCATTTCGGCAAATTCTTCCTCGAATATGCCATAGTCGCTCTTGTTGTTATGCCCCGGCGTGGTGACGGGCAGCGTGCCGCGCATGTCGGGAATGATGTGGCGCGGCTGAAGATCCTTGCGGACGCCCATGGCCGTGTCGTGCATCTTGAGCGGCTCGAACAGATCCTCGCGATAGATGTCGCGCAGCGAACGCTGCTTGGGATCGGTGCGGCGAATGGCTTCACCCATCAACGCATGATTGACCAGAGGCTGATAGTTGCAGCGTTGGCCGGGTTCCGTGGTTCCGCTGACAAAGGCGCAGATATCGGCGATCACTTCGTCAAACTGGTCCTGCAAGGCGCCGGGGCGGATTTCCCACAGGCCCGGCCACCCGGCGGTGTGGGTGAGCAGGTGGAAGAATGTGGCCTGGTCGCGCGGCGGGCCGGCAAATTCGGGGATGATGTCCGACACTTTCGTGGTCAGCGCAAAGCGGCCCATCTCGATCGCGCGCAGCGTCAGGATGTTGGTGAAAGCCTTGGTCATGGAGAAGATGGAGAAAATGGAGTCGGGGCTGATCGCCTTTGCACCGGCGGCGTCGGCATGGCCGATCGTTTCGTTGAAGACCAGGGTGCCGCCGCGACCGACGCGGACCGAAGCCCCATAATAGAGGCCCTTGTCGATATCCTCGCGGATCATCTCCTTGAAATGATCCAGTCGTTCCTGCCAGACTTGCACCATATTCTCCTTGATCCTTCTTATCATCGAGCGAGCAACGCCTTGCCTGGCGCCGCCCTGCATCCTCTTCCATACAGCCGGTCAGGCTGCGATGCCCGTGGGATAAAAGGCCTTTGCGGTCTATCCCAAAGGCCAGGCACCATGCAGCGCCAAATTTTCGTCTTCCTTGACTTCAACTCAATCGATAACGGGGCGGAGCGCGGGTTTGCCCTGGATCATGTCGGCCGCCTTTTCACCGATCATGATGGCGGGCGCGTTGGTGTTACCGCCCGGAATGGCCGGCATGACCGACGCATCGGCGATGCGCAGCCCGGCGATGCCACGCACGCGCAGTTGACTGTCCACCACCGCCATCTCGTCATGCCCCATCCGACAACTGCCGACCGGATGCCGCACGGTGTACAGAGCGCGGCGCAGATAGGCGGTCAGCGCCTCGTCGCCCTGCGCGGCGATGCCAGGCGACACTTCCTGCTTGAGAAGGCCGCTCAAAGGTTCCGCCTGATAGATTTTGCGCACCTGCCGAAGGGCGCGGATCAACGTATCGACATCGCGCTGGTCCGACAGCAGGTTAAGCTGGATTTCGGGCGGTTCGGCCGGGTTGGAGGAGCCCAGTTTCAACGTCCCGCGGCTATAGGGGCGCAGCAGCACGATGGCCGCTTCAACCCGGTGTTCCTGGCGGCGGGTGATGCCCGGCACGTGGATCTGGGCGTCGCGACGCAGGGGATTGAAGAAGACCTGGACATCAGGGCGGTCGAGCCCGGACTGGGTCTTGATCAGCCCCTGCGCGCTGAGCGGCTGGGTGGTGAACAGTCCTTTCCCAAGGAGTGCCCATTGCAGGAAATGCACCGCCACCTTGTCGATCCGTAGCTGCCCCAGTGGGGTGATCGGATCCTTGGTCAGGTTTTCCATCATCGTGGCCGCATGATCGGCGATGTTCGTACCGACGCCGGGCAGGTGCAGGACCGGCGCGATGCCGATCACATCAAGTTCGTCTGCATTGCCGATACCCGACAGCAGCAGCAGGCGCGCGCTGTTATAGACGCCCGCCGACAGGATGACTTCCTTGCGCGCCCGGACCTGTCGCACCTTGCCGCGCTGGACGAACTCGATGCCGACGGCCCTGCCATCCTCGACCAGGATACGGGTCGCGCGGGCGTGCAGTTCCAGCTTTACATTCCCCCGCCGCATCGCCGGACGCAAATAGGTCCGCGCCGTGCTGGACCGACGGCCCCGGCGATCGACGGTGATGTCGGACCCGGGCGAAATACCCTCAAACGGGGCGGCATCAAGGTCATCGACGATCGGATAGTTCAGGCTGCGCGCAGCTTCGACCAGTGGTTCCGACAACATGCCGCGACGGGCGATCGCCGTGGTCTTGAGCGGGCCGTCCTCGCCATGATAACGGCTGCCCGACCGCCAACTCCCCTCGGCACGCCGGAAATAAGGCAGCACCTCGTCATAGGACCAGCCCTCACACCCCATCTGGCGCCATTCGTCATAGTCGATCGGGTTGCCGCGCGAATAGACTTTGCCGTTGATCGAGGACGAGCCGCCCAACACATGGCCCTGCGGCAGGTCGATGCGGCGATTATCGAGATGGGGTTCGGGCTGCGACTGGAACCCCCAGTTCAGGTTCGCGGGACGGTTGCGGTAAAAGCCGATGCCCATGTGGAACACGAAATTCCAGTCGGACCCGCCCGCTTCCAGGACGAGGACGGAATTGGCCGGATCTTCCGACAGCCTGGACGCAACGACGCCACCGCCCGATCCTGAACCCACGACGATATAGTCAAAGTCAGTCATTGCTTCTGGTCCATTCATGCTGCCCGCTGGCTAGGCGCGGTCGCCCAATCCTGTCGACATGGCGTTGATCGACAAGGACGAAGCAGAATGGATGATAGGCGCCCAGGGGCGATCGCGGGACGGTCCATCCTGGATTGATCATGCCGCCCTCTCTCCTGTTGGCGCTGAGGCCAATCCTGTCTGCTTGCCCCCGGTTCGTCGACGGGGTCTGCCAAAAGGTCATCATCCCCGCCCTTTTGCGTCAACCGACTTTTGGAGCGCGGCGTTGACCTGAAGTCAAGCGAGCGGCGCAAAGGTCGCTCGCGCCATCGCCCCGTCGCGCTATTCTGGGGCGCAACAGATGATAGGGAGTGGAGCCGAATGGCAGGTTTATTACAGGGCAAGGTGGCGGTCGTCACCGGTGGATCGTCCGGCATCGGGCTGGGGATCGCGCAGCGACTGGCCGCGCGCGGCTGCCACGTCGTCCTCATCGGCCGCAACCAGCAAGCGCTGGACGAGGCGGCGGCGGCGTTGAACGGCACCGCATTCCGCACCGACGTGACCGATGCCCAGGGGCTGCATGATGTGGCCGACGCGATCAAGGCGCGGTTCGGGCGCCTCGACATCCTGGTCAACAATGCCGGGATCGGCCCCACAGCGCGCATGGCCGATATGACCAGGGCCGATTGGGCGTGGATGATCGATACCAATATCTGGAGCGTGATCAACGGACTGGACGCCTTCCTGCCGCTGCTTCGGGCGAACCCCGACCCCGCCTATATCCTCAACACATCGTCGATCAGCGGCATGTTCGCCGTGCCGACCATCGGGGGCTATGCGGCGACCAAATATGCGGTGGTCGCCATGTCCGAAACGCTGGCGGCGGAAATGGCTCAGGACGGGGGGAAGATCAGTGTCAGCGTCTTCCTGCCTGGCCCGGTGCGGTCCAACATCCACCAGAGCGACAGAAACCGTCCCGATCAACTGGGCGAGGGGCAGCTTAAAAGCGGTCGGCTGGAGGATGCCGAGGGTTTTGAAAATGTCACGATCCCGTGGATGGACGCAAACGACGCCGGCGAAATCGCGGTGCGGGCGATGCTGGCGGGCCAACTCTATATCTGGACCCATCCCGACGGCACGGCGCCGATCCTGGCCCGCTTCAGGCAGATCGAGCAGTCGATCGCGGATAGCGAGGGCGTGTAAAGCCCAGGCGCGGCGGCGAAGCAACGTCGCCGCGCCTGGCCCTGTTCGTTCAGCCGATCGGGCCGACCTTGGGAATGGTGGCCCAGAAATCGGGGTCGTGACTTGGAAAGACGCGCGCGCCCTTGCGCTCCAGCGAGGACAGCAGCTTGAGCGACGTCAGGAACTGGTCCGCGTCATGGCAATGGTCGGGCAGACGGAACTCGTCGAGCGACCGCTTGAGGCTGCAACAGTCCCCGGTCAGGACGATGTCGCCGCCATCGGTCCTGATCTTGGCCGATTGATGGCCCGGCGTATGGCCGAGCGTCGGGAAAATGACGATCGTGCCGTCTGCGAACAGGTCATGCTCTCCGCGGATCTTCAGAAAAGGCTGGCCCAGATCATATTCGCTGATCTCGTAGATGGGATCGTCCGCGATATTGTGGAAGGCATGATCATATTCGCTTTCCTGCACGATGACGGTCGCATTGGGGAAATAGGCGTTGCCGCCCGCATGATCGGTGTGAAGATGCGATGTAATGATCCACCGGATGTCGGCCGGGTCGACACCGATCGCGTTCAGCCGCTCGTCGATCGTATCGCCCTGCTCAAGGTCGATGAAACTGTCCGGCTGGGTACCCCTGGGCCGCACGAAACGCGGCCCCAGCCCCGTATCAAACAGCACCAGGCCCCTGGGATGATCGATCAGGAAGGCCGTGACCGGCGCCCTGATCTCGCCCGGCTCGCCATCCAGAAAGAAGCCGATCGGCATGTTCACATAGCCGACCGTAAAACCGAACAGGCGAACGCCATCGCCGGGTTTGCGCGGCGCGGTGGGAATTTCAACGGCGCTCATTCGCTCTCTCCATCATCATCTGCATCGGCGCTGGGCTGCGGGAAGGCGGGCCATCAGACCGCTGCCAGCGCCTCTAATATATCCGTCGGCGGCATGTCGGTCTGAAAGCGGCCGCCGGGGAACAGGGTCCAGCGGTGATCCTGCCGGGGCAGGTCGGCACTGGCCGCCTCCAGAGTATCGACCGTCCATTTTTGCCCGCCATTGCTGACATGATGGGCCGCGCTCCATTCGTTGAACAGGAAGAGGTCGTCGCCCCATGCGCCGAACACCCGTCCGGTGAACGGACAATGGGTGCTCGCCAGGAACAGGACGACTTGCGAAACATGTTCGGGCGAATTGGGGTCGAACCCTTCGCGCGGAGCCATCATCGCGATCATCTCGGGCGGCGCCCCCTCCAACATGCGGGTGCGGGCCATGGGCGCGATAGCGTTCACCCGGACGCCGAGCGGCGCGAGTTCGAGCGCCGCAGCGACGGTGAGGGCGGCCACGGCGGCCTTGGTCGCGCTGTAGATATTGATCGGGGGCATGGGATGCAGCCCGGCGGGCGACGCTGTATTGATGATGGCGCGGCCCTTTTTCGGCCCGGTCCTGCGCCAATGGGCTGCGGCGGCGTTCATGGTCGCCGTGACGCCCTTGAAATTCACCGCGGCGGACAAATCCCAATCCTGTTCGGACATGTCGCCAAAGGCAGCGACTCGGCTGATGCCCGCATTGTTGACGATGATGTCGATGTCGCCAAAGGTCGCGATCGCCCCGTCGACCATGGCATGGGCACCGGCCCAATCGGCGACGCTGCGCGTGTCGGCAATGGCCGTGCCGCCCAGCGCCTCGATCTCTGCCACCACCGACTGGGCCGGGCCGGCGTCGCCCCCCTCCCCTATGTTGGAACCGCCCAGATCGTTCACCACGACCTTGGCGCCCGCGGCTGCCAGAGCTAGGGCATGGTCCCGGCCAAGCCCCCGGCCACCGCCCGTCACCAGCGCGACCTTGCCAGCAATCGGCATCGACATCTCTCCTTGAAACGACGGGCATGGGCGTGCGGTGCACGCCCATGCCCGTCTGCTTTTACCGGGTTCGTTCTCGCCGCTCAGGCCGTGAATTCAAGCGAGATTTTCGCGGGGGCGTTGACTTCAGGTCACGCGACGGCGGCCAGATGCCATTCCGCGCGCCGCCGGGCCATGTCCAGTTTCAACGCCTCCATGCGGGCGCTGGTCTTTCTCGCTTCCTCCAGCATCCAGTCGCGAAACGGCTTGAAGCTGGGATTGCGCGGCATCCTGTCGGGCCAGATGAGATTGTAGCGGCAATCGTCGGGCGTCGAAATCGGGAACGGCATGATCAGCGTCCCGGCCTCCAGATCGTCAAGGATCAACGGCAACTGCGCCATCGCAATGCCCACGCCATCAGCCGCCGCCTGATAGGCCAGGCTGGAGCTTTCGAACCGCATGATGTTGCCCCCCACCAGGTCGGGCATCCCCGCCTCCTTCAGCCAGAGCGCCCAGTTGGAGGGACGCGCGGTCGAATGGAGCAGGGTGTGGCGCGCCAGGTCCGAAATCCTGTCCAGCGGCACACCCTGTTGCAGCAATTTGGGACTGCATACCGCGACCAGATCAGCATCGAACAGGTAGCGAACCACCGATTGGGGCGTTTCTTCATTGCCGAGTTTGATCGTCGCATCCAGATCGTCACGCTGAAAATCGACCGCGGCCAGGCTCATGGTCAATTGCAGATTGTTACCCGGATATTGGGAATAGAAGGAGTGCATACGCGGCATCAGCCAGCGCAGCGTGTAAGTGGACGAGGTCGATACGCGCAGCGGCGCACCCTCGGGCACCTCCATCAGATGTTCGGTCGCCGATTTGATCAGGGCGAAGGCATCGGTGATCTTCGCCAGATAGTCCGCCCCCTCCTGCGTCAGGCTGACTTCCCGGTTCGCCCGGTGGAAAAGCTGAAGCGAGAGAAAATCCTCCAGCACCCTGATCTGCCGGCTGACCGCGCCGGGCGTGACCCCCAGTTCGGCGGCCGCGAGCGTGAAACTGAGCTTTCGCCCGGCGCATTCGAAGGCACGCAGTGCCGTTAGCGGCGGTATCCGCATCCTCTCATCCTCTTTCCGTCGATCCTGTGGACCGCCGCGCATCGCTTGATGCGGCCGCGCGCGACCCCGTCCCGACAATGCTGCCAGATGTGTGAGTTTAGATCAACCGTGCAGAAAGTCTTTCGATTGCGGCGCACCCCAAGCGTCTTCAATCAGAACCAAGGATAAGGTGCCGGGGGCACCCGGTTGAGAGGGCGGGAGAGGCATGGATTTCACATTATCGGACGATGCGCGCATGATCGGGGAACTGACCGCGCGTTTCGTCGCAGACGAATTGATCCCGCTGGAACGCCTTGTCATCGAACGCGAAGCCAATCGCGGCATGGGCGGCGACCCTCTGATCCCTGACGATGTCGAGATGCGGTTGAAGGCACGGTCGAAGGAACTGGGCCTATGGGGCATCGATGTGTCCGAACGCTTTGGCGGCCATGGCATGGGCGCGCTCATCAAATGCGTCGTGACGCAGCAGATGTTCTATTCGATCACGCCGTTCACTTTGCCGCCGGACAGCCCGAACCTGCATTTCCTGCAGGAATCCTGCAAGGGCAACCAGATCGAACGCTATCTGCTGCCCTATGCTGCGGGCGAGAAGAAATCCTGCCTGGCCCTGACCGAAGCAGGTGCAGGCGCCGATGCGGGCGCCATCAGGCTGAAGGCCGAACGGCGCGGCGACGCATGGGTGCTGAACGGCGAGAAGATGTGGATCAGCGGCGCGCGCACCGCCGACTTCATGATCGTGATTGCGTCGAGCGACCCTGCCAAGGGCACGCGCGGCGGCATGACCGCCTTCCTGATCGACCAGGGGACGCCTGGCGTGACGATCCCGCAGGAATTTTCGGTTATCGGCGGCAATTTCCATGCCTATTCGGTCAATTTCGACGAGGTCGTGGTCGGTGACGACCAAGTGCTTGGCGACGTGGGCCAGGCGTTCGCGCCGTTGCAAAACCGCTTGGGTATCCGCCGCATGGAATGCGCCTGCTGGTGCCTGGGCTATGCGCAGCGCGCACTCGACATGATGATCGAGCAGGCCAAGGCCCGCGTGACATTCGGGGCGCCGCTGGCCGACCGGCAAACCATCCAATGGTGGATTGCGGACAGTTTTCAGGAAATCGAGATGGTGAAACTGCTCACCTACCGCCTCGCCTGGCAGCTCGATCAGGAGATCGACGAGGGCGCGCGCGCGGACATCCGGCGGGGCGCGTCCATGGTCAAGGTGCAGGCGACCGAAATGGCGACCCGCGTGATCGACCGGGCGATCCAGATGTTCGGCGGCATGGGCCTTAGCAAGGAACTGCCGCTGGAATTCATGGCCCGCGAAGTGCGCGTGCTGCGGATCGTGGAAGGGCCGTCCGAAGTGCATCGGTGGATGATCGCGCGCGACCTGCTGCGCGATGGCAGGCCCAGCGACCTATGAGCGACCCTACCGCCCTGGAAGGCGTCCAGGTTCTTGAACTGTCGGGACTCTATGGCGCCTATTGCGGAAAATTGTTCGCGGACATGGGGGCGAAGGTCACGCTGTTCGAACCGCTTTCCGGTTCGCCGATGCGGGCCAAGCCGCCTTTTGTCGGCGACAGGCCGGGCCAGGACAACAGCCTGGCCTTCGCCTATTTCGCGGCGAACAAGCACAGCCTGTGTGCCGACCTTGCTACCCCGCAGGGGCAGGCGCTGCTTCTCCAGGCGGCGGCCGGTGCGGACCTGCTGATCCTGTCTGATCATCCCGACGCGCAGGCCGTGGACCTTGCCGCGCTGAGCGCCGCCTATCCGCGCCTCGTCTGCGTGCGCATCACGCCTTATGGCAGCGACGGCCCCTATGGCGGCTATGTGGGCGACGACCTCACTCTCATGGCGATGGGCGGTCTGCTGACGATGGCCGGCTTTCCCGACTGTGCGCCGGTCGTGGCTTACGGCGAACAGGGCCTGCTCGCCGCCGACCAGTTCGCGGCCGTCGCGGCGATCGCGGCGCTCTTGCGGGCCGAACGCAGCGGCCAGGGCGAGATGATCGACATATCGATTCAGGAGGCCATCGTTATGGCGCTGGAGAATGCGGCCCAGACCTATCAGCTTGAAGGCAAGGTGCGCAAACGGACAGCAGGTGCCCGACGCGCGGGCAGCGGCATCTTTACGTGCAAGGACGGCCAGATATATCTGTTGGCGGGCGGCATCGGCGAAACGGCGATGTGGGGCAATTTTGCCCTCTGGATGGCGGCGGAACAGTGTCCCGGTGCGCAGATTTTTGCAGCGGCCGACTGGGACGACACGGCGCCTGGCGCGGACGAGGCGTTCCAGTCCGTCTTCCTGCCCTTTGCCATGGGACAGACCAAGGACCAGTTGTATCAGGGGGGCAAGACATGGGGCGTGCCCATCGCGCCCATGTCCACGCCGGGCGACCTGCTGGGCAACCGCCAGCTTCTGCACCGCGACTATTTCGTCCAACTCCCCGCAGGTTCCCCCCTGGGCGGCACCCGTGTTCCCGGCGCGCCCTACAAGCTGAGCGCCACGCCATGGGCGTTGCGCACGCCCGCCCCGGCGCTGGCGCCTGCAACACAAGATGGCAAGGATGCAACGCCATGACGGACCTTCCGCTTTCCGGCGTCAGTATCGTCGATTTCTGCTGGATCGGGGCCGGATCCTACACCACCAAATTGCTCGCCGATCTGGGCGCCGACGTCATCAAGATCGAAAGCACCAGATCGCTGGACAGCCTGCGCCTAGCGTCGCCCTATGCCGGCGGCATCAGGGGCGTCAACCGCAGCGGCTATTTCGCGGACCGCAACAGCTCCAAACGCAGCATCACCATCAATATGAAGGATCCGCGCGGCGTTGCGATCGTCCATCGGCTGATCCGCGATTGCGATATCGTGGCCAATAATTTCCGGCCTGGTACGATGGAGAAACTGGGCGTCGGTTACGAAACATTGCGGCACATCAATCAGGGCCTGATCTTTATCGGCATGTCGATGAACGGCGACGACGGGCCCGACCGCGCGATGCTGGGCTATGGCATCACCATTGCCGCGCTCACCGGCTTTCTGGGCCTGAGCGGCTATCCCGACCGGGAACCGACCGGCACCGGCACCAACTATCCCGACCATGTCCCCAATCCCTGCCATGGCGCCTTCGCGATCATGTGCGCGTTGCGGCACAAGGCACGCACCGGGGAGGGCCAATCGATCGACATGGCGCAGACCGAACCGATGCTGAGCCTGATGCCGGTTCCGGTGATGGAGCATGGCGCCAACGGGCGGACCGTGGGCAGGACCGGCAATCGCCTGGCGGGCTATGCGCCGCGCGGCGTCTATCCGGTCCGTGGAGAAGATCGCTGGATCGCGATCAGCATCGGATCAGACGCGCAATGGCTGGCGCTGGGCGCGGTGCTGGGCGGCGACGAAATGGGCAAGGCGGAATGGGGGACGCAAGCGGGGCGCCTATGCGCCATGGACGAAATCGATCGCGCAATAGCCGCACGATCGGCCGATCACGACGGCTATGCATTGATGCAGGCCTTGCAGGACCATGGCGTTCCCGCCGGCGTCGTCCAGAATGCGGCCGACCTTGTCGATCATGATCCGCAGCTCAAGCATCGCGGTCACTGGCGTTATCTGCCCCATAGCGAGATGGGCAATTCGCTCTACAATGGGCCGCCGTTCCAATTTGCATCCGGCCCGATCGGCCCGCGCTTTGCCGCCCCGTTGCTGGGCGAACATACGGTGGAGATACTCACAGAACGGTCGGGCCTTGCGCTGTCCGACATCGATGATCTGACTGAACAGGGCGTCCTGGTCTAGCGGCGCGCACATCCGCGAAGGGGGCGTCAGCGCTGCCGACGCCCCCTGCTACGATACCGAACCGGGCCTACAGCTTCATGATGAACGGGTTGGCGACCGGCGCGCTGTGGTTGAGGAAAATGCTCTTAGCCTCCAGATTGGCCATGATCGCATCCATGCCATTCTCGCGCCCCGCGCCACTATCCTTCACGCCGCCGAACGGCATCATCACGCTCAGCATCCGGTAGCTGTTGATCCATACCGTGCCGGCCTGCAGCTTTTCGGACATACGGAAAGCCCTGCCGAAATCGCGCGTCCACACACCAGCCGCCAGCCCGAAATCGCTGTCATTGGCGATCCGCAAGGCGTCTGCCTCGTCCTTGAAGCGGATCACCGACAGGATCGGCCCGAACACCTCCTCGCGCGCTATCCGCATCTGGTTGGTCACGCCGGTAAAGATCGTCGGCTGAACGAACCAGCCTGTCCGCGCCAGCCGATCGCCGCCCAGGACGCACCGGGCGCCCTCCCCGCGTGCAATGTCGATATAGGCCAGCACCTTGTCGAACTGGTCCCGCGTCGTGACTGGGCCGATCTGCGTTGCTGCATCGGTCGGATTGCCGACCACCGCCGTGCTGGCGATTGCAATCAGCCGTTCGACAAAGGCATCGTGAATATCATCCTGCACCAGCAGGCGCGACCCGGCGATGCAGCTTTGCCCGGACGCGGCGAAGATGCCCGATATGACGCCATTGGCCGCCGCCTCCAGATCCGCATCGTCAAACACGATATTGGGCGATTTTCCGCCCAGTTCCAGGTCGCAGCGGGCAAACCGCGCGGCGGCTATCTGGTTGATGGCGCGCCCGGCCTGCGTGCCGCCGGTGAAGCTGACGCGCGCCACCTTGGGGTGGCGCACCAGGGGATCGCCGACCTGCGCGCCAAAGCCCGTCAGCACGTTGAACACGCCGTCGGGAAAGCCTGCCTCCTGCACCAGGCGGGCAAATTCCAGCGCCGATGCCGAACTATGTTCCGACGGCTTGTGGATGACCGTGCAACCAGCCGCCAGCGCCGGGGCGATCTTGGCCGCTGCGAGCAAAAGCGGCGAATTCCAGGGCGTGATCGCCGCGACCACGCCAACGGGTTCATAGCGGGTGTAGCCAAAAATGCCCGGACGGCCCACCGGCGGAACGGACCCCTCGATCTTGTCCGCCAGGCCAGCATAATAATGATAGATGTCGGGGAGATAGCTGGTCTGGGCCCGCATCTCCGTCAACAGCTTGCCATTATCCCGCACCTCTGTTGCGGCCAGATGCGGCGCGGCCTTGACCAGCAGATCGGCGAGGCGCCGCAACAGCGCGCCGCGCGCCGTCGCGCTATAGTCGGCCCAGGGACCAGACAGCGCGCCATGCGCGGCCTGCACCGCCGCTTCAACGTCTTCGGCCTCGCCGCGCGGAATGTCCGCCCATGCCTGCTCGGTCCAGGGTTCCACCGTCGGGAATGTTTCGCCGGAGGCAGCGGCGACGAACTGGCCACCGATAAACATCTGATATTGTTGCACGCTACCTCACTTATTCCGCATCGATCCGTGGACCCTGACGCCCACGATCAGCCTTGACCGACCAGCCGTTCGCCCTTGGAAAAGCGGGCCAGCCCCTCGCTGCCCGCGGCCGTCAGACGGTTGATCTCGTCGATCTTGCCGATGCCGAAATTGAACGCGCCGTCCCAGTCGATTGCAACCGGAATCTGGTCCATCGCGCCCTTGCTGATCGTCAGCGCGGTGGGATTGAACTGGCCGATCTTGGCGGCGATCGCTTCTGCTTCGGGCAGCAGCTGGTCGTGCGGCACCACCTTGTTGACCAGACCCCAGCGCTCGGCGGTGGCACCGTCGATCCGTTCGGTGGTGAACATCATCCAGGCATGGCGCTTGCGCGTCAGCGAATATTGGGTCGACGGGCCGGCCAGCCCTGGATAGGTGGCAAAGCCCATTTCCGGCATGCCCATCGAAGCGCGTTCCGACGCGATCGCCAGGTCGCAGACGTTGATCAGCGTCACGCCGCCGCCCAGCGCCATGCCATTGACGGCGGCGATGAAGACCGACGGGTGCGCACGGATGGCGACATTGACCGCCTGCCAGGATGTGGCGGGATCGGCCTCGACGCCCGCTTCGCGGTCTGCGCTGGCTTCCTTGAGGTCGAGCCCGGCGCAGAAGCTGACATCGGTGCCGGTCAGCACAATAACGGCGAAACGCCCCTTGAGCGCGTCCATCGCCTCCAGCATCGCGACGCGCGCGGCCTTGTTCATCGCGTTCCGTTTATCGGGACGGTTGATGCGCAGGATGGCATAGCCTTCCTTCTCTTCGACCACGACCAGATTGTCTTCGCTCATGATGATCTCCCCGTCGACGCGCACGGACCGGCGCGAGACATTATAGGTGGTTCAGGCCGCGACGGACCTGGAAAACAGATGCCTCCGGACGGCGACCAAGTCAGGCCACCGGCCGAAATTTGGGCAGGGTCACGTCGGGGGTGACAGGATCGAACACCACTTCGACCGGCATGCCGACCACCAGCGCGCGTTCGCCCAGATCGACGATGTTGGAGAGCAGGCGCACGCCTTCCTCAAGCTCCACCTCGATCACCGGATACGGCACTTCGTCCCCGAAACCGGCGAAATATTTCTGGTGCATCACGACAAAGGAACTGACGATCCCCTTGCCCGACAGTGCGACCCAGGACCAGTTTGCGTCGCGCGTGACCGGGGACACCGGGGATGGCGGAAAGAAGAAGCGGCCCGAACTGTTGCACTTCTGGGCCAGCAGCTTTCCTTCCCGCGCACCCGCGAAGAAGGGACCGCTCCATTTATCTGCCTCGGGCAGCGGTTTGCTATAGGTCATGCGTCGTTCCTGATGATGATCGAACTGGCAACCGCCGTGGCGAGGATGAACTGAAGCGCCTTGGCGTCCTTGATCTGGCGATCGGCGGGCACTTCGCCGCGGAGCTGGCGCACCCCTTCGACGATCAGCGCCCATCCCTGCATATAGCTTTCGGACAGGTGCCCGCCGCTCGTGTTGGTCGGCCATCGCCCCTTGCCCAGTTGGAGCATCCCGTCGCGCACGAACTGGCCACCCTCGCCCTGCTTGCAAAAGCCCATGCCCTCCAGCGCGAACAACACAGTGGGGGAGAAATTGTCGTAGATCATCAGCCCGTCGATATCGTCGCGGCTGATGCCGGCGCGCGCATAAACCTGCGACTCCACTTTCTGGAGCGCGGGATACCAATAATCGTCGGGCGGCAGCGAGTTTTGCGAGAAATCATCCTGTCGCGCGAAGCCCGAGACATAGACCGGCTTCTTGCGCATATCCTTCGCGCGCTCTGGCGTGGTCATGATCCAGGCCACGCCACCATCGTTGATCAGGCAGTAATCGAGCAGGTGCAGCGGATCGCAGATGAAACGGCTGTTCTGGTGATCCTCGACCGTGATCGGCTTTTTCATGACGGCGGCCGGATTCTTCGTCGCATGGTCGCGAAACGCCACGGCGATATGGGCCAGATCCTGCGATGTCGTTCCAAATTGCGCCATATGGCGACGGAACATCATGGCGTGCGATGCGCCGGGCGACGTAAAGCCCCACGGCGCCCAGAAATTGGGATCGCCGCCATATTTCATCGCGGCGGACCGGCCGTCATTGCCATAGACCAGGGCGATCGTGGTCGCAGCGCCCGACGCGATCGCTTCGGCGGCCATCATCAGCGCGATCGCGGAAAAGCGGCCATGCGCGGGCGTCGATTGCAGATAGGGCGTGTTGAGGTTCGACACCTCGGCAAAGCGATCATAAGGCAGGCGGTTGAGGATGACGCCGTCGATATCGTCGAAACTGATGCCTGCATCATCGACCGCCGCCTTCAGCGCGGCCACGCCAAGGCCGACGGCATCGGTTTCGGGAAATACACCATAGTCGGTGGACCCCACGCCCACGATGCACGCCTTGTCGCGATAGTTCCAATCCAGCATTTCGCTCCCCAAAATCATGGCGCGGCCGCTGTTTGCGCCGACGTCCGCCTGGCCTGCGCGGCCATGCTGCTGGGGATCGAATGCGGGTTGGCGGGCTAGACTGTCAAACGACCAAAAGTCGCTTCGATTGATTGGAAATCACGCGAGCCTATCCTTGTCAGGCTCGATAATCAGGATGACATCCCGCTGCCCCGGAAACTTTTCCAGAAGGACGATTGATCGCCGATCGTGGGATCATGCCCGGTGAACAGCCTGGCAACCAACCGACGCAACCACAGCGTGCCGGGATCGGTATGGGACCTGCGGTGCCAGAATTGTTTCAGCTCCACCGCGGGGGAATGAAAGGGCAGCGGCAGCATCTTCAATTCGGTCAACTTGGTGTAGATGCGTGCCACCGCCAGGGGGACGGTGGTGATCATGTCCGATTGAGAAATCAGCAGCGGCACGCTCATGAAATGGGGCGATCGCAGCACGACATGGCGTTGCAGCCCCAGCGTCTCCAGTCGCCGCTCGAACACCTCCTGGCTGCGGCCATCCTGCGCGACGATGACATGCTCGGCCTGCAAGAATTGTTCGATGCTCAAGCTGTCGCCGATATGGGGATGGTCGACGCGGGCGAGGCACACGAAGGTCTGGTCGAACAATTTTTGCGAAAACAGATTGTCGCCGTCGAACCCGTAAAAATAGCCCAGCGCCAGGTCCACATTGCCATCCACCAGTGCCGCCTTCAAATCCCGTGTCGGCAGCGTGACCGATTGCACGGTCACATGCGGGGCCAGCGTGCGCAAGCTGGCCATCAGATCCGGCAGGAAGGTCAGTTCGCCCAGGTCGGACAGGCTCAGCACGAAGCAGCGGTCGGAGGATTCCGGGTCGAACGGGCCGGACGGTACGATGTCTGATTGCACCGTGGCAATGACCCGCGCGACCGGTTCGCGCAGCCGCTCGGCCACCGCCGTGGGCACCATCCGGCCACCCTGGCGGACGAAAAGATCGTCGCCGAAATGCGCGCGCAGGCGCTTGAGCGAAAGGCTGACGCTTGGCTGAGTGACGCACAGCGCTTCCGCTGCCGCCGACACGCTGCGGTGGATGAACAGCGCCTCCAGCACCTTGATGAGATTGAAGTCCAGGTCTGAATAGGCCATGCTTATAGTTTCTATAACTAAATGAGTGATGCTTATAGCGGCGTTTAGCGGTAATTCAAATCCTCTGCACGAGGAGAGAGTCATGGCTGGAGCCGGCACGGCCAAAGCGCCCGAATTTTTATATAATGCTTGGTATGTCGCCGGCTGGAGCGCCGACCTGGCGCCCGGCGCGCGCGTGGCCCGCACCTTCCTTGACCTGCCGATCGTCCTTTTTCGCACCCAAGGCGGCCAGGCGGCGGCCCTGGAGGATCGCTGCTGCCACCGCGCCCTGCCGCTCAGCTTCGGCACCGTCGATGGCGAGCGCATCCGGTGCAGCTATCACGGTCTGGAATTCAACGTCGAGGGCCGGTGCGAGAAGATCCCGGCACAGGACCGCATTCCGCCCACCGCTTGTGTCCGTCGCTTTCCGCTGGTCGAAAGGGATGCTCTGCTCTGGATCTGGATGGGGGACGTCGACCTGGCCGATGCCAGTCGCATTCCCGATCATCCCTGGCACGCCGACCCCCGCTTCACATGGAAAAGCCATCATTTCGACGTGCGGGGCAATTGGGAATTGCTGATCGAAAATCTGATGGACCTGTCCCATCTGCCCTACATCCATGCGCGCACCATCGGCGGGAATCCCAACCTGCATTTCGGCGTGAAGACCCATGCGGCGCGCGACGGCGACATCGTGCGGGTGTCGCGCTACATGCCCGATTCAGAACCACCGCCGACCTACAAGGCCGCAAAGCATTTCGCCGGGACCATCGACCGCTGGCAGGAAATCGAATTCCAGCCCGTGCTGATCCGCATCAATACCGGCGCGTGCGATGCGGGGACCGGCGCCTATGACGGCGCGCGCGACCATGGTTTTTCGATGATCGGCTTTCACGGCATCACGCCCGAAACGGCAACGACCACCCATTATTTCTGGTCGATCGCGACGGATGCGGCGGCCCCTGGCGTGCCGGAGCAGATTTTCCAGCAGACGGCGGACACCTTCCGCGAAGACCAGGAAGTGCTCGAACTCCAGCAATTGCGGATCAGCGCCGACCCCGACCGTCCGCTTCTCGACATCGCGAGCGACCTCGGAAGCCGTCAGGCCCGGCAGGTGCTTCGTCGGCTGATGAAGGCCGAACAGCAAAGCATGCAGGTCGCCGCCTGACCCCGCCCCGCGCCCCTCTCCCGAACAGGAGGCGCCGTATCTTTTTTCAGGAGTTTGAACATGAGCGAAGCGCTGGAAGCCCCCACCCCCACCTGGCCGCGCAACGCCTGGTATGTCGCGTGCACCCCGGACGAGATTGCCGACAAGCCGTTGGGCCGGCAGATTTGCGGTGAACGCATGGTGCTGTACCGCAAGGCAAGCGGTGACGCGGTTGCGCTGGAAGATTTCTGCCCACACCGCGGCGCGCCCCTGTCCCTGGGTTTCGTGCGCGACGACCTGCTGGTATGCGGCTATCATGGCCTGGCCATGGGCTGCAAAGGTCAGGCGGACAATATGCCGGGGCAGAAGGTCAAGGGCTTCCCGCCGATACGCACCTTCCCCATCGTCGAACGCTATGGTTTCATCTGGGTGTGGCCGGGTGACCCCGAACAGGCCAGCCTGGACAAGCTGCATCATCTTGAATGGGCCGAAAGCGACGCATGGGCCTATGGCGGCGGCCTGTTCCACATCAAATGCGACTATCGCCTGATGGTCGACAATCTGATGGACCTGACCCATGAAACCTATGTCCATGCGTCCAGCATCGGGCAGAAGGAAATCGACGAAACGCCGGTCAAGACGCGCATCGTCGGGGACGAAGTGCAGACGAGCCGGACCATCGATGGCGTCAAGGCGCCCCCCTTCTGGCAAATGGCCCTGCGCGGCGCCGGACTGGATGGCGACGCCACGGTGGATCGGTGGCAGGTCTGCCGTTTCTCGCTGCCCAGCCACGTCATGATAGAGGTCGGCGTGGCGCTGGCGGGAACCGGCGGCTATGATGCCGACATGGCCAACAAGGCGGCCAGCATCGTGGTGGATTTCATCACGCCGGAGACCGAAACCACCCATTGGTATTTCTGGGGCATGGCGCGGCAATTTGCCGTCGAGAATGAACTGCTGACCAACGAAATCCGCGAGGGCCAGGGTGGAATTTTCAGCGAAGACCTCGACATGCTGGAACAGCAGCAGGCCAATCTTCTGCGCCATCCCGCGCGACGCCTGCTGAAACTCAACATCGATGCTGGCGGCGTGCGATCCAGAATGATGATCGATCGCGCGATCGCGGCCGAAAACGGCGACGCGTCCGACGATGGCGACAGCATCTTCGATCAGGCGGCTGCCTGATCAACAGCCATGGTTAGCCAGCCCGCGGGCTGGCCAACCATGACCATATTGCAAAAAATTCACATGGAGAGGAATGGACATGTCCGACAATCGCGGCGTCGTATATCTGGGGGCCGGCAAGGTGGAGGTCCAATCGATCGCCTATCCGAAATTCGAGGCACCCGACGGGCGGCGGATCGACCATGGCGTCATCCTGAAAGTCATCACCACCAACATCTGCGGTTCGGACCAGCATATGGTCCGGGGCCGTACCACGGCATCGCAAGGCCTGGTGCTAGGCCATGAAATCACCGGCGAGGTGATCGAAAAGGGCGCCGATGTAGAGATGCTCGACATCGGCGACATCGTGTCGGTGCCCTTCAACGTGGCGTGCGGCCGATGCCGGACCTGCAAGTCGCAGGACACTGGTGTATGCCTGACCGTCAACCCGGCGCGCGCAGGCGGCGCCTATGGCTATGTCGACATGGGCGGCTGGATCGGCGGCCAGGCCCAATATGTCATGATCCCCTATGCCGACTTCAACCTGTTGAAATTCCCCGATCGCGACCGCGCGATGGAAAAGATCCGCGATCTCACGATGTTGTCGGACATCCTGCCGACCGGCTTCCACGGCGCGCTCAAGGCCGGTGTCGGCGTGGGATCGATCGTCTATGTCGCCGGCGCCGGCCCGGTCGGGCTTGCCGCCGCCGCATCGGCCCGGATTTTGGGCGCTGGGGTCGTGATGATCGGCGATTTCAACAAGGATCGCCTGGCGCACGCCGCAAAGGTCGGGTTCGAACCGGTCGACCTGTCGAAAAGCGATCGATTGGGCGACCTGATCGCCGATATTACCGGCAGCAACGAAGTCGATTCAGCGATCGATGCGGTCGGTTTTGAAGCGCGCGGCCATAGCGGCGGCGAACAGCCCGCCGTCGTACTCAACCAGATGATGGAGATCACCCGAGCCGCCGGGCAGATCGGCATTCCCGGCCTTTATGTGACCGAAGATCCCGGCGCCGTCGACAGCGCGGCGAAACAGGGCAGCCTGTCGCTGCGCTTCGGCCTGGGCTGGGCCAAGGCATTGTCCTTCCACACCGGCCAGACTCCGGTTCTGAAATATAACCGGCAATTGATGATGGCGATCCTTTACGATCGCCTGCCCATTGCCGACATCGTAGGCGCGCAGGTCATTCCACTGGAGGATGCTGCGAAGGGCTATGCCACCTTCGACAATGGCGCCGCGCAGAAATTCGTGCTCGATCCGCACGGCATGGTTGCCAACGCAGCCTGACTTGGGAACGGGGGCGCCAGACGGTGCCCCCGCCCTTCTACCGTCTTAAACCAGGCCCCGGAAAAGATCGGCGGACAGCGCGTCGCCAGGTAAGCCGCGCTCTGTTTCCGGCGGTCCAGCTTTGAGTTCTGCGCACCGGTGCGACCGCGATGTCATTTGACACTATCGGCCGTTTGATCGAATTTCGGCACTGAAATTCGACGACAGATGGCGGGGAGGACATCATCATGGCGAACCACCCCTGACGAAACCCGTCACGCGATACAGCGCGACCGATACCGCAGCATAGCGCCTTTCCATCAGGCAGGCACACCACCGACGGATTGTTCGAAATCCGGCGCTGGGATCGTCATGGCCGTGGCCCGTGCGCGCTGTTGCCTGCCGCGCCCGCCACCCGAAGCGAAGGCGTAGAAAAATGGCGTCACCGCCGATAATTGGAGACTTTGCCCCATGTTCACCCCGAACGCGCTGACCCGCACGGCCCTGGCCGCGCGGGATCGATCCGTTGACTGGCTGCTCAACCATATCGGCCCGGATGGCCGGCCCGCAGATTGCGAAACCCGGACGGGGTGGAGCCGCCTTGGATGGGGGCTGGCGATAGCCGGCGAACCCGCAGCGGCCAGCGCGGTCGTCCATTGGGCGGCCAAACACCGTATCGGCGCGAACGGGGATTATCTGCCGGGCTATATGGAGGGTCAGGGCTATATCGCCCAATATGCCAATTACTGGCTCGGCACCTTCGTTGTCAGCGCCTGGATGGCGGGCAGCTTCGACATCGCGCTGCGCTCCATGGACTATCTGGCCAGCCAGCAGGATCCCGCTCATGGGGGATTGCCGACGCGGCTGGGCAGCGGCAATCACCCGGCGGGGATTTGCGACATCCTCTCCACCGCGCAGGTCGGCCTGTCGGCACTGGTCACGGGGCAGTTGGAGGTGGCGGACAAGGCCTATCACTGGCTCGACGGACTTCTGACCGCCCAACCATCCAGCACGACCTTCCACATGTTCCGCCAGGGTGAGGCGGTGTGGCGCACGCCCGATCCCGCCTTCGCCTGGGCCGCGATCGTGCCGTTCGACCAGCCACGACAGGCTTTTTACGGACCGGCCATGGCTGCGGTGTTCCTGGCCCGCTATGCCCACATCCGCCATCGGCCCGAAGCGATCGCCATCGCGCGCGGCTTCATGGCCTATAATGTGAACGGGACGCAGGCGCAGTTTACCGACATCGACAGCGTTCAGGCGTGCAAGTTCGGCTGGGCCGTGGGCGTGATGCACCAGGCCGATCCCGATGGCGGCTGGGGCGAGTGGCTGGCCCCGATGACCCAATGGTTCATCGATCGGCAGGCACCGGACGGGTGGTGGGGTCCGTCCCGCTTTGCCGATGCCGATCCGACCTGCGCCGACAAGCTGGTCAAGACTTCAGAACATCTGATGGAGATCACGGCCTTGATCGCCGCCCTGAGCGCTGGCGCGTGCGAGCAAGACCGTCAGGCCAAGAGCGATCGCCCCATGGTCTGACGGTCGCAGGCATTGGTCAAATACGAAAGGGCAGCGCCACCGTGGTGGCGCTGCCCTTTCGTATTCTTAATCGAACTTCCTTACTGGAACGTCCTTATTTGAACAGGGGACTGCGCAGCGTCAGTTGCACCATCACCGTACGCGGTTCGGTCGGCGCACCGGCAAGGTCGGCTCCCAGGCCCGGCGATGCGTAGCCCGGGAAGGACGCGCCGGTCAGCGGATATTCGAACGCCGTGGCGACCCGCAACTTGTTGGCCAGGTTACGACCGATCAGCGACAATTCCCATGAATCGTCGGATGCCGCCAGCGCCGCGAAGGCATTGAAACGCCACACCCCGCGCTGCAACGCCCGCGGATTATGCGCCGGTTCGGGGTTGAAGCTGCCGGTATAATTGCCATCACCGCCAAAGCTGATCTTCATCGCGCTGGAGATCGGCAGGTCGTACATGATGCCGTGGCTCATCGTCCAATCGGGCGCGCGTTCAAGCTGCGTACCCGACAGGTCCTGCGACGAAAAACTGGACCCGATGGCCGCACCGGTCGCCGGGTCGAAGCGTGGCACCAGGTTGCGATTGCACCCCTGCGCAATGGATTGACCGGCATAGCAGGACGCATCGCTATAGTTCAGGTAGCGCGCGTGATTATAGGCGACGCTGGACCGCAGCGTCAGCCCAGGCACGGCCTTTGGCGCAAAAGTCAGCGCCATTTCCGCGCCCTTGGTCCGGGCCGACGCGGCATTGCGCACCTTGACCGATATGGAGACGGGATCGAAGGCGTTAAGCTGAAGATCGTCATATCTGTACGTATAAATGGACGCATCGAAACTCAGTTGCCGGTCTAGAAGGCTGCCCTTCACGCCCGCTTCGAAACCGCGCGCCCTTGCCTGCCGATAGGTGATATCGCCGCCGCCACTGGCGGGGGCGGTGTTGAACCCGCCCGACGTGAAGCCCTCCCGATAGGCGCCGTAGAAGGTTATGTTGCGCGTAGGGCGAAATCGGATCGTGGCTTCGGGCGAAAAGTCTGTGAAGTGGACCTTTTGCGGGTCAAGCGCGATCTGGACCGGCGTGGGGGAGAAGCCCGAAAGGGCACTGGGATAGCGGGCGAAATGCAGCCATTTATCCTCGATCGAATAGCGGCCGCCCGCCGTGATTTCCAGCTGTTCGGACAGCGTCAATATGCCCTGGCCGAAGAAGGAATAGGCCTCCGTCTTCTGGCGGAAGCGGTCGTCGACCAGAACCAGCGGCCCGGTGAAACCGGTCAGGAACCCGGTCGTGATCAACGGTGCCTCGAACCGCTTTTCGGAAAACTGATAATAGCTGCCGACCACGACGTTGAAGGGCGATTCAAACGACGTTGCCGCGCGCAATTCCTGCGTGAACTGATTATCGCGCACATGGCCGCCGGTGACCAGGCTTTCCGCCTCGCCTGCCGACACGTTCCAGCTGAAATCCTCCTTGAAATCGTAGAAGCCCGTCACCGACGTCAATGTCAGCGTGTCGGTGGGGCGCAGCGTCATCTGAAGCGACGACAGGAACTGCTTTTGCTTCAGGAAGGGCTTGCCGTTGCCCAGATAATAGGGGGCCGCCGCCGTGGTCGTGGCAGAGATATTGGGATCCACCAGGTTACGATCGAGCTTGCAATCATTCACGCCGCCGACGTTGCCGGCAAAGACCTGAAGCTGCGGCGCGCCGATCGGGCAATCGAAAATCTGGGTCGAACCGCCGGGGCCGTTCTCCCGATCCATCTGGGAATAGCTCAGCTTCAGCTTGGCATCGAACTTGCCGTCCGCGCCCTCGAACTTTACCGTGCCGCGCACGAAATAATCTTCCGATTGCGGCGCGCTGCTGCCTGGAACGCCGGCGCCGCCGGAGACGTCGTTCGACACGTTGCGAAACCAGCCGTCCTGCCGGGAATAGGCGCCTACGACACGAAGGCCCAAACCGTCTGCCAGCGGCGTGGAGATCATGCCTTCATATTGCTGGCGGTCCTGCGCAAATTCATAGCCGGCACGGGCACGCCATTCGAAATCCTTGCCCGGATCGGCGGACACGAAGGAAATGATCCCGCCCAGACTGTTCTTGCCATAGAACAGCGCCTGCGGCCCCTTGAGCACTTCGACCCGGTCGAGGTCGTAGATGCCCATGTTGATCGCATTACCCTGGCTCACCTGGATGCCGTCGATGTTGATCGAAACGGCCTGGTCGACGCTGGGGCTGGTGCCGGGCGATCCGATGCCGCGCAGGTTGATCGATCCGCCACCCGGACCGCTGACGGTGCCGACCTGAAGCTGCGGCACACGGCTTGATATCTGGGTGATGCTGTTGGTCGAATAGCGCGCGATTTCCTGCGCGCCAACCGCCGCGATGGCGGCCGGTACGTCCTGCAACCGTTCGTCGCGCTTGCGCGCCGTCACGATGATGTCCTGATCCCCCACCACCGGCGCGGGTGCGCTGGGACTGGCTTCCTGCGCGCTGATCGCGGGCGCGAATGCAAGCAACGCCGCCGTACTCATCATCGCGCCGTAAGATGGAATTGCCCTGCGCATATAACCTCCCCTGGAATTTCATAGCTGCACGATGTCGTTGATCGCGTCGTCCTCATCCGATACCCCCAGGGTAGGGCAGAGCGTGAAGGACTTTTCTTCTGTTCAGTTGACTTGACATCAACGAAGCAGGCCCAGTCAGCATTGCGGCAAGATACTCCCCCTTTTGCCGGATAGGGATGCCGGTTAGGCTGCATCGACGCTCCACGGGCTTCCGCTGGTAGTCGCAATCCCTTGAGGGGTCGCGCAGTCGAGCAGCCTTTCAGATGAAAGGACTGCTATGCCGCTTTGACAATCTGAAGCGAATAGCTGCGGTCGAGCAGAGAACCCATCCAGTTTCGTATACCAAGTGGCAGGGCCATAATTGGAACCAGGGTTCTAATCTGGAAGCACCTGTTACGCGGCTTTTGCCAGACGCGTGCAAATTTCCTGATATCGATAAAAGGTGCGACTGGCGAGCGCACGCCATGCAGGACCAGGCGCTGGAGCCACAACCAGCCATCGTCATAGGGCGTCGTCATACCAAATAGAGCGGTCATGCTGATCGCCACCCAGAAGAGTATCCAGACCAGTGGTCCGGGATCGAGGATCAACGCACCACAGAAGACCAAAGCGCACAGCGCGGCGAGGCTTCCCTGCCATCGCTGCCAGATGCTCCCCCGGCAAAGGACGAGACGAGCAGGGCATGAGGATTGTCCCGGTCGCGGCAAGCGGCGTCGAAGATAACGCCCAATATGTCATGCGGGCGATGGCAGCGCTCACCGGAGGGCGCTATATTTTCCTTCCCGACGATAGTGGTATCGGCAACGGACATGCAAAGCCGGATATCTCCTGCTATGTCGTGACTCGGCTGGACCAACTGAATTCGCCTGTGCTCGCGGGAATCGTGGAAGGACATCGCGTCGAACCGGAGCAGGGCGAGATTATTCGGACAGTGGGCAGCTATGATCGGGGTCGATGTGGGACGACACAATTACAGCGCGCCAATGTATTGGCCGAGCATCGGGGCTAATATTTCTTTGGCTTGGGCTCGCTAGCGGACTGTGTGCTCCCGGTGAAAGAAATTTTGCTGCTGAACGTCTCCAAAGGTCCAGCCAAGGTCGTCAAGGTCCGGATTATGGTCGACTGCAGCATCGGTGTCGGTGCCGCTCGTTTGGAGCTATTCTGCGCGATTGCGCGCGCCCGACCCTACTTGCATTCTAGGCGCGCTCCGGGCACCTCAGCCCGCATGCACGCTGAGGAAGATCTCGAAACTACGTTGCTAGGCCCAGTCCTCCCTGACCGGAGGTGTGGCGACTGCACAGTCTGTTGCACTATCCTCACCGTTGATACGCCTGATTTCAAAAAGCCGGGCGGAACCCATTGTACGCATCTGACAGAGCAAGGGTGCAGCATTCATGCCGTGCGTCCGCATATTTGCCGAACCTGGTTTTGCGGCTGGCGCAGGATGACGGAGTTGCCTGACGAGGCCCGTCCGGACCGATCCGGCATTTTGGTGTCGCTCGATTTTGTCCGTGAGCCACGGAATTGCTTCGAAGGCGTATCGATCATGGTCCGCTTGCTCCCCGGCAGCAAGGCGATCGAAAATGGCATGGCCGGCACCATCCTCGACGGAGTGTGCGATGAGTTGGTGCCGGTTTGGTTCACTGATGGATCAAAGAAGATGCTGATGCACCCCGACAAAAACGTCGCCAGCTTCGTCTTGTCGGGAGAGACAGCGCCTGCGCATTTGAGAGCCGAAGTGGCCGCCTGGCGAGAGCGCTATGCCGCATTCGCGACCAAGAGGTAGCCTTGGACACCTGATTTTGGACTGGCTGCGAGTGGCTGGAAAAAGCCCGAAGATTAGGCTCTCGGCCGGCTGCGCGGTTGGCCGCTGGCACCGACCCTCACTCTCGGAAGCGCCTTGATCGCCGCAATCAGGCGATCCCCATGGTCGGAGCTCGTCGCAGAAGTCGGCGGCTCCTTACGCTGCATGGCCTGCTAATAACCGCCACTGGTCCGCGCCGCCTCGTCCTCGCTCGCAGCGAGCCAACTCTGCGTTGCCTGACCAGTCACGATGTCGACCGGTGCCGATGCACCGCCCATGTGGGTGCTCACCCAACCCGGATCAGCAGCATTGCTGAGCACGCCCGGCCAGTGTCACGCCACCGCGAAGGCAAGCGCGATGATCTGCATGCATGTCCGGCGGCAAACAGTGGCTATGCGGTACCCAAGCCCCGGCCGGTGGAAACGCCAGTGATGTGTATCATCGCCATATCGACTCTTTGCCAGGCCATTTTCGTGGGGCCGACAAGGCGAGAAACGCATCAAGCCGATTTGCGCCGCCAGCCATCGCGCTCGGCGAAAATCCTTTGCACTTCCGCGATATTTTCGGTGCCCCAGCTGCATAGCGGTTCAAGCGCCTGGGCGAGGCTGTAGCCCAGGGGTGTCAGCGTATAATCGACCCGCGGTGGCACTTCCTTGTAATCAGTGCGCAGAAGTATTCCGTTGGCCTCCAATTCCTTCAATTGCTGGATCAGCACCTTGTCGCTCACGTCGCGGATCGCGCGTTTGACCGGCCTCTCGAAATAAGGCGTGAGGCGCATTCACCGAAAACTAGATCCGGAAACGAACCTCCAACAGATCAAGTTCGCGTATCAATTTTTGCGCAACCTCGCTCCCAATTGAACGGTTGCGGGTCATCAGGAATATGGCATCCCGTTCGGCCTTCAGCCCCGCTAGTCGCAGGTCGCGTTCCACCAGGGCGTATTTGCGGGTTTCGTGCGTATCGCCGCTCTGCTGAATCCGGCTGTCGATTCTTTCGCGATACAGGTCCATGATGCGGGCGCCGGCGGCGGCATAGATGTCGGCATCCTTGCGTCCCTCCGCCATTTGGTGCTGCACATTCTCAATCGCGCTGATCGCGGCCTGCGCAGCGGCAACACGCGCTTCATCTTCTTCCGCCTGCTTCGATGGTTCGGCGGGCATGGTCAGCCTGTGCAGCAGCAGAGGCAATCCGATACTGGCCAAGATGAGAGAGACGATGATGACGCCCGCGGCGAGGAAGATCGCCAGGTCGCGTGCGGGAAAAGCGGTCCCATCGGTCAGCGTCAGCGGGATGGTCAGCACACCCGCCAACGTGATCGCGCCGCGTACTCCGGCGAAGGACATTGCGGCGACCAGACGCCAGTCGGGTCGACGACAGGGCATGTCGTAGCGCGCACGGAAAAGGGTCAGTCGGAAGGATATCCACACCCATGCGAAGCGCAGCGCGGCCAGCGCCAGCATGATCGCCAAAACATAGATGCCCAGCCACCAGGGATTGGTATGATTGGTCAGGCGCACGGTCTGCTTGGCGGCGGCGAGGATGCCAGGCAATTGTTCACCCAGCAAAACGAAGATAATGCCGTTGAGCGCAAACTGGAGCGTGTCCCATACCGAGTTGCGGCGCATACGAGTGGCGGGCAGCGCCTGCCGGCTTATCTCCGCGAACGTCATGGTCACGCCCGCGGCGACGGCTGCAAGGATGCCGGAGCAATGGAGATGCTCCGCCAATATATAGGCGGCGAAGGGGATGAGCACGCTGATAAGGATCTGCGATCCGGTATCCTCGCCGAATCTCTCCGATATCCATGCTTTCGTTCGCGTGACCATCAATGTCACGGCGACGCCGATGGCAATTCCGCCGACGGCAAGCCACAGGAAGGTGAGGCTCGCCTCGCCCACGGAAAAGCTGCCCGTCAGCGCCGCCGCAATGGCAAAGCGCAGGCAGACGAGGCCGGATGCGTCATTAAGGAGGGATTCGCCTTCCAATATGTGCATCATCCGCTTGGGAATGGGGACGCGCGCCGCGATGGCGGACACTGCAATAGGATCGGTCGGCGAGATCACGGCGGCCAGTGCGAAGCAGACGGCCAGCGGCATCGCGGGAATGAGCCAGTCGATGAAGAAACCGACACCCACGACAGTGAGCAGTACGAGCCCGAGCGCCAGTTCGAAGACGGTGGCGACGTCCTTGAGCAGTTCATCCTTGGGAATGCGCCAACCATCTAGGAAAAGCAGGGGCGGAAGGAAAAGCAGCAGGAAGAGTTCGGGATCGAGCGCTACACGCAGGTTGGAGACAAGGCCAATCAGGAAGCCGAGCGCGATCTGAACAAGTGGTGTTGGCAGAGCGATGGGCAGCATGCGCGAAATGGCGCCGCTGACGACAACAGCAACCAACAATATCAGAATGATCGAAACGATTTCCAAGCAGGCGCTCCATGGAACTTGATGGTGATGCGGTGCCCATGAGAACTCGCCTTGGCCGGGATACCCGTCGATGTGCGCGCGGTCATCCTCCAATTTCGACAAAGGCCAATTTCTGAAGTCAATAAGAAGCGGAAGGACCGCTATTGGCGATTGAAATCTGATCGCTGAAGGGCGATGATGGGTCGACCATGTTGGTCACAAACTTATGCTCCAGACCATCTAGCCATAAGCAGGCATGGCGCGTTATGCGATCGCTATGACAAAGCCGACCGACGACCAACTCGCCACGCTGGGCTCTGCGTTCGAAACCTTCACGCGCCGTTACAAGCTGGCCGAAGCTATAAGCGCGGAAAAACCTCTGAACGAACTCGATAAGCAGACGCTTTTCTATGTCGCCCAGCATCCTGCCTGCGGACCGAGCGACGTGGCGCGCTTTTTGGGCACGGCCAGTACCACAGTTTCGTCCGCGACCGACCGGCTGGTCAAGCGTGGCCTGCTCAAACGCGCTCGTGTCGAGAAGGATCGCCGTGCCGTTGCCTTGGAACTTACTGGTGAAGGCCAGTCTTATGTCACCGTCCAGCGCAAGACATATCGGGACATGTACCGGCTGATGCTGGAGCGGCTGGCGCCCAGGGAACGCGATCAATTTATCGCACTAATTACGAAAATCGTATATAACGATGATTGAATAATACGAATTTCGTTTTACTTAGGAGGACAGCGCGCGGTCGCACTACAGGCGACGAATGAGGAGCAAGCCCCATGACGATCAAGGTCAACGGACAGGATTTTCCGCCTCCAGACGACGCGCGCGTATCGCTGCTCGACCTGTTGCGGGAGCAGTTGCACCTGACCGGCACGAAGGTCGGCTGTAATCAGGGGGCCTGCGGAGCGTGCACTGTGCTGCTGGACGGCAGGCGCGTCCTCTCCTGCCTCACCCTGGCGGTACAGGCGGACGGGCGATCCGTGACAACGATCGAGGGACTGGGTACGGCCGAGGCTATGCATCCGCTGCAAGCTGCGTTTATCGAGCATGATGGCTTCCAGTGCGGCTATTGCACGCCGGGCCAGATCTGCGCGGCGACAGCCATGCTGGAAGAGCTGGCTGCGGGCATGCCAAGCTATCTTACCGTCGATCTTGCGGCGGATCGCATCACCCTTTCGCGGGAGGAAGTGCAGGAGCGGATGAGCGGCAATCTGTGCCGCTGCGGCGCGCATAACGGGATCATCGACGCTATCTTGGAAGTTGCCGGGGAGCACTGGCCATGAACCCCGTCAGCTATGCCCGCGCGGCTTCGGTAGCGGACGCGCTGCACATGGCGGGCGGGCAGGGTGCGCGCCTGCTCGGCGGCGGCACCAATCTGGTCGATCTAATGCGCAAGGGGGTGGACACGCCGTCGCAGCTTGTCGACGTCACGGCGCTGCCGGACGGGATAGATCGGGCGGAGGATGGCGGCCTGATCATCGGCGCGGCAGCGGGCAACAGCGCGGTTGCGGCGCATCCTCTTGTCCGGTCCGGTTATCCGATGCTGGCGCGCGCCATATTGGCCGGAGCATCGGCGCAAGTTCGCAACATGGCGACCGTCGGCGGAAATGTCATGCAGCGGACGCGGTGCCTGTACTTCAACGACGTGGCAGGCGCGCGCTGCAACAAGCGGGTGCCCGGCAGCGGGTGCGACGCCATTGGCGGTTTCAACCGCTACCACGCTATATTGGGCGGCTCGGACGCCTGCATCGCCACCCACCCCTCGGACATGTGCGTCGCCCTCGCCGCCCTGGATGCCCAGGTGTATATCGCGGGTCCGGCAGGCGAACGCACCGTCCCGCTCGTCGCCTTCCACCGCCTGCCGGGCGAACGGCCCGATATTGAGACGGTACTCGACCCCACGGAGATCGTCGTCGCGGTCACACTCCCGCCATCCCCTTTCGCCGCACGCTCGGCCTATCGCAAGGTACGCGACAGGGCGAGCTATGCCTTCGCCCTTGTCTCGGTCGCGGTAGGGCTGACGATGCGTGAAGACAGGGTCGATGCCATCAGTGTTGCGTTCGGCGGTATCGCGCCCAAGCCGTGGCGGGCGGCCTGGATAGAGGACGCCCTGCGCGGCGCATCGCTCTCGCCGTCTGCGATAGAGAAAGCATTCGAGGCGGAATTCGCTGACGCGACGCTGTTGCCGGGCAATGGCTTCAAGCGCGGATTGGCGAAACGAACCCTGTGCGCCATGCTCACCGAACTTGGGGGAACCGCCCCATGACCAAGATCCAGAACGCTGTGATCGGCTCGGTCCGGACCGTCATCGGCTGGGTTCCCGCAGGCTGGCTGCCAGGTGGCTCGCCCGATCCGCTGATAGAACGCCGGGCCGCGATCGGGCGGCAGGCTTCGCGACTGGACGGACCATCGAAGGTCGCAGGAGAGGCGCGCTTTGCCGCCGAAGTGGCGGTGGACAATCTTTCTTATGCCGCGCTGGTGCACAGCCCGATCACCCGGGGCCGAATCATGCGGCTGGACACAGGCGCGGCGGAGGCGGCGCCCGGCGTGATCCTGGTAGTGACGCACCGGAACATGCCGCGGCTTGGTACCCTGGCGCTGATCGGCATGAGCGACATGTCCGCCGTCGGGAACAGTGATCTGCCGATCCTGCAGGACGCGCAGGTCCATTATAATGGTCAGGTCGTCGCGGCCGTGATCGCAGAAACCCAGGAACAGGCCGATCACGCCGTCTCGCTGATCATGATCGATTACACGGCTGAACCGGCAAAGACCCTCTTCGAGGAGGCCAAGGCGACGGCCCGGACTCCCGCATCCGTCCTGATCGAGAAGAACCATGTCACGGTCGGCAATGCCGAGCGCGAACTGTCGCGGTCAGCCCATATCGTCGACAATGTCTATCGGACGCCGCCGCACAATCACAACGCTATCGAACTGCACACTGTCACCGCCATGTGGGAGGGCGATGGCCTGCTGGTGCATGACACGACGCAGATGGTCGCGCCAAGCGCCACGGCGCTCGCCAAGCTTTTCGGCCTGAAGAGGGAACAGGTGCGCGTACTTTCGCCCTTCGTCGGCGGCGGCTTCGGTGGGAAAGGCATGTGGGATCACCAGATCGTTGCCGTCGCCGTGGCGCGGATGGTGGGACGCCCGGTGCGCCTGACTCTCAGTCGGGAGGGCGTCTACCGCATGATCGGCGGCCGGACCCCGTCCGAACAGCGTGTCGCCATTGGCGCAGATGCAGCGGGCAGGTTCACCGCGCTGATCCATAGCGGCTATTCGGTGATGCCGCCTTACGGTGCCTGCCCGGAACAATATACGCTCGGTTCGCGGGCGCTCTATGACGCGAAGAGCTTTGAATTTCTTCAGCGCCATGTTGATCTAGACATTGTGCCCAACACCTTCATGCGCGCGCCTGGCGAGGCGATCGGCACTTTCGCGGTAGAGAGCGCTGTCGATGAGCTGGCGCATGCCATGGGCGTCAATCCGCTCGACCTGCGCATGGCCAATATCGCCGAGCGGCATCCCGTCTCCGGTACCCCCTTTTCCCAGCATGCGCTGAAGCAGGCTTTTACCGACGGCGCCGAACGGTTCGGCTGGAACCGCCGGTCTGCGGAGCCGGGTTCGCGGCGCGAAGGCGAATGGCGGATCGGCATGGGCTGCGCGGCGGGCAGCTTTCCCTATGCGCGCATGCCGGGCGCCAATGTCCGCATCACGCTGCATGGTGACGGGTCGGCGACCATTGCCTGCTCCGCGCAGGAAATGGGGATGGGCACGGCCACGGTCCAGGCGCAGCACGCGGCCGACCGGCTCGGGCTGCCGCTGGAGGCGATCCGATTCGAACTGGGCGATTCAGACCTGCCCGCATCGCCTATGGCGGGCGGATCGTCGCAGACGGCTTCCGTCGCCGGAGCGATCATTGCCGCTGCGGAAAAGCTGACGGGCGAGATGCTGCGTCTGGCGGGCAATGCCAGCCCCGTCGCTGGTCTGCGCGCGGGCGAGGTTCGACTCGCCGATGGCGGCATCGCCAGCATTGCCGATCCGTCGCGGCATGACAGTTTCGAATCGATCCTTGCACGGGCTGCGCGGGATGACATGACCGTGACCGCGGCGGGCAGCATGCCGCTCGAAATGTTCAAATTCGCCATGCACAGCACATCCGCTGTTTTTTGTGAACTGCGCGTCAGCGACGTCACCGGGGAAGTGCGCGTCGATCGGCTCCTGGGCTCCTTCGATTGCGGCACGATCCTCAATCCCAAGACCGCGGCCAGCCAATTCCGGGGCGGCATGATCATGGGCCTCGGCCTTGCCCTCACCGAGGAAACCTTGTTCGACGGGCGCAGCGGCAGGATCATGAATGCCTCGCTGGCCGACTATCACATCCCGACCCATCTGGACGTGCCACAGATAGACGTGATGTGGACGGATATTCCCGATCCCCGGTCGCCACTGGGTGCGCGGGGCATCGGGGAGATCGGCATAACGGGAGTAGGTGCCGCAGTGGCGAACGCGGTGTTCAACGCGACCGGCAAGCGAGTGCGCGACCTGCCGATAACATTGGACAAGCTGCTGCCGGATTGAAGCGCGGTATCGGCGCCTTCCTTATCCCGATATATCGGACCTGATGGTGCTGGCAGGCTTCTCATGCGCCGACCCTCGTCAAGTCACCGGAGCAAAAACCCATTTTCCACCTGATTTTCGCACTGCCCTCCGTGCTCGTCATCATGCGCTTTCTGTGGCCTATGCCATGGCCGCTGGCAGCGAAGATCGTTATCGCGGTGCTGATGCTGGTCGCTTCGCAGTTCCAATATTGGAGCAAGCTGTCGTCCGGATCGATCTTCGCGCCGGAGTTCCCGCGCGCCACCGTCATCCTGTTCAACTGGGCGGGCGGCGCGATCCTATTCCTCGCGCTGATGCAGTTGTTCGCCGATGTAGCTATGCTCGCGCTGTGGCTGGCAGCGGGGCGAACAGCCGCGATGGCCATCGAAATTCGCTATGCAATGGCTGCCGCGGCCATGACCCTTGCCGGTGTCGGTGTGTACAATGCGACGCGGGTTCCATCACTTAAGGATGTGAGGATCGATATTGCCGGGCTGCCGCTACAGTTCGACGGCTACACCCTGGTGCAACTGACCGACCTGCACATCAGCCGGCTGTTTCCGGCCGCATGGACGAGGGCCGTTGTCGATCGCACGAATGGGCTTAATGTCGACCTGATCGTCATAACAGGCGACGTCATCGACGGCAGCCTTGCGATGCGCCGGGCGGATGTCGAACCTTTGCGCGACCTAAGCGCGCGTGATGGCGTGTTCATGAGTCCGGGCAACCATGAATATTTCCTCGGCTATCAGGAATGGATGCGGCATTTCGCTGAAATGGGTCTGCACATCCTGGCCAATGATCATGTGGTTCTCCGCCGTCAGGGCGGCAACCTCGTACTCGCCGGCGTGACGGACAGGACGGCTCCGGCAACGGGGATGCCGCCACCGGACTTGGCAGCCGCCTTGGCTGGTGCGCCGACAGGCGCGCCCATTCTCCTGCTCGACCACCAGCCCGGTCCAGCACGCATGGCGGCGGCGCGCGGCGTTTCGCTTCAGCTGTCCGGCCACACCCATGGCGGCATGATCCCTGGACTGGATCGCCTTGTGGCGATGGGGAATAGTGGCTTCGTGTCCGGACACTATATGGTCGACGGAATGACGCTATATGTGAACAATGGGACTGGTATATGGCCTGGGTTTGCAATGCGTCTGGGCTGTCCCGCCGAACTCACTCGGATTACGCTTCATAGGAAATCCTGACGGGCATGGCCGACGCCAGTCACCCTCGGGGGCGATCTTCCAAAAGCGATCTTTTCTCAACGTCAAGGGAGCGATTGGCTCTCACCAACACCTTATGGAACCCGGACTGTCCTCATCTTGGGAGCCAAAATTGGTCATGGAGCGGCCGATAAGGGTCGATAATGGAGTCTGGGACATCGGCTGCAGCGCGGATGAACGGCAGGCCTCGTAATGTTATGCAACCGCAAAGCCTAACTCGGCGTTTTACGATCGTGGCACAGCGAACCATCATGGCGAGCGGATTTGATGCGTAATATCCGTCGGAAGATTGCCGAAACTCTTGGCATGAATGCATCAACGGCCACCGCTATCCCAGATGGTCCGGTAAGTGACGGCTGGTTTGGGCGAGACGTGTGTCGTAATTGTGGTGCCGCCACGCCCACGCCTTATTGCGGTCAATGCGGACAAAAAGCAGCGCATCGCTTCGTCTGGCGCGACATCCGTGACGAAAGCTGGGACAGGATACGCCTGTTCGAAATCCAGTCGGTACGAACATTAGGTCGTCTGCTTTTTTCGCCTGGGACCGTCGCACGAGAATATGTGCTGGGGCGCCGAGCGGCGCACATGCATCCACTCAAGCTGCTTTTGGCGCTCGTCGCCATTCTCGTCCTTCTGCTCGCCGCCAACCAATATTTCGGCCATTATAGCTACGCCGGTCGCGATGTGGTTGTTGACCGCATGGCACAGCGGGTGATGGCCTTCGCCAACTGGAGCTTTTCGCTGGGCATCCTCGCGATTTTTGCGGGCGGATGGATCGTATTGGGTCGCCGCCTTGGCTACAACGTCATTGAGCAGGCAATTCTTGCCATCTACTGCCAATCGATCATCCTGGCGCTGATTATCATAAACCTGTTGCCGACGCTCATCTGGCGCAGTCCGGAATTCATCCTGTGGCACAAGAGCGCGTCACAATATTATGTGCCCATGTTCAAGCTGCTTATCGTGGCAGTAGCCTATCGCCAGTTCTTCCTAATCGAAATCAAGTCCGATTGGCTGAAGTTATTTTCGGCTTGCCTCATTTACGCGACGATCAATTGGGTTTTGTTGCGGATTTATGCGTTGGGAATTTTCTGGCTGGTGAGCCGCTGACGAGGGAGAGGAACATATGCGACGCATAGTCCTGGCATCGACGACGGCGGCAGCCGCGCTCCTGCTTAATGGGTGCGACAAAGGCGGCGGGGCAGATGGCACGCTGTCAGGTACCGACAAGGTCGAGGCGATCGCATCCACGTTGCAGGCCTGCTCCTATGACGGCGAACCGATCAAGGCACAGGCTTCAGCACTTTCCGGTGGCGCGCCCCAAGATTGCGCCAGCGCCGTATCCCGCATCATGGGCTATACAGGCCTTCCCGCGAACTTCATCGTCGTATCCGGCCCGGTTCCCAATGCCGCCGCGGTCATCCTGCTGGACGACAATCGGGTGCCGCGTCGCGTCATCGCATTCAATCCCCAGTTTATGAAAGCCGCCGAAGCCCAAGTAGGTGGGAGCCCATGGGGCCCCATCAGCATCATGGCGCATGAGATTGCGCATCATCTGTCGGGCCATACGATCGTGCCTGGCGGCAGTCGCCCGGAGATCGAGTTGGAGGCCGACAAATTCAGCGGCTATGTCCTGCAGAAGATGGGTGCACCGCTCGCCGCAGCGCAGCAGATGATCCTCTCAGTGGGCACCAATCACGGTACGCCGACCCACCCGGCCAAAGGGCAGCGCGCAGAAGCGATTAAGCAGGGCTGGGCGCAATCTTGTATGCAAGCAGGCGGAACGGGTTGCCCGGCTGGCACCGCCGCCGCGATAAAAACGCCCGGGTCGGGCTTGGCCGCCGACAGCCTGCCCTCCCCTGACGCATCGAACGGGTCGCTGGTCGCCAATGCATCAACGCCTGGTCGTGCTCTGCCCAACCCTGGTTCTATTCCTTTCAAATATGGTCGCTTCATCGTCGATGAGACTGGAAGGCTCGACCCGGCGCGGGTCAAAGTGATGGAGCAACGGCTTTATCTCCTTGCCAAGGATGTCGGCGTGGAAATGAGTTTTCTGGTCGTCAACGATCTCAAGGGAATGAGCGCGGACGATTATGCGTGGGCGATGATGCGGCAGTTGCGGATCGGCAAGCTGGACGTGGGCAATGGCGCGGTCGTAGTGGTTGCGCCCCGACAGGGCCAAGCAGCAGTCGCGTTCGGCCCCGGCCTTGCCAAGGAAGCCGAATTTTCCGACCCGAAAAAGCAGTTGCTGCAATGGATCGGCGCAGCTTGGCCCAATTGCGAGGATGCGGATGGCTGCGCTGGCTGGACCGACGCACTTTTTACGAATTTCAACGGGACATTGTTTTGGGCGGAACGGAGCAAGTGGACGATACAGTTCCAGACATTGGGCGAACTGCTCGCGCATTATAAGCGGTTGGATGATGATCGAACACGCACCAAACGTGCGTTTAATCCAGATACCGATCAGCCCAACGGCAACCTCATTCGCGTGACGGGGCGAATCACCAGCCTTAAGGCGCCTACAGGCGTGGGTCAGGCGAACGAGCGGCTGCTGGGTGGCAAGCTTGGCTACACGGCCGTCAGCATGACGACAGACGATGGGCATGATGTGGTGCTCTACGTCGCTCCGCGCCTCACACCCCTAATGCCGTCCGGGGCAATCAAGGCCGACACCAGATATACGATGGTTGGTCGTCTTCAAAGCACGGGGGACAAGGCGAGTAAGCAGGCGTCGTCAATGTGGCTGTTCAGCTATGATCCGGTTTAAGGATGTCACAGATTTTTTGCCTTTAAGAGTGGTCAATTCGCAAGTCACAGCGATATCTCAGGGTGGCCATTAACTGCAGGACATAAACATGGCCTGATCGTGGCGCGTGAAGAGCAAGCTGCCCTTCCGCACTAAGGGAGAGAAATTCGCACGCCGAGTGTCCGTAAAGGGTCGACTACTCCATATCACCACTTCCGAGCACGCCGGATGAATAGATCTGTTTTGAAACCTCCCATCTGACATGCCGTCACGCCTTTGGTGCGGCGTCTTTCCTTGCGAAATGAATGTCCACCCGCATTCCCTCTCCTGTACCGGACGTGACCGACCAGTCGGCCTTCGCATTCTGACGCAGGGATTGGGCAATTACGGCACCCAGTTTCCCGGCTTGTGGCCAGGTCGTCCCTTCAGCCAACCCTACGCCGTCGTCGGCAACGGTCACGCGACATCCTGTCTCGTCCACTAGGCTATGCAGGGTGATGGTGCCGCCATCGCCGTCGGGAAAGGCGTGCTTGAGAGAATTGGTCAGCAATTCGTTAACGACCAGGCCTGCCGGCATGGCCACATCTAGGGCGACCGGCCAAGTGTCGACCTTCAGATCAAGCCGAATGCCTTCTGGCGCATGCGCTTGCATGACCGACGAGGCGATCTGACTCAGATATATGCCAAGGTCGATCGTATCTCCCTGCCCTTCGGTTGAAAGCGAGCGATAAAGTAGCGCCAGCGAATTGATCCGGCCCGCGAGCCGATCGAACCGCTCACCTGTTTCCTGATCGGAAATGTTGCGCGCTTCCATACGGATGAGCGCGGTGATCATCTGGAGGTTGTTTTTTACCCGGTGCTGCAATTCGAACAGCAATGTGTCCTTGTCGCGAAGAGACTGGCGCACCGCTTCGTCGTCTTCGCGAAGGCCCTGGCCGGTCCTGGCAAGCGCGACCAGCCGGAAAAGCGGCTCGCCATGATCATCCTCGATCGTGTTCGACCAGGCATCGATATGGACCGTCTCCCCGCCGAGAGTGATCGAGAAGGTGCCGATATATTCCTCATCGCCCTCTACCGCATCGCTGAGCCGCCGATCGTCATCTGGCGCGGAGGCGACGCCGGGCAAGGCTTGCCAGCTCATGCCTTCGAGGTCTGAAGCAGGCTGCCCGGTCAGCCGTTCGAATTCAAGATTGGCATAGGTGATCCGCTCTGAGGGCGACAGTTCGGAGACCGCTATCGCTACGGGCATGTGATCGAGAAACTGCTTGAAGCGGTCGCTCTCCAGCGCATCGGCGAGGCCTGGCGTATCCAGCAGTTGCTCGACCTGCGCCGGTCCGTTTTCCATATTATCCAATAGCGCGCTCCCTTGCAGCCATTTAGCATGAAAGAGTGCAAGAAAGCAGGGAATTGAGGGTGGGTCGATAAAGGCACCTGGCGGTCGAGCATCTCGCCCACTTTGCTGCCTAGCGCCACGACATTGAAGGGCTTGGTGATGACCTCCATGCAGGCATCGAGCAGGCCGTTTCCAACAGCGGGATTCTCGGCATAGCCAGTAATGAAAAGCACCTTGATGTCCGGACGTGATATGCGCGCCGCGTCGGCCGAGTGGCCAAGCTGTGCTGCGGTATCGCGCATGACCTGTGCAGCCTGCTCGATCCGGTATGCAACATCGCCGGTTCGACGCGCCGCATTCGTATCCGCGACGCTGATCCCAGCGAGTGATGCGGTTGAATGTTGCGCAGTCTTCGCGGCAGCTCCCAGCGCCGAGACCGCGTCCGCTACCGTCCGTTCAAATTGGGCGGCCAGGGCTGTCACTTCCTGTCGACGATGCTCAACAGCGACGCTGTTTGCCCGTGCTTGAGCGTTATCTTCGGTGCCCGTCAGTTGCACCCGTGCGGTCTCCGCATCCAATGCCAGATGTTCATGCTCGCGAGACACCGCGACAAGATCGTCATACGCCCGGATCGCCTCGGACGAAGCACGCGAAATCGAGAGAATGCTTCGCGCGAGCAGCGCAATGAATACCGTTAGTGCAACCAGAACTTCGAAAGGCACTTTTACGATCAGGAACATATCGATCAGTGCAATTACCAACCATCCGACGATGAACCCCATACTGGACCGGGGCACCGTCGCCACATTAAGCGCGCCGATGCATACAACGCCGACCAACGTACATGAGATGAGCAATTCCCAATCGGCTGGCGTCTCGTAGATCGCCTCGCCCAGCAATATTATCCGCGGCGGGGTTACTTTTGCCGCTCTCCAACGCTTGTGACAGCCGGTCCGATAGCGGCCGGCTGTAGGGTGCCTTGGGCCATCCGTTTTACAGCAAGAAGTGGGACATTTGCGACCGTTAGCTTCGGAATCAAAAATCGAGGTAAGTTGACACTGACGCGCGCAAATCCGAGTCTCTTTATTATCATGCGTCCGGTATATACTAGCGCGGCGGGCTGATCAGTGCTGTGGGTCCATTCATCATAGGAAACCCCAACCTCAGATCATTAGCTCGCCCCGCCAAACGCTCTTGTTGGAGCAATATGGCACCCCACGCGCCCCTTCTACGGGACACGTTCCTGTAAACAATGGTTACGCGATCTGTTTGGAACAAGGCGACTACATTCGATGGGAGTTTGAACCGGGCCAGAGACGATGCTGCCGCTTTCTGTCAGGGCGAGACGGGCGGCGACATTCGTGCACGACTAATTTCGAGGTCGCTTGGTTGGCGAAGCACATGGATCATGTCCCCGCGCCGTACAATCAACCCGGCTTTCTCGAATGCGCTAAGCCACCCTTCCATCGCCCAGATCTTCCAACGCGCCCGAAAGAGGTTGGCGTTGCGAACAATGTCTCTCAAATGCTGGAGCGGAGGGTCGAAAACGTCGTGATATTGATGAAAGGCACCAGCACCGCCCAGGAATAACAGGGGCAAGCCTGCCGCCCGCGCACGGAACCCGAAGTCGGTATCTTCACCGCCATAGCCGGTAAAGGCTTCGTCAAAACCGCCCAGATCAAAAAATCTCTGGCGATGCAGGCCGAACGCTAACGACCAGAACAGACCGGCATTATCCTCTTGCCGCACGCCATTTGTAGGAAATTGTCGAACCGGATGCCCTCGCGCGCGCAATAAGAGATCGGCCTCCTCCCATTCACCACGCGCATCGTTGGGGCCTAGATAGCGTATGTCGGCGCAGATCAGCGCGTCATGCTCGGTCAGGTATTGCGTGATGACCCTGGTCAGTGCGCGCATTGGGATGCAGTCGACGTCCAGGAACAACAGCTTGTCCCCGCTGGCCGCCCGCGCGGCGGCGTTCCGGGCTGCCGCGAGTGGCAGTCCGGGTTGATCGAGACGCACAATGCTGATCGGAAATGGCGCGTCATCCACGCGGACCCGCGGCGTGCTGGCCATGTCGACGATAATGAGCTCGTCGGGGCAATGCGTGCTGCGGCGCAGACCTTCGATCAGTTGCGCTAGATGGGCCGACCGGTCCTTGACGATGGTGAGGACGCTCAGGGTCATGCGTGCGCGCGCCACAGGTCCAGGCGGTATTGGGGCATCCGTTGGGCCGTGATGACGGTGACGGCAGAGCCGAGTGCGGCTTGCAATTTGCGCACCGCATCATCCCCGCTCTGGGGATAGTCGGTGTCGCCTGTCCAGTGGACCAGCAATATGTCCCCACCGGGCGCTATATGGTCGGCGATCCAGCGGGCGGCGCGGCCGATGTCGTCATCATCCCAATAATAGGCAACTTCGGACAGGATGGTGAGGTCGAAGGCACCGCCCATAGGTGCCTGTCCCGGGAAAGCCATTTGGCCAAAGGAGACATGGTCGAACATGGCACAGCGCGCGCGGGCAGCCTCGAGCGCGGTTTCGCTGACGTCGATGGCCAACAACGCGTGGCAATGTAGCGCCAGCGACTGTGTCAGGACGCCTTTTGCGCATCCAATCTCTAAACCCAATCCATAGGTCCGTCCGGCCAGGGCGCGGATGCTATGGGCATATTTATCCTGCTCATAGGCGCTGCTTCCCAGTTCCCAGGGATCGTCGGTCGCGCGAAACATCGTCTCGAAATAATCGTGACCCAAGCTGGTCTTGTGCCGCTTCATGAGGCTCTCCGCAGGTAGAGGATATCGCTGGCAGGCATGGCACGACGGTAGGCAGGCAGCCGGAAGCCGGGACCGTGGGACGCGGTAAGCTGGCTTCGGTGCGCGGCCAGAGCGTGACGGCGTTGCCCACGTAGCATGGGCGCGGTGTACAGCATCCGATGGGTTCGGGAATCAGGGGCTTGCGACCAGACGACATATTCGGCGACGACCAGCCTGCCTCTGGCCCGTTTCTCCACTGTATAGGCCAGTTGTGCTGCGGCCTCATGATCGCAATGGGGTTCATGGGCAGCGGTGACGGCAAGCGCGTCGACTTGCCAGCGCCGGCAAAAGGCGGCCAACCGCCGAGCGGTCCGTTCAAATGCCCGACAGCCCGGCTGAGCGGGAGCAGCGTCCTTCCAGTCAAGATGTAGTGGCGATTGGCGGCGGCTACCGGTCAGGCGGTGCAACGCCGCGGCGGCTTCGCGCTTGCGGCTGCTCACCAACTTTCCCGACTGGCCCTTCGCTGTCTCATGCGATCCAGACCCATCGGTGAGATAGACAAGGCCCGCCAGTCGCCCTGCCTTCGCCGTCTGCGCGATGAGCGCGCCAGCCCCCAGCGTCTCGTCATCGGGATGCGGCGCAAGGACCAACCAGCGCATCTTGCGCCAGGGTTTAGCAGACAAGAAGAAGCCTACCACAAGGCATCTTCCGCGCTCCAAGCGTCATGGTCTAGCCAGGCGAGCGCAGCCTGATCACGGGCATAGTCAGGACCGCCCTGACGCAGATAGAGGCTGAGGTCGCGGATGATCTTGTCGATCCGTTGCCCATCCATTGCGCTGCGCGTGCCGGTGATCCGGGCCGCCAGTTCCATGACGTCCAGACCCGCACGCTCCACGACGCCGCGCGTCATGCGGGCGAAGGCGGGGCCATCGCCATCGTCATGTGCTGCCCTGAGCGCGCATTCGCGGACCCATAGGTAGGCGGTCCGGGTTGCGGCAACCGCATCGGCGAATTTGGCCCGTTGCAGCGGATCGGCGCGTGCGGCGTCGGACATGGCAAGCCGGATTTCGGTCAACAGCGCCTCTATCCCGCCCAGTTGCACGGCGGTGAAGCGCCACGCACCCGTCGTGAAGCGGGGTTCACGATCATAATCGCCGGGTTGGCCGAGCAAGTGGGACGGATCGACCGCCATACCCTCCAGGTCATAGACGCCACTGCCGGTTGCCCGCATACCCCTGACCCGCCATTGCGACAGGTCGGTCCGGGCGGTTTCATCGGCCCGAACGACGACCAGTCGCCGCTCCCCCTGTTCGGGCTGCGCGGTGATGACGGCATAGGCGAGGCCGCCAGCGCCGGTCGCGAAGGATTTGCACCCATGGAGTGCCGATTGGCAAAGTTGCACGCCCGGCTGTGGCTCGGTGGCCCATACGCCGTAAAAGGCACCCTGAGCGAGTTTGTGCCCCAGATCGGCCTTTTGTGCGGGGGAGCCAAACCAGTCGAACAGTGCGAGCGCGTTGACATGGCCTTCATAGAGCCGCCCGACGCTGAGGTCCGCGCGACCGATGATGCGCAGGACGGTCGTCAGGCACTGGTTCCGGGCGGCAGCATCGTCAAACGCCTCGCCGCCGCTTTCGGGTGGGGCGAAGGTGCGATGGATATCCGCGGCGACAAGCGCTTTCATGCTTTCCACCGGAAAGACAGGCGCGGCATCATAACGGGTGCCGAGCGCGACAAGGATGGGCATTATCGCCTCGGCACGCGCGATCGGCGTGTCGATGCTGGAACGGGGATGGCGGGACAGGGTCATGCTACAGGCTCCAGTTGATCGACCGCAGCGGCGGCCATCGTCGCGAGCCAGGTCGCTGCGGCCTCGACTCCACGAGGATCGTGCAGGCGGTTGCGAGCGTGGGGCGGCAATGCCTTTGCCTGACGGATCAAAGATGGCCATTGGTCGGGGGACGGCCATGTTTCGAGTATCATCGCCGCGCCCAGCGCGTCCAGCGCGCGCGCCGTCGCCCTCTGCTCGCCATAGGGCCGGTCCTGCGGGATGCAGAGGAAGGGGCTGTCGGCGGCGAGGACCGCATTCACCACCCCGTCCCCGGCCGCGCCAATAATCAGCCCGGCGCGGGCGATTTCCCGGCCCGGATCGTCAACCCATCCGGCCAGATCGAGATTGGCGGGTCGATCGGCTGATGCGGTTACAGGGCCGATGACGCGCCATTGCATAGTTGGGCAGGCGCGCGCGGCCTTGGCGATCGCTGCGCCATCGCCGGGCGGGCCGCCCCGGCCGATCACTACAAGAACGCGGTTTTCCTGCGCGGCATTTGCATGGGGGACGGCGGTGATGCCGGGCAGATAGCAAGTCTTGTCCCTGACCCACGCAGGAGTCGATGGCATATCCAGATCTTGATGGAAGGGCGCAATCAATGCCGTCGCACTGCGGAAAGCGTCGAGATGCGCCGCGTCGCTGCGGTCGCCGTTGAGCCGCACATAGATGGTGGGCACCGATGCGAGGCGCGACAGCATCGCCACTTCGACCGAGACATCGACGACCATCAGCGCAGGACGTTCGGTTGCTATCCACCGGGTAATCCTGGCCACGCGCGACCGCACGCCATTATGGTCAAGAGGCGCATAGTGCAGGGCGGCGGGGCGTGAAGCCGTTTCGTCCACCCCGTCGAAGCGACCGGAAATGGGCCGGTCATCATCAAGGTCGATCCTAGCCGTACCCAGCCCCGTACCGAGCAGGACGATCGGCCAATCGATGGCGGCGGCAATCGCCTCCGCCCGCGCGCGATGCCCTGCGCCATGATGATGGACATAATAGCCGATGGGGCGGCGGGTCATGGCTGGAGGTCCAGCATCATGTCATGCGGCATCGGGGGCAACAGCGGTTCCCGCCGGGCGATCAAAGCAGCGCCATCAGACTGCGCACGCAATTGCTTGCGCCAGTGCGCACGCTCGCGCCAATGGGTGAAGGCAGGTGCCATGGGACAGATGTCATTTTCGACATTCGCGAACAGTGTCTGCATCGCGACTGCCATGCCGCCTTCTGCGCGTCCTTTCAGGCGCGGGGAGACGCGGGTGTAAACTGTAACGGGGTGAACAAGGTGCCCGCCGCAGGCGAGCGCCGCCGCGACCAGCGCGCGGTCCTCTCCGCTCGCTATGGCCGGAACGCCGCCGCAGGCCAGATAAAGCTCTGCACGGATGGCGAGCGATGCGCCGGTATGATCGCCATGGCGGGGTGCCGGATCCCAGGGCTGAGGATCGACCGCATCCTCTATAGCGCGGACGGCAATCCAATATTGGTCCCAAGCTGTGCGCAAGCGATGCACGGGCGGTGGCAGGGGTTCGTCGCTATCAATATCAATTCGACCGCCCACCATATCGGCACCGTGCGACAAGGCGGCAGCGATATTGCGCAACCAGTCTCTCGGTGGGCGGCTGTCAGCGTCTGTACTGACGAGGGCAGCGCTGTCCAGCGCGGGCAGAAGGCCAAGGCCTGTGTCCATTGCCATCCGTCGGGCTGATCCGGCGTGCGCCAGTTCCGGCGCGAAAGTGCGTTCGACTATGCGGACGTCGAGCCGTCCGGCATGACGAAGGCGAGCAGCGTCGGCAATGGCCCGGCTGTCGTCAGTGCTGTTGTTGATGGCTATCACAACAGGGATCGGACCGGGCCAGTCCTGCATCGCCAGCGCATCCAGCAATATCGGCAACCGCGCTGCCTCGTTCCGCGCGGGGACGCAGACGCACAAGGTCATGGGGTTGGGGTCAGCCATGGGAGGCCGATCTTGTGTCAAGCGACGCATCGGATGGGAGCGCCGAAGGCATGAGGTGGATCGACGCTGTGCGATCGGCGCGGACAGGTGCCGCCGCCCTGTCGATCTGGCGCAGATATAGCGCCTCATAATTATCGACCATGCGGTCGGCATCGCACATCTGTTCCGCTCTGGTCCGGCACGCGCGGCGGTCCAGCGCCAGCGCCGACAGGGCCGCTTTGGTGAGCGACGCCACATCGTCCGGAGTCGCGAGGACGCCGCACCCAGCATCCAATATTTCTGGGATCGCCCCGCGTGCAAAGGCTGCGACCGGTACGCCACAGGCGAGCGCTTCGGCCACGACCAAGCCATAAGGTTCATCCCACATGGGCGTGCAGAGAAAGGCCCGTGCGCCGCCGACGAGCCGGGCCAGTGCCTGATGCGCGAGATGCCCGACATGGGTGACATCCTTGCCCAGCGCGGGCGCGATTTGTGTCCGGTAATAGTCCTCGTCCAGGATTGGCCCGGCAATCCTGAGCGGCAGGCCCACCTGCCGGGCCGCCGCGATCGCCAGATGCAGTCCCTTTTCAGGAACAATGCGGCCGTACCAGACAAGGTAGGGATCGGCGTCAGCTTGGGGATGGAGAGCGAATTTTTGCAGGTCAATGCCGTTCCATATCACCGCATCGCTATGGGTTACATGGTTCCAAAGAGCAGCAACCGAGCGGGACACGGCGACGAAACTGTGGTTGCGCGCAGCACAAAGGCGGATACCGCTTTCCAGCCAGCAAAAGGGCGGCGTGTGCAACGTCGTCACCATCGGCATGGGCAGGCTGTCGGCCATCGCGACGGGCAGATAATGCAGCGAATTATTGTGGATAATGTCGAAGTCGCGATGGCGCAGGTCGGTCATCAAGCTTAGATAAGCGTGATGCTCACGAAAGAAGGGCACGTCGCTCGCTTCTGTCGTACCTACCGTCTGGATCGCTGTTTCGGTGCAGATCGCTTCCAGGCCGATCCCCGGTTCCGATCGGGATGAAGCGAACAAAGTGACCGCATGGCCACGATCCCGCAGCGACCGCGCCAGCAAATGCGTGTGCATTTCCAGCCCACCGGCGAAGGGCTCGGCAATCGGATGTTTAAGATGGGCGATAATGCCGATCCGCATAGAGTGTCATCCTGTCATACGCTTGGTTGGGGATGGCGCGAAGCCATACCCCATCGATTTTCGTAAAGGTCCGCGATCAGGCGGCGGGCTGGGCGTCCAGATCGACCGCCAGTTCGCGCGGCCAGTGGCGCAATGCGCGGCAGGCGTTGATGAAAGCGCCGGCGTCCTTGGCCATCGCCAGTGGACGGCAGGCTTCGTCCAGATCATCGGCTATCCCAGCCTTTTCAAACAGGGCCTGCGCCTCGGCGGTCAGGCCGATATATTTGCAATGCGCAAAGGCGTCTGTGACGAAGTCCTTGGCGGCCGCGTCGATTGCCAGCAGCGCAGCGCCCTGCTCCGACGCCACTACAGCAACGGCGTCGAACAGGACGGAGGGACCGCCGTCAATCTTGTGTTTGGCTGCAACCGCTGTGCCGTCCGACAGGGTCACACCGCCGATCTTGAGCGCGACTACCTCGTAAACCGCGCCCTCCTTGCCCACCGCCTTGATCAGCGCGTTGAAGATGGCGGCATCGGCACCGTCGGTCAGCAGGATGCCGAGCTTGCGTCCTTTGAAGCTGTCCGGTCCGTTCTTGAGGATGCTCAGCGCATCGGACGGCGGCAGGTCCATCATCGTCTGCCGCGCGGCCTGCGCAGGATCGGGCAACGGGAGGCCAAGCCCGTCGGCGACGGTCTGCGCCAGCATAGTGTCGATGTTGAGCAGGTGGGAGACCGTGCGTGAACGAATATCGGGGCGTTCGACCTTGCTGAGTTCAAACACGATGGCGTCGCCAATATGCTTTTGCTCGGTCGGCGTCTGGCTGTTAAAGAATTGCCGCGCCTGGCTGTAGTGATCGGCAAAACTTTCCGAACGAACCCGCTGCTTGGGACCGTCGGCCTCCTGCGCGAAACTGGTGAAACCGCGCACTGGGTCTTCGCGCGGGCCACCTTGTTCGGCACCCCAGCTATTGGGTTCATAATTGGCGCGGCCCTTGGGATTGCGCATCGCCATATGCCCGTCCTGCTGGAAATGGGCCATCGGACATTTGGGCGCGTTGATCGGCAAATGGGTAAAGTTTGTGCTGCCCAGCCGCTTGATCTGGGTATCAAGATAGGAAAAATTGCGGCCCTGGAGCAGTGGATCGTTGCTGAAGTCGATGCCCGGCGGAACATTTTGGGTCATGAACGCGACTTGTTCCGTCTCGGCAAAGAAATTATCGACGACCCGGTCCAGCACCAGACGCCCGACGATGCGGACCGGCACCAGTTCCTCCGGAATCAGTTTGGTCGCGTCCAGCACGTCGAAGTCGAAACTGTCTGCGAACGCATCGTCGAACAACTGGACCCCCAGTTCCCATTCGGGGAAGTCGCCGGCGTTGATCGCGTCCCACAGGTCGCGACGGTGGAAATCGGGGTCGGCGCCGTTGATCTTGACCGCCTCGTTCCACATGACCGATTGCAGGCCCTGCTTGGGCTTCCAGTGGAATTTGACGAAGGTCGATTGGCCGTCTGCATTGACGAGGCGGAAGGTATGGACGCCGAAGCCTTCCATCGTGCGCAACGAACGCGGGATAGCGCGGTCCGACATCGTCCACATGACCATGTGGAAGCTTTCGGGCGTCAGGCTGATAAAGTCCCAGAAATTATCGTGCGCGGTCTGCGCCTGCGGGAAGTCGCGGTCAGGCTCCGGCTTGGCGGCGTGGATCAAGTCCGGGAATTTGATCGCGTCCTGAATGAAGAATACCGGGATGTTATTGCCGACGATATCCCAGTTGCCTTCCTGCGTGTAGAGCTTCACGGCAAAGCCGCGCACATCGCGGGCTAGATCGGCCGAACCCTTGGACCCTGCGACGGTCGAGAAGCGTACAAATGCGGGTACACGTTCGCCAACCCGCTGAAGCACATCCGCGCGGGTGACGTCGCTCAGGGATTCCGTCAGTTCGAAATAGCCATGCGCACCATAGCCGCGGGCGTGGACGACGCGCTCGGGGATGCGCTCGTGATCGAAATGGAACATTTTTTCGCGGAAATGGGAATCCTCAAGCAAAATGGGCCCACGCGCGCCTTGTTTCAGGCTGTTCTGATCATCGGCGACCGGTATGCCATGCGCCGTCGTCAAGGCTGTGACGTCCCCTCCAGCAAACTGATGCGTTTCGCCACCTTCTGCCTGCGGTTCGGCAAAGCTGTTCGAGATAATTTCGCCAGGCGCGGGTGAGGGAGACTTTTTGGGTGCCCCGGAGGCTTTACCGACAGTCGAAGGGGACTTGGCCATGAGGCATCCTAATGCACGAGAGATGTGCCGGACGCAGGGCCAGCACATAGGGAGCGATGATCAATGAAAATGCGAGTCCCCGGTCATCAGAGCAAACCCGCAGCATTGGGAGAGATAACCCACCGCTCTTCAGCAAGTTGCCGAGGCGCTCGCAAAACTAACGTGCATCATAGCGATTTATTTCCGGCGGCCGGATACGGCGTCGTCACGGGCCGTTTCTGTATTTCAAAATCAAGTCATTTCACTATGAAGGGCCGCTATTGTTTAAGGACAAATTTCTCAAGGATCGTCGTGGCGTCGAGCTGGATGTTCATGAGCGGGCTGTGCTGGAAAAAGCCATTTTCGAGATCCGGACGATAGAGGCACGCAAGACTGTCGTGCAGGCTGGCGAAACCCTGTCCGTAGCATGTATTGAACTAAGACGCACGACTTAGGCTGAGGACGGCGCCACCGATTTTCAGGCAGTAAGGCAGTTTTCGTCACTGCGGGTTGAGATGTTCGGCCATGAAGTCGACGAAGGCTCTCAGCCTCGGCGTCACCTGGCGACTAGCCGCCCAGAGCACGTTAAACTGGTCCTGCTCTGTAACAAGGTCTTCCATGATCGATACGAGAGACCCATCGGCGGTCTCCTGGCGGATCGCGAAGGGCGGCAGGCAGGCGATGCCCATGCCCTCCACGGCAAGGTGAACAAGCGGATCGACGGCGGTCGCGCTCATTCGTTCCGGCAAGACTATCTTCTTCCCCTGCTCCGGACGCACCAGCGGCCAATGGCGGATCTTGCCGGTGGAGGGTGAGCGCTGGTGCAGGCAATGATGATGCATCAGGTCATCGATCGAGACGGGTACGCCATGCCGTTCCAGATAGGTCGGCGAAGCGACGATCTTCAACCGGAAGCGCCCGATGTTGCGGCTCATCAACCGGCTATCCGAGGGCTGCCCGGTCCGAATGACAGCATCAAAACCCTCTTCCACCACATCTACGAGCCGATCGGAGAAATCGAGGTCTATCTGCACCTCCGGCCACGCCCGCATGAAGTCCGTGAGCACCGGCATGAGCAGCATGCCGACCAGCGGAAGACTTACCCGAAGCCGCCCGCGTGGCGTCAAATTTGCGTGTGCCAGTTCGGCTTCAGCGGCATCGACTTCCTCGAAGATGCTCCGGCAGCGTTCGAGAAACATGCGTCCTTCTTCGGTCAGGGCCATGTTTCGCGTGTTGCGATGGAACAGGCGCACATCGAGGCGCTGCTCCAGTCGGGTCACCGCCTTGCCGACAGCCGAGGCCGACAGACCAAGTTGGCGCCCGGCAGCCACGAAGCTGCCGGTTTCGGCGGATTGCATAAATGCTTCGAACGCAGCGAGTCTGTCCATATCAACATGATACAGGAATAATATTCTGTAGTCATCGGAACACCAGAGCAATGTTATCAAATCTGCCAACGGCTATCTCGAATGCGTCCATTTCGAGGAAGCCTTCATGACCCCAACCTTCGCCATTCATCCGAATCCCACGACCTTCATCGTCAATGTGATTCATGTTGATCCCGGCAAGCAGGAGGAGGCCTTCCGCCTCATCCAAAATGTCGTGCACTACGTCGCAGAGCGTCAGCCAGGTTTTCAGTGGAGCAATCTTGCCAGAAGTACTGATGGGCTGACCGTGGTGAATATCGAGGCGATCGCCGACGCCGGCGATGTCGATACGTTCTTCGCCGACCCGATTTTCCGTGAGATGTTCGCACTGCTCGACGCAGTGTCGTCGAGCGAATTCAACACCTACACGGTGGGCGATCTCGTGCTGCCGAAATCCGCATCGTGACCGCCGGGACCGACCGGCTTCCGGTCGCGGGACTATGCGCCCTGGCGCTTGCCGGCTTCGTGACGATCCTGACCGAGGCATTGCCCGCCGGCCTGCTTCCACAGATCGGTGCGACGTTGGGAGTCAGCGAGGGTGCGGCTGGACAATGGATCACCGTCTATGCGCTCGGTTCGCTGGCCGCCGCCATCCCGTTGACGGCGGCAACGCGAAGTTGGCGCAGGCGGCCGTTATTGCTCTTCGCGATCATCGGCTTCGCCATCGCTAATCTGGTCACCGCCCTGACGACAAGCTTCATCATCGCGCTTGTCGGGCGCTTCATCGGCGGTGTGTCGGCTGGCCTGTTATGGGCATTGCTGGCGGGCTATGCGACCCGCATGGCCCCGCCCGCCTTGTCGGGGCGCGCTATGGCAATCGCTATGGCGGGCACGCCACTGGCGCTATCCGTCGGTATTCCAGCAGGTACGTTTTTAGGCATGCTGGTCGGATGGCAGTTGGCGTTCGGATTGCTCAGCGCGGTGGCCTTGATGCTGGCTATATGGATCCTAGCGGTTGTGCCGGACTTTGACGGTGAGACGCGCGCCGATCGTCCGTCGCTGGCGCAGGTCTTCAAGATCCCCGGCGTGCGACCGGTGCTGATGGTCACGCTCAGCTTCGTGCTCGCGCACAATATCCTCTACACCTATGTCGCGCCGCTGCTGGACCAGCTTCGCCTCGTCGGCCAAGCCGACCGCGTGCTGCTGGCCTTCGGGGCGGCAGCAGTGGCGGGTATTCTCGTGACAGGTGTCTTGATCGATCGCTGGCTCCGCCCCTTGACCATCGCCAGCATCGCACTGTTTCTGCTATCGTCCGTGACGCTCGCCTGGGCCGGGGGTATGCCGATCCTCATCTACGGTTCGGTCATGGTTTGGGGACTAGCATTCGGCGGCGCGGCAACCCTCTTCCAGACCGCATCTGCCCGTGCTGCGGGGCCTTCCGCCGATGTCGCGCAAGCCATGATCGTCACCGTCTGGAACGTCGCAATTGCCGGCGGCGCTTTGGCCGGCGGCGTCCTGCTCGACCGTGTTGGGGCTGGAATATTGCCTTGGGCAGGCTTCGCTGTGTTGATGGTTGCGGCTTGGGCAGAAATGTCAGGTCGTGCAAAACGGCCGCTTTCTTGAGATGCGGCCGCTTTTGCGTTCGACGAACGACCGCTTTCCAAAAAAGCGGTCGCCATCTGCTACAGATCGAATGTCTTATCGTGGTCGACAGGAGCTTCGGGGCCTTCCTGCTTATCCGATGCCAAAGCGTTCTCCGAACGGCCACTCTGGCCATCGGAGAATGATCATGGAGATGCCTGAAACTGAACCATCCACCACTAAACGCCCCGTCTGGAATGCGGGAAGAACCGTTGGCGCGAAACGCGCGCTGAAACCGAAGCAAATTTGGGAGATCCGATTGTACCTCAATCAGCGCCGCCGCTTGCGAGATCGGGCGCTATTTGACCTGGCGATCGACAGCAAGCTTCGGGGCTGCGACTTGGTGCAGACGAAGATCGGCGACATCGTCAGCGGGTGCACATCCGAACGCATGTGATCGTCATGCAGCAGAAAACAGGTCGCCCCGTTCAGTTCGAACTGCTCCCCGACGCTCAGGCTAGCCTGCTGGCCTGGCTCGATCGGCGGGGCGGCACGGTCGATGACTAAATCTTTCCCAGCCGGTTTGACCATAACGGGCATCTTAGCACCCGCCAGTACGCCCGGCTCGTCGATGAATGGGTGACAGGGGGCGGCCTGATGCGAAGCGACTATGGCACGCACTCACTTCGGCGAACGAAGCCATCGATCATCTACAGGGCGACCGGCAACCTCCGTGCGTTCAGATCCTTCTCGGTCATAGCAAGATCGAGAACACAGTGCGCTATCTCGCCATCGACGTGGAAGACGCGCTTGCCCTTGCCGAGAATACCGAAATTTGAACTCATCGGCTCCTCGTCTGGTAGAGGAGCCGAACTCGGGCCTTTGGGAATTAGCTGTCATCCAACCTAATGCCTCGAACGACCGCTTCTGCTGTAGGGCGACCTTCGAACGCGAAGCGCATTGGAGGACTTGCTATGGCGAACAATATGCAATCACAGGCCGCGAGCGCAATCACCATCACGGACCCTTTGGCGCTTACATGTCTATCAATTGGTCTGAAGCCGGAAAAACTGGGAGAGCAACCAGCCCTCCCAGAACCTTTTTCAGGCAGCGTCGACCATGACAATCTCGCTGTCCTCGACTGCGGTTACACGAATGACATCGACATCCGTGATCGCGGCGCCGTCACGGGCGTTGACCTGTACGTCATCGATCCTGATCGCGCCGGTTGCGGGAACAAGATACGCCTTGCGGTCCTTGCCGATCGGATATTCGGCGCTTTCGCCGGCTCTCAGCGTTGCTGCGACAATCCGGGCATCCGTGCGGATTGATAGCGCGTCATTATCCTTCTCGTAGCCGGATGCCAGCGTGACGAAATGGCCAGTCCGATCGCCTTTGGGAAAGGGACGGGCACCCCAGCTCGGAGCATCGCCGTTCTTCGTGGGCACGATCCAGATCTGAAAGATCTTCGTCGTGACATCCTCCAGATTATATTCGGAGTGACGCACGCCGGATCCGGCACTCATGACCTGGACGTCACCGGCCTCGGTCCGGCCCTTATTGCCTAGGCTGTCCTCGTGCGTGATGGCCCCTTCGCGGACATAGGTGATGATCTCCATGTCGCGGTGCGGGTGCGGCGGGAAGCCGGTTTTGGGCGCGATTGTGTCGTCATTCCAGACACGCAGGTTGCCCCAGCTCATACGCGCCGGATCGTGATAGCCGCCGAACGAAAAGTGATGCTTGGCGTCGAGCCAGCCGTGGTTGGCACCGCCAAGGTCAGCAAATGGGCGAACTTCGATCATGTGATGTCTCCTTTCGAACAGCGTCGGGCTGTCGTTGGAGGTCTTTTACGTCTTGCGATAACTTCGAAGCAGATACATAAATCCGGTGTATTCGTTCGAGAAAGTAGAACAATGAATTCACCCGGCACCCCGACCTTCGACCAGCTTCGGATTTTCCTCACCATCGTTGATCTCGGCAGCTTCGCGGCCGCCGCGCGGAAGCTCAATCGCGCCGTGTCGGTGATCAGCTATGGTATTGCCAATCTGGAAGCACAGCTCGGGCTGACGCTATTCGACCGGGAGGGCACGCGTAAGCCCCAGTTGACCGTCGAGGGACGCGCCTTGCTCGCGGAGGCGCGCAGCATATCGCATGGCTTCGATGGACTGCGCGCGAAGGTGAAGGGTCTACTCGACGGGCTGGAGGCGGAAGTGGACCTCGCCGTCGATGTCATGCTGCCGTCCGAGCGGCTAGGGAAAGTCCTGCGCAATTTCGCGACCGAGTTTCCAACGGTCCAGTTGCGCCTCCATGTCGAAGCGCTCGGCGCGATCACCGCCATGGTGCTGGACCGGGGCGCCGCCATCGGCATTTCCGGGCCGCTGGCGGCCGGCGTGGAGGGCGTCGAGTGCATCGCTGCCGGTTCGGTATTGATGGTGCCGGTTGCAGCGCCGGATCATCCGCTCGGCCGCTTGGAACGCATTCCACCTGGCGCCGGGCGCGAGCATACCCAGTTGGTGCTGACGGATCGCTCGCGCTTCACCGAGGGGCAGGACTATTCGGTGATGAGCCCTAAAACCTGGCGCTTGGCCGATTTAGGCGCCAAGCATGCTTTGCTGCGCGAGGGAATTGGGTGGGGCAACATGCCGCTGCCGATGATCCAACCCGACCTTGTCGATGGCACCTTGGTCCGTCTTGTGATGCCGGATCACATCGGCGGAACCTACCGCTTTGCCGGTGTGTGGCGCAGAGATGCGCCACCCGGACCTGCGGCCTCCTGGCTGCTCGATCAGTTCGTCGCGCTGGGTGCCAACGACAAGGAACTGGAGGGCATGGGCGATGTCTGATCAGGCCGAAGGCAGGCCGAAGCGCGGCATGCGGTCGGGCCGACTCGAGGCGTTCACCGATGGCGTGGTCGCGATCATCATCACGATCATGGTGCTTGAGTTGAAGGTGCCACAGGACGGGACACTTGAAGCGCTGTCGGACAGCATGCCGATCCTACTCGCCTATGTTCTGTCCTTCATCAACGTCGGGCTCTATTGGAACAATCATCATCACCTGATGCAGGCGACACAACGGATTGACGGTCGCGTGCTGTGGGCGAACCTCTTCCTGCTGTTCTGGCTCTCACTCGTACCCTTTGTCATCCGGTGGCTCGATGCCAGCGGCTTCTCGGCCATGGCGACGGCGTCCTATGGCGTCGTGCTGGGGATGGCAGCGATCGGCTATGAACTCACCGAGCGGTCGATCATCGCCTGCAATGGCCGTCAGTCGGCGATAGGGAGGGCCATCGGTCGCGATTGGAAAGGCAAGATCAGTCTTGCCCTTTACGCAGTTGCCGTGCCCGCCGCCTTTTTCGCCCGGCCGGTGGCGATCATTCTTTATGTTGCGGTGTTGCTATTCTGGCTCGCGCCCGACCGCCGGATCGAGCGCGAACTGGAGGATTAGAGGGGCTTACCAGCGGCTGGGTGCAGCGTGCAGGCGAGCGTGCCTGCGAAGATCAGGCCGCCGGCGAGGATGAGCGGAGCGACCAGTCCGCCATGAGTGACGAGATAGGCGCCGATGGCCGCACCCAGGAAGATCGCGGCCACACTACCGATGCGGCGTGCCCAGTTCGGGTTGGATCCGCCAGCAACGCTTGAATCGGCAGCGAGGCCGGTAATCGTGAGGGTGAGAACCGTCGTGGTGAGGTCCGGCACTTTCAACTGGCGGATGGTCGCGTTGCGGAAGCCCATGGCGAGGCCGGTCAGCACGATGATGATATAGACGCTCGTACCAGGCGTCTGCATGGCCACGTCGAACCCGACGGCGACACCGGCTGCGACCCAGAGGAGACTGGCTTCGACCGAAGCAGCGATGAGCAGCCATCGGCGAAGGGGCGAGCCTGCATGGCGCTTGCCGACGCGTCCGGCGATCAGCGCACCGACCATGAACGACGCGATGGCGAAGACATAAGGTGCGATCTTGAAGCCCGGTGCGCCGCTGGCGGCGAAACCCAGGAAGACGACGTTGCCGGTCATGTTCGCCGTGAACACCTTGCCAAGGCCGAGCACCGAGATGGCGTCGACCAGCCCGGTTGTGACGGAGAGGAGCAGTAGGAGCCAGGGGAGTGGCGATGTGGCAGGCTTGTCGGCGGTCATAACGGTCTCCGTGAATGTCTATGCCATATGGCCTAGCCGCAGCCTCGATATGGGAGCAGCCGAATAAGATCCGCCTTGTCGTTCGATAAATTGGAACGATTGGATCAGAAGCGGAAGTTGCTTTCCAAGCCTAGCATCGTGATCGTTTTTGCCGGACCGGTTTCCTTGATGAAGGCGCCTGGCGCAAAAGCGGACAGCGACGCCGACAACTCCCATTCGGGCGTCGCCTGCCAGGCGATCGTCGCTTCGGCCTCCTTTCCGATGAAGCGCGCCTTGCTGCCACTGGCTTCGCGGATCAGATTGCCGGGAATGTCGTAGACGCCGTCCGCAATGCTGTACCGCCAATAGGCCATGGCGGCGAGGCTGAACGAAACGCCCCCGCCAAAAGTACCACTGACGCGCGGATTGACGCTGACAATGTTTGTCGGGCCGACAGGAGACAGCTCGCCGAAATATTTGCCCTTCGGGAAGAGAGCATTGAACGTGCCGAGTTTGCCGTCGTCCGCTTTGCTGTCGCCACTGACGACATTGACCCGCAGGGTAGCGTCCGGCGCGAAGGGGAGCGTCGGAAAGCTGTGGCCGACCTCCGTGCCCAGCGTCCATGCCGAAATCCTCTGTCCTTCGAAATGGCCGAATTGTGCCACCCCCTCGACATTCCAGTGCCAGTCGCCACGCGCCCCGTGGGAGCGCAGGCCGATACTATGCCGCACTTCGCGCCCGGCCTGTCCGCCAAAGTGCGCAAGCCGGTTGCGGTAGCCCAGATAGTAAATGTCCAGCTCCGGCAGCGTGGTATAGGCGCCCCACAGCGCTTTGGCGTCGGAGGTCGCGTCGTCGAAACTGTCGGGCCCCGGCTGGACGGGCCGCATGTTCAGCAAACTGATTTTAGCCCGGCCAATCATGACGTCCGCCCGCGCGCCATCGAACGCGAGAGGAACATTGGGGCCATAGCGCGTCCCGACCAGCCGTTCCGTGCCGAGCGACAGCATCTGGCGACCGGCGCGCAAGGTGACCGGGCCTAGATCGACTTCGCCGAACCCCTGAAGCAGATCCGCCCGCGTCTGATCTATCGGGCTGGCGGACGGCGATACGCCGACCGCATAGGCCAGGATCGGCTGCACAAAAGCCCGAACCTTGCCAACATGCAGATCGGCATAGGGTAAAGCGCGCAGCCACAGATAGCTGTCGTCCGGTGCGTCCGTCCCGCCCCAGAGATTGTTCTGATAATTCTCGCTGCGGGCGCGCAGTTCGACGCCCGTCGTCACCAAACTATCGTCGCCGAGCGGGATATGCTTGAGCGGACCAGTCCAATGATGCGCGCGTTTCTCCGCATCGGCGAGATCAGACCAGTCCTCGTCATAGCGCGTGATGCTGAGTGTGGGTGCCTGCCAGGCCTCGCGCTGCTGGGCGCTGGCAGGGGCCGGGATAGCCCCCGCCAGCAGCCCGGCGGCGAGGAGAATCCTAAGCACGTCGCCGTTCCCGCGCGGACATGAGCGCCACCAGTACGAAGCCGCCGATCAGCCCGATATGCTCGAAGAAGGCATTCGTCGCCATGAAGCGCTCCTGCCCCGCTGGCATCGTCCAGAAGGCATTGGCGGTGAAGGCGGCCAGCAGCGTGAAGACCCCCAGCATCCCAGCGCCCAGCCAGACGAAGCGGCCGGTCAGGATCAGAGTCGGCCCGACCAGCTCTACGCCTATGGTCAATACCGCCCAGAAGGCAGGTGGGCTCATGCCGAAATGCGCCTGTTCGGCGACCGCCGCTGGCCAGTCAGTCGCCTTGACGATGCCACCCAGCAAATAGGCGCTGACCAGCGCGAGACGCGCCAGGAGCCATGTGAAGCGCCAGTTAAGGATCGCATCGACAAATCGGGGTTCATCCGCGCCGGTCATGGCTTCACCGGCGCGTGAATTTCGGCGATGTAGCCGCCGGGGAAGCGGACGATCGCGGTTTGGCGATCACCCTCGACATGGGCAGGGACGAGCGGCTCGACACCTGCTGCTGTCGCCTTGGCGAGGGTCGCGGGCAGATCGCCCACCTCATATCCGGTCATGTCGCGACCATAAGGCCAGGGAAGCTGACCGTCGGACACGATGACGCTCATCTTGCCATAGCCCGACGTCATCCGAATGCGGCGATAGGTCTTGCCCGACTGACCGATCTCTCCGCCCGGTGCAGCCTTGTCGTCGGAGGTGACCGTCGCATGGGCAAAGCCGCGCCACTGCTTCACGAACTGGTCGGCGGCATCGGCCGTCAGGTAAATGCGGTTCTCCGGCACCGTACCAAGGGCGGGATAATTGGGCTTCGTCTTGTGCCAATAGAACTGCATGTTCACGCCGCCTGCCCATTGCACCACCACGTCGCGGCCGATGGGATCGGGAAAGCTGGTAATGAGGCGCGTCGCGCCATGCCGCATTGCGGAAGCGACCGCCGCGTCGAGGTCGGTCACGAGATAGCCGGTGCGTTCGGCACCGAACGGGACGGGAATCGGTGTGAGGAAACCGAAGACGGAAACGGTGCCGGCGGGGGTCCGCGCGAGTTGCGACTTCGTTTTGCTGTCCGTCGGCGTAACTTGGAAAACGCCCTGCTTGCTCGCGTTGCCCCCGAAGGTGGCGGTAAAGCTAGTAACGAAGCGGTCGAAATCTTCCGGCGCGACATAGACATGGGTGGTATCATATTGCGGGCCGACGGAAAAATCACTGGCCGGATTTTGCGCGGGTGCCCTGGCCTCCGCAGGCGCGGCGACAGGGCTGATGGCGACCAGGGCGGTCGCCATCAGGAGGGCAATGCGGTTCATGTCAGTATCTCCGTAGAATGTTGCTCGGCTTCCGATGAGGTCGCAAGCCTGTTCTACGCAGCCAGACCCATTAGAACGATCCGAATAAAATCAGAGGGCGCGTTCCAGATTATCGAACGCAAGTGGAGCGCCCCTCTTGCTGGAGGGGATCTCTTCGGATCAAACAGCCCAGCAGCCGCAGCCCATTACGCCCCAGAAACTCTGGACGTCGGCAGCGGGTACACGCGCGCCGAGCGCCGCCGCATGGTCATGGCCATGGACGTTGCAGGAGGAGGCGCAGCCGCAGGCCGATGCCATCTTCTTGGCCGTTTCGTCCCGCCGCCAATGACCACCGAAGGTGGCGACCGGCGACCAGTCTGGCATCGCCCTGGGCGCCTCGGGGGCGAGCGGACCAAAACCGCCCTCGCCATAGACGATCTTGCCGCCCAATATGGTCAGCACCGATCGAAGATGCGCGATCTCGCTTTCCGCCACGCTGAAATAATCGTCCGACAGCAGCGCCAGGTCCGCCAGTTGCCCGGCCTTGATCTGGCCCTTTTTACCGACCTCATTCGAGAACCATGTGTTCTTCTCCGTCCACAAGCGCAGCGCTGTCTCGCGATCGAGACGGTTGCGCACCGGATAGAGCGTTAGGCCGCCCACAGTCTTGGAAGTGACCAGCCAGCTTAGCGATACCCAAGGATTGTAGCTGGCGACGCGGGTCGCATCGGTGCCGGCGCCGACGGGGATGCCCGCATCCATCATGCGCTTGATCGGCGGCGTCGCCTCGGCCGCCTTCGCGCCATAGCGCTCGACGAAATACTCGCCCTGAAAAGCCATGCGGTGCTGCACCGCGATGCCGCCGCCCAATGCCGCGATCCGGTCGATATTGCGATCGCTGATCGTCTCGGCATGGTCGAAGAACCAGTTGAGGCCCTTAAGCGGAATATCCTTATTCACCTTCTCGAACACGTCGAGCGCGCGGCTGATCGTCTGATCATAGGTTGCGTGCAGGCGCCAGGGCCAGCGGCGTTCGGCGAGCAGGCGGATGACCGGTTCCAAGTCGCCTTCCATCTCCGGCGCCATGTCAGGGCGCGCGACGCGGAAATCCTCGAAGTCTGCCGCCGAATAGACCAGCATCTCGCCCGCGCCATTGTGGCGATAGCTGTCGTCGCCGTCGCCCGGCTTGATCTGGGTCGACCAGCTCGCAAAGTCCTTCAGCTCCTCCTTCGGCTTTTGCGTGAAGAGGTTGTAGGCGATACGCAGAGTCAGCTCGCCATCCTTGTGTAGCTTGTCGATGACCTCATAATCGTCAGGATAGTTTTGCGATCCGCCACCCGCATCGATCACGCTGGTAACGCCCAGCGAGTTCAGTTCTCGCATGAAATGCTTCGTGCTGTTGAGCTGATAGTCCTGCGGCAGCTTCGGTCCCTTGGCGAGCGTAGCATAGAGGATCGTTGCGTTCGGTTGGGCCAGGAGCAGGCCGGTTGGATTGCCCTGCGCATCGCGTACGATTTCACCGCCGGGTGGGTTCGGCGTATCTTTCGTATAGCCTACCGCCCGCAGCGCGGCTGCGTTGAGAAGGGCGCGGTCGTAAAGGTGGAGGATGAAGACGGGCGTGTCGGGGGCGGCGGCGTTGATCTCGGCGATGGTGGGCAGGCGCTTCTCGGCGAACTGATGCTCGGTGAAGCCGCCGACGACGCGCACCCATTGTGGCGGCGGGGTATTCTCGGCCTGCTTCTTCAGCATGGCCATGGCATCGGCCAATGTCGGAACGCCCTCCCAACGCAGCTCCATATTATAGTTGAGGCCGCCGCGAATGACATGGATGTGGCTGTCGATCAGGCCGGGGATCAGGCGGCGGCCGCCAGCATCCACGACACGGGCGTTCGGCGCGGCGGCGGCGCGCACTTCCTGCTCGGGGCCGACGGCGAGGAACTTGCCGTTACGGATCGCCACTGCCTGTGCCTGCGGGTTTTCCCGGTCCAGCGTCGTGACCTTGGCGTTGGTGAGGATGAGATCGGTCTGGGTCATGGCGAAACTTTCCATAGGTGCAGTCAGGGCGGTTGTGGCGGCGGCGCTGGCGAGCAGCTGGCGGCGGGTCATCATGCGTCGCGCTTTCCATGGGTCGGCAGTTCGCCCAGCACATGATGGGCGCAGTCCTGGCGGACGAACCGGGCCAGTTCCGGCAGACTGGCGACCCGCTTGACGACCGGGATCAACTGTTCTCCGAGCAGAATGCCCGCTAACCCGACGAGGGCTATAACCGGCGGCGCAGGAGAACGGACGCCCATCAGGCTGTAGACGATGCCGACGATCAGGCCGGCGCCGAGGGAGAGGATGTAGGCTTTCATGTCCGTTCTCCGGCGTTGTCTAGGGTCAGGCCAGGATGAAGGCGAGAATGTCGGCGTTCAGCACGTCGGCGTTTACGGTCAGCATACCGTGCGAATAGCCCTCGTAGATTTTTGAGGTCGCGTTCGGCAACAGCTGGGCCTGTATTACTGCGGCATTCTTGTAAGGCACGACCTGATCGTCATCGCCCTGCAGGACCAGCGTGGGCACCGTGATCGCCTTGAGGTCCTCGGTCTGGTCTGTTTCCGAAAAGGCCATGATTCCCTCATAATGGGCAAGCGCGCTGCCCATCATGCCCTGGCGCCACCAATTGTCGATCACGCCGGGCAGAGCCGTCGCGTCGGGGCGGTTGAAGCCGTAGAAGGGACCGGTGGGAAAATCGCGGAACATCTGTGCACGGTTCGCCGCCAGTGCCGCGCGGATACCGTCGAACACCTCCATCGGCAGGCCGTCGGGATTGGCATCTGTCTGCGCCATCAGGGGCGGCACCGAACTGACGAGCACCGCCTTGGCGACGCGGCCCTGCGGTTGGCCATATTGGGCGACATAGCGCGCCACTTCGCCGCCGCCGGTGGAGTGACCGATATGAAGGGCGTTCTTGAGGTCGAGATGCGCGACGACGGCAGCGGCGTCGGCGGCATAATGATCCATGTCGTGGCCGAAATCGACCTGGGCGGAGCGGCCGTGGCCGCGACGGTCATGAGCGACGACGCGATAGCCCTTCGACAGGAAGAACAGCATCTGCGCATCCCAGTCGTCAGACGACAGCGGCCAGCCATGGTGGAACATGATCGGCTGGGCGTCCTTGTTGCCCCAATCCTTGTAGAAGATGTCGACGCCGTCCGTGGTGGTGATGAAGTTGCTCATGAGAAAATCCTTGGCACGATGGGGGAGAAGCGGCCGGGGGATGCCCGGCCGCTGGGCTGGATCAATGCGCCTCGGAGGCGTTGAACATGGTCTTGGCGTAAGTGATGCCCAGGCCATAAGCGCCACCCCACTTCTTCGCGAAGCCGGTGGTCATGTCGTAGGTTTCGGTCCTTGCCCAGTCGCGCTGCAATTCGAGGAGATACTGGAGCGAGGTCATCGGCTGGGCACCCAGCTGCATCATCCGCTCGACGGCGCGCTCATGGGCCTCTTCGGAAATATCGCCGCAGGCGTCCGAGATGAAATAGACGTCGAAACCCTGATCGATGGCCGAGGCGACGGGGCCGACGATGCAAACGGAGGTCCACAGGCCCGCAAAGATCAAACGCTCTTTGCCGATGCGGTTGACCTCGTCGATGACGGCGGCGTCTTCCCAAGTGTTCATCGAGGTGCGGTCGAGCAGCGCCTGACCAGGAAAGGCGTCGGTGATCTCGCTGAACATCGGCCCTGAGAAGCTGTCGACGGCGACCGTGGTCAGGATGGTGGAGACGTTGAAACCGGCGGCGGCGTTGGCGACCAGAGCAGCGTTGTTGCGCAAAAGCTCGGTCGAAATCGACTTGGTGGCGAAGGCCATCTGCGACTGGAAATCGATCATTACGAGAATGTGATCGGTCGGCGTGATCAGGGATTTTCCGGGGGTCGGGGTCGCTTTGATGGTCATGTCGGTCTCCAATCGAATTTCGTACACTCGGCTCGTTCCGGTGTGATTGAAGACGTAGCCGGCTGAAGTCATGCTGCGCAGCCTGATAAAACTTGGCCTATCGTTCGATTAAATCGAATGATTGGTGTGGGCGAGAGTCCGGTTCGCACATTTGGTGGGTCTTTTAGCCGAGCTGCGGACTGTGTAGCTTGTAGTTCCCTATGATCTGCCCCCTGCTGAGTGGCCCAGAAACTATGATAGTCTGGACCACGAAAGGGAAGATGAATGCCGAGCAAGAAGCACAAG
>JAZJZH010000017.1:0-231123 GCA_040389985.1 Pseudomonadota bacterium
GGAAATCACGGTGACCACCTCAACCCCCAGCTACACCACGTCCTGGGACACCATCGGGAGACCTCCCGAGCTATGAAAAAGAAGAAGCTGTCAATGTTGTTCAGAACTGCATTGACGGCCTTAATATAAATTCTTCTTTAATGGCCGCCTTAGACTATAGTACAGATCGACTGTCGGCATTGGTTATCAGTACGTTGGAGGATGGTGGACTGAGTGTTGAGGGACAAAGGTTAGCCAATACTTTAGCAAGTGAAGCAGCGCAGATGATTTCTGATATCGCTTCATCGTTTCCCGAGTTTCATCGAGATTCCTTCGCAGAGGTCCTTAAAAGAGAATCTGAATTAATTATCAGAATCGATAGGATATTCGAAGAGATTAAATCAATTAGAGAGAACGCTAACAATGATTCCCTCGGTAAATTTGGTGCAATATTTGAACAGAATTATAGGCGTTCACTCGCGAGAGAGTTAGATAAAATTGAGTTGTTTGGTATGGACACCGGAATAAGGCAGTCTAGTCGCCAGCATGGACTCTCTACCGCGTATATTAGCTTGAGCGTAACGGGCGGCGCGGATGTAAATGCAGACGCAGAAGAGAGTGACACCGACACCGACGGCGAAGGACTATCGGAGAAAAAAACTTCTTTCTCAGTGAGGGCTGAAGAGGCCGCAAACTTGAGCGAATTGGTTGTTATCAAGGGTGAGGCTGGATCAGGAAAAACGACCCTTTTGCAGTCGCTAGCAGTGCGGTGCGCAACTGCGTCCTTTGAAGGCGAGATGGAGCCTTGGAACCAACTAATTCCCTTTTTTATCCGTCTGAGAGCGCTTTCGGGACCAGACCTTCCCGCCCCCGAAGGCCTTCCTGGCCTTGTCACATCCATGATTTCCGGCACGATGCCTGCGGGCTGGGTCCATCAACAACTTCAATCGGGACGTGGCCTCATACTCATTGACGGCTTGGATGAGGTCTCAATAGAGCGTCGAGATGCTACCAGGAGTTGGATAAGCAGCCTTCTGGCGGAGTATCCATCAAGTAGAATAGTCGTGACCAGCCGTCCAACTGCTATTCCTGATGGCTGGCTTTCACAGCGAGGATTTAAGCAGCTTGAACTACTACCCATGTCACCCGATGACGTCTCGGTATTCATAGATCACTGGCATGACGCAGTAGCTAATGAGGAGCAGGACAACCACCGAAGGCTAGCGGTCAAAACTTTAATTCCCGCTCTGAAAGAGAGAATTCGAACGGATCGCGCTTTGCGAGAACTCGCTGCCACACCACTTCTTTGCGCGATGTTATGCGCAATGAACCGGGATAGAAAGCAGGTCCTCCCTACCAATCGTATCGCGCTCTATGACGCTGCCGTACAGATGATCCTCCATGGTAGGGACGAAGAACGACGGATAAAAGTTGAATCAGTATTACGATTGGATTTAGAAACAAAGAAAAGTATCATCGAGGAGATAGCTTTCTGGATGATGCAAAACGGTACTTCTATGGCCGATCTCTGGCGTGTAGAAGATTATGTGGCTTCTATCATACCGGCTTTCACAAAAAGGCCAAGTAATGCGTCGTCCAAAGAGGTGGTTTCGGCTTTAATACAAAGAAGTGGCGTAATAAGGTCGCCCATAGAAGGTAAAATTGATTTCGTTCATAATGCCTTTAAAGAATTTCTTTGTGCTAAAGCTGTAACGTCTGGAGATAGGTTTGGCTATCTGCAAACCATGCTTGATAATGAAGCGTGGCGGGAGGTCGCAGTACTTGCCGCAGCGATGACTGATGAGCGCCGCCGTGCCGATTTTATTACACAGTTGCTAAATGCAGGAGACGGAGGCGGTGTTGCAAAAGCTACCTATCATCTCTTAGCAGTACGTTGCCTGGAAACGTGTACGCAATTGAGCCCGGAACTTCAAACCGGAATAAAAGATCGTCTAACAAATTTGTCAGCGCCTGTGACCCTTACTGAAGCACGATCGCTGAGCGCCGCTGGCGAATTAGCCCTGCCCCTGCTTAAACGATCGCAAGAGCACCTTGCGAGGACGGCCGCCGCCTGCGTGCGAGCCTTGCGCCTTATCGGAACGCCAGAGGCGATGAGTTACATCAAGGAATATGCGAGCGATCGACGTGCCACGGTTGCCAAGGAAGTGATTGCCGCATGGCCGTTTTTCGATCTCGAAGAATACGCCAGAGAGGTCCTTTCCGAAAGTCGAGGGATTTTCGGAAGCATACGGATAGATTACCCGGCATATCTATCAACCATTAGATTCTTAAAATCTATAATTGGTTTAACGATTTTTGTTCGCAAGCAGATTTTAAATGAGAAAGTAAATTCAGATATATCTTCTCTTACTCAGTTGGTGAAACTTAGTTTATTCTGTTCTGGCTCTGTGGATCTTAATGATTTCAAGCGTTTGGAAAATTTGCATTATCTTGCTGTGAACACCGATTTTTTATTGGGTTTAGATGCAATTTCGTCTTTTAATCATCTTTATAGATTATCTGTGTCCGGAAAATCGAGCGAGTTTCTAGAACTTGGCGATTTACCCGAATCCTTGTCTACTCTCACCATCAACGGTGGAGATATTGATTTTGGTGGAAAACCTAAGTCTGGCAATGTTATTAATGAGCTCAATATAAATAATAATAAAGAGGATATGGATTGTGGCTATTTAGAATACTTAACTAATCTATCAGAACTTTCCATTTCTAATGTGAGATATGAAAAGCAAATAGAATACATATTTAGTTGCTCATTGCTGAGCGACCTCAGAATATCTGATCTACGTGGCGTTAAACAATTCCCAAGCGTTCAACAAAACGTTAATTTGACTCACCTCACGATTATGAAGTCTGAGGGGTTAGAAGATATAAAAAACTTGTCTAATTTCCCGAACTTGAAAAGGTTGTTCATACGTAACTCTGATAATCTTTTAGACGTTAGTCCTATAGCAAATCTCCAAAATATCTCCGAGCTTTGGCTGGAGGTGCATGAAGATGCCAGCTTGGATTTCCTGAATAATTTACCTCGTCTAAGGCGACTCCGAATAGGATCACAGCATTACGGGAAATACGGTGAACTAAGCAAGGATATCACGATTACAATGCTGTCTCGATTCCGCCGTCCCACATCGACATGAGGTACCACCTAACGATAAGTTTGGCGGGCTAAGACGGTTCATGGTAATGGATCCAGCTGTTCCAACAGCGCGCCCCTCGCGCCGGTGATAGCGTCGCCCGCTTGCAGCAAATACGATTGCCATTCAGAACCGCCTATTCCACGCGCTACCTCCTCAACAAGGTCAGCATTTGACCTGTCGAGCGCTACGCGAATTATGGCTTCGGCAACGCCCACCATCCTAAACATGCCGTCGGCCTGAACCCATGTTCCACACTGATCAACACCATCGGCATCAAGTTGCACGCGCAACTCTGCGACGGCGGCATCAGCGACTTTTTGGCGAAGGTCCATATTAAACTCCTTTAAATCCTGATTGGATCGTCCAGCCGGGGCAGTTTGCCCTGAATATCGGGGCAGAATGGCGACGCTTTATGCCTGCATGAGCAACAGCGCCGATTGATCGTTTGATAATTAATCTGAGCCACAGCCTTTATCGCGAAAAACCAATGAAGCGGATCAATTCGGCTTCAATTTACCTGTCAATCGGAGCCTGAATTTGTTCCCTTCCAATAGCGGGCGATTTTGCCGCTGACAGAGGGGAACCTCAATGAAACTTGCTATTATCGAAGTACGCCCTGACGTAGAACACCGCCAAGGCATCTCCCGCGACACGTCGCGGCCATATGATTTCCATATACAGACGGCATATTTTCATTCTGGTGATGAGTATCCCGTGCGCCTCGACATCATGCTTGAAGATGGGGTCGTCCTCTCTCCCGGGAAATACCTGCCCGGTGCGGAAAGCTTCCAGTTTGATCGCAAAGCCAATCGTTGGGCCATGCGGCCTAATCGCGGGTTGATCCCTCTCGCAGAAGCCGTTGCTTTGCTTGCCGATGGCAAGGCACCACGCTCCCCCGCATCAAATTAAGGGACCTCGCAGTGGCCGATATGCTGCTGCGGTGTGTCCCCGACCCGCAAAACGGGTCGGGGGTTTCGCCGTGTCCTCCGGGGATGCTCGTAACAACCGTGGAGGCACAACTGCCGGTCGTCGTGTCTATCGACGACTGGTCAACCTATGCCGCGAGTGCATCGACAGGGATAATCCTCATTTTCTTTTTCGGATTCCTACTCGGCACGATCGGCAAGCATTTGAAGGATGCTGTTCGATGAAGACCATTTCCAAACTCGCCGCTTTGCCCATCGCCGCTATGCTAGCGGTGCAGACCACCGTAGCAAACGCCGAAGATTTGCTTGGCAACACAACCGATGCCGCGTTCCAGAATATCAGCGACACTCAGACGGGCATGGCTCCGCTAATCTTGGGCGTCGTCGGCTTTACCGTCGTTCTGGGCCTCGGCATCAAATGGCTGCGGAAGGCTGGCTGACAATCATGCCGATCTGGGCCGCCCTCTTAATCGGTGCCGCATCAGGAACCATCTTCGTCTTGGGATTCAAGGCGGGGTTACAGTTCTGATGGCGGCCCAGATCACCCGTAGGAGTTTTCTCCAAGGGCTGGCGGTAACGTCGGTCCTTTCCGCTTTTCCCTTTCCTATCCGCGCTCAGGCACTGCCCGCATGGACAGCAACGCCTGTCATAGCCAACTCTGGGCGCATGATTGTACAATCCGTCAGCCTAAATGGTTCGACCACTGCCCTTTCAATTGGGGACCGTGTCATTCTTTCTCGTGCTGCAACACAGGTGGCTGCTCGGGCAACCACTAGGGCGGTTGCGAACCGCACAATGGGGCTGATTGCGACTCGTCTTTTGGGGGCAGCAGCAACCGCTGGACCGTGGGGCCTTGCAGCCGCTGGGCTAGGCGTTGCGGCCTATGGCGCCTATCGGTTTTTCACTGCTGATGATGAAGGAGGGTTAGGGAGCGGAACACAATACGAGGTGCAATACAGCTCGACTGGGGACGCGGCTATCCGCACCTCGGTTTCCAGTAATTGCGGCGGACTTCCCAGCAATTCAGGCGGGCAATACCCACACAACGTTATCATTGGCGCTTACAACGGTTCGAGCGGCTGCTCCCCCGGCGTTCGGATGAAAAAGGTGTTTCGGTCTAACCCAACTCAGAGGGCGGGGATCGCAACCGCCCCCGCTGGTTGGAATACGGCGTTCACCTACGATGCTGGACTAGTCGAGCAGCCTGATATCCATGAGTGGTGGGTTTTTTACACCCGGAGCCTTGCCGGAAGTCAGAGCGCGGGGTGGACGCCTGAAACGTTTCCGTTGGGGATACCTGCAACGGTTCCCGCTGCGCTTCCATCAGATGTAAGGGTCAAAGCACCATCTCCAACGACCGTTGCCGACCTGGCTAACGGCATTTGGCAACAATCGGTGCCGCAGGATGACCCCATGGCGCTGCCATGGTCTAACACTAACGCCGCGCTTGCGACCGAAGCTTTGCCTACGATCAAACCGGGTGCAGCGACTGTTCCAGATTTGTCGCCGGGAACGATAGCCGATCTGACGGTGCCTCGACCTCAGATAATTCCCAGCGGGCAAGTAGTGGAATTTACTTTCCCTGAAAGCGTGCAGTTTCCCGACGACAACCCTTCGACTGGACCCGGCACTGACCCGGAAACGAACCCGGGAACTGGCACTGTGACTGTTGATTGGGGGACGCCGCCGGCTAACGAGGCGATACCCTCGGTCACACCCATGTCATGGTTTCCGAGCCTGTTTACCCCGCCCCAGCTGCAAGGAACGTGCAGCGGTTGGACTATCCCTGTCACGCAAGGCTTGCCGGTCACTCTCGATCCCTGCCCATTGATGGCTGACATGATCCCAGTTGTAAGACCGGTGATTGGTGTCTCCGCCACCATCGCAGCGGGTAAAATCCTTCTGGATATTTGATATGCCTGCAATATTAGCTTGGTTTGCATCCCATCTTCTGGCCAGTTTTGTTGGCGAGATATTCAAGCGCGCAGCCATTTTCGCGGCGTTTAACATCGTTATGCAATTCGTCCTGGCATACATGACGGACAACGGTGTTGAAGGCCTGACGCCTTTCTCTGTCGGCCCTTCTCTGTCTTCAGCTATCGCGTCGATTGCCGATCCACGCTTGGCCTTTTTCCTTGATGCCTTTTACGTCCCGCAGGGGCTGTTCCTCATCCTGAACGCCTATCTTGCTCGTTTCGCTTATCGCCTTACCCTTCGTGCAGTGGCGGGGGGATAATGGCCCTTTCCGTCTATGTCGGCCCACCGGGCAGCGGGAAAACCTATGAGGCAATCCGCTCTGTCGCCATTCCTGCGTTTCGGGACGGTCGGCACATCGTCACCAATATTAAGGGTGTTGTTCCGGAATATTGGTCAAAGAATATTCCCAGTTTAAAGGGAAAACCGTTCGGTTCTATTCAAGTAGTAGACGATGATTTTTTTAAAGACGAAACGTCATATCCTCTTTTATCGAAGGACAAGACGGTAACGGCAGGAGCCATTCCTAACGGGGCACTTGTCATTATTGATGAAGCCTACGTCGTTTTTCCTACCGCTCCTAAAGAAGCGGTCACTGCGCGAATGGTCGAATGGGTTAGAACTCATCGACATTTTGTTGGCGAAGACGGGACTGCCTCGGACCTTATCCTGATCTCTCAGGATGTAATGAGCATCCATCCAAGAATTCGCGGGGTTGCAGAGTTTGTTTCTGCCGTTCGGAACCTCAGATTCTTGGGGGTTTCGACCCGCTATCGTATCACTGTCTACACATCGTGGCGGATGAACGCTGCTAGCCTTTTGGGGCAGACCTTCCGCAAATACGATCAGCGGACATTCCCGTTCTTTAAGTCTTTCCAGACGGACGGGGCTGCAAAAGTCGTGATGACTGACAGCAGCCAGCGAGCCGTAAAATGGTGGCATTTGGCTTTCGTGGGGGCCTGCCTTCTCGGCGTCGGTTGGGGTGGTTTCCGAACCTCTCAAATGGTGTTTGGCACCACCAGCGGGCCGCAAGCTGTCGCCGCCGTACCTCCGTTGAAGCCTGACTGTTCCGGCTCCGGCATCCTCTTTGATCTCACCGAACGCAAAGCCCTCGTTGATGGAGAATGGCATAATGCGACTATCGCACCTTTGGCCATGGATGGCCGGGTTGGCTGGGACGTTGGTCCCTGCATCTTCCGTTTCAGCAAACCAAATGCTGGCCGATAACGTGGCGCTGGGCGATTTGGTGAAAGCCGCCGCGGCTCCTTTCCGCCTCCCTGTGCAGGTCTGTAAGCCCGGACCGATGGTGACGGGGCGCTTTGACTTTCGAAGTGCTCAGGACGTCCCGGCCCTATTGTCTGAAAGAGGTTATCCCGTGGATTTTGACGGAACGCTTTTTCGTGTCGGGTGCGATCAGGCTACAACTGAATTTCAATTAGCCACCTCCACGCCATCTTTGCCGCTCGATCCTTTTGGGCGCACTGCCGCCCCCACGATAGCACCCACCCAGCCTGTGGAGCCGCCGACCTTCAAGTCGGCCCGCATCCGCTACCGTGATCCGTCAAAAATCGTCCAGGTGCTTAGTAAGCTGCCGGGCCTTTCTGTGATCGCAGACCCCGACATTCCTGGGCCGCTATTGTTGTCTGGCGCTGCCTCCATCGTAGATGAGGCCGCGGCTTTCATGCGCGATCTGGACCGCTGCCCCGACCAGCTCCAAATTGAGGCGGTAGTCGTATCCTCCTCCGATAGCTCAGAGCGATCTCGCGGCTTTGGCATCCAGTTTCGAGAGCCGGGGAACGCACTGATTGGCACCTACAACCCGCTAGCGCAGGCAACCGTCTCTATTCCGGGTCTGCGCCTATTTCTCGACGGCCTCGCCGGTTCATCGACGCTTCGGCAAAATTCGTCGTTCTCTTCGCGAGTCCTGCTCGGGGAGACGGTCAAGCTTGTCGACGGTCAGGAAGTGCCGATCCGCGCCGCTACCTCTGTAACAGATCGCGAAACGCGGGCTGACGTAATCTACCGGTCAATCGGTCACAAACTGGTGATGAAGCTGGATGCACTTGATGACGAAGCCGTGTTGACGGTCGAGCATGAATTGAGCAGCCAGACTGGCAATAGCGACCTTGGCCCTGCCTTCGGAACCCGATCCACCATTTCGACCATGCGCGTTGCTCTAGGACGCCCGGTAATGGTCGCACTGGCAGGGACGGACCTTGCCTCCAAAACTCGCTCTAGGGGCATCCTGAGCCGTTCAGACGCGACCAACGCAAGCAAGGGCGGTGTCTATCTTGTTTTCGCTCTCAAACGGCTCCCGTGCGGCGGCGCAGCCGAAGGCGAAGACGTGCAGCCGGAGGCTGCGCCGCCGCACGATAAGCGAGGTCTAAAATGATGGAGTTCCCTCCCCGCCACCTCCCCCATTGGATAGCCCTAGCCCGGCTTGCCGGGCTGCCGCGCGGCGAGCGCGCTGCACAACCATCGTCCCGCGCTCCGCCGGAAATATGCAGATAGGTAACACTGCATATTTGGCTCAAAAATGAGCTTGGCGATTAGTCGATAGAGGGCGCGATGACGCAGAGACGGGGAACCTTCAAAAAATTGGATGTGGTGAAGCTGATCGACGCTGCCCGCACGGCAGGACTTCGGGTCGTTGGTGTTGAGGTGTTGCCTGACGGGACGATAAGAGCGGTCGAAACTGCCTTTCCGCGAGCCGCCGTCAGCGACTTCGACCGATTTGAGGCGGACCTGTAATGGCGATACAATTTATCAAACGCAGCAGACCGGGCATGGCCATCACTTGGTATGTTTATGCTTTCAAGGGTGGGCCGCTGGTCATGAAGGCGGTTCAGCCAAAAAAGCCGAAACTTAACGCAGAAGCTCATGCCAAAGTGGCAGAGGCTATCAGCGAATCGAGGCGGCCCAATTCCAAGCTGCTACTCTCCATAATCCACGAGTGGCGGGCCAGTCCGGAATGGAAGAAGCTAGCCGACAGTACCCGTCAGGTCTGGGGCGGTAATCTAGACCTCATCGAAAAGCGATGGGGCGATAAGCCCATTTCGGTTTGGGACGATGCCCGAATGATAGCTAAAGTCGTCAAATGGCGGGACGAACGCGCTGCCACACCTCGTGCTGCGGACATGGGTATTACGGTTCTGCGAGAATTGCTGAAATTTGGCCGTTTGCGCGGAAGGGTTCGTATCAATGTCGCGGAGGGCATCCCTCATCTTTATAAGGGAGGCGACCGGGCCGACATCGTTTGGACGCCGGAGGATATGGAAGCTTTCCGCCTCGCCGCTATCGAAGCCAAGCGACCGTCGCTTTATGACGGGCTAAGGTTGGCATCCCTGACGGGACTGCGCCGGGCTGATCTCGTGTCGCTCACATATGACCACCTTGGCGAAGTCGCCATTGTGAAAACCGCTCTGAAGAAGAGCCGGGGTAAACGCCGGAAGGTGGTTGTGCCGATGACAGATAAGCTAGAAGCCCTGCTAGCTGAGTTGCGGACCCGGAAGCGCAAGGATGGCGTCAACACCATCTTGGTGAATGAGCATGGCCGGTCATGGACTGGGGCAGGATTCGGCGGAAGCATGAGTTTCGGCATGGTCCGGGACAAAGCTAATATCGTTCATGTCGAAGAAGGGGACGATAGCGAGAGGATCGAACGGCCTAAACACCTTCATGACGTGCGCGGCACCTTCTGCACATATCTCCTGACCGAGTGCGAACTGACCGATGAAGACGCGGCTTGGATTATGGGCTGGTCACCCGCTCGCGTGGGCAAGATTCGCAGTACCTATGTGGACAGTGCAGCCGTGGTGATTTCGCTCGCTGAAAGGATGCGAGCAAAACACGGAGCAAAACAAATTAACGGGGAGGCCTAAAAATGGCGGATTCGGCTGGAGCGGGTAGCGGGGATCGAACCCGCATCACAAGCTTGGAAGGCTAGTGCTCTACCATTGAGCTATACCCGCATTTCAATGACTTAGCGTCATTACAGCCTAGCGTTTTACAGATCGTTTTACAGATGCCTGTGCAAGACGTTCGCCCAGTGCCACGACAATGGCCGCGTCGTCAACATAGTGGGAGCGAATTTCTGCAACCTGTTCGGGCGACCATCCCATCAAATTGCCGATTTCCTTATCGGTCAGATTGAGGCCCGGCGCTGTCATCAGCTTGGTCGCATAGGTGCCGCGAATGTCGTGCAGATGCTTCCACCGCTTCTCGCCATCGCTGTCGACGTGATGCAGATCCGTCTCGCGAATCGCCTTTCCGAATGATCCGGACAAGCCGTTGCCGGACCATGGCGTGCCGTGGCTGGTGACCAGTACGGTTTCGACGCCCGCTTTGCGTGGCCGAGTCTTCAGATCATCCAGCAGATGCTGGAGTGTCGGCAGAATCGGCATGACGACGCGGCGCCGCTTCCCCCTGCTCTTCTTGCGGGCAATTCGCGTGATGGCGACATCGCCGATTTCCGACCATGTCAGTCCGATCAGATCGGCGCGACGTAGGCCAGTCTGAGCCGCCAGCGCGGCGACATCGCGGATCGACTGGACGACCTTCTTGTGGCTGTTCCACGTCTCGAAATCTTCGTCTGTCCAGATGATCTCCGCACGCTGTGCATTGCGGTAAAGCGTCGGGATGCCGCTGGCGATGTTGACCGTCACCTGTCCGCGCAGGCGGGCGAACTCCAACAGCCGTGTGAGCTGCGCTATCGCCATATCGGCGGCGCGCGGCGTTTCCGCCATGCTGTCGCGCCATTTGACAAGCTGCGTCACCATACGCGGGTTGCACCACAGGCGCAGCGGCACCTCTCCCCACTTCGCTTCGATCTTGTCGAGCGCCCTCCCCCATGTATCCCGAGTCGAGGCCTCCAGAGCCTTCCATTCCGGGCCACTGCGGTAGGCGGTAGCCAGTCCGCTGATCGTGTCTTTCGGTACTGGCTTGGCAGTTTCCAGTGCTGCGCCAATGGCGATGACGTCGGCCTTGGTGATGGTCGGCTTGGACCCGCCCTCTACGGTGCGGATGCGCGGGCCGCCGCGCCATGCGTAGATGTAATATCGCACCGGCTTTCCTGCCTTGCGCGAAGTGACGATGTGGACGCCCTCTACCCCAGTTTTCCGCTCTGTAGCCATTCGTCAAACTCATCCTTGGGCGCGGCGGTGGGAATCGCGGCGCGATCATAAATTCGGATCGTCCCGTCAGGACATATCTCAAGCCCGCCGGGGTCAATCCCCATTTCTACCGCCGCTTCCTTCGCATGGCGGATGGCGACCTTGCCGGGATAGACCGCCTTGTCCCGCCGGCGTGGTGCGTGGGCGTTCATGCGGCCATCCTCCCCGCCCGTTCCCGGCGGATCTGCTGGTCGACATAATGGGCGATGCCGGGACGGTCGCTGTCGGGCAGGTCGCGGAGATACCAAGCGAGCAGGTCGGCGAAGCACCAGTAGCGTTCCCATTCGGTGAAGAAGGTCGCAGTGGCATCGCCATAGCGGATCGTCATTTCCGCCATCGGCATGTCCTGCGCCCAAGCCTCCTGCACGCTGCTGTCCGCCGCAGAGAATGCGCGGCGCATCGCGCGCTCGGCCCGGCGGGTGCTTTCCTCCAGCGCCTCGACCTTTTCGGCCAGCGTGGCCGGCGCGGCCTCGACACGCTCCAGCGCCACGACCCAGCGCCAGTCAGCTGCGATGGCACGCCATACGCGAATCTCGCGCGCGGCTTGATCGGCCGAGAGTTTCCCGGCTTCGATCAGCGCGGGGTATTGCGCCTCTCTCCGCTGGACGGCGGCGGCGGCTTCATCCGCCAGCGGGGCGTAGCGATCGATGCCGGTCATGATGCGCAGGCCTGTTTGGTCGCGACCCTCTCGTTATGCAGTCGGATGGCCTGTAGCTTGTTCCCGCAAGGCCCAAGATAGTTACAGTCTTCACATTCAACGTGCCAATTGTATGGCTGGCGGTCGCCATAGCCAAACATGCTCATGTCGACATTGGCGCAGTCAGGGCAAGGCTTGATCTTCGGATAGGTCATGCCGCGATCCTTTCCGCTTCGTCGTCATTGACGACATTGGCACGGGCCAGCGCTTCGGACATCACCGGCGAGACGCTGTTGCCGCACATTCGGACCTGCGCCGTCTTGGTGAGCGGGCGGCCATTGACCATCAGATCGATGATGTAATCGGGCGGGAATCCCTGCGCGGCGAACAGCTCGCGCGGCGTCAGCATCCGCATGCCGATATCGACGATGACATAGTCCTCGCCGCCGATCGTCACGATAACCAGGCCGTACCGGTCTCGCGTCGTGACAGCGCCCAACGTGCCGCCCAAACTGTGGCCGTCCTGCTCGTTGCCGTAATATTTCACAAGGAAAGCGCGGACCTCGCCATGGTGCAGGCCGCCCGCGCTGATCGTGTGCAGCGGCGTATCGGTCGGCTGGCCGTCCTTCGACGTACCGCGCAACTTCACGATGGAACTGGCTACAAGCTGTTGCTGGGTGCCGCGATGCACGATGGTCGACAGGGGTGCATCGGCTCCCCTTCCGACCATGCCGCCGTTGTGCTGGGCCATGAAGGCAGCGACCAGATATTGATGTGCGCCACCGGCGGTGATGGTGTGCGTCGGCTCCCCCGCCTCGGTGTATGGCTTGCCGCTGTTCCGCATCGTCATAACGTGCGGCGCGATCAGCGCGATTTCGCCCCGGTGTGCGCCGGTGATGGTCGGGATCGGCGTATCAGGCGCATAGTTGCGGTCGGCGCTGCCATGGTGCGTCAGGGGCGTGAAGAATGGCGTGACGACAGCAAACTCGCCGCCCTTGGCCGTGGTGATGGTGCGCAGCGGTTCGTCACCGGCATAGACGCGGCCTGCGCCCCATGTCCCGTTGCAGACCGGCACAATGAACGGGTGCGGCGCATTGATGACATAGCGCATGATACCGGCTGCAATCCGTCGACAGGTGGCATCCTTCAGCGGCCGCGCGCGGGTGAAGATCGACGGACACGGAATGCTCCAGTCGATGATTTCCGCCGCCGTGCGCCATGGCAGCAGCTGACCAGCTTCGACGCCGGGCGTGCCGGGCTTGCCATGGGTCGGCTTTGGCCAGACGATCTTCTGACCGTCACAGCGGGCGATCATGAAAAGCCGCTTGCGCGAGGTTGGCGCGCCATAGTCGCAAGCGCGCAGTTCCTTATGCTCGACGCGGTATCCGGCGCGGCGAAGCTTCGCCACCCACAGCTCGAACGTCTTGCCCTTTGCCTTGGGGCACGGGCGGCCGTCATCGGCCAGCGGCCCCCATGTGCGGAATTCCTCGACATTCTCCAGCATGATGATGGCAGGGCGCAGCGCCGGGCCAAGACGGTCGATCCAGTGATGCACGACCCATGCGAGGTCGCGAATATTCTTTTCGACCGGCTTGCCGCCCTTCGCCTTGCTGAAATGCTTGCAGTCGGGCGAGAACCAGGCGAGCCGCACCGGACGCGGGCGCATGTCGCCATTGTCGTTGGCGAAGGTCACTGCCTCCAGCGGGTCTACCGCCCAGACGCTCTGGCACAGGTGCCGCGTCGTTGGGTGATTGGCGGCGTGCATCGCCACTGCCTCCGGATCATGATTGACGGCGACGTCGATCTGTCGGCGCAACGCCAGTTCGATCCCGGTCGATGCGCCACCGCCGCCGGCGAAGTTGTCGACGATGATGCCGTCATTCCAGTCGCGCGCAGGCGCTGTGCGATCGATGTCGAGCAGGAGGGCGTGCTTCATACATTGACCTCCCTGTCGGCGGGTCCGTCGAGATATTGCGTGACGGCGGCGTAGAATTGCGCTTCGTCATCGTCCTCTGGACCGCCCTGCGCATCGATCGCGAGGCGGATGGCATCGGCCAGATTTTCTGCGACGGAGATGGAAAAGGCGCACGTCGCCATCTGCTGGCCTTCGCGGGCGAATTTCATCAGTTCATGGACTGCCTCGGCCGCGCGCATCGCGGCGGTCAAGGCAGCGGCGCGCGGTTCGGTCGGCGCGTTGAACGCCTCGGTCGCGACCTTGTGAATTTGGTCAAGCGTGGCGACCGGATTAGCGCGGCCCTCCGTCCAATCCGGGTTGCTATGGATGCAAACCATTTCCATGGCCGCGCGCAGCGGGGGGAGCGCGCCGGTCATAGCGAAGCCCTTTGTGTCCGGCCCGGCGCATAATGCGCGACGCCGATCAGGCTACGCGCAGTCTTAATGTCGATGACGCGAACCTGGGCGCTCGGCCGGTCCATTCGGATGGCATCGCGAATTTCATGAGGCTCGGCTGTGGTTAGCAACAAGCGGCGGTCGGCTGGTACTTCGTCAGTCTGCGGGTTCCATCCGTCGACGATGTGGGTGCAGTCGAACTTCTTGGCGAAGGCCTGCTTGTGGAAAGTCTTTCCTGACGCCATCGGGCCATGGATGATCGTGATCATAGCGCCAGCCTCCGTTCGATCAGGTCGGCGGGCAGGCCGGTGATGCGCTCCAGTTCGGCGCGGAAGGCGTCGCGGGCGATGGACTGGTTTTCCAGTTCACCCTCATATTGGCCGACGATGGTGGTGTCCGCGACGGTGCGGGCCGCGAGGCTGGCGACATGGCCCGTCACCATTTCGAGGTGCAGGCCCGCCAAGCCGAGCGAGGACAGATGGGCGCTCATGCCCAGATCGCCCAGGATACGAGCGCGACCGCGCCGACCAAGGCTGCGATCGAGACAAGCATGTAGAGGAACGCGTTTACTTCAGCTTCCAGCGACCGGTCCATGGCCGCCTGCTGTTCGGGTGAAAAATCGGAATAGGGCATTGGTGCCTCCCGTTGGTGACGGAAGGCATAGACACCATATCGGTGTTATCTGTCAACACCGATATGGTGTTTAATCATCATATATCTCGTCAGGCCACCAATCGGCATCGTCCGAACCGGGCGGCGGCCAATCGAAAGCTCGTGGATCATCTGGTGTTGGCAGCACCGGCTCGGTGCCATCGGTATGAACGCGAATGATTGCGCCCCATTGGGCCATTTCCTGAAAAATTGCGGACACCCCGCCTCGGCTCATCGCCGAACCGATCAGCTGCGCCCGTTCGGCGCGAACATAGCCAATCTGAATATGTCGATCGGAAAAGACGGCGATCGCACGGGGATCAACCGGGTTTTTTGGTTCTGGAACTAAGTGAACTGGCTCGCCCGGCAGGCAAAGCGCGATCTCAAAGCGCCTCGCTGGCCCCTTTTTGTTTGGATGGTCCGCGCCGACGACGGCCAGCGACAGTCGTTTCACATCTCTCGCCCGAACCAGATAGCGCGGCCATGTATGCGCAGTTCTTCGGCTGCAACGTCAAAATCAGGTCCGCCAGCCACCTTGTTGTCCGACGATATCATTAACCGTCCCGCCCCTGCCGCGCGTAGCCGCTTCAAGCCATGGGCGCCGAAGTGGTCAATCCAGTATATCCCGTGCATCCGGGTCAATGCGCGATCCGCCGTATCAATTAACACGCGATCGCCTGTGCGCAGAGTCGGCTCCATGCTGTCGCCAATTCCTCGGATCTGACGGAGGCAATGGAACGGCGATCGCGTAAGGATACGCAGCAGCCCCAAGTCCCACTTCACTGGATCTTCCTCAATCATGTCTTCGATGAGCGTGCCCGGCCCCATCGACACAGACAGATCCAACGAAATGATATCGACAGTCCCATCGTCGGCTGATGCGCTGCGCGTCGGCAGTCGATCCGACTGGATATAGCCGTCGCTTGCAGCACCAGGCGTGATTATGTCGCCAACCGGCACGCCCAGTGCGATCGCCGCCTTTTCGATCCAGTCGGTGTTGAGGCCGCGCATCCCCTTTTCCAGTCGTTCGATCTGCTGGGGCGTCGTGGACATCCTCTTGGCCAGCTCCGGACGCGCCCAGCCCTTAGCCTCCCGAAAAGCCGCAATGTTGTTGGCAATTGTCATGCTTTCTCTTGCACCAAATTGGTGCCGTCCGCCCATACTCCAAATTGGTGTTGACAGAATGGTGTTGCTAGCACCATATCGGTGTCGCACGGAGGATTTAGATGCAACTTCAAGACTGGTTGACCACGAAAGGCCTGAGCAATCCGCAGTTCGGCAAGGCGATTTCTCGCACCGCCGAAGCTGTTCGCCGCTATGCCAGTGGCGAGCGCATCCCCGATCGCGACACGATGACTGCAATCGTGCGGGAAACGGACGGCTCTGTGATGCCAAACGATTTCTACGGCCTTGATCATGATGAGGCTGGTAGCGCCGAAGTCGATCCATCGTCGCTCGGTAAATCCGACACCCTTACCGCAGCGCAACAAAGCGAAGCGGCGTGATGGGCCGCACTTTCACCCTTTCCCCCGAACAACAGTCCGGCTGCGCCAGCTTCAAAGCGTTGGTGCGGGCCTTTGGCGGGCAGGAAGCGGCCGCCAGTGAAACCGGCGTGCGGCAGCAGAAGATCAGCGACATGGGCCTGTCCAATGTCGCGGAGTTTCCCACGCTCGACCTGATCGACGCGCTGGAGGATCGCACGGTCGGCCTGCCCGGCTGGCCCCATGTCACCAACTGGCTGTGCCATCGGCGCGGCGGTGTGTTCGTGCCGCTGCCCCAAGGTGACGATGACGCGGATGGCATGATGGTCAGCGTCGCCGAACTGGCCGGTGAGCTGGGCGATGTGTCCCGCGCCATTTCCGAAGCGGTCTGCGCCTCTGGCGACGGTGGCCGCGATGTCACCAGCGCCGAAGCCGCCGCAGCGCTGGCCGAGCTGGATGGCCTGGACCGGACATCGGCGCAGCTGCGCCTGAAACTTATTTCTAAAATGCAGGGAGAGCCGAAATGAATGATTTGAGCGGTTTTCGTCCGTTCCGCCTGAGCGCGTTTCGCAATGCGATCATGGGGGGCGGCATCTACCAGGGCGCGCAGCTGATCATCGCCTGCCAGATCAAGCATCTGGGCTTTGTCGATGCCCGCCCGTCCAGCAAGGGCGCGGTCGCGCTGGCCGACTGGCTGGTCGCGAAGGCCGACTATCTCGATCGACCGGTGCCGACGACGCATCCGCTGAACTGCGGATCGACGATCGAGCGTGTGATTGCGGGTGACATCCTGCCTGAGGAGGAATTTGCACTGGCGCTGGCCGAGGCGACCGAGGGCGCGGTGCTGCCCGAGATGTTCGGCCTGCCCATGGAGTTTGAAGGTTCGCACGCGGCGGGGTCTTCCCCCCTCTCCCCCGTCGCGGGCGAGAAGGCGTCGGAACCGGGGGCGCTCACCCCTGAACCGGATTCGACGCCTTCATTTATTGGCGATTTGCCACCGCTCGGCGTGCTGGGCGGACAGCTGCCTTCGGGTCGGCTGTTCCACCCAATCGCGGATGGCCGCTTTCCCGGCGGATTTGTGCTGACCGGGTGCGGCATCGCGATCAACCTGGACGAAAGCACCGCCACCGCCCTGCGCGACGCGGTGACGGCGGGGCTGGATCATCTGCGCAGCGTGCGCGCGGGTCGGAGGGCGGCCGCATGATCGTGCAGGACAAAGTGCTGACGGCCTGGCTGGCGACGGCCAAGCATGGCGAGACGATGGTCTATGCCCGGGCGACATCGCTGCCGGTTGGATCATCGGTGGCGAAGCGGCTGCGCGCGCTGGCGGAAGGCGGCCATGTCGTGCTCAGCCAGAAGCGTCGTGCCGACGGGCCAGGCGCAGAAAATTTCCAATATATCGTGACGCGGACGGCAGCCCGACTGCCAGCGCCGGACGGATCGCTGAAGGTGATTGGAGTGCGGCCGATGACGGTGCGCAAGCCGCAAGACAAGCGGACAGGCGCCTGCGCGTCGGTCGCCCGCGACATCGCGCCGCATGTCCGCTCGATCCTTGCCGAGGGTGGACGGCGGAGCGCGGAAACGATCGCCCGCGAGCTGGGACTGTACAGCGCGCAGCCGGTGCGCGTCGTCATGGAAAGGCTGGCGGCATGAAGGACTATACCCCCACGGCCGAACAGATCAGCCTGCACGGGCTGGGCTTCATTCAGGTGAAGCTGCCCGCCAGTCGTCGGCTGCATGTCTGGCACCCCGATCTGCCGCGCCGCAGCTGCTATGCGTGGTCGGCGATCCATAATCACCGCTTCGCCTTCCGATCTACCGTGCTGATAGGGTGCCAGGCCAACCGCCGGTGCACTGTCGCGGCGGCCGAGAATGGCAGCCATGACCGGGTGTCGCATGACGGGCCGCGCAGCGACAAAGGCGGCCGGCAGTCCTATGTCGCCGAGCGCGTCAATGTGTGGCCGGGCGCGATCGAACAGCATGGCCCCGGCGCCAGCTATATCATGCAGCCGCTGGAGTATCATGACACGCCCAACAGCGGCGTCGTCGTGACGCTGATGGAAAAGCTGCGCGAAGGCGAGGTTCATGCGTCGTCGCTGATCGAGCATGGGCGGGCATTCGACCAAGGCTTCGACCGGTTCCAGCTGGATGCGGACGCCCTGTGGGACATGGTGGTCGACGCGCTGAAGCATAGTGTGGGCGTCGATTTGGTGAAGGTGCTGGCGGCGTGACGGATCGCGCGATCCTCTTTTCGGCGCCGATGATCGAAGCGCTCCTGTCAGGACGCAAGACGCAGACGCGCCGCATTCTGTCACTTCCGCCCGCGCCCGAACATCTGGGCGAATGGCAAGCATCGACCGTTGGCGGCCCCGGCGTCTACGACGGCAAAGGCCGCGAGACGCCAGAATATCCCTGCGTCTGGCACAGTCGGACCGGTGCTGTCGTATGTCCGCGTTTCGCTGTCGGTGACAGGCTTTGGGTCCGTGAGGCATGGCGGACGCACAAGGCCTATGACGACCTTAAGCCCAGCGAAATGGGCGGCGAAGAAACGGTCTGGCCCGAGTTGGACCGGGACAATGGCCACGCGCACGGCCGATACCGGCACGCGCGCTTCATGCCGCGCTGGGCAAGCCGTCTGACCTTGATCGTCACGGATGTTCGGGTTGAGCGGTTGCAGGACTGTAGCGAGGCGGATGCATGGGCGGAGGGCTTATTGCGTCATCCGGGGACTGGCGGAGCCTATGTCATCATAGGCGATCTCACTCTGGGGGCAGACAGCGCTCCCTACTGTTATCGGATGCTTTGGGATCACATAAACGGCGCTGGCGCATGGGCCGCCAATCCTTGGATTGTGGCGATCAGCTTCGACGTACGGAAGGGCAATATCGACAATCTGGAGACGGCCCATGGCTGACGGTACCAAGATCGAGTGGACCGATGCCACGGTCAACGCCATCAACGGCTGCACCGTCGTCTCGCCAGGTTGCACCAACTGTTACGCGATGCGCCTGGCCGGTACCCGGCTGCGCAGCCATCCTTCGCGTGAGGGCCTGACGCAGCCTGGCAAGGCCGGGCCGGTGTGGAATGGCGTAGTGCGGCTGCATGAGCCCGCCCTGTCGCTGCCTCGCCGCTGGCGCAAGTCGCGCATGATCTTCTGGAATGCGCATGGCGACATGTTCCATCCTTCGGTCCCGGTCGAATGGATCGACCGGTGTTTCGACGAAATGGAGGCGACCCGGCATCATGTGCATCAGGTGCTGACCAAGCGGCCTGAGCGGATGGCGGCCTATATCCGGGAGCGCTGGGCGCTGCCGTCGAGCGTCAACGCCTTTTATGATCTGCCTGAAACCGTCCAGTTGTATCAACCGCGTCAGAACATCTGGCTTGGAACATCAATCGAGGATCAGGAGCGCGCCGAAGAACGGGTGCCCCACTTACTGAACACCCCTGCGGCTGTCCGATGGCTATCCTGCGAGCCTCTGCTCGCACCGATCGACCTCACGCAAATTGAGGATCGCGTCGTTTATAGAGGCTTCACAGTCAGCGCGCTGACCGGTTGGGGTGGCTTCGACTATCCCATTCCCGGTCCGCAAAGCTCGCTGCCAAAGATCCATTGGGTCGTTGCCGGGGGTGAAAGCGGGCGCGGTGCGCGTCCAATGTCGTTGAAGGCGGCTCGCAGCCTTCGTGATCAGTGTCGTGAAGCGCAAGTGCCCTTCCTCTTCAAACAGTGGGGCAATCATCTGCCGGCTGGTCAGGTTCAGGCGAGCGGCCGGCCTTGGGCACCCCTTTGCGGCACGTCTCTCTACGCCACCAAGGGCATCACGGGCCGTCTTCTTGACGGCTGCGAACATAACGACATGCCGAGGATCGCAGCATGAGGCATTCTCCCGCGCTGAAGGCCAGCACGGCCGCGCAACCGCTCGACTATCTCGACTTCATCCGCGCCAAGATCATCACCCTGCCCCCGCTGGGCGTGCCGGTGGCCGCGAACGACGTGCATCCGATTCTGAAGGACCATCAGCAGATGCTGGTGCGCTGGGCGGTCGAGGGTGGGCGTCGCGCGATCTTCGCCGCCTTCGGCTTGGGCAAGTCGCTGATGCAGCTGGAGATCATGCGCCAGCTGGGCCTGCAACTGGGCGGGCGGCAGTTGATCGTCGTCCCGCTGACCGTTTTGATCGAATTCAAGCGCGACGCCGCGCTGCTCGGCCTCGACCCGATCTTCATCCGCAGCACGGCCGAGCTGGCACTGCATGCCGATCGGCCCGAGGGTGCGCTGTACCTGACCAACTATGAATCTGTGCGGGAAGGCAAGATCGACCTGTCGCTGTTCAATGCGGCATCGCTGGACGAAGCATCCTGCCTGCGCGGTTTCGGCGGAACCAAGACGTTTCGCGAGTTCATGCGCCTGTTCGACGGGATGCAGTATAAGTTCGTCGCCACGGCCACGCCGTCGCCCAACGACTATATAGAGTTGCTGGCCTATGCTGCGTTCCTTGAAATCATGGATGTCGGGCAGGCTAAGACACGGTTCTTCAAGCGCAACAGCGAGAAGGCCGACGAACTGACCATCCATCCGCATAAGGAGGATGAGTTCTGGCTATGGGTCAATAGCTGGGCCGCTTTCGTCCAGCGGCCGAGCGACCTTGGTTTTTCGGATGACGGCTATGTGCTGCCCGAACTGGATGTTCGCTGGCATGAGGTCCATTCCGACCATAGCGCCGCCGGCGAGGATAAGGGCGGACAGGGACTGCTGTTAAAGAAAGACGCAATCGGCATCGTCGATGCGTCACGAGAGAAGCGCGAGAGCCTGGATGGTCGCATTGCCAAGATGATGGAATTGCGGGCGGAAGACCCGGCGGCCCATCGGATAATCTGGCATGATCTGGAGCGCGAGCGTGAGGCGATCGAGCGGGCTATCCCCTCGGTCGCCTCCATCTTCGGAGCGCAGTCGCTGGATGAGCGGGAGCGGCGGATCATCGCCTTTTCCGACGGTGAAGTTCAGGAGCTGGCCGCCAAGCCAGTGCTGGCCGGGTCCGGCTGCAATTTCCAGCGCCATTGCCACTGGGCCATTTTCCTTGGCATCGGCTTCAAGTTCAACGATTTCATTCAGGCGATCCATCGGATCCAGAGATTCCTGCAAACGCATCAGGTGCGGATCGATCTGATATTCTCCGAGGCGGAACGGGCCGTGCGGCGCGTGCTGGAAGAAAAATGGGCGCGGCACAAGACAATGGTTTCGCGGATGAGCGAGATCATCAGGACATACGGCCTTGGCCTTGCCGGTGCGCGCGATGTGCTGGCGCGATCGGTGACCAGCGCACCGGCGCTGGAGTGCGCGCAGGGTCCGGACTGGAAGGTCTGGGAAGGCGACACGGTCATCCAGACGGCGCAGATGGAGAGCGACAGCGTCGGCCTGATCGTCACCAGCGTGCCGTTCGGCACCCAATATGAATATTCGCCCAGCTATAATGATTTCGGCCATACCGACGACAGTGACCATTTCTTCGCGCAGATGGACTATCTGACGCCCGAATTGCTGCGGGTGCTGCAACCGGGGCGTCGGCTGGCGGTGCATGTGAAGGATCGGGTGGTGCCGAGCGGCATGACGGGTCTGGGCTTCCGCACGATCGAGCCGTTTCATGCGCGGTGCATCGACCATTATCGGCGGCATGGCTTCGCCTATCTGGGCATGGTGACGATCGTCACCGATGTCGTGCGAGAGAATGCAGGCACCTATCGGCTGGGCTGGACCGAGCAATGCAAGGATGCGTCCGGTATGGGCGTGGGCCTGCCCGAATATCTGTTGCTGTTTCGAAAGCCGCCGACGGACCGGAGCAATGGCTATGCCGATGTGCCGGTTGCCAAGGGCAAGCCGCTCGTTGAATTCATCGCAGACGATGATCTGATCGAGGGCGAAGGTCTGTCCGACGTGCTGGAGCCGTGGGATGACAAGGCCGTGCGGGAGATGCGCGCGCGGCCGGCGCCAGGCACCGGATACTCGCGGGCACGATGGCAGACGGACGCGGCCGGATACTGGCGATCGAACGGCAACCGGACATTGCTGCCCGAGGATCTGGCTGGCCTGCCATGGGACAGCGTCTATCAACGGGTGCGCGCGTGGAGCTGGGCCACGGTCTATGACCATGACGGCCATGTCGCGCTGATGGAGGCTGCAGAGTCTCGATGGTCATTGCCGACCGACTTTGCGCTGATGCCGGTGCAAAGCTGGCACCCCGACGTTTGGACCGACGTTGCGCGCATGTATGGGGCAAACACGATGCAGTCGGCCAAGGGGCGCGAGCAGCATCTATGTCCCCTACCTTTTGATATCGTCGACCGGGCCATCAAAAATTGGAGCAACCCCGGCGACCTGATCTACGACCCGTTCGGCGGCCTGATGACGGTGCCCCTGCGCGCTGTGAAGCATGGCCGCCGTGGGTCCGCCAGCGAACTGAACCCTGACTATTTCCGCGATGGCGTGAGCCTGCTGCGCGAGCAGGATGCGGGACGCGCCACGGGCGACCTGTTCAGTCTGTTGGATATGGGGGAGGCGGCGTGATCACGATCGAGCGACCCGCCCGTTGCGGCTGTGGCCGCAATCCGATGATCCGCAGCCGTGTGGTCGATGCTGACGATGTGCAGACGTGGGTCGAGTGTCCCGGCTGCCAGCGAGCCGGCGGCGAGGCGATCGATAGCGCCCGCAATGAAGCGACGGCCATAGCGAACTGGAACGTCGGCAAGGGGAGAGTGTGGTGACCGCGATCGACCAATTTACACGATTCCTCTGCCCGAAATGCGGTGCACCGGGTTTTGATAGCTGGAACAAGGCCATATTTGATGGCGTCATCCATGATGTGAACGCACTGCCAAATCCATGGATATTGGGCGACCAGTGCCAAGCCTGCACGTGGCCCGCTGTCATCTTTTACACCACACCTGACGAGGTGCCGCGCGTTATATTCGGGCCTGATCTGCACAGCTTTGCTTATGAAAGCGAAGCGATGAGGCTGATCAGCGCCGACCCTTCTTCCGGTGAACCTTTACTCGCGTCCACGGCTCGTGATGCCGACTGGAGCCGGGGATGTCTGCACGCAAAATTGTCAGGGAGCGCCATATGACCGCCTGCATCAACAAGACCATGCTCTGCGGCTTCCTGGGCGAAGATCCGCGCAGTGCTGACCTGCCGAATGGCGGATCGGTCGTTTCCCTGCGCCTCGCCACCACTGAGACGTGGAAGACGGCCGACAATCAGCGCAAGTCCGCCACCGAGTGGCATAACGTCGCCATCTTCAACGAAGGGCTGGGCAAGGTCGCCATGTCCTATCTACGCAAGGGGAGCGCGGTCTATGTCGAGGGACAGCTGCGCCACCGCAAATATACCGATCGAGGCGGTGTCGAGCGCTGGATTGCCGAAGTTGTCCTGCCCAAGGGTCGCGGCGAACTGAAGTTGATGGACAAGCGCCAGGACGACGCATCGCGGCAAGAGGCCAGCGGCCGGGACCGCGCCGCCGGCGAAGGAGCGGACGATCGCCGGTGGTCCAATGATCTGGACGACCAAGTGCCTTTCTGACGCCCGCATGGGCGCGATGCGCCCGTCCTGACGCCAGCACCGATGATTGATTGACCGGGGCGCTTTGCGCGACCGCCGGGGGGAATTTCTGACTGTGAGCCAATCCGCGCCGATGTTGTCACCGCTGGGCCAGGCCGCCCTGAGCTATGCTCGAAAAGGCTGGCCCGTATTTCCGTGCCGCGAGCGCGATTTTTCGATGGTGAAGGGCAATGGCGACACCATCGTCCTGAAAGCCAAGGCGCCCTATAGCGGTAGCGGCGTCAAGGATGCGACCCGTGACGAAGAGGTCATCAAGGGTTGGTGGAAACGCTGGCCCAATGCGATGATCGGGCTGGCGATGGGCCACAACGGCCTGTTCGCCCTCGATTTCGACCCGCGCACGGATGACGATACCGGCGAGGTTTTCACGCTCGACACGTTGAAAGCGGCGCTGGTCGAGCAGATGGGCTGCGACCTGCCCAAGAGCCTGTCCGCCATGACGCAGAGCGATGGCGTTCATGTCTACCTGCTCCAGCCCAAGGACGGCGAACCGATCCGGAATCGGGGAAACCTGCCCCGGCATGTCGATGTCCGGGGACTTGGCGGCTATGTCATCGCGCCGCCGTCGATCCTTTATCGCGAGGACGGGACGGAAGGCCGTTATAGCTGGCTGTCCAACCGCCACGACGATCCGGTGGAGGCCCCGGCCGCGCTGATCGAAATATTGCGGTCGAAGGGAAAGAAGGCGGCCAAGGATCGTGGTACCGCACGGCCGAACGCTTCGCCGGCACCGGTCGGGACCGCGCGCCCGGCCGATGCTTCACAGGCCGAAATAGACGCCATTCGCAAATATGGCCTCTCAGCGCTGGATGCAGAATGCAAGTTAGTGCGATCGGCGAAATCGGGATCGCGCAACGACCAGCTGAATGAGAGCGCGCTGAAGATTGCGTCGCTCACGGTGTCGACGCCCTTCGCCGCACTGGATGCCCGCTTTGCCCGCTCGGCGATCGAGGCGGCCGCGCGTGACAATGCGGGCGACGATGACGACCACCAGCTGGACGCCACGATCAACAGCGGCTGGACCGCCGGGGAGGCAACTCCCCGCGACCTAACCGACGTCGCGACGCGCGCGCGCCAGCGCGCGGAGCGTCCACATCGTTCTTCCCGCTCTTCCGCCTCCGCTCCTCCCCCTTCGACTGATTATGGCGAGCCAAGCTCCCACGAGGGAGGGGAAGGCCGCAAAGCCCCGAAAAAGGGGGTGGGAGCGGCCGTAGATGCGTCCGTAACGCTCGAATGCGCGCGCTATCCCATGACGGACCTGGGCAATCTGGAGCGGTTTCTTGCACGTTTCGGGCAGGATTTCCTGTGCGTGGCGGCGTGGGCGGAGAGCAGTTCGTCACCAGGCTATATCGCGTGGGACGAAACGCGCTGGAACCGCAGCATGGCCGACGCCCTGTTCGGGATCGCGGCGCAGCGGATGGTGCGGCTGATACAGGATGAGGCCGATTTCATCCGGGCCAGCGGTGTCCCGTTCCCGCCCGAGGAAGGCGACATTCCCGAACATGAGGACGATCGCCCGGAAGAGCCGGAGGACGAAGAGGCGTCCGCCGATCCCGGTTGGGCGGAAAAGCAGTTCATCAAGGCGGAAGAGAAGCGGCAGGCCCGGCGTAGCGCCATGTGGTATTTGCAGCGCAGCCTCGCCCGCAAGACCCGGCATGATGGCGACCGGCATGACTTCATCTACCAGGTGAAGAGCAATGGCGATATCGTCCTGTTTTCCGACAAGCTGGCGGCGTGGGGCCGCACGTCGGAGAGTAGTGGCCATATCGAGTGCCTGCGCAAGCTGGCCCCGCCGCGCCTGTCGGCCCGGCCGGAGGAGTTCGACGCCGATCCGCTGGCGTTGAACGTCCAGAACGGGACATTGGTCTTCCATCGCCCGGACGGCGGCAAGCCTGCGCGCGTGGAGCTGCGCGAGCATAGGCGCGAAGACAAGATCACGAAGGTTGCCCGCGCGGTCTACCAGCCCGGCGCCACCTGCGCGCAATATGATGGTTTTCTGGAACAGGTGCAGCCGCCGGCCGACATGCGCGACTGGCTGATGCGCTGGTCGGGCTATAATGCGCTGGGCATTGCCGATGCGCAGGTGATGGCGCTGTTCTACGGCGAAGGATCGAACGGCAAGGGTGTCTGGGTCCAGACCCATGCGCACATCCTTGGCGACTATGCCTGGGCGACCGGCATCGAAACCTTCATGGATAGCGGGTTCAAGCGCAATGGTGGTGGCCCTTCGCCTCACCTGGCCGCATTGCAGGGCCGCCGCATGGTCTATGCGAACGAGCCGGAGGATAACAGCAAGTTTTCCGATGGTCTGGTGAAGTCGTTGACATCCGACGAGCCGATCGGCGGCGTCCGCGAGCTATATGGCCCCGCGTTCGAACTGCTGATCACTTTCACCAATACGGTTATGGCGAACAATCTCCCTCGCATCGGCACCGATTTCGGTATCCGGCGGCGTATGCAGGTGGTCCCTTGGCCGATCATCATCGCCAAGGAAGATCAAGACCCGCTGCTGAAGGCGAAGCTGCGCGATGAAATGTCGGGCATCCTCAATCGGATGATCGAAGGCGCGCTCGCCTATCTGACGGACGGGCTGACCATGCCAGACGCCATGATCGAAGCGACGCAGGCCTATCATGAGGATAACGATCTGCTGGGCCAGTTCCTGACCAAGTGCGTCGCGCGCGAGGCGGGCAACACGGTCGGTTCGATGGCGCTGCACGAGCTGTTCGTCGCCTGGCAGACATGGTCGGAGAATCTGCCGCAGACCGGCAAGCCATGGTCCGCAAAGAAGCTGCGCGCCGAAATGGAGCGCAAGAGCTTCAAGATCAACAAGTCCAGCACGATGAAGTGGCAGGACATCATGCTTCGCTACGACACGATCGATTTCGTGGAGGAAGGCAAGCCCGTCCAGCGCGACCTGCCACCGCCGCGTCATCCGGACCTGCCGAGCGCTGGAGCGCCATTGGGTGCGCCTGCATCGCGTGTGCCGGAGGAAGCTCCCCCCGTGCCCCCCTCTCCATTACCGCCGCCGAGTTTTGATGACGACGATCTTCCGCCCTGATCCTCCCTTCCTCCCGTGATTGGGAGGGACGCAATCCATCATTTTTCCCTGATTTCTGCCGCCTTGGGAGGATCAGGGAGCTTGGGAGGATGATTGCGCAAACTTTTATAGAGCGCGTGAAGGGCGATGTCCGAACGCGCTTATCGGTCCGCCAGTTGCGAGTTGAACATGCACCATATGCCGCCCTGATCCTCCCACACTCCCAAATCTGGGAGGATGGGCAATGCTCATTTTCCGCAGATTTCCGCGAGTTTGGGAGCTTGTGGGAGCTTGGGAGGGAAAAACAGCAAATCCCACGGGTGCGCGCACGTACGCGCGTGACACATGCGCGTGCGCGCGCGCGGACTTATTAGGATATTCCTCCCATGCTCCCAGATACTAGCGATCCTATTGATATTATTACTCTTCTCCCTCCCATATCTCCCTCCCAAGAGAGGGAGGAAGGGAGGATGTATAGTTTTGCAGATGTCGAAACGCGGTTGGTCGAGGCGATGCTGGTGATGCGGCGCATGTCCGATCGGGAAGCGGGATGGCTGAAGGTGAAGGCTTGCTGGCCGGATATCGTGCGGGAAGATGCGCGCGGCGACTATGATGCGCGGGGCGTTGACATGGGGCCGCCGCCGCTGCGGCCGCTGCCTGCATCGCGCCGTGACATTGCCGAGATGGAGGAAGCGTTCGGATGGGTGATGGCGGTGAAACCGGAAGAGCGGAAGCTGATCGGGCTGGCGATCAGCGCCCTGGCAAGGGGCGTAAAGCAGGTGCCGTGGCTCCAATTGCGCAAGCCGATGGGCGTAAAGCTCGGCGCTGACGGGCTGCGGATGCGCTACGGCCGGGCCATGTACAAGGTTACGAAGGTGGCTAATGCTGCGATTTCAAAGGCTTCGCTATGTCAAACGGTATAAGTTGCGACCTTACAATTATGTTTGTTCGGATTGGCGGCCGTTTCAGCATATAGATATCTACGCTTGGGAATGACCTATGGTTGTTCGGGGCGATCCTCTCCTAACCTACAGTGCCCGCCTGGTCCTTGCCCTGGCGGGCACTGTCGTTTTCAGGCATATCGATCATGGGAAGGCTCAAGGCTCTCGGCTCACGGCTCGGCTCCATGCCTGCCAAGGTGAAGGCTGCACCGAAGGTTGTCGAAGGGTTCTACTCATCGGCGGCATGGCGCAGTCTCGTTGCCGATCGGAAGCGCGACCCCGATTACCAGCTAGCACGCCAGCGGGCGAAGCGGGGCGAACGTATGATCCTCGATCACAAGGTCGAACGGCGGGACGGCGGCGCGGACCTAGATCCGTCCAACACCGAATGGCTGACGTTCTCGGAGCATCAGGCGAAGACGGCGAAGGCGCGGGCGGCGCGGGCGCAGGGTCGGACATGGGGGGGTGGGTCAAAAGTCTGAGAGGCTGGTCGCCCCATCACCGCCGCTTCTCTCATTCGGGGATTTTTTTCGTGTCTGATGGAATTCCGATCCTTGATATGTTCGGTCACCCCGTTGTGCCCCGTTCAGGGGGGCGCGGACGGCCCGAGCATATCTGGACACTTGAAAACTCCAACAGGGTGCTTCTGTCGTTCGCGCGGGGGCTGAGCGTAAAACAGACGGCAATGGTGGTCGGGGTGTCTGCCCCTACGCTCCGCAAGGTTTATTTTTCCGAGGTTGCTCGGCGGGCGAATGCGCAGGTGCTGATGGAGATGACCCAACTTGCGCGGCTCAACAACTTGGCGACTGCGGGAAATGTCACGGCAGAAAAGGAGCTGATGAAACAGATGGACCGACTTCGTCAGCGCGACGAGGTCCGGGCCATGGCCCCGCCACCTTCGAATACATCCCGGCCTGATCGCCTAGGCAAGAAGGAGTCTGCTGCGAAGGCCGCAGAACAGGTTCGTGGCCTGTATGAGCCGCCGCCTGCGCCCGGTCGGATGAACTGACGCCAGCATGAAGTGGTCGACCGCATGTGTGGACTGGGAATCGCGGATCGTCGAGCGCCGGTCGCTCGTGCCGTTCGCACCGCTGTTCCAGAGCGAAGCGGACGCTGCGCTGGAGGTGTTCAAATCGCTCCGCATGGTCGGGGTGCCGAGGCCGGATGGTTGCGAAGGCTGGGCGACATTCGGTGAAGCCTGCGACCAGTTCGTGTTCGATTTCGTCGCCGCGATCTTCGGCGCCTATGACGCGAAAAACGGTCAGAGGCTGATCAGCGAATTCCTGCTGCTGATCAGTAAGAAGAACGGGAAGTCGACAATTGCCGCCGGCATCATGCTAACGGCGTTGATCCGAAACTGGCGCGCCGACGGCGGGCTATCGATCATAGCGCCGACCCAAAAGATTGCCGGTAACAGTTTCAGGCCCGCCGCCGCCATGGTCAAGGCCGACCCCAAGCTGCGCGAACTGCTGAAGGTGGTGGCCCATGAACGGCTGATCCGGCACCTGGTGACCGGCGCTGAATTGAAGGTCATCGCGGCCGACACGAACACCGTCGGCGGTTCGCAGGATGGGTTCGTCCTGATTGATGAACTCTGGTTGTTCGGCAAGCGCGCCAATGCTGGCGATATGCTGGAAGAGGCGACGGGCGGACTGGCTTCGCGGCCTGAAGGCTTCGTCATCTACTTGACGACACATAGTAACGAGCCGCCGCAGGGTGTGTTCAAAGAGAAGCTGGAATATTTCCGCGATGTTCGTGATGGCGTGATCGACGACCCGCATAGTTTTGGCATGCTCTATGAGTGGCCCGAAGTCATGCAGGAAGCGCAGGCTTATATGAAGCCTGAGAATTTCTACGTGACAAATCCTAGCCTGGGCCGTTCGGTTAGCGCTGCATTCATCGAGCGGAAGCTGAAAAAATGCACCGCCGGCGAAGAGGAAGTCGACGAAGAGGATGGCGAGAAGGAAACCCTTCAGGTCGTTCTCGCCAAATATCTTAACGTCGAAATCGGTCTGAAATTGCGCCGGGGTCGGTGGCGCGGTGCTGACAGTTGGGAAGCCGCCGGTGACCGAACGCTGACACTGGACGCGCTTCTCAGGCGGTGCGAAGTCGTTGTCATCGGTATCGATGGTGGGGGGCTGGATGACTTGTTCGGCCTCTGTGTTGCAGGCCGCGAACGTGGCACAAAGAAATGGCTTTACTGGTTTCGTGCGTGGGCATGGCCGGAAGTGCTCAAGCGCCGGAAGTCAGAAGCGCCAACATTGAAAGGCTTCGCGAGCGACGGCGATCTTATTCTTTGCGGACATAATGGCGGTCCAGCGCTCGAGGATTGGGACGACCCGTCGCCGCCGATGATCGATGTCGGGGGCGAGCTTACGCCTGACGATGAGCAGCCGCCGCTGATCGAAGAGGATGTCGCGGCGATCATAGAGGTGATTGGCCGCGTAAAGGCGAGTGGACGGTTGCCGGAAAAAGGTGCCGTCGGGCTTGATCCACAAGGCGTGGGCGCGCTGGTAGATGCGCTCGCCGAACTCGATTTGGTCCATCCGCAGGTCGTCGCCGTAAGCCAAGGGTTCCGCCTGTCGTCGGCCGTCTGGTCGATGGAGCGGAAATTGAAACTGAACATGGTCGTCCACGACGGATCGCGCATGATGGCGTGGTGCGTCGGCAATGCGAAGGCCGAACAAAAGGGCAATGCCGTGCTGATCACGAAAGAGACGGCCGGAAAGGCCAAGATCGATCCGCTGATCGCCGGATTTAACGCAACAAAACTGCTGGAGGCAAACCCTGAAGCCATCGGCGATGGCATGGATGACTATCTCGCGGCCTTGAAAGCGCGGGCATCGTGATGTTCGGGAGGAAGATGCGGCGGGGTATCAAACGGCTGTTGTCGTTGTTCGATCCCAAATCGTGGAGCGGGGTATTCACCGAACCTAGTTCGTCGGGAAAGACTGTCACGGCGCAGAACGCGCTAACCTTGTCCACTGTGTGGGCGTGCGTCAGGCTTGTGGCAGGCACGATTTCGTCACTGCCGCTGGTCGTTTACAAGGACGGGCCAAACGACACGCGCACCAAATTCAAAGGCCATCCCCTGTTCGGGTTGTTGCAGCACAGCCCCAATACCGACCAAACGGCGCTGGATTTCTGGCAGTTCATCTGTGTCAGCCTGGAGCTTTGGGGTAATGGCTTTGCGCGGATGGAGCGTGGTGCGGGCAATCGCATTGTGGCGTTGACGCCGATCAGCCCGGCCATCGTGCAGATCCGCACGATGGCCGATGGGTCCATCCGATATCGCTACGCCGAGGGCGGCAAGGCGGTCGAGATCGGGCAGGACGAAATGTTTCATGTGCGCGGCTTTGGCGGCGCACGCACCGGCGGCCTTTCGACCTTGGCATTCGGTCGGCAATCGTTTGGCCAAGCGCTTGCCGCCGAAGAGGCTGCCGCCCAGATTGCCAAAAATGGTCTGCGTCCGTCGGGCGTTCTGACGACCAAAGATTCCAAGACGCTGAATAAGGAGCAGCGCGACGACATCTACAAATATGTGGTCGATGAGTTTGGCGGCGATCGGAACGGTCGACCACTCGTACTGGAAGCCGGGCTTGGCTGGGAATCGATCCAGATGAACTCGGTCGATGCACAAATGATAGAGTCTCGGCAGTTTTCAGTTGAGGATGGCTGTCGCTGGTTTGGCGTGCCGCCGCATATGGTGGGACACACGGCCAACACTACCAGTTGGGGCACTGGCCTCGAACAGCAAACCCTTGGTTTCCTGATCTTCACTTTGCGCGAACGCCTCAAGCGGATCGAACAGGCGATCATGAAACAGCTGCTAACGGCGGCTGAGCGGCTTACGATCACGGTAGAGTTTAATTTCGAAGGATTGCTGCGGGCGGACAGCACCGCGCGGGCATCGTTCTATTCGCAAATGGTGCAAAATGGCATAATGACCCGCAACGAGGTGCGTCGCCTCGAAAATCTTCCGCCACTGGAAGGTGGCGACGACCTGACTATCCAGTCGAATATGATCCCCGCAGGCAAGCTGGGCGAAATGACCAGCACCGGCGGCGAGGTTGCGCGTCGCTCCATCATAGATTGGCTGTTCCCCGAGGGCATGCCTGCACTGAAACAGAAGGAAGATGCGTGATGCTGATGCACTTTAAGCATGGGCAACTGAAGGTTCGCGACTTCAGCCTGTCGATCAAGGCCAGCGATGTTGCCGACGATGGCACCTTTACTGGCTATGGTTCCGTGTTCGGCGTGACGGACAGCTATGGTGAGATTGTTGCCCCCGGCGCATTTGCTGCCAGCCTTGCGGACCTGAAGGCCAAAGGGCGCACGGTCCCGGTTCTGTGGCAGCACCGGTCGGCCGAACCCGTTGGCGTTTACGATCTCCTCGAAGAGGATAGCCGTGGTCTGAAGGTGCGCGGTGGCCTGATCATTGGTGATGGCACGCCGAAAAACCCAGGCGTTCGTCAGGCGCAGGAAGCTCATGCCCTTTTGAAGGCGGGGGCCGTGTCCGGCCTTTCGATCGGATATTGGGTGCGCGAAGCATCCTATGACGAGAAGACCGGCATTCGCACATTGATCAAACTCGATCTGGTCGAGGTCAGCCTTGTGACTTTTCCCGCCAACGACGATGCGCGGGTCGAGGCCGTCAAATTCAAACTGGAGCGCGGTCAGCTCCCCACCAAACCCGAATTCGAAAAGGCACTGCGCGAGGCTTTTCCTTTCTCGAAATCTCAGGCCACGGCAATCGCCAGCCACGGTCTGGATCATCTGCTCCGGAGAGAGTCCGAGGGCGCTGGCGAAATGAAATCCATCTCCGAAACCCTTGCAGGCTTCAGCCTGCCCTCTCTCTAGGAGCATCACATGAAGCATCCGAATATTATCGCCGCGTCCAGCGCGGCGGCACTTGCCATGGGCGGCGTTATTACGCCGGAATACCATGCCGTTGAATTCGGCCGTAAAGGCGAAGGCGACGAACCTGACATCAAACAGCTGTCGCGCGAACTGAAAGCCGCCACGGACAAGGTGAAGGAATTCGCCGAAGATGCAAAGGGCCGTTTGGAAAAGGGCGAGCAGCTCTCCGCCACAGCAAAACAGTCAGCCGACGAAGCGCTGGTCAAGTTCAATGAATTGTCGGCGACGATGACCGAAATTGAGCAGAAGCTTGCCCGGCGCGGTGGCGGTGAAGGCCAGAATGAGCGCAAATCGGTGGGCCGTCTGTTTGTTGAAGCCGAAGACGTCAAGGCGTTCATGGAGCGTTGTCCTTCGAAGGGGTCGGTCCAGTTCGGTACGAAGGCACTGATCACAAGCCTGACGACCGATGTTCTGGGCTCGGCGGGCGATCTGATCATTCCAGATCGGCAGGACGGCATTATTGCGCCGCCCGAACGGCGCATGACGGTTCGCGATCTGCTTACGCCCGGTCGCACGTCGTCGAATGCGATCCAGTATGTGCAGGAAACTGGCTATGTCAATAATGCCGCTACAGTTGCGGAGGGCGTAGCGAAGTCGCAGTCCGATATCAAATTCGACCTGCTAACCAAGAATGTCGCCACGATCGCCCATTGGGTTCAGGCGTCCAAACAGATACTGGCCGACGCGCCGATGCTCGAAAGCTACATCGACGGGCGGCTGCGCTATGGCCTTGCCTATGCCGAAGAGCTTCAGCTGCTCAAAGGCGATGGGACCGGCACCAATCTGCTCGGTATGGTACCGCAGGCGGTCGCATACAATCCACCCCTTACTCCGCCCGCCGGCACAACCATGATCGACATGTTGCGCTATGCGATGTTGCAGGCGGTTCTCGCCGAATATCCTGCCACCGGCCATATACTCAATCCGATCGATTGGGCGCGCATCGAAACGCTGAAGAACGCTGACGGTGCTTATATCATCGGCAATCCTGCGGATGGTGCCACTCCGCGCCTGTGGCGTTTGCCGGTCGTCGAAACCCCCGCGATGACTGTCGACAAATTCCTGACCGGTGCGTTCAAACTGGCCGCACAGATATTCGATCGTGAAGATGCGAATGTCGCGCTCAGCACCGACGATCGCGACAACTTCATCCGCAACCTGGTCACCATCCTTGCTGAAGAGCGCGTAGGCTTAGCTGTCTACCGCCCCGAAGCTCTGGTTTACGGTGATTTCGGCAACGAAGCCTGATTGATCTGGAGGGAGGCGGTGCCCCCCTCCTTTTCGCACCGCCGTGGTGCGGCTGTCTGGAAGGAGAAGCAGAATGCCCATCATCAAGATAATACGGGACTATAGCGGTCAGGAGGGCATCGGCCCGGACAAAGATGTGCTGACAGGCACAATGCATTCGGTCACTCGTGCGCGCGCAGCCGAACTCAAGGCGAACCGCCTGGTCGAGATCGTCAGCGACGAACCGCATGCCGAAGATGAGGTCGATACGGAACTGCGCACCGATGGACCGACCGTCGGCGAATATGTCGCGGCGGGCTATTTCGCCAGCGCTTACCCCCCAGTTGGCTATGCTTCGCGCAGTACCGCCGATGAGATTTCCGCCGCCATCGCGGATCAGGCGTCTGTAAATCCGCAGGAGGAACAGCCGGTGCCCGAAGAGAAGAGCATTCCGCCGATTACGAACAAAGCTGCCGCCGAGCCGAAAAACAAGGCTGCGCCGAAGGCGGAAAACAAGAAGCCTGCTCAGGCCGATTGATCATGCGGACGGTCGTCATCACTGCTCCCGCTCCCGTGGTGACGTGGGAGGAGGCGGACACGCAGCTGCGCCTGGACGGCGATGAGGATCAGCGTGAACTGGTCGAGCGTCTGATTGCCGCCGCGACCGCTCATATCGACGGCCCGGCGGGATGGCTGGGCCGTGCTATCGGGCTTCAGACGTTGGAAATGCGCATGTGCGGCTTTGGCGGTGGTTTGATCCGTCTGCGCTATCCGCCGATCGTCGATATCGAGACGGTCCATTATCTCGACGGCATGGGGCAGCCCCAGCTTGTCGATGCAGACACATATGAAGTGTTTGGCGCGGAACTGGGCAACGGGTGGGGCAAATCCTGGCCGACGCCCGGTGCTTATCGTGGCAATGCAGAGACGGTGCGTATTCGATATCGCGCGGGCTATGCGATCGATCCCGACGCTGACCCCGTAGTGCCGAACGTGCCAGAGCCGATCAAGGCAGCGATCCTGCTGATGGTGGGCGACATGTGGCATAGCCGCGCGACGATTGCGACCGGTGCGACGATGTCGGCGGTACCGATGTCGGCCTCTGTCGACAATCTTCTCAGCCCGTATCGGGTCTATGCCTGATGTGGCTGGATTCGGGTCGCCGAAATAAGCGCATAGCATTTAAGAAGAAGGTGGCCGGCGTCGACGGCCGGGGCCATGCGACAGTAGACGAGCAATGGGAGATGCTCGGCAAGGCGAGTGCCAGTGCGTATTTCGGGTCGGGCGATGAGCAGCGAGCTTCTGCTGAGGATGGTGCTACACAGAAAGCCTCGTTCGATGTCCTGGCAAATAGCGTGACGAGGCAGCTTAGTGTCAAAAACCGTCTCTATTATCCGGTCAGTGACCCTGATCCGCAAAATTGGCCCGCCTGGGATATCCGTGCGATTGCGCCGCTTGGCTGCAATGAAGGATTCCGGATCACTGCTGAGACGGTAACGGTGTGAAGCTGGTTGGCGTCGCCACGATGGATCGCAAGCTCGTCGCCATTCGTGATGCTGTGTCGCCTGCAGCACGTGAGCGATCGTTGATGGTTGGGGCGGCGATCATCCAGGATGAGGCCAAGCGCCTGGTCCCGGTCCTGACCGGTAATTTGCGCGATAGCATCATCGTCAGTTTCGACGGTGGCCTGAATTTTTCGGCTGTCGCGCAGCGTCGCTTCTTTTCGACAGTCTACATCGGACCGTCGAAGGACCAAGGCTACTACGGTCACATGGTCGAGCTGGGCACGTCGCATTCTGCTGCGCATCCATTCATGCGCCCTGCGCTCGATAACACGCGCGATGAGGTCCGGCGGGCTATGGGCCACTCACTATGGGTCGATATCAAAAAGGCCGCATGATCATGGATATCGAGGACGCTTTGCGACTTCGGCTGATAGAGGCCGGACCCGTCGCCGCCATGTTGGCCGCCTATGAAACAACAAAAGCGGTCTTTTGGGTCCTGCGGCCTCAAGGTTCATCGCTGCCCGCCATTGTGCTGACCACGGTGTCCGCGCCTATGGATGAGCATATGCAGGGGTTGCAGTCGCTTCAGTTCATGCGGCTGCAAGTCGATACATATGCGCTGTCCGTCATCGTAGCGCAGCAGCTGCGCGACGCAGCGATTGTTGCGCTTCGCCCTCGATACCGAGGGCACGATTATTACTTTCGACCGGCGTCCATTCTCGGCCGTCGCGACATAAGTGAGCCGGGTACTAACGGCCCGATCTACCGCACCTCAACGGACCTGCGGGTCCGTTATTCACCGGCCTGAAGGAGGCATTTGTCATGAGTGACGTCGAAACCGGTCATCTGACCGAATTCTGGCTGTGGGACTGGACGTTGGCGACGCCAGCGCTGGTCGAACTGGCCGAACTGACCGAGGTTCCTCTCCCCGAGGGCACCGCCGATCTGGTCGAAACCAGCCACATGAAGACGATCGGCTACAAGAGCTTCATCAATGCGCCGCTCAAGGATGGCGAGGAAGCTGATCTGGTGATGAACTGGATCCCCGGCTCGGTGTCCGATATTCTGTGCCGCAAGGCGAAAGATGACGGTCGGCCTCATGAATTCAAGATCGTCTTGGTCAATGGCGAGGGCACTTGGGAAATCACTGGTGAAGTGCTGGTGCGCAATTACACTCGTTCCAACCCGATGCTCGATCGCCGCGTCGCTACGCTGCGCGTGAAATGGGTGAGTGACGCGGATGAGGGGGCTGGCGCATAATGGGCAATCCTCTGCGCGGGGAGGCGTCGTTTAAAGCTGGCGCCTCCGAATTCACGTTGGTGTTCGACATCAACACTTTCTGCGAACTGGAAGACGAGACGGGCCTTGCCGTTGCGGAATTGGTCGACCAGATCCAGGACAAGCCCAGCTTCAAATTGCTTCGGTCCATCTTTTGCGCCGGGCTGCAAGCGCATCACCCGCAGACGTCCATCAAGGAAGCTGGCGAGATTATGTCCGACGCCGGGCTTGACGTTATGAAGGATGCGCTCTCCACAGCGCTCAAGGCCGCTATGCCTGCGCCTTCAGCCGACAAGCCGGGTGCGGAGGGAAAGGCACCTCGGAAAAGGGGTGGGACTGGCTCGGCCTCCTGACGCTATGGGCGCAAGCGGGCCACAATCCCGATGCCTTCTGGCGTCAGACCCCTCGGACGCTCAAGGCTGTGCTGGACGGATATAGGGGCGCACGGAAAGCTGAGATCGAGGCGCTCACCTATCATGCTCGCCTAGCAGCGAACCTCAGCCGCTATCCGAAGAACAAGTATCTGCCGACGCTGGAAAGCCTGCTGAAACCTGCGCAGGCGGAAAAGAAGCAGTCCACAGATGAGATGCTGTCAGCGTTTCAGGACATGCAGGCGGCGGGTGCGCCGATCAAGATTAGGAAGGTGGGTTGATGCGACTTCTATGGATGCACGCATCTAGCCTAGACTTCCATTCATCCGCTCGCGCGCGCGCCATTTTTTGTGTTGGCGCATGGGCATCTATCATTGATATCTTGAAAGACGGCTTGGCGAGGTCGTCGATTGTCAGGTGAAGCCTAACAAAGCTCTCAACTGCCCCAAACTTGCTAGATACCTCAGCCTTCACGATTCTGGAATGCGGTATCCGCCGTATATCGTCACCTTCGGCGATCCATAAATCATCTTCGCTAACCGCAAGACCGTGAGTTTTGCTGAGAATATCGACTTGCTCGGTAACAATAATGTGGGAATTCGGTCCCGCCTCACTTCGAAGCCTGTCCTCTAACATTTTACGCTGGCTGCCCTTCTTCAACATCCCCCAAATTCCGTAAGCCGCGAACATCAGCATCCCGATCGCAATAACCGGCACCCACTCCATAATATTTCTCCTAATTTAGCGCGAGGCCCACCATGGATGACATGAAAATCGGTGGGATGCACGGCGAACTGGGTCTCGATGTTCGCGGCTGGTTTGACGGCTTTGAAGACGCGCGTGAGGCGCTGGCCGACTTTTCCAAAGAGGTGATGCGGCAGTTCAAGGAGTTGGAAGGCACGATCCGCAACGTCGCCCTGGGTCTGACTGCCGGCATAACTGCGCCGTTTGCTGGCATGGCGATCGTGTCGAAGCGCGGCGCGGGCGCATTCGAAAAGTCGATGAATAATGTTCATGCCGCCCTACGCGGCATCAGCGGCGAACAACTGGAGGCGCTATCAAAGGCAGCCCTAAAACTGGGGCCGGAGGTCGGCCGTAGCGCGAAGGAAGCGGCCGATGGTATCGAGTCGCTGGCGCTTGCGGGCATGTCATCACGCGACATATTGGACGGCGGCCTGGCGCAAACCCTGCGCCTTGCGGCTGCCAATGCCGCCGACCTTGGGCAGTCTGCATCCCTGGTCACCGATATCATGGCACAGTTTGGAAAAGCGAGCGGCGACCTGGAAGGTGTGGTCAATAATGTCACCGGCGCGCTCGACGCTTCGAAACTGGGCTTTAACGATTTCAAGGATGCTATCGCCCAGGGGGGCGGTGTAGCCGGATCTGCGGGCGTCAGTTTCGAGGACTTCAACACCGCGCTGGCTGGCACGGCCGCCCTGTTCGGTAGTGGGTCCGATGCGGGGACCAGCTTCAAGACGTTCATCACCACCTTGACGCCCAAATCCAAAGAGGCGGCGGCAATGATGGAAAAGCTCGGCCTCGATTTCTACGACGCCGGCGGCAAGATGAAGGATCTGGCCGACATTGCAGAGATGCTGCGCGACAAGCTGGGCAACCTGTCCGACCGCTCCCGGACACAGGTGCTGACAGAGATTTTCGGCGCGGACGCCATGCGGACGGCAATCGGCCTGATGCGGCTAGGCGGACAGGCATTTGACGATCTGCAAAAAAGCATTGGTCAGACGGACGCGGGTGAGAAACTGGCGATACAGTTGCAGGGCGTTGAAGAGTCTTCCAAGCGTCTGTCGGGCGCATTCGAACAGTTGAAGATCGCGCTAGGCGCGACCGGCATACTTGCCGCGTTCACGTCCGTGCAGGACGCTCTATCGGCTACAGTGCGATGGATGGCCGAACTGCCGCCTATCGTGCATCAGGTCATAGTCGCCGTCTGGGGTGTGACGGCGGCGATCGGTCCGATGATCCTGGCCATGATGGGCATCGTCAAGGTGCTGGCACCATTGATATTGCTGCGCGGCGGATTCGGCGCTGTCGGGTTAGTCCTTTCGGCATTGATCAATCCCTTGGGCACTTTGATTGCGCTGATCGGAAGGGCTGTTGTGGCTCTGTCCGGCGCGAGTGTCGCACTTCGAGCATTCGGTGTCGCCCTCGGCGCGTCTGCCGGATGGATCGGGCTAGCTGTCGTTGGCCTCACTTTACTGGTTCTGTGGATGGGGCGGACGACCACAGCGTCAGCGGCGGCCAAGCAGGCGAGTGAACGGGCCGCGGCGGCATATGAGAAGCAGCAGGCCGCTGCGCTGGGTCTTGTCGCCGCAACCGGTGCGGCCCGAAAGGCGATCATCGATAAGATGAAGGCCGATCGCGCGTCAGAGCTGCAGGCTATGGCCACGGCAAGAGCGGAAGTAATTGCCGCCAAAGCCGAATTAGTGCGGGCTAAGATGAAGCCCGCAGGCCAGGAAGGGTCGTCGGTTGCGAGGTTCGGCTATCTACCAGGCACGAGGCCCAATAAGGCGGTCGACCAGGCAGAGGCCGACCTGCTGGAACGAGCAAAGGCGCTAGATATTCTTGCCAAGACCGTGGAGGGCTATTCCCGCTCAATCTCCACTCCTGAGTTCGGCACCGTAGATCTGAACTTCGACAAGGCAGATAGCGACAAGACCACGAAAGCATCCGGCCCATCTGCCAAGGAGTTGGCGGAGCGGCGAGAGCAGATGCAGATCGAGCAACAGATGGCCGTCGCCCGTGCGCGCGATGACAAGGATGAGATGCGTCGCTTGCAGGACAAGCTCGATATCCTGCAACGACAGCGGGACTATGAAGATGCTGGCCTGGCTACATCTGCCGCGCGCGTTGCCGCTGCGAAGGATGTCGCTGAGGTCAAGGCGGCGGAAGCGGAGTTCAATGCGCGGGAAGTGGCGCAGGCGGAAAACGCTTTCGACCAGCAGCTGGCCCAGATCCGTGGCGACGAGCAGCTGGCGCGCTTTGCCGAGGACAAGGCCTATCTCGCCGAGCGCACGACGTTCTGGCAGGGCAAGAGCCTGTCTCTGATTGAAGCGCAGAAGCGAGCGGCCGAGGATCTCGTTCAAATCGACGTAGCGCGTGCTGATGCTGCAGCGAGAGTGGCTGCGCAACAGGCGCTGGAACGCGCGGCTGACCTTTCCCGCATCCGTGGCGACAGCGCGGCAAGGCAGCGCGCGGTGGTTCGTGAGGCTGAAATAGCGCGTCGCGCTGATCAATATTACCGCGATGGCGGTGGTAAAGTGAAGGAAGAGGATGCGCGCGATCGTGCCACCAGTGAGATGGACGAGGAGGATATCGCGCGTCAGAAAGGCCAGTGGCGGGATATCATCAAAGGCGGGTGGCGCGCCGCGCTAGACGGTGATCTTGGCAGTTTTGCGAAAAGCTGGCTGAAGGACAGTGCCACGCGCGGACTGGAGGAGGCTTTGAACAGCCTGTCCGACATGCTGTTCAATCTATTCCGGCAGGCCTTGGGACAGTCCGGCGGCAGCGGTGGGGGTGGTCTCTTCGGGACTATCGTGAGCGGCATTGGCGCAGTTTTTGGGGGCAGTTCCTTGGGCGGGGTCAGTTCCAGCTCGGCCGCCTATCTCAACGGCGTAGCATCGCAACTCGCGGTCCCGAAAAATCTCCCTGGCTTTGCGACGGGCGGCAGCTTCGAAATTGGCGGTGCGCCCGGCATCGACACCAACCTAGTACAATTTTGGGGCACGGCAGGCGAAACCGTGAATGTGAGCCGGCCTGGAGCGAATGGTGACGGCGGCGGCAACAAGGTTGTCATGCATAATGATTTTCGGGGCGCGGATGCGAATGCCGTTGCAGGCATCAGCGCCAAGCTGGATCAGTTGGATCGTAGCCTGGAGAACCGCGCCTTGAGCGCATTTGTCGATGCGCGCGACCGCCGGGTAATCCGAGCATGAGCCTTACCTACCCACGCGAGATGCCCGAATTCGGCGCAAACGCCATATCCTTCGAACCGCAGCAGGTCGATTATATGAGCCCTGAAACTGGCGGCCGGATCGGCGCGGTGGCCGCAGGCTTCCCTCTATGGCGCATGCGGATCAGCCTGACCAACATGGGCGAGCGTGACGCGGATCAATGGCGCGCGTTCGTCGCCACGCTGCGGGGAAGCCGTCGCGCATTCCTGGCGCATGATCTCAATCGCCCTCGCCCCCGCTTTCCCGAAGGTGGCGCATTTAGCCCTGTGGCGGCAAGCTGGTCCCAAGCCATCAACGCTGACGGTGACGCCGTGCTATCGCTCGGGGGGCTGCTGCCGGGCATGCCGCTCTGGTTCGGCGACTACATCGGCTTCCGCTGGGATGCCCCGGGCGCGCCTGGCGGGTCGATGGCGCGAAAGGCGCTTGTCCGCGTCGTTGAGGGCGTGACGGCATCTGGCGGCGGTAATGCCGTCGTGACGGTCGAGCCGCCCGTTCCAAATATCGTCCCGGCGGATGCGCAGGCATATTTCACGAAGCCGCAATGTCTGATGCGCGTCGTCAGCGCGCAGCTGGGTGAGCAAGTTCCCGGCGGATACACCGCACAGGGTGGCGCTATCGAAGCGGTGCAGGATCTGTTGCCGTGAAGATATTCCCGCCGGCGGCGCAGGCCGCCATCGATCGCGGTGACGCGGTGACGTCCGGCGCGGCCGCCATCTTGTGCGATCCGCCTATCCGTGTCTGGGGCGGTTATGGCGAGCAGGAGATTGACGGTGAAATCTATGACGGTATCGGCGACGCCGGACTGATCGCAGTCTCTGGCGGTGCGCTCGGTGGGTCGGAACAGAATATCACGCTTGAGCTGTCTGGGGTCGAGCCAGAGGTCATTGCCCTGTTCGACGCAGCGGCGATCCGCCGCGCGCCCGTCATTGTGCATCGTCTGATATTCGACAGCAGCGGCACGCAGATGCTGCATGCGGAAGTTTTCAAGCGCGGCACGCTTGATCAGATACCGGTCGAGGAAACGCCAGGCGGCACGTCCACGATCAAGGCGATGGTCGAGACGGCGGCGCGTGGACTGGGGCGGCGCGGCGGCCGGATGCGTACCGATGCCGACCAGCGTCTGATAAAGTCCGCTGACGGGGGCTTTAAGGCCATAGCCTACGCTGGCCAGAAGAACCTGTATTGGGGCGGGAAGCGACCGGCAACGGCATCGTCTGCGCTGGGCGGTGCTTTGCGTGTGCTTGACCGGATAAAAGAGGTCTTCTGACATGCGAGACATGGCCGCCCTCTATCGCCTGCTGTCCGAGCGGGCTGCGATGCCGTTTGCCTGGGGCGACCAGGCCAATGATTGCGTCAGCTTTGCCGCCGCCGCCGTAAAGGCGCAAACTGGCAAGCGCGTGAAATTCGGCGGCCATGAATGGTCGACCGCGATCGGCGCGCAACGGGTGTTGAACAAACTGGACGGCCTGGCAGCGGCGGTCGCCAGCGAATTGCAGGATATCGCGCCAGCATTGGCGCAGCGCGGCGATATCGCCGGTGTCCCGACACGGCCAGGAGGCAATGACATGCTGCTGATGGTGGTCGAAGGCGATACGCTGGTCGGCCCCGGCCCAGATGGCCTTATGCGTATGCCACGCGTGTCGATGACGATGGCGTGGTCAGCCGAATGAAGCGGGCGGTTCTGAGAGCGGCGCTGGTTTGTTCTGCGCTCACGATACCGTGCGCAGCCCATGCCGATCCGATATCCGTCACCATATTAGCAGCGATCGGCACGCAGACAGCTACGGCGCTGGCTGTGTCCGCAGTGACATTTGCGCTGACGACGGCCGCATCGATCGTGATGACCAAGCTGTTCGCACCCAAGCGCAACGGGCAGGATCGCCAAGCATCGGTCGCAAGCCTGTCTGTCGGGGAAAACCCGCGCGAAGCCTTGTTCGGGGAGGCCGCAACAGGCGGATCGCTGGCTGATGCTTTCAACTATGGCGGGACTGACGGCACGGACTGGGAAGTGCTGATTGTCGACGTCGCAGACCACCGATGCCATTCTTTGACTGGCTTCTTCGTGAACGACGTCTATGTCCCTTTCGGCGGCGATGGACCCGTTGCCGGGTATAATGGCCAGCTTGAAGTCTACTGGCTTCCCGGAACGGAAGACCAGGTCATGCCATCGATCGTCACCAGCTATGGCGGCTGGGAGGTAAGCGACAACCTGGCCGGGTGCGCCACTGTGGTGGTCGCCTATAAGGCGGACAGCCCCAAGGCGAAGCGTCCGATCTGGACCGCTGGCCGCCCGAACTTCCTCTGGGTGGTCAAGGGGAAGCTCTGTTATCAGGCTCGCCTCGATAGCACGGTGGGCGGCAGCGGCACACACCGCTGGGACAACCCGGCGACCTGGGCATGGACAGACAATCCTATCGATTGCCGGTATAACTGGATGCGCGGTGTCTATGCCTGCGATAGAATCGATCAGCCAGGCATGTTGCTGGTAGGACGCGGGCTATCCGCGATCGAAGCCCCGCCCGAACGGGTATTCAGCGCCGCTAACGTCTGCGACGAAAGCGTGGCGCTCAAAGCAGGCGGCTCAGAAAAGCGCTATCGGTTCAATGGTGTCATTCGGGCCGACGAGCCTTTTATCGACACTGAAGAAATGTTCGCCGCGACCTGCGCGGGCATCATCGTGCAGCGGCAGGGCGGCGTAGAGGTCGAGCCGGGCGCAGCGCGGCCTGTGGTCGCCGAATTGACCGACGCCGATTTCATCGTCGGTGAGCCCAAGAGCTTCAACCGCTATAAATCGGACACTCAGCGCATCAACAGTGTGGTGCCGCGATATATCGAACCCGCCCAGAAATGGGCCGATCACGCCGCCCCGCTGCGGCGTGTGCTGGCCGATCTGGTGGAAGATGGCGGCCCGCGCGAGGATCCGCTGACGCTCTCCGCCGTGACATCGAACACACAGGCACAGCGTTGTGGTGAGATCAGACGACGGACGGCGCGAAAGGAGCGCAACTTTTCCGGGACGCTCGGGCCGCGCTTTGCCCATCTGGAGGAAGGCGATTGGATCGGCTTCACCTCTGCCCGGCACTTCAAGGGTGAGCGGCACATTTTCCGAATCAACAGCTATTCGCTGCCCGCGAGCTGGCGCAACACGATTTCGATTGAAGAGATCTCGGCGGACTGTTTCGACTGGAACCCCGCGACCGACGAGATTGTCCCCGGTGCGGTTGCGCAACAACAGGCGCCGCCCACTATGAGCGCACCCCAGACGGGAGACTGGTCCGTTACTGGCACGCAACTGACCTCGGCTGACGGGTCGATCCCCGCCTTGGTAATCGTCGGCGCTTCATTGAACGTCTATGTTGACCAGATCGTGTTCGAGTATCGCCTTGCTGGTGGGTCGGACGATGATTGGATGGGTACCGACGTCGCTGCCCCTTCGGTCACCCGTCGAGAGATAACCAGTATCGCGCCAAATACAGCTTACGAAGCGGGTGTATCCTACGTCATCGCTGGGGTTCCGACCGACCGCCTAGTCCTCGGCCCAGTGACAGCTGGCAATCTCGCTGCCGGTTCCGCCTCCAATGCCGAATATGTCGGCGATTACGACGCTGCCGCGCTCGCCGATCTTGAGGCGCGCATAGCGGCTCTAGAACCCTAGCACCTCGCTCCCCCGGAGACACCATGACTGCGAAAATGGACCTCGCGGCCTCACGCAATGTTGCGTGGGCGCCGACCATAGACCTGTTCTATCCAGGCGAAGAACTGCCGCTTGCAGGCGCGTCCATCCGCATGGAGGTGCGCCTCTATCCCGGCGCGCCCGGCGCCGCGATTGTCACCATGGACGGCATCCCGTTCGAGGATTTGCCAGCATCCGACGATGAACCGCGCCGCCGCCTGCGTCTTTTCCCCGGCATTGCCCAGGTGGCGCTGGCAGATTTCCCGACGGGGCAGAATAAGCCGGAGCCCGGCGAGGCAGATTCATTCTCTTACGACGTCATCGTGACCTACGCGGACGACCTTCAGGACAAACTCGCGCTGGGTCAATTTCTACTTGAGCCGGGGGTAACGCTGCCATGAGGTCTTTGTATTTCAGCGGTGAGGTGCGCGGGCTGCGCGGGCCTGGACTGTCCATCCAACAAGCCGCCGACGTTGCCGACGCGATCGCGCTGGCGACCGATCTGAAACCTGCGGTCGAAGATGCCACTGCGGCCCTGGCGGGCAACAGGCTGCGCCGCGCGCCGAGCTTTGGATATTTCGGCGGATCGCCGGTCGTGCGGATCGAAACCGACGCGAACGGCCGTGTCACTGAAATGCAAACCAAGGCCGCCCTTTATGTGCGCGGCGTGCTGACAGCCGACAGCCGCATGGGCCGCACCACTGCGCCAACCTATGGCTATTTCGAAGGCTCGCCGGTCCTGTCAGTCGAACTGGACGCGAACAACCGCGTCATCGGCATGCAAACTAAGGCGGCCAGTTATGTGCGGGGCCAGCGTATCGCGCGAGTGGACAATGCACCGGCCTATACCAACGGCGCGGGTTCGCTTGCAGTCGATCTGTCCGGGGTCATCTGCTACATTCTGCTCATCACCGGCCAGTCGCTGGGCGAAGGCAATTCTACCCCGGTGCAGCCGATCTTGTCGACCACGCCGGTATGGCCTGGCTATGCGTTGATGCTGGAGCCTGCGGTGCGCCTGCGGACACGCGTCGGGCTGGCGAGCCCGCCGCCGCCCACGACGCCGATCGGGACGCAGCTTATCGATCTGGTCGAAGCGGCCGACGCCGAAACCTATGTGTGGGAGACATCGGCGAGCAGCTGGGCAAACCATCTTATTCAAGAGGTGGTGGACAATACGGGCCGCAAGATCAGGGTGGCGCCGATGGTGTCGTGCTTCGGCGGCGCTGCCTATAGGGACGTAAAGCGCGGCACATCCACCTATGGCTGGACCATGCGAGGGCTGGAGGATCTTTCGAACGCGATCAGGGCGCGCGGATGGACGCCCGTCGTCCTGGCCTTCGACTTTATACAGAACGAAACCGACACGTCGCAGGACACTGATTCTGCGCAATATGGTGCGGGGATGAAGCAGCATCGCCGAAATTTGGCGGCCGACATCAAGCGCATCACCCTTCAGTCCGATGAGCCGCTGGGGATACTCGATAGCCCGCAGATGCCCGACCCCGACGGCCCGTTCGAGCATAACACTGCGCTGGGTCAGCAATATGCAGCCGACGATCCGTACATCATCCTGGGGCCGCCCTATTATCACTTACCCCGCGCTATTGGCGAGGAAGTGCATCTCTCGTCCCTGGGCGAGTATCGGCGCGGCCCCGCTCTCACCCGCGTGGTGATGGAGGCATGCTTCGGCGCAGGCCATGCCCCCCTGATGCCCAAGCGCTGCTACATGATCGGCAATACGAAGTTCGCAATGGAGTTTCCGCGGCCGGTCCTGATCGATGACGATCCGGCAGACGAGGCAACGCGCGACGTCAAGGCCGCTGGCCTGCCGAACTATCGCGGCGTCCGTTTCAACGATGGCACGGCAAATATCGATATTGTCGACCATGAGGGCGATGGCACGAAAGTGCTGACTTTCACCTTGTCCAGCCCGGCAAACGTCGGCCGTCGCCGCGTGGCCTATGCTTTGGAGCGCAACAGCATCGATGAGACCCGAGACGGGCCGGTCTACGGCGCACGCGGCCTAATTCGGGCCGTGGATGGAGCGATCCTCAGCCTCGCCGATGGTCCGGACGCCGGTCACCTCAATCATGAATGGGCGCGCGCGTTCATCCTCGATCTCTGAAGGAGCAACACATGTTTTTGACGCAGACTACCGCCGTCATCCAGGATGACAGCCTACCGGTCTATTCGCTCGACGCCAAGCTGGCGGCGGTGCTGGACCTTGGCCCCAGTCTGCTTTTTCGCGCCTCGACCCGGCTCGTTAAGGGCGGGGCGCTGGGCGAGCCTGCCGCAGGATTCGGCTGCATCAATCTGGCTGACGAAAGCGAATTGGTGCCTGGCGGCGCGCGCCACCCGACACTGACGAATACGGGCGCCACGGGATCAGGCAAGGCGCTAGGGTTCGGTTGGCGTGGCGATCTCAACTTCTCGCCCAACAATGGCTGGTTGCAGCTGAGCGATGACCGGGAACATCCGATTTCCGGCGATTATTCGATGGCGTTCTGCATTTTCGTGCCGACAGAAGGGCAGACCGCAGGCAATCGGGGCGGCATCGTCTTTGGCGCGCGCGATGATAGCGACCCGTCCTATTTCGGCGTGGATTATAACGAGGGTGATCCGCGCATCTCGCACAACGGGACGGGAGTGGAAGCGCCCGGCGCAGTCGGCACCTTCATCACCGCTCTGACATCGTACAGCTTGGCCAATCAACGGGTAAAGCTTTTCTATAACGAGCAGCCCCCCATTTCGGCAGTCGGTATGCCCCCGTGGGGTGCCGATCGACGCTTGATAATCGGTGCGACGGGCGCGACGACTGCCAGCAACTACTACCTGGTGGGCGACGTGGCCTGCGGGATGGTGCTCGGCGGCAAGGCCCTCGGCGAGGCAGACAATGAAGTCGAGTTGGCGGCAGTGCGGGCATGGCTTGCGCAGGAGCGGGCTGCGGCGCTGACATGACCGCTCATGCGACGGTGCGTGCCTTCCCGGCGAACATCCATAGGAGCCTGTCATGCTGATGGCGATCCTCAACGCGGCTGGTAGTCTGGTCGCACAATCGGTGGCTTCCGGACCTGCGACCGCCATGCCGCCCAGCTTCAACAACGGGGCTTCGCTGTTTCTTTTCAACCTGTTCATCATGACGGCGGCGACATTCCTTGGCGCAATGATGGTCGGTAAGCAGAGCAGTCGGATCTGGACGCAGCGGCGCTATGATCACCCAAAGGATCCGGTCACTGTCTATAGGCTCATCACGCTGTTTGCCGCGATCGGGCTGACCCTGCGCTGCGGGGCTGCCGCCATGGAGCTATGGGGGTGGAACCCTGATGATCCGGCGACCGTCGCCAGGGTCATGATGGCAAAGCGATGGCTGGACCCGATCGCGGTTGGCTGCGGCATGGCCTGGATGGGCCTTGTGATCCTGGGCGAACCCGGCGTCGAGTTCCAGCTGCGCAAAGCGCCGCTGACGACCGATCTATGGAGCCGCTGGCCTGCGCTGGCCCGCGCCCTTGGTATCGTGATCCTGAGCTTCGTCGCTGCACTGGCAGCTGTATGTCTGCGGTGAGAATATTTGCGGTGATGGGGGCCGCCGCTATGGGCTCTGTCGCTTCGCAAAAGCCGGTCATCTGGTGGCTCTTTGGCTACCCCTTTCCGGCTGGACCAATGGTCATCTGCATCCTGGCCGTCATCATCACGCGCGTTGTCATCGGCCTTCAGGCCCAAGGCAAAGCCCAATGGGCGCTGGACGGCGCGATCACCGCGCTCTGCCTGCTCGTCACCGTCCTTTGGGTTCAAGCGCATCAGCTCGACCTGCTCGCCGCCGGGATCACCGGCATCGGTATCGGCGCACTGGGCGCTGGCATCATCAGCATTGCCAAGGGCGCTGTAGGCGGCCGGTTCAAGGCTGCCATGGACGCTTTCTTCGGGACAACCGGCAAGCCCTGACCGGCTGACAATCTTCAACATCGTGAGGACTATATGACCATCATTTCTGATGACGCATTCGTGCGCCTGTTTCAGGAGCGCTTCGGCCTTCCTGTCACGGGCATCGCCGACGGCCCGACGATCATCGCGACTGGTGTCAAATCTGCTGCACTGCCCGCCACCGATGATCAATTCGTCCAGCTATTCCAGGGCAAGCATGGGCTGAAAAGAGACGGCTGGGCCGGGCGTGACACGCTCGCGATGCTTGATACGCTCAAGCCCCCGATTGTCGTGCGCGCGGATGCTGACGCCATCCCCGAAAGCTACTGGCCGATGCTGTCGAAGATCGAGAGCGCCAACCGGCCCTATGTCCAGGCGGCATCCTCCAGTGCGTCGGGCCTCTATCAGTTCATCAAGTCGAGCTGGGAGGCCGAGGGCGGCAAATGGGGGCCGACGCTGCGCCCTGCCTTCGGTGGGCTGATGCCTGAGCCTGCCGAGCAGCTGATCCGCGCCAAGACGTTCACCGCGAAGAACGCCGCCTATCTGCGCAAGCGCGGCGTCCCGATCAACCGGGCCTCGCTGTACGCCACGCACTTCCTTGGCGCGGTGACGGCTGGGTCGATCCTGTCCGCCGACAAAAAGGACCGGGCTGACATAATCGCGGGTAAAGCGGCGACCGCCGCCAATCCTTCGATCCTGCGCGACAAGACGGTGGCCGACTTCATTGAATGGCTGCGTCGCAAGACGGGCGAGGTCGCACGCTGATGGGTCTGGGCAAGATCACCCGCACCGGCGGGAAAGTCGTCGCGGCGCTCGAGCTGGCGCGGCTGGGCTGGCTGGCACTGTCCGGCCTCTATCGCACCGTGCGCGGTAGGCGGGTGGACGAAGCTTCCGAGGATGCAGTCCATCGTGACGAAGCTCCGCCCGCGTCCTAGATAGGCCGGTCAGATGAACGAGGGGTGACGTTGGGCCGACGGCGAATCATCTCGCCACGGGTCTGGCAATCATCCCCGCATACTCTGGATCATCCGCTTCCATTGTCGTTCATCGGGCATTGGCAAATTAATCTTTGGGGGATGAGACGTCGCGTCAACATAATGCGGCCTGACCCGCTGGCCGGACGCTTTGAAGCACCGCGAACAGTAAAATCGCCTGCGCGCTTGCGAGAATTGGTAGGGCCAACGCTTGGTATAAAAGTGCCACCACAGGCCGTTCGCGTGGAAGACCGTGGCATTGCCGCATGCGCACCGAACTTCCACCCCCCGATTGTGCAGTACCGCTTCGAACAGGTCGGTCGGCAAAACCGTATTTCCGACGCTGCGCACTTCATTCGGCCGGGATGAGCGCCCGCACCTGCGCCACAATCAGCGCGCCAATCATGAAAGGCGTATCGTCGCGGCGGCCTTCACGAATATCTTGGCGCCACGCTAGCCCCCCAATGTCCCGCGCTTCCAAGCCGTCGGCGACCACTGCGCGGATATGTTCGATGTCTCGCATGATTTCCTCCATTGCCGTGAACGTATGGAGAACAAAAATCGAGTCGGTCAAGCATCTGGTTTTACCGATCGAGCCTAAGCTATTGATCAGTAAGGCGGCAATTTTTGCCTGTTTTACATGATGTGGGCCGGAAATGCTGGATTATGCAGAGCTTGGAAGGCTAGTGCTCTACCATTGAGCTATACCCGCCCGGCAGGCGGTCGCCCTGCCATCATCGGGTGGCGCTCGTCAACAGTCCATTGCACAGGATCGCGAAGATCGCCCTTAACCCCCTGCGATATTTCCTCTATCACCGGCCCATGGACAGCCCCTCCCTGCGCCAGTTGGACATATTCGCGCAGATGGTGGCGGCGGGCGGCGTCGTGCGCTGCGCCGATGCGCTGGGCGTCAGCGTCGATCAGGTGCTGCGTGACCTGGCGTCGCTGGAGATGCGGCTGGGCTATCGCCTGTTCGAGGATCTGGACGGCGAAGCGCGACTGACGCCGGCGGGGCGCAAGACGGCGCAGGCGATGACGCTGCTGAGCGAGGACCGACCCGCGCCGGTGGAAAAGGCAGCGCTGCCCCAACCGGCCACCCTCTTCCCCGCGCCACCGACGGTGGTGGAGGGTCCGCCCCGCCAGGTCATCACCCTGGCTGCGCCGCCGCCCGTCTTCGGCCATTTCCAAGATGCGCTGGCCGCGTTCGAGGCGGCGAATGAGGATATCGCGATCATACTGGACCTGCATGTCCACACCGCGCAGGAGGCGGCGGTGGCGCTGGCCAATGGGCGGGCGGACATCGCCTATTTCTACGCGCTGGAGGAGCCGGAAGACCTCAAGTCCCGCTATGGCTGGTCAGAACCGCTCAACCTCTATGCCGATAGCGGCCATCCCCTGGCGCGGGCTGACAGCGTCAGCCGCGACGACCTGTCCATGACGCCGATGCTGTCGCTGGAAACGCGCAGCGGGATGCGCGACATCATTGATGCGGCGCTGGCCAAGGGCCGGGTGCGCAATGTGATGCCGCTGCTGGAAAGCGACAATATGTTCGAGATCATCGCCGCGCTGCGCGATGGCGCGGGCTGCTTCGCGGCGTTCGGGACATTGGCCCGCGACCTCGGCCGGATGAGCGGCATCAAGCGGCTGGCGCTGGACATGCCCCTGCCCGCCGTCGAAATTCGGCAGGCGGTCGCGCCGCGCGCGGCGGAAAAGCCGGCGGTCGAGGCGCTGGCGGAATTTCTCTTCCTTTGATCGGCCGCAATAATGTCGCGTCGCAGCAAAAATGCGGCGAACCGATATTGATATGATGTATCATCCTAGATACAGGATTACATCAGACCAGAACCAAAGGGTTGATCCTCATGTCCCGCTTTCCGATGCTGCGCGCAGGCTGCGCCGTTACCGCGCTGTGCCTTGGCCTTCCCGCTCTCGCCCAGACCTCATCGACCCCGGATGCCGGCGACGCGAGCGACCAGGGGGCCTATCATGACGCGCAGGCCAATATCGTCGTCACCGCGATCATCCCGCGCAAGCAGGGCGACATATTGTCAGGCACCACGGTCATCACGGGTGAGAAGCTGACGCGCGAACTGCGCTCCACCATCGGAGAAACGCTGGCGCGCCAACCGGGCGTGTCGGCCACATCTTTTGGCCCCAATGCGTCGCGCCCGGTGCTGCGCGGATTTCAGGGGGAGCGCGTGCGCATCCTGACCGACGGCATCGGCAGTTTCGACGTGTCGAACACCTCGGTCGATCATGCCGTGGCGATCAACCCGCTGACCGCCGACCGGATCGAAGTGCTGCGCGGTCCGGCGGCATTGCTGTACGGATCGTCCGCGATCGGCGGCGTGGTCAATGTAATCGACAGCCGCATCCCGCGCCGCGTGCCCGACGAGCCGGTGCATATCGACGCGATCGGCACCTATGGCAGCGCGTCCAATGAGCGCACCGGATCGGGCGAGGTCGAAATCCCGCTGAGCGACAAGTTCGTCGTCCATTTCGACGGCAGCTACACCAAGACCGGCAATCTCGACACCGGCAGCTATATCCTGACCCCGGCGCTGCGCGCGCAGGCGGCGGCGAGCGGCGATCCGGAGATTGAGGGCCTGTCGACGCTGCGCGGCAAGCTGCCCAACAGCGCGGCCGAGACATGGGAAGTCGCAGGCGGCGCGGCTCTGATCACCGATGGCGGCAATCTGGGCTTTTCGGTCGCCCATACCGACAATTTCTATGGCGTGCCGGTGCGCTATGCGACGCAAGCGGACGGCGAGGCGGAGCAGGTGCGGCTGCACATGAAGCAGGACCGGGTCGATATGCGCGCGGAATTGCCGGTCAATGGTAGCCTGCTGGAATCGATCCGCTTCCGCGCGGGCTTTGCCGATTACCAGCATCAGGAAATCGAAGACACGGGCGAGGTCGGCACGACCTTCTACAACCAGTCGATGGAATCGCGGCTGGAACTGGTGCAGGCGAAGCGCGGCGGATGGGACGGCGCGATCGGGGCGCAATTCTTCACCCGCAAATTCTATGTCGTGGGCGAAGAGAAATTTCTGCCGCGCAACCAGACCGACCAGATCGGCATCTTCACGCTCCAGTCGATCGACCTGGGGACGACGCGGGTCGAGGTCGGCGGGCGTTTCGAACATACCGACGTCAGTGCGGACGCGGACGCAACCCTGTTCAACCCGGCCTATGACCGTAATTTCAACACCGTGTCCGGGTCGGTCGGCGCAAGCCATGAACTGGCGCCGGGCTGGCGGCTGGGCCTGAACCTGTCGCGCACGGAGCGCGCGCCGTCGGCCGAAGAATTATACGCGCGCGGTAATCATGCCGGCACGCAGGCGTTCGAAGTCGGCAATCCGAATTTTGGCAAGGAAAAAAGCTGGGGCGTAGAAGGCACGCTGCGCGGCCAGGGGGAGGGCTACACCATAGCCCTGTCCGCTTATCATAACTGGTTCAGCGGCTATATCTACGACGCGCTGGTGGACGACAGCGCCTGCATGGCGGTGAATGGCGGCGCGGAACTGGAATTTCCCTGCTATCAATATAATCAGGCCGACGCCCGCTATCTCGGCTTCGAGGCGGAAACCACGGTCAAGCTGGGGCAGATCGGCAGCTATGCCATCAATCTGGACGGCGTGGCCGATTATGTCCGCGCGACGATCAAGGGCAATGGCCCGGCGCCGCGCATTCCCCCCCTGCGCCTGCTGGGCGCGCTGGAAGCGCAGGGCGACCGGCTGAGCCTGCGCGGCGAAGTGGAGCATAGTTTCGCGCAGAACCGCACCGCGGTTCGCGAAACCGACACCGACGGCTTCACGCTAGTCAATGCGTCGCTGTCGTGGAAGCCGCTGAAGGGCAATGACCGCACCACGCTGACGCTGTCGGCGAACAATATCTTCGATGTCGAAGCGCGGCGGGCTGCGAGTTTCCTCAAGGATTATGCGCCGCTGCCCGGCCGCGACATCCGCCTGACGGCGCGCCTGTCGATCTGATTTGCGCAATCGGCCCCTGCGCATATCGCGCAGGGGCCGATTGCGAAATATGACAATATCGTTACAAGGCGCGCATGGAACGCGCGGTGGACAAGAGGATTAGGCAGGGCAAGGCCCCAGGGCGGGCCTGCTGATGCGCCAGATTGCCGCTTTGCCATACAGCACCGCCGCCGACGGATCGATGCAGATCCTGCTGATCACGTCGCGTGAGACGCGGCGCTGGGTGATCCCCAAGGGCAATCGCATCAAGGGCCTGGCCGGGCACCGCGCCGCCGAGCTGGAAGCCTATGAAGAAGCGGGCATCCATGGCATCGCCTGCCCCGCACCGCTGGGCCGCTACAGTTATGACAAGCGCAAGCGCAAGGGCGGATCGCGCGAGGCCACGGTCGAGGTTTTTCCGCTTGCGGTCACCGGCCACCTGACGCAATGGCCCGAACAGGGCCAAAGGGAACTGCGCTGGTTCCCCGTCGCCGAAGCCGCAAAAGCGGTCGACGAACCCGACCTGCAATCGATCATCGCGGCCTTCCGCGAACCGCCTGCCGATCCGGGCTGGTTCCTGCGACTGCTTCTGGCGATCCGCGACCGACAGAATGAAAGGACTGGAATGCTCCGCTGGTTTCACGCGCTGATGCCCAAGCAGGGACGGTTTTTCGAACAATTCGAAGATCATGCTGCGACCCTGGTGTTCGGCGCCGATGCGCTGGGCAAGCTGCTGAAGGGCGGCCCGGACATGGCGGCGCATATCAAGGAGATTTCCGACCGCGAACATGAAGCGGACGACATCATCCGCGACGTGTTGCAGGACGTTCGCCGCATCTTCGTCACCCCGTTCGACCGCAGCGCCATCACCGGCCTCATTGGCGTGATGGACGATGCGATCGACCAGATGAACCAGACCGCCAAGGCGATCGCGCTGTATGAGGTCAAGGAGTTCGCGCCGCAGATGCAGGATATGAGCGCGCTGATCGTGGAATGTGCGCGCATCACCGCCGAAGCGATGCCCTTGCTGCGCTCGCTCAACCTCAATTCGACACGGCTGCACGATTTGACCGAGCGGCTGGTGAAGCTGGAGGGCCATGCCGACATCCTGCACGAATCGGGATTGAAGGCGCTGTTCCAGAAGGCGCAAGCCGGCAACACGATGGACTTCATCGTCGGCAGCGAGATTTACAGCCATCTGGAAAAGGTGACCGACCGGTTCGAGGATGTCGCCAACGAGATTTCCGGCCTAGTCATCGACCACGCCTGATCCGCTCACAGCACATACACCCGTTCGCTTCGAGCCTGTCGAGAAGCGGATAGCGCGCACATCTCGTTTCTCGACTTCGCTCGAAACGAACGGATTTTAGGATGCTTCGATCCATGCAGGATAGAGTTTAGCTCGCCATGGACCCCATCGCCCTCCCCCTGCTGATCGCGCTGATCGGTGTCGCCTTGCTGTTCGATTTTCTGAATGGCCTGCACGACGCCGCCAATTCGATCGCGACCATCGTGTCAACCCGCGTATTGAAGCCGCAATATGCGGTCGCCTGGGCCGCCTTCTTCAACTTCATCGCCTTCCTCTTCTTCGGTCTGCATGTCGCAGAAACGGTGGGCAAGGGGATCGTGGACGCCAGCATCATCGACCCGCAGGTCATTTTCGGCGCGCTGATGGGGGCGATCGCCTGGAACCTCATCACCTGGGGGCTGGGTATCCCGTCTTCTTCCAGCCATGCGCTGATCGGCGGATTGCTGGGCGCGGGCACCGCCAAGGCCGGGCTGGGCGCGGTGGTGTGGAGCGGCGTGTTCAAGACCAGCGCGGCGATCGTCATTTCGCCCGCGGTCGGCCTGTTCCTGGCGTTGATGCTGGTGCTGGTCATAAGTTGGGTCTTCCGCAAATTCACGCCGCAGGGCGCGGACAGCGTGTTCCGCAAGCTGCAACTCGTCTCCGCCTCGCTCTATTCGCTGGGCCATGGCGGCAATGATGCGCAAAAGACGATGGGGATCATCGCCGTGCTGCTCTATTCGCAGGGCATGCTGACCGGCGGCTTCCATGTGCCGCTCTGGGTGGTGCTGAGCTGTCAGGCGGCGATGGGGCTGGGCACTTTGCTGGGCGGGTGGAAGATCGTCCACACCATGGGGTCGAAGATCACCCGGCTGACCCCGGCGCAGGGTTTCTGCGCGGAAACGGGCGGCGCGATCACGCTGTTCATGGCGACGCATCTGGGTATCCCGGTGTCGACGACGCACACCATCACCGGCGCGATCGTGGGCGTGGGCGCATCGCGGCGGTTGTCGGCGGTGCGGTGGAACGTGGCGTCGAGCATCATCGTCGCCTGGGTCGTCACCCTGCCCGCCAGCGCGGCGATCGGCGCGCTGTTCTACTGGCTGACAAAGTTCTTCTGAAAATAACGCCTGTTCCCGCCTGCGCGGAAACACTATTGGTGTTGGGCAATGAAAAGGGCGCGGGAATAATCCCGCGCCCTTCTTTTTCATTCAGTGCGTCCGGTTACGCGACCCGGCCCAGCCGGTGGTAGAGATTGGCATATTTGACCGATTCCGGCTGGTCCTGAACCTCGCGCAGATAATGGGCGATGGCGGTGCGGATCAGGCCGAAATCTTCCGGTGAGAAAACGGCGCGCGAACGGGTCGGCTCGCGGGTCTGTTCGATCGTGTCGGTGGTCATGTTGATGTCCTTCGCGGCTGTGCCCGTTGGGGCTGATGAACACCGAGTTAGACAATTGAATCGCATATCGTAAGGCCGATGAGTGGCCGCCTGTCATGATTGCATTTGGTCATATTGTCATTCTATGACATTATGACCTTATGGCAGAGCTGAACGAGCGCAAACTCTATCTTGGCCCCAAGCTGCGCGTATTGCGCCGCGAACTGGGGCTGAACCAGACGCAGATGGCGGAAGAACTGGGCGTGTCGCCCAGCTATCTCAACCATCTGGAGCGCAACCAGCGCCCGCTGACCGCGCAGATGCTGCTGCGGTTGGCCAACACCTATGACATCGACATTCGCGATTTCACCGCGCAGGCGCAGGAGGGCGGCCCGCGTGAGTTGAGCGAAATCCTGTCCGACGCGCTGGTGCGCGACATCGGCATCGCCCGCGACGAAGTGCTGGAGGTGGCGGAAAATTATCCCGGTGTCAGCGAGGCGATCGCCCGCTTCTATCGCGCGCTGAGCGACCTGCGGCGGATGCCGGGCGAGGCGCTGGCAAGGGGCGACGAGGCACCCGCGCCACTGGTCGCGCCGGTCGACTGGCTGCGCGAGATGATCGCGCGGGCGGGCAATCATTTCGCGGAGATCGACGCGGGGGCGGAGGCGATCGCCGCCACCCTGCCCGACGACCCCATGTTGTTGCAGGCGGAATTGCGCGCGCGGCTGAAGGACCGGCACGGCATGGCGTGCCTGGTGGTGCGCGGTGACGTGCTGGACGGGACATTGCGCCATTATGACATGCACCGGCGACGGGTGATGCTAAGTGAACGACTGCCCATGTCAGGCCGCCTGTTCGCGATCGCCTATCATCTGTGCGCGCAGGAACTGGCCGATGCGATCGCCGCGCAGATCGCCCGCGCCGCGCCACCTGACGAGGACAGCCGTCGCCTCGCCAGCATGGCGCTGACCAACTATGCCGCCGCCGCGCTCATCATGCCCTATGACCGTTTCCGCCAGGCGGCCGAACAGAGCCGGCACGACCTGCCTCTGCTGCGCGACCGGTTCGGCGTGTCGACCGAGCAACTGGCGCATCGCCTGACCAGCCTCAATCGCACCGGCGCGCGCGGCATCCCCTTCTTCATGGCCAAGGTCGACCGGGCCGGGATCATCTCCAAGCGGTTCGATGGCGAAGCCTGGCCCTTCGCCCGCTATGGCGGCACCTGCCCGCGCTGGGACGCGCATGGCGCGCAGGAGGCGGACCGGGTCGCGCCGCAACTGATCGAGACGCTGGACGGCAAGCGCTTCCTGACGCTGGCGATCGGCCTGCCGCCGGGCGCGGCCCGCGGCCGATCGGTGATCGCCTTGGGGTGCGAGGCGAAACATGCGGGTCGCATCGTCCATGCCGACGGGATCGACGTGGAGCGAGACGCGGCGACCGGGGTCGGGCCGACATGCCATTTGTGCGAGCGCCGCGCCTGCCCCGACCGCGCCCTGCCGCCGGTGACCCGCGCACTCGACCTGCACAGCTATGAACGCACGGTCGCGCCCTTCCCGTTCAGGCGGGTCTGAGCTTGCTCCGGCGCGCGCAACACCCGCGCATCACCATAATATGCCGGCCTTGTCGGGGGCCAGCGGCGGCGGCGCGGGATCGCCGATCGCCTGAAGCAGGTCGATCTCGATCGTGCGGCACATGGCGCTGAGCGGCAGGTCGTGCGGGCTGTTGTCGAACGGATCGACCAGATCGTCGCCGATCGCCAACACCGCCAGGAACATCAGGCCCGCGACCGTCGATCCCAGCGGCGTCGCCAGCCCCATCGTTTCGACCAGACCGATGGGCAGCAACAGGCACATCAAATGAGTGAACAATGTCGGGAAGAAACGATATTGCACCGGCAACGGCGTATTCTTCAATCGCTCCATGCCGCCCTGCGCATTGGCGATATCGACCAGCACCGCCTCCATCGCCGCTTGCTGGATGGTGTCGATCCAGCCACGTCGCCGCGCATCGTCGATGCGGCGGCCGGTGCCGTCCAACAGGCCGTTGGCGACATTGGCCCGCGCCAGCGCCGGATCGCCCTTCGACAGGAAGCGGGTAACGTCCGCGTCAGGCTTTTGCCGCCGCAACTGGCAGCGCAGGGCGTGGACATAGGCGATCTGGTGCAGGACGATGGCGCGCTTGGCCTCCCGCGCTTCCTCGGGCAGGAGGTTGCGCGCCTGCCGCGCCAGATTGCGGCTGGCGTTGATCATCAACCCCCACAGGCCGCGCCCTTCCCACCAGCGCTGATAGGCCGAATTGCTGCGGAACCCCAGGAACAGAACCAGGGCCGAGCCGAACAGCGTCAGCGGCAAGGACGGGGCGGTGAAGGGGATGATGAAATAGGTTGCGGTGACGACCACGTCCCACACGAACAGCAGCGCCAGCGGCTTCCACACCTCCCGAACGATCTGCTTGATACCTGGTGTTGCGGTGACGATCATGATGGCGTCATCCCCGATGACGGGCGGGCCGGATGCGAAAGCCGTTGCATGGGATCAATCGACGCCTGGCGCCCTATTGCCGACCACCTTGTCACCAGCGATCCTGTCGCCCGACACCTCGCCTCGCGTCAGGCGGAACGAGCGATCGCCATGCCTGGCCTGCGCCGCATCCTGCCTGTCGGCATATTTGTCCGATGCATTGGCCATCGCCAGCGCAGCACCGGACGCGGGGCGCACCGCGAACCATTCGGCCCGATCGATCGCGATCAAATAGGCCAGACTGCCAAGGCCGAAACAGAGCAGCATGAAGGAAGCCGCCGCCTTCTCGATCATCATACGGCGATTCTTGGGATCGGTTTGGTTCATTGAAGACCTCCATCTGATGTTACGCCCCCAAACTAGGAAGCCTGCAAGATGGATGCATGGCGCGGCTGTAAGATAATATTGCTGTGCCGCAACATGAGGCGCAGCGTGCGCAATCGACGGCAAAGCAATATTTTGTTACAGATTTTCAGTCATGCCGATAAATATACTCGCATTCGCAGCATGGCAGATCGGCAGAGAACGCGGCCAATGATCCCATAATCCCGCGCGCCCGGACGCGAAAAAGGGCCGCCCTTTCGGGCGACCCTCTTTTCATCCTCTCCCCTGTAACAGGGATGGCTCGTCGGTGCCTTATTCGGCCTTCGACTGGAGGTTCACCGCAGCGTACTTGCCGCGACGATCGACTTCCAGTTCGAAGTCGAGGCGGTCGCCCTCGTTCAGGGCGGCCATGCCGGCGCGTTCTACGGCGCTGATATGGACGAAGGCGTCAGGCTGGCCATCATCGCGCTGAATGAAGCCGAAGCCCTTCATCGCGTTGAAGAACTTCACCGTGCCGCTGGAGCGCTCGCCGGTCAACTGACGCTGCGGGCCACCACGATCGCCGCCCGCAGGGGCACCGAAACCACCGGCGCGCGGTTCGCGTGCTTCGCGTGGCGGACCACGATCGGTCACGGGAAGCGGTTCGCCTTCGATCTTCAGATCGGTCGCCGAAACCTTGCCGCCGCGATCGACCAGCGTGAAGCCGAGCGGCTGACCTTCGGCCAGACCGGTCAGACCGGCCTGCTCGACAGCGCTGATGTGCACGAACACGTCTTCGCCGCCATCATCACGAACGACGAAGCCGAAGCCCTTCTGCCCGTTGAAGAATTTGACGACGCCCGTGCCTTCGCCAACGACCTGGGCAGGCATGCCGCGACCACCGCCGCCGCCGCCACCGAAGCCGCCACCACCGCCGCCGCCGAAGCCACCGCCGCCGCCGCTACGACCACCGCCGAAGCCGCCGCCGCCGCCGCGATCACCGCCGCCGAAACCTCCACGATCGCCGCCGAAGCCACCACCGCCGCCGCCGAAGCGATCACCGCCGAAGCCGCCGCCGCCACCACCGCCGCCAAAGCCGCCACGGCCCTGATCGTAGAAATTGTCGTCGCCGAAACCGTCGCGCTTGTCCTTGCCGCGCCCGCCGCGGCGACCTCTATCAAAACTCATGCCCTGTTAGTCACTTTCGCTTCGCCCCAAGACCAATCGGACAAACACATGTCGGGCGAATGACATGCAGAATCCACCGCAGACGCGGATTTGGGAATCACTATATCAACTTTTCAGAGCAGCGCGAATGATTTTCACTGTTGCGATCCTGTTCCGTTCCAATTGGTTGAAATGGCCTCCAGCGGCCGCCATTCGCCGAGCGAATACGGCCTTTCGTCGCGAAGAACCGGCCCGGCAAAGCCTTGATTGCGGTCGGCCCTGTTTCGCCATAAGGGAAGAATATGACCGTTCATTTCCATGAAGAAGATCTGCCCGCCGGCGTGCTCGCCCCCGGCCCGATCGCCATCGATACCGAAACCATGGGGCTGATCACCCCGCGCGACCGCCTGTGCGTGGTCCAGATCAGCGATGGCAAAGGCGACGAGCATCTCGTCCGTTTCAAGCCCGGCAGCGATTATGCCGCGCCCAATCTGCGCGCCGTACTGGCCGATCCTGAGCGGCTGAAACTCTATCATTTCGGCCGGTTCGACCTGGCCGCGATCAAACATTATATGGGCGTCGTCGCCGCGCCCGTCTATTGCACCAAGATCGCCTCGCGCCTGATCCGCACCTATACCGACCGCCATGGGTTGAAGGAACTGGTGCGCGAACTGCTGGGCCAGGACATCAGCAAGCAGCAGCAGTCGAGCGACTGGGGCGGCCCCGTCCTGTCGGACGCGCAGAAGGATTATGCCGCGTCGGACGTGCGCTATCTCCATGCCCTGAAAGCCGAACTGGACAAGCGCCTGATCCGCGAAGGGCGGATGGAACTGGCCCAGGCCTGTTTCGACTTCCTTCCCCATCGCGCCGAACTCGATCTGGCCGGATGGCCGGAAATCGACATTTTCTCGCACATGTAACGCAGGCTGAAAGGTCCAACCATGTCCGTCCAGGCCGATCAGCAACGCGATGTCCGCCGCCAATGGGCGCAGCCGGGCGGTAGTCACGACCGGCTGGTCGCGCTACTCAAGAATTGGTTGCCGGTCGCGGTCGGCGTGCTGGCGGCCCTGTTGGCGACTGCGCCCTTCACCGGCGGCGACAAGGTCAGCTTCGTGCTCGACAAGAACAAGGTCGAGGTGGCGAAGGACCGGATGCGCCTGACCGAAGCGCTCTATCGCGGCGAAGACAGCAAGGGCCAGCCCTTCTCCCTGCGCGCGGGTTCTGCGGTGCAGAAAAGCTCGCGCGAACCGATCGTGGACTTAAGCAGCATGTCGGCGCGCATCCTGCTGTCGGACGGCCCCGCCGTGCTGACCGCGCAAAAGGGGCGATATGATATGGACACCGAGCGGGTCGGGATCGAAGGGCCGGTGCAGTTCGAGGCGGCGGGCGGATATCGCCTGACCACGCGCGACGTCGGCATCGACCTGAAGACCCGTCGGATGCGCAGCGCGGGGCGCGTGGACGGGCGGATTCCGATCGGCACGTTCAGCGGCGACCATCTGGAAGCGGACATGGGCGCGCGCACGGTGACATTGAATGGCCGCGCGAACTTGCGCATCGAACAAAATGGCCTCAAAGGGCGAAACTGATGACACGCACCCTGATCCTGCTTTCGACCGGCTTTGTGGGCGCCGCAGCGATGATGTTCGCCGGCGTCGTCGCGCCATCCTTTGCGCAGGTGATGAAGAATCACGACAGCAACGCGCCGGTCAACTTCAACGCCGACCGGATCGAGGTGCAGGACCGTTCGGACCGCGTCGTCGTATCGGGCAATGTCGAAGTGACGCAGGCCGGCATGACGCTGAACGCCGCGCGCATGACCGTCGCCTATAGCAAGCAGCCGAGCAGCGGATCGAATGGTGTGGACATCGACCGGATCGACGCATCGGGCAATGTCGTCGTGACCAAGGCGGACCAGACCGCGCGCGGCAATGTCGCCATCTACGACCTCAACAGCAAACTGATCACCATGTTGGGCAATGTCACGCTGACGCAGGGGTCGAACCGGCTGAGCGGCGGGCGTCTGGTCATGGACCTCAACACCGGCCGGTCGACAGTCGATGGGCGTTCGTCGGGCGGCGTACCGGGCGCCGCGACCAGCCCCAGCGGGCGCGTGTCGGGCACCTTCACGGTGCCGCAGCGGAAGAATTGAGGCGGGGTCGGCGGCTGCAAACGACCAGTTTTTGCCTTCAAAACATGGTGTGCCTTTGTCCGGAAGCGGCCGTTTCCCTCATCGTCACCCCAGCGAAGGCTGGGGTCTCAGGCGGTCACGAGATAACGTCTGACATATCGCGCCAACCTGGATTCCTCTCTTCGACAAGCCGGATTTTCCATTCCTGCTTCCAGGCTTTGAGCGCCTTCTCGCCTTCTCGCGGGCAATGGCGAGCATGATGTCATCATGTGGCTCGACTAGAACCAAGCGGGTCAGCCCGTATTTTTTGCAAAAAGCCGAACCAGTGCCGTTTCGATCTTGTTCGGCGCGTGCTGCAATGTCGGCTGTGACGCCGATATAGAGAACACCCCTCGGCTTGCTGGTCATGATGTAGGTGTAGCCGCCTCGCGCCATATCTTACCGTAGCGCGTCAACGCCTGAGACCCCAGCCTTCGCTGGGGTGACGGTGGATTTTATGACTGCTCTACAACAATTGCTCCTGTAAACCCGCCAGTCCCCTTTCCACCCATCTTCGCCGCTAGCACCAGCATCATCCATCAACACCCTCTAGCCCCGCCACCCCCCAGTCGCTAAGGCTCCCCCCATGCGGCCCGACATTCCCACGCTTCTCCACGACATATTCGGTTTCACCGCCTTTCGCGGGGTGCAGGAAGAGGTGGTGGGCCGCGTCATTGCGGGCCAGCCGACACTCGCCATCATGCCGACCGGCGCGGGCAAGTCGCTCTGCTACCAGCTCCCGTCCGCCGCGCTCGACGGCTGCTGCGTCGTCGTTTCGCCGCTGATCGCGCTGATGCATGACCAGTTGCGCGCCGCCAATGCCGTGGGCCTGCGCGCCGCCAGCCTGACCAGCGTGGACGCTGACTGGCGCGAGACGCAGGATCGCCTGCGCAACGGCGATCTCGACCTGCTCTATGTCGCGCCCGAACGCGCCAGCCAGGAGCCGTTCCGCAACCTGCTGCGCGCCGCGAAGGTCGCGCTGTTCGCCATCGACGAAGCCCATTGCGTGTCCGAATGGGGCCATGATTTCCGCCCCGACTATCGCCTGCTGCGCCCGTTACTGGACGAATTTCCCGATGTTCCCCGGCTGGCGCTGACCGCCACGGCCGACGCACACACGCGCGAGGATATCCTCGTCCAATTGGGCATCCCGCGCGACGGCCTCATCATTTCGGGCTTCGACCGGCCCAATATCCGCTACGCCGTCCATCCGCGCGACGGCCTGACGCGCCAGCTCAGCGACTTGGTCGCCGGTAATCCCGGCCCCGGCATCGTCTATGCCCAGACCCGCGCCGCGACCGAGAAGCTGGCCGAAACGCTGGGGAAGGGCGGCCGCGCCGTCCGCGCCTATCATGCCGGGCTGGACCCCGCCGTACGCGCCCGCAACCAGGCCGCCTTCATCGCCAGCGAGGATATGGTGATGGTCGCCACCGTCGCCTTCGGCATGGGCATCGACAAGCCCGACGTGCGCTTTGTGGCCCATGCCGGCCTGCCCAAGTCGATCGAGGGCTATTATCAGGAATCGGGCCGTGCGGGCCGCGACGGCGAACCGGCGGTCGCGCATCTTTTCTGGGGCGCGGAGGATTTCGCCCGCGCCCGGATGCGCATCATGGAACTGGAGCAGAGCCGCCAGCAGGGCGAACGCACCCGCATCGCGGCGCTGGGCGCGCTGGTCGAAACCGCGACCTGTAGGCGGGCGATCCTGCTGCGCCATTTCGGCGAAACGCCGCCTGCCACTTGCGGCAATTGCGACAATTGCCTGTCGCCCCCGGCCAGCGTCGATGCGACCGAAATCGCGCGCAAATATCTCTCCGCCGTCTATCGCACCGGCCAGAGTTTTGGCGCGGGCCATATCGAAGCGGTGCTGACCGGCGCGCCGAACGACAAGGTGCGCGAGCGGGGCCATGACAAGATTTCGGTGTATGGCATCGTGTCGGGCGACGACACTGCACTACTCCGCCCGGTGTCGCGGGCGCTGCTGGTGCGCGACGCGCTGGAGACGACCGAACATGGCGGGCTGATGCTCGGCCCCAACGCCCGGCCGATCCTGCGCGGGGAGGAGGAGGTGCGCATCCTGATGCCGCCCAAGCGCGAACGCGGCAAGCGCAACGCCCGTAATGGGGCGGAGGCCAATCCGGTTGGCGATCCGCTGTTCGACGCGCTGCGTGCCTGCCGCCGCGAACTGGCGCAGGAAGCGGGCGTGCCGCCTTATGTCATCTTTCACGATTCGACGCTGCGCGAAATGGCCGAACAACGCCCGTCCAGCATCCGCGAGATGAGTCATATCAGCGGCATCGGCCAGAAGAAGCTCGACGCCTGGGGCGATGCCTTTCTCAGCGCGATCCGGCCGTTTCTGTAAAAGCGTTCGCGCAGAGGCGCAGAGGGCGCAGAGACTGGAGACTCCTCTTCTTATCTCCGCGCGCTCTGCGCCTCTGCGCGAACCAAATCTCTTGAAACCTTGGATATGAGCGCGCATGGCGTCCGCAAAAGGAGACCGCCCATGTTCCGCAAGCTGACCGACCGCATCCTCGTAGCCCCGCAGATCACGATCGATCAGGTCGAGCAAGCCAAGGCGCATGGCGTCACCCTCATCATCAACAACCGCCCCGACGACGAGGAACCGGGCCAGGTCAATGGCGCGGAGATCGAGGCGGCAGCCAAGGCCGCGGGCATCGCCTATCTCGCCGTCCCGGTCGCGCATGGCGGCTTTGCCCCCTGGCAACTCGACGGCATGGCGCAGGCGCTGGAACAGGCCGGAGACGGCAAGCTGCTCGCCTATTGCAGGTCCGGCACGCGCAGCACGCTCCTCTGGGCCCTGACTCGCGCCCGCACCGGCGACAATGCCGATGTGCTGGCGGCGCAGGCCGCGGCGGCGGGTTATGACATCGCGCCCGTGCGGCAGATCATGGACGCGCTGGCACCGCAGTAGGGGGCGGACGAAGGGCGCCCGTGCCAATGGCATAATGGGTGGATTTCAGTCAGTCAGCTTTTGGGGAGGTTCCGGGGATAGCTGATGTTGAGCGATAAAAAATTGATCGGCAACAATCGCCCCAATTGCAGACATTTGAGCGAGCCTGCTACGGTGCGAGGCATGGCAATTTCTGACCGGCAACTCCAAGATGAAGAGCGGAAGCTAATCGCTTATCTTTGGGGCTTGAGGGCGTCTGGCAACGCATTGCCACCCGAAATTCGCGTCAGGGAATTAGAGGACGGAGGTATGGGTAGCCTGTCCTTCGTCTCTTCGAAATTGAGACGCTCGATTGGACAAGTAGCGGGTGAATGCTCCTTTCCCGATGCTGACGGGGTGTTGGTAGTGGCGGCGCTACTATTGGATGAGGACGGCGACCTTTATGAACTAGATTTGTGGAAGGTTGATTTTGCCCCTCTCATCCGAATACCTGATCCTGCCTCTTTCTCTCCGCTGCGCGATGCGCCGAACGACGGCTAACCAGATTTCGTCATTCAGCGTCCGACGTGCCATCTAAATGAATGGCCGGTTTCAGGGATGCGGATGCCAATGACGAGTGGCAAAAAATGGTCGTTTCCAGCCCCTCAAAAACCGCCACCCTCACCCAACCGGATCAAGCAGACACCCCCAGCCCGGCTTGAACCGCGCGGTGCGGCTGGCGAGGAGGGGCACGCTGGCTTCCACCGCGCGGCTGTCGGGCAGATCGGTCAGGCGCACCAATTCCATGCCCGGTTCCTTGTCCGCGTCGCAACTGCCCATGGCGCGGCCTTCGACATAGCGGCAGGAACAGCCGATCCGCGCGCCATAGGCCGCGCCCAGGCGCGCGCGCGCGCTGAGCGTCGCCCATTGCCATGCGACAAGCGCGAGCAGCGCCAGAACGAGCAAGCCGCCCGATACCCACCATTTGCGTCGAACCACCATGGCCCTTTTCGATTCCGTTGCGTAAGGGCAGCGGCTTATGCCGATCGATAGCCGAATCGTAAAGCGCCTTGGACTGGCGCTGGGCGCCGCGGGCGTCGTGGTCGCGGGGACGCTGGTCGTCCGCGCGGCCCCTGCCCCCGCGCCCGTCTATGCCGTGGCCAGCGACGCCGTCGTGGGCGCAGACGCGCTGCGCGCGGCGATCGACCCGCTGTTCGAGGATGACGCGATGGGCGAGACGCGCGCCCTGCTGGTGATGCGCGACGGGCAGGTGATCGCCGAGCGTTATGCCCCCGCCTTCGGCCCCGACACCAAATTATTGTCCTGGTCGATCGCCAAGAGCGTGACGGCGGTGCTTGTGGGGCTGATGGTGTCGGACGGGCGGCTGGCGCTCGATTCGCCGGTGCCGGTCGCGGCCTGGAGCCAGCCGGGCGATCCACGCGGCAAGATCACCTTGCGCCAGTTGCTGCAAATGCGGTCGGGGCTGGACCATGTCGAGGATGGCGAACCGATCACTCGTGGCGATACGCCGCGCATGTTGTTCATGGACGGCGCGCAGGACATGCGCGCCTATGCCGAATCCAAGCCGATCGCCCATGCGCCAGGCGCGGTCTTTTCCTATTCGACCGGCAGCAGCGTCATCCTGTCCGACCTGATGACGCGGATGCTGACCGGCAGCGCCGACCCGGACGTGCGCCGACGGGCGATGGCGACCTTCATCGACGGGCGGCTGAAGGCGCCGGGCAACCTGCCGAGCCTGACCCCCGAATATGACGCGGCCGGCACGATGATCGGCGGCAGCATATTGCACATGACCGCGCGCGATTATGGCCGCTTCGGCGAATTGCTGCGCAACCACGGCCGATCGCCCAATGGCCATCAGATATTGCCTGAAAAATGGGTCGATTTCATGCGCACGCCATCGCCGCGCAACCCCGCCTATGGCGCGCATCTGTGGCTCAACCGGGACAGCCTCGAAAGCGCGCTGATGCCGGGCCGCGCGCCCGACAGCCTGTTCGGCTGCGTCGGCCATAACGGGCAATATATATTGATCTCCCCGTCGCAGCGGCTGACGGTCGTGCGGATCGGCATGTCGCCGGACAAGGAACAGCGCGCCGCGGTGCGCGGCGCGCTGGCGAAGTTGATCGGGCTGTTTCCGGGTTAGGGGGACACGATTAGAGGAAAAACCGCCCCTCGATCACCGTGCGGCATTGGCCAGTCAGGATGACGCGGTCGCCCGCAAGGGTGCAGCCCAGCCGCCCGCCGCGTGCCGACGCCTGATAGGCGCTGAGTTGCGCCTTGCCCAATCGCGCCGCCCAGAAGGGCACGAGCAGGCTATGCGCCGATCCGGTGACGGGGTCTTCGTCTACCCCGCCGCCCGGTACGAAGACGCGGCTGACGATGTCGCTGTCGTCGCCCGGTGCGGTGGCGATCAGCATGACGTCGCCATGGCGCTTGAGCACGGCGAAATCCGGGGTTAGCGCGCGCACCGCGTCGGCATCGGGGAAGAGGAAGAGGCTGTAGCCGCCCTCGCGCCAGTGCGATTCAATGGGCTGGCCGCCCAGCCCGGCCGCCAGGTCCGGCAATGCCTTGGCCGCCATGTCCCACGCGGGCAGCGACAGCGCATAGCCCTTGCCATCACGCGTGACGGTCAGGATGCCGGAATGGCGGGTGCGGAAGCGGATACTCTCTCCCTTGAGCAGCACATGGCCGCTGGCCAGCGTCGCATGGCCACACAGCTTCACTTCGACCGTCGGGGTGAACCAGCGCAGGGCGTAATCCGCGTCGGGATCGTCCGGGGTCGGCACGGTGAAGGCGGTTTCAGAGAGATTGTTTTCCGCTGCGATCGCCTGAAGAACAGCGTCATCGAGCCAGGCGTCGAGCGGCATCACCGCGGCGGGATTGCCGGTGAAGGGCGCGTCGGCAAAGGCATCGACCTGGGTGAAGGCTAAACTGGTCATGGGCTGATCCTTATGCATTTGCGCCGTGATGGCGCGCCGGGATGGCCAAGAACAGGGCCAGTTCAGCCCAGAAGGACCAATGCGCTGCACACCGCGAGGCCAACGACGATGTTGATCGGCACCCCGATCCGCACGAAGTCGGCAAAGCGATAGTCGCCCGCGGCATAGACCAGCGCATTGGTCTGATAGCCGATCGGCGTCGCGAAACAGGCCGATGCGCCGATCATCAGCGCGATCACCAGCGGCCGCGCGTCCACGCCCAACTGATGCGCCAGCGCGATGGTGATCGGCGTCAATAGCGCCGCGACCGCATTGTTGCTGAGCAGTTCGGACAGGATCAGCGCCGCGAAATAGACGATGAAGACAAGCGTCCAGGCTGGCGCGACCTCCATCAATGGCGTGATCCAGCCGACCATCAGCGTGACGCTGCCCGCCTGCTCCAGCGCCAGCCCCACGGCCAGCATAGCGAAGATCAGGATCAGCGTGTCGCCATCGATCGCGCCCCAGGCTTCTTCGGGGTCGATGCAGCGGGTGACCAGGATCAGGCCGACCGCGATCACGGCGGCCATGCCGATGCCCACCACGTCGAAGGCGGACAGCAGCACCGCGCCCGCCATCGCGGCGATCGCGATCCACGCCTTGCGCGGGCGGAAGGCGCGGGTGCGGCTGATGTCGACGCCGATCAGGTGCGGATTGTCCTTGAGCGCGCGCATCGCGTCGTCGCCGCCCGCCACCAGCAACCGGTCGGCACCGCGAACCCGCGTTTCGGCGAGGTCAGGCCCCGGCAAATGCCGCGCGCGATGGATGCCGATGATCCGCACCCGCAGCGCATGAAGGAAAGGAATGTCGCCCAACCGCTCGCCGATCGACGGGTGGCTGGGCGCGACCATCGCTTCGACCACGGTGCCGTCCTGCGCGCTGGTGCGCGAATCGGCGGCGACGCCCAGCTCGAACTGGCCCGATTCGCGCAGCGTCATGATCGCCGCGCCATCCGCCCGCACGATCAGATGGTCGCCGGACCGCAATTCCTCCGTCTCCAGCCCCTGCCGCCGGATGTCACCGCTCCGTTTGAGGCCAAGCAATTGCACCGATCGCCCGAACAGCCCCAAAGCGCCGATTTCGCGCCCGATATCCTCGCTATCCTGCGGTACGACCAGTTCGGTCAGATAATCCTGCACCGCCGTCCCGCCATTCTCGCCCGCGATCGACGGGGGATCGCTGGGCAGCAGGAAGGACAGGCAGAGCAGCGCCACGATCCCCGCCGCCGCGCCCGCCGCGCCATAGAGCGTGATGTCGAAAATGCCGAACCGGTCCATGCCCTGATCGGCGGCGATGCCGGCGACGACCAGGTTCGTGGAGGTGCCAACCAGCGTCAGGCAGCCGCCCAGCACCGCGATGACGTTCATCGGGATCAGCAGCTTCTTGACCGGATAGCCGGTCGCCTGCGCCAGTTTGAACATGATCGGGATCAGCAGCACGACGACGGGCGTGTTGTTGAGGAAGGCCGACAGCAGCAGCGCACCCAGCGCCACTTCGGCCAGCGCAATGCGCGGATGCCGCTCCGCACGGGTCATGATGAGATCGGCGACGCGGCCGATGACGCCGGTGCGCACCAGCGCGCCGGACAGGACGAACATGGCCCCCACCGTCAGCGGCGCACTGTTCGAAAAGACGGAGAACATCGCCTTTTCATCCAGCATCCCGAAAATGCCATAGGCGCAGGCGCCGACCACGGCGATGACGGTCGGCGAATAGCGTTCGCGCACGAAGGCGACGAACATGCAGGCAAGGATCAGCAGGCCGATTTCCGCGCGGTAGACGCCCAGCAGCGCGGTGATGAAATGCATAGAATCCCCCGTCGGATCGCGTGGTCGCGTGTCCTTCCACGGGTCGAACGAAATGGGCCAGCCATGGTTGCATGGCTGGCCCGTGTCGCGGCGTTTAGGGACGTTTTGACCGTCAATTCGCGCGTGATGCGTGGTGACGCTCCCCAGGCTTACGCTCTGCCGCTCGCCCACCCGCGGGCGATATCCATTATATTATCGCAACAGGACCGAGTCGTCTCGCATCGAATCGACGTTCGGCGCGCGATTGGCGCGGTTCGGCGCGTCGATAGCGCCTACCCCCGTTCGTTGGAACGAAGGCGAGAAACGGGCAAGGCAGCACAACACGCTTCTCGACATGCTCGAAGCGAACGGGCTTGGCGTTATTCCTTTTCCTCACCACATTGGGCGCGGTGGAGCAGTTTCTGGTCGGCCAGCACCAGCGCCATCATCGCTTCGACCACCGGCACGCCGCGAATACCGACGCAGGGATCGTGACGGCCCTTGGTGATGATGTCGGAGGCCGCCCCTTCGCGTGTCACGGTTTCGACCGGGATCAGGATGGAACTGGTCGGTTTGAAGGCGATGCGGACCTTGACCGGCTGGCCGGTGGCAATGCCTCCGGCGATGCCGCCGGCATGGTTGGCGAGGAAGACCGGGCCGTCGTTGCCCCCATCCAAAGCCGGGCGCATCGGGTCCGCATTCTGCTCGCCGCGCAAGCTGGCGGCGGCGAAACCGTCGCCGATCTCGACGCCCTTGACCGCATTGATGCTCATCATCGCGCTCGCCAATTCGCTGTCGAGCTTGGCATAGAGCGGCGCGCCCCAGCCGGCTGGCACGCCGGACGCGATACATTCGACCACCGCGCCGAGCGAAGAGCCGTCCAGCCGCGCGTCATCGACCAGCTTTTCCCAGCGGACGGCCGCTTCGGCGTCGGGGCAGAAGAAGGGGTTCTGGCCGATCTGCGCGGGATCGAAGTTCGCGTAATCGATCGCATCGCCACCGATTGCGCTGACATAGGCGAAGATGTCGACTTCGGGAATGACCGCGCGCGCGACTGCACCCGCCGCGACCCGGCTGGCCGTCTCGCGTGCCGAGGAGCGCCCACCGCCGCGATAGTCGCGAAAACCATATTTGGCGTCATAGGCATAGTCGGCATGGCCGGGGCGGTATGCCTTGGCGACGTCCGAATAATCCTTCGACCGCTGGTCGGTATTCTCGATCATCAGGCTGATCGGCGTGCCGGTGGTCCGCCCTTCGAACACGCCCGACAGGATGCGCACTTCGTCCGCTTCGCGCCGCTGGGTGGTGAATTTGGACGTGCCGGGCTTGCGCAGGTCGAGCCAGGGCTGGATGTCGCTTTCGCTCAGCGGCAAACCCGGCGGGCACCCGTCCACGACCGCGCCGATGGCAGGACCATGGCTCTCGCCCCAGGTGGTGAAGCGGAAGACGCGACCGAAACTGTTGAAACTCATTCTGCTGCTTCACTATCCCAATCGACGCCGAAACGCTGCGCCATGTAGCGCGTGCTGCCGAAGCGGCCGGTCATCAGGCCTTCCACGGTCAGGTCGGCGTCCAGTTCTTCCCAATGCAGGCCGAACCCGGCCCCTGCAATCTCGACCTTGTCCAGTTGATCGGCGCTCGCCTGCTCCAGCCCCTGCGCCAAGGTGGCCGGGAAGGAGAAGGTGGCCCCGCTGACCAGATCGATCACGACATGGCCGCTGCCGCGGTCATAGCGCGCGGCACGAGCGCGCGGCTTGATCGCCAGATCATGCGCGCCGCGCTGCACGGCATCTTCGAACTGCGTCTGGGTCAACTCACCCATGAATGTCGCGCCACCTTTCGAGCAGATAGTCCCGCTTTTCTCGCACAATATCGAGCGCGCGTCGACTCTCGCGCCGGTCGGCCCCCACAATCCGCACCACTTCCGCCGAACCATCCCGCCCCAGAAGGGCGATCCTTGTTTCGCCATCCCCGAACACATGGACATGCGGCGGCGGGTAGTCATCTGTGTAGATCACAACCCGCAGATTGGCTTCACGCAGGACCGTCGGCACGCGCTCACTTATCCAGCGCGATGTCCGGTGCGTCTTCGGCCTTCATACCGATGACGTTATAGCCAGCATCAACATGGTGGATTTCGCCGGTCACCCCCGATGCCAGGTCCGACAGCAGGTACAGGCCAGCGCCGCCCACATCCTCGATCGTCACGTTGCGGCGCAGTGGCGAGTTCAGTTCGTTCCATTTGAGGATATAGCGGAAATCGCCGATGCCGCTGGCCGCCAGCGTCTTGATCGGGCCTGCGGAAATCGCGTTGACCCGGATATTTTCCGGCCCCAAGTCCATCGCCAGATATTTAACGGAGGTTTCCAGCGCCGCCTTGGCCACGCCCATGACGTTATAATGGGGAATGACCTTTTCCGCGCCGTAATAGGACAGGGTCAGGATGCTGCCGCCGTTCGGCATCAAAGCGCGCGCGCGCTTCGTGACTGCCACAAAACTGTAAGCAGACACGTTCATGGTCAGCAGGAAATTCTCCAGGCTGGTGTCGACATATAGGCCGCGCAGCTCGTTCTTGTCGGAAAAGCCGATCGCATGGACGACGAAGTCGAGGCCGCCCCAACGTGCTTCGATTTCGGCAAAAGCCGCGTCCAGCTTGTCCATGTCGGTGACGTCGCAGTCGATGAGGAAATCCGACCCGACCTGCTCCGCCAGCGGCCGCACCCGCTTCGCCAGCGCGTCGCCCTGGTAGGAAAAGGCCAGTTCCGCGCCCTGTGCATGCAATTGCTGGGCGATGCCCCAGGCGAGCGACTTGTCGTTCGCCAGCCCCATGATGAGCCCGCGCTTTCCTGCCATCAAGCCGTTCATATCGTCGTTCCGTTCCCTTGGGTCCCCGACGCCGCGTCCAGTTCCTCTTCGGGAAATTCCGCCAGCGCCGCATTCAATTCCGCGCCAATTACCACGCCAAGCCCGACGAGAAAGAAAAAAATGAGGCTGATCATCACGCCCGCCAGGCTGCCATAGGTGCGACCATAGCCGCCCAGCAACGACAGGGTCGGCGGCAACAACAATACCGTACCGTACCACCAGAGCGATGTCGCCACCGCGCCGGGCCATTTGGGGAAGCGGCGGGACTTGTAGAGGGTAGGCGTCAAGGCCGCGAACAACGACCATAGCGCCAGGCAGGTGATCGCCATCGGCACCAGCTTGGCCGATGCGACCAGACCGATGGCGTCATCCGCCCAGGGCAGGATATTGGTGAGGAATTGGTCGAGGCCGGTGATCGCGACCTGCAACGAAAAGGCGAACATCAAGGCGAAGACGCTCACCAGCGTAATGCCGATCGCGCCCAGGCGATAGCGCCAGAAAGGCTTGGTGCTTTTGGTGCCATAGGCGCGGCGCAATATGTCGCGGATCGTTTCGATCAGACTACCCACCGTCCAAAGGCCGACCAGGCCGCCGAGCCAGAGCAACGGCCCGCTGCGCGCGGTCAGCACATCGCTGATCGGCTGGCGCACCACATCGGCGACGCCGCGCGGCACGGTCGTCAGAAAGGCGTTGACCGCCTGCACCCCGTCATGGGTGCGGCCAAAGATGCTGGCTACCGCCGCCGCAACGATGAAGAAGGGAAACAGCGTCATCAGCGACAGATAGGCGAGGTTCCCGGCGTGGATGAAGCCGTCGCTATAGGTGCCAACCGCGACCCGCTTTGCCACCTCGAAAATATGCGATCCCGGCCGGACCCGGTCCATCTGCCGATGGAAGTGCGCGCGCGCGCCATGCCCATGCTGACGACGGGATTCGGGCGACAGGGGCGATGGCATCGGCATGGATGGCCTAACGCATCACACGCCCAGATGGGCGCGCACCGGCCGTTCGTCCTGCCAGCTTTCGACCAGCGCCTTGATCGCCGGGTCGTCGGCGGGCACGTCGATCTGGATCGTTACCAGCTGGTCGCCGCGCTGGCCGTCCTTGCCGGTAAAGCCCTTGCCGCGCAGCCGCAGCGTCTTGCCGGAGGAGGCACCCGCGGTCACGCCCAGCATCACCGGCCCGTCCACGGTCGGCACCTTGACCTTGCCGCCCTTCACCGCCTCATCGAGCGTGATGGGCAGGTCGAGCAGCACATTGTCGCCGTCGCGCGTGAAGAAGGGGTGCGGCTTGACCTCGATCGTGACGATCGCATCGCCCGCCCCGCCCGGCCCGGCCTGCCCCTTGCCCGACAGGCGCATCTGGGTGCCGCTTTCCACCCCGGCGGGCAGCTTCAGGTCGATGGTCTTGCCGTCCTGCAACGTGATCCGCTGCGGCGCGAGGGTCGCCGCATCGGTGAACTGCACCGCCAGCCGATAAGCGACATTGGCGCCCTTTTGCGGCGGCGCCTGCCGACCGAAACCGCCGCCCGCGCCCGCACGGCGGCCCGCGCCACCGAACAGCCCTTCGAAAATATCGCCGAAATCCGCGCCGCCCGGCTGGCCACCGCCGGGCTGACCGCGAAAACCACCGCCGCCGCCGCCATAGCCGAAGGGGGCCGCCGGATTGCCATCGCCGTCAATCTCCCCCCGGTCGAAACGGGCGCGCTTGTCCTTGTCGGACAGCAGGTCATAGGCGTTGGTCACGGCGGAAAACTTGTCCGCCGCCTTCGGGTTATCCTTGTTCTTGTCGGGGTGCAGTTCCTTGGCGAGCTTGCGATAGGCGGATTTGATCTCCGCCTCGGTCGCGCTGCGCGTCACACCCAAAAGGGAATAGGGATCGGCCATCATTCTACCTGTTGCACAAAAGCATCACTTGCCGACTATGTGGACGATGCCGCGCCGACATTCAAGCCGGGGATGTCCCCGAATGCCTGCCATACCCCGCATGGGGTATGCGCATAACTCTTTGGCCTGTTACCGACCTACCGCCCGCCGGGGGATGGCGGGACAATTGGGGGCTTAACATATATGCAGAAATTTGGATGGAGCGCGCTTGGCGCCGTAGCAGCGCTGTGGGCGATCGCACCTGTCGCACAGGCGCAGGTCGGGCCGCCGCCGCCCTCGCCGCAGCAGTTGGACGACATTGAAAGCCTGTTCCGCATCGGCGTGACGCTGGGCGTGGGTGGCGGCGCGACGATCACCGACAGCTATGGCCTGGACATCGCCAATGACGGCCAGGATTTCATGAATCCGCAGCGGCTGCGCGAACGCTATGGCGCGCGCTACAACGACCGGCTGCCGGTCAGCGGCGTGATCGATTTTCGCGGCCTGCCCATTTATGGTTTCTACGACACCAACAGCGCGGTGTTCCGCATCGCCATCCCCGCGCTCGATGCGGAAGGCGAAGTCTATCAGAATCGCTTCAACGGGGTGACGCGCCAGGCGTCCTACGACCTGTTCGACAGCTATCTCAACGATATCGACAGCGCAGAGGCCGAACGGCTGGTCCGCCTTCTGCTCAAGTCGCTGGCGCGCTATTCGCCGGTCGATCCGCTCGCGGGCAATCCCGGTTCGGTGCAGAGCGGCCTGGTCCGATCGAGCCTGGACCTGTCGTCGGGCGATTCGGCGATCGAGCAGGATGCGGCCAATAGCGGCGGCACCAACACGGCGGGCGACCCCTGGATCATGGGCGCCAATTATAGCGGCGGATCGTCGAATGGCGGCCGTTACGACTTCATGCGGGTAGACGGGCGCGTCGCCCGCAGCTTTCGCCTGACCGAAGGCGGCCGCGCGTTGCTGAAATTCGACCTGCCGGTCAGCTATTCGGAAGTGAACGGCGCGCGCGCCGCCACCGCCCAGTTCGGCGTAGGCGTAGAATTTCCGGTCATCGCGCGCCGCTGGTCGCTGGAGCCGCGTGTGGGCTATGGCATCACGGCGTCGGATCAGCTGGGATCGGTCGGCAACATGTTGTCGACCACCATCGCCAGCCGCTATGTGCTCGATGGTCTGGGCCGCGGGCGGCTCGTGATCGGCAACATGGTCGGCTATACCACAACGCTGAGCACCGGCATCACTGGCTACAACGTCAATCCGGGCTTGAAGAACTGGGCGTTCCGCAACGGCCTGGCCTATGACCTGCCGCTCAAATTCCGCGGCCTGGGGCGCAACACGTCGGCGCGGGTCAGCTATACGTTGACCAACTATGCCGGCGACAAGCTCTATTATGACACTTTCCATGAAGTGACGCTGTCGCTGGGCCTGCGCGGCCGTGAGGAAAGCGCGCGCAACGCCCGCGACCTCATCCGCCTGAACATGAACCTGATCAAAGCGGGCAGCTATACCAGCTGGTCGGCGGGCCTTGGCTTCCGCTTCTGATCCTGACACGCGATCCGGGGTGGCCGCTCGCCGCCCCGGATGGCGCTTCGCCTGATCGACAACGGCGTATCGACAGCAGCGGGGCCGCCGCTTAAGGGTCGGGCATGACCGATCCCTTCACCCTGTTCGACGAGTGGTACGCGCAGGCGCGCGACACCGAAATCAACGATAGCAACGCCATGGCGCTGGCCACCGCCGATGCGCGCGGGCGGCCGTCCGTCCGCATGGTGCTGCTCAAGGGCCATGGCCCCGACGGTTTCGTCTTCTACACCAATTTCGAAGGGCGCAAGGCGGGCGATCTGCTGGAAAACCCCCATGCCGCGCTGCTTTTCCACTGGAAATCGCTGCGCCGCCAGATCCGCATCGAAGGGGCGGTCGGCCCGGTCGACGATGCCACCGCCGACGCCTATTTCGCGACCCGCAGCCGTGACAGCCAGCTGGGCGCCTGGGCATCCGACCAGTCCCGCCCCCTGCCCGACCGGCAGACCTTCATGGACCGGTTCGACACGGTCAGCGCCCGCTTCGAAGGCGGTCCGGTGCCGCGCCCGCCGCACTGGTCGGGCTTCCGCCTCACCCCCGAACGGATCGAGTTCTGGCAGGATCGCGAACATCGGCTGCACGAACGCCGCCTGTTCGAACGGGCCGGCGACAGCTGGGGCGAAGGGCTGCTCTACCCCTGAGCGCGCACGGCTAAGAGTCTGTCTCGAAATGCGCGGAAGAGCGCATTTCGGTGCTGCACCGGCCCTCACCCCCACCCGACCTCCCACAGAGTGTATCCTGAATGGGAGGTCGGGCGGGGGTGAGGGCCGGTGCGGATGCGCCAGAGGCGCATTGCGAGACAGGCTCTCAGGGCGTGGAAAGGCGCGGCTGCTTCGTCTTCCCTGATGCGCATGGACGCGCCGCGATTGCGGGTGGCCCATGCGCCTGTTAGGTGTCAGCCTGACAGACGTACAATAGGCGGGGGCTGCGCACCGGCAGCCTAAAGGGATTTGATGCGAAACAGACTGACAGTCTTCATCCTCATCGGCATGGTCCTGGGGGTGATCACGGGCTTCGTGGCCAATCTTTGGGTCGGCGGCGACGAAACGCTGGCGAAGGATGTGGCGGGATATTTTCACCTTCTGGCCGACATATTCCTGCACCTGATCAAGATGATCATCGCGCCTCTGGTCTTTTCCACGCTGGTCGCAGGCATCGCCCATATGGGCGACAGCGCCGCGCTGGGGCGGATTGGCGGGCGCGCGCTCGCCTGGTTCATCATCGCCAGCCTGATATCGCTGACGCTGGGCCTGATCTTCGTCAATTTCTTTGCGCCGGGCGAAGGCCTCAACCTGGTCCGTTCCGGCGCGGACGCGGGCGTGAATACCGAAGCGCTCAACTTCCGCGACTTCATCCTCCATGTCTTCCCGACGTCCATGATCGGGGCGATGGCGGACAACCAGATCCTCCAGATCGTCGTCTTCTCGCTGTTCGTGGGCGTCGCGCTGACCGCCATCGGCGACAAGGGCAAGCCGATCATCACGGTCATCGAGGCGATGGTCGAACTGATGCTGCAAGTGACCGGCTATGTCATGCGCGTCGCTCCGTTCGCGGTATTCGGTGCGCTGGCGTCATCGGTGACGGTGCAGGGGCTGGGGGTCCTTAAAACCTATGGCGAACTGGTCGGCGAATTTTACATTGCCCTGTTCTGCCTGTGGCTGCTGCTGTTCGGCGCAGGATCGATTTTCCTCGGCAAGCGGATGTTCAAGCTGATCCGCTATGTCCGCGAACCGATCCTGATCGCCTTCTCCACCGCCTCGTCCGAAGCCGCATATCCCAAGATGCTGGAGCAGCTCGATCGCTTCGGCATCCCGCGCCGCATCTACAGCTTCGTGCTGCCGCTGGGCTATAGCTTCAACCTCGACGGGTCGATGATGTATTCGACCTTCGCGACGATCTTCATCGCCCAGGCCTATGGCATCGACCTGCCGATCGCGACGCAGATCACCATCCTGCTTGTGCTGATGGTCACCAGCAAGGGCATCGCCGCGGTGCCGCGCGCGTCGCTGGTCGTCGTCGCCGCGACGCTTGGCCAGTTCGACCTACCGGTCGAAGGCATCGCCTTCATCCTGGCGGTCGATCATTTCATGGACATGGGCCGCACCGCGACCAACGTGCTGGGCAACGCCATCGCCACGTCGGTCATCACCAAATGGGAAGGCATGCTGGAGGTCGAGGAGCCGGAAGACGTGCCCCATCCCAAGGCGCCGGCGCATGGCACCGCGCATGGTCGTGCGGGCCTTGAACTGGCGTCCGACATGGTGGACGACGGGCACAAGGGGTGAACAAAGGCTGGCGTGCTCCCGCGCAGGCGGGAGCCTAGTCCAGAAGTCGACACTGGGTTCCCGCCTGCGCGGGAATACGAGCCTCTTTTACCACAACACCCCGCGCACCGGCTTCACCGGCTCTGGCGCGGGGTCGCCGATCGACTGGAGCAGGTCGATCTCGATCGTCCGGCACATCGCCAGCAGCGGCACGTCATGCACGCTGTTGTCGAACGGATCGACCAGGTCGTCGCCGATCCGCAGCACCGCCAGGAACATCAGGCCCGCCACCGTCGATCCCAGCGGGGTCGCGAAACCCAGCGTCTCGACCAGCCCAATCGGCAGCAAGATGCACAGGACATGGGTGAAGAGCGTCGGCAGGAAGCGATATTGCATCGGCAGCGGCGTGTTCTTGATTCGCTCCATGCCGCCCTGCGCGTTGGCGATGTCGATCAGCACCGCCTCCATCTGCGCCTGCTGGATGGTGTCGATCCAGCCTTCGCGCCGGGCGATGTCGATGCGTCGGCCGGTACTGTCGAGCAGGCCATTGGCGGGATTGGCGCGGGCCAGCGCCTTTCCCTTATCCTCTTCCCGCAGGAAACGGGTCACATCCTCGCCGATCGGCTGGCGGCGCAACTGGCAACGCAGCGCATTCACATAGGCGATCTGGCGCATCACGATCTCGCGCTTCAGGTCGCGCGCCACCGGATCGGGCAGGAAATTGCGGCTCGCGCGGGCCAGGCTGCGCGATGCATTGATCATCGCGCCCCATAAAATCCGCCCTTCCCACCAACGCTGATAGGCGCTGTTGGAGCGGAAGCCCAGGAACAGCGCCAGCGCCGACCCGAAGATGGTCAGCGGCAGCGAGGGCGCCTTGAACGGCAGCACATAATAAGTGATCGTCACCGCACAGTCCCAGACGAACAACAGGGTCAGCGGCTTCCACACTTCGGCGGCCAGCCGGCGCAGGCTGGGAACGGGATCGACGATCATGCAAGTCTCCGGAAACAATCGACTGCGGTAACGCCAGCGTCGCGGAAATGCTCCCTTGATGCCATAGCGAAACGAAATATCCCGCACGCACGCAACTCGCACCGCCGCGGCTCGTTGAAGCGGGATAGCCGAACGGAGAAAGCCTGTGACCAGCGACGCGCCCGACAGCGGCGGCAAGACGGCGGCGCTCTCGCTCCAGTGGCAGATGCTGGCAGGGTTCCTGATCGGCCTGATCCTGGGCCTGGGTGTCTATATGGCGGCGCCTGACGCGCGCTGGGTCGATGCCGTCACCACCTATGTCACCGGGCCGATCGGGCAGGTCTTCCTGCGATTGCTGTTCATGCTGGTCATCCCGCTGCTGGTGTCGGCGCTGATCGTGGGCATCGCCGAAATGGGCGAGATGCGATCGCTCCGCCGGATCGGCCTGCGCACGCTCGCCTACACACTGATCGTATCGGGCATCGCCGTCGTCATCAGCCTGCTGCTGGTCAACCTGTTGCGGCCGGGCGGCGGGGTCGATCCGGCCCAGGCGCAGGCGATGCTGGCCGATGCTGGCGCAGGTGCCAAGGCGATCCTGGCCCGCAGCGGCGATACGCCGACGGGCATGCAGGCGCTGATCGCGATCATCCCCGACAATATCATCGGCGCGATGGCCAATAACGACATATTGGCGGTGATGGTCTTCGCCCTTTTCTTCGGCATCGGGCTGGTGCTGGTGCAGACCGAACAGTCGAAAATATTGCTGCACGCGATGGAGGGGCTGTTCGACGTGACGATGCGGCTGATCGGCATCGTCATCCGCCTGGCCCCGATCGCTATCGCCTGCTTCATGTTCAACCTAGCCGCGCAGTTCGGCTGGGACTTGCTGATCCGCCTGTCCGCCTATGTCGGTGTCGTGCTGCTGGCATTGGCGATCCAGATGTTCGTCGTCTATCCGCTCCTCATCGCCCTGCTCGCGCGCCGATCCCCCCTCGCTTTCTTCGCCGCGGTGCAGGAGGCCAGCGTCATGGCCTTCGCCACAGCCTCCTCCAACGCCACCCTGCCCACCGCCATCCGCGTGGCGGAGGATAAGCTGCGCCTGCCGCGCCGCATCGCCCGCTTCGTCCTGACCATCGGCGCGACCGCCAACCAGAATGGCACGGCGATGTTCGAAGGCATCACCGTCCTCTTCCTCGCCCAGTTTTTCGGCGTCGACCTCAGCCTGCCGCAGCAGTTTATGGTGATGCTGGTGTGCATATTGGGCGGGGTCGGCACCGCGGGCGTGCCCGCCGGATCGCTGCCGGTGGTCGCGATGATCCTGGGCATGGTCGGCGTGCCGCCCGAAGGGATCGGGCTGGTGCTGGGAGTCGATCGCTTCCTCGACATGTGCCGCACCAGCCTCAATGTGACGGGCGACCTGGTGGCGGCCACCGTGATAGCGGCGGGCGAAGAGGATGGACGGGAGCGCATAGCGGCATGACGGGCGACCGTCTCTGCGCCGCGGTCGTCGCGCTGGTGGCGATCACTGGGCTTGCGATCCAGTTCGACGCGACTTTTGCGCAAAACGGTTCTGTCGCGGAAACGCTGTGGATATTGCTGCGCTTCTTCACGGTGCTGACCAACATGGCGGTCGCGCTGACCTTCGCCGCGATCGCGCTGGGATACCGGGTGACGCCGCGCTGGCTGGGCGGCGTGCTGCTGGCGATCCTGCTGGTCGGCATCATCTACGGCCTGCTGCTACGCGGCCTTTTGTCCTTAAGCGGCGGCGCGCTGCTGGCCGATACGCTGCTGCACAAGGTCACGCCGCTTCTCACGCCGCTCTGGTGGATCATGTTTGCCCGCAAGGAGCGGCTGGGCTGGCGCGATCCCTGGATCTGGGCGATTTTTCCCGCGCTCTACCTGCCCTACGCCCTGCTGCGCGGCGTGATGGAGGGCAAATATGCCTATCCCTTCATCAATGTCGCGACGCTGGGCGTCGGCCAGGTGGCGCTCAACGCCGTCCTGATCGCGGCCGGCTTCGTCGCTGCGGGCTATGCGCTGGTGTGGATCGACCGGCGGTTCAGCGCGCGGCCTTAGCCGCCTCCGCCCACCAGATCAGATTGTCGGCGAAACCGGCAAAGCCGCGCTCCAGCGCCGCGCCGCCCTCGCCTTGCGGCTGGGCCTTCTCGTCCAGCGTCTGGCCGATCTGACCGACGCTCAGCCGTTCCGGCACCACCGCCATACCCATGGCCGATAGCGTCACCGTCCAGTCGGCATGGCTGTTGACCCCGGCAAAGCGCCCCATCGAATAGCTGGCGATGGCGGCGGGACGGCGATCAAACTCTTTGAGATAATGATCGACCAGATTTTTAAGGCCCGGCTGCATCCCGCGATTATATTCGCCCGCGACGAAAACGAAGGCATCGGCGGCAGCCAAACGGTCCGACAGTTGCGCCATGGCGGCGGGCGCTTGCCCGGCCGGATAATCGCTGTAGCGCAGATCGAGCATCGGCAGGTCGACCGCTTTGGCATCGACCAATTCCGCCTTGTGCCCCAACCCCTCGAACCCGCGAACCAGATAGTCGGCGAGCCGGATGCCGAGCCGACCACGGCGATAGGAGCCATAAAGGACGAGAATGTCGAGCGCCATGCGAAGCCTTCCTTGCTGGTAAGGGGCAGTCTTCGCATGGCTGTCTGGCCGGGTCCAGACACGAAGCTCACGCTATCCGTTTCTCGACTTCGCTCGAAACGAACGGATGTTATTCAGCGCAGCTTGGCGATGTTCAGGCTGTCTTCCTTGGCCCGCGCCTTGACCGATTCCTCGGTGCGGGTCAGCGCTTTTGCGATGGCTTTCAGGCCCATGCCCTTCTTGGCCAGCGTGTGCAGCTTCTGGATTTCGTCCTGGGTCCAGGCCTGCTTGTGGCGCTCGAAGCGTTGCTCGGCCATCGCCCTTAATCCGCGAAAGGATCGCGGACGAGGATGGTGTCCTCGCGCTCCGGGGAGGTGGATACCAGCGTGACCGGGCAACCGATCAACTCCTCGATCCGGCGGATATATTTGATCGCCTGCGCGGGCAGGTCGGCCCAACTACGCGCGCCGGCCGTGGTGTCGTGCCAGCCTTCGATCGTCTCGTAGATCGGTTGCGCCTTCGCCTGGTCCTGCGCATGGGCGGGCAGATAGTCGAATGTCTGGTCGCCAATCTGATAGCCGACGCAGATCTTCAGCGCGTCAAACCCATCCAGCACGTCCAGCTTGGTGAGTGCGATGCCGGTGACGCCCGACACGGCGATCGACTGGCGCACCAGCACCGCGTCGAACCAGCCGCAGCGGCGCTTGCGCCCGGTGACGGTGCCAAATTCATGCCCGCGCTCGCCCAGCCGCTGGCCGGTTTCGTCCTCCAATTCGGTCGGGAACGGGCCAGAACCGACGCGCGTGGTATAGGCTTTGACGATACCCAGCACGAAGCCCGCCGCATTGGGGCCAAGGCCGGTGCCGCTCGCGGCCGTACCCGCCACCGTGTTGGACGATGTGACGAAGGGATAGGTGCCATGGTCGATGTCGAGCAGCGTGCCCTGCGCGCCTTCGAACAGGATGCGCTTGCCGGCCGCCTTCGCCTTGTTGAGGGTCAGCCAAACCGGCTTGACGAAGGGCAGGATGAAATCGGCGATCTCGGTCAGTTCCGCCATCAGCCGGGCGCGATCAATCGGCGCTTCGCCAAAACCAGCGCGCAGCGCGTCATGATGCGCGGTCAGCCGGTCGATCTGGAGGTCGAGATCGTCGAGATGCGCCAGGTCGCACACGCGGATCGCCCGGCGGCCGACCTTGTCCTCATAGGCGGGGCCGATGCCGCGGCGGGTGGTGCCGATCTTGCCCGCGCCGCTCGCATCTTCGCGCAAGCCGTCCAGGTCGCGGTGGAAGGGCAGGATCAACGGGCAGGTTTCGGCGATCTGGAGATTGTCGGGCGTGATCGTCACCCCCTGCCCCTTCAGCTTGGCGACTTCATCGCGGAAGTGCCAGGGGTCCAGCACCACGCCATTGCCGATCACCGACAGCGTGCCGCGCACGATGCCCGAGGGGAGCAGCGACAGCTTATAGACCTTTTCGCCCACGACCAGCGTATGGCCAGCATTATGCCCGCCCTGGAATCGAGCGACGACGTCGGCGCGCTCCGACAGCCAATCGACGATCTTACCCTTGCCTTCGTCGCCCCACTGAGCGCCGATCACGGTTACATTTGCCACAGATACAGTCCTCCGCCCGCCGCGCGGACCGGCCATGCCCTTCGACGGGACTCGGCATGCCGGTGGGATCAAGCGGGCGCATATTGCACCCTGTTTCGGGGCGCGCGTTAGCCGCGCTGACCCGGTGAAGTCAAGTCAATAGGCGCGCGGCTCCGCCCCATCCAGCCAGTGCGAGCAGCGTTGCGCCGCGCCATCTTCGTCGCCTGACAGGGCGGCGACGGTGTGCCAACCTTCGGCGCGCAGGGTCGCCGCGCGGTCTGCGTCATGGCCCAGCGGCAGGAACAGGCGCTTGGGGCTTTCGCCGCCGAAACCCGCATCGATCAGCGGATCGGGATAGAGCGAAAAGCCCATGGCCGGTTCGTCCGCGCCGTCAGCCCGCGCGATGGCGTAGCTGCCGCCGCGCCCGATCTCGCCAATGAAGCCCTCGGCGAAGATGGAGAAGCCGAACCAGTTCTGAAATTCAAAGCCGTGCCGTTCGGTCGGATCGAGGGTCAGCGTGATGTCCCAGCCGATCGGCTTGGCGATGGCGCGCAGGCCCGCGATGCGGCTGTCGATCGCCCCGCCCAGTTGCGCGCTCAAGGCTTCGAGCCGCTCCATCGCGGCGTGGAAGGGTCCGGTCGCCTCAATCAGCGGCAGATAGGCGGCGGCGGCTGGGCTGATGGCGACCAATGCGCCCGCATCCTTGGCGTCCAGTCCGGCGCGCACCGCCTCGATCGCCTGTGGGCCGAGCGGCAGCGGCCCGGCGGCCAGCGCATCGATCAGATCGGGCAAAGTGAAGTCGATGGTGATGCCGGTCACGCCCGCCGCGGTCAGCGCCTCGATCGCGATGTTGACGATTTCGACTGCGGCGGCCGTGCCGTCGCTGCCGATCAGTTCCGCGCCCAGCTGGAGCTTTTCCCGCTCTGGGCGCAATTGACTCGCCTTCTGGCGGATCACCGGCCCGGCATAGGACAGGCGCAGCGGACGCGGCGCGGCGGCCAGCCGAGTCGCGGCGATACGCCCGACCTGCGCGGTCATGTCCGGGCGAAAGGCCAGGCTGCGCTGCGACACCGGATCGACCACGCGGACCAGATCCTGCGCGCGCATGGATTTGAGGCGCTGGGTCAGCGTATCCTCAAATTCCGCGAGCGGCGGCATGACCCGTTCATAGCCATGGGCCGCCACCGTATCCAGCACGCGGCGGGCCAGCCGCGCGGAGGCTTCGGCCTGCGGCGGCAGGCGATCGGATAGGCCCTCGGGCAAGAGGCTGGGCGGGATCATGGTCATGGGACAGGCCCTTTAGCGGATAACGCCGTAATATCCAGACCCCGTTCGTCCTGAGTAGCCATTGAGCGAAGTCGAAATGGCGTATCGAAGGAGATCCACGAGGCAATCCTTCGATACGGGTCTTCGACTTCGCTCAGCCCCTACTCAGGACGAACGGATGTGGAAAACTTACGCGAAACGCAGCAGCTTCACCTGCTTCACGCCGGTCAGGTTGCAGATTTCCCAGCGCAGCGGTTCGGTGACGGTGCCGTCGACCGACAGCAGCAGCACGGCTTCGCCGCCCTGGTTGCGCCGGCCGAGGTGGAAGGTGCCGATGTTAACGTCCGATTCGCCGAGCTTCGACCCCAGCCGACCGATGAAGCCCGGCGCATCCTGGTTGACGATATAGAGCATCGTGCCGTCCAGATCGGCTTCCACCTTGATGCCGAACAGTTCGACCAGGCGCGGGCTTTCGGGACCAAACAGCGTACCCGCGACCGAACGCTCACCATTTTCGGTGGTAACGGTGACGCGAATCAGCGTCTGGTACGCGCCTTCGCGGTCGTGGCGCACTTCACGCACGTCAAGCCCGCGCTCCTTCGCCAGGAACGGCGCGTTGACCATGTTCACCGTGTCCGAATAGACGCGCATCAGGCCGGCCAGCACGGCGGCGGTGATGGGCTTCTGGTTCAGTTCGGCGGCATGGCCTTCGACTTCCACCGCAACGCCTGTGATCGCGTCCCCTTCCAACTGACCGACCAAGCTGCCCAGCTTTTCCGCGATCGCCATATAGGGCTTGAGCTTGGGCGCTTCCTCGGCGCTGAGCGACGGCACGTTCAGCGCATTGGTGATGCCGCCGTCGAGCAGATAGTCGGACAACTGATCAGCGACCTGGAGCGCGACATTGACCTGCGCTTCGTCGGTCGATGCGCCCAGATGCGGGGTGCAAATGAAGTTCGGCGTGCCGAACAGCGGCGATTCCTTGGCCGGTTCCTGCACGAACACGTCGAGCGCGGCACCCGCGACTTGGCCCGAATCCATCGCGTCCTTCAAAGCGGCTTCGTCGATCAGGCCGCCACGCGCGCAGTTGATGATGCGCACGCCCTTCTTGGTCTTGGCCAGATTTTCCTTCGAAAGGATGTTGCGGGTCTGGTCAGTCAGCGGCGTATGCAGTGTGATGAAGTCGGCCTTGGCCAGCAGCGTGTCCAGGTCAGCCTTTTCCACGCCCATTTCGATCGCGCGTTCGGGCGTCAGGAACGGATCGAAAGCGACGACCTTCATCTTGAGGCCCAGCGCGCGGCTGGCGACGATGGAGCCGATGTTACCGGCACCGATCAGGCCCAGCGTCTTGCCGGTGACCTCCACGCCCATGAAGCCGTTCTTGGGCCACAGACCCTGCTGCGTCTGCGCATTGGCTTCGGGCAGTTGGCGGGCCAGCGCGAACATCAGCGCGATGGCATGTTCGGCAGTGGTGATGGAGTTGCCGAACGGCGTGTTCATGACGATCACGCCCTTGGCGCTGGCATAGGGGATGTCGACATTGTCGACGCCGATGCCGGCGCGGCCGATGACCTTCAGGTTCGTCGCGGCGTCGAGGATCGCCTTCGTCACCTTGGTCGAGCTGCGGATGGCCAGGCCATCATAGGCACCGATGATGGCGATCAGTTCTTCGGGGGTCTTGCCGGTGATTTCATCGACCTCAATGCCCCGCTCACGGAAGATCGCGGCGGCGCGGGGGTCCATTTTGTCGCTGATAAGTACCTTGGGCATTTTTCAATTCCTTATTTCCCCGTCATCCCCGCGAAGGCGGGGATCCATCTCCCGACGTCGCACAGCAGGCTGGGGTAGGAGATGGATTCCCGCCTTCGCGGGAATGACGACAATTATGAGAGTTAAGCGGCGGCCTTCACGGTCGCATAGGCCCAGTCGAGCCATGGTCCCAGCGCTTCGATATCCGCCGTCTCGACGGTCGCGCCGCACCAGATGCGCAGGCCCGCGGGAGCATCGCGATAGCCCGCAATGTCATAGGCCGCGCCTTCCTTCTCCAACAGCGCGGCGAAGGCCTTGATGAAGGCTTCGTCGGCGCCCTCGACGGTCAGGCAGACGCTGGTCTTGGACCGCGAAGCCTCATCGAGCGCGAGATGGCCGAGCCAATCCCGTTCCGCGACGATCTTGCCCAGCGCAGCCGCATTGGCATCGCTGCGCGCGATCAGGCCAGCCGAGCCGCCGATCGATTTGCCCCACTCCAGCGCGAAGATCGCATCCTCGACGGCCAGCATGGACGGGGTGTTGATCGTCTCGCCCTTGAACACGCCTTCGGCGAGCTTGCCCTTGGACACCAGGCGGAACACCTTGGGCAGCGGCCAGGCGGGGGTGTAGGTTTCGAGGCGCTCGACGGCGCGGGGGCCGAGGATCAGCACGCCATGGCCGCCCTCGCCGCCCAGCACCTTCTGCCAGGAGAAGGTGGCGACATCGATCTTGGCCCAGTCGATGTCATAGGCGAACACCGCGCTGGTCGCGTCGGCGAAGGTCAGGCCCTCGCGGTCGGCGGGAATGAAATCGGCGTTCGGCACGCGCACGCCCGACGTGGTGCCATTCCAGGTGAACAACACGTCGTTGCTGAAATCGACGGCATCCAAGTCAGGCAGTTGGCCGTAGTCGGCGCGGATGACGGTGGGGTCGAGCTTCAACTGCTTGGCGGCGTCCGTCACCCAGCCTTCGCCGAAGCTTTCCCAGGCGATGGTGGTGACGGGGCGCGCGCCCAGCATCGTCCACATCGCCATTTCAAACGCGCCGGTGTCGGAACCCGGCACGATGCCGATGCGGTGCGTGTCGGGCAGGTTCAGCAATTCGCGCATCAGATCGATGCTGTAGGCGAGGCGGGTCTTGCCGATCTTGGCGCGGTGCGAGCGGCCGAGCGAGTCGGTAGCCAGCTTGTCGGCGCTCCAGCCGGGCGGCTTCGCGCAGGGACCCGAAGAAAAGAAGGGGCGGGCCGGACGGGTTGCGGGCTTTACGGCAGGCGCAATGGTGGCGTCAACGGCAGTCAAATCAGTCATGTAGCGTCTCCTTACAGAGAGCAGCGCGGCGTTGGGGCCGCGTGGCCCGTCGGCGGCACTAGAGATTTCGGCTGGGCTGTCAAGCGCGACATGAAAATCGGACGAAGCGAATGCGCGGTTAACCTTCGTAAAGATTCTGCCTGTTAGCATCCAGACTCATGAGCGAATGGGCGATAAGGATTCGGACAGCGCACGGCGCCGGCCTGGCCGCACTGTTGGCGCTGGGCTTGAGCGGATGTAGCGGCGACCTGGTGCCACGCGGCCGGGTGGCGCGTGCGCCGACGCCCCCGTCCCGGCCGGTGCGCGCGCCCGCGCAGCCGGCGCTGGAAACGCGCCAATGCTTCGCCAAACTCCAATCCCAGGCGGTGGCCTTTACGCCCCTGCCGGACCGCAATTTCGGGGGCGGGTGCAGCGCCGTGAACAGCGTCAAGCTGATCGATATCGGCGTGCCCGCTACCAATCTGGGCGCGATGACATGCAATCTGGCGGCCAATTTTGCCGCCTGGGCGCGCTATGGCGTACAGCCTGCTGCGCGCGTGATCTTCGGCGCGGAGATCGAGAAGATCGAGACGTTCGGCACCTATAATTGCCGGCCGATCGCGGGCAGCGGTAAATTGTCCGAACATGCGCACAGCAATGCGATCGACGTGTCCGCCTTCGTCCTGAGCGACGGACGACGCATCAGCGTGCAGAAGGATTGGGCCGGCGACCGGCAGACGCGCCAGTTCCTGACACTCGTCCACGCCAGCGCCTGCAAGCGGTTCTACACCGTCCTCAGCCCCGATTACAACGCCGCGCATCACGACCATTTCCACTTCGACATGGGCGGGCGCGGAGGGTTTTGCCGCTAAAGCCTTAGCGCGCCGTGTTCCCGCGCAGGCGGGAACCCAGGTCGGACGTTTGGACTGGGTTCCCGCCTGCGCGGGAACACGGCGCGCTGAACGATGCGGACTTGGATTTGTCACCGCGCGTCCCTAAGTTTGCGCAAATGACGAAAAAAGACATCGAAGAGCGCAAATTCCGCCCAGCCCGCGAAGAGGCCCATGACGCCAAGAAGCAGGTCGGCACCCCCCAGACGCAAAGCGCCGCTTATAAACTGGCCTTTCAGGACAGCGAATTTCTGCTGCGCGAAGACCTGCGCCCGGTCCGTTTCCAGCTGGAATTATTGAAGCCCCAGTTGCTGATGGACGAGGCGCAGATCGAATCGACCTTCGTCTTCTACGGATCGGCCCGCATTCCCGAACCCGACCAGGTCCAGGCGCGGATCGACGCCGCCACGACACCGGAACAGAAGCGGATCGCGGAAAATCTGGGCGCCAAGGCCCGCTATTATGAAGAAGCCCGCGCGCTGGCGCGAATCGCGGCGCAATATCCGGTCAACGCGGAAGGATGTCGCCACTTCGTCGTCTGTTCGGGCGGCGGCCCATCGATCATGGAGGCCGCCAATCGCGGCGCGCAGGATGTCGGCCAGACCACCATCGGCATGAACATCGTCCTGCCGCACGAGCAGGCGCCCAACCGCTTCGTCACGCCGGAGCTGAGTTTCCAGTTCCACTATTTCGCGCTGCGCAAGATGCATTTCCTGTTGCGCGCCCGCGCCCTGGCCGTTTTCCCCGGCGGCTTTGGCACGTTCGACGAGATGTTCGAACTACTCACCCTCATCCAGACCGGCAAGATGAAACCGATCCCAATCCTGCTGTTCGGCAAGGATTTCTGGAACCGGGTGGTGGATTTCGAGGCGCTCGCGGACGAAGGGGTTATTTCCCCGACCGATCTGAAACTGCTCACCTGGGTTGAGAGCGCGGAAGACGCCTGGGCCGCGGTGCAGGCCTTCTACCAGGACAGCGAAGCACTGGGCTGCGGCTGATGGCATAATCTCTATTCCGTCATTCCCGCGCAGGCGGGAATCCATCTCAAGACCTTGCGGCGAGATTACAGGGTGGGAGATGGATCCCCGCCTGCGCGGAGATGACGATAAGGGAGTATGGGGAGAAGGGTTAGTGGCTTGCCCTTCGCGCCCTGCCGCTTTAGGGCGCGGCCATGCGCGCGGATATGGCCCATATCGACAGCTGGATCTTCGATCTGGACAATACGCTCTACCCGGCGAAGGCGGACCTGTTCGCGCTGATCGACGTGAAGATGGGCGAGTTCATCCAGGGATTGCTCGGTTGCGACCCGGTCGAGGCGCGCACGGTCCAGAAACGCTACTTCATGGACCATGGCACGACATTGTCGGGGCTGATGCACCATCACGGCATCGAACCGCGGGAATTTCTCGACTATGTCCATGACATTTCGATGGACCGGCTGGCGGTCGATCCCGCGCTCAACGCCCATATCGCCGCGCTGCCGGGCCGCCGCCTGATCTTCACCAATGGCGATGCCGCCTATGCGACCCGCGTGCTCGACAAGCTCGGATTGGCGCAAGCGTTCGAACTAATCCACGACATCCACGCCTGCCAGTATATCCCCAAGCCCGATCCGTCCGGCTATGCCGACCTGTGCCGGGTCCATGATGTCGATCCCACCCGCGCCGCCTTCTTCGAGGACATGGCCCGCAACCTGCGCCCCGCCAAGGCGATCGGCATGACCACCATCTGGGTCAATAATGGCTCGGAAGCGGGCAATCACGACCATCATCCCGATTTCATCGATTTCGAAACAGACCATCTGACGCCATTTCTGGCCGCCATCATTGGGGAGCATCCATGAGCCAAGACCTGCAAGCCACCATCGACGCCGCGTGGGAAGACCGCGCCAATGTCAGCCTGACCACGCAAGGGCCGGTGCGCGACGCCGTCAATGCGGCGCTCGCCCTGCTGGACAGCGGCAAGGGCCGCGTCGCAGAACCGGTGGACGGCGGCTGGCAGGTCAACCAGTGGCTCAAAAAGGCGGTGCTGCTCTCCTTCCGCCTGAACGACAACGCCCTGATCGACAATGGCCCCGGCGGCGGTTTCTGGTGGGACAAGGTGCCGAGCAAGTTCGCCGGCTGGGGCGAGGCGGAATTTCGCGCCGCCGGTTTCCGTGCGGTGCCGGGCGCCTTCGCCCGCGCCGGCGCGCACATCGCCAAAAACGCCATCCTAATGCCCAGCTTCGTCAATATCGGCGCCTTCGTCGATGAAGGGACGATGGTCGACGCCTGGGTAACGGTCGGCAGCTGCGCCCAGATCGGCAAGAATGTCCATCTGTCGGGTGGCGTCGGCATCGGCGGCGTGCTGGAGCCTCTCCAGGCCGATCCGGTCATCATCGAGGATGATTGCTTCATCGGCGCGCGGTCCGAAGTGGTCGAAGGCGTGCGCATCGGCAAGGGTTCCGTCCTGTCGATGGGCGTGTTCATCGGCCAGTCGACCAAGATCATCGACCGCGCGACCGGCGAAATCTTCATGGGGCAAGTGCCGCCTTATTCGGTCATCGTCCCCGGCTCGCTCCCCGGCAAGCCGCTGCCCGACGGCACCCCCGGCCCCAGCCTCTATTGCGCCGTGATCGTCAAGCGCGTGGATGCGCAGACGCGCTCGAAGACCGGCATCAACGAGCTGCTGCGCGACTGAAAACACCCATCCGTTCGCTTCGAGCGTGTCGAGAACCAGGGGTGCTTTCCCGGTTTCTCGACTTCGCTCGAAACGAACGGACGTTGGAACACGCATCGTCGTTGAGCTGCGGGGCCGCTACGTCGCGCTAATGTTGCAGGGCGTACACGCCCTGACGCACGCTGAAATCCCCCCGCGATATATATCGCGCATCCCTCCATTCGGGTCTGATCGAATGGAGTTTATCATGGGACGCGACTGGTTCGACCGGAGCGACGCCGCGGCGCTGGCCCCGCCACAAAGGCTGTGCTTCTTCTTCAACGCCCAGATCCACCAGCTTTTCCACGCGCTGCCGATCGCGATCGAACTGTCGCGCGATCCGGCATTCAGCGTGGACGTCATGGCCGCGACCGACGATCATCTGGCGATGGCGCGGGATATCGCCGCCACGCGCGACGCAGGGCCGATCCGCTTCCTGCGCTGCGGCGGGCGCTGGCTGGACGCGCTCGCTGGCCTGACCGGCGGCACGATCCCGCCCAAGCTCCCCGCCTTGCTCGCGGCGCGGCGGCGCTTGTCGCACTATGACGCGATCATCCTGCCCGAACGCACATCCTTGCTGCTCAAGCGGCTGGGCCTCTCGCGCACCCGCTTCATCCACACCTGCCATGGCGCGGGCGACCGGGCGGTCGGCTATGACCGGCGCATCGCCCAGTTCGACTTCGTCCTGCTGGCGGGCGAAAAGCAGCGGCGACGGATGCTGGACGAAGGGCTGATCCGCGAGGGCCATTATGCCATCACCGGATACAGCAAGTTCGACCTGACCCGCGCCCATGGCGACAGCCGGCACCTCTTTGCGCAGGACCGGCCCGTCATTCTCTACAACCCGCATTTCTCGCCCCGCCTGTCCTCCTGGCCGACCATGGGGGAGGATGTCATTCGCCAGTTCGCGCAGGACGACCGCTTCAACCTGATCGTCGCACCGCACATCCGCCTGTTCGACAATCGTCGCAAACGCGCGGCGATGGAGCGCCGCCTGGCTGATCTCGCGCGCCTGCCCCATGTCCATATCGACCTGGGCAGCCGCGCCAGCATCGATATGCGCTACGTCCATATGGCCTCGCTCTATCTGGGTGACGTCTCCAGCCAGATTTACGAATATCTCGCCCGCCCCCGCCCCTGCCTGTTCCTGAACGGCCATCGCGCCAACTGGCAGAAGGATCGCAGCTACGGCCATTGGCGCTATGGTCCGGTGCTGGAGTCGGCGCAGGGCATAGCCGATGCCGCGGCCGACGCGATCGCCAGCCATACGGCCTATGCCGAAACGCAGCGGCAGGGCGTCGCCCGCACGTTCGCCCAACCAACCGATGCCCCCGGCGACGCCGCCAGCGTCCGCGCGGCGCGCGCGCTCACCCACTATCTCGCGCGCAGCCAGTCGGTGACGCGCCCCGCCCTGGATGGCCTCCCCCGGCTGAAGCTGGTCGCCCATGTCTGACTCCCCCACATCGCTCTGGATCGTCGCCCGCGTCTATGAACCCGATGAGGGCGGCGTGCAGACCTATGCGCGCGAAGTCGCCTGCGCATACGCCGCGCAGGGTCGCCGGGTCACCATCTTCGCCAAATCCTCCGCCGGCCCGCGCCGGGTGCGACAGGACGGGGTCGATCTGATCGATGTCGGCGCGGCGTCGATGCTGGCGGTCTATGCGCGGCTGTTCCGGGCGATGCTCGGCGCGTGGCTGCGCGGCGACCGCCCCGCCCTCATCCACGCCTGCACCTGGCGCGCGGCGCTGCCCGTCCTGCTCTTCCCGCGCCCGCTGTTCGTCACCGTCCATGGCCGGGAGGTCGGGCGGCCACGCGGCGTCGCGCTGCTATTGCTGCGCCTGGTACTGCACCGCGCGCGGCGGATCGTCGCGGTGAGCGACGTGACGCGCACGCTGTTGCTGGGTCGCCTGCCGCATCTGGCGGCCCGCACCATCACCGCCTGGAACGGCGTGGTCATGCCGGCCGATCGTGCGCCGACCGCCTTCGCGCGGGGCGCGGGCGGCGCGCAATTGCTCACCGTCTGCCGCCTCGTCGCGCGCAAGAATATCGCTGCCGCCGTGCGGGCCGTCGCCGGCTGTGTCCAGCGCGGCGCGCATCTGCGCCATGTCATCATCGGGCGCGGCATTGATTCGGTGCGGGTGCGTGAAACGATCCGCCATTGCGCCCTCAACGGCACAGTCACCATGGCCGGCTATGTATCAGCGCAGGATCTGGCGGACGCCTATGCCGCCGCCGACATCTTCCTGCACCCCCAGATCGCAATGGAGGATGGCGCGGAAATCGAGGGCTTCGGCCTGTCGGTCGCCGACGCCATGGCTCAGGGGCTGGTGTGCATCGTCGGCCGCGACGGCGGCCCGGCCGAATTCGTCCGCGACGGGGTGACCGGCTTCGTCGTCGATGGCCAGTCGATCGACGCGATCCGCACCGCGCTCGACCTGTTGGTCGCCGATCCGGCCTTGTGCCGCCGCATCGGCGACAGGGCGCGGGCCTGGGCAGCGGAAAACCTGTCCTGGGACCGGCATTGCCGCCTTTGCCTGAACGAAATGGGCCTGGGCGAAAGCGATGCGGGCGCAACCGCCCCGGCCGCCCTGGCCAAAGCCGCCTGATGGCCGCGATCGTTCATATCGGCTATCACAAGACCGGCACGACCTGGTTTCAGGACAGCTTCTACCCCGCGGTCCGCAACCGCCGCTACATCCCCCGCGCGACCGTGCGCGCCGCCTTGCTCGACGCCGGCGCGCTCCATTTCGATCCGCTCGACGCGCGGCGACGGCTGGGCGACACGCCCGACGACATGATCCTGTGCGAGGAAAATCTGACCGGCGGCCTGCATAATGGCGGCCTGGCCGGCAACCTCAGCAAGGATGTCGCCGATCGCATCCGCCGCACCCTGCCCGACTCGCAGATCGTCATCTTCGTGCGCGATCCTTTGTCCGCGATCGTGTCGGCCTGGCTGCAATATGTGAAGGGCGGCGGGACTTTCGGCCTGCGCCGTTACCTGTTCGGCCGCGATTCGCTCAGCCCGGTCGCGCCCGAACGCGACGAAGCGCCGGGCTTCCGCCTCGACCATTTCGACACGATCCGCCTGATCGCCCATTATGACGCGCTGTTCGGGCCGGACCGGGTCCATGTTTTCCGCTATGAAGATTTCCGCGCCGACCCGCGCGGCTTCGCCGCCGCCTATGCCGCGCGCTTCGGGCTGGACGTGGACCTCAGCCATATCGACTGGGGCGCGCGTAATCCCTCGCTCAGCCGCCCGCTGCTCTGGCTGGCGCGCGCGATGAACCTGTTCACCCGCCGCGCCGTCGCCGACAAAAGCTGGCTGGTGGATATTCCCGGCTGGTACGGCCTCAGCCGCCGCCTGCTGCGCCGCGCCAATGCGTCCGGCCGGTTCGGCCGTCCCTTGACGACGCACGACCTGCTCGACGCTGCGCTGGCCCACCGGCTGCGCGCCCATTTCGCACCGGGCGAGCAATTGCTCACGGCACGACTGCAATGGCAGGCGCGCGCGGACAATAGGGACGGGACGGTTTTGCGCTGGCGGCAGCGTCCTTGCGGGCATGACGATCTCGCACAGTCGCCTTCTCATCGTCGATAACGACAGCGCCCAGCTCGCCCAGCTGGCCGATAATTTCGCCCACTACGGCCTGATCGTGGAAGGCGCGGAAACCCCGTTGCAGATGCGCGCGGCGCTGGCGCAGCAGGATTATGCATTGGTGGTGCTCGACCCCGCCATCGCCCCGGAACATGGGGCGGCGCTGCTGCGCGAACTGACGATCGAACGCCGCCTGCCGGTGATCGTCCATAGCGCGGCCTGTAGCGAGGCGGACCGGATCGCCGCGCTGGAGCTGGGCGCGGAGGATTGCCTGTGCAAGCCCGCCAACCCGCGTGAACTGCTGGCCCGCATCCGCGCCGCGCTGCGCGGCCGCATGGCACCGGGCGCGCACAAGGACGCCCCCGCCGCCGCCGCGCGCAGCTTCGCCTCGTTCGAAGGCTGGCGCGTGGACATGACCACCGGCCAGCTGTTCGATCCGAAAGGGACGGCCGTCTCCCTATCCGACGGCGAATTTCAACTGCTGCGCGTCTTTGTCGAACATCCGCGCCAGGTGCTGGACCGCAGCCGCCTGCTCGACCGCGTCTATGGCGCGACCACCGACCATTATGACCGGTCGATCGATGTCCAGCTATGCCGGCTGCGCCGCAAATTATCCGCCAGCGGGCTCAAAGGCCCGGTCATCCGCACGATCCGCAACGAAGGCTATATGTTCGTCCATTCCGTGACGAACTGACCCCTATTCCAGCGCCAGCAGTGCAAAGGTAGCGAGCCAATGTTCGCCCATATAATCGCCCGCGACATGGGGCAAGCTGGCGGCGACATGGACCCGCGCCGCCTCCTGCGCCAGCGCGGCCACCGCATCGTCCGGCCCCAGCGCGGCGGCGATCGCGCGCCAGCACCAGCCACGGCTCAAATTCAGGCCGTCGAGATGCGCGATCTTGCCGTCGCTACGGTCGGACACTGTGGCCGGCGTGAACAAGGTGGCGGGTTCCCCCCGCGCCAGGTTGGGCAGGAAGGCGTGGAACCAGTCGGCAAAGGCCGGGCGGTCCAGCAACCGGCTCATCAGCAGCGCCTCACATAGCGCGGGCGAGAGAAATTCGTCGCCGCCCGGCTCCCACGCCTGGCACCCCCGATCCTGCCCGAACCAGCCGATCGCCTTGTCGCGGATCAGCGTCACCAGCGCGCGATCGCGCACTTGCGCCCAGTCCAGCGTCAGGGTCAGCGCGAAGGCGATGTTGAAATGGGTGCCGACCCGCAGCGGATAGGTCAGCTTGGGCAGGAAGCCATGGAACCGCGCCGCGAACGCCTCCGCCAGCGGCGCGAAGGCCGCCGCCCAGGGCGCATCGTGCCGCGCCAGTTCATCATGCAGCGCCAGCGCCCAGGCCCAGCCATAGGGCCGTTCGAACCCGGCGCTCAGCGGCCGGTGCAGATAGGCGAGTTCCCCCGCCACCTTGTCCGGCACCAGCATCGCGTCGGCCCGCGCCCGGATCGCCCCGGCCTGCGCCATGTCGGGGAACAGGCGCATCAATCGCAGCACCTGCCACCAGCCATGGACGCAGCTATGCCAGTCGAAACTGCCATGGAAGATCGGGTGATGCTCGTCCGGCGACCGCGCATCCTCCGGCCCGCTCATCACCAGGTCCATCTTGTAGGGATAGCGCCGCCCCAGATGCGACAGGGTCAGCGTCGCGAAACGATCGGCGATGTCGGGCGTCAGAAGCGTCATGGGAAAGCCAGCCAATAGATAAGAGCGATGTTGACGATCAGCAGCGGGACGGCGGTGCCGACCTGCCGCTTGATGACGCCATGCTTGTCCTTCAATTCCAGCAGCGCGGCTGGGACCAGATTGAAATTGGCCGCCATCGGCGTCAGCAAGGTGCCGCAGAAACCCGCCAGCATCCCGATGGCGCACACGATCGCCGGATCGCCATGATAGGTGCGGATCAGCAGCGGAATGCCGATCGCTGCGGTCATCACCGGGAAGGCGGCAAAGGCGTTGCCCATGACCATGGTAAACAGCGCCATGCCCAGGCCATAGGCGATCACCGCGCCGATCAGGCTGCCTTGCGGGATCGCCTGTTGCACGATGCCGCCCACGACATCGCCCACCCCCGCCAGCGCGAATACCGCGCCCAGGCTGGCCAGCATCTGCGGCAGGATCGCGGCCCAGCCGACACAGTCCATCAGCCGCCGCCCCTGCTGCAACGGCACGAGTGCACTGGCACGCAGCCACAGGCACCCCACCGTCATCGCGATCAATACGCCCAGCGCCAGCGCGATCAGCGTCGCCTGCTTGGCGTCGAACCAGCCGGGCGCGGCCTTGAACAGGAAGGTGCCGGCCAGCGCTGTCACCGGGATGATGAGCGCGATGGCGAACAGCCGGTTGCCGAAGCGATCGGCCCGCACCTGCCGCACGTCCGCCCGCACCACACCGTCACCCCGGCCCAGCCCCAAAGCGCCCAGCGCAACCAAGCCCAGCACCAGCACGCCATTGCCCAGGTCGCCCAGCGCGTCGCCCGCCCACATGGATGTCGCGAGCAACGCCCAAAAGGCCGCCGTGGTCCAGCGGCGCGGATTGCCCCTGTCTGCCACGCCCAGCAGCGCAAAAGCGGCGAACATCGCGCCCGCCAGCGCATAGACCCAATGCAGCGTGATCATCGCGCGCGCGCCGCCCGGATGCGCGCCAGCCTCTTGTCGAGCCGCCACAGGCGAAAACCATGGATCAGCAGCGCCGCGATCGCCGTCGGGATCGCCCAGACTGATAGTTGGAGCGGCTCCAGGCTGATGCCATATTGCTCCAGCAGCCCCTTGATCAGCAGGATCGAGCCGATCGCCAGGAAGATATCCTCGCCAAAGAACAGCCCGACATTGTCGGTCGCCGCGGCCCAGGCCTTGATTTCCTGCCGTTCATCCTCGTCCAGCCCGCCCGCCTGGGTTTCCGCCGCCACTTCCGCAATCGGCGCGACCAGCGGGCGGACCGTCTGCGGATGCCCGGCCACCGACGTCAGCCCGACCGCCGACAGCGCCTGTCGCACGATCAGGTAGAAGATCAGGAAGCGCCCGACCGTCGCCCCGCGCATCTTCGCGATCAGGCCGCGCGCGCGCTCCTGCAACCCATGCGCCTCCAACAGGCCGACGACCGGCAGCACGATCCAGATAATGCTGACATAGCGTGCTTCGTTGAACGCCTTGCCGAACGCAGCCAGGATCGCCAGCGGGTCCAGCCCCGCGGCCAGGCCGGTGACGATAGCCGACGCCAGGATCACCAGCAGCGGGTGAAAACGCAGCAGAAAGCCCGCCACGATGATCGCAATGCCCAGCAACACCATCAGCGGCGCGCGCCCGCCATGCTACAGCCCCGCCTCGATCGCCAGCCGGATGCCTTCGGCCGCGGTGCGCACGTTCAGCGCGCGCAGCATCGCCGCGCGGTGCATCTTCACCGTGCGTTCGGTTAGCCCAAGATCATAGGCGATCTGCTTGTTGAGGCGGCCCTGCGCCATGCCGACCAGCACCGCGCGCTGGCGTTCGGTCAGCGTCGCGATCAGGGCGATGGCGTCGTCCGCCCGCTGGTCGCCGGGTTCCTGCACCGCCATTTGCGATCCCAGGAACCATTCCACCGATCCGTCCGGCCCAAAGATGGGCGCGATCATCAACGCATTGCGAAAGGGCGTGCCGTCCTTGCGATAATTGAGCAGTTCGACCAGCACCGGCCGATTGGCGCGGATGGCCTCGCGGATCATGTCCGTGCTCGCGCCGTCCGTACCCGCGCCCCTCAGAAAACGGCAATTGCGGCCGATAATCTCTTCACGGCTATAGCCGGTGAGCGCCGTAAAGGCGTCATTACATTCGATAATCGGATTGTCGGGCAACCGTGGGTTGGTCACGACAGCAGGGACGGCGCTTTCGGCGATCATTTCAGGAAGGGACATGGACGACAGACACTCATCGGGACGAAGGCGCGTCGCCAATGCGACGCCCTTCGCCATCGTGCCCCAAATCACCCCCTCACCGCAAGGCGAGCGAGTGATATAGCGCGTCAGCCCGCGAAATTGCCCGAATGGGCGAAGGCTTCAATCGGCTTGCGGTCGCTGGGTTCCTCGCGCGCCTGCAATGCTTCGGGCAGCACCGCCTTGTCGCCCTGCCGGCCGATCGCGACCGCCGCCTCGATGCGGAAACGCTCCGGCACCGCCAGTTCGGCGCGCGCCTTGTCGAAATCGACGCCGGTCATGCCATGGGTGTGATAGCCAAGCCGCGTCGCCTGCAACGCCAGCAGCGCCCAGGCCGCGCCCGCATCGAAACTATGGCTGTGCGACGGCTTATAATCCTCCGACCCCGGTGCCGCCATCAGCGTGTCGGACAGGATGAAGACGATCGCGCCGGCATTCTGCACCCAGCTCTGGTTGAAGGGCGCCAGCAATTCCAGAAAACGCGACCAGTCGGCGCTGTCGCGATGGGCATAGAGGAAACGCCAGGGCTGATAGTTGAACGCCGACGGTGCCCAGCGGGCCGCATCGAAAATCGTGTCGAGATCATCCTGCGGTACAGCGGAGGAATCGAAAGCGCGGGGCGACCAGCGCTCCAGAAACAGACTGTCGACGGCGCGGGTTACGGCGCGGGGGTTGGTGGCCATGCTAACTCCTGGGAAAGGGGCAAAGGGAAAGAAACGCCGATCTAGGATGTCTTTCGCGGTGGCGAAATCATCTATCCGTCAATTAACCGTTTCGCGGAGAGGCACGGCGCGATCGTCCAGACCGGAAAAGGGGAACATCGCGTCGGCGTCCCGCTCGATCAGCACGACGGACGGTTCGCGCAGCACGGCCTGCGCCAGCCGCGCGCGCCAGCGCCCGAATATGCTCGCGGCCTCCTGGCCATCCTGCTCCTGTCCGTCCTGCATAGACACTCCGCGCCGACTCATGCGGCTTATCTATCGATCTTATAGAGAATCGTCCTGCAAGCAATGCTCGGCCATAGGACAGAAAATTTTGGGATGGCGCTGCGGTATGGCCAACATGCCCTACGCTGCGGCATTTACGGTTGATCGTCACGGGGATGGTGCATAGCCTGTCGATCAACGGCCATGGCCCTAGCGTCCATGCGCCTGTGCTGGTCCGATCTTCATGAAACAAGGCTTTACCCCTATGACCCCATTCGAACGCGCCGAAGCCGCGGCCTGGAACGACCTGCTGCGCCAGGGCGTGCAGGCACATGCCGACACGGGCGCGATCAATGGGAATGTGGATATGCGGGCAATCGTCCGCGCCATCTTTACCGCCATCCACGAACCGAGCCAGGAAATGGCGGAGGCCGGTTCCGAAATCACCCGCACCGTGTCGGCCGGGGAGGTCGACGGCGCCTATCAAAGCGATGCCGCCAATATCTGGCGATTCATGGTCGATGTGCTGTTGGAAAGACGGTAAAGCCTGACTGCTCAACGCCGTCGATCGACGATCATGCGACGCGATAATGCCGCCCGCAAAACGATGCGCCAGTGGCTATGCCAATCCGGCTTGCGCCAGCATTTTGCGGATGTCATCTGGGAGAAAATTGGCGGAGAGGGTGGGATTCGAACCCACGGTACCCTCTCGGGCACGCCGCATTTCGAGTGCGGTGCATTCGACCACTCTGCCACCTCTCCGCAGATGGTCCGACTTGCGCCGTCCCGGTCGAGGGGCGGCCATTAGCGAATGAAATCGTCCTTGCCAAGCAGCCTTTCCGGTATTTTTCTTGTGTCCGCGCAGCAGCATCCTAAATTGGAGGCATGAAAGACACGATTCAGATTTTCGGCGCTGGCGTCACCGCCCCGCCGATCGTCCATGCCCGCTTCAATATCGGCGATGTGCTCAAGCATCGCATGTTCGGCTTTCGCGGCGTCGTGTTCGATATTGATCCGGTCTTCGCCAATAGCGAGGAATGGTATGAGGCTATCCCTGAAACCGCGCGGCCCGACAAGGACCAGCCCTTCTATCATCTGCTCGCCGAAAATGGCGAATCCAGCTATGTCGCCTATGTCAGCCAGCAGAATCTGGTCAATGACGACAGCGACGAGCCGGTCGATCACCCCGCCATCACCGGCATGTTCGGCCCCTATGCGGACGGCAAATATCGCCTGCGTCCGCTCCACCGCCATTAAGGTCGCAATGCCGGGCGCAGGCCTCCGCCGGACGGCGCTGCTGGCGTTGCTCGCCTGCGCGCTGGCGGCCCCCGCCGCGGCCGTGCCGCCGCCCGCGCCTGGCCGCGCCAACGCAGCGCCCAATGCCGACCCCACCTTCCCCTTCTCCAACGAAGTGGAGGCCTTCGCCAAGGCCAACAGCGCTGGCCCTCCCGTGCGCGACGCCACCCTCTTCCTGGGCAGCTCCAGCATCCGGCTGTGGGACATAGCGGGCAGCTTCACCGATATCGGCACCGTCAATCGCGGTTTCGGCGGCGCGACCACCGCCCATGTCCTTCATTATTACAAGCGGCTGCTGCCGCCCGTCCCGCCCCGCTCGGTGGTCGTCTATGTGGGAGAGAACGACCTGGCCGCCGGGACGACGCCCGACGCCGTGTCGCGGGACATACTGGCCCTGCTGAAGCGTCTGCGCGCCGATTATCCGCGCGCCGCCATCGTCTGGCTCTCGCTCAAGCCCAGCCCGATCCGCTGGACGCTGTGGCCCAAGATGGCGCAGGTCAACGCCACTGTCGCCGCGCGCGCCAAGGCGGAAAAGTTCGACTATCTCGACGTCGGCACCGTGCTGCTGGCGCGCGACGGCCTGCCCGACGCCTCGCTCTTCCGCCCCGACGGGTTGCACATGAATGCGCGCGGCTATCAGCGCTGGACGGGGCTGGTCGACGCCTGGCTCGATCAGTCCGTGCCGGTCGGTACAGGCAGCGGCAAAAGTTCATAAGCAGCGCCGCTTTTTTTGCGCTGTCCTCCTGCGCGGCGCGGGTCCATAGTCTGCCGCACATCACTTTCCGATTGATCCACGGCCAAGCAACATTATTACCAGCCTGATCAAGGACGCCAGAAAAGCCAAGGGGACATGCGGGTGACGACGGATAGCAAGGCAACGCCGATGGCGGAGCTGACGATCAGGGGCGTGATCCTGGGCGCGCTCATCACCCTCATCTTCACCGCGGCGAACGTCTATCTCGGCCTCAAGATCGGCCTGACCTTCGCCACCTCCATCCCCGCGGCGGTTATCTCCATGGCCGTGCTGCGGCTGTTTTCGACCGGCACCATTCTGGAAAACAACATCGTCCAGACCATCGCGTCCGCCGCCGGCACGCTCTCGGCGATCATCTTCGTGCTGCCGGGCCTGGTCATCATCGGCTGGTGGCAGGGCTTTCCCTATTGGCTGAGCGCCTGCACCATCGCGCTGGGCGGCATATTGGGCGTCATGTATTCGGTGCCGCTGCGCCGCGCGCTCGTCACCGGCTCCGACCTCCCCTATCCCGAGGGGGTCGCCGCCGCCGAAGTGCTGAAAGTCGGCGCGGGCTCGCGCGAGGGGCTGGAGGAAAACCGCCGCGGCCTGGCCGCCATCGTAGCCAGCGCGATTGCCGCCGCCAGCTTCTCCATCATCGCCAAGACGAAAATCCTGGCCGAAGAAGCCGCCACCTTCTTCAAATTCGGCGCGGGCGCGACCTCTGTCTCCACCAGCTTTTCGATGGCGCTGATCGGCGTCGGCCATCTCGTCGGGCTTTCCGTGGGCGTCGCCATGTTCATCGGCCTGCTTATCAGCTGGGTCGGCATCGTCCCCTATCTGACCACGCCCGTCCCCGCCGGCGCGAACCTGGCCGACCTAGTCGGCACCACTTTCCGCATGAAGGCACGCTTCATCGGCGCGGGCACGATCGGCGTCGCGGCGATCTGGACCCTGCTCAAGATCCTTGGCCCGATCGTCAGCGGCATCCGCTCCGCGCTGGTCGCCAATGCCAAGCGCAAGGCGGGCAACGCCGCCGACCTCGACATTACCGAACGCGACCTGCCCATCTCCATCGTCGGCGGCACCATCCTCGCCGCGCTGGTGCCGATCGGCTTCCTGCTCTGGGTCTTCGCCCAAGGTGGCCCGATCGCCGACAACCCGGTGCCGATCATCGGCCTGACGCTGGCCTATGTGCTGGTCGCGGGCATCATCATCGCCTCGGTCTGCGGCTATATGGCGGGCCTGATCGGCGCGTCGAACAGCCCGATTTCGGGTGTCGGCATCCTCGCCGTGCTGGGCGCGTCGCTGATGCTCGCCGCCATCTACGGATCGGGCGGCGACGACCCCCAGCAGACGCAGGCGCTGATCGCCTATGCCCTGTTCACCACCGCGATCGTGTTCGGCATCGCCACCATTTCCAACGATAATCTGCAAGACCTCAAGACCGGCCAGCTGGTCGGCGCGACGCCGTGGAAGCAGCAGATAGCGCTCATCCTGGGCGTGTTGTTCGGCGCGCTGGTGATCCCGCCGGTGCTCGACCTCCTGAACAGCGCGTTCGGTTTCGCCGGCGCGCCCGGCGCTGGCCCCAACGCCCTGCCCGCGCCGCAGGCCGCGCTCATCTCCGCCCTGGCCAAGGGCGTGCTGGGCGGCGACCTCGACTGGGGCCTGATCGGCATCGGCGCTGGGATCGGCGCGGTCGTGGTGCTTGTCGATGAACTGCTGGGCAAGGCGGGCAAGCTGCGCCTGCCCCCGCTCGCGGTCGGCATGGGCATCTACCTGCCGATGGCGCTCACCCTGCTGATACCGGTCGGCGCGGTCATCGGCCACCTCTACAACCGCTGGTCGCTGCGTCAGGCGAACCCGGAATTCGCCGAACGCATGGGCGTGCTGATGGCGACCGGCTTCATCGTCGGCGAAAGCCTGTTCGGCGTCGCCTTCGCCGGCATCGTCGCCAGCACCGACAGCGACGCGCCGCTCGCGCTGGTGGCGGAAAACCCCTGGGCCGTGCCGCTCGCCATCCTGGTCTTCGCAGGCGGGATCGCCGCGCTCTACGCCAAGCTCAAAAACTGGGCGAGCAGCCCGCTCAGCTGACACCTGTCCTAAAGGGAAGCGGAAAAGCGTCGCCATTTATGCGTTTGTACCTGTCCTATGAGACAGGCACCAAAGACCAGCGACCGCTATATGGATGCAGACCGCGTCACGTTGGATAATGAGGCGGCGATCCTCTACTGGACCTATCGCTTCGACGTATCGCCCGAAGAGTTGGCGGAGGCCGTCGATGTCGTCGGTGACAGCATCGACGCCGTCGCCGCTTACCTCAACACCGGCCGCTAAACGAAAAAGGGCCGCGCATCGCGCGGCCCTTTCCTCATGCTCCTGCCGCCGGATCAGAACGCCATGCGCGCCATGATCTGAAACACTGGCCCCGCCTTTTCGCTTTCCAGCTCATATTCGTCGAAGTCGCGATCCATCTGGTCGGCCAGATTATCGAACTTGTTGAACACTTCGCGCTTGGCGCCATTCAACAGGTTGGAGCCGACCGCGCGAATGGTGAACGTCTTGCCGAACCGCTTCTCCACGAATATTTCCAAGTCCGCGCCATAGGTGGTGGTGACCTCTTCGGAGATCACCCGGCTATAGGCGCTGCCCTGCTTGCGATAGGTCGCGCCGAACGCCGCGCCGAACGTCGGGAAATCCTGAATGAACCCGAAATTATAGACATATTTCGACTGGTTGTTGAACCGGCGCTGGCCCATCTCGTCGGTGACTTCGCTGTCCAGCCAGGATGCGTTGCCGAACAGGCCGGTATTGGGCAGGCCGATAAAGCCCAGGTCGGTCGACAGGTCGAATTCGACGCCATAGACCTTGCCGTCGCCGATATTCATCGGCTGATAGACGAACGTGCCTTCGCCTTCGGACCCTTCGGCCCCGGTGTTGGTCAGCTCGATCAGATCCTTCACCTTGCGATAGAAGAAATTGACGCCCACGATGCCGCGGCTGCCCATGCGATGCTCATAGCCGACGTCGAAGCCCCAGGCGGTTTCGGGATCGATCGCCGGATTGCCCAGCAGGTCGCTGTCGCCCACTTCCTCCTGCAACGTGGCGGGCGTGATATAGTCGAACTGCGGCCGGCGCAGCGTGCGGGCGACCGAACCGATGATCCGGTCATGGTCGGTCAGCGCATATTTGAACGACGCCGACGGCAGCAGCTTGCCATAGCTGTTGCTCTGGCTGGCGATGTCCGCATCGACCGTATAATCGGTCACGCGCACCTTGGTATGTTCGTACCGCACGCCCGCTTCCCACTTCAGGCCGCCCATATCGCCTTCGACCAGGGCGAAGGCGTCGCGACGCTTTTCCTTGATGCGGTTGTCGCCGCCGTCGGTCGCTTCCAGATCGCCGAACGGACCGGCCAGTTCGGTCGGGTTACGCTCGAACTGGTTCCAGTCGAACCCGGCCGTGCCATTATCGTCTGATTCGGCCTCGAAAATGCCGGTGCGGCGGGTCTTGTCCTGATAAAAGCCGCCGAACACGAACTTCATCGTCTCGCCGAGTGGCACTTCATGCTCCAGCTTGACCGAAAATTCCTGATCCTTGATGTCGGTCTGGGTCAGCGCGCCCTCGAACTCGGGCGCGTCGCCCTCGTCCACGTCGAAACCGATTTCATATTCGGTTTCACGGCGATCCTCGATGAACTTGGCATAGCCCACGCGCAGCGACGTCTTGCCCGCCGACCAATTCTGGGTCAGCTTGCCGTCGATCGAGAAATTCTCCTGGTCGATCTTGGCGACATTGGCATTGTCGCTCAGCAAATTGCCGGTCGGCACCGGGCCGGTGACGGCGGTGGCGTCGTCATATTCGAAGCTGCGCTCCGTCTCGGTCCGGTCGGTCTTCACATAGAAGCCGTTCAGCTTGAAATTGGTGTCGCCCGCGTCGATCTCATAGGTGCCGTTGAAGCTGTAATCCTTGCCGTCGCGCGTGTCGGTCTGGTCCTCGCGATTGTCGAAATCGTCGCTGGCGTAATCCGGGTTATTCTCCGGCGAATCGCCGTAGCGCAGGCTCTTCTTCTGCTTGGGATTGTGACGACCCTGAAGGTTCGCGCCCAACAGCAAACGGCCGGGACCGACCGCGCCGCCCCACACCAGGCCCAGGCTCGGTTCCAGCTCATTATCGTCATAGACCAGGCCACCGGCGCGGACATAGCCGCCGTTCAGTTCATAGCCGTCGCGCAGGTTGATGTTGAGCGTGCCCGCGATCGCGTCGCCGGTACGGCGCGCGGAGGACGAGCGGACGATTTCGACGCTGGAAATTAGCTCGGCCGGGATGCGGTCCATGAAGAAGCTGCGATCGGCGGCCGCGCCGGGGACGCGCTCGCCATTGATCAGGATCTGGGTATAGCCGGGCGGCAGGCCGCGCATCTGCGGCGCGTCGCTTTCCAGCACATCGGACAGGAAGGTGACGGACGGCACGCGCTTCAAGGCGTCACCGGCGGTCAGCGGCTCGAAACGCTGGAAATAGTCGGTGCCATATTTCAGCACCGGTTCGGGGGTGTCGGTGCGGTCGCGATAGCCGATGCCGGCGATGACGACGATGTCGCTCGCCTGGGTGATCGGCCCATCGGTCCTGGCGACGTCGTCCGCCGCGGCGGGTGCCTGAGCAAAAGCCTGAGAAGAAATCATCGCCAAAGATGCGCAACCAAGCATCAGCCACTTATTCGCGACCATATGTGCCCCCTATGTCTTAAAGAGTTTAATTGACCATCGGGCGCTTTCTTGTATTGGCCCGTCGCATTGGGCCGCTAGGAGTTAAACATGACCGGATCGCGTAATAAATATTACAGTTCAATGATTTCCTGTTTCACTTTTATTACATTGTCCGCTTGCACCACCGCCGAAGTCGAAGTCCCGGTCGCCGTTCGCATCGCCAATGCAACCCCTGCCGTCTCGGTCACCGCGCGCGGGGAAACCACCCCGGTCGGCACCGCGAACGCCGACGCAGCCGACGATCCGGCGATCTGGCGCAACGCCGCCAACCCGGCGCAAAGCCTGATCGTGGGCACAGACAAGAAGGCCGGCCTCTATGTCTATGGCCTGGACGGCAAGACCCGCAGCTTCATCGACGCCGGCCGGGTCAATAATGTCGATCTGAAGGACGGCGTGGCGATCGGCGACGCGCCCGGCATCCTGGTCGCCGCCAGCGACCGCAACGACATCGCCCATGCCAAGATCGCGCTCTTCCGCCTCGACCCTGCCACCGCCAAGCTGACTGCGCTGGGCAAGGTCGACGGCGGCGCGGGCGAAGCCTATGGCGTCTGCCTTGGCCGTGACGCAGGCATCCTGTCCGCCTTCATCGTGCTGAAGGACGGCACGATCAACCAGGTGGCGCTCGACGCCAGCGGCGCGACGCCGACCGGCAGGATCGTGCGCACCATGAAACTGGGCACCCAGTCGGAAGGCTGCGCCGTCGACGACCGCACCGGCATCCTCTATGTGGCGGAGGAGGATGTCGGCCTCTGGCGCTTCGACGCGCGCGCAACCGGATCGACCACCCCCACCCAAATCGCCGTGGCGGACGGCAAGAATCTGGTCATGGATGCCGAAGGCGTCGCCATCGCGCCCGTGGGCGAAAAGGACGGCTATGTCCTCGTCTCCAGCCAGGGCGACAATGCCTATGTCGTCTACAAGCTGAGCGACGACGCCTATGTCGGCCGCTTCCGCGTGGTCGACGGGGCCATTGGCGGGTCGGAGGAAACCGACGGCATCGAACTGATGCTGGGCGATTTCGGGCCGGCCTATCCCGGCGGGCTGTTCATCGCGCAGGACGGCCATAATGCGGCCGCGGCCCAGAATTTCAAGCTGGTCGCCTGGGACGACATCGTGAAGGCGGTGGGGTTGCCGCGCTGACATCCCACTAATGGTGGATTGCCCTCTCCGCCACGCCGGGCGACAAGCCCCCAAAGCGCCGGGGAGAGGGCATGACGATCAAGGGCATATATGACGGCAAGCGGATGACGGCGGACCAGGCCGTCGCGCTGATCCCGCACGGCGCAAAGATCGTCGCGGGCCTGGCCGTCAGCTTCCCGCCCGCGCTGGCGGCGGCGCTGGCCGACCGGGTCCGCGCCGGCGCGCTGCGCGACGCCACCCTCTACGCCATGCTCGCGCCCGCAGCCTCCGCCGCCGCCATCCTCGCCCCCGACCTCACCGACCGCATCCGCCGGATCAGCCTGTTCCATGGCGGCGTGGAGCGGGCGAATGACGCGCTGCTGGCGAACGGCTCCGGCCCCTTCACCGAATTGCTCCCCGTCCTCTTCCACCAGATTCCCCGCGCCCTGACCGAGCATATCGGCGTGGACAGCTTCATCACCACCGTCTCGCCGATGGACGCCAACGGCTATTTCAGCCTCGGCACCGACACCGATTATGCGCTGGCGGTCGCGCGCAGCGGCGTCCAGCTGATCGTGGAGGTCAACCCCGCCATGCCCTATGTCCATGGCGACTGCCTGGTCCATGTGTCGGACGTGACCGCCCTGGTCGAACATCATGTCCCGCTCTGTCAGATCCCGTCCCTCCCCCGCAACGCCACCGACGAAGCGATCGGCGCGATCATCGCGGCCATGGTGGAGGATGGCGCCTGCCTGCAAATGGGCATCGGTGCGGTGCCCGACGCGGTCTGCGCCGCGCTCATGGGCCATCGGCGCCTCGGCATCCATACCGAACTTCTTTCGCCCGGCCTCGTCAGCCTGATCCAGGCCGGCGTTGTCGACAACAGCGTCAAGAGCCTCCACCCCGGCAAGTCGGTCTTTGCCTTCGCCATGGGCGACCAGCCGCTCTATGATTTCCTGCACGACAATCCGACGCTCGAAGCCCGCCCGGTCGATTATGTGAACGCGCCCCATATCATAGCCCAGAACGACGCCATGCTTTCGGTCAACGCCACGCTGCAACTGGACCTGGCGGGCGCCTGCAATTCGGAGTTCGTAAACGGCCGCCAATATAGCGGCACCGGCGGCCAGCTCGATTTCGTGCGTGGCGCCTATGCGTCAAGGGGCGGCCGGTCGATCATCGCCTGCCATTCCACCGCCGCCAAGGGCACGGTATCGCGCATCGTCCCCTGGCTCGACGGCCCGGTCACGACGCCGCGCACCGACACCCATATCATCGTCACCGAATTTGGATCTGCCGACATGAAGGGCAAGAGCCTGGCCGATCGCGCCCGCGCGCTCATCGCCATCGCCCACCCCGCCTTCCGCGACGATCTGGAACGCGCCGCGCGGGAACGCCGCCTACTCTAAGTGTGATGGCCTTACTTTGATCCGTTCGTCCTGAGTAGCCATTGAGCGAAGTCGAAATGGCGTATCGAAGGATGCAGGCGCAGCGCCTGATGCTTCGATATGGGTCTTCGACTTCACCTTTGGTGAAGTTTATCCTGAGCGCCTGCTGCAAGCAGGCAGTCGAAGGGCTCAGATCCTACTCAGCACGAACGGTAGTGGTTCCCATCAATGCACATCGGTATAAATCAAAAAGGGCGGTGGATCGCGCCACCGCCCCTCCTGCTTATTTCCTGGCCGCGAACCAGGCGGTCAGCGGCGCCTGCAATCGGCTCCGCGTCTCGATCCGCGTCTTGATCGCGGAGATGGCGCGATCCACCACCTTGCGCGATTCGGGCGTCAGATATTGGGTGGCATAGGCGTCCAGCTTGGTCGCCATCGCCGGATCGGCCGATCCGCCACCGAGTCTTGCAAGGGCTTGGCTGCGGGCCGACACGTCGATCATCGCCTCATATTGCGCCCGGTGCGCCAGCACATAATCCACCACCATCATCGGATGCTCATAACCGACCGCGCTGATGATCGCCGCGCTCGTCGTCTTGCCCGGCTCGTCGGTCATGGCGAGGTCCAGCGCCTGCGCGGCCAGCTTCTCGTCCTTCGCCCCGCCCAGCAGCGCATAGGTGCTGCTCTTCTCCAGGTCGGTCTTCGCGCCCTTGGCCATCGCGCGCAGCTTGTCCCAGGTCGCCTGATCGGCGTTCTTCGCGATGATCGACAGCCATGTGTTGCGCAGCGGCCCGTCGAGCAGCGCCGGCTGGGCGAAACGGCGATTGGCTTCCGCCACCACCGCCTTGTCGCCCATGTCGCCCAGCGTCGCCACCAGCGCCTGACGCAGCACCGGCGCCTGCGCTGCCTCGCCCGGCTTGGCGTCATAGCCGATCCCCGCCAGCACTGGTCCCAGCTTGGCCGATCCATAGGCGGCAACCCGCGCCTGCGCCGCCTTGTCGCTCTCCAGCATGGCGTAGGCGCTGCTGATATATTCCGGCACCTCCGCCAGCACGGCGGGGCTGGCGGTCGCGGGCACCGCGTCCACCAGGTCCAGCGCCAATCCGATCGGCTGATACCCGCCCATCCCCAGCTGGAAATTGTCGGCCAGCAGCCCGGTCTGGTCGATGCTCGCCAGCTTGGTGAAATCCTTCGCCAGCGCCTTCACGTTCGCGGCGGGATAGAGCGAGCGATAATAGCCCGTCTGCCCCGCATTGACGACATAGGCGCCGCAGCCCGGCAGCGTCACCGTGCCCTTGCCCTGCAAGATCAGCCGTTGCGCTTCGCCGCCCAGCATCTGCGCCTTGACCGGCACATTCCACGACAGCGCAGCCTTGCCCTTCTGGTCGCGGCTAAATTCGCCCTGGCTGAGCGTCAGGACCGTCGATCCGCCCTTGCACACGGCACTGTCCACCGTGACCAGTGGAATGCCCGGCTTCGACGTGAAATCATGCGCGATCGACACCAGCCCCTTGGCCCCCGCACCCTCGACCGCTTTCCACAGATCGTCGGTCACGGTATTCCCATAGGCATGAGCCTTCATATAGGCTTGGATGCCCGCCTTCCACGCATCCTCGCCGGCATAGCCCTCCAGCATGGTGATGACCGCTTCGCCCTTCTGATAGGTGATGGCGTCGAACGCCTGGTTCACCTGATCGACGGTGGTGATCTTCTGCACGACGGAATGAGTCGTCGCGAGCGAATCGAGGCTCATCGCCGCCTCGCGCCCGTCCACGCGGGTCAGCAGCATTTCCCAGTCGGGTTGCAACTTGTCGGTCACCTTGGTCGCCATCCAGCTGGCGAACCCCTCGTTCAGCCACAGATCGTCCCACCACGCCATGGTGACGAGATCGCCGAACCATTGATGCGCCATTTCATGCGCGACGGTTTCGTAGATGCGGCGCTTGGTCGCTTCCGACGTAAAGCGCGGATCGACCAGCAGCGCGCGTTCGAAGGTGAAGATCGCGCCCCAATTCTCCATCGCGCTGAAAAACTGGCTCTGGCCGGGACCAGCGACATTATCCAGCTTGGGCAGCGGATAGGGGACGCCGAAATAATCGTTGAAATAGGGCAGGATCGACGCGGAAGCATCGAGCGCCAGTTGCGCCTTGCCGGTATTGCCCTTGCCGACGATCACGCCGACTTCGGTATTGCCGGCCATCTTGGTCGCCCGGTCCAGTTCGCCCAGCCCGAAGAACAGCAGGTAGGACGACATTTTGGGGCTGGTGCCGAACGTCACCAGGCTTTTGCCGCCGCCCATATCCTTGGTCGCCTTGACCGGCATGTTGCCGACCGCCAGCTGGCCCGTGGGGATGACGGCGGACAGGTCGAACGTCGCCTTATAGCTCGGCTCGTCCCAGCTCGGCACGAAGCGACGCGCATCGGGCGCCTCGAACTGGGTGAACAGCGCGCGCTTCGCTGCGCCCGCATTGTCGGTATAATCGAGCGCGAACAGGCCGTTGGCCTGTTGGTTGATGATGCCGGCATAGACGATATCGACCTTGTAATTGCCAGGCGCGATCGGCTTGCCGAAATCCAGGCTCACGGTCTGCGCGTCGGCGTCCACCTTCGCCATGCCCTTGATCGCCTTGCCCTTTACGGGCGTCAGCGTCACGGAAGAAACGGTCAGGTCCGCCGCGTTCAGCACCAGCGTCGGCAGCGCCGTGGCGACCGTCACGTCGATCGTCACCTTGCCGGTGAATTTGAGGTTCGCCGCATCGGGCGTCACCTCAATCGCATAATGGCTGGGCGCAGCGCCGCGCGGCAACTGGGTGGTGATGCCAGCGGCGGGGCCGGTGGGGGCGGCCTGGGCCAGCGCAGGCGACAACAGGGCGACGGGGGCGGCCGCAATCAGCAGCGGCAGGACTTTCTTGAGGGACATAGGACTAGCAGACTCCGACACGTCTTGGGGCGCATGATATCCTATCACGCGCGCGATAAACGCGGGATCACCCGTTTCGCTGCATCGGTCAAGCGATGGCGCGCGGTCGCACTGTCGTTGGTCGAACCCTATTACCCGTTCGTCAAACAGGACCGACCCAAACGCACCCCCGTTCGCTTCGAGCGAAGTCGAGAAGCGGATAGCGCTGTGCTTGGGTTTAGCTTCGCTGCACTCGGCTTTGCCTCGTTTCTCGACTTCGCTCGAAACGAACGGATGTCAGGATTACCCCCGGCCGCGATACCCCGGCACATCCTGCGCGGGCAGCCACATCCCCGCTGGCGGCTCGCCCGATTGCCAGAAGACGTCGATCGGGATGCCGCCGCGCGGATACCAATATCCGCCGATGCGCAACCAGATCGGGTCCATCTCGGCGAACAACCGCTCGCCAATCCCCACGGTGCAATCCTCATGGAAGGCGGCATGGTTGCGGAACGCGCCCAGGAACAGCTTGAGCGATTTCGATTCGACGATCGTCGCGCCCGGCGCATAATCGATCACCAGATGGGCGAAGTCGGGCTGGCCGGTCACCGGGCAGAGCGAGGTGAATTCCGGCGCGGTGAAGCGCACCAGATAGGGTTTGCCGGGGCGCGGATTGGCCACATAATCCAGCACGGCCGCTTCCGGGCTGGCGGGAAGGGCGCTGCTTTGCCCCAGATGCAGGGGCGCGGTGGGAAGGTCTGTCATGCCCGGCCATCTACGCGATTGCACGCCTGATGTCATCGCCCCGCATTGTTCACTTGCGGTTCAGCGATTCTTATGCCTTGGCAGGGCCATGGGGTATCCTATTCGTCCGTTGTCGTTCGCCGCGCCGCTGCTGGCACCCATGCTGGCACTCGCCGCACTGTCCGCCGCGCCCGTCCATGCGCAGCAGGCGCAGGAAACCGTCCCCGACTTCCAGCTGCCGCCCGCCAACACGACGCCCGCGCCCAACACGAACCGGCAGGGACCGGAACTCAACGTCTATCGCGATCCCGTGACGCCGCGCACGACCCAGCCGGTCACCCCGCCCGTCGTCGCGCCCACAGTGACGCCGCCACCTGCGACGGTACAGCCGACGCCGCAGCCCAGCCGTCCGCGCCCCGCGCCGTCCGCGACGCCTGCCGAAACTCCGCGCCAAACCGAGCGCGTCGCGCCGCCGCCCACGCAACCAACAACCCGCGCGCCTGAAGCCGTCCCCGCCGCAACGACGCCAACGCAGCCTGCGACCAACGACGCACCCGCCAACGCCAGCGCCCCGGTTGCACCGACGCCCCAGCCGCTCTCCGCGCCCGCCGCCAATGCCGTGGAGAACCCGGAACCGGCCGCCCCCACGACAGAAGACGCCAGCCCCCTGTCCTGGCCATGGATCGTCGGCGGCGCGCTCGCCCTGGCCGTGTTGGCCGCCGCCTTCCTGCTGCGTCGTCGCCGCCTGACCGCAACGCCGCTGGCCGAACCGGCGTCAGAACCCGCGCCAGTCGCCACGCCCGAAGCGCCCGCTGCGCCACCCTCGCCCGTCGACACTGTCCGCGTCACGCCCGCCGCGCCGGCCACCGCGCGCACCCCGGCACCGCAGGCGTCCGATCGCCCCTGGCTCGCCATGGACCTGATCGTCTCCCAGGCGCGCTATTCGCTGATGGGCGTGACGATCAGCTACAGCCTGATCCTGCACAATCGCGGCGACCGCCCGGCGCGCGATGTCCTGGTGCGCGGCCTGTTGGGCAATGGCGGGGCGCAGCAGCAGGCGTTGCTCAACGGCTTCTTCACCGGCGACGACGGCCTGCCGCTGCATAGCGCGGTATCGATCGCACCGGGCGAAACGCTCCAGCTGACCGGCGAACTGCGCCTGCCGCCTGACCAGATCGTGCCGGTGACGATGGGCCAGCGCAGCCTGCTGATCCCGCTCGCCGCCTTCGACGCCGCCTATCGCTGGGGGCCGCAGGGTGGCGACCCGGTCGAACAGGGCCGCACCGCGCGCGCCTTCATCGTCGGGCAGGAACAGGAACCGCCCGCCGAACGCCTCGCCCCGCTCCGCCTGGATCAGGGGCCACGCCAATATCGCCGCCCCGCCGCCCGCGCCGCGGCGGAACTCACCCCGGCCTGATACACGAGCAGGTTGTCCTTTAATCCCTTGCCGTCCCGCTCTAAGACAGGCGCAAACAAGGGCCGAAGGACGCCGCATGACCATTTTCCTGTCCACCGCAGACCTCGCCGCAGAGCTGGGCCAGCCCGACCTCGTCATCCTCGACGCCAGCCTGTTCCTGCCCGGCACCCCGCGCGACCCCCGCGCCGAGTTTGAAGCCGCCCATATCCCCGGCGCGGTCTTTCTCGACCTGCCGACACTGAACGATCCGGCGGACCCGACGCCGGGCATGTTGCCTCCCGACGATCTCATGACGCAGCGCATCCAGGCGCTGGGAATCAATGCCGACAGCCACATCATCGTCTACGACAACAGCCCGGTCCACAGCGCCGCGCGCGGCTGGTGGATGATGCGCCTCTATGGCCTCGGTCAATCCACATCGATCCTCGACGGAGGCCTCCCCAAATGGCTGGCGGAGGGCCGCCCGACGGAAAGCGGCGCGGCAACGCCCGCCCCCGGCACGGCCATCGCCCGCCGCGCGTCCGGCCAGGTCCGTACCAAGGCGGAACTGATCGCCAATGTCGCGACCGGCGCGGAACAGGTGCTCGATGCGCGCGGCGCGGGCCGCTTCACGGGCGAGGAAGCCGAACCGCGCCCCGGCATGGCTTCAGGCCATATCCCCGGATCGCGCAACCTCCCTTCCTCCGCCCTGTTCAACCCGGACAACAGCATGAAATCGGGTGAAGAATTGCGCGCCCTTTATGAAAAGGCGGGCATCGACCCGGCCGCCCCGGTCATCACCACCTGCGGCAGCGGCGTCACCGCCGCCATCCTGCTCGCGGGCCTCGACACGCTCGGCAACACAGACGTCACCCTCTATGACGGCAGCTGGTCGGAATGGGGCTTCGACCCCGCCACGCCCAAGGCGACCGGCGCAGCATGAGCGACGACGCTTCGGAGCAGGACGGGCGCAGGCCCCTCACCAAACTCGCCCAGGCCGGGCGCAAGCCCGAATGGACCGGCATGCCCGGCCAGCCCGGCGCGATCGTCAGCCCGCCGGTCTGGCGCGCCTCGACCATCCTCTATGACGATGTTGCCCATCTGCGCAAAGCCGCGGGCAGCAGCACCCACGAACGCCTCTTCTACGGGCGCAAGGGCACGCCGACCGCCTGGTCCCTGGCCGACGCGCTCACAGAAATGGAACCCGGCGCGGCAGGCACGATGCTCTACCCGTCGGGCGTCGCGGCCATCGCCTGCGCGCTGATGGCCGTTTTGAAGCCCGGCGACAGGCTGCTCATGGTGGACAGCGCCTATGACCCGACCCGTAATTTCTGCACGCAACTGCTCGATAATTACGGCATCGAAACCATCTATTATGATCCCACAGCCGTCTCACTCGATGTCTATCTTGAAGGCGGCCCGATCCGCGCCCTCTTCCTCGAAAGCCCCGGCAGCCTGACCTTCGAGGTGCAGGACGTGCCCGCGCTGACCGCCTGGGCGAAGGCGAACGACGTCGTCACCCTGCTCGACAACACCTGGGCAACGCCGCTCTATTTCCCGGCGCTCAGCCATGGCGTCGATATCTCGATCCTCGCCTGCACCAAATATATCGTCGGCCATAGCGATGTGATGATGGGCAGCGTCACCGCCACCCCCGACTGGTTCGCGAAGATCCGCCAGACCGCCTATGTCTTCGGCCAGATGGTCAGCCCCGACGACGCCTGGCTCGCCAGCCGCGGCCTGCGCACGCTTGGGCTGCGGCTGCAACAGCATCAGGATAGCGCCATCGCCATCGCCCAATGGCTCAGCGACCAGCCAGACGTCGCCCGCGTCCTCCACCCGGCGCTGCCCGACTGCCCCGGCCACGCCCTGTGGCAACGCGATTTCAGCGGTTCAACCGGCCTCTTCACCTTCGTCCTGAACGGCGGAGACGACGCGGCCCGCGCGGCGCTCATCGACGGCCTCGCCCATTTCGGCATCGGCTATAGCTGGGGCGGCTTCGAAAGCCTGGCCCTGCCCGTCGATCCCGCCCGCTACCGCAGCGCGACGCAATGGAGTGCCCAAGGCCCCGCCGTCCGCCTCCACATCGGCCTGGAAGACCCGGCCGATCTGATCGCGGACCTCGCCGCCGGCCTTGCCCGCTTTCGCGCCGTGCGCGACGGTGGCTGAGGGCATGACCCCGGACCTGTCCCACCTGCTCGCACGCCTGCCGGGCGACCCGGACATCGTCCAGCCCGTCATCGCGCTGGGAATTGCCCTCCTTCTCTACGCCGCCGCCTGGGCCATCGGCCGCACCATGGCCCCGCAACTGCGCCAGCGCCTGCCCCCGCTCAGCGATATACTGGCGGGCCATGTCAGGGCCATATTGCGCCATGGCGTCGCGGCGCTGCTGCTGCCGCTGGCCTTCGTCCTCTTCCCGGTCGGCACGATCGCCCATCTTGTCGTCGGCACCGTGCTGGGGGCCGCCGTCGCCCTGCTCGCCATCCATATCCTGCGCGGCCTCGCCATCCCGCGCTGGGCGGTCGCGCCGCTGGCCTTGATCCTCTTCATCCTGATCGTGTCGGGCAGCGGCGGGGGCATTGCCCCGGTCGGCGACATGCTCGACCGGGTCGGCGTGGACCTGGGCAAACGGCGCATCACCCTGCTCGGCCTGCTGTCGATCGCCGCCACCTGCGTCGCGCTCTTCGCGGCGGTCCGCCTCGCCAACCGGCTCATCGGCCGCTCGATCCAGAAGACCGAGGGATTTGATCCGACACAGAAATTGCTGGCGCAGAAACTCGCCACCATCGCCGTCGTGGTGGCCGCCTTCTTCGTGGGCGTCGACATGCTGGCGATCGACCTGACCGCCTTCGCCGTCTTTTCCGGCGCGTTCGGCCTCGCCATCGGCTTTGGCCTGCAAAAGACGGTCGGCAATCTGATCGCAGGCATCATCCTGCTGATGGACCGGTCGATCAAGCCGGGCGACGTCATCGTCGTGGGCGACAGTTTCGGCTGGGTGAACAAGATCGGCGTGCGCGCCGTCTCCGTCATCACGCGAGAGGGCAAGGAACATCTGATCCCCAACGAAAATCTGATGACGCAGGAGGTGGAGAACTGGTCCTATTCCGACCGCAACGTCCGCGTCCGCATCCCCGTCGGCATCGCCTATGACAGCGATCTGCAACTTGCCCAGCAGCTGATGCTCCAGGCCGCCCTTGAAAGCCCCCGCGTCTTGCGCAATCCCCAGCCCAATGTCTGGCTCACCGCCTTTGGCGACAGCCGCGTCGACCATGAAATCCTCGTCTGGATCAGCGATCCCGAAGGGGGCGTGGGCAATGTGAAGTCGGACGTATTGGGCCGCGTATGGCAGCTGTTCCGCGACAATGATATCGCCATCCCCTACCCGCAGCGCGTCGTCCACCACGCCCCGGACACGCGCCAGTCCTGAGCGCCGGTCCCGCCGGTTAAGCCGGGTGCGGGCCTTCCTCGGCTTATCCCGTGCACCAACGGGCAACTATCCGCATCATTACAGGGTCGCCACCGCCCTTCGCCGCCCCTATATTGCCGCCATGTCCGCCCTCGCCCTCCTCCTCATCTTCCTCGCCACCGTCGCTGTGATGGAGGGGTTCGCCTATGTCATGCACCGCTGGGTGATGCACGGCCCCGGCTGGTTCCTCCACGCCAGCCACCATCGCCCGCGCACCGGGATGTGGGAAGCGAACGACCTTTATTTCGTGATCTTCGCCTTCCCCTCCATCCTGCTACTGCTGGGCGGGGTGCAATGGGACTGGGGCCATTGGGCGACCGCAATCGGCGCGGGCATCGCCGCCTATGGCGCCATTTACCTGGGTTTCCATGACATCATCGTGCATCAGCGGGTCAAGCACCGCTATGTCGCCCGCTCGCCCTATATGAAGCGCATTGTCCAGGCACACCGCCTGCACCATGCTGTCGAAACGAAGGCCGGCACCGTCAGCTTCGGCTTCCTGATCGCCCCGCACCCCAATGCGCTGAAACGCACGCTCGCCGAGCGCGGCCGTCAGGGCGTGCGCGCGGCGAAGGGGATGGAGGACGTGGGCGCGAGGGATTGATTTGGGTGGATTGCGGTCATTAGCCCCTCCCTTCGAAGGGAGGGGTTGGGGTGGGTAGTGAGCGAAGCGAACTCCTGCCCTATCAACGGCGGAGCGCCGCTATCGCGACACACCCACCCCCAGCCCCTCCCTTGGAAGGGAGGGGAGTAAGACAGTCCGCTTCCGATCGTCACCCGTCGCGCGCGCCTTCAAAGCAGGCTCCCACGCACCACAGTCTTTCCTATTCCGCCATTCTCTGGTTTACCCTCACCGATGGACCAGCCCCTCCCCTCGTCACCCCTCAACCCCGCTGGCCGCGTCGCCATCGCGTCCGTGGCGCGCGTATGGCGCAAACCCGGCGCGTCACTGTGGCGTCAGTGTGACCCAATCCTGACCCCGAACTTACCCACCTGTGGCCTCACGATAGCCTCGCCATGGCTTCAGCCGGACTTTTGCGCCAAAACACCCGACAACGGTGTGAACTTCGGCCGTGGCGCGCAATCGGCCCCTGCGCGACGCACCGCCATCATCAAATCCGCCTTCCCCCTTCATCTTGGCCGCCGCTTGTTCTATGCCCGCAATCCAATTCCCAAGGGGACGTCGTTTTGATCCTGGACCTTGCCGCCGCCGCTTCGGGCGCCATTCGCTTTGAAGATCTGGGGCTGGACCCCGTCGCCCTGAACTTGGGCTTCTTCACGCTCAAATGGTACAGCCTCGCCTATCTATCGGGCATCCTGATCGGCTATTGGTATCTGCTCAAGCTGGTCGCGCAGCCGGGATCGCCGATGGGCCGCCGCCATGCCGACGACATGATCTTCTATGCGACGCTGGGCATCATCATTGGCGGGCGGCTTGCCTATGTGATCTTCTACCAGCCCGAAATCCTGGCCCACCCGCTCGATATCTTCAAGCTGTGGAATGGCGGCATGTCCTTCCATGGCGGCGCGGTCGGCGTGTCGCTCGGCATCCTCTACATGGCGTGGAAGGAAAAGCTCAGCTGGCTGCGCATTCATGACTATGTCGCCTGTGTCGTGCCCTTCGGCCTGTTCTTCGGCCGGCTCGCCAATTTCGTGAACGGGGAATTGTGGGGCAAGGAAACCGATGTGCCGTGGGGTATCATCTTCCCCACCGGCGGCCCCTTCGCCCGCCATCCGAGCCAACTCTACGAAGCCGCGCTGGAGGGCGTCGTCCTGTTTCTCATCCTCGCCTTCGCCTTCTGGAAGACCCGCGCCCGCTACAAGCCCGGCATGCTCGTCGGCATCTTCATCCTGGGCTATGGCTGCTTCCGCTTCGGCGTGGAATATTTCCGCGAAGCCGACGCGCAGCTGATGGAGTTCGCCGCGCGCACCGGCCTGCATATGGGCCAATGGCTGTGCGTGCCGATGATCCTGGGCGGCCTCTACCTGATCGCCACCGCCGGCCGCCGCCGCGTGCGGGTGGAACCGATCGCCGGGGCGAACAGTGTCGCCTGAACCCCTGGCCGATCTCCCGCTGGCCGATCGGCTGGCGCGGCAGATCGCTTCGGGCGGACCGATCTCGGTCGCCCATTATATCGCCGAAGCGAACCAGCATTATTACGCCACCCGCGATCCGCTGGGCGCGGATGGGGATTTCACCACCGCGCCGGAAATCAGCCAGATGTTCGGCGAACTGGTCGGCCTGGCGCTGGCCGATGTCTGGATGCGGTCGGGCCGTCGCCCGCAAGCCGTCTATGCCGAGCTGGGGCCGGGCCGCGGCACTCTGGCGGCCGACGCGCTGCGGGCGATGGAGCGCGCGGCGCTCGCCCCCAAAGTGCATCTGGTCGAAACCAGCCCGGCGCTGCGTGGCCGCCAACTGGCCCTGCTACCCCATGCCGTCCATCATGACAGTATCGACAGCCTGCCCGACACCGGCCCGCTGCTGGTGGTCGCCAATGAATTTTTCGACGCGCTGCCGGTCCGCCAGTGCATCCGCGTGGGGGACGAATGGCGCGAGCGCGTCGTCGTCAGCCGGGAGGCGGAGGGCCGCTTCCTCCCCGTCCCCGGCTATCGCCGCATCGAATCGGGCCTGCCCCCACTCGCGGTCGATGCCCCCGAAGGCGCGATCCTCGAATCGCCGATCGTCGGCGCCGGTATCGCCTATGCCTTGGCCCACCGCATCGCTAAGCAGGGCGGCGCCGTCATCATCATCGACTATGGCCATGAAGGCCCGTCGCTGGGCGACACGCTCCAGGCGGTAAAGGCGCACCAGTTCGCCGATCCCTTTACCGATCCGGGCGAAGTGGACCTGACCACCCATGTCGATTTCACCGTGCTGGGCAATATGGCGCGCCAGGCGGGTCTGCGGGTCCATGGCCCGGTCGGCCAGGGCGATTATCTGCGCCAGCTGGGCATCGACGCCCGCGCCGACCAACTCGCCCGCACCGCCCCCGCTCGCGCGGCGGAGGTGGAGGCCGCCCGCCACCGCCTGACCGACGAGGCGGAAATGGGTACCCTGTTCAAGGCGATGGTATGGACCCATCCCGACTGGGCGGACCCGGCCGGCTTCGATCAGGTTTAATCTTCCTGGTGGTAACGACCCAGCTTGCGGATGAATCCGATCAGCCCGGTCTGTCGGCTGCGCTTCATGCGTTCGGCGTGCAATATGGTCTGGACCCGCGCGAAACAATCGTCAGCATCGACATTGCACAGCACATAGTCATAGCCATCCCAATGCGCGATCTCCCCCGCGGCGCGCGCCATGCGGCCCTCGATCACTTCATTGCTGTCGGTCGCCCGCCCGCGCAGGCGACGCTCCAGTTCCTCCATGGAGGGCGGCAGGATGAAGATGCGGACGACGTCGCCGCCGGCAATCTGGTGCAACTGCTGCGCACCCTGCCAGTCGATGTCGAACAACACGTCCTGGCCAGCCTTCAGCATCGCCTCGACCGGGCCGCGCGGCGTGCCGTAACGCTGGCCGAACACATGCGCCCATTCCAGAAATTCGTGGTCGCTCGTCATCCGGCGAAACTCTTCCAGATCGACGAAATGATAATCCTTCCCGTCGACCTCCCCCGGCCGCATCGGCCGCGTCGTCGCGGATACCGACATGGACAGGTCCGGCTCGGCGGCGAGCAGCTTGCGCGCAATGGTGGATTTGCCCGCGCCCGAAGGGGAGGAAAGGACGAAAAGGACGCCCCGCCGCTTGAAATCGGGAGTCTCTGAAGGAAGGGTGTCGGCCATGGCCGCTAGTGACGCCTGGGACGCGATTTTGCAAGAGGGTGGTAGGAGAGACGATGCGACACAGACAAAGGACCAACCGGCGCGGCTTCATTGCCGCGGCCCTGATCGCACTTGCCGCCTGCGTCATCCTGCTCCTGATGCGCCGCCCGCCCATCTGCACCTGCGGTCGGGTCGAACTGTGGCACGGCGCGCTCGACAGCGGCAACAGCCAGCATATCGCCGACTGGTACAGCCTGAGCCATATTATCCACGGCTTCCTCTTTTATGCGGGCGCGCGCCTGTTACTGCGCGATCGCCCGCTGGGACCGCGGCTGGCCCTCGCTGTGCTGATCGAATCGGCCTGGGAGCTATTGGAAAATTCGCCGATCATCATCGACCGCTATCGCACCGCCACGATCGCGCTGGGCTATTCGGGCGACACAATCCTCAATTCGATGAGCGATATCGGCGTGATGGCGTTGGGCTTCCTGTTTGCCGCCCGCGCGCCGGTACGGGTGACGGTCGCGCTCGCCATCGCAATGGAATTGCTGGCGTTGGCCGTGATCCGCGACAATCTGACGCTTAACGTCCTGATGTTGACCTGGCCGATCGACGCGGTGCGCAACTGGCAGGCGGCGCTTTAAGCTTGGCCTACTTTGCGCGCACTTTCGATAGGGATCGGCTCGCCACTCTTGTCAGGTAGCAGTTTCAGGTTCTTCTTGCGCTCCGCCTCGCGCTTGGCCTCATACAACTTGCCCGCCATATAGGCGCCGGTCACGAACAGCGCCCCGGCGGGATAGCGCATGATGATGCGCTTGGCCCCCGCGCCCGCAATCAGGCCGAACACGCCCTTCTTGCCCGTCGCCGCCGCCACTCGCGCGGCGACCACCGTGGCCCCGACCCGCGCCGCCTTTCGCAGCAGGCCCGCCTTTTTCGGCGGACGGATCGTCACCAGCGGGGCGGAGGGGGTAAGGGCTTTTTTCTTCATAGAGGGTTAATGTACCGGACGCCCGCCGGTTCCGCCATGTTGATCTGGATCAGACCATATTTTCCGGGCGCACCAGCCGGTCGAACGTCGCTTCGTCCACCAGCCCCAATTCCAGCCCCGCCTCTTTCAGCGTCTGCCCCGTCTTGTGGGCGTGCTTGGCAATGGCAGCGGCGTTATCATAGCCGATCTCCGGTGCCAGCGCGGTCACCAGCATCAGTGACCGATCGACCAGCTCGGCGATCCGCGTCTCGTTCGCCACCAGACCCTTGACGCAACGCTCGGCGAAACTCTCCATACCGACGCTCAGCAGATGGATCGACCGCAGCACATTCGCGCCGATCAGCGGCATGAAGACATTGAGTTCGAAATGCCCCTGCATGCCCCCGATCGTCACCGCCTGCGCGTTGCCGATGACCTGCGCGGCCACCATCGTCAGCGATTCGCACTGGGTCGGGTTGACTTTGCCCGGCATGATCGAACTGCCCGGTTCGTTGGCGGGCAGGTCCAGTTCGCCCAGCCCCGATCGCGGCCCCGACCCCAGGAAGCGTATATCGTTAGCGATCTTGGTCAGCGACACCGCCAGCGTGCTGAGAGCGCCCGCGAAGAAAACCAGCCCATCCTTGGCGGCGAGTTGTTCGAACTTATTGGGCGCGCTTTCGAACGGCGTGCCGGCGATCTCGCTGATCGCCGCGACCATGTCGTCCGCCCAGCCTTCTGGCGCATTAAGGCCGGTGCCGACCGCGGTGCCACCGATCGCCAGCTTGCGGATATTGCCATTAAGCGCCCCTTCGATCCGTGCCCGTCCGCTGATCAATTGCGCGGCATAGCCGGAAAATTCCTGCCCCAGCGTCAGCGGCGTCGCATCCTGCGTATGGGTGCGGCCGATCTTGACGATATGGCTCCAGGCCTGCGCCTTGGCGGTCAGCGCGCCGGTCAGCTTTTCGAGCGCGGGGATCAGCCGGTCGCGCGTCGCGATCACGGTCGCGACATGCAGCGCGGTTGGGAAGCTGTCGTTGGACGACTGGCTCATATTCACATGGTCGTTGGGATGGACCGGGCTTTTGCCGCCGCGCGTCCCCGCCAGCTTCTCATTGGCAAAACCGGCGATCACCTCGTTGACATTCATGTTGGTCTGGGTGCCCGACCCGGTCTGCCAGATGACGAGCGGGAACTGGTCGTCCAGCGCGCCTGACACGATCTGCTGCGCCGCATCTTCGATTCCGGCGACGAGGCTGGCGTCCAGCCCATGCTTGCCGTTCACCCGCGCCGCCGCCTGCTTCACAATCGCCTGTGCATGGACGATGCCGATCGGCATCCGTTCAGGTTCTCCGAAGGGAAAATTCTCGATGCTCCGCTGCGTCTGCGCGCCCCAATAAGCGTCGGCCGGAACTTCTATAGCGCCAATGCTGTCAGTCTCGGTGCGGGTGGCGGGCATGCAGACAGTCTCCTTTTGAGAAGGAATCTCAGGAGACTATCATGTAAGGCGAAGCTGCAAAATTCCAATGACCGTCGGCGCGACCTGCCCCGCCGACCGGCAGCTTTACTTCTTCTTCCCGAAGTCCACCGTCACCACGTTCGATCCATCCTCAGCGATGACCTGCGGACCGTCATTTTCCGCTTCCTCGTGCGGCTGCGGCAATTCGTCCGCCGCGACCTGGAACTGAAGCGCGAAGTTGACGGCCGGATCGACGAAGGCGGTGATCGCGCTGAAAGGGATGTTAAGGTGGGCCGCGACCTGGTTGAAGGTCAGGCTGACTTCGAAATGATGGTCGCTGACCTTCAAGTCCCAATATTTATTCTGGAGGACGATCGTCATCTCGTCCGGAAAGCGCTCGACCAGATGTTTGGGGATGTCGACGCCCGGCGCGTTCGTCTTGAAAGTGATGTAGAAATGATGCGCGCCCGGCAGGCCGCCGGACTGCTGCACCTCGCCCAGCACGCGGCCGACGACCGCGCGCAGGGCCTCCTGCACGATTTCGTCATAGGGAATCAGGCTGTCGGGCAGGTCTTCGCTCATGGCGCAATGTCCTAACGGCCCGAAACACGCGGTCAACCCTGCATCGGCAGATTGCACGCCCAGATTGCATGGCAGATTGCATGACGGGCGCTACACGCTATAGGGCGGCCATGCGCACGGCCGAGATTCATCGCCACACGGCGGAAACCCAGATCGACGTCACCGTCAACCTCGACGGGACTGGCCTCTATACGGTATCGACGGGCATCGGCTTCCTCGACCATATGATCGAGCAGTTGTCGCGCCATTCGCTAATCGACATGACCGTCAAGACGGTCGGCGACCTGCATATCGACCAGCATCACACGACCGAGGATACCGCGATCGCCATCGGCGAAGCGCTGGGCAAGGCGCTGGGCGACAAGCGTGGGATCAGCCGGTATGGCAGCGTCTATTCGCCGATGGACGAGACGCTGAGCCGCGTCGCGCTCGACATTTCGGGCCGCCCCTGGCTGGTGTGCAAGCTGCCCTTCACCGTCACCAAGGTCGGCGAATGGGATACGGAGATGGTCGAGCATTTCTTCCACAGCCTGGCCCAGGCCGCCGGCATCACCCTGCATATCGAGCTGCTCTATGGCAGCAACAATCATCATATCGTCGAAAGCGCGTTCAAGGGTCTGGCCCGCGCGTTGCGCCAGGCGGTGGAGATCGACCCGCGCAAGGCGGACGCAATTCCCTCGACCAAGGGTATGCTGTAAAAGCACAACGAAAGGCCGGACCCATGTTCATCATATCGCTGACCTATACGGCACCGGTCGATGTGCTGGACGGCCATCTGGCGGATCATCGGGCCTGGCTGGATCAGGGCATAGCCGATGGCTGGCTGCTGCTGGCCGGCCGACGCGAACCACGCACCGGCGGGATATTGCTGGCGCGGGGCGATCGGGCGGCGATCGAGGCGAAGGCTGCGACCGATCCCTTCGTCGTCAACGGCGCGGCAACGGCCGAGGTCATCGAATTTCATCCGGTGCGCGCGGCCGCTGGCGTCACTCTGGATAGCCTGCTCGCATGATCGCCCTGATCGACTATGGCGCGGGCAATCTCCATTCGGTCCATAATGCGCTGCGCAAGGCCGGCGCGGACGATGTCACCATCACCGCCGACGCCGATGTCGTGGCCAGGGCCGATCGCATCGTGCTGCCGGGCGTGGGCGCGTTCCGGGCCTGCCGCGACGCGCTGGTGGCGATTCCCGGCATGGTGGACGCCATGACGGAGGCCGTGAACGGGCGCGGCGCGCCTTTTCTTGGCGTGTGCGTGGGGATGCAGTTGCTGGCTGATGCGGGCGAGGAGTTTGGCCGAAACGAGGGACTAGGCTGGATTCCCGGCACCGTCCGCCGGATCGAACCGGCCGACGCCGCTGTGAAAGTCCCGCATATGGGCTGGAACGATGTCGTGCTGAATGGCGCACCGCCCCTGCTGGAAGCCGGCGAGGCCTATTTCCTGCACAGCTATCATTATGAGGCGGCCGACCCGGCCCATATCGCCGCGACGACCGACCATGGCGGACCTCTCGTCGCCGCGGTCGCGCGCGACACCATCATCGGTTGCCAGTTCCACCCGGAAAAGAGCCAGCGTTACGGCCTTTCCTTCCTCTCCCGTTTCCTCGCATGGCGTCCCTGACCCACGCGCAAAGGTGATTGCATGTCCCTGATCGTCTTTCCCGCCATAGACCTGAAGAACGGGCAGGTCGTGCGCCTGGCCGAAGGCGACATGGATCGCGCCACCGTCTATGGCGACGATCCCGCCGCGCAGGCGCTGTTGTTCGCCGGCGCGGGCGCGCAGCATCTGCATGTCGTGGACCTCGACGGCAGCTTTGCGGGCCATGCGGTCAATGCGCAGGCGGTCGAGAAGATCGTCGAGGCCTTTCCTGGCCATGTCCAACTGGGCGGCGGCATCCGCAACCGCGAGTCGGTGGAGCGCTGGTTTGATCTCGGCGTATCGCGCATCGTCATCGGCACCGCGGCGCTGAAAGACCCCGCTTTCGTCAAGGCCGCGGCGCGCGACTTTCCTGGCGGCATCGTCGTCGCCGTCGATGCGCGCGACGGCTTCGTCGCGACCGATGGCTGGGCGGAAAAGTCCGACATGCCGGTGATCGACCTGGCCCGCCGGTTCGAGGATGCGGGCGTCGCCAGCCTGTTGTTCACCGATGTCGGGCGCGATGGGATGCTGAAGGGCTGCAATATCGACGCGACCGTCGAACTCGCCCGCGCCACCGCGATTCCCGTGATCGCCAGCGGCGGCGTGGCGGGCATCGCGGACATCCGTATCTTGAGCCTGCATGCCGACGAGGGGATCGAAGGCGTCATCACCGGCCGTGCGCTCTATGACGGGCGTCTGGACCTGAAAGCCGCGCTGGCGGTGGCGCAGGCGGCGGCTTGAGCAACATGAAACCCCATCCGTTCGCTTCCAGCGAAGTCGAGAAGCGGCTGGCGCTGCGTCTGCGTTTCTCGACTTCGCTCGAAACGAACGGATATTGGAAACCAGTCGCATGACCGTCCGCACCCGCGTCATCCCCTGCCTGGACGTCGCCAATGGGCGCGTGGTCAAGGGCGTCAATTTCGTCGACCTGAAGGATGCCGGCGATCCGGTCGAACAAGCGAAACTTTATGATGCGGCCGGGGCGGACGAACTCTGCTTCCTCGACATCACCGCCACCCATGAAGCGCGCGGCACCATCCTCGACGTGGTCCGCCGCACCGCAGAAGTCTGCTTCATGCCCGTCACCGTGGGCGGCGGGGTGCGCACGCCGGAGGATGCGCGCGCGCTGCTGCTGGCGGGCGCGGACAAGGTCGCGGTCAACAGCGCGGCGGTCGCCCGGCCCGAACTGGTCGCCGACATCGCCGATCGCTTTGGCAGCCAGTGCATCGTGGGGTCCGTCGATGCCCGCAAAACAGGCGAAGGGCGGTGGGAAATCTTCACCCATGGCGGGCGCCAGCCCACCGGCATCGACGCGCTGGAGCACGCCCTGCGCCTGGCCGAACTGGGCGCGGGCGAACTGCTCGTCACCTCGATGGACGGCGACGGCACAAAGCAGGGCTATGACCTGGCGCTGACCCGCGCCATCGCCGACGCGGTATCGATTCCCGTCATCGCCAGCGGCGGCGTCGGCACGCTCGACCATCTGGTCGAAGGCGTGGTGCTGGGCCATGCCAGCGCGGTGCTGGCCGCATCCATCTTCCATTTCGGCCAGCATACGATCAGCGAAGCCCACCGCGCGCTTGCGGCTGCGGGCGTGCCGGTTCGGTTGGCCTGAAGCGTCGATCCACTTTACAGTAACCATGTTTCCATCCTCGGCGTTAACCATGCCACGCTGCTGAAATTCTGAGATTTCCGTTGCGTGGCATGAACCCTGCTTAACCATATCCGGGTCGCGTTCCACCATCACAGGTTCGACGCAAACGGGGTGCAGAAATATGAAACTTCCTAAGATGCTTTTGATGGCCGGCGCTGCCGGCCTCATGGGCGCTGCCGTACCGGCGCCCGCCAACGCCAGCTTCTGGTGCTGGTTCGGCAAGTGCGGCGGTTCGTCCAGCGGCGGCACCACGACCAGCAGCACGGGCGGCAACAGCAGCTCGTCGGGCGGCGGCACGCCGACGCCGGTGCCGGAGCCCGAACAGATGGCCCTGTTCGGCATGGGTGCCGCTGTCCTGGCCGGCCGCATGTTCCTTGCGAGCCGCAAGCGCAAATAATCGATTGACGGGTCGCGCGCGGACCGCTTCATGCATGCCATGCGCGCGACCCTTCACACCCTCGAACAGACCATCCGTCGGCGGCGTAGCGCCGACCCGTCGGTCTCCTATGTGGCCAAACTCAGCGGCAAGGGCCGCGCCAAGATCGCCCAGAAAGTCGGCGAGGAAGCGGTCGAGACGGTGATCGCCGCCATGGCGGGCGATCGCGGCGAGGTGATCGGCGAAAGCGCCGACCTGTTCTTTCACCTGCTTATGCTGCTGGCCGATCTCGACATACCGCTCGACGCGGTGCTGGACGAACTCGATCGCCGCGAAGGGCTGTCAGGCATCGCCGAAAAGGCCGCGCGGCCCAACGACTGACGGGAAAGATGTTGCCCGCCCTGCGTTGATGCGTCAGCTTCATATCAGGAAAAGGGGGAGGCATTATGGTTCGCGCTCTGATCGGCGGCCTTTTGGGTGGCCTTGCCATGTTCATCACCGGCTTCATCTTCTGGGGCACGCCTTTGTCCGCGCTGGCGCTCAGCCGCACTGACGAACAGGCCAGCGCCAATTTGCAGGCCGCAATGGCACAGGCGCTGACATCCACCGGCACCGGCGTCTATGTCATCCCAGACCCCGCAACCGCGCAGGGCACCATTCTTTATGGCAAAGGGCCGGTGGCGCAGATCTTTTACAACGAAAGCGGCTTCCCGGTGATGGACAGTGGCGCACTGATCGGCGGGCTGATCCTGGCGCTGATCGTGGGCGTGGTGATTGCGCTGGCGCTGCGGTTCGTGACGACCGGCTTTGCGGACCGGGCGCGCGCGACCATCCTGTTCGCGCTGGCCGCTGTGCTATGGCTGCATATCGGCCAGGCCGTGTTCAACCATGCGCCCTGGGGCTATATCCTCTACCTAGCCTTTAGCGACTTCGTGGCGCTGGCGCTTGCCGGCCTGATCGCTGCGAAACTGATGGAGACGAAAGCCGAGGCCGCGGCGGTCGCGGCCGACCCCGGCACCTTCCACTAAGCCGCTTCCGCCGCCAGCCGGATCATGCAGGCGGCGTGGCGACGGGCGATCGCCATGCGATCCTCGCCATAGCCGCCGCCCATGGTGCTGGCGATCGGCACGCCCCGCGCCCGCGCCTGCCGCATGACGAAGCGGTCGCGCGCATCCAGCCCGGCGTCGCTCAGCGCCAATCGGCCCAGCCGATCATCGCCATGGGGGTCGACGCCGGCCTGATAGAGAATCAGGTCCGGCGCGAAATCGTCCAGCACGCGGGGCAGAACATCGGCCAGCACGGCAAGATAGACATCGTCGCCGGTTCCGTCGTCCAGACCGATGTCGAGTGTCGATCGCGCCTTCCTGACCGGGAAATTCTTTTCGGCGTGGATAGACAGGGTGAAGATGTCGCCGCGCCCCGCCATCAGCGACGCGGTGCCGTCGCCCTGATGCACGTCGAGGTCGAGGATCAGGATGCGCGCCGCATCCCCCTCCGCAATCAACCGGTTGGCGGCGATGGCCAGATCGTTGAACACGCAATAGCCGGCCCCGGTATCGTGCAGCGCATGATGACTGCCCCCCGCGGCATTGGCGGCGTAGCCATGCGCCATCGCCAGCTTCGCCGCCGCCCAAGTGCCGCCAGGCGACAGGATAGACCGGCGCATCACCCGCTCCGTCACCGAAAAGCCGATCCGCCGCGCCTTTTCCCGCGGCACGGTTAGGGTCATGACTTCCGCCACATAGGCCGGGTCATGCACCGCCTCGATCCAGGCGCGCGGCATCGGCACAGGCTCAACCGTCTGGAAATTGACGCCACTTTCGCGCAGCGCGTCCATTACCAGGCCATATTTGTCGAAACGAAAGCGGCCGCCATCTGTTGCAGGGGAGACATAGGCAGGATGGTGAACAACGTGCAGCATGATCTTTTCCGCTATCGCGATTTGAACCGTGGCGGCTTTGCGCTATCTGGTCCAGCATGAACCGTCCCGATCTGATCCGTATCCCGCTGCTGGCGCTGCTTGGCGCTGCCGCTTTCCCCGCCGTTGCGCAAACGCCTCCCCCCGCCATCGCGCCCACGCTCTCCGCCCCGACTGTCCAGCCCATCCCGGTTCCACCGCCCCCGGTGCCGATCCCTGCGCTGTCCCCGGCGCAGGAGGCATGGGCCAATGACTGGCTGAAGAATGGCGCGGCGCAGGGCCTAATGGCACGGCAGAGGGCGAGCGGCCCGCTACGCGGCGATGCGCTGGTCAGCGCCCTGCTTGACCGGGCCAAGGCGCTCAGCACCGGCCGGGTCGATACCGCCGATTTCCTGCAAATCTGGGCACTGCGCCCGGCCGCCTTCGATCCGCGCCCTGGCCTGGCCAAGGCAGTGAGCGAAGACCGGCTGGCGCAATGGTCCACCGGCCTGACCCCGCCCTGGTCGGGCTATGACACGCTGCGCAAGGGGCTGGCCCGCTATGAGGCTATCCGCGACAAGGGCGGCTGGCCGACGCTGACCGCCTCCACAGCGCCCGACGTGGTGCGCGCCCGCATCGCGCTGGAGGACCCCGCCGTCACGCCGAACGAGAAACTGGTCGACGTGATTCAGCGTGCCCAGCGCCGCTATGGCCTCGAACCCACCGGCAATCTTGGCGCGCGCACGCTGGAAGCGCTCAATGTCGGCGTGGACGATCGCATCGCCGCGATCATGGCCAATATGGAACGCTGGCGGTGGATGCCGCGCAGCCTGCCGGTCAACCGCGTGCAGGTGAACATCGCCGCCGCGGTGCTGACAGTGTTCGAAGGCGACCAGCCGGTCAGTTCGATGCGCGCCGTCACCGGCAGCCCGACCAACCAGACGCCGATGCTGACCTCCAGCATCCATTCGATCGTGGTCAATCCGCCCTGGAACGTGCCGATGTCGATCGCCAAGCGGGAACTCTTCCCTAAGGGGCGGGCGGCGCTGGCGCGGCAGGGTTACAAGATCGTCAAGACGCCCGAAGGCGGCGAGCGCATCGTCCAGCCCGCCGGGCCGAACAGCGCGCTCGGCCGCCTGAAGTTCGACTTCAACAATCCCTTCGCGGTCTATCTGCACGACACGCCCTCGCGCGGGAAATTCTCCAGCTATGACCGGCTCGCCAGCCATGGCTGCATCCGCCTGGAAAAGCCGGTGGCGCTGGCCGAACTGATGGTCGCGGCCGACCCCAATTTGAACGGCCAGATCCAAACGCTGATCGACGAAGGCAAGACCCAGCGCGTGTCGCTGCCCAGTCAGGTTGCGGTCTATCTGCTCTACTGGACGGCCTTTGCCGGCAATAATGGCACGGTCAGCTTCCGCGCCGACCCCTATGGCTGGGACAAGCTGCTCGCGCAGAAGATCGAAGCGTCCAGCCGCCGCGCCGATCCCACCGCTGCCCCCTCTCCCGCTATCGCATCGAAGGACTGATCCATGCGCAAACTTGCTTTAGCCGCCCTCGCCGGCGCCCTTCTCCTCTCCGCCTGCGGCAAGAAGGAAGAGGACGATACGAGCGTCACCAACAATCTGGTCGAACCGCCGGTCGAAAATGTGATCGTGGAGGAGCCGGAGGCACCCCTGCCCGAACCACAAAACAATGCCGTCGCGACTCCGGCCGCGCCGCCGCCTTCGGTGTCGGAATTGCAGCAGATTCAGGATGATGCGGAAGCCACCGGCATGACCTCGCGCCTGCCCGAAGGCGGCGAACAGAGCCAGCCCGCGGACGAAGCGAGCAAGACGGGAGAGTAAAGCCACACGCCCTGGTCTTGGACCGGGGCGTCCGCTTTGCTATATAGCGGTCATGGATCGCCGCAATTTTACGAAGTTCGCGTTAAGCGGACTCGCCTTTTCGTTTCTGTCGGACAGCATGGGTAGCGCCGCGCTGTCGTCGACAGGGCCTGAACCGCTGAGTCCGGCTCCGGTTCCACCACCCCCCACCGTACCTGCAACGCCGCGCGCGGTGGCGCAGAAGCCTTATGCCGCGCTGCTGGAACGCGCCAGGGCAGCGCTCGACCATCATGCTGACGCCTTCGCTTTGCGCGACCGGCTGGCAATCGTCGATTTCGACGCGCCGTCGAAAAATCCGCGGATGCATATCGTCGACCTGATCGGCGGGCAGACCAGCAGCTATCTGGTGTCGCACGGCCGGGGATCGGACCCCGAACATTCCGGTTGGCTGCGCAGTTTCTCGAACGAATTTAATTCGCTCGCCAGTTCGTCCGGCGCGTTCAAGACGGGCGACATGTATTTCGGCCAGCATGGCCGGTCGATGCGCCTGCTGGGCCTCGACCCGCAGAACAATAATGCCGAACCGCGCGCCATCGTCATCCATGGCGCGGATTATGTGAGCGAGGACCATGTTGCCGCCTGGGGCAAATGCGGCCGTTCCGAAGGCTGCTTCGCCGTCGCCCCGCATATCGTGCCGCACGTGCTCGGCATGTTGGGACCGGGCCGCATGCTCTACGCTGACAAGATCGGGAATGGCTGACGGAGCGATCGCGGCTTAAAGGCCGTCATCTGCGGCAAGTAACCACCACGAAAATGGGCGAAGCATCGCCCCGGCCTTTCCTACCCCACGGTCCCCGCAGGCCCCGTCATCGTCTCGATCGACGGCCTGTTCATCGCGTCGATCGAGCCGTCGGCTATCATCGCCTTGCCCATGCTGATGGCTTCGTCGCGCAGCCCTTCTTCGGTTGAGGTCTGGCTCGCACCGACCAAGGCGGACAGCAGCACATTTCTGCTCACCGCGTCGCTTGGCTGGTCCGTCACGGTCTGGCGGGCCAGGGTCAGCGCTTCCTCAAAATAGCTGTCCGCCGCGCCCCGGTCATGATCGCGCAATTGCTGGTTACCCATCTGGACCAGGATACCGGCCAGGATGTTGCGGCTCGCGGCGTCGGCGGGCTTGGCCTCCACCACCTTGCGCCAGTACGGCAGCGATTCGCCGTACAGCGCGATCACCTTGTCCATCTGACCCAGCGCGCCATAGGCGGCGGCATCGGCATAGAGCGCGTTGGCAAGGAAATTGACATTGTCGCCCTTCGCCGGGTCAGCCTCCACCGCGGTACGGATCGCCGGGATCGCAGCGTCATATTTGGCAACCGCGGTGGCATTGTCGCCCTTTTGCTGGGCCGATTGCCCGGCGGTGAAGTCGCTCACGGCCTTGTTGAATGCGGCGATTTCGGCCGGAGTCAGATCGCGTGCCACGGGTGCCTCGGCAACGGCAGGCGCAGCCTCTTCCGGCGGTGCTTCGGGCGGAGCGGCGTCGGGTGCTTGCTGCGCCAGCGCCGGAGATGCCAAAGCAGCGGAAAGCGCAAGCAACGCGGTCAGGACAGGTTTCTTGAACGTCGGGGCCAAGCTATAGTCTCCTTGGTCGGGGCGTTGGATGAGCGGCCGGTCATAGAGGACCGGTGATAGCGGCAGAATGAACGAAACTGCGTCCCGGTTCCGCCAAATTCAGCGACGGCTCATCGCGCAGAAGGCGCCGGCCATGGAAAAATCGGCGGTACGGCGTGCGCTGGCTGCGGCGGCCAGCGTATCTTCGCCCCATAGTTCGACCTGCCAGGCCTCATCGATTTCGGCCGCCTGCCACACCCGGTCGATGTCATGTCCGCCCTCCACGATGGCCAGGCCGCAGACCAGTGATCCGCTGAGCGACACCAGGGTCGACAGGCCGACCAGCATGAAGGGATCGCAAGCCACAACCGCCGCGCCCAGCCGGGCGAGCGTTTCGGGCGGCTGCGGCACCGGGATGATCCCCTGCGTCACCGCAAAGGTCACGTCATAGCGCGCCCGCGCCCAGTCGAGCAGCGGCTCCCATGCCGCCGCCTGCCGCGCGACCAGCGGCGCGGGCGCGTCGGCGCGATAGCAGAGCAGGTCGGTTTGCGCATAATGCGCGATCCCTTCGGCGAACACCGCAGGCTTTGGCGCGACATGGTCGATCGCGGCGTTGGCAAGGCCTGTCATCGGCATGGACGCGGGATCGACCGTCTCTCCCTGTGCCCGCCATTCCTGTGCGACCGCATCGGCCAGCGCGGGCGTGGGCAACGCCAGCAGCGCGCGGGCAGGCGTGCGGACCGCGCGGCCATCCAGCCGGATCGCGAAACCGCCGTCGTCCGCCACGACGGTCACATCCTTGTAGAAACGCTTCATTGCGGCGGCTTCTGACGGAACAGCGCCAGCAACAGGCGCGGCACGACGACGAACTGAAACAGGCCGGTGACGACCATGATCGCACCGAACGCCTTGGCGCTGTTGCCCTGAACCCAGGTAAAGCGCTGCATGATCGCGACGAAGCCGAACATGACGATGAACGCGCCCGACAGGCGAAACAGGCCGATGGCGAAATGGCGCTGGCGCGCGACCGAATCGGCGTTGGCCGGAGAAGGCGGTGGTGGGGGCGGGGTCGCTGGAGGAAGATCGGTCATGGCGCGCCGATATGGCTGCGTAATTCCGCGCTGTCCATCGCCACCGCATGGGCGCCCGCTGCGATCAGTTCGCCCGTCAGATGATAGCCCCATGCCACGCCGATGCTGCGCACGCCTGCGGCCCGCCCCATGTCGATGTCGAAACTGGTGTCGCCGATCATCACCGTGGTTGCGGGCGTCGCCCCTGCGTCCGCCATTGCGGTCAGCAGCATCGAGGGGTGCGGTTTGGACGGATGGCGATCAGCGGTCTGGAGCGTCACGAACCGGTCGATGATGCCATGATGGGTAAGGCAGAGGTTGAGGCCACGGTCGGACTTGCCGGTCGCCACGCCCAGCAGCCATCCCGCCGCATCCAGATCCGCCACCAAATCGGCGATGCCGGGATAGAGTGGCTCCTGCACCCCCTGTTCGCGCCGCATCGCCTGAAACGCCAGCTTGTAGCGACCCGCCAGATGATCGTGGAAGTCCGCCTCCGCATCCGGCAGCAGCCGCGCCATCGCGACCGGCAGCGACAGGCCGACCGCCGACAGGATCGCCAGCCGATCGGGCGCGGGCAGCTTAACATCCTCGAAGGCGCGGGTCATGGCGGTGCAGATGCTGTGCTGGCTGTCGACCAGTGTGCCGTCGCAATCGAAGACGACCAGGCGATTGCTCATGCCGCCCCCGGTCCGTCGAGGGTCGCCCGCATCAGCGCCGCCAGCGCATCATTGCCGCCAGCGTCCAGCGCATCGGCCACGCCGATCCGCGCCGCTTCCGGCTTGTCCTGCCCCAGCTTGGCGGTGCCGTGCAGCGATTCCACCTGCATGACGAACCCGACCAGTCCCGCCAGCAGCCGGTCGAACTGGCCTGCGCCCATCTTGTCGCGGGTCCAGACCGGCTTGGGCGCCAGTCGCCGCTCCTGTTCATCGCTCAGCGCATCGATCTGCGCGATCGTCGCGTCCCGATCCAGCCGCGCCATGATCCCGCGCAATTCGACGGACTGATAATTCCAGGTCGGCACCTTGTCGGGCAGACCATACCAGTCCGGGCTGACATAGCCATGCGGGCCGGTGACGACGATCAGCGCATCGTTGCCGTCCAGATGCCGCACGATCGGATTGGCGCGATGGATGTGCAGGCCGATCCGCGAAACGTCCAGCCAGACGACAGGCAGATGCACCACATGCAACCGGTCCGGCGCGGCGACGCAGAGCAGGCCAAAGCCCACCTGCCCCACGAAGTCGCGGATCGCCGCCTCGTCCGTCCAGCGATAGGGCGCCCCCGGCGTCATTCGCCGCGGCCGCCACCCCGCGACCGGCGTTCGCCCTTGCGATCCTTGCGTACCTGCTTGGCGTGCTGGCGCGCGAACTTCTTCTCGTCCTCGCGCGTCGGGGTGCGGTCGATCTCATCGTCCAGCGGCATGTCGCCCAGGGCTAGGTCGAAGCCCATATCCTCCAGGCTGTTGGCGAAATGGGTCGGCAATTCCGCCATCACGTCCACCCGCCCGCCATCGGGATGATCCACCCGGATGCGCCGCGCGTGCAGGTGCATCTTGCGACTGATGCTGCCGGTCAGGAAGCTGTCCTTACCGCCATATTTGCCGTCGCCCACGATCGGATGGCCGATCGCCGCCAGATGGACGCGCAACTGGTGCGTGCGCCCGGTATAGGGTTGCAGCTCGACCCAGGCGGCGCGGTTGCCGGCGCGTTCGATCACGCGATAGCGTGTCCGGGCGGGCATCCCTTCTTCCTCGTCCACATGCATCTTTTCGCCGCCGGTGCCCGGCTGCTTGGCGAGCGGCAGTTCGATCATGCCGTCATTGATCGACGGCACGCCGATCACCAGCGCCCAATAGACTTTGCGCGCGGTGCGGCTGGAAAAGGCCTTGGCGAAATGCGCGGCGGCGCGACTGTTGCGGGCGAGCAGCAGCGCGCCCGACGTATCCTTGTCCAGCCGGTGGACCAGCTTGGGCCGCGATTCGGCGTCGAACAGCAGACCGTCGAGCAGCTTGTCGACATGCTCTTCGGTCTTGGTGCCCCCCTGTGTCGCTAGGCCGGGCGGCTTGTTGATGACGATGGCTTGGGCATCGCGATGGATCACCATCTCCTGCACATAGGCGATCTCGTCGGGCGTCAGGTCGATGACGCGGACGCGCTTCACCTTTTCGGGCATGTCCGGCCGGGCTTCGGCGGGGGGCACGCGGATCGTCTGCCCCTCGACGACGCGGTCGCCCGGCGCGGCGCGCGCGCCGTCGACCCGCAACTGGCCGGTGCGCGACCAGCGCGACACGATATTGAAGCCGACATCGGGCAAATGCCGCTGGAACCAGCGATCGAGACGGATGCCGTCATCGTCGGCCGCCACGCGGAACTGGCGCACGTCGAGCGAGACGCCCTTGCCAGCGCTGCTCTTGGCGGCGACCGGCTTGGCCGCGGCTGGCGCAGCCTTGGCCGATGCGGGTGCGGCGGATTTGACGCGGGGCTTGAAGGCGGGCTTGCCACCCTCCACCTTGCGCGCGGTCGCCGCCTTCGCGCCGCCACGGGCGCGACTGGGCGCGCCGGGCTTGCCGTCGGTGGATTTCCGGTCGAACTTGCGGTCGGCGGGCTTCTTGTCACCGGGCTTCTTATCACCGAAACGCTTGTCGGAAGGCTTGCCGGTGGCGGATCGGCCCGCAGGCTTGCCGTCGCGCGGCCCTTTGCCGCCGGTCGCGCCAGCGCCCGGCTTGGCGGGAGGACGCCCCTTCATGCCAGGGCACTCCGCATCACGGCCAGGCCCACGCCCAGCGCCACGATCGCGCCGATCACCGACGCCAGCGCATAGCCGCTCGCCAGCACGATATCGCCGCGCTGGATCATCAGCATGGTTTCCAGGCTGAACGCGGAAAAGGTGGTGAAGCCGCCCAGCACGCCCACGCCCAGCAACAGGCGGATCGGTTCGCCCGACACGCCGCCGCCACGCGCCAGCCATCCCGCGAGCAGCCCCATGGCGAACCCGCCGATCAGATTGGCGGAAAAAGTACCCCAGGGCCAGGCCGTACCGGGCGCCATCTGCCCGGCAAAGCGCCCCAATTGATAGCGCAAGGCGGCGCCCACGGCGCCCCCGCCCATCACAAGAAACATATTGGTCATGCAAAGCGCCCTATAGCGAATCCCTCAAAGGGGAAAGCGCGCAATCAGGCGGTTGTGACAAGCTTTGCCAATGGCCGCCGATGCGCCGCGATGCAACTGACGACGCTCAGCACCACCAGCAGGAACGCCACGCTCTCCAGCCCGGTCGGCCAGCGCCCTTCCCAAGCAAAGCCGTAGAGCAACGCAAAGGCGGTTTCGAACAGGATCATCTGACCCACCATCGTCAGCGGCAGCAACCGACTCGCCCGGTTCCACAGCGCATTGCCAACGATAGAGGCCAGCAAAGCGACAGCGACCGAGACAGTTAAAAACTGCGTCCAGGCAGCGGCGTCATGCCGCCCCATGCCCAGCCACAGCACGACCGGCAGGAACAGCAGCGCCTGGCATCCCGTCGCCAGGCCGATCAGCAGGTTCCAGTCCTGCGCCGGCATGTCGCCCTGCCGCCGCAGCCAGTGATTATTGCCGATGGCGAAGGCGGTCCACGACACCAGCGCCCCGACCGCGCAGGCAAATCCCAGCAGCCGCGTCGCGACAGGCCCCGGTCCGGGCATCACCACCGCCTGCCAGCCGATGCACAGCGCGCCAGCGACGCACAGCAGCAGCGAGGGCGCAAGCTGGCGCAGCGGCACCGCGCCCGCCTCCCGGCTGCCGATGATCGTCACCGCCACCGGGAGGAAGCCGACCACCAGCGACGTCATGGCGATCCCGCCCATCTGCACCGCACTCGCCAGCAGCACATAGTAAAAGAGGTTGCCCGCCAGCGCGAGCCAGGCCAGCGCCCACAGGATGCGCGGCGTCATCCGCGCGGCCAGCATCCGCCAGCGCGGCGCGATCAGGATCAGCGACAGCGCGCCATAGGCCAGATAGCGGCCGACCGCCTGCTGCAACGGGGTAAAGCCGCGCACCACCTCGGGTGCCAGGAACACCAGCCCCCACAGCGCGCCCGCGCCCACGCCGCACGCGATGCCCGCCAGCATCGTCCCGCCTGATCCCTTGGTCATCATCGTCCGTCTTTGCCGCCCTACTATTCGTCCGTCCCGAATATTATCATCATGGCAGCGGGAAAAATGCTCTTGATTGACCCTGTAAATGCAACAATTACTCGCTGATGCCCGATCTTCGCTCACCCGACCCATTCGACCGCGCGATCCTGCGAATCATCCAGCGGGACAATCGCACGCCCCAGCGCGCCATTGCGCAGGCGGTGAATCTGTCCACCGCAGCGGTCCAGCGCCGCATCGCCGCCATGGAAAAGGCCGGGATCATCGCCCGCAACGCCGCGATCGTCGATCCCGACGCGGTGAGCCTGGACATCACCGCAATAGTGGAAGTCCATCTGACCGACGAACGCTCCGCCACGGTCGATCGCGCCAAAGCCCTGTTCCGCGCCGACCCGGCGGTGCAGCAATGCTATTATGTGACGGGCGGTTGCAGCTTCATCCTGCTGATCGTGTCACCCGACATGCGCCATTACGACGCGACCACCCGCCGCTTGCTATCCGACACGGACTTTGTCGCCAGCTTCCACAGCTTCCTGGCGCTTGATCGGGTGAAGGCGGGGATGGAGTTGGTGATACCGTGAGAGGCGGGTTGGGGTGGAAACAAGACCCTCCCCTCCCGCAAGCGGGAGGGGGAACTTGGCCGCTTCTGCTCGCAACCAGACAAAGCATTGCGTTCGATTTATGGCCCCGCCTAGACTGCCCCAACGAACGCGCGATGACCGACCCGTCACCCCGCCCCCAACAACCCCATTGCCCTCCGCGCCAGCGGCCCTACTCTCCCGGCCATGTCGGAACGGAAACTCAGGGCGTGGCAGGCGGCGGGGCTGATCGATGCCGATACCGCCAGCGCGATCGGCGCGTGGGAAGCCGCGCATAGTCGGCCGATCGGCGTCTGGGCGATCGTCGGGCTGGGCGCGCTGACGATCGGGCTGGGGCTAGTGTCGGTGGTCGCGGCCAATTGGGATGCGATCCCCGGCACGGCGCGGCTGGCGATCCATTTGGCGATCATGGCCGCGCTCGCCGCCTGGATCGGCTGGCGGTTGCCCAGGGGCGGCCTGAACCCACAAGTCAGCGACGCGCTGCTCTTCGTCGCTTCGATGCTGGGCCTCACCTTTTTCGGCCATCTGGGGCAGGTCTACCAGACCAGTTCGCCGCTGTGGCAGCCGCTGCTCGCCTGGCTGCTACTCTTCTCGCCGTTGCTACTATTGTTCGGGCGCGGCTGGCCGGTCGCGGGCCTTTGGATGGCGGGGCTGCTCGGCACGCTATGGGCGCACGCTGACGATCATGGGCGTCTTGGGTGGGTATTCGGGCGGACCGATCCACTCTATCCGTCGCTCTATTGGGGGCTGATCGCCTGCCCGCCGATCCTGGTCGCTGGCCTTGCCGCGCTGATCCGCAACAGGAGCGAGCGGCCCGCTTTCTGGCGGCTGATCGAACAGATGGCCGTCGCGACGATCTTCGCGGGCATCAGCATCGTCCTGCTACTGCGTGGCTGGGACAGCGACAGCGCGGTCCTGCCCGGCAGCGCCGCGATCCAAAGCGTCGCGCTGCTCTGCGCCGCCGCGGCGATCGCTTATGCCCGGCGCACCGCGTCGGGCCGGGCGACCGCGGCGCTGCTGGTGGTCGCGGCCGTGCTGCATCTGGGTCAGGCGCTCCTGCCCGACCTGCACGGCACCGCCCGCGCCTGGATCGCCAGCCTGTTCTTCCTCGCGCTATGGGGCGCGGTCGCCGCCGCGGCGATCCATGCCCATTGGCGGCGCATCTTCCAGGCCGCCGTCGCGCTGGTCGCGCTGCGCATCATCATCCTCAGCTTCGAACTGAATGACGATTTGCTAGGCAGCGGCGTGGGGCTGATCCTGTCGGGTCTGTTCGCCATGGCCGTCGCCTGGGCCACGATCCGCCTTTCCCGCCGCTACGCCCCGGCGCGCGGAGAGGCTGCATGACGCCCGCCCGTCCTCGCCTGATCCTCGCCGCCGCGCTGCTGCTGCCGCTCGCCGCGCTGGCCGCAAGCTGGGCCATGATCCACCGGCAGGCGCAGCAGGGGCAGGACTGGCTGATCCCGATCGAGGGCTATGACCCACGCGACCTGCTGCGCGGCCATTATGTGCAATATCGCTATGCTTGGCCGATGGCGCCGTTGCGGGAGGGGGAGGATCGGGTCGATCCGGCCTATGCCAGCGCGCTGTGCGTGATTGGCACCGCGCCTCACATCCAAATAGTCCGGCCCGCCGCACAGGTGAATGACGAAGCAAAGGACTGCGCCATCATCCTGCGCGCGACATTGGGCGCGCGACAGGCAGTCCGCGGCCTGGAAAGCGGCATCTTCTACGCCTCGCAGGCCCAGGCTATCGCCCTTTCCCGCCAACTGGCCGATCCGCGCCTGCAAGGGCTGGTCCGTGTCCGGGTCCGCGCCGACGGCGTCATGCGCCCGGTCGCGCTGGACTTCCGCCCGCGCCCGAAAACGCAGGCTGCACCTTAGAGCGCGCTGCGTTAAATCGGACGCAAGCTGCGCACTCTAAGTTTTTGTTGTCGCATCGTTTTAAGCGGAAAACCGGGTCCCGCTTTCCGTACGATGCCCTTAAAGCTCCAGCCCGATCAGCGTCCCGCTGCCGATCCGGTCGACATGGCGCTTGCCGTCAATCTCCAGCCAGTCGGGCGTCACCTCCAGCCGGCGGCCGTTGATCGTGGTGCGCAGATGCTCCACCGCGATCCGGTTGCGCGCGACGATGCGTAGCACCGCCAGACCATCGCCCCGCGCCGCCATCATGCTGTAGCGGTCGCCGCGCAACAGGAAATGCCAGCTGCCGTCAGTCGGTTTCCATTCATTGCCGTCGATCACCTGCGTCGCCACGCCGTCGGGCGAGCCCAGCCGCACGCTGATCCGCGTCGCGCCATTGGTCCGGCGCGGCGGCGCGAAGATCAGGATCGGCTCGCCTTCCAGCGTGATCGGGATCGGCGTGTCGCGCAGCAGCCGCGATCCACCGACGATCAGTTGCGGCAGTTCGGCGGAAAAGGGCAGCCGGTCGCGCGCGAAATGCCGCTGGCGCACCACCGGATTGGCGTGGAAGCTTTGCACCTGGGTCGCGGTCAACCGCCCCTCCTCCACCAGCCCATGGCAGGTCGGGCACAGCAACGTCGCCCCCGGCCCGTCCGGCAGCCCCAGATAGCGATAGATGGTAACGCCGCAGCGCACGCAGGCGAAGCCGCAAGCGTGGCGGATTTCGGCGCGCTGCTCGGCCGTAAGATCCGGCAAAGACGGCATCACTCGCAAGCCAACCATGGAAGACGACCCCTTATCCCGCCGTTCACCCCTTTGTGAACGGACGTTCCTGACATGGCGTCCTCTTGCGAATTGAGGCTCTACGGCCCCTCTTTTATTACCCTATCGTTGAAATAAATCGGCTCAAGTCAAGGGGCTGGACGAAATAGTCTATCTTTGCGGCAGCAGATCCACATTGCGCGCGGCCGCAATCGCGCGGATGCGGTCGGGCCGCGGCATGTTCTTGATCGCGATTTCCGCCATGTCCCCGGCGCTGAACAACTCGACATGGCCGACGCCAAAGAGGCGCTGGCCGAGGCTCTGGGTGATGCGCACCGACCGGATGGAGGACAGCGCAATCTCGGTCCGCTGCTTGGCCAGCAACCCGCGCTCCAGCAGCACGTCCCGCTCGCTCAGCGCCAGCCGCTCGCCCTTGTGCAGCACCCACCAGATCGCGATCGCGACGATGCCGACCACCGAAACCAGCAGCAGCAGGAACAGGAAAGGATGCGCCCGGAACATCGCGGGATGTTCGTCATACAACCAGGTATCGCTCACGCCGCCTCCGTCGCTACAGCTCGCGACTTGACCATGGCCCGGCGGTTCCGTCAACTGGCCAGTCAACCGGCCAGTCCGACAAAGGCGCACGCGGCCCCCAATCGACGCTCCAGCTGGTTAACCGAAATTTTCCATAAGCGATGGTAAAGCGGCTGCTCCATTTGGGACGAATCATGGCACGCAATCTGTACGACGTCGGCGATCGCCATCCGGACGAGAGCGGCGCCTGGCTGAACGACAAGCAGGAAACGCGCATGCGCGTCGTGCCGCTTGGCATGCTGCTGGTCGCGCTGGGGCTTGCCGCGGCCGGGGCGTTGCTGCTCGCCAAGATCCTGCCCGCCTCCGGCGACCCCATGAAAGCGGCCGCCGCGCCCATGACCATCAACGACCAGTTCGCGCTGTGCGACGACGCCAAGGGCGACGCCTGCGTCCTGTCCGCCAACGCCTATGCCTGGCGCGGCCGCCGCTATCATATCGCCGACATCAGCGTTCCCAGCGCAACCGACGCCCGCTGCCCGGCCGAAGCCGACCGCGCTCAAAAGGGCCGCGCGGTGCTGGCCGCCATGCTGAACGGCGGCGCGTTCGAGGCCCGGCCCGATACCGCTGATACCGACCCGTCCGCCCGGCTGCTGCTGCGCGACGGCGTATCGATCGGCCAGTTGATGATCCTCAAGGGCCATGCCAAAGCCTGGTCGCGCACCCCGATCAACTGGTGCGCCGGCTGATCGCCGCACGGACCGGGAAAATGTCGCCGGACTGCATAGTCAGCCCTACCCCCCACGCGCCCTGACCGCCGCCAGCACATCGCCCGCCAGCCGCGCATAGTCGGCGCAGGCGCGCTGCATCGCGGCCTCGGCCCCTTCGCCGCGCAGGCGGCCGAAACAATGGCGGTTCTGCGCCGCGCGCATTTGGCGCAACCGCGCCTGCGCGTCCACCGCCAGCCCCAGTTGCGGCCCGGTGCGCCGCCAGGCTTCCGCCGCGCTGTAGATGCGGCGGCCCGGATGGATGCCCGGATCGCGCCCGGCCGCCGCGCCCAGCCGATGCACCCGCCCCGCCTCCACGATCAGGTCGGTCAGGAACAGGTCAAGTTCGCGCAAGCCATTGCCGATCAGCTTGGCGGGCATGGCGTCACGCCGTCGCCCGGCCGCATCGGGACACACGCCCAATGACATGCCATTGGCCAGAAACGCCGCCGCCCGCTCGATCCTGGCGACTTGCCCGGCGATGGCGGCGTGCGGGTCGATCAGTTCTCGTCACCCATGCGCAGCGCGGCGATGAAGGCTTCCTGCGGAATCTGGACCGATCCATATTCGCGCATCCGCTTCTTGCCTTCCTTCTGCTTGTCGAGCAGCTTCTTCTTGCGGCTGATGTCGCCGCCATAGCATTTGGCCGTCACGTCCTTGCGCATCGCGGCGATCGTTTCGCGCGCAATCACCTTGCCGCCGATCGCCGCCTGGATCGGGATCTTGAACAGGTGGCGGGGGATCAGGTCCTTCAACCGCTCGCACATGCCACGGCCGCGCGATTCGGCGGTGCCGCGATGGACGATCATGCTGAGCGCATCGACCGGCTCTGAATTGACCATGATGCTCATCTTGACCAGGTCGCCCTCACGATAGCCGATCTGGTGATAGTCGAAGCTGGCATAGCCCCGGCTGATCGACTTCAGCCGATCGTAGAAATCGAACACCACTTCGTTGAGCGGCAGTTCATAGGTCACCTGCGCCCGTCCGCCGACATAGGTCAGGTTCTTTTGGATGCCGCGCCGATCCTGACACAGCTTCAGGATGGAGCCGAGATATTCGTCGGGGCAATAGATGATCGCCTCGATCCATGGCTCCTCTATGTCCGCGATCTTGGTCGGATCGGGCATGTCGGCCGGATTGTGCAACTCGATCTCGCCCGCACCATAGGTCAGCTGGATCTTGTACACCACCGAAGGCGCGGTGGTGATGAGGTCCAGGTCATATTCGCGCGTCAGCCGCTCCTGAATGATCTCCAGATGGAGGAGGCCAAGGAAGCCGCAGCGGAAGCCGAAGCCCAGCGCCGCGCTGCTTTCCATCTCGAACGAAAAGCTGGCGTCGTTCAGGCGCAGCTTGCTGATCGAATCGCGCAGCTTGTCGAAATCATTCGCGTCCACCGGAAACAGGCCGCAGAAGACCACCGGCTGCACTTCCTTGAAGCCCGGCAGCGGCTTGGCCGCGCCATTCTTGACCGTGGTGATGGTGTCGCCGACGCGGGTTTCGGTAATGTCCTTGATCTGCGCGGTGATGAAGCCGATTTCGCCCGCCGCCAGTTCGGGCAGCGTTTCGATCTTGGGCCGCATGCAGCCCACCCGATCGATCAAATGTTCGGTGCCGCCGATCATGAACTTGATCGCCTGCCCCTTCTTGATCACGCCATTGACGACGCGGACCAGGATGACGACGCCCAGATAGGGGTCATACCACGAATCAACCAGCATCGCTTCCAGCGGGGCGTTGCGGTCGCCCTTGGGCGGCGGAATCTTCTTGACGATGGCTTCGAGAATTTCGTCGATGCCGATGCCTGACTTGGCGCTCGCCAGCACCGCTTCGGATGCGTCCAGGCCAATGACATCCTCGATTTCCTTGCGCACCTTTTCGGGTTCCGCAGCAGGCAGATCGATCTTGTTAAGCACCGGCACGATCTCATGATCATGCTCGATCGACTGATAGACATTGGCCAGCGTTTGCGCTTCCACGCCCTGCGCCGCGTCCACGACCAGCAGCGCGCCTTCGCACGCGGCAAGGGAGCGCGAGACTTCATAGGCGAAGTCGACATGCCCCGGCGTGTCCATCAAGTTCAGTTCATACAGCTGCCCGTCCTGGGCGACATAGTCCAGACGCACCGTCTGCGCCTTGATGGTGATCCCGCGTTCTTTTTCAATGTCCATATTATCAAGGACTTGCGCGCTCATCTCACGGTCGGTCAGGCCGCCTGTGCGCTGGATCAAGCGGTCGGCCAGCGTGGACTTGCCATGGTCGATATGGGCGATGATGGAAAAATTGCGAATATGGCTGAGTTCGGTCATTGCGCGCCGATAGCAGCGATTCTCTGCGCTGTCAGCAGGATCGCGCGCGTCGATGACAAGCGCCGTCATCCGCCACCGCCTTGCTTGGAAGCGGCAGGCGGCTGTGATAGGCTGCCTTCAAAATAATCGGGGCCGCATGACATTCTCTCAGTCTAGGAACGGGGTTGTTGAAATGCGTGGATTGAAGATGCTGGCCGCCGCGTCGCTGTGCCTGACGCTGGCGATGCCGCAGGCGATGGCGGAAGATAAAAAGGGATCGTCGGGCCGTCAGGCCCAGACCAAGAAGCAAATGGAAATTCCCCGCTGCACCAAGCGGTTGGGCACCGTCGCGATCGTCGAGCCGGACAATCAATGGTGGCGGGAACTCAGCCTGGGCAGCCCGGAAGCGATCATCAAGCTGTTCGTGCAGCAGTCGGGCTGCTTTGGCCTGGTCAATCGTGGCCGCTCCATGGCGAGCCGCAATCTGGAACGCGCCATGGCGGATTCGGGCGAATTGCAAGCCGGATCGAACCTGGGCAAGGGCCAGGTCAAGGCGGCGGATTATTTCATCCAGCCTGACATTGTCACCACCAACAAGAATAGCGGCGGCAACGCCATTGGCGGCATGCTGGGCGGGATGCTCGGCGGCCGGATCGGCGGCGCGCTGCTGGGCGGCATTTCGGTCAAGAAGAGCGAGGCCAATGTCATGCTCTCCGTCGTCAACGCCCGCACCACCGAAGAAGAGGTGATGGCCGAGGGCTATTTCCGCAAATCCGATCTCAGCTTCGGCGGCGGCGGCGGCCTGGGCTGGATGGGCGGCCTCGCCGCGGTTGGCGGCGGCGGCTATCAGAACACCGATATCGGCCAGGTGATCGTGCTGGCCTACCTGGACGCCTATACCAAGATGGTGACGCAGATGGGCGGCCTGCCTGAAAATGCGGCCGCCGCGGCGCCCCTCGCGCAGTAAAGCTATACGATTAATAAGGGCGCGGCCGGCAACGGCTGCGCCCTTTGTGCTTCAACCCTGAATGGTCGCCGCGCTCGTTATCGCCAATCGGGCCTCGCGGCGGCACTTCCACCAGGCGATGATCGCCTCGCCGGCGGGCCGTTCCACCATCCGGTTGATGACCGTCCCCAATGTCAGCGCCACGATGAAGGCTACAGCGAAGCCCAGCCAGGGACTATAGCCCGCCTTGGCGAATTCCAGCATCACCACGAAGCCGACATGCTGGTGAATGAGGTAGAAGCTGTAGCTGATCCCCCCCAGCCATATCAGCGGTTGCACGCTGAGGAAGCGCAGCCGCCCATGGATCAGCGCGAGGAAGGCGGCCATCAGCACGCCGCCCACGATCGTCACGTCCCATGTCTCCATGGTCGCGATCGACAGCAGCGCGAGCGCCGCATAGGGGGCCTGCTGCATCAGGCTGCGCTGCCCCGACCATAGGCGGTAGGCCAGCATCCCGATCACGAAGAACGGTGTGTAGCGCAGCACCAGCAGCATGATAATCCGTTCCGGCATGTCCGGCCACAGCCAGAATAGCCAGCGCACCGCCAGCCACAGCGCCAGTACTGGCTCCAGCCGCCGGATACCGACAAACTTCCAGATCGCGACCATGCAAGCGTAAAAGGCGATCTCGACCGTCAGTGTCCAATAGGCGCCGTCCACCTCCGGCATGAAGGCGAAGCCCTGGAGCATGGTGAAATTGGCGAGGATCGCGACCGGCCCGACCAGCAATTGCGTCGCGTGCGCCAGATATTCGATGCCCAGCGTCATCAGCATCGCCACCAGATAGGCGGGATAAAGCCGCGCGAAGCGGTTGACGATGAAGTCGGCGACGGTGCGGATGCGATCTAGCGTGAAAAAGATCGCGAAACCGGAAATGGTGAAGAACAGCAGCACGCGATAATTGCCGCCTGGAAAGCTGAACGGCACATGCGACGCTTGCGGAAACAGTTCGTGGAAGCGGGTCGAGTAATGGAAAATCAGCACGCACAGCGCCCCGACCCCGCGCAAGGCATCCAATTCCGTCAAGCGGCCACGAGCGCGCAGCGATCCGTCCATGGCACCTATTAGCAACAACGGAGCAATGAATCCGTTAAGATCGTGGTTAATGGCGGCGGCGGATGCGCTTTTCTTTGCTGTTTTTTTCCAGAGGGTTCTGATCGGTTCGATGCGCCGCCCTGCCGACCTGCGCCGGATCAGGGCGGCGGCGCCTCGGCCGCCCGTTTCAGGCCCTGCAACTGTTCGTCCAGCACCTGATCGACCAGCGGCGCGATCTGGGCGGGCCGGGTGCGCAGATAGCCACCGACGACATAGGTGATGCGGACCTTCGTCCCCTTCCCAGACGGCGTGAGCACAAGGTCGAGGGTGCCGATCGCCGCATCGGCCTGCAAAGGCCCCAGCGCGCCCGATAGGCGCAATTGTCGGCCCGGAACCACATAGACGACGCGCCCATGCTCGACCGAGCCGGCCGCCTCGCTTTTGGCCGGAAGCGTTTCGCAGAAGAAGCAGCCGGCGCGGGCATCGATCGTCATATTTGCCGAATCGCCGCTATAGCTGTGGGCGTCGGCCCATCAGCGCCCCGGCGTCACTGACAGCACATAGATGGCGTCGGCGTCCGCTGCGATCTCGACTTCGCTTTCGGTGACGAAACCGACGTCGCTGGTCGCCGTAACGGCAGAATGGGCCGGCGCAGCCATCGCCGCCCCAGCCCATCCCAATAGTCCGATCATGCGCATGTCTGTCCCCTCCCCTCGTTCGAAGGGAGAAGGTTAGCTCAAGCCGGCTCGCCGTCCAATATGGCCGCGATCGCCGCGCTCACATCGCCCATGTCGGCCATGCCGTCGACCCGCGACACGATAGCACGCGCTTCGTAGATCGGCAGGATCGGCGCGGTCTTGGCGCGATATTCGGCCATGCGGGTGCGCACGGTGTCCTCATTATCGTCCGGACGGCGCTTGAACTCGTGACCGCCGCATTTGTCGCACGTATTTTCGACCTTGGGCTTGTGGAACAGGTCATGATAGCCCGCGCCGCAAGTGCCGCAGGTGAAGCGGCCGGTGATGCGCTCGACCAGCGCGTCTTCGTCCACTTCCAGTTCGATCACATGGTCCAGCGTTCGGCTGCGATCCGACAGGATGGTGTCGAGCGAATGGGCCTGGGCCTCCGTCCGCGGATATCCGTCGAAAATGACGCCCGTCTCTGGTGCCAGCGCGTCGAGCGCTTCGCCGATGATACCCGACACCACTTCGTCGGGGACCAGCGCGCCCGATTCCATCAGCGCCTTGGCCTGCAGCCCGACCGGCGTTCCCGCCTTCACCGCGGCGCGCAGCATGTCGCCCGTGGACAGCTGCACCATGCCGCGCTGCTCGACCAGTCGACTCGCCTGTGTTCCCTTGCCCGCCCCCGGCGGCCCAAGCAGAATGATGTTCATTGCGCGCATACTCCCCTGTTGTGCGCCCTTGTTTGTGGTCGCCTTAGCGCAGGCGACCCTTGAGCTTCGCCTTCTTGATCAGATCGCCATATTGGTGAGCCAGCAGATGGCTTTGAATCTGGGTCACGGTATCGACCGTAACATTGACGACGATCAACAAGCTAGTCCCACCAAGGTAGAAGGGAATGCCCGCCCGCGCGATCGCGAATTCCGGCACCAGGCAGATGAACGCCAGATAGGCCGCACCGATGACGGTGATGCGCGTCAGCACATAATCCAGATAATGTTCGGTATTCTTGCCCGGACGGATGCCCGGAATGAAGCCGCCATTGCGCTTGAGATTGTCGGCCGTCTCCTCCGGGTTGAAAACGACAGCGGTGTAGAAGAAGCAGAAGAAGACGATGCCCAGGCCGTAAAGCCCCATATAGACCGGGCTGCCATGCGACAGATACTGGTTCAGCGTCAGGACGAAATCGCCCCACTTGCTCTCGCCCGCGACCGTCTGCCCCGCAAATTGCGAGATGGTCAGCGGCATCAGCAGCAGCGACGAGGCGAAAATCGGCGGGATGACGCCGGCGGTGTTGACCTTGAGCGGCAAATGGCTGCGATCGGCCTGCATCAAACCCTGGCGCGTCTGGCGCTTGGGATATTGGATCAGCACCCGGCGCTGCGCCCGCTCCATGAAACAGATCAAAAGGATCAGGCCGACGGCCATCACCAGGACGAACATGATGAGCAGGCCGGAAATCGACCCTTCGCTACCCGACTTGAACAGGTTGCTGAGCGTCACCGGCAGTTGCGCGACGATACCCGCCATGATGATCAGCGACACGCCATTGCCGATCCCGCGCGAGGTGATTTGCTCACCCAGCCACATCAGGAACATGGTGCCGCCGATCAGCGATACGACCGCGGTCAAGCGGAACAGCACGCCAGGCTCGATCACCGCCGCGACACCCGACTGCGCACCGAAGCTTTCAAGGCCCACCGCAATGAAATAGCCCTGCACCGCGGTCAGGCCGACCGTGCCGTAGCGCGTCCACTGGTTCAGCTTCTTGCGCCCGCTTTCGCCTTCCTTCTTGATCGCCGCCAGTTGCGGCGAGAGGCTGGCGCCCAGCTGCACCACGATCGACGCGGTGATATAGGGCATCACGCCCAGCGCGATCAGGCTCATGCGCGACAGCGACCCACCGGAGAAGGTGTTGAAGATGTCGAGGATGCCGCCATTGGTCTGGCTGTAAAGCTGCGACAGGGCCGTCGGATCGACGCCGGGCAGCGGCACGAAGCTGAGGAAACGGAAGACGATCAAGGCACCCAGCGTGAACCACAGGCGCTTCTTGAGGTCGGTCGCCTGGCTGAACTTTGCGAGGCTGAGATTGGATGCGAGCTGGTCGGCTCTCGATGCCATGGTGGCTGCCCTTCAAATCACTCTGGCCGAGGCATCAAGCCCCGGAGCGGAATCGCTCATCCCTTAGCGGGACGGGTTCAGCGTGTCGAACGGGGAGTTTGCCGCCTGCGCGACAAATGGATGTCCCCCGATACGCATGACCCCGCCAACCCATATCGGGCAGCGGGGCCGTTGTTGCAAGTCTGGGCTTGCAAGCCTGCGAAAGGCAGATCAGCCCTTATGGGCGGCCTTCTTGGCGGCCAGGGTCGTGCCCTTCTTGGCCTTCGCCTTGTCGGCGGCCGGAACGACTTCGATCACGTCGACCTTGCCACCGGCCTTCGCCACGGCGTCGATCGCGCTCTGCGACGCGCCGGCGACCAGGAAGCTGACCTTAGCGGTCAGTTCACCCTTGGCGAGCAGACGGACGCCGTCCTTGCCACCGCGGGTCAGGTTGGCGGCGTTCAGCGCGGCCTGGTCGATGGTCGCGGCGGCGTCCAGCTTGCCCGCGTCGATCGCCTTCTGGATGGCGCCCAGGTTCACGATCGCATAATCGTTCGCGAAGATGTTGTTGAAGCCACGCTTTGGGATACGCATGTGGAGCGGCATCTGGCCACCCTCGAAGCCGTTGATGGCGACGCCCGAACGCGCCTTGGCGCCCTTCTGGCCGCGACCGGCGGTCTTGCCCTTGCCAGAGCCGATGCCGCGTCCAACGCGCATACGGCCCTTGCGGGCGCCATCATTGTCGCGGATGTCGTTCAGTCTGAAAGTCATATCGTGCACTCGCTTTCGCTTGGTTCGCGCGAGGCATGATTGCCCTTGGGACAATCATGCCGATGCCCCAGCGGAGGCTGGGGCCGGGATGATCTGGACGCCCCCTTGCGGATGCTGCCAGCCAGTGAGAACCGGGGGTTTCCTCTTGCAAGGACGCGCCATCCGGCATGAGATCCCAGCCTATACTGGGATTTTCAGAAGCGCGCCTTTAGCGCGCCTCTGAAAAAAACGAAAGAGGGGTCGCCCCCTCCTTCGCCTCTTTTCATCGGGTCGGACGGCTCAGCCTTCGACGACCGCCACCATATGCGGCAGCTTCTTGATCGCACCGCGGACTTCCGCCGTGTCTTCAAGTTCCACCACGCGGTGCATCTTGCCAAGGCCCAGACCGATCAGAATCTTCTTCTGGTCGGCGGGGCGGCGGATCGGCGAACCGATCTGCTTGATCTTGATCTTCGCCATATCAGTTACTCCGCAATCGCTTCGGCATCAGCCTGCGCGACGTCAGCGGACGCACCACCACGACGCAGAAGGTCGGCGACCTTCTTGCCACGGCGCTGCGCCACCGACTTGGGGCTGGTCTGTTCGACCAGCGCCGCGAAGGTCGCACGGATCATGTTATAGGGGTTGGACGTGCCGTTCGACTTGGTCACGACGTCAGCGACGCCGAGGCTTTCGAACACGGCGCGCATCGGACCGCCCGCGATGATGCCCGTACCGGCCGGGGCCGAACGAACCGTCACCTTGCCCGCACCAAAATGGCCCAGGCCATCATGATGCAGCGTACGGCCTTCCTTCAGCGGAACGCGGACCATCGCCTTCTTGGCAGCGGCGGTCGCCTTGCTGATGGCTTCAGGCACTTCGCGCGCCTTGCCATGGCCAAAGCCTGCACGGCCCTTGCCATCGCCCACGACGACCAGCGCCGCGAAACCGAAGCGCTTGCCGCCCTTGACGGTCTTGGAGACGCGGTTGATGTGAACCAGCTTCTCGATCAGTTCTTCGCCCTGATCTTCGTCACGGTTGCCGCCCCGACGATCGTCGCGACGACCGCCACGGCCGCCTCCACGATCGTTACGATTGCCGCCACCGCCGCCGCGGTTGCCACGGCCACGCGCGGGACCACGACCTTCGGTCGGTGCAGTCGCTTCGGCGCCCTCGACGGGTGCGACGACTTCGTTGGTGTTTTCGTCAGCCATGATCAGAACTCCAGCCCGGCTTCACGAGCCGCGTCGGCCAGCGCCTTGACGCGGCCATGGAACAGGAAGCCACCACGGTCGAACACGACGCGGGTGACGCCGGCAGCGGTCGCCGCAGCGGCGACGCGCTTGCCGACTTCGGCAGCGGCTTCAGCACTGGCGCCAGTCTTGCCCAGAGCCTTGGAGCCGACATCCTTGTCCAGGGTCGACGCGGCGGCCAGGGTCTTGCCCTGCGCATCGTCGATGACCTGGGCGTAGATGTGACGGCCCGAACGGTGGACGCTCAGGCGAGGCTTGTGACCCGAAACAGCCTTGAGCGCGGTGCGGACGCGGCGACGACGCCGCGCGAAGAGGGAAAGCTTTGCCATCTTACTTCTTCTTCCCTTCCTTGCGGAAGATGAACTCGCCGGCGTATTTGATGCCCTTGCCCTTATAGGGTTCGGGCTTACGCCAGCGACGGATCTCGGCCGCTACCTGACCGACCTTCTGCTTGTCGATGCCGCTGATCTCGACCGTGGTGTTATCCGGGGTCTTGATCTCGATGCCTTCCGGAATCGCGTAATCGACGTCGTGCGAATAGCCGAGCTGCAACTTCAGGTTCTTGCCCTGCGAGTTGGCGCGGTAGCCGACACCGGTGATGAGCAGCTTCTTGGAGAAGCCCTCCGTCACGCCGGTGATCAGGTTCTGCACCAGCGTCCGCTGCATGCCCCAGAAGGCGCGCGCCGCCTTGGTCTTGTTGGCTGGCTGAATGGAGATGCCGTCATTTTCCAGCGTGTAGCTGATCTCGTCGCGCATCTGGAGGGCCAGGGTGCCCTTGGGGCCTTTGACCGACAGTTGCCCGCCTTCGATGGTCGCGGTCACCCCTGCGGGGATCGCGACCGGCTTTTTACCGATGCGGCTCATTAGAACACCTCCGCCAGCACTTCGCCGCCGACATTCTGTTCGCGCGCTTCGGCGTCGGACAGAACGCCGCGAGGCGTCGAGACAATGGTGATGCCCAGGCCGTTGCGCACGATCGGCAGTTCCTTGGAACCCGAATAGACGCGACGGCCAGGCTTGGACACGCGGGCGACATGCTTGATCGCCGGCTGGCCTTCGAAATATTTCAGCTCGATGCGCAGGCCAGGATGGCTGCCAAGGGCTTCTTCGGAATAGCCACGGATGTAGCCTTCACGCTGAAGCACGTCGAGAACGCGAGCGCGCAGCTTGGACGCCGGGGACATAACGCTGTCCTTCTTCGCCTGCTGCCCGTTGCGGATGCGGGTGAGCATATCACCCAAGGGATCGGTCAATGCCATGAGATGATATCCTTACCAGCTCGACTTGGTGACGCCGGGGATCAGGCCCTTGTTGGCCAGATCGCGCAGCTGAATACGGCAGAGCCGGAACTTGCGGTAATAGGCACGCGGACGGCCGGTCATCTCGCAGCGGTTCCGAACGCGGGTCGGGTTACCGTTGCGGGGAATTTCCGCCATCTTCAGACGCGCGATCAGACGATCGCTGTCATCGGCCGCATTATCATTTGCGATCGCCTTGAGCTTCGCATAACGGCCAGCATATTTCTTGACCAGCTTCTTGCGAAGCTCATTCTTGTTGATGGAACTCAGTTTCGCCATGACTTAAGTTCTCTTCCTTAGCTTTAGCGTTGGGAGAGAAGCGGGGCCTAGATTAGGCCGCCTGCTTCTCTTCTTCCTGCGGGAAGGGGAAGCCGAAGAGGCGCAGCAGTTCGCGCGCTTCGTCGTCCGTCTTCGCGGTGGTGGTCACGATGATGTCCATGCCGCGCACCTTGTCGACACGGTCATAGCTGATCTCTGGGAAGATGATCTGCTCCTTGATGCCGAAGGCATAATTGCCACGGCCGTCGAAACTCTTCGGGTTGAGACCACGAAAATCGCGGACGCGGGGCAGAGCGATGTTGATCATGCGGTCCAGAAATTCATACATGCGCTCGCGGCGCAGCGTGACCTTGGCACCGATCGGCATGCCTTCACGCAGCTTGAACTGCGCGATCGACTTCTTCGCCTTGGTGATGACCGGCTTCTGGCCGGCGATCAGTTCCATTTCCTCGGCGGCCTGCGTGACCTTCTTCTTGTCCTGGGTCGCTTCGCCCACGCCCATGTTGAGCGTGATCTTGTCGATCCGGGGCATCTGCATGACGTTCGTGTAACCGAACTTTTCGGTCATCGCCTTGACGATTTCCGCATCATACTGCGCCTTGGAGCGCGGGATATACTTGTCGCTCATTACAGCACCTCACCGGACTTGACGGCGACGCGGACCTTCTTGCCGTCGCGGTCCTCGAAACGGACGCGGGTCGGCTTGCCATCCTTGTCGGCGACAGCAACGTTCGAAATGTGCATCGGCGCAGGCTTGCGCTCGATGCCACCCTGCGGGTTCGCCTGGTCGGGCTTGCGATGCTTGGCATGGACATTGATGCCCTCGACAAGAACCTTGTCGTCCTTGGGCATCACCGCCAGGACAGCGCCGGTACGACCCTTGTCCTTGCCAGCCAGGACGACGATCTTGTCGCCCTTCTTGATCTTAGCAGCGCTCATTACAGCACCTCGGGAGCAAGGCTGATGATCTTCATGTGCTTCTTGGCGCGCAGCTCGCGAACGACCGGGCCAAAGATACGGGTGCCGATCGGCTCCTCGTTCTTGTTGATAAGCACAGCGGCGTTACCGTCGAAACGGATGACCGAACCGTCTGCACGGCGGATATCCTTGGCGGTACGCACGATGACGGCGCGATGCACGTCACCCTTCTTCACCTTGCCACGCGGCGCAGCTTCCTTGATCGAGACGACGATGATGTCGCCCACGCCCGCGAAGCGACGCTTCGACCCGCCCAGCACCTTGATGCACTGGACGCGCTTGGCGCCGCTGTTGTCAGCGACGTCAAGATTGGATTGCATCTGGATCATAGATCCGGTTCCTTCTCATTTGGCCTACCGGGGCAATTCCCGGCGGTTCCGAATTTCGTGCCTAGAGCCCGGTGACTCTACGCGAAGCGCGGGCCTGTAACCCTTTCCGAAGGAAAAGGCCAGCCCCGCGTCGCATTTAGAGTCAAAGGCTCAGCGAGCCGTCCCTCAGGACGCCGTTTCCGGCGACTTGTGGGTGTCCACGCGCTCGATGACCTTCCAGGTCTTGAGCTTGGAAATCGGAGCGGTCTCTTCGATTCGGACCGTCTCGCCTTCCTTGTAGACATTGCCCTCGTCATGGGCGTGATACTTCTTCGAACGGCGGATGATCTTGCCGTAGAGCGCATGCTTTACCTTGCGCTCCACGCGAACGACCACCGTCTTGTCGGTCTTGTCGGAAACCACAGTTCCCGTCAGCACGCGCTTGGGCATCGTGTGGTTCCTTTACTTGGTAGCGGAGCTGTTACGCTCCGTCTGCAGGGTCTTGATCTGCGCGATCGACCGACGGACTTCCTTGACGCGGCTGGGCTTTTCCAGCTGGTTGGTGGCCGCCTGGAAACGCAGATTAAACTGCTCGCGCTTCAGGTTGTTGAGTTCGGTCGACAGTTCGTCGTCCGTCTTGGTCTTGAGGTCAGCAACGTTCGCCATGACTTAACCCTCCAGATGCGAGGTGTCGCCGAGGCGGGCAACGACCTTGGTCTTGATGGGCAGCTTCATCGCGGCGCGCGAGAAGGCCTCTGCTGCGAGCGGACCGGGCACGCCGTCCAGTTCGAACAGGATGCGACCCGGCTTCACGCGGGCGGCCCAATATTCGACCGAACCCTTGCCCTTGCCCTGACGGACTTCGGCAGGCTTCTTCGACACTGGAACGTCGGGGAAGATGCGGATCCACAACCGGCCCTGACGGCGGATGTGGCGGGTGATCGCGCGGCGAGCCGCTTCGATCTGGCGCGCGGTGACGCGCTCTGGTTCCATGGCCTTGAGGCCATAGGAACCGAAGTTCAGAGCCGAGCCACCCTTGGCATCGCCCTTGATCCGACCCTTGAAGGTCTTGCGGAACTTCATTTTCTTCGGTTGCAGCATGACGCTATTACCTTCTTATCTTCAACGCGCCGGGCGCACGCCGGAGGTTTGAGCCTCCAGCATCAGCCGGTCGGTCGCGAACGGATCATGGCCGAGAATCTCGCCCTTGAAGATCCAGACCTTGATGCCGCAAACGCCATAGGCGGTGTGCGCCGTGGCTTCGGCATAGTCGACGTTCGCACGCAGCGTGTGCAGCGGAACGCGGCCTTCGCGATACCATTCGACGCGCGCGATCTCTGCGCCGCCCAGACGGCCGCCGCAGGTGATCTTGATGCCTTCGGCACCCAGACGCAGGGCCGACTGCACCGCACGCTTCATGGCGCGACGGAAAGCCACGCGGCGTTCCAGCTGATCCGCGATGCCCTGTGCGACGAGCTTAGAATCGACTTCCGGCTTGCGGATCTCGACGATGTTCAGCGACACGTCGGACGAGGTCAGCGCGCCCAGCTTCTTACGAAGCTTTTCGATGTCCGCGCCCTTCTTGCCGATGATGACGCCCGGACGGGCGGCATAGATCGACACGCGGCACAGCTTGGCTGGACGCTCGATCACGACCTTGGAGATCGCGGCCTGCGGCAGCGTCTTGAAGATGAACTGGCGGATCTTGAGATCCTCCAGCAGAAGGCGACCATAGTCGGCGCCTTCGGCGAACCAGCGGCTGTCCCAGGTACGGTTGATCTGGAGACGAAGACCGATCGGATTGCTCTTGTGACCCATGTGCTTACGCCTCCGCTTCTTCGCCAGCTTCACGCACGACGATGCGCACGCGGCTGTAGGGCTTGAGGATACGGGTCGACTTGCCGCGGCCGCGAGCGTGGAAGCGCTTCAGGGTGAACGCCTTGCCCACCGATGCTTCCGCGACGACCAGCGAATCGACGTCGAGATTATGGTTGTTTTCCGCGTTGGCGATGGCCGAAGCCAGCACCTTGCGCACGTCGACAGCCATCGCCTTCTTGGAGAAAGCCAGGATGTTCAGCGCGTCCTCGACCTTGCGGCCGCGGATCAGCGTAGCGACCAGGTTCAGCTTCTGGGCCGAACCACGGATCTGCGTGCCAACGGCCAGCGCCTCATTGTCGGCGACGCGACGGGGAGCTTTTTCCTTGCTCATCAGCGCTTGCCCTTCTTGTCGGCGGCGTGGCCGGGGAAGAAGCGGGTCGGAGCGAATTCGCCCAGCTTATGACCCACCATATCCTCGTTCACGGACACCGGAACATGCTTGCGGCCATTATAGACGTTGAACGTCAGGCCAACGAACTGCGGCAGGATGGTGGAACGACGCGACCAGGTCTTGATCGGGGCGCGGCCACCGGCGTCCTGCGCCGTTTCTGCCTTCTTTAGAAGGCTGAGGTCCACGAAAGGACCTTTCCAGACGGAACGAGCCATCGCGGATTACCTCTTCTTCTTGGCGTGACGCGACCGGATGATCATCTTGTCGGTCGACTTGTTGTGACGAGTGCGAGCACCCTTGGTCGGCTTGCCCCACGGGGTAACCGGATGACGGCCGCCCGAGGTACGGCCTTCACCACCACCATGGGGGTGATCGACCGGGTTCTTGGCGACGCCGCGCGTCAGCGGGCGGATGCCGTTCCAACGGTTGCGGCCTGCCTTGGCGAGGTTGGTGTTGCCATTGTCCGGGTTGCTGACGGCGCCGATGGTGCCCATGCAGTCCGAACGGATGTAGCGCTGTTCGCCCGAAGACAAACGCACCATCACCATGCCGCGATCGCGACCGACCAGCTGGGCGTAGGTGCCCGCCGAACGGCAGAGCTGACCACCCTTGCCTGGCTTCATCTCGATGTTGTGGATGATCGTGCCGACCGGCATCTGACCCAGCTCCATCGCGTTGCCCGGCTTCACGTCGGTCTTCTTGGCTGCGATGACCTTGTCACCGGGAGCCAGACGCTGCGGCGCCAGAATATAGTTCTGGGTGCCGTCGGGATAGTTGACCAGCGCTATGAACGCGGTGCGGTTGGGGTCATATTCCAGACGCTCGACCGTACCTTCGACATCCCACAAGCGGCGCTTGAAGTCGATGATGCGATAGCGCTGCTTGTGACCGCCACCGATCCCGCGCGAGGTCACATGACCCTTGTTGTTGCGGCCACCGGTCTTGCGCTTGCCTTCGGTCAGCGCCTTGACGGGCTTGCCCTTGTGCAGGCTGGACTTGTCGACCAGGATCAGGCCGCGGCGAGCGGGGCTCGTCGGGTTATAATGCTTCAGAGCCATCTCAGCGGACTCCCTCGGTGATATCGATCGACTGGCCTTCGGCCAGGCGGACGATCGCCTTCTTCACGTCCGAACGCTTGTAGGGCTTGCCCTTCCAGCGCTTCGTCTTGCCCTTCGTGACCAGCGTGTTGACGCTCTTGACGTCCACACCCCAGATCGCTTCGACAGCGGCCTTGATCTCAGGCTTGGAGGCAGTGCCCGCCACCTTGAAGACCACGGCGTTGTTTTCGCTGAGAAGGGTCGACTTCTCGGTGATGTGCGGGGCGACAACGACGTCATAATGACGGTTGTCGACGGTTCCGGCTTGCTTTTTAGCCATTGAAACGGGCCTCCAGCTTTTCGACCGCGGCGCGGGTGAGCACCAGCGAGTCGGCTTTCAGGATGTCATAGACATTGGCGCCAACGGCAGGGAGCAGGTCCACGCCGATGATGTTCGCCGAAGCCTTCGCGAAGCTGACGTTCACCGCGTCGCCGTCGATGAACAGGACTTTCGTCAGGTTCAGCTTGGCAAGGCTGGCGACCAGCGCCTTGGTCTTGCCGTCGGCGACGTCCAGGCTGTCGATGATCGTGAGCGTGCCGCTCTTGACCTTGGACGACAGCGCCATCTTCAGACCCAGAGCGCGAACCTTCTTGTTCAGCGAGGGGTTGAAGTCGCGGACGCGGGCGCCGTGCGCCTTACCACCACCGATGAAGATCGGCGCACGGCGATCGCCGTGACGGGCGGTGCCGCCGCCCTTCTGGCGGCCGAACTTCTTGCCGGTGCGGGCAACGTCGCTACGCTCGCGAGTGCCGCGGGCGGTGCCACGACGCTTTTCGAGCTGCCAGGTGACGACGCGGTGCAGAATGTCGGCGCGGGGCTCGACACCGAACACGGCATCGTTAAGCTCCAGATCGCCAGCTTCCGCTGCGTCGAGGGTCTGTACCTTGACCTTCATGGTTTAGCCCTCCTGGCCTTCGGTCGCTTCGGGAGCCGCGGCGTCTTCCGCCGGGGTGTTCGCCGGAGCGTCGTTGCTGTTGTCAGCCTTCTTCAGGCTGGCGGGATAGGGAACGTCGGCCGGACGAGGAACCTTGACGGAATCCTTGATGGTCAACCAGGTGCCCTTGGCGCCCGGAACGCTACCCTTGACGAAGATCAGACCACGCTCGACGTCCGTGCGGACGATTTCGAGGTTCTGCTGGGTCCGCTCGCGGTCGCCCATGTGGCCGGCCATCTTCTTGTTCTTGAAGACGCGGCCCGGATCCTGGCGGTTACCGGTCGAACCATGCGCACGGTGGCTGATGGAGACGCCGTGGGTGGCGCGCATACCGCCGAAGCCCCAGCGCTTCATGGCACCGGCAAAGCCCTTGCCCTGCGTGTGACCCGACACGTCGACCAGCTGGCCGTCGATGAAATGGTCAGCGGCGATTTCAGCGCCGACGTCGAGGAGCGCATCCTCGGCGACGCGGAATTCGACCAGACGAGCCTTGGGCTCGACCTCCGCCTTGGCGAAGTGGCCACGCTGCGGCTTGGCGACGTTCTTCACCTTCGCGACACCGGCGCCGAGCTGAACGGCGATATAGCCGTCGCTGTCGACATCCTTGCGCGCCACGACCTGATTGCCCTCAAGGGCCAGAACCGTAACGGGAACATGACGTCCGTCCTCTTGGAACAGACGGGTCATCCCGACTTTCTTAGCGATCACGCCTGTGCGCATCACTTGTTACTCCCATAGAGGCCCGTCTTAGCAACGGGCGTATCCAACGAAAAAACCGCTCAGCATCTCTGCTTCGCGGCCAACCCAATGTGTAGATCACCCCGTCCGGGTTGGATGCCCTCCCCTCTCGGGAACGGCGACGGGGGACCAGAACCACAGACCCTCTGGTTGCCCAGTGCTGTGCGGTATCCCTTGTGTCGTTTGAGCTTCCGACACCCTCTTAAACATAGGGGGGCCGAAATACCCGATACCCTGCCCACCTTACGGAGAGCAGTGACTTACCGGCTTAGGCCAGCTTGATTTCTACGTTCACGCCGGCAGCCAGGTCCAGCTTCATCAGCGCGTCGACCGTCTGCGGCGTCGGCTGCACAATGTCAAGCATACGCTTGTAGGTGCGGACCTCGAACTGCTCGCGCGACTTCTTGTCGATGTGCGGGCCACGGTTGACCGTGAACTTTTCGATGCGCGTCGGAAGGGGAATCGGACCGCGGATAAGGGCGCCGGTGCGGCGGGCGGTGTCGGCGATGTCGCCGGTCGCCTGATCAAGCACGCGATGATCGAACGCCTTGAGACGAATGCGGATGTTGCTGTCCATAGTTCCTGTACCGATGCGAAAGAGCCAAAAACTCAGAGCATTTTCAAAAATCAGCCGGAGCAGCCGATGATTTGTGAAAATGCGCCAACCAAAAATATCCGCCCCGTAAATTGCCCTTCTAGCTCTTGCGAGCCGGAGAAAGGCGATCCGGGGCGGTTAAAATTCCGAGCGGCGCGAATCAGATGATTCGCGCCGCTGCGGTCCTATATTACTTCGAGATCGTTCCGACAACCCCTGCGCCGACGGTACGACCGCCTTCACGGATAGCGAAGCGCAGACCCGAGTCCATCGCGATCGGGGCGATGAGCTTGATGTTCAGCTTCACATTGTCGCCGGGCATGACCATCTCGGTGCCCTCGGGAAGGATCACTTCGCCGGTCACGTCCGTCGTGCGGAAGTAGAACTGCGGACGATAGTTGGCGAAGAACGGGGTGTGACGGCCGCCTTCTTCCTTCGACAGCACGTACACTTCGGCGTCGAATTCGGTGTGCGGGGTGATGGTGCCCGGCTTCGCCAGAACCTGACCACGCTCCACGTCTTCACGCTTCGTGCCACGCACCAGGGCGCCGATGTTGTCGCCTGCACGACCTTCGTCGAGCAGCTTGCGGAACATTTCCACGCCGGTAACGGTCGTCTTGGTGGTGTTCTTGAGGCCGACGATCTCGACTTCTTCACCAACCTTGACGATGCCGGTTTCGACACGACCGGTGACGACAGTGCCGCGACCCGAGATCGAGAACACGTCTTCGATCGGCATCAGGAAGGGCTTGTCGACAGGACGCTCGGGCTGCGGGATCCAGCTGTCGACAGCTTCCATCAGCTTCAGCACGGCGTCATGGCCAAGCTCAGGACGCTCGTCCTTGAGAGCCATAACGGCCGAACCGGGGATGACGGGGATGTTGTCGCCGTCGAAATCATAGCTGCTGAGCAGCTCACGGATTTCCAGCTCGACCAGTTCCAAGATTTCAGCGTCGTCGACCAGATCGACCTTGTTCATGAACACGACCAGCTGGGGAACGCCGACCTGACGAGCGAGCAGGATGTGCTCACGGGTCTGGGGCATCGGGCCGTCGGTGGCCGAAACGACCAGGATAGCGCCGTCCATCTGGGCAGCACCGGTGATCATGTTCTTCACATAGTCGGCGTGACCAGGGCAATCGACGTGCGCATAGTGGCGTGCGGCGGTTTCATATTCGACGTGGGCGGTCGAAATGGTGATGCCGCGCTCGCGCTCTTCAGGCGCCTTGTCGATATTGTCGTACGACGTGAAGGTCGCGCCGCCGCTTTCGGCCAGCACCTTCGTGATCGCTGCGGTCAGCGAGGTCTTGCCATGGTCGACGTGACCGATGGTGCCGATGTTGCAGTGCGGCTTGTTCCGCTCAAACTTAGCCTTAGCCATTTTATCCTACCTTCTAATCAAAATCAGCTTGGGTCTGACCGCTCGGCCGCGCCTCGCGAAGGCGCGTCCATAGCAGCAAATTTACAGATTACCAGCCCCTAACCGAGCCGTTCGCACGGCTCGGCTCGGGAAAGTCATCAGGCCATCTTCGCCTTGACTTCATCCGCCACATTCTGCGGCACTTCGTCATAATGCGAGAAGGTCATCGAATAGTTCGCACGCCCCTGGGTGAACGAACGCAGCGAATTGACGTAGCCGAACATGTTGGCCAGCGGCACCATCGCCTCGACGACCTGCGCGTTGCCGCGCGTGTCGGTGCCCTGGATCTGGCCGCGACGGCTGTTCATGTCGCCGATGACGTCGCCCAGATATTCTTCCGGGGTGACGACTTCGACCTTCATGACCGGCTCCAGCAGCGTAATGCCCGACTTCTGCGCGACTTCGCGCATCGCGGCACGACCGGTGATTTCGAACGCCAGCGCCGATGAATCAACGTCATGATAGGCGCCGTCATACAGGTTGATCTCGAAATCGATGATCGGGAAGCCGATCAGCGAACCGGTCGCTGCGGTTTCGCGCATGCCCTTTTCGATCGCGGGGATATATTCCTTGGGAATATTACCGCCCTTGATCTCATCCTTGAAGATGATGCCCGCGCCGCGCTCGCCCGGCGTGACCTTCACCTTGATGCGGCCGAACTGGCCGGTGCCACCCGACTGCTTCTTGTGGGTGTAGTCGACGTCGACGGCCTTCTTGAGATATTCGCGATAGGCCACCTGCGGCGCACCGACATTCGCCTCGACCTTGAACTCGCGCTTCATGCGGTCGACCAGGATTTCGAGGTGCAGTTCGCCCATGCCCTTGATGATGGTCTGGCCCGATTCGTGATCGGTCGACACGCGGAACGACGGATCTTCGGCGGCCAGGCGGTTGAGCGCGACGCCCATCTTTTCCTGGTCGGCCTTGGTCTTGGGTTCCACCGACAGTTCGATGACCGGCTCAGGAAATTCCATCCGTTCCAGAATGATCGGCTGGCGCTCGGCGCACAGCGTATCCCCGGTGGTGGTTTCCTTCATGCCGGCCAGCGCGACGATATCGCCGGCATAGGCCGCATCGATGTCTTCACGGCTGTTCGCATGCATGAGCAGCATACGACCGATCTTTTCCTTCTTGTCCTTGACCGAGTTCAGATACGTGCCCTTGGTCAGGGTGCCCGAATAGACGCGCAGGAAGGTGAGCGAGCCGACGAACGGATCGTTCATGATCTTGAACGCCAGGCCGGAGAAGGGCGCTTCATCCGACGTCTCGCGGCTGTCCGGCTCGTCGGTGTCGGGGTTGATGCCCTGCACGTCTTCGATGTCCAGCGGCGAAGGCAGATAGTCCACGACCGCGTCGAGCAGGGGCTGAACGCCCTTGTTCTTGAACGCCGAACCGCACAGCACCGGCACGAACGACTGGTTCAGCGTGCCCTTGCGGATCAGCGCCTTCAGCGTCGCGACGTCGGGCAGATTGCCTTCGAGATAGGCTTCCATCGCCTCGTCGTCCTGTTCGACGGCCAGTTCGATCAGCTTTTCGCGATATTCGGCGGCCTTGTCGGCCAGGTCTTCGGGAATCGCTTCATAGGAGAATTCCGCGCCCAGATTCTCATCTTTCCAGATGATGGCGCGATCTTCGACCAGGTCGACCAGGCCGCGGAAGTCCGCTTCCGCGCCGATGGGCAGATACAGGACGGCAGGCTTGGCGCCCAGGCGATCGATGATCGTCTGCACGCAATAATAGAAATTGGCACCGGTGCGGTCGAGCTTGTTGATGAAGCACATCCGCGGAACCTTATACTTGTCCGCCTGGCGCCACACCGTCTCCGACTGCGGCTCAACGCCGGCAACGCCGTCAAACGCGGCGACCGCGCCGTCCAGCACGCGCAGCGAACGCTCGACTTCGATGGTGAAGTCGACGTGGCCGGGGGTGTCGATGATGTTCAGGCGGTGGTCGTTCCAGATGCAGGTCGTCGCAGCCGAGGTGATGGTGATGCCACGCTCCTGCTCCTGCTCCATCCAGTCCATGGTCGCGGCGCCGTCATGGACTTCGCCGATCTTGTAGGACTTGCCGGTGTAGTAGAGGATACGCTCGGTCGTGGTGGTCTTGCCGGCGTCGATGTGCGCCATGATACCGAAGTTGCGATATTTATCGAGCGGATGGCTGCGGGCCATGATGCTTCTCCGTTGCCGGCGCGCCGGCGGTTGGGATTCGTTTGATCTGGGGTGGCCCCTAAACCAATCCGTTCGCCATGGGTAGCCCACGACGAACGGACGGATTTTTAGGTCGATAAACGGGGTGATCGCCTATCGGCGTCCACCCCGCTGATCTTTTTACCAGCGATAGTGCGAGAAGGCGCGGTTCGCTTCCGCCATGCGGTGCGTATCTTCGCGCTTCTTGACCGCATTGCCGCGGTTGTTGGCCGCATCCATCAGTTCGCCGGACAGGCGGGCCGCCATGGTGGTCTCGCTGCGATTGCGCGCAGCGGTGATCAGCCAGCGGATCGCCAGGGCCTGCGAACGCTCTGGACGCACTTCGACGGGAACCTGGTAGGTCGCACCGCCAACGCGGCGGCTGCGCACTTCGATGCCCGGCTTGATGTTGTTCAGCGCGTCATGGAACATGCCGATCGGATCTTTCTTGGCGCGAGTCTCGACGGTTTCGAGGGCACCATAAACGATCGATTCGGCGACGGCTTTCTTGCCGTCCTGCATGATCGAATTCATGAACTTGGACAGAACCTGATCACCATATTTGGGATCGGGCAGGATGATGCGCTTTTCGGGGCGACGACGACGTGACATATTCTAGTCTCCCTTACTTAGGACGCTTGGCGCCGTATTTGGAACGGCTCTGCTTGCGATCCTTGACGCCCTGGGTATCCAGAACGCCGCGAAGAACGTGGTAGCGCACGCCGGGAAGATCGCGGACACGACCGCCACGGATCAGCACGACGCTGTGCTCCTGGAGGTTATGGCCTTCACCTGGGATGTAGGTGATGACTTCGCGCTGGTTGACCAGGCGAACCTTGGCCACCTTGCGAAGCGCCGAGTTCGGCTTCTTCGGGGTCGTCGTGTAAACGCGGGTGCAAACGCCGCGCTTTTGCGGATTTGCTTCCATCGCAGGGACCTTGCTCTTGGCCTTCTGCGGATCGCGGCCATTGCGGACCAGCTGGTTGATTGTTGGCATGAAGCCCTTCACCTTTTTCAGTTACTTTACCTGGGCATCCCCGCGTCTCGCACCCCATGGACGAAAGATTCGACCAAACGGCAAAGGCCCCGGTGGGCATAAGCCCCCTGGAGCCGCAAGAGCACCCGGCAATGTTCAGCTCTAGTGTCGCCCTGTGGATATGCCGGGCAAAGACGAATCTTCGCATGGCAGTCCGCTGGGCAGCCGCGCCTATAGCGATGCCCGCCCGGCGGGTCAAGCAAGCAGCAGAAGCGGTTTGCGGCCCCGCGCAGGCGGGCGCTTTTCCAGCGGCTTAGGAAATTGATAACCTTAATGCCGCTATTATCACGCTCCGCTCAGCCTGGACGCGATGTGACAATATTATCTCCTTATACCGGCGAATTTCGCGATACCGAGCGGGAATCGACGTTCCAGGCCGAACGACTGCCCGAAACACGCCGCCACGCCCGGACGTTGTTCGCCCTGTCGGCGCTGCTGAATATGATCTTCCTCGTCAGCGACTGGCGCTTTGTCGGCACCCCCCATTTCTGGATCGCCATCCCCGCCCGACTCGCGGTGATAGCCGGATCGCTCCTGTGCCTCGCGCTCTGGCGCAGCGCCCGCACCTTCCCCGCGCTCGAACGGCTCTGCTTCCTGTGGCAGGCGATCACCGCCATCGGCGTCGCCCTGCTCGTCAGTTCGCGCAGCGACATCGCCCTGTTCGTGCTCGTCATGCTGCCGCTGGTCTTCTATCTGGTGGTGCCGACCAGTTTTCGCGGCAATGTCGGCGGCGGCCTCGCCTGCGCGATCGCGATGCTGGTGGGCTATCTCGCCCCGGCCCCGCACAGCCAGACCGCGATCGGCATGATCCTGGCGATGCTGATCCTGCATTGCGGCATGTGGATCGCCATCACCCGGCACAACCGGCTACAGCGCCAGGAATGGACGGCCGGCCAGCTGGCGCAGGCGGCGCAGGCGGCGCTCGCCAACAGCCTGGATGCGATGGAACGCATGTTCATGGCGGTGCCGATCCCCCTGCTCGTCACCCGGCATGATGGCAGCATCCTGCGCCTGAACCGCGCGGCGCAGGACGCCTTTGCCCCCGCTGGCGGTGTCGCCCTGGCGCATGTGGAACAAACCTATGTCGACCTGCCGGTCCGCAACCAGTTATTTAAGCTGCTGCAACGGGAGGCGCAGGTCGACAATTTCGAATGTCGCATGCGCCGGGCGGACGGCCATATCCGCGACACGCTCCTGTCCTCGCGCCCGATCGTCGTGAATGACGTGCCCTGCATCGTGACCAGCGTGGTCGACATTACCGAGCGCAAGGAGGCCGAACTGCATCTGGAGCGGCTGGCCATGACCGATGCGTTGACTGGCCTGGCCAACCGCGCGCATTTCATGGCGGCGGTGACGCAGGCGACGACTGGTCCGGCCAGCAGACTGGTGGATGCGGCGCAATCGGCCATCCTGCTGATCGACCTCGACGAATTTAAGCGGGTCAACGATACCGCCGGGCATGATGCGGGCGACGCCCTGCTGTGCGCCGTGGCGGATCGGTTGCGCCACGCGTTGCGGCCCGGCGACCTGGTCGCGCGCATGGGCGGCGACGAATTCGCCGTGCTGCTGACGCGCCTGCCCGGCGTCGACGCGCTGACGCCCATATTGGCGCGCATCACCGAACATCTCCATGCCCCGCTCAGCTATCGCGACCGGCCGATCGAGGCGCGGGTCAGCATCGGCGTGGCGCTGTTCCCCGACCATGGCGGCGACGTCACCGCATTGATCAAACATGCCGACATCGCCCTTTATCACGCCAAGAATAGCGGCCGCGGGCGCGCCACCCTGTTTGAACCGGCCCTGCTCGCCAATTGGGAGCGGGAGGCGACGATGCTCGACCGCGCGCGCCAGATATTGGCGCAGGAACGCCCCTGCCCTTGGTATCAGCCCAAGATCGACCTCGCCACCGGCGCGCTGGTCGGGTTCGAGGCGCTGTTCCGTTGCCCCACCGCCACCGGCGCGACCATCATGCCCGGCGACATCGCCGCCGCCTTCGAACATCCCGAACTTGGTCCCGCCATCACCGCGCAGATGATCGACGGCATCCTGGCCGACTGCCGCCGCTGGCGCGACGCCGGCCTGCCCTTTGGACATGTCGCCTTCAACGTGTCGGGCGCCGACCTCAATGACGATGATTTCGCCGACCGCCTGCTGGGCCGCCTGAAAGACGTGAACCTGCCGCCGTCGATCATCGAACTGGAAGTGACCGAATCGGTGTTTCTGGGGCGCAATGCCGACCGGGTCGGCCGCCTGCTTCAGCGGCTGAGCGATGCGGGCGTCGCCATCGCCCTCGATGATTTCGGCACCGGCTATGCGTCGCTCTCGCATCTCAAGCAATTTCCGATCGACGTCATCAAGATCGACCAGCGCTTCGTCCGCGACCTGGAAACCGACCCGGACGACGCCGCCATCGTCCGCACCGTGCTGAACCTCGCTTACAGCCTTGGCATCCGCACGGTGGCGGAGGGGGTGGAGAACCGGCAGCAACTGGATTATCTGCGCGCGGGCGGCTGTCACATGGGCCAGGGCTTTCATTTCAGCGCCGCCATGCCCGCCGCGGATGTGGAAGCCATGCTCGGCCAGCAGGATCAGTCCCGCCAAAGCTGAAATAAATCTGCAAAAGATCGTCTGGCGCAGGGAACAAAAGGCCCGATCGATCATTTCGGCGCGCTCACCGCTCGACTCGTCACGACTCCGCAACGACGGATTCGCGAAAAAGGCAAAGCTTTGCTAACGGCCCCATCGCTATAAAAAGAGTCGGGGTCGCATTGTCGCATCACAAGAAAAAGGGGGTCGCTCCCCTGCGGGAACGGCTGCTTGCCCTGTGCCCTGAGCGGGAGATTTTTCTCCGGTCCGGTGGCCAGGTGAAGTTCGTCCGCATTTCCCGCCGCGCGCAGCTTGTCGCGATCGGCGTCGCGTCCGTCGCGCTCCTCGGCTGGGGCGGCATGACCGTGTCGATGCTGGCCGGCAGCGCATCGGTCGCGCAGGAACGCGCCGCGCTGGCGCAGCAGGGTCGCTCGGTCGCCACCGCCGCCACCAAGGTCGAGGGCTATCGCAAGTCGGTCGAGGATCTGGCGCAGGATCTCGAAGCCCGCCAGGACTTCATGGACGATCTCTACAAGACCCATTTCGGCGACCAGGACGACAAAGCGCCCGCCAGCGACATGGCCGCCCCGACCAAGGCGGACAAATCCGACGCACTGACCGCCAAGATCAGCCTGGCGCCCGAAGCCGCGCCGCTGGTCCGGCTGGAAGCGCGCCAGCGCCAATTCGCCACCCTGCTGACCGCCGCGGTCGAGCGCCGCGCGGACAAGGCCGCCGCCGCGATCCGCAGCTTCGGCCTCAACCCCGACACGCTCGCCCGCAGCGCGGCGCACGCCCAGGGCGGCCCCTTCGTCCCATGGAAAGGCGACAAGGGCGCGCTGACGAACGAACTGGAAACCCTCGCCGACGCCATGTCGCGCATGGAGTTTCTGGAACGCAGCCTGCTCACCATCCCGTCGGGTCAGCCCACCGCCGCGCCGATGCTGACCAGCAGCTATGGCTATCGCCGCGATCCCTTCAACGGCCATGCCGCCTTCCATGCAGGGCTAGATTTCCCCGGCCGCTACGGCCAGTCGATCACCGCCGCCGCCGATGGCAAGGTCAGCTATGTCGGCCAGCGCCAGGGCTATGGCAATGTCGTCGAGGTCGAGCATGGCAACGGCATCATGACCCGCTATGCCCACCTGTCCGGCTTCGCTGCCCAAGTGGGACAAAGGGTCGCGCGCGGCGACACGGTCGGCCGCATGGGATCGACCGGCCGCTCGACCGGCACCCATCTCCATTTCGAAGTCCGGCTGAACGGCCAGGCCGTCAATCCCCGTCCCTTTCTGGAGGCCCGCAAAGATGTTCTCCAAATCCAGCAAATCGCCACGGCCCGTTTCGCCGATGTCCGCGACCGGAGCTAAGCACACACCCTTCTCGCTGATCGGCAGCGACGTGACGATCACCGGCAACCTCGCCGCTTCGGTCGACCTCCATGTCGATGGCGTGATAGAGGGCGACATCAGATGCGCCGCTTTGGTGCAGGGGCCAGACAGCCGCATCACCGGCCATGTCACCGCGCAAAGCGCCCGCCTCGCAGGCCTGGTCGACGGGTCGATCGCGGCGGGCGAACTGGTGGTGGAAAGCAGCGCCCGGATCACCGGCGACGTCGTCTATGAACGCATCACGATCGAACCGGGCAGCCGCATCGAAGGCCGCTTCCGCCCCAAGGACAGCGACGCCCCCGCCACCGAATTGAAGCTGATCGCGAACGACAGCGCGGGTTGAAGCCAGCGCTCAGAACAAGGAGGCCTACACCCCCCTCCGTTCGGGCTGAGCCTGTCGAAGCCCCGTCCTTCTTCGCAACGGCGCAAGAAGGAACAGCCCTTCAACAGGCTCAGGGCGAACGGAGCACAGGGCGCGTCCTCACCCTAACCATATTTGTCACTGGCCACGCCGCCGCCACGCTCCTACGCCCCGCATCGTCATCCCGACGGGAGATATGCGCCATGGAACGTCCCGACTTCTGGCCCGACATCCGCCGTTTCCTGCTCGCCTTCACCGGCAGCGGCCTCCTGATCGGCCTCTACACGCTGGTCAGCATCCAGCCATTGCCTTGACAGAGCAGCCGTCTGGCTTGGGTGGAGGGCGGACCGCCTAGTTTAGATATTCAGCAGGGTATCATCGGACCAAACGTCTTCATATCCCAACGCGATCAAGAACCTCCATCCGGGCGGTAATGCCATGAATGGCAGTGCAACGGGGCAGTCCTTTTGCAGATGATATAAGTGCAGGGGTTTGAAAAAGTCGGGATCATCCGACCATTCACCTGACCAGATGAACCAGCCCGTCGTCCCACTTTCCGGCGGATGGCGTAGGCCACTTAACGGGAGTTCACCGCGTAGGGCGCGATCCGAAATACCCAGCTTGTATGTTTCTTCAGACGGCGTGAATTTGGCACCATAGCGTTTGCATATCTCTAGCTGAATTTGGTCCATGCGTTGGATTTAACGTGACCTATACAGATCGGCTATCAGGAACTGCGACGATCACGATTATCGGCCATAACTGTTCGTTAATTGGTCGCCCCCTCAATTCACCGGTGCCCTTCGCCGATAACTCAACGCCTCCGCCACATGCACCCGCCCGACCCGCTCGGCACCCGCCAGGTCGGCGATCGTGCGCGCCACGCGCAGCACCCGCGTATAGCCCCGCGCCGACAGCTTCATCGCCGCGGCCGCCTGCGCCAATAATTGCCGCCCCAGCTCGTCCGGCCCGGCGACCGCCTCCAACTGCTCGCCATCCACCTCGGCATTGGTGCGCACCTTCGTCCCGGCATAGCGCGCCGTCTGCAAACTCCGCGCCGCCGCGACCCGCGCCGCGACCTCGGCTGACCCCTCGCTCGGCGGCGGCAGCACCAGGTCGGCGGCGGTCACCGCCTGCACCTCGACATGCAGGTCGATGCGGTCGAGCAGCGGCCCCGATACCTTGGCCTGATAGTCCGCCGCGCAGCGCGGCGCGCGCGAGCAGGCCAGCGCCGGGTCGCCCAGATGCCCGCAGCGGCACGGATTCATCGCCGCAATCAACTGAACCCGCGCCGGAAAGGTCACATGCGCATTGGCCCGCGCCACCGTCACCTCCCCCGTCTCCAGCGGCTGGCGCAGCGAATCCAGCACGGTCCGCTGAAACTCCGGCAGCTCATCCAGAAACAGCACGCCCAGATGCGCCATGCTGACCTCGCCCGGCCGCGCCTTCAGCCCGCCGCCGACCAGCGCCGCCATCGACGCGCTATGATGGGGATTGCGGAACGGCCGCGCCCGGCTGATCCGTCCGCCCTCCAGCGTGCCGGCAACGCTCGCCACCATCGAACTTTCCAGCGCCTCGGACGGGGTCATGTCGGGCAATATCCCCGGCAGGCAACTCGCCATCAGCGACTTGCCCGCGCCCGGCGGCCCGACCATCAGCAGATTATGCCCGCCCGCCGCCGCAATCTCCAGCGCGCGCTTGGCGACCTCCTGCCCCTTGACCTGTTTCAGGTCCGCGCCCCGCACAGGTGCATCCACCACGCCCGGCTGCGGTGCCGACAGCGCCGACGTCCCCTTGAAATGATTGAGCAAACTCAGCAAATCCGGCGCGGCAACCACTTCGACCTCGCCGGCCCAGGCGGCCTCGGCCCCCTGCGCGACCGGGCAGACCAGCCCCATCTCCTGGCTGCCCGCATGGAGCGCGGCCAGCAGCACGCCGGGCGAGGGCGCAGTCCGCCCGTCCAGCCCCAGTTCGCCGACCACGACATAGCCCGCCAGCGTCTCGGCATCGATCACGCCCATCGCGCCCAGCAAGGCGAGCGCGATCGGCAGGTCGAAATGCGATCTATTCACGTATTGATGGAAACCTGCCACTTCAAATCCTGGAAGAGCTAGCCGGATCGGGGCAACGAGCCGCCCCAATCGGCGCCCGAGAAAGTTCGTGTTGAGGCGGTGGCAGTAAGGCTCACAAGCGTACCTGCTGATGAACAAAGTCGATGGCGAATCGGATTCAGCGGGGTGTCTACCGGCAATCTTGCTCATGAGATCGTAGCCACAAAAAATTTTCTCTGCCCACCTTTTGGACATCCAATCGGTAATTCGCGACGTCCGATGATTACGTCTCCGTGCGCAAGCAATTTCTCTAAATATCAGCAACCACAATCGGACATGACGTCCAATTGAATCGGATGTTAAATAATAACCAATTACATTGGTACTTTATATTGCTCATGTCCCATTTAATTGTCTCCGTTAAAATGTTGATTTCATGTTGATACAATCAATCAACAAGTCTATTAATACTCAGGTTTCGCAATGATGTGACGTGGCCGATCGCGCAGAAGCACTACGGCAGTCGTCGAATTGACTGGATATAGTAGTGCCTTTTGAAAAGCTGACTAAGAAAGAATGTATGAGACGGTGGTCGATGCTCAATGAGCAAACGACCGATCCGCATCAGACTGAGTCAGTTCCTGGACAATCCATTAGATTCGGCGGATCATTCTACGAATTCGGCCAACTAATACCGCTGTTTGGTTCTGATTTCGTATTTCCGTTGATAATTTATTTTGCCGAAGAATTTTATTCGAATGCCCCCTCAGGAAACGCCAAACGCAATCTCGGATTGCGTCTGTTTTTAACTTGGGTCGCAAGACAGGCTCTCGCTGCCCCACTGAGCGCTGCGGGACGGGTACACGAGCAATTGTCGACTAGGGTTTGCCCCTCAGAAGTCGACATGACTGAAGTGGCTGAAACATATGGCGATATCATCCGCGATCTTGGCGATTTATCAATCCTGGATTCAGACGATGAGACTTACCGCTCCACCCATTTAGATGCGGTGTCGGCCACATTACGGCGGCTAGCACCTTATGAGCTTTGGCCGTTGATGCCGCCGATCAGGCGTATGAGCCGCGGTACAAGCCACATTCCAGCTTTAGGTCAATTAGGGCCTGGCCGATCCAAGGTCGTGTTCGAGGGGGCAGACGCATACGCCAGAAGCGTTGAGGCATCGAAGGTGCGAATGGCGCAACTGCGGCGTATCGCAGAGGATGGGCTTATCGAGGAGTTCGAGATCTTTGAGACTGGCAAGAAACTATTGGCGCGAAGTGATATTAGTGATTTGGCCACTATCACCCAAGCTATCAAAAGCTTGACCGCATACGGTTTTAATAAGTCCGAGGGCGAACTAATCGATGAAGTGTTTCCAAAAAATGATCCAGAACTTCGATTAGCCAACTTACTGACTTATCTTGATCACACCACCAACGGTGCAGTGCCGACCGCAAGAGATCCAGATGGTTCGTACGGCCTAGATTGCCTTATTAGGGCATGTGGCGGCGGATCGTTCATTAATTCTCATCTCAACGGGACGAAGCGCGCGCTTCTTTGTGGCCAGTTGGTCGTCATGATCGACACCGGTCTAAATGTGCAGCCAGCCACGGATCTAGCTGCAGAACCTTTCGATGGCGAGTTTCGCCGTGGAAGCGTCAACCTGCTCGTGAATCAGGTAACCAAGACGCGACCCGAAGCAAAAACTGTCTTTAGCGTTGTACCCGCTGAGGGGGCTGAGGCGCTATTGAATGTGCCTGGATTTAAGTTGTCCACGAAATCCGCAATCACGATGTGGCAGGAAATGTCCTTGCGGATGCGTTGTCGAGCTAGGGCGCAGAATGACAACGCACACCGATATCTGTGGATTTGCGGCAAAGGTTCTGGCCATTGTGGGGTAATCCAGACCTTCGCTGGAACTGTCGCAAAATCACAAATGAATCTGTTGCGAGATGAATTGGCAGACGACCCGATACTCGGGGGAATTGAATTTACCAGACAAAATATCAGACCAACTTATCTCGCGATCAGAAACTCAAAGCACCTTGACAGTCAGGTGGTGGTTTCAATCGCGAACCATAACAACGCCGGCACCACATTTGGTTCGTACTTAAGTAGCGCTGAATATCGTCAGGCACTTGCCTCACTTATTCGGAATTTCCAGAATCAGCTCGAGGCTGCCATTTTGGTCACCGACATATCGAGAGTCGTTCAACTCGGTGTTGACGCTGAGACGATTGTCGGCAGGGCCGAGGAGGCTATTCAAAACGGTCTTGATGAAATTTTATTCGATGCCAGCGCTGCCAAGACCTCAGCCATCGCCGCGACGCCCGAGGTCGAACTTGTCCCCGACAGCCTTGAGAGCTTCCTCACGTTCGAGCCGACCCACGAAGACTTAGTAGCGCTAATCCTCGTCAAGAAGGGGCTCGAAGCCGATGAAGAGCGCTTCCTTGTCGCCAATCCGGACCGTTGGAAAAACAAGTGGATGCCCGGCTTGGCTCTCGTGACCGCCACCGCCGCTCGTCTTGAGCAGAGCAAGTACAAGGTGGCGCTTAAGCGCGCCTTAACCTCGGCCGAGCAAGGAATTTCATCCGGCAAGCTAAGGATTTTTGTCCCATGGTAAAAGCAGTTGCCGCCGCGAAGAAGACACGCTCAACTCGCACCCAAAAGAGCGATCACGATCGCATTATTGGAGCATTGCCGAAGCCTAGCTGGATGGTGAACGACTCGCCTCTCGACAATGAATGGATTGTCCGCACACACGGTGGCAATGTCCGCAAAGGTGACGTCACTGTCAAATTCGACGTTGTAATTGCCCCTGGCGTCAGGTCAATCGATCTAGAGATCGATTTGATTACGGCGAAGCTCCTCGCTTTTCGCGGCCTCACTGGCAATGACGCAAGATATGACTCCGGCGCGACCATCCCTATAAACAACAGGAACTACTTTGCCTTTGTCCGCTGGAGGCATGCCCGCGGGATTGAGCGCAACGCAGAGCTCACTAAGGACGATATTGATGACCTCGTTAAAGACCTGGAAGTCGGCGGCATCGTCGGATTGCCCCCATATCGGCAGCGGCTCGCAGAACTCATCCAGAAAATTGAGACGGGTGAGTTCGAAATTCCCTTCTATTGCAAAGGGAACAAGAAGTACGCCCGGAAAGAGCCGCTCGCCAATGCGCTCGGCGCACCTCACACACGGAGTCTTCCGGCATCCGTTTCGCATGATTTGGATGACTTCATCCGCGGACAAGGCCTTTCAATCCAGCCTCGCAAAGGCGCGGGCCAAGACGATGAGGAAGATGATCTGGTCAACGAAATCGACGAAGGTGCGCTTTCGGAGAATCGGATAATATCATTCCTGACTGCGCCGCAGTTACTATTCTATTATCGAAAATATCTTACCCATGATCCGATCAAATTCGAGCCGTTTGAAGGCGAAGATGGCATCTCGAAGATTGGTAAATCAATCTGCCGTGTCGCTGCGGAGCGATCTTTTACCACACCAGCATATCAGGCCTGCTTTCTCGTCAATCAAGCAATAACCTGGATCACAACGTATTTTGATGAGATTCGAGATTTTACTAATGATCTCGATGACACTATTAAAAAGTACGAGGCGCTCAATCATTGGCGGCCCACGGAAGCGGCTTTCAATGAGCGGCTGAGAGAGGATCGGGACAAATACACCACGGCGCCGGGCAGTTGGTGGCCGATCCACCCGTCTTACTTCGCGGCACCAGGTTGGACAACGAATATCAGTGAATACCGACCGGCGCTGCGTCCGGTCTTATTTGAGTTGCTCGCTACGGCGGCATTGGTGGTTATCGCTGCGTTCGCTGCCCGCCGAAAAGAGGAGATGGGCTCACTAAAGGCCGATTGTATTTCGACCGTAGATGGTGAGTTTTGGCTAGAGACTTGGATTTCGAAGAATCTCCATGGAATGGACAAAATTCCCGTCCCTACCACAGTGAAGAAGGCGGTCGATGTGTTGCTATGGCTATCCGAGGAGGGCCGCCTTAGCTCAGAAAGTGCCTGGATCTTGGATTTCGCTGAATTTGTGGTCGTTGGGGAAGGTTCGCAAGCAAGCAATCCTGCCTACCGTTTCTACGACGGCCTCGACCGCTTTGCCGAATTCGTTGGTGTGCCGCTTATTGATGGCAAGCGCTGGATTCCGAAACCGATCGAATACCGGCGCTTCTTCGGCATGACGTACTTTCACCGGTTTCATTATCCCAGCCTCGTCGCGCTCAGCGATTTCTACCGCCACTTCAATCCTACCCGGACCAGAGGCTACATCACCGAGATTGCCTACGGGACGGTTGTCACGCGTCAGGGGGAGAGTGCTGAACGCAGAAAGCGCGCCGAACGGAGGGTAGATAATTTCGCCCAAGACCGTTTGAAAGACTTTGAGGAATGCGGGCTGCAATTTCGCTTGGCCATAGTTCGCGATGCCATCACCGGCGAGGGCTACCTCACCGGGTTCGGCGGCACCACGATCGTAAACGACGCGAAAAAGCAGGTCGATGACTACAAGGCCCAGATCAACTTGGGCCCAGGAGAAGATCTTGATCGCCCCACATTGAACAATGTGTTGGGCGTGATGGTCAAGCCGATGTCGTTCGAGCCTCACCCCGCGGGCCATGGCTTGTGCAAGTGCACTGGAAAGACGCAGGATTTGGCTACGGCCAACTGCGTTCGTTCCTGGAAAGAGGCGTATCCGAATGCGCCCGCCCCTAGTGGTCCTGTTATTGAGTTCGCGACTGAAAGCGCTTGCGGGCTCTGCGTTCACAACATGCAACTTCAGTGCAACAGGCGCTGGTGGGCGGATGCCTTGGAGCATGAGAAGCATGAGCGCGAGCACGCCCTTTTGCCTTTTTTGCGGGAAATTGCCGCTCAACGAGCCGCGATGATCGATGGCGTCCTCAAGCGCTGCCACCCGGACCCTAAGAGCTAGATATGAGCTCTGAGCCTGCGCAACCTCGTGAAGGAAAGAACCGAAAGTCGTTTCGTCTTAAGATCGAATTTATTGAAGCAGCAGAACGAAGCGGCACCGTTCCAGCCCACATTCGCGACCTGAAGTTGCTGAAAGATTTGGCATCTTGGGAGGACGAAGAACGCGGCTTCACAGCTTGGACGAGTGAAAATGTTCATTCGGAGAACGGCAGGAACCCTGACTTAGCGAAGCGGTGGCACGAGGTTCGCCAGAAGATCGACCGTATTATTCCACACAAACGCACGGGTCGAAATCTTAGCGAAAGTAAGAAGCACGAAATATCCCTTCGCTCGGAGAACAAGGTGCTCATGCTTCAGAATGAGAGTCTCCTTGTGGAGGTGGAAAATCTTCGCAAGCAGCTGAGAAAGGCGCTGAATGACCTCGAGAGGGCAAACAAGATCCTACGCGGCCATGGCCTTGCGACTATATTGCCAACGGCGACGGAGATTTAGTCGTGGGGACAGTCACGCCATTCATTCCGAAGAATAGCCCGTTGCGCTTGCAGCGAGTAAAGCATGACGGCACCGTGAATTTTTTCATCGTGGACCCCGCAATCGGCATTTTTCCCGAAGCGCAGGCCTTTATCCGCGAACTGACGAAATGGAGATCCAGTCACAATAAAACTGTTCGAGGCATAGCCTACATTATTATTGATTGGTGCAACTATCTTAGGGACAACGGCCTATGGTGGTATCAGGCCACTGATCAAAATTACATCGACTGGATGAAAAGCCAGAAATTTGGCAAAAAGAGGCTGGGTCGGAAGAATCGAGTTGTATGGAGATGGTATAAATACCTTTACGAGCACAGCGAATATAAGCACCAGGCGTTATCGGTTTTCGAAAGCATTTCGTTGCCCACGGATGCAGCAGAATTTGGAAAGCCAAGATATTCGCCTCCGCCTGAGGGAGGAGGCGAACGCGATCCTGAGAAAGCGCGCAAGAGTAAAACTTTTTTGAGCGACGAGACAGTCGATACTCTCGTAAACGATATAGCGAATCTTCCTCAGAACTTTATAAATGAGCGCGATGGATTGATTGTGGCTTATGAAAAAGAGTGCGGGTTAAGAGCTATTGGCATCTCTGACATTCGCGTCTCATCGTTCAGCGCAGCGCTTTCCAAGGTAGGAATTATTCCGAAATATGGAAACATCCTCAAATATGCCACAGACAAAGCAGGGCGAGCGCAGGTGCGTCGCAAAGTCGCTGAGTTAGCTGAATTTGGCAGCCATGGCGTACAAATCAATGTGGTCGAGAAATTCAGCAAATCTCGCGACGTTTTGCTTAATTTCGACGTCATATACCAAACGCTCGATTTCCTTTGGAAATATCATGACAGATGGAAGAAGAAAGGCTCTTCCTCATATCGGTCGAAAGTTCACCTGTTTATTAGCCTAAAAACAGGTGAAGGGCTGTTATCAAGCACCGTAGCCGACATTGTTAAGAGGCGTTTCAACAACTCAAACTTGGATGGAAGTGGTCACGATTTACGGCGATATAGAATCACGCAGGACGCTCTGGACATGGTCAAAGCCAATAAAAAGGCAGGGAAATTGTTCGACAATGTGGCAATAGAGGTCGCGCTGGCGGATAAGCATGGTCACGATGATTTTGTAACTATGAGGCCGTATGTAAATATGGCGAGAATTATGGACTCCATTGAGGAGGAAGTAATTGATCACTACGAAAGATAGAAGAGAAACTCGCCAATCGTATTTTCGCGATCTTGGTTCATTCGTTCCCTTGGGGATCATCGACGCGATCAGCCTTAGCATCCCTGACGGGGCATCAGATCGACCCGTCGCGACTCAGTTGACGAAATGCGTCACGCAATAGAACATATAGCGAACAAGTGAGTCGACGATTGAGCCATGTCTACCCTGCAACCCTCCACGCCTCGGCCTTCAGCCGAGATGCTCGCCGCGCTTCGCGCAGATCTGGCGACCACACGCTCGCATCGAGGACCTGCGCTGGGTTTCGGGCTGCCGGCGATCGACGAACGACTTGCCGATCACGGCCTTGACGCTGGCGGCCTTCACGAGATTGCGGCAGCTTCCGAAGCGCTGACCGACGATGCAGCAGCCACCCTGTTTCTTGCTGGAATAGCGGCGCGCTTCTGCGATCAACCCGACTTCACCATGCTGTGGGCAGTCACTGCCTTCGACCTGTATGCGCCCGGTCTCGAGCAGGTCGGCCTGGCGCCTGAGAAGGTTTTGTATGGCCAAGGGCGAAAAGATGCCGAAGTGCTTGCAATGGCTGAGGATGCACGCTGGAACAGTCACGGGGTCGTTATTTGGCGGTCCGCCTCGGCTTCCGGCAGGCACGTGGTCTTGCCAATGTCCATGGCGCGGCGGTCGTCGCTGCAAGAGGTCCGGCCCCATATGAAAGCGTCGAGGAAGTCTGGAGGCGTGCAGGCGTACCTCGCGCAGCCATCGAGCGGCTTGCGGAAGCCGATGCCTTCCACTGTCTCGCCCATGATCGGCGTCAGGGTCTTTGGAAGGTGAAGGGGTTGGGAGAAGCGCCGCTTCCTTTGTTTGCTGCAGCCGATGCTCGCGAGGCCAGCTTCTCTCCCGAAGGCGCGGAGCCCGCAGTATCGCTTCGGCCGATGACCGCCGGCAGAGATGTGGTCGAGGACTACCGGTCTCTCCAGCTATCCCTGCGCGGTCATCCCGTTCAATTTCTCCGACCCGAACTGGATCGCATGCGGATCGTACGATGCGCCGATCTCCCGTCCATTCGGGATGGCCGCAACATCGAGGTCGCCGGCGTTATCCTCGTTCGCCAGCGCCCGGGATCAGCCAAGGGTGTCTTGTTCGTGACGATCGAAGACGAAACCGGCGTCGCTCAGGGCATCCTGTGGCCCAACAAGTTCGAAGTCTACCGCCGCCAGATCATGTCGGCCTCCATGATCGCCATGAGGGGGCGACTTCAGAAGGAAGGCGAAGTCATTCACATCATCTGCGACCGCATCATGGATCATGACGATATGCTCCGCTCGATAGGGAGCATGGATTTCACCGTGACGCCTAGTCGGGGAGATGGTGCATCACATGGCGGCGGCCCGGACCCACGCGACCCCGGCTTCCCGCGCGGCCGCACATTGGCGTCAGCGCCGTTTGGCAGCATTCAGGAACGAGAAGAACTCGTGCGTATCCGTAGCCATGACTTCCATTGACGCGGACGCGCGCACCTCAGGCACCATCGACCGGGCCCTGAACGTCTTACGAGAGGCTACAGCTGCCCGGGCCAAGGTGCAGACGCGCGGCGTTGCCTTGGCTCTATGGGTGCTGCGTGGACGCTGCCCGGATGAATGGCTGTTGTCGTTCTGGGAGGCGGCCGACTCCGACCATGAGATTGGGCGAAGCCAAGGCATGCACGCAGCATATAACGGGATCGTTCGTCAGCTTCGAAGCGGCAGAACGAGGATGGGTACGGCGTCGGACTGAGCAGTCCTGATCATTCGAACGAGATCCCAAGTCGCTCGCTGGCTACATGCTTCCCGTAGGCTTTCGCCATGTCCAACATGAGCGAAATGCTCGCGCCTCCGACCTTCTTTGCCCCATCCTTGGTACGCCGCCAAATTTCACCATCGCGGACAGTGTCGAGAAATTCATGACCGTTCCAGGTGATCCGCTCAACCTGCCAGTCTCCGCCACCGCCGCGATAGAACTCGACGAATTCTGCGTCGCGCAGCAAGCCGAGGTGGTAGTCGAGCCGGTCAGCCTCTTCAGGTTCAGTTGCCTGTGCCGGATCGACGCCAATCATTTCAGCGATCTCGTGACTGATGACATGGAAGACTCGCTTGCCACCCTCAATCTCCAGAAGGAGAGAGCGGATCAGATCCATGTCACGTTTCATCGGGCCGGGCATTTTCACTCCTGTTTGGCGGTAGCGGATGCATAGCGCCTAGCGAGCCAACCGCCTATGCTGGGTGAATGTCCCAGATCGCTCTGTCGTGCTGGGGGTGACGTTTGTGTCGCCTTGGGGTGACGTCCGTGTCACCCATAACAGATAAGAAGAACGGACTGCTTGGTAACTGTTGCCGTTTGCGAAACTCTGCCAGCGCTAAAACAGTCAACTTGCTTCCCATGCTTCCGTCAGAAGGGACCGAGCCGAGTTCTCCCATTCGCAAGGTTATCACTTCACCGTGATTTCCCCGGATTGCTGAAACCTTATCAGCTGGGGCACGATCGTGCCGAACATGTCCTAAATCGATGCGATGGTTAATTTTTTCGCAGCAGGCATAGCGGATGTTCTGCATAAGGACTATATCCATTCCCGATACGTTCGTCTCGGGGACAGAAGTATGGCTAATGCAGTGGTAGCTGGGTGGCAGGGGCATGATTATCAAGCCCGCTTCTTCTGGCTTCACGCCTCGGCTCTGCGTGACCCCGACCAAACAAACGTGACGGAAGTGTCCTACGAGGCCGACTTTCCGAAGGGCTTCGATGACGTCGTGGTGCGGTATGACCCGCCCCGTCCGGGATCGCAGGGTTACCGCATTGGGGTCCACCACTATCAGATCAAGTACCATGTCGTGGCCGCTGGCCGATTCGGTTACGAGGACCTGGTCGACCCTGCATTTACTGGCGGCACCGCTGTTTCCATTCTTCAGCGCCTCCGTGAAGCCAAGGACAAGTCGCCGGAGAATGCTGCTTTCACGCTGGTCACGACAGACCGGATTAAGGATGGCGATCAGCTTCTAGATTTGCTCTCCAGCGATGATCGCCGACTGCGCCTAGACAAGCTCTTCGTACCCGGCGGCGACAAAAGCAGGATGGGAAGAGTTCGGAAACTCTGGTGTGATCATCTTGGGCTTTCGTCGGATGACGAACTGCGCAGCCTGCTATCAGGCTTCGGTATTCATGAGGGTCACGTTTCTCTGGAGCAGATGCGCGATGCCGTGAACGACCGTTTTCGTGTCGTTGGGCTCACTACCTGCCGCGACGCGTTGGCCTTCAAATATGATGGGGCCGCTAAGCAGCTTAAAATCAACGGCATCAACAATCTGACCCGCGACAGTTTCGACAGGCTGTGCATTGATGAGAATTGGCTCACCATCGGAGATCCGCCGCGCTATCACAATATCGCCATCCGCAGCTTCAGTGATGGAATCGCTGCGGATCTCGATTCAACCGCGGATAACCGCCTATCGCTGCTCGACCGCTTCGACGGACGGTATCTCATAGAAGGCCAGGATTGGAACACCGATGTCCGGCCGACGGCTGAAGCCTTTATTCGCGACGCCCTCAACGTCGGCGAATCGATTAGGCTCACTATCAACGCACATTCGAGCTTCGCTTACCTTGCCGGCACGGTGCTCAACCTCAAAACCGGCGCTGATGTTGAACTGGTGCAGAAAGGTCGCGCTCCAACCTCAATCTGGCGCGCTGACGATGGCAAGGCCGGCCCCGAGGCGACGATTGAGACGACGGTCAGTGGAGACGGCCAAGACCTGGCATTGGTTGTTAGCTTAACCCGCGACGCCGCAGCTGATGTGGCTGACTATGTTTCTAATCACCTCCCTACGGTCGGGAAAACGATGATCGTGAAGGCTGCGCCAGCACCTTCGCAAAGCGCTATCTGCGGTGGCACACATGCCGCGGCGCTGGCCGATCAAGTTGGTGAGGCCGTTCGCGCTGCTCGCCTTCCCATTGGGGCTCGCGTCCACGTGTTCGCCACAGCGCCCAACGGGTTCCTGTTCTTCTTAGGGCAGCAGCGTCCGGCGATGGGGCCTTCCACATACTACGAGTACGACTTCGACCGCCGAGTACACGGCACCTATGAACCCACCTTCAGGATCGACTGACATGGAGCTCAAGCCGCAATTCAAAGAATTTCTCGGCGCGATTAGGCCGACCGACGCGCAAAAGGAAAACTGGCGCTCCAGCTCCACGACCCTGCGCAATCGGCTGAGTCAGGACGATGACTTGAAGGGGCTTGTGGTGTCCACGTTCCTTCAAGGAAGCGTGCGCCGTTCGACGGCGGTTCGGCCGCTGGGCGACAAGCGTCCAGACGTCGACATTGTCGTGGTCACCAATATCGATTCCACCACCGAATCGGCCCGCGATGCGATGGATCGGTTCATACCCTTCCTGGAGAAGTGGTATCCCGGAAAGTGGCGCCCGCAGGGTCGTTCATTTGGGATCGAGATGTCGCTTGTCGATATGGATTTGGTGATCACTGCGCTGCCGACAGACCAGAATTCTCGTGACTTCATGACGCGTTTGTATCGGTCACAAGCAGTCGAAACCCTCGATACCCTTGAAGAAGCGCGCAGCTGGCGGCTGAATGAAGATTGGCGACCTTTCGTCCCCAGCCCTTTCGGTGACAGCCGACAGATCATCGAGCTTGCAGATGCACCGCGTGAGAAGTGGCAACCGAATCCGCTTTGGCTGCCTGACCGCGACGCCGACGGTTGGGGGCGTACCCATCCACTCGCACAAATCCAATGGACGGCTGCCAAGAACCGAGCGAACGATGGCAATTACGTTGATATCGTCCGTGCCATCAAATGGTGGCGGCAGACCAACAGCGATAGCTTGCCTAAGTATCCGAAAGGCTACCCGCTCGAACATATGATCGGGCACGTTTTGCAGGATGGCACCACCTCAATGGCCCAAGGGGTTGTTCAGGTTTTCGAGTCGATGCGGGATAACTGGGCATTGCTTGCGGCAGCTAGCATGAAGCCCAGGCTCTCCGATCACGGCGTGCCAGAGCACGATGTGCTGAAGCGCCTGGATGTCGATGACTTCAAGGCGTTCCACGCAGCTGCAGCGAGCGCTGCTGAAACTGCCCGCGAAGCATTGCTTTCACAGGATGCTCAGGAAAGCGCTGGCCTGTGGCGCGACCTGTTCGGCTCTCGCTTTCCGGTCCCGGGACCTCAGGGTGGAGATCGCGCTCGCTCAGGATTCACTGCTCCAGCGCAGGCGGCAGTTCCAAGCACCACCGGTCGATTCGCCTGATCATTCTGTGACGCCGCCAGTTCTACAATCCATCGCTGAGCAAATCCGCGATGAGGCGCGCATCCGGGTTGAGGGTGACTGGGAGATCGATGAAAAAGGGCGTTGGCATCTAGCGATTGTCACGCACCTTTCCGTCGCCCCCAGCCAACACATGCCTGGTGAAACCAAATGGCGCGTGGTCATCGGCCCTAATCAGCCGGCCGATGGCGTCTTCATCTATCCGGACGCTGTTGGCGGCATCGCAACAACGTTTCGACATCAGGATTACAATCCAGAGCCGGAGCCTGGCGCGATGTGGCGAGACGGCAAACCTTGCCTTGAGCGTCCGATCGATGGCTTGGGCCGAGACCAGTGGGAAGACGAACCGCGGGAGTTGGCGGCGGCTGCCCTCTGGAAGACGGGGCGCTTACTACAATGGATTGATGCGGCGGCCGCAGACGCACTTGTTGAGGAAGGCGCTGCGAACGAACTTCCGGCCGGCGTCGGGATAGGCTCCAAGCTGACACTCGGTTTCCGCGAGGTTTTCGAGGGACTCGACTGGGCGGCGAGTGTGCGCGAACGCTGGGGATTCGCGAGTATCGCATCTGTCCCTGGAGCCACTAAAACCTGGGCGCTAACCGAGCTTCTGGACGATCGCTCGAACTCCATACGCCGCTTCGAATGGGGGACATCTCTGGCTGCAGCTCCGAGTTCGATCGGCGCCGTGTGGCTGCTGGTGCCTGTGCTCCCTGTTCGTGAGCCGTGGGATGCCCCCAAGACTTGGGCTCAACTGCGAGATGTCCTGTTGGCCCACAACGTCGATTTGGTAGATATCATGGTGCGTGCTGGTGCCCGCTACCGTGCCGGCTCGCGGAAGACTGCCACGCATCAGTTGCTGATCGGATTCCCTTACTCACAGCGTGTAGGCGAAGCGCCATCTCGGCTGCATTGGCTCGCCATAGGGAAGATGCCATTGGCGGGCCGAACAGAAAAGCGAGATGGTTTTCGGCCCCGAGAGGAATCGCGCAAATTATGGGATCGCCAGCTCGCCGGCTCGAGCAAATCTTTGACCTGGCTTCGAACGGAAAACTGGGCACCGGATCAGTTGCAATCTCGAGGAGGGGTGGAGCCGGAAGTTAGCAGCAAAAAAATCCTGATCGTTGGCGCCGGATCACTTGGAAGTGCGATCGCGGAGAACCTCGTCCGCGCCGGAGCCCATCGAGTGGGAGTTATTGACGGTGAGATCTTGGTAACCGGGAATCTCGTGCGGCACGTTCTCTCGATGAATGATGTCGGCCATGCCAAAGCTGACGCCCTCGTGCGCAAACTGAACGCGGTATCGCCAAATGCCGCCCTGCAGTCATTTCCAATGAGGTTCGACAGAGGCATGGCCTCTGATTTTGCCGAGAATGTGCGGGGTTACGATGTCATCGTCGACTGCACTGGATCTGATGACACTCTTGAGCACCTGTCGGACTTCGACTGGCAGGATGAAAAGACCTTCATCAGCCTATCAATGACGTGGGGTGCTGAGGGATTACTGGCATTCTGCGCCAAAGAAGGCAGTTTCCCGGTCATTGATGCCAAGAACCGGTTCGCTAAGGCAGGTGCGCCTGCAGTTCGTCACGACGAGGCGAACGTCGAGGCCATTGGCTGCTGGCATCCTGTTTTCCCAGCGGCCTCAGATGATGTCCAACAGTGGGCAGCACTCGGCAGTAAGTTCTGCCGGGCCGCCATCATCGATTCTACCCGGCGTCTGCGCTACTTCCGACTCAATGCGAGTGATGGCGTGGAGGTCATCGATGTCTGATCACAGTGACTTAGCGTTTCGCAGTCTCGATGATCGCTTCAACGTTGTGATCTCGAATTCCGCTCTCCAGGCGATAATTGATGAGTGTGCACAAGCCGGTAGAAAGGAAACGGGCGGCATCTTGATCGGTCGCATCGACCCAAGCGGCGATACGGCCGTCGTGATCGAAGCAACCCCCAAGCCGAAGGGCTCTGGGTTTGGCCTGTTCTGGTTCAAACGAAGTCCGACAGGCCTGAAGCAGTTGCTGGCTGAGCGCTGGAATAGAGGTCAGCACTACCTCGGGGAGTGGCACTTCCATCCGGGGGGATCGCCGGAACCGAGCGGCTCCGATTACCACACCATGGAAAAAATCGCTGCCGACCAACGTTATCAGGCCCATGAGCCGATACTCATCATCATGGGCGGAAAGCCGCCGGAACGATGGCAAGTGTCGGTGACAGTGATGCCCATTGGTGAATCACCTCACCGCTTGGTCACGATGGAATAGAGCAGCTGCTCCAATATTGCGGGGACTTTGGCAGCAACGCGCCCATCCAAGCCGTTCGGCAGCGAGTTTGCAGCACCTGGAAGCGGACACTCAGATTGTAACCGAGTCTGGGACATTGCGGCCAGGTCGCTAACGTGAAGAGTTTCGGGCGCCGGGAGGCGTACGAAGGTCTCCGAGGCACGAACGGCCAGCGCGGCGTGGTGCTTGAGGCATGTCGTGGCCTGCAGCAGGCGCGCGACTTCCTCGCGGCTCAACACAACCGGCAATTTGCGCACGACCTTCTCACGATAGAGCCGCCAGGAGAGATCCGGCCGATCCAGCGTGTGCGTGAAGAAGAAACGCAGCGCTGCAACGACGCTATTCATGGTGGGAGACGGCATGCCCCCTTCGCGCTGCTCGACCTGAAAACGGCGCAGGTCTTCCGCAGTCGCCTTGTCGGGAGGACGTCCAAGCCAGGTCGCGAAGCGTGCAACGTCGCGGATATAATTGCGCTTTGTCTCGATTGAGAAATGGCGCAGTTCCATGTCTTCGATCAGGCGCTGGCGCAGCGGGCTGATGGGGGCGGCGGAAACAGACTCGATCATCGTTCGGCTCCTTGCTTGAAAGGAGCCTGAATGCTCGACCTACCGCCCGCGACGCTCAACCCCCGGGCGACCCATGATCCGTGCAGGAACCTCGCCGATTACGCCCTCCGCGAAGCGGTTCGTTCGACGGCCAAAAAATGCCTGCTCATGCAACCCAGACTTCCCCATCTTCTCGATGAAAAGATCCATCCAAACGGCGTGCTCTTCGGCGGTGAGCGCAGAAGGCGGGATTTCAGCTGCGAGTGCTTTTGCGATCGAGCTGCCACTAAAACGACCTGATGTCTCGATGGCACGACCAATGCTGAGCCAATGAGCCACTTGGTCCGCCATCGATCTGCCTTGAACCTGAGCTTCACGCCTCACCATCTCGGCGATCTCATCTGGAAGTTCAATGGATTGTGCCAAACCGGCCTCCTTCTGAAACGCTCAATTCCGCGAGTGCTTGGGTCGGTTCGTGCCGAACCACCCACATGGTTTACCATACTACATGGCTACGAGAGCGTCGACGGAGCGCAGGCGCTTCGAGCTGTGATCGCAAACCGATAGCGGCGGCATCGAAACTGACTCGCCGTTGCACTCGAGACTCGTCGATGCGCCGTTAATTATCTGCGCGGACAGGTTGGGGAGACGTCTGTTCCGCGCCCATTTCGGTCATCAAACTGACCTCGGATCGATCCTGAAACCTGCCGTTAGAAACAAACGACAGTTTGAGTTGGCATCAGACCAAAAACCGATCGAACACGAGAGCCGCGGCGCCGAAGGCGGCGGCATCGCCGCGGAAAGTCGATCCACCTGCCTCGGGAAAAGGGCGATCACGGCCTCGAACTGGGACCGAGTAGTAGTTGAAACTTTCGATCAGGCGAGCGGCCAGAGGGCTCGGAATTCGGCCTCCGAATATGATGGCTTTCGGGTCGAAGATTGAAGCGATCGCAGACATGACAAGCTCGGTGACTGGTCGAACGTCAGCCAGCCAACGCTCTACATAGGAGGCGTTAGGCGTATAGCCTTCCACCAGTTCGGCGATGGACAGATAGCTTTCGCCATCGTCGATCGCATATTCGAGAAGTAGGGTGAGCGTGGGCCGCAACGACCGCTGCTCAGGCGGGACAAGCCCCGTGAACTCACCCGCATTGCCATGGGCGCCGCGCTGTAATGCGCCATTGCGGATCAGGCCGCCGCCCAGCCCTCTGTCGATGTACAGATAGGCAAAGTCGTCATGTTCCCGTCCCGCGCCATAAATGCATTCGCCCATGGCCGCGGCGCTGCCATCATTCTCGATGGAGATCGGCAGGCCGAGCGCCGCGTGCAGTTTAGCCTCCAGTGCATCCACCGCCCAGTCGTCCATGCCGAGCGGCGCATTGATGCGCAGCGGGTCGGTTATGAAGAAGCCGGGCAATGCCACGCCCATTCCCGCGACGCGTTCGGGCGCGATCTCGGCGTCCGAGGCTAACTGGGTTGTAAGGGCAGCTATCCGTTCCGTCACCGCATCAAGTGCCGTTTCCGACAAAGCCTCAACTGCCCGGCCTCTTTCCCGCCCGGTAATATCGAGGAGGACCACGGACAGTTCCTCCGCGCGGACCGCGATGCCAAAGGCAAACGCTCCATCCGCGTTAAGCGAAAGCGGCAGGCTCGGTTGCCCCCGGCTGCCCATCATCACCTTGGTGTCGGCCTCGACCAGCTTTTCCTGCAGCAACTGGTCGCACAGGCGACTGACCGTCGGGATCGCCAGCGAAGTTCTGCGCGCCAATTCGGCGCGGGACAGGGGCGAATGGCGCTGGAGCAGCGACAGGATGGCACGCTCGTTGGCCGAGAGGGAACGGAAGCTGGGCATGCGTTCCGCCTCGCGGCCGAAACGGAGTGGGGGCTGGTTCATGGATGAAAGGCGCTCGCTGCCCGGCTGATAACTTAGTATATGTATGTTAGCTTTGACGTGTGGAAGCAAGGACGTGCTTGTCCCACAAGGCAAGCCCAATCAGCAGGACCAAAGCTGTCCCTACCGCGCCAGCCATCGCGGCTACAAGGGGTGGCCCTTCCCACGCCGACGCGCCTGGCCCCCATCGTTGCAGCGAGAGGCCGACCATAATCATCGCAACCGACTGCCCGACTTTTGCCGAACCGGCGAAGGCCCCCATCGTGGCGGTGGCGCCATAGGCGTCGTGAGATCGGGCCGCATGATGCGCGATGCCTGTCCATAACAGAAAGAAAAGGCCGCCCACACTGATGCCGTAGCTCAGTCCGGCCAGTATCATCGGCAAGCCACCGTTCAGTGTCGCGCTGAAGAATAACGCGACGCTCCCGCCCGTGAGCAACAGGGCAGTTATGGCGACGCTGCGCCTTCCTGCCCTGCGGATGGCCGCCATCCACGCGAACTGCGAGATGGATGTGCCAAAGGCGACCGAAGTCAGCAAGGCTGCACCATCCCACCGGGAGGGCAGGATGAAAGCCGCCAGATAGGGTTCGAGCTGAGTGAAGATCGTCGTCCCAAATGATAGAGCCATCATCATCAGGTGCAGGGTCGTGGCGGGCTTGCGTTCAGCTGGGCTGGCGTCGTCAAACGCGATAGCCGATACCGCGCCCTTCAGCTTGGTCCGCAAAGCAAACGCGCTCACGAGGCTGAGGAATGCCATCAGGCAGACCAGAAGCAGGAAAGCCTCGATCTGCGCTTCGGTGGAGCGGCGGACGAACAAAGGAACGAAGCTGGCCGTTAGTATGATACGGGCGATGCCGCTGATAAACAGTCGGGTGGCCGCCAGCCTGGCCCGCATCCGGTCATCACGGCCCGCGAGCGCGAGCAGGCTATTCTGCGGAATATCGTAAAGGGAATAGGACAGCCTGAACGCCATCAGCGCCAGAAGGCAGGCGGCCAGTCGCGCACCGCTGGAGACCAGGGCGGACAGACCGAAAAGGACCAGCGTGATTGAGCAAAGGGCGGCACCGCTTGCCTGCATTTGTGCGGCTTGTTCTGCGGACCGCACAGTTGCAGAAAAGCGTCTCCCCAGGATCAGGTCCGCTGCCGCATTCACCAGGTAGGAGGCGGCAAGGACCAAGCCCATCGTCCATGGCGAAAGGCCACAAACCTGGGTCAGGTAGAAGGCGAAGTAGATGTCGCTTGCCGTCCAGAACAGCGTCTTGCTTGCATGCGCCAGCGCATAAGGGAGTTCCGACCCCCGCCAGCAATCGGCAAGACGCATGATCTGTGTCCCTTAAGGTCGAACGCCAAACCTTTACCGCAGATAGAATTGCCGGGCGAAATGAAACATATCGTCCAGCAGGCAATATTCCGGCGCGCCAAAGGTAATAACGGGCGCACGGCGGGCCAACTCCGCCTTCCATTCGGCCAGTGTCGCACGGAAAGCCTGGTTCTCCGAAGTGGTGAGCCAGTCGATCGCATAGCCCATTGTCATATGGAAACCATAGTCGTCCGGGCTTTCGATGCCGATCCCCATGCGTTCGGCTAGGCGGCGGCGCAGGCGATAGAGCTTCGTGGCGGTGTCTGCATCTGCTGGCAGCAGTCTGATCGTCAGCGGTTCTTCGTCCGCCGCCGGCTCGGCCAGATTGACCTTCATGCGGTAGGGAGCGGCATCGTCACCCAAGGTGACAGCGCGCAGCGTATCGCCAACAAAATCATTGCATGCCTGCATGCTGGCATCGAGCGGCACCCCTGCAGGCCAGAGCGGACGACGGCGATCCTTGTCGTTCGCGCCGCCGATCACGGTCATGTGATAGCTGGAGGGCGGGAGCGCCGTCATCTTGCGGGCGAAGGGCATGGCAGGCAGTTGCCGATAGATGTCGAGCATGGCCCGAAAGGCTTCCGATCCTTCGCCCTGCTGCGGCAGGTGACAAATGATCGTGTTGCCCGCGAAGGGCATGACCCGGCCATCGGCAAAGAATTTGCGGCCGACATCGTGCGGCTTGCTCGGCCGTGCGGCGCTCTTGGCCCAGGCAGGCGCCATAGCCGAAGTCAGGGCGGTGCCGGCGATTATGCCGGCACCTGCAATCCAGTCTCTGCGCGACATGCTCACATCCGCACCTTTACGCCAAAGAGAAGCTGTGTCGGCAGTTCGATCGCCGACTGCAGGATTTCCTGATCGTTGCCATGGTAATATTCCTGTCCCTGCCCAGTGAGGTTGAGCGCGTCGAACGTGAGCGTGACGTTGCTGTTTAGGTCATAGGCAACCTGTACGTCGATATTGTCGGTCGGCTGCTGATAGCGGTTCGCGTAGAAACCGGCAGGCGTGAGATTGGGATACCGATCGTCCCACAGGCTGCCGAGATGGTTCCAGGCGACACGGCCATGGACCTTGCCCTTGTCGTAAAAGACCGAGAGATTGTAAATCTCGTTGGGCTGCTGCGGCAGCGCGTCCAGCGCGCGGGTCGATCCGTCCGAAAGGGTGAGCGGGAAGTTCGCCCGCGAGAAGGTGGCGTTGCCGCTGATCCCAAGACCGTCCAACGGTGCAGGCAGGAAGGTCAGGTTATAGGACGCACCCAGTTCGATGCCGTAGACGCGCACCTGATCATCCGTGTTGCGCGCCTGCGTGACGAGCACCTGCTGGTCTACGCCATCGACGGTCTGCAGCGCCCCGAAGCTGAAATAGTCGTCCTTGATCCACTTGTAGAAGCCCGCGATCGACAGGATGCCTCGGCCGCCATCGACATACCAGTCATGGCCGATATCGAGGTTCCATGCGCGGCGCGGCTTGAGCGCGGGGTTGCCTGTCGTCAGCGTTGGCGGACTAGCGGTGGTGTTGAGCACGCCGCCCGCAACCGAAGATGAGAGGAAGCTGGGGCGGCTGACCGTCTCGCTGACGCCGAGGCGCAGCTTGCCATTCGCCATGGTGTCGACCACCAGCAGCGCCGAGGGGAGCCAGTTGGTGTAGGTCGTGCCGGCAGCGATCGGTGCGTAAACACCGTTAGTCGCCCGGGTGCCGCTCGAACCCGCGTCGGTGTGCTCCATCCGAAGTCCCGCGACGACATACCAGTTGTCGGCGCGATACTGCGCCTGGGCATAGGCGGCGTAGACATCCTCGCGATTGGTGTAGGTGCCGCCAGCCTGCGCGGCGGCATCGATCGCGGCGGTGGCGCCGGTCGCAGCGGAGAAGGCCGCATCTACCAGGGCAGGATCGATCTGAGGGATCGGGGTGTCGCACCGATAGCCGCACAGAGTTGCGCCGTCAGTGACGTCAGCCAGCGTGTAGCCAAGATTGCTATAATTGGTTCGGGCGAAGGTCGCCTTGCGGCGCACGGTCGTAATGCGGCCACCTATCGCAGCACCAAAGCCGCGATCTTCCACATCGCTGTTAAACTTCAGGTTGAGCTGACCGTCCCAGCGGGTTTCGTCCAGGCCGTAGCGCTCCTCGCGATGAACGTTCGCAGCGTAGCGCGAGGTGTCGTTCGCCAGCGTAGGGTTCACGGGCGTAAAGACCGGCACGGCTCCGCTTGTGTCATAGCTGAACTGGAGGTTGCGCTGGACGAACTCGTCATAAGTCTGCGGGTTATCGACGTTGCTCTTGGACCAGCTGAGCCCGCCTTCCAGCTTCACCGTGTCGGAGAAATGCTTGTCGAACCGGCCATAAATCCCGCCCACATCGCGGTTCCATTCATAGCGGCCAAGGTTGATGGTCTGCTGGACATTACTGAGCGTGCCGCTCGTTGCGGTCTGGCCGCTGTTGGTGGCCGAGGTCTGAACGGCCGCATTGAGGTCGTGGCGATAGGAACGCTCGGTCTGGTGAAACCAATAACCGTTGATGAAGGCTGAGAAGCTGTCGTCCGGGCGCCAGTCGAAGCGTGCCTGAAGACCACCGCGCGTGCGCTTGTTGGCGTAGTTGTAGTAAAGCCGATTGGCCGGAACCGCATAGCCATTGCCGCCATAGGGCGTGGAGACGCGCGTGCCGTTAGCATCGTACCAGTTCTTGGTGCCGCCAGTCTCGATCTGCGGCACGTTGATTTCGCGCGTCCAGTAAGTGCCGGAGAGGTAGATGCCGAACTGGTCATCCGCGCCGAAACGCTTGCTGGCCGACAATTGCGCCTGTCCGGTGAAATGGTTCCCCCCGTCGCCCTTGCTGTCCAAGGTCGGACCTCCGCTGACCGCTGCGGAAATCCGGCCCGATGGGAAATCGAAGGCGCTGGGCGTTGCGAAGTTGGTGAGGCCGCCGATGAAGTTGGCATCAGTCTCCGGCGTTGCTGATTTGATGACGTCGATGTGCGAGGCGATGTTCGATGGCAGCACTTCCATCGATATCACACGGCCGCTGGAATTGCTGGCGCCCATGTTGATATCGGTTGAAGCAAGGCTGAAGCCGTCGATCAGAAGGTCGTTGTAACCCTGATTGAAGCCACGCACGATCACGAAGCGCGGTTCGCCCTGATAGAGCAGAGTGTTGACTCCCGTTACGCGCTTGAGCGCATCGCCGGCATTGAAGTCCGGCAACTGGCCGATTTCCGTCGCCGACACGGTATCAATGATACGATCGGCATTGCGCTTGAGGCGCACGCCACGCTCGGCCGACGCACGCAGGCCGGTGACGACGATATCGCCCCCGTCCGATGCTGCGGCATCGGCAGACTGCGCCACCGCGACGTTGGGAAGGCAGAGTATTGCCGCCATGGCTGTGGCGTAGGAGAATCGATACATGTTAGCCCCTAGTTCAATTAACTAAGGCATAGTTAGTTAGTAATCATTGCAGTCTCGTGACACGTGCCCATCGCATCAGTTGCGAGCAAAATAACGGAAAGATCGCCAGACATTTTAGCGGAGCGTGCCGGTCTCGTAACGGCCGGCTTTGCGGGAACTGCCGGGCTGCCCTGCGCCCATTCCCGCCGCTCAAAGCTCCGAGGGTTGCGCCCGAAAGCAGACGTTACGCAGCTTGGCGCCTCAACCGGTTCCTCCGGAGGCGTCCGGCGCAGCGTTAGCAGCAGTATCCTGAGCCTTTCCGGTCGGCGCCCCATCCTGCGCGACGCTCATTGCCGTCAGATAGTCGACAATGGCCGGAATGTCCTTGTCCGCCACGGGAGCCTTGTAGACATCCTTCATCTTGGTGACCGTGGCCTTCCACTGGTCCGCTGAAAGCACGGGCTGGGTCATCGCCATGCTGGCCGAATGGCAGGACGTGCAGTTCGCATTGATGACATCGGCATGAGGGCCATCGGGATATTGCTGCTCATCGATAGGAAGATCGACAGTATCCGAGGTCAGGGTAAAGCCGTTCACGGAAATGCTGCTGGGTGCAGGCCCTGTGGTTTGGGGTTCGGGCGGCGGGGTATAGCTGCCGGGCGGTCCCACCATCATGAGGGTGAAGACGGTAACGCCGAGCAGTCCGGCGGCCAGCATGCCTGGGGTTGGCGCTTTCATGCCGGGCTCCTTATGCCGTCACGATGGTGGTGGTTTCGATATTGCCGCGCATAAAACCGCCAGGGTTCCAGATCGGTGCCATCGGCTGTGCGACGCCTGCCGCGTTCCAGCAGCGCGACATGAGCGCAGTCTGTCCGGGGCCGGGCAAGGGAACCTGCGCGTCCCACCGCCGAAAACTGTATTTGCCATGATCCGGACCCAGCTTCGTCGCGAACCAGTGGCGGCCGCCATCAGTGGACACATCGACCCGCGCCACGCCGCAGTCGCCGCCCATGGCGATGCCGCCGAGCGGGATCGAGGCCTCGTGTGCGATCCGCTGACCTTCGCCCAGACTGGTGACCCACGAACGCGGGATCATGCGGTTGATCGGAACGGTCGGGAAGTCCTTGGCGCCAGGCTTTACATTGGCGCCGGGCGTTGCCGGGATCTTGTAGGCCTTGGCCATCCAGTATTCATCGTCAGGCCCGGGCAGGACCTCGATGTCGTTCAGCATCTTGACCCAATAGGTGGAATACCAGCCCGGCACGATCAGCCGGATCGGAAAACCGTTGAGGAGCGGCAACTGCGTCCCGTTCATGCCGAAGGCGATCATCACTTCCCCGTCGCGGGCATGGTCGACGTCGAGCGCCTTCTCAAAGTCCGGGGCACCTGCAACCACGGGTTGATCAAGCGCCCCGAAGCGAACCTGGACGGCCCCCGCCTTCACCCCGGCCAGATCGAGCACATCGCGCAGGCGCACCCCGAGCCACTTTGCATTGCCCATCGCACCGTTGCCCCACTGCGCGCCGGGGACGCGGGGCTGGAACAGCCCGCGCGAGTTGCCCGAGCACTGGTTCACCGCAGCCATCTCGACCCGTGGCAGGCGCATAAGCTGTTCGAGGCTGATCGCGATCGGCTTGTTGACATGACCTCGGATAGTGAGACGGAAGGCATCGACGTCGATCGAGGTCGGGATGTCTGCCCAGTGCCAGCGAACGAAGAACTGATCATTGGGGGTGAACACATCTCGGTCGAACACATCCATCGGCGTTTCCAGCAACGGCGGATGGACGCGCTGGAGGATCATGCTGCCCTTGCCAGGAAAAGCGCTCGTCATCGGGCGCTGCGCATTGCCGCCGGGCAGATGCAGGTCGGTCAGACCCTGCGTGATGCCTTGCGCCAGAGCGGGCGCGGCGGCGATAGCTGCCCCGCCGAGAGCGGCATTCTGCAGGAAACGGCGGCGGCTTGTTTCGGCCGCGAGCTCGGCATCCAGTCTGTCCATGGTCGTATCCTCTCGGGCAAAATGGTGGCGGGTGCTGCTGTGAGAAGCAAGCGATCAGAACGCTGTGACTGATCGCAATGCCCGATCAGTTTGTGGCGGCGATACAGGGCGATACGAACAGATTGCCGCGCCATCCGCCAATCAGGGTCTTGGCGGCGACCACCATCCACATCAGGGCGAGCGCCAGGGTCAGAACGGTGCCGACGATACCGAAGAAGGCAAGGTGCAGGGTCGTGCCAAGGCGAAAGGTTGCGACGGTGAAGACGCCTAGCGGGAAGGTGTAGCCCCACCAGCCAAGGTTGAACGGGATACCTGCCCGCCAGTAGCGCCAGGTGATGAGCGAGGCGAGTGCCAGCCACCAGAGGCCAAACCCCCAGAGCAACAGGCCGGCGATTGTGCCGATACCCTGAGCGACATCGCCGACATCTGCCAGCCCATGCGCAGCCATGATCGCAGGGGCATCGCCGCCCAAAACCAGCATGCCCAGCGCGCCGGTGCCGATCGGGCCAAGTGCCAGCCAACTTGATGCGGCCATGCCCTCATGCGGGAGCTTGTGCAGCGCCATGCGCAGGATCAGCAATGCCAGGATGCTGAAAGCTACCGGGACCGAATAGGCCCATAGGATGTAGGACGTGACGAGCATCCCGAACTGCGCGCTGCCTTGCGCCAGATGCGGCGCCAACAGTCCTCCGCTGGCAGCGGTCACTTCGGCGGCCACGACCGGCAGCAGCCATACCGCCGTCATGCCGTCGAGCGAATGCTGGTGGCGCGTGAACATGAAGTACGGGATCAGCACACCGCAGCTCACCGCCATGGCGGCGTCGATCCACCACAAGACCGTGGCGACAGGCACGATGCCCTCGCCAAACCGCGCGATACCGAATGCGAGGCAGCCGTTGATGATCGTGGCGAGGCCCATGGGGATCGTGCCGATGAACATCGATACGGTATTGTGCCCGAAGATGCGCCGCGCTTCGTGGCCGAACAGGATCCAGCGGGCGGTATAGAGCGCGGTGAAAAGGCTGAAGAGCCCGATGTTGAAGAGCCACAGCACTTCTCCCACCGGCTTGAGCGAAGCGCCGATGCCCGGCACCTGCGGCAGAGCCAGCGCGAGAATGCCGGTGCCCATGGTCGCGGCGAACCAGTTGGGGGTGAACTGGCGGATCATCTCGCGCGGGTGATCGAGCCGGCTAAGCGGTTTCAGGCCGGTCAGGATGGATTGCGTGTCGTCGCTCACTGTGACTGCTCCTTGATAAGGTCGGTCAGCGCGTCGGCCGCGCGGGTGCGGTAGCGCTCCTTGTGACGTAACGCGTGGAAAGGCCGGTCAGGCAAACCGAGCGGCAGCTCGACCAGATCGCCGGCGTTCAGAGCGCGCGCTACGACCAATCGCGACAGCGCGGCGACCCCAGCGCCCGCTTCGACCGCCGTGCGGACGGCTTCGTTCGACGGCAGCGTCATCGCGATCTTCATACGTGCCGGGTCGAAACCGCGCGTCCGCAGCGTCTCCTCAAAGGTCGATCGGGTGCCCGATCCATGCTCGCGGACGATCCAGCGGGCCTCGCGCAGCCAGTCCTCGTCGACCCGTTCCGTATCCTCGCTACCAACCAACACCATCGTGTCACGGCCGACCACCCAGTGCGCCAGCGCTGGCTCGTCCACCACGCCCTCCACGAACCCAAGTTCGGCCGCGCCGCTCAGCACCTGCGCGGAGGCACCCTCGGTATTGTCAATAGCCAGCTCGACCGCGATCTGCGGGTGGCGCTCGTGAAAGGCGGCGAGTTTGGACGGCAGCCAGTAGCTGGCGATCGTCTGGCTGGCGACGAGCTTGAGCGTTCCGCGCTCCAGCCCACCATATTCGGCAAGCATCATTTCCGCATGCGCGGCACGGCCCAGCACAGCGCGCGCTTCATCGAGAAACGCAGCACCAGCCTCGGTCAGCTGGATACCGCGCCCGACGCGGTGAAACAGTGGCACGCCATGGCGCCCCTCCAGGGCAGCGATCGCCCCCGATGCCGCAGACTGTGTGACATTCAGCGCTTCGGCCGCACGCGTCACATGCTCTCGCTCTGCCACGCCAACGAATATTCTCAATTGCTCAAGCGTCATGATTGATCTCCTGAAGCGAGCGATACGCCTCGCCGATCAATCTATCCACCGCCTTGATTAGTTCATTTCAATCTCATTTGACGATTGATTGAATGCTACAGCCACTGCTTTGTCGAGCGCCGCGCGGTCGATAGCGCCTGGGATCACCAGCTTGCCGATAACGATGCCCGGCGTACCTTGCAGGCCATAAGAGCGCGCGAGGGCGTCGGTATCGCGCAACGTTGCCGAGATCGCGCCGCGGCGCATGTCGAGATCACGATGCAGGCGGTCCGTATCAAGCCCGGCCCGCTTCGCGGCCTGCGACATGTCGCTCGCGCTCATCTCCGTTGGTGTGGTCATCAGCGCATCATGAAAAGCTGCGTGCCTGCCCTGCATCGCGCTTGCGATCGCCCACCGCGCCGCTTGCTCGGACTGCGCGCCCAGCACTGGCCAGTCCCTGTAGACGATGCGGACGTCAGGATTGTCGCGGCGAAAGTCCTCCAGCACTGCGTGGAAAGCGCGGCAATGCCCGCACCGGTAATCTGAAAAAACGCTGACGACGGTCGCGGAGTTGCGCGGGCCGGCGGCCGGTATATCCGCTCCGTTCGAGAAGATCGGCTGGACGTCGGCATTGCTGCACGCACCGGTGAGCATCATCGCGCAGGCGGCGAGAGTCTGGGTGAAGGTTCGCATGGAAGCGGACCTAGCCTCCGATCGCCACATAGGTCCAAATGGGATCGGTGATCATTTCGATCTGCTTGTACAGCTTTCGACGCGAGCTCGTCCCGGTGACCAAATTCAGCGCCCCCGGGCACACCGTCGTCTGCTGCCTTTAAGCGAAACCCCCTTCCTTGTGCATTGAGCCGAGCCGGGCGGCGGCAGCGGACAGCGTATCGCGGATCGCAGCGGGCACGGCCGGGCTGGTGCAGACATTGGCCGGGCTGGAATGCGGCGTGGTGAAGAGGGCAACATTGGGTCGCGCGACGGCAATGACCGGTGCAGCTTCACGCGCAACACGGCCTGCCAGGACAACGGTCGTCAGGCGCGGCAGCAAGGCAAGCAGGCCAGGCAGCGTTGCCAGCCACTCTCGGATTTCAGCGCGACGCAGCGGACGGCCGCGCGCGCCAGGTGCGTGAACGATCCACGGCACGCAGTTCCACAACAGCATATCCGTCCGCGTGATGCCCGCACCGTCCAGAAATCGCGCGAGGTTGCCGCCATGCTCCGCTGGTGGCTGACCGGACAAGTCGGCTAATTGCCGCGCATCGCTCGCATGCGGTGGACCAGCCGATCATCGGCGTCGCCGGCAAGCCTATCAGCGAACCCGCATGGCGTTGAGCGTCACGAGGCACGAACTCGACAGCATGGCGACGGCGGCAAACAGCGGTGTCAGTAGGCCCAGCGTCGCGAGCGGCAGCGCGATCAGATTGTAGCCGAGCGCAAGAATGAAATTCTGTCGGATCACCGCGCGCGTCCGAAGCGCGAGGTGCCAGGCCGGCAACAAGGCCTCGATCCCACCGTGCTCGAACAACAGGCCTGCGGTCGCCGCTGCGGCGGCATGGGCTCGGGACACAGTAATTCCGCAGTCCGCGGCAGCGATCGCCGGGGCGTCGTTGACGCCATCGCCTACGACGACAACCGGGCGCAATGTCGTTCCCACCAGGCGAGCCTTGTCGGCGGGCGAGCAGCCCGCATGCACCGCCTCCTCGGGAATGCCGACGGTCGCCGCGACGGCACCAGCGGCGTCCGCGCTATCGCCGGTGGCAAGAAAGACGGTCACACCCGCGTTCCGCAATGCGGCGATCATGGTTGCGGCCGCCGGGTCGACCGTATCAGCCAGACCGATCGAACCGACCGGCAAATCGTCCAGGGTGACGTCGAGCCATGTCCGACCGTCCGTCCTGGCCGTGGCGGCCGAGGTGACCCGGATACGTCTGCCCGAAGCGTCCGATCCCTCCGCCCCGCGTTCCATTCGCTTGCCGCCGGCACCCGATCCGTCGCCGCCCAGCGCCCGTGCGATCGGATGATCGATGCCATGCTCGGCGTTTGCAGCGCAGGCGAGCAGGTCATCCGCGTTAAACGGTGCGGTTGGCTCCACCGCGTCAATTCGCAATACACCCTGCGTCAGCGTGCCGGTCTTGTCGAAGACGACGGTACGCAGCGTCGCCAGTGCCTCAAGCGCGGCCGGGTCGGCGATCCGAATCCCTTGGTGACCACCCACCACCGCAGCCCGGATATGTGCGAGCGGTGCGGCGATGGCCAACGCGCAGGGGCAAATGATGATCAATGCGGCAAGTGCGCGCGTTGCGGCCTCGGCGAGCGAGCCTGCATGTGCAAGGCAAAGGACTGCGGCGGTTGTCGCTGCAAGGGGGGCAGCGACCAAAAGCCGCCCGACCCAGCGATCGAGCTCGCGGGCCGGCTCGCCACGCGAAGCGATCTCGATCGCGATCCGACCGCCCATTCGGTCGATGTCCCGGTCGCCATGGACGCGATCTACCTGGATCGTCAGCCGTCGCTGGAGATTGGTGACGCCTGCCTGAATGCGATCACCCGGCCCGACGGGAACGGCGATCGACTCGCCAGTCATCACCGCGCGGTCGATCATGCTTTCGCCAGTGACGATGACGCCGTCAGCAAGCGCCGTCGCACCCGCGTCGATCATGATCGTAGCATTGAGTTGCAGCGAGCATATCGAGACAATCGTCCCTTCCACGGTCGTCACAAGCTCAGCGGCCGCAACTTTCTCAAGTGCCGACAAGGCCAGGATTGCGCCGCGTCGCACGCGCGTCTCGATCAATCGCCCGACCAGCAACAAGGTCACCAGCATCGTTGCCGTATCGAAATAGACAAGTGCCTCGCCACGAAGCAGCGCTTCAAGCGACAATAGTACCGCGCCGGTCGCGCCGATAGCGATGAGGAGGTCCAGTCCTGGCGCGCCGAGCCGGACCGATCGCCACGCCATGCGGAAGACTGCGGCACCGGAATAGAGTAGGACCGGCACTGCAAAAAGGCCGGATGTGAGCGCGATCCACCAGGCAATAGCGGAAGGAATATCCGGTTGGGCATAGAGGATGAGGGCCGCACCCATCGACCACATTCCAAACACGACTGCTACCGCGAGGCGGATCGTGAGTCTGCGGACCTCGGTGTCGAACCGCGCGGCGGTTTCCTCGAGCCCATGCCGTTCCACCAATCTGTAGCCTGCATCGGCGACCTTGCGACTGATATCCGCTACCTCGCACCGAGCGCTGTCCCAGCGGATGAGCGCCGACGAGGTCACGAAATGGACGCCGGCGTCCATGATACCGTCGAGACCGGATAGCCGGCGCTCAAGCCCGTGCGCGCAGCCCGCGCAGAACAGCCCGTCGATGGCGAAGAGCTGCCGACGCTCCATCATGTTCAGCGGCGAGACGCCTGGACAGGCGCTTCGGTCCCGCTGCCGAGCAGGTGGCCGTCTACCGTCTTGCCGTAGAAGGTCTTCTCACCGCTATGGAAGGCGACGACATTCTCGGCGACGGTGCCTTTCTGTCGCGGGTCCTTCGGACGCTCCTGGCTGTCGATCCAAGCGGCCGCGTCCCAGGCCTGCTGGTCGGTCAGTGTGTTGCCCGCGCCGAGCGGCATGTTCGCCTTGATGAAGCCTGCCGCATTGTTGAGCTGCGCCATGCCGGCACCCCAATTGTAGCTGCGTGGCCCCCAGAGCGGCGGAAAGACCTGCCGCCCGTTGATGTCTGTCCGGCCTTGGCCATCATCGCCGTGGCAAGACGCGCAGTGCTGCGCATACACAGCGCGTCCGCGATCTCGATCATAGCCCGCTTGCGGCAGCTTGAGCTTGAGGAAGCCGGCACCCTTCAGCTTGGTGCCGGTCGGCGCGTTGCTTGCCAGCCAGTGGAAATAGGCCTCGAGATCGGCGTAGATCGGGTCGCCCTTTGGCGGAGGTCCTCCGCTTGGGCTTCCCTGCGCGTTCATCGAATAGCTGAAGCAACCATTGAGCCGGTCCTCCATGGTATTCATCTTTTTGTTCTTCGCGCGATATTGCGGATAGCTGACCCAGGCCGCCCACATCGGGGCGGAGTCGGCTTTCCGCCCGGCGTCGAGATGGCAGCTGCGGCACGCCAACTGGTTTCCGACAAACGGTTTCGCCTCGGTGCCGGTATTCTCGAAGATCGCCATCCCGTGTCTGATCGACGCGCCTTCCGGACCATCGGGGATCTTGCTCATCGGCGGCGGCGTGAATGAAAGCGGCACGTTGGCCGCGGGCGGTGAATTTTCCCGCCCTCGAAAGGCAAATTCGTCGCGGACCATTATGGCGAACAGGAAAAGCAGAAGTCCTCCGGTGATTGCATAGATGCCGGTCCGGGTATTGCGACCACGAACCTTGTCATGTGCCGGCTCACGGATCGCCGGATCCTCGTTTCTGTCGTTCATCGGGCATCCTTCCGGGCAGTGACCGGCGACGGTGGCAGTGTCGCGAGATAATCCGCCACGGCGCGCCGGTCCGTATCGTTGAGACGGGCAGCGATGGCGGGCATGACCGCACCCGGCCGTGACCTTGCGAACCGCGCGAGCGCGGCGAGACGTCCTGCTGTGTAACCCGGTTGCTGCGCCGCAATCGATGGCGTTGAAGGCGCGACCCCGAATCCCGAAGGTCCGTGGCAGGAGAAACAGGATGGCAGATTGCGACGGTCGTCGCCGTAGAGTGCCAGTTCGGCCCCCCGCGCCAAATCGCCTGCGAGCTCGGAACGTGATGTGGATGGAGAAGCCAGCCCGGCATAAAGGCGGCCAAGTCCACCGCGCTCCGAGGCGCTCAGTTGACTGGCGACGGGTCGCATGATGTCATTGGGCCGCGATCCGTTGGCGAACGCGAGCAATTGTCCGGCGATATAGTCTGCCGATTGTCCGGCAAGGCGGGGAACGCCATCGCGCCCCTCGCCATTGGCGCCGTGGCACGACGCGCACGGCCAGCCGCCTGATTTCCCGTTCCGAGCGATCGACAGCGCTGTGGTATCTGCAGATGCTGATGCCAGCGGATGATAGGCAGGCTGGATACCGATGGCCGGGTCGAGCGCCGCCGCGATTTCCGCGCCACCACTCCATGGGATGCCGCGATTTGCGGTTCGCGCCCGCTCGGCAGCAACGAAGCGCGGATCGATGGTCCCCCCTGGTCCCCACGTTCTCCGGACGGCGGTCGCCAGCCGCGCAAGCTGATCGTCGTCGAGGACGCTGCCAAAAGCCGGCATGTGTCCGTTAAAATCATCGCCATCGACCACGATTGGGCCGGTGATGCCGTGCAGGAGGATCTGGACGATCACCCGCGGATCGGCCTGGACGAACCGCGAACTGGCGAGCGGCGGGATAGCGCCGCTGATCCCTGAGCCATCGGCCTGGTGACAGGTGGCGCACCGCTCGGCAAACAGGGCGGAGCCGGTCATCGTCTGCCGACGCTCCAGCGCGTTCGCCTCCATCAAGCGTTCGCGCGCGCCGGTACGATCTGCCGTGCTGTCCTGCCAGAGTGTCAAAGCACCCCACAAGGCAAGGGCGATCGCGACCCAGTAAACGGGCAGGGGCACGCGCCGCCTGGGTTCGTAAGGCTCGTAGGCCTCGTCGACCGGTCCGCGTTTGCTCACTGCGTCGCTCCGCCACGGCTATAGCCGTCATCGCGGATTGCCGATCTCGGCACGGGATAGGTTCGATCAAGCGAGAGCAGGTACGCGACCAGATTCCTGGCTTCGGGTTTGGCGACGACGACCTTGCCCGGAATACGGCGATTTTTGGGAAGCCAGACGACCCGGTCCCCCGGACTTGGCCGATCCTTCACCTCGAACAGGAAAGGATAGGCCGGCATGATGCTCCACGCAGACACCGCCCTTGGCTGATAAAGATGGGTCAGTTGCCAGGAGGCGCTTGGCAGGCGTGCGCCGACATTCAGCAGGTCGGGCCCGGTACGCATCGTGCCCATCAGATGCGGGCTGTCATAGGCATAATCGGCGGCGATCGACGCGCGCCCCCATCCGCGTTCCGCATCCGGTGCCTGGTCCGGCGCGCGGGGCTGCTGGCTATGGCAATAGACACAGCCGAGCGACGAGTAGAGCGCCCGGCCACGCAATTGCTCGGGCGTATAGGGTTTCAGCCCTGCGGCAGCCGGCTCGCGACCAATCTGTACCTTGGGTGCGACGACCAGCATCACAGTCGCGAACGCCAGGATCGCCATCGCGAGAATGACGAGGGGAAGCGACCGGTTCATGCGATCGCTCCGTTGCGCGACGCTGGCCGGGTCAGAACGAAGATGCCGAAGACGTTGATCGCCAGCAGGACATGCCCGATCGTCATCACCGTGCCGCCAACCGATCGTGCCTCCAGATAAGGCTTGAGCAGGATCACGCTGTCCGCAAAGGGGCGTCCGGCATCGAGCATCGCCACGCCTTGCAACCAGCCGCCGACGCTCAATGCGATGAAATAGATGACGAAACCGACCACGACGCACCAGAAATGGGCGGTGATGAGGCCTGGCCACGGCCAGAGGCGTCCGGTGATGCGGGGCAGCATGTAGTAAATGCTGCCGAACATGATGAAGCTGGCGAAGCCATAAGCGCCCAGATGCGCATGGCCGATCGTGAACTGGGTGAAATGCGTCACCGTGTTGATTGAACGTAGTGCCTCGAGCGACCCCTCGAACGAGGCGAGCGTGTACATGATCGCGCCGAGTGAGATGAAGCGCAGCGGCAGCGACGCCTTGAACGCCCAGAGGTTACGCGCGACGACGACATGCTGGTTGATGGCAACCGCGAGCACGGGCACGAACATCATCACGCTCTGTACGATCGAGAGCGTCACCACCCATGTCGGCACCGGACCGCCGATCAAGTGGTGGATACCGACCTGGCTGTAGAACAGTGCCAGCGCCCAGAAGCCGATCAGCGAGAGCGAGTAGGAATAGACCGGCTTGCCGATGATCTTGGGAATGAAATAGTAGGCCGCGCCCAAACCGAGCGGCGTCAGCCACAAGCCGAGCACATTATGGGCGAACCACCAGTTCACCGTCGCCTGTTCAGCGCCGACGAAGATGCCTGGGACGTTGGCGACGATGAACAACGCCGGAAACCAGCACAGGGCGGCCAGGAAATACCAGCCCGAGACATAAATATGCTCGACAGATCGCGCGAAGGCGGTGCGCAGCAGCGGCACGACGGCGAGACCGCCACCAATCGCGAGCAGTGTGTCGATCTGCCACGGAATTTCCAGCCACTCCTCGCCATCGGTCCAACCGCTGGCAATGGCGATGCAACCGGCGGTCAGGCCGGCGTTCCAGATGATCGCGCCCCAGGTGGCAAAGCGCGGTGATCGCAGCGGGGTGTGGAATATCCGCGGGATGATCCAGGTTGCGGTGCCGATTCCGGCGAGCGACAGCCAGCCATAGATGACGAGCGTGAGATGCAACGTCCGAATCCGGCCAAACGTGAGCACGGCGCTTCCATCGAGCCAGTCCGGCAGGTGTAGTTTCAGCGAGGCGACAAGGCCGAAGAGCGAGCCCAGAACGAGCCACAGTACCGCAACGCCCAGAAACAGGCTGACGGGCCAGGCGGTCGATGCATCGATCGCGGCACGCTCGGTATCGGTGGGGGCGCTCCCGGCGGTCGGATCGTCAAGGCAGCCTTCCTCGCCCTCATGAAAGATGACGCGCGCCTGCTTCTGGCCGAACGAGAATTGATCGGTCGATACCGCCCAGATCAGCGCTGCCAGCCCCGCGAGCGAGACAAGAAAACTGATGGCGAGAAAAAGTCCGATCGTCAGCACCTGAATTCGTCTCCGTTCGTTCTGTCACAGAACCGTGACGATAGGTGATGCGTTCCTGCAAAACCAATCACGGATTCAGATTGAAATGGTCAGCTTTCATCGTTGGTTATCCCGGTGGAAAAGGCCCAGCTTATAATCATCGGGCAGAGCCCACAGGAGGATTACGATGCGAAGGCTGATGAAGACCGGTGCTGCTGCCATTGCACTTGGATTTGCCGGGATGGCGATGGGAGCGGATATGCCGAAGGATTTCTGGACGACGCCGACGATCCACGGATATGGCAAGATCCATTACGTGGCCGATGCCGCCTACAAGCCGCGCGCGGACCAAACTTACAAAATCATATTCGCGCTCACCAAAGGCTCGAAGCAGCCCAGTGAGGTCAATCCCGCGCTCGATCGCGTCGCGCGGACGGTGAACCTGTACGTCGCATCGGGCGTGCCGCTCAAGAATTTGAAATTCGTGGCAGTGGCCTATGGCGAGGCGACACCGCTCGTCCTCAACGATGCGCAATATCGCGCCAAGTTCGGTGTCGCGAACCCGAACCTTCCGCTTGTCGAGCAATTGCGCAAGGCGGGTGTCGATGTTTCGGTCTGCGCACAGGCGGTTGCCGAGCATGATTTTCAGGATGATTGGGTCGACAAAAGCGTGACGCTCGCCCTGTCCGGCCTGACCACCGTCACCACGCTTGAGCATGACGGTTATGTGCTCATGCCGCTTTGATGCCAGCCCGGGAGGTTCAACGATGCACTATGCAAAGCTCGCCGCGCTTGCGGCGACCGTCCTGAGCCTGGCTGGAGCCATGCCGGCCGCCGCCCAGTCGCAGGACGCGAATAAGGTGACCGATCTTGGCGTCTATCCGCCCTGGCAAGAGGGACAGAACAATGATGCCGCCAAGCGCGGCTTCGAGTTCACTATAGCCGACGCCGACAATCTCGCCGACTTCCACGGCAGCCCGCAGAATCCGATGCTGTCACTCTATGTCGGCGGCAATTACTTCTTCGCGATGGCGCCGCTCGTCGCCGCTTTCGAGCAGCGCTACCCCGAATATAAGGGGCGCCTCTATTGGGAAACGATCCCGCCGGGACTGCTTGTCCGGCAGATGAAAATGGGCGGCACGATCACGGTTGGCAACATGACGTGGACGGTCAAGCCGGACGTCTATCTGGCCGGCAAGAACGCCGTTCAAAAGCAGATGGAGGACGGTTTGCTGGTCGGGCCGGTTGTCCCCTATGTCACCAACACGCTGGCGATCATGGTGCCCAAGGGCAATCCGGCCAAGGTCACCGGGCTTGCCAGTCTGGGAAGCGCCAGCATCAAGCTGGCGATGCCCAATCCCGAGTTCGAAGGGATCGCACGGCAGATTTCTTCCGCGCTGGAAGCCGCTGGTGGCAAACCGCTTGCCGACAAGGTCTACAAGGCCAAGGTAGCCGATGGCACTTCGATCCTGACCCATATTCACCACCGACAGACGCCACTCTGGATCATGCAGGGCAAGGCGCAGGCGGGCGTGACCTGGCAGTCCGAAGTTGCGTTCCAGATGCAGGCTGGGCACCCGATCGAAGGGGTCGAGATTCCTGCCGCACAGAATCAGACTGCCATCTATGCGGGCGCCATGGCCAAGGATGCGCCGCACCCGGAAGCCGCCAAGCGCTGGCTGGAATTCATCCGGTCGCCGGAGGCGCTCGCCATCTTCGGTCGCTACGGCTTCAAGCCCTATCAGGAGACCACGCAATGAAATCCCTGCTGCTCGCAGCCGTCGCTGCTGCAACCATGGCGCTCCCGGCATCTGCCGAAACCATCCATGTCTACGGTCCAGGCGGTCCTGCGCCTGCCATGAAGGAAGCGGCTGCGACCTTCGGCAAGGCGAATGGCGTTGAGGTGATCGTCACGGCCGGCCCGACCCCGGAATGGACCGGCGCGATGAAAGCCGACGGCGACGTCATCTACAGCGGATCCGAAGTAATGATGAGTGACTTCGTCGGGACCTTTGCCGGTACGATCATGCCCGCGACGGTCACGCCGCTCTACATGCGTCCAGTTGGCATTCTCGTCCGTCCCGGCAATCCGAAGCACATTCGCGGTTTCGCCGATCTGCTCAAACCGGGCATCAAGATTGCGGTCGTTGATGGCGCCGGCCAACAGGGCATGTGGGAAGACATCGCCGGCAAGGATGGCGATATCGCCACGCTCAAGACGTTTCGCGGCAATATCATGCTCTATGCCAAGAACACGGCACTCGCGCTGAAAGGCTGGGAAGCGGATCCGAGCATCGACGCCTGGGTCACCTTCCCGATCTGGGCGAAGGCCAATCCTGGCGTTGCCGACGTCGTGCCGCTTGAGGCCAACCGCCGCGTCTACCGCGATGCAGGCGTTGCGCTGACCGCGCGAGGCAATGACAAGCCGAGCGCAATGGCGTTTGTCCGCTTTCTGTCCAGCCCCCAGGGCGCTGCGATATTCCGCAAATGGGGTTGGCAGCAATAGTGCAACGGCCCGACAGATCATGAGCGGCACCCGCTGCCGGGGCGACCTTCGCCACCGCACGTGGGGCATCGCTCGCCGAATGCATTTCGGGTGTGGCCTGGTATCGTGACATGTTGATCCCGAAGGTCGCACAGCGAGGCAGCGCGATCATTGAGGCCCGTGGGGCCTCATCGGCTGCGTCGGCCGCCAACGCCGCGATCGATCATCTGCGGGACTGGGTGCTTGGTTCGGGCGATCGCTGGGTGTCGATGGGCCTTTCATCGACCGGCGCCTACGATATTCCCGAGGGGCTGTATTGCGGTGTACCGGCAACCTGTGCGGCAGGCTCGGTCCAGCGGATCGAGGGACTCGAGGTCGGCGATTTCCAGCGGAAGATGATTGCGCATAGCGTTGCCGAACTTGCCGAGGAACGCGACGCCGTGCGGGCGCTATTGGCCTAATGTTATCGGCAGGGCTTGCGTGCGAGCCTTGCCGCTCCCCGAAGCGCACAACGGGCCTATCCAGGATGGCGAGATTTCAGGCTGTCGCCACAAGGACCGCGCCGCCGCCGGTCAGGACGATGAACAGCCATCCCGCTATGAGAGATGCTAGCCGAACACGGCCACGCCAATTATAGCAACGACCACGACGCTGACCTTGTCGTTCGGCGCAAGGTGCAGATCCCTGCAGGCTGCTTCGCCAGCACTCATTTCACCTTGCTCACATCGGCGCGTACTCGCGCAACGGCTGTGCGCAGTGCGATCAGATCGAGTGCTCCGGGCACGAGGTAGTTGCCGATGATCAGCCCTGGCGTGCCACTCAACCCGATCGCCGCTGCCTGCCGGTTGGTACGCGCCAGCAGTGCATCAATCTCATTCTTATGGGTCTTGAGGTCAGACTGCAGGCGAGGCCAATTGACACCGGCGCGATCGGCGGCGGCGCGAATGCTCGCGCTGTCCAGTCTCCCGCCAGTCGAATGGAGCGCGTCGTTGAACGCGGCATGTTTACCCTGCCACTGGCTGGCGATCGCCGCGCGGGCAGCTTCGACCGATGCTCCCCCAAAAATCGGCCAGTCGCGATAGACCAGACGGATCTTGGGGTCAGATGCAAGAAGCGCCTTCAGGACGGGGTGCATCCGCTTACAGTAGGGGCAGTTATAGTCGGAAAACTCGACGATCGTTAAATCATAGCCGCGCGGCGCGACCTTGGGCGCGACGGCATCTTCAAAGATCGCATTGCGCGATACGTCGGTAGGCTGCTGCGCGCATGACGATGATAGGGGCACTGCGACCAAGAAAAGCGCGGCCAGCGCGCGTGGGAAATATCTGTAAAGGGTCATCGATGTTTCCTTGCGATGTCGATGCCGTCCGCCAGTGCGGCGCGCGACAACTCGCCAAGCTGGAGCTGGACGATGGTGCCGTCGGCCGCGACGAATGCGGTTGCCGGATATCCGGCAACCGCGAATGCCCGACTGAGCGAACGATCACGGTCGAGCGCCACGCTGCTCTCGGCAAGCTTCTCCCGCGCCATGAATGCAGCGACCACTGCCGCATCCTCTCCCTGATTAGCGAGGAGGATTGGCACGGAGTGGTTGAGATTGGCTGATCCGACTATCATCGGCAGTTCACGCCGGCACGGACCGCACCAGGTTGCCCAGAGGTTGACGACAAACGGGCGACCCCGGAGTTTTTGCAGATCGACTGAAGCGCCGTCGATCGCCGCGAGCTTTGTGTGGTAAGGGAACGGGCCATAGTGCACCGGCGGCATCCATGCCTCGAGCGCTATCCACATGAGCGAAGGAACCGCCAGCGCGCCAAATGCCGGAACGAGGGCGCGTGTAAGTCCGAGCCTGACGGCCAGCATGATGGCCGCGCCGACGATCCCAGCAACGGGCGAAAATCCACCCTGCCAGATCGCCAGGGCTGACCAGGGATCGTCGCGGTAGTTCGACCAGCGCAGCGCGACATAGCCTATGCGGGCGGCGAGCAATCCGGCCACGACCGCACTTGTTGCCACGGCCGAAACACGGGCTACGCCGCGCCGCTCGGCGAAAGCCGCCAGCGCAAGAAATGACACTATGCAGAGGACGGCAAGTCCGCGATCGACTGCGATCAGCAGCGGCCCGACGGCAATGGCACTTCCCATCACGCAAATGCGCCCGCGCTTTTCCACAGCATGTAAGCGGCGACCGCGAAGATCAGCACGGCAAACACGGTCGTGAGCGCGCCTCGGCTTTCCGACAGCCGCCGCGCGGCGACAATTCCCAACAGGCCGCCAACGATGCCGCCGACGATGAACACGCCCGCAAGCGGCCAGTCCACCAGTCCGGAAAAGGCATAGTTGAGCGCCGTGGTGAGCCCGAACGCCGCCACTGCGACCAGCGAGGTACCAACGGCGTTCAGCATCGGCATGCGCGTCGAGCCGATCAGGCCGGGGACGATCAGGAACCCGCCGCCGATCCCGAAGAAGCCCGAGAACAGACCGGTTGCAAGGCCGAACCCCAGCACCTTGGGTGCATTCTCACGGTTGCACTGGGCGCCGGGAAGACCCTGCGCCTTCCGGCCGCGGATCATCGCGATGCCGACCACCACCATGACGAGCGCGAACAGGAACAGGAGGCGACCGCCGTCGAACGCCTTGCCCGCGGTCGAGCCGGCGAGTGCTCCCACGACACCAGCGGCGGCATACATCCCGCCACATCGCCATTTTACCGTGCCGGCCCGCGCATGCCCGATCAGCCCGGTCGCGGCATTGGCAGCAACAGCGAACGCGCTGGTGCCGATCGCCATATGCGCGCTAGGTACTCCGACCAGATACACCATGAGCGGCACTGCGAGGATCGAGCCGCCGCCGCCGACTAGGCCGAGCGTGAAGCCGACCAATGCTCCCGACAGCCCGCCGAGCAGATACTGGATCGGCTCGAGCATCATGCTGAAGCGCCGATCCGGTGGGGTTTTGCCATCAGCTCATGGCCTTTGAGCATTGCGTTCCAATAGATCGGCGGCAACATTCGCTCCTTTAGGAACCAGGCGGCCTTGGTGGGCTTCGTCCCGTCGATCAGCCAAGCCGGGAAGCTGGGCAGCAGCTTGCCGCCATAACCGAATTCGGCGAGCACGATCTTGCCCCGCTCGACGGTCAGCGGGCACGACCCATAGCCGTCATAGTCGGCGACCGGTGGTTTGCCATCGAGGGCCGCCAGCACATTGACTGCGACCACCGGAGCCTGCTTGCGTGCTGCCGCAGCAGTCTTGGCATTGCTGGTGCCAGCACCGTCGCCCAACCCAAAGACATTCTCATATCGCTTGTGGCGCAGCGTTGCTTCATCGACCTCGATGAAGCCGCTGGCGGCTGCGAGCGGACTCTTCGCCACCACGTCGAGCGACACCTGTGGCGGTACAGCGTGGAGCATGTCGAACTCGCGCTCGATCCGAGTGATCTCGCCATCTCTCTTGCGTTCGAAAGTCGCGATGCGCCGATCCCCGTCAACAGCGATCAGGTTGGAATCGAGCTGCAGGTCGATCCCGTACTTCGCGATATAGTCCATCAGTGCCGGAACGTAGGTCGCCACCCCGAACAGGACGGCGCCAGCATTGTGAAACTCGACATCGATCTGAGGCAGAGCACCGGCTTCACGCCAGATATCGCAGGACAGATACATGGCCTTCTGCGGAGCGCCCGCGCATTTGATCGGCATCGCGGGCTGGGAAAACAGTGCGCGACCCGACTTCACCTGTTTGACCAGCTGGTGCGTGTAGGGCGCAAGATCGAAGCGATAGTTGGAGGTTACGCCGTTCTTGCCCAGCGCCGCTTCCAGCCCGTCTATCTTCTCCCAGGCCAGGCGGAGCCCTGGTGCGGCGACAAGGACGCGGTAGGTCAGCGTGCGACCGTCAGCCAGTTCGACCGCGTTGCGATCGGGCTCGAAGCCGCTGGCCGCGACCTTCAACCACTCGACGCCTGCGGGCATGACATCGGCCTCCGCCTTGCGCGTTTGCTCTGGCGTGAACACGCCCGCGCCGACCATCGTCCACCCGGGTTGGTAGAAATGGTCCTTGGCAGGATCGACGATCGCAATCGTCACCTTGGCGTTGCGCTTGAGGATGCTGGCCGCGGTGGCGATACCGGCGGCACCACCACCGACGATAACGACGTCATAGGTCACGGACTGGCCCTTTCTGCGGCGCTGAAGTTGCGGTTCGAGCGAAGCGATGTCGTAATCAGCCCCGGCCGCTTGCCGCACGAGACTGGCCGGGTCCGAGGCCTCGGCATTCGCCAGCGCCCACAGCGTCGTCGATCGCGCGCCACTGCGGCAGTAAGCGACAATCGGCTTGGGCAGCGTCGCGAGCGCCTGTGCCATCGCGTCGGCGTCCGCGTCGCCGGCTTTTCCGGACTCGATCGGAATATGGGCAAATGCCATCCCATGCCGCTCTGCTTCGGCCTGAACGGCGGCCGCTTCGGGCTGGCCGGTCTCCTCCCCGTCAGGTCGGTTTGAAATGATCGCGCGGAAACCCTCGCGTGCCGCGCGGGCGACATCGCCGAGACTGAGTTGCGGCGACACTGAAAGGCTGTCATCCAGTCGTTTGAACGCCATGTCGCTCTCCTTTATTGATGGGCCGGGCTGTCGGCAGCAAGCGGAACAGGCCGAAGCCCGCCGCCATGCCGATGCAGAAAATGAGCGCCGGGACCGGCGCGACCGCCAGCGCCGCGACAGCGGGTCCGGGACATAGGCCGGCCAGGCCCCAGCCAATGCCGAACAATGCAGCGCCGGCGATCAGCCGTGTGTCGATCGGTCTTGTTGGGGGCAGGTCAAAGTCGGTTGCGACGACCGGCCGCTGACGACGACGAACTACTGCCCAAGCGATCGCCATAGGGACGAGCGCTCCGCCCATCACGAAGGCAAGGGTCGGATCCCAGGCGCCACCGATATCGAGGAAGGCTCGGACGCGGGCAGGATCAATCATTCCCGAAACTGCGAGACCGGCGCCAAACAGCATGCCGCAACCAAGCGAGACAATCACTTGCCGGATCATAGGCCAGCCCCAAAGGCCCGGAGGATCGTCACGGTGGCGATGCCGGACGCCATGAACGTAGCGGTCGCCGCCAATGAACGGGGTGAAAGCCGAGCGATGCCAACCACACCGTGACCGCTGGTACAGCCTGAGCCCAGCCGGGTTCCGAACCCCACGATGAGGCCGGCTATCGCCAATATCGCGAGCGATGCGGGGAAATGTGCCTCGATCCCCGTCATCGCGCCGATAAGTGCGGCACCAAGCGGCAGACCGAGGGTGAATGCGATCGCGATCGCGCGCGGAGCACCGGATGCGGCAAGGCCCGCGGCGCGGGCGAACAAGCCGCTGCAACCCGCGACACGACCATTGGCAAGCAACATCAGCGCCGCAGCACAACCGATCATCAGGCCACCGATCAGCCCGTGGAGCGGAACCGCCTGCGGAAAGCCCGGTATCACAACACGTCCAGCGGGATTTTCAGGTAGCGGGTACCGTTTGGCTCTGCCTCGGGCAGATGACCGCCGCGCATATTGACCTGGATCGATGGGAAGATGAGCTTCGGCATCGAAAGCGTCGCGTCGCGCTTCGTGCGCATCGACACGAAGTCATCTTCGTCAACGCCTTCATGAACATGCACATTGCCGGTGCGCTGCGCCTCAACGGTTGTTTCCCAGACATATTTGTCGCGCCCGGCCGCCTTATAATCGTGGCAAAGGAACAGGCGGGTTTCGGGCGGCAGTTTAAGCAAACGACGGATCGACCGAAACAGCTCGCGAGCATCGCCGCCGGGGAAATCGGCGCGGGCGGTGCCATAGTCCGGCATGAACAACGTGTCGCCAGTGAACACGGCGTCACCGACGACATAGGCAAGGTCTGCCGGGGTGTGGCCCGGCACATGCAGTGCTACCGCGTCGATCTCCCCGATCGTGAAACGGTCACCGTCATCGAACAAGTGATCGAACTCGGATCCGTCGCGCTCGAACTCGCTGCCGGCGTTGAAGATTTTACCGAACACATTCTGCACCCGGATGATCTCGCGCCCGATGGCAATCTTACCGCCGAGAGCCTTCTGCAGATACGGGGCCGCCGACAGGTGATCGGCATGGGCGTGCGTCTCGAGCAGCCAATCGATTGTCAGACCCTCGGCTTTCACGAACGCGATAATCGCATCAGCCGACGCGGTGTCTGTGCGGCCGGCCGCCGAGTCGAAGTCGAGGACACTGTCGATGATCGCCGCGCGCTTGGTCGCGGGATCCCACGCCACATAGCTCGCCGTGTTGGTCGGTTCGTCGAAGAACGAGCGGATTTCGGCCTTTATGCTGGTCCGCAGCGAAGCGCGAACCAGCTTGGTCGCATGGTCAAGCGCTGGGTCCATCGCGCAAATCCTTTATTGATTACATTGTTTATGTAATTCATAAATTATGTTGCGTCAACGCGCCGGCGCTGGCATTGGATCCCGATGCACGATGAGCTTTCCCCACGACCGCTGCGGATCGGTGATCAGGCGCCCAACTTCACGGCGCGCACGACGCAGGGAGAGAAAAGCCTCGAAAGCTATCGCGGGCGCTGGCTAATATTCTTCTCGCATCCGGCGGATTTCACACCGGTCTGCACCAGCGAATTCATCGCGCTCGCCAAGGCTGTCGACCAGTTCGAGGAGCTGGACTGCGCGCTCTTGGGCCTGTCGGTAGACAGCCTCTATGCACACCTCGCTTGGCTGCGAGCGATCGAGCATGCGTTTGGCATCACCGTGCCGTTCCCGGTTGTCGAGGATCCGTCGATGGCAGTCGGCCGCGCCTATGGGATGCTCGATCCCGACGCCGCTGACGCATCCACCGTGCGCGCCACCTATTTCATCGATCCCGATGGCGTCATCCGCGCAATGAACTGGTATCCGATGACCATCGGACGTTCGATCACCGAGATGTTGCGTACCCTTGCTGCACTCAAGCGCTCGACCGAGAAGGGCGTCCTAACGCCGGCCGACTGGCACCCCGGTGATGACATCCTGCTCCCCCCCGACCTGCCGCTGGCCGAGGAAGAGGCGTGGTTTCACCGATCGGCGCCGGACACATGACTGCACTCCACCAGTCGCGCGACCTCGCGGAGGCTGCCGCCGAAAAGCTGCGCGTCTTCGCCCAGCCTCAGCGGCTGATGATCCTGTCCTGCCTTCTCACCGGCGAGCGGCAGGTGGCAGAGATCGAGCGCCTGACCGGTGTCACCCAGCCCGCGCTCAGCCAACAGCTCGCTGAGCTTCGCCGCGCCAGCCTGGTCATGACACGGCGAGATGCGAAGCTTGTCTTCTACAGTCTAGCGGACGAAGACGTCCGAACCTGTGTTGCGACAATGGAGCATATGCTTGCAGGTGCGGAAGCTCCCGTACCGACGGCGCAGGGCAAGGCCTCCCCGACCCGTAAACCCGTCGAGAACGCCAAGGCACGATCGGACCCGTCGTTAGGTGCGGCCGCTTTTGCGCGCGTCGGATGATATACAATCGATGGCTCTGATCGCGGCGATCAGATCATTAGCCGAGGAGAGACTGACATGCGTGTTTCTGTCGCCCTTGTATTGGCGACATTGATGCTGGCGACGGGTGCCGCAGCATAAGACGGGCCAAAACCCGGATATGTTATCCCGAATATGGCCGGGTCGATTATATCATTCCAATCGCATTTGAAGATCATTTGATCAGTGCGTTCTTGGCGGCCACCAGCGCGCTTTCGATCCGTTGGCCGACATCAGGGCTGGTGCAAACATTGGCCGGACTGGGGTGGGGCATGGTGATGACAAACGCATCGGGCCGTGCCTCTTCGATGAGCGCTTTCGCCCCCGCCGCCACCCGTCCCGCCAATATGCAGACCCGCATGCACGGCAGTCTCGCAAGCAGGCCGGGGAGCGTTGCGAGGCCTTCGGCAATCTCGGCGCGGCGCAGCGCGCGATTGCGGGCGCCGGGGGCGTGGACGATCCAGGGCACGCAGTTCCACTGAACGATGTCGTGTCGGCCAATGTCTGCTGCCTCAAGGTAGCGGCGAAGGTTCCGAGCAGTGCCTGACGGGTTGTCCCGCGACACGAAGCGAGTGCGATCGGGCCCGGGCCCCGGCGTCTCAAGAAGCAGGAGAAGGCGCGCATCTATGCCGCCATCGAACGGGTCGAAATGCGGCACCGGGTGTCCTGCGCCAACGAGCCCCTCACGCCATATCTCCAGCGGTGCGATGTGCGGCTTACCAAGTGCTGCGCTGCGTTCGGCGATCAACGCGGGATCATCCAGCCAGACCATTGATCGTCAAATCCTATTGAAACTACAAAAACCATCGGTTGGATCGATGGCGAGTGTTGCACCATGTGTTCGACAGGCAACGCATGCGTTGACGCGCCTGCTCCTCAGCAGCTCGCATTTTTTCCGTTGCACGCTGCGACGATGACACTTGCGTCCGCTGTGGGCGTTATCGCCGGAACGCCATGACGAAAGGGCTTCACTTGAAACTGCTATGGGGATTGGCCGGCCTTTGCGCGGCGACAGCATCGGCGGCCGCACTGGCGGCATCGCCTGATGGCTTTGCAAGCCAGATGGCAGCCTCCATGGAACGGATGCACCATGCGATGATGATTGCGCCAACCGGCGATCCGGACCGCGACTTTGCCGCGATGATGATTCCCCATCACCAGGGCGCGATCGAGATGGCGGAGGCGGAACTCAGATACGGAAAAGACGAACGCCTTCGCCGACTGGCTCAGGGCATTATCGTCGAGCAGCGGCAGGAGATCGCCGTCATGCAGGGCATACTCGCCGAAAAGACCGGCCCCGCTGCCGGCGCGCACCATCACATGGGAGACGACAAATGAACAAGACGCTGAGCATCGCGTCGCGCACCTTGCCTATAGCGGCTGCACTGGTCGCATTCCCGGCAACTGCGCAGCAGGTCCCCAATGCCCAGCCTGACAGAGCAGTCAGTGCGCAGGACCGTTTCTACACCTCGGACCAGTTTTCCAACACGGTATCGGTCATCGATCCGTCGACGAACACGCTGCTGGGTGTCATCAAGCTCGGTGATCCTACGCCTGCAAATCTCAGCCCGCTCTATCGCGGCCAGCTTCTGGTGCATGGCATGGGCTTCTCGCCCGATCGCCGGACCCTGGCGGTCGTATCGATCGGGTCCAACTCGGTCAGCTTCATCGACACCGCGACCAATGCCGTGAAGCACACCGCCTATGTCGGGCGCTCGCCACACGAAGCATTTTTCCGGCCCGACGGCCGTGAAGTCTGGGTGAGCGTGCGCGGCGAGGATTATATCGCCGTGCTCGACGGGACCACCTTCAAGGAAACGGGCCGTATCGCCGTGCCCAACGGGCCGGGCATGACGATCTTCTCGCCCGACGGGAAATACGGCTACGTCTGTTCCAGCTTCTCGCCGGAAACCGTCGTCATCGACACCAGGTCAAAGCGCATCGTTGGCCGTGTGAAGCAGGACAGCCCGTTCTGCCCGGACATCGCCGCCACGCCTGACGGCAAGCAGGTATGGCTGACGCTCAAGGACGTCGGCAGGGTCATGGTCTTCGATGCCAAGCCGCCCTTCGCGGTGCTCAAGACGATCGACACCGGGCCGATCACCAACCACGTTAACATCGCCAGGACACCCAAAGGCCAGTTCGCCTATGTCACGGTCGGCACGCAGAATATCGTCAGGGTCTTCCGCACCGACGACTTTTCGGAAATTGCCTCGGTGCCGGTCGGCGCGCTGCCGCATGGCCTCTGGCCCTCAGGTGATGGCAGCCGGATGTATGTCGGGCTGGAAAATGACGATGCGGTCGCCGTCATCGATACGGCCACGAACAAGGTCATTGCCACGATCCCGATCGGACAGGGCCCGCAAGGCGTCGCCTATGTTCCCGGCGCCGTGCCATCAGGGCAAGGCCTCGACAACCTCGTGCCGCTCGCCAAGGCGCAGGGCAAAGTGCAGGTCGTGCTGGAAGGTCAGGGACAGAGCCAGGTGTCGCTGTTCGATCAGGGGCAGGTGCAGATCCTGCAGGCCGCGGTCGCCGGACTGGCGCCCAAGCAGACCTTTACGCTGGGTCTGGCGGCGCGTCAGGATGGTACCGGTACGGTCGAGCCGCTGGCCAAGTTCATGACCAATCCGGCAGGCGCGGCGATCGTCAATGCGGTTGGCCCGATCCGGCAGATCGTCAAGGACGCCGCGCCTGCAGAGCGCCGCTTCCTCGTAATCCGTTCCGGCGCGCCGGATGAGGCAGGCGCGGTGGTCCAGCGGCAGAAGCCGTGACGCTTGAAGCGGTCCTTAGCCAGTACGGCTTTGCCGCTCTGTTCCTCGGCGCCGGGATCGAGGGCGAGACGGTGGTCGTGCTGGGCGGCGTGATGGTCCATCGTGGCCTGATCGCGTACCCGGCGGCCATCGCGGCGGCAGCACTCGGGTCCTTTATCGCAGACCAGATCTTCTTTGCCCTCGGCCGCCGGTTCCGCGATCATCGCTATGTTCGGCGCGTCCAGCAGAAGGCCGCGTTCCGCCGCGCCATCGATGTGTTCGAGCGGCGGCCGATGCTGTTGGTGTTCGGGTTCCGCTTTCTGTATGGCCTGCGCACTGTCAGCCCCATCGCGATCGGCACGACAGCGCTTCCTGCCTCCCGCTTCATGGCTATCAACGCATTGGCGGCCGTGGTCTGGGCGACGGTTTTCGTGACCCTGGGTTACCTGTTCGGTCAGGGCATCGAGGCCGCTTTTGGCCGCGTCCGCGATGTGGGCCATGTTCTGCTGCCCGTACTCGCGGTGCTGCTCCTCGTCGGCCTCGCCGCACACTTCCGGCACCGCAGGCGTGAGGTCACAGCAAAGGACTGACGAGGCGAGCCAGATTTTCGCAGAAGCGGGAAACACGCGGGCGATCACGCCATTCCTGCAGCAAAAGTCGGTCGCTTCGGCGGATGTATCCCCGCTGGACATCCGCGAGAGGTCCGGCGGACGCTTCATCATGCAAGATCAGGCTGATCTCCGCATTCAGCATGAAGGAGCGAACATCGGCATTGCTGGATCCGATGACGGCGATGCGCCCATCGATCGATACGTTCTTCGCGTGCAGCAACCTGTCGCGGTAGCGGTGGAGGCGTACGCCTGCCTCGAGCAGTTCGGTATAATAGGATCGCTGGGCAAGGTTCACGAGCCGCTGGTCCACAACATGCGAAACGACAAGGTCGATCGCGACGCCGCGTGCGACCGCGTTCTTGAGCGCGGTCAGCAGGGCTTCGTCGGGGATCAGATAGGGCGAGACGATGGTGATATTCTCTTGCGCCTCGTGAACGAGTTCGACGAGCAATCGCTCATAGCCTGGCACGCGGTAGTCCGGGCCACTGGGCATCGCCTGCAACTCTGAGGCGCCGGTGACGTCGGGCACGGGCAAGACTGCGATGATCTGTTCGGTCTCAAGAAACCAGTCGCTGGCAAAGACGGCATCGAGCGCGCAGACGACCGGGCCTTCGACCCGGGCGACAAGTTCGTCATTGACGATCCCGGGTTTGAAATCACGGTTCACGATATTCTGCGATCCGACGAAAGCGACCATGCCATCGATCAGGCACAGCTTGCGGTGGTTGCGCAAATCGCTTCGCGCACGGCGCAGCGCTGCGAAGCGAACCGGTAGAACCAGCCGGCCGGTGACGCCTCGGTCCGCCAGCATCGCCAGGCTGCGCTTCACCCAGGGGCGCGACCCTAGCGCATCGATCAGCACGCGGACATCAACGCCCCGCGCGCGGGCGCGGCCAAGGGCATCTGCGACTTTCAGTCCCGTCCTATCGTCGGCCAAGATGTAGGTCAGCAGATGAACCCGAACATGGGCTGCATCTATCGCTACCACCATGGCGTCGATCGCGCCGTCATAGTCCTCAAGGAGATTGAGGGCGTTGCCACCGCAGCCGGGAAAGCCGCCCAGAGATTGTGCAAGCACAGCTGTCCGGGAAGGCGTGCGTTTACTGCTCGTCAGCGCTTGCGCGGCGCTCTCCCGCTCCGGCGCCGCACGCCTGAAGCGATCCCGCCGCCAGGACGGGAACGCGGCGCGGCCGATCAGGCGGTACAGGATGAAGGCGGGCACCGGCAGGAACAGAACCAGTAGCAGCCAGCTGCGTGCCGCTTCGGGCGGACGTCGCAGCGGAATGACCACCACCATGATGAGCCGGATCGCCCATTCGAGCAGCAGATAAGCGAGCGTCAGGTTCGGGATGGAGATCATCGCGCGATGCTATCCACCTCTGCCGCACCATGTCGATGGGGGCCGCCCGGCCATGCCGTCTTGTGCCTCAATGGATCATCAGCAGCGGTATGTCCGCGCAAGCGAGCAAGTGCCGGGTTGTGCCGCCTGCGAACCATTCAATCAGCTGGTTGTGCCGATACGTTCCCGTCACCAGCATATCCGCTCCGGCTTGATGGGCTTCCGTCAGGAGTTGATGGCCAAGGTTCCCGTGCGAGCGCGGGACCATGCGCAGTCTGTTCGCAATCCCTGCGTCATCGAGCAGCGATTCCAGTTTGAGCGCAGGATCGTCTACATCGCCGATCCGAATAGCGGTGACGTCAGTGGCACCTTTCAACCAAGGCGTGGCCGCCTCGACAGCGCGTCTCGCCGCAGAGGAGTCGCTCAAGCCTACAGCGATATGCGAAAAGCGCTGACCGGCCCTTGGCTTCCAGGAAATCGGGACGATCAGCACCGGTTTCTGGGTGCCGAACAGCGCGGCATGCAGGGCGTCGCCACCGTCCATGTTCCGCTCGTGGGCGATCACGACTAACAGGTCGGCATTCTTGGCCTCCTCCGTCACCACGGCTTCTTCATCGCCAACCACGGTCCGCCAGGTGACGGACGGAACGTCCTGCGCCGCTCCTGCGTTCCACGCGAGGAAAGCCGTGTGGCAGGCGGCCGATCGCTCGCTGGCCGTGCCTTCCCAACGTTCGCGCAGACGCTGCATGTCGACCTCGTCGCTGGCAGCAACCAGATGGGCAGGATCGACCACAACGTTCAGGGCTTCGATCGTACACTCCCCCACGCACTGCGCTCCGAGAACGGCTGCGTTGAGGCACGTCGCAGTGCTGTCGGCTCCGACGATGACGGCGAGAATCTTCATACATCGCTCTCCTGCTTTGTCACAGCGTCGATCGCCCAATGCTCGAGCTGCTTGTAGATGACCACCTTCGTCTCCAGCAGGGCGGCGTGGCGCTGGCAGAACAGTTCGAGATCCGCCCGATGACCGATCAGTTCGACGCACATGGTCAGATAGGGATTGCTCGTTTCCGCACCCTGATCGAGCACCGGTCCGTGATTGCTGAAACCGTAGTGGGTATGATGGGCTACAGCGTTCATCAGACCGGCAGCCTTTGCCTGGACAACAAGCTCGCGATAGAGCGGACGCGCTGACCACAGCTTCCATGCCTTGCGCGGCTCTGCGGTATCACGCGGTGCCATATAGATACGCAGCATGCCGATCTCGCTGGACGTAAGGATAGCTGTGTCAGTCATTTGTGTGGAGGTCCTGCCTGGTGATCTGGGTGCGCGCTGCGCGAATGCCCCGCAGCGTCATGCCTGGGCTGATGGAAATGCGCGGATGCTTGGGGATGGCGATCTGCTGAGACAGATAGATGCCGCTGTGGCCTGAGCACAGGTAGGCGACGAAACAGGCAACGGCGATGTAGACGGCATGGGTCGCACCGAACAGTTCGATGCCCATGATGGTGCAGGCCAAAGGCGTGTTCGCCGCCCCGGCAAAGACGGCGACGAACCCAAGTCCCGCGAAGAGATCGACAGGTCCGCCGAAAAGCGTGCCGAGGGCATGACCCAGTGCCGCGCCGATGAAGAACAGCGGTGTTACCTCGCCGCCCTTGAAGCCTGTGCCCAGCGTCACGACCGTGAACAGCAGCTTGAGCGCCCAACTCCAGTAATCCTGACCGGGCGAGAAGAAGCTTGCGATCGTGGGTGTGGAGGCATCGGGTGCCCAGACCCCAAGACCAAGATAGTCGCGCGTGCCGAGCAGATAGACCAGAGCGATCACCGCAAGGCCGCCGAGGAAGGGACGCAGCGGTCCGAACCGGATGTGGCGCTTCACGAAGTCGCCGAAACCGTGCGACAATTCGGAGAACAGCAGGCCGACCAGTCCAAACGCCACGCCGGCTATAGCAGCCTCAAGCAGAATTAATGGATCGACGGCGATCGGCACGACCGTGCCCTTGAGATAGTCGATGTGATAAAGCCCGTGGTGGATGCCCCACTGGTGACAGGTCCAGTCGCCTACAACAGCGGCTATCAGTGTCGGCACCAGCGCGCGATATTCCACACGGCCGACCGCCAGTACCTCGAGCGCGAAGATCGCGCCTGCCAGCGGTGTGCCGAACACGGCCCCGAAACCTGCGGCAATACCCGCCATCAGGATGATACGGGCACTCTCGGCATCAAGCCGAAACATCGTGGCGAAGGCGCTGGCAAGGCTGCCGCCCAGTTGCACAGCCGTGCCTTCGCGCCCGGCCGACCCGCCGAACAGGTGGGTGACAACGGTGCCGAGGAAGATCAACGGCGCCATGCGCAAGGGCACGCCGCCCCCCGGTTCATGGACCTGCTCGACGATCAGGTTGTTGCCGCCTTCGACGCTGCGACCGAACAAATGATAGAGCAGCCCGACCGCGAACCCGCCGACTGGCAAGAGGAACAGCAACCATGGATGCGCAAAGCGCGTGCGCGTGGCAACATCCAGGCTCCAGAGGAAGGCCGCGCAAAGACTGCCCACCGCCGCCGCCATGGGAACAAGGAGCGCCAGCCATCGCAACACGGACAGGGCATGGTCATGCCGGTCCCTGGCAAAGGCCAGGACGTTCAGGTTCGACAGCAATATTGCGAATTTAGCGCGCACGATTCCTCCTTGTTGCGAAAACGCATCAGGTAGGAATCATCAGCCCGAAGGCGGTTCGGCCGAAGCCCGGCGGAAATCCATCGCCTTGGCAGCGCATATCGTATGACATGCGCAGTTGGTCAAGCTGCAACGCATGCGGCGGTGATACTGTACGGCAGCTTCATGCTGCTCCTCCACTTGAAGCTGCCATTCTCCTTACGGCCACAATCGGTCACTTACGCATCGACCTCGCCAGCCGTCAGTCTATCAAGTTAAGGCAGGTGCAAGGCTATCGCGCTCGAACATCGGAAAATCAGTCTGGCCAATGGGTTCATTCCCTCCGGAAAGGCACGTCGATTGAGGGCAGCGGCGAGGCAGCGAAGAAGCACCTGGAACAGGTGGTCACCTGCGCGGTCAATCTCGTCGGTTAAGCAAGATTTTCGTCACAAGATCAGTTGGCCACAGTAGGAAATTCGGTCTGTTGAACATAAATTAGACATACGGGGCGGCCGTGCCGATAACCCTGCAACTTGCCGATCAGCAAAGAGAGCCCCGTGTACGACCATCTTAGTGAACTTGCACAGCGGCTCGGCCGCCATATGGCCGAAAATTCGCCTACTGGCCTTCGCACGCATTTCGGGGATGAACTCCTCGAAGCATTTCCGAACGAGAACCGGAAAACGCTTGGTGGAGCTTTGGCTGAGCTGGAAGCCGATGGGCTCGTCACGCTCTCCCGGGTTCTTGGCCCGCATCTTCCAAGGGTGCGGACAACAGTCGAACTCTTCGTGGCAAGTGATGCTGCCATCACCGGGCACGACCCTGTCGATGACTCGGTTGTTCTAGCCCGCCTTCTGCTTGAGAAGCCAGAACTTGGCGGTAACGCGCAGAAGCTAGAGGAGGCGTCCGGCTGGGAGCGACGGCGCTTCAATCCAGCCATTGCGTTGCTCATACCGCATGTTCATGACGGACGCGTGCGCAAGTCGCTCCAGAACGACTATCCGACCATGGGGATCATACTCGCCGACGAAGATCTGGTGGAGTTCCGCCGTTACGTTCAGCGGCACACGCGGTGATCCGGGTGACCTACGGCGGTCGGCCTTTCGACGCGAAGAAGTTTGCTGCGGACCTCCAGGCCAAAGCCTTGGAGGCTGGAATGAAGGCGCTTGAGCAGAAAGCCCGAGGCGCGGCGTCCTCCATCATAGATCCTGAAACAGGACATCACGCCCATGTCTTCGTTGATCGGATTTCCGACAACCGCTTGGCGATCCGTACCACAGGCTCCCCTGCGTTCGCCCGTCTTTTGGAAACTCGCCTGGGTGTCGGGCGTGGAGAGGTTGAAGTGATGAATGCCACGGAAGGCACTGCACATCCTAAGGTCTATCTGGCGCACGCAAGCGAGGACAAAGGTCAAGTTCGGCCTATCGCCGAATACCTGATGGCCAACGGCATTGATGTATGGTTCGATGAGTGGGAGATCGAGGCGGGTGACAGCCTCCGACAGAAGATGGAGGAAGGGCTCGGCTCGATGACGCACTTCGTCATAGTGCTGACGAAGACCTCTCTTACCAAGCCTTGGGTTGCCAAGGAAATCGACGTGGGCTTGGTGCGGCAGGTCGGCAGCAAGAGCCGCTTCGTCCCGCTGGTGGTCGATGTAGAGCCTGCGGACCTCCCTCCATTCTTGGAGGCGATGCTCTTCCTCAAGATCGATCCGTCGAATGAGGCTGAGCTGAAAGGCCTTGTAGACCGCCTGCATGGTGTTAGCCGAAAGCCCGCTCTGGGGACGGCGCCCAAATATGTTAAGCAAGCGCCGAAGGGACTTGAGGGTTGGTCGTCAGCCGCGATCGCGGTCGGCAAGTACGTTGTCGAAAGCAGCGTGAATGCAATGGTTTCCGACCCGGTTGTGACGACTGAAGGACTGCCGGAGGCTCTTAACATATCACCCGCAGACGTGCGGATCGCCATCCTCGACCTCAAGGACGCTGGCTTTCTGCGTGAGATGAATGTCCATGGACATTACGCGCCGCAACCCGCGCTGTTCGTTGATTTCGACGAAGCGTTCATGCCGTTCAGCCCGAAGGACGATGCCAAAACCATCGCCAACCGGATGGTGAATGCAGAAGGGTCTGTCGTTAACGTCGAAACCCTAGCCGAAGAATTGGAATGGCCGCCAAGACGGTTCAATAGCGCGGTCTGCTATCTTGAGCGCGCTGGTGCGATCCGGGCTCGACATGCCCTTGCGTCAGCCCCGTGGCGGGTAGTTCAACTCGTTTGCACAGACGAGACACTCCGCTTCGCCCGCAGCCATGGCTGATACATTCCCCTGTCTCTAATCGATGTCGAAGGATCGAGCGTGGTGACAATCACCGTGACGGAGCCTGACAAGCCCAGACGTCCTCTGCGCTCCCTGAACGCCATCACGATCGAGCAGATCGCGGACGGCGATTTGCAGGAGGGGCAGGATCTCGATTTCAAACGAGAGGTGCACGTTGATAAGGCGGATGCGAAGAGCAAGCTGCTAGATGATGTAGTAGCATTTCTCAATCGAGGCGCCGGGCGTATAATCGTCGGCGTCGAGGAGCGAGGCGGCCGCTTTGATGGCTTCCGGCCCATGGCAGGTGATGCCGATCAAGCCACGCTGCGGCTGCAAACGCTCATCCAGGACGGGATTTCGCCCGTTCCCGTGGATGTGCAGGTGGTGCCGCTGCACCTTGATGATGGCTACATTCTGGATATCCAAATCCCGAAGCACATCGGAGCGCCGTTCATGAACCGGCTCTCTGGCGGGTATTTGATCCGATCAGGCTCGCGCAATCTGCCCATCGACCCTGGAATGCTCCGCAGCAGGTTCGTGGAAGAGAGCACCTGGATGGCAAAGCTCGATGAACTCACCGCTGCGGAAGATGCCAGAGTTGCACGCGACGGAAAGCTGAAGATCCAACAGGCTTTCCGTATCGGTATCCTTCCGCAAGAGCATTTCGACCACTATCGGCGCCCTTTCGAACAGTCCGACCATGTACGTTCACCAGGGCCGGTGTTTCACGAGCATTCCGATCCGTGGTTCAAGGCTGGCGAGGACGGCCACGAGGCGTTGTCGCCCCAAGGCATCGAACGGCTATTTGTGAGGGACGACTGGTTTGTCCATGGGCACGCCGCATTTGCTATACGTCAGCAGAGTGTCAAAGGTCGGTTGGAATTCCATGAATTTAGCCAAGCGGCAAAGCGATATATGGCTGACCTTGCCCGCTTCTTTGCCGATCAGGGTGTGCAAGGCCCATTCGCTGTCACCCTCTCGCTCCATGGTCTTACCGAAACAGAGCATTTCGGCGCATGGTTTCCCCGGACTTCAGTCGTCCGCACATTGCGCCCTCGGCTGGTTCAATCTCTCGACGAGCCCGAGTTTGTTGACGATTTTCTGAGTCGCGTCAGGCAGGCCTCGCTTTACGGATCGTGATTGGCCGTCCGCTTTCTCCGTCTGGATCCCTTTCATCGAGGTTCGGAATGTTCATCCGCGCATGCCTCATCGGTGAGAAATTCGCCGGTTCGAAGGCTTTGGAGTCGCTGGGGCAGACTGTCGCAGAGAACCGGCCAATTCGTGACAGTTCGCCCTTTTCGCCGCACATCTGGCATAGCGGTTGCGAATTTAATCGACGAGGTGCGTTTCTTGGACTCCTATCGCCACTGAGACTTGCAGAGCGGCTATTTGGAGGAAGGGATGGCGAAGCTTAATGTCGAAGGGCCACAAGCGAGCGAAACCGGCCGCTGGATGGTACGCCTGAATATCAAGCACCGCGCAGGCGTCGAACGTTATGGTGTAGCCCGGCTCACCAACAACGCTAACGGTAAGTCACTCAACGTCTTGCTGCTCGGTCATAACCGTGACGATGCGATCTTCATGCCATACGACATTCGCGAGCGTCTCGGTATCGCCAAGGGCGGCGAATTAGACTTTTCGGTGCGAAAGGTCGGGCTCTGGGGCCTGCTCAGCTGGTATGTCCGTTCACCCGACCCCGCCGTGTTTATCCCCGCATGGATCGCAGTGGTCGGGCTCGGGCTCGCCATTGCAGGGCTCCTTCTCTCCGCGTTGCCGCTTGTCTGCGGCTAGCTAGACCCGCCGGCAGCGCGGCCATCCGAGCCGTTCGACCAAGATTTTAGCGTCACTGTGAACGAAAGACCTGATCACGATCGAGGCTATGAAAATATTTCCATTCGTGACGGCAACGCTATTAAAATCAACAGGCGCACTGACGATCGAATAGACCTTGTTCAACACAACGGATTATTCAACTGGTATGAAAACAATTTATTCTGAGAAACAGGTCCATGACTATATCTACCGGATAGGGCTCGAATCTCTGATCACGAGCGATTTCCCCTACAGCGCCACGCAGGGCGCAATGACAGCAGCCCAAGTGGATGCGCCGTTCGAACTCTGGCAGATAATGAGGGCGCGAGCGCTTGACCGGTTGGCGCGGATGCACAATCTGATGCGCCAGGCGACATTGAGTGGATCTCAGGTAAACCTACCCACCGGCAAAACACGGATGCAGCTCGACCTTCTCGGCTATCATGATGAAGGTCTGTTTGTCCTCGAACTGAAAGTCAATAAGACAGCCGAGCGTAACGCCTTCTCAGAATTATTTGCGTACAGCAATTATGTAGCCGAAATTTTCGCACCGTCGGGGCGACGCGACATTACTAATGTGCTGGTCGCAAACATTGACAATGAGATCACGCGCCACGCTTTTCTCTATGATCTACTTATCGCCGACCGCGAGGTCATTGTTTACCGCCCGGTCTGGGACGGAACGCTCGATACGCTGCGCTTCGAGCCCTATATTCCGAACGATCAAGATTTCCGCCGCTTCACGAACCAGCTGCTCTCGCACGATGCGATGTCGTGCGTTGTCGCCTCGTTTGACGATCTTCCGGGCTGGTATGATAGCCAGGAGGATGAGGGATCATTGAATGATCGGACGATTGAGTACCTCTCTTTGGTCAGCACTTATGCGGCGCAGCTCATGGAAGCCGAGGGGCTCCACGGCTTCTGTTTCATGCGCAAGCCGTATGCGGAAGTCGGATCCTACTATGATCGACCCAACTCGCTGATCATCTGCGCAATAAATCCATTCGGTAGCGGAGACATTGGCGACGCAAGCTCCATCCTTGCGCAAATTCCTACCAAACATCGCGCAGCCTTCATTGAGACACCCCATTGGGGATTCAATGGCCGTCTGATCAGAATCGCACAGCGCGCCGTCGCAGAGACCTTGCAATACGGTGTGCAAAGCTATGGCCATACAGCGCTCTGGTCGTGGATGATAACCAGCATGATCGAGACGGTGCATAACCACAAATTTGCATTCCGGCCGACTGGCATGCTGCGGGAGGCCTACGGGAGTTATCTCGGCAGCCAGTACGCTGCACGTATGGCGGGTCACAGCATCGAGGACCGTTCACTCCTACAAGGTGAGGAGCTCTACAATTGGTTTCAGGCTTGGGACTTCATGGAACGCTGCGGCTTCAAGGAAATCGAGCGCGACTACAGCCCTTTCTAGCTGGGTCCTTTTCCCTCTCACTACCGCTTCGCCTGTACGACTCGTGCGAAAGGCCGCGGTTGCCACTTCGAAGCTCAGAACGGGCCTGTCGCCTAAAATTTAAAGATGCGGCTCTGGGCGGAGAATCCGAAAATTGCCTGCTACGGAGCGCTCAAGATTGATCGGCCTGAGCCTGCGTTACTCTATCACGAATGCGACCCGAGTGCTGCGCTTTAGCAATCGGTAACGCGTATTCTTCGTCCGCACGATTGCCCCCTCGGCGATAGCACTCGGTAGAGAACGGACCGCTGAGGTGTAGACGGATCGACCATCGGGGAATCGCTTCCGGCGATCGTTCGAAATCAACCCCACGAGCCGGACCTGGGGCCGAGCTGGATCGAAACATCCTGTCGAGTAGACGGGCGTCCAATCATCGAGGTCGGCGTCATGTTCACCAGACTTGGACCTGTGTTTCTTACCACCGCTAGCCATCGGTCGACGATTTCGGATTATTGAGGGGGGCTGGGGCGGCTTCGCCAAGCACTCTAGCAACCAACGCCCAAGGACCATCCCCCCGGGGATGAGATGCGACCGTTACACTCCGGACGAAACTAGGCACGCCAATTGTTGGCGTCGCCCTCTGCGTGACGGAGGCTGCATAGGCGCCGACATCAGCCACGGTGCCGACGTTGGCTACATCCATGCGGCCGATCTCGAAAGCGGCCTGTTCGTCCCCGCCAGGCCAAATTTCTATCCGAACGACCATCATCCCGGAATGACGTCGCTGAAATTCTTTGGCGGCTTTGCTCGCTTGAAATCTGGAGCAAATACCTCTGCTGTGACTTGCCGGCGAAATTCGCGAAGGGTGCGAAACGCTTCCAGCATAGCGATAATCTGCCCCTCTGCGGAACTCTCCGTCCATCTTCGAAGGAACGTCTTGAAGCCGATGCCTTCAGCCACCTCTATCCGAAGTTCGTCAAAGAGTGCATACGCGTCGCCTACCGCGCGAAGCCAAGAAGGCTTAACCTGAGCCTCCTCATGGAACAACGTTTCTGGGCTACTACGTGGTCGATAGTCGGTCTTCTCTATGACCACGCCGCGGAGGCGCCGATTGAGGGCGTTCGCGGCATTCCGATAGAGGCGCTGTTTTTCCGCCTCACTTGTCGGATTGGCTTCTAGGTTCTTCCACTTAATAGTGATGGTCCCGGACGTTATGCTTCCAGCGTCGTCGAGCGCCCCCCAACTGATCTCCGAGACGAGCCGCTGACTGTTTCTTCTCACATTTATGAGGCCGATCTTTGCGCCCGGAGGCAATGCTCCGACCCAATCCGGTCTGAAAGGCGACGTCACGTACTCGTAACTTAAAAAGTCGGTTTTCATTGCGTAGACCTGAGTGTGCGGCGCGTCGCCTCAGGCATCAGGAATGCCAAACAGGAGGTGGGCACCCACGATGCATGCTCAAGGCGTTTTTGTTGAGAAGCGTCCGCGTCGAGATTCATCTTGAGGCTCCCACCATTTTCCTGTGCGTCGGCTTGCCGAAGCGATGGCCGACATTCCCTACGGCCCACGAAGATCAGCACGATGAACGCCTCTTCCCAAACGAGCGTGGGTGTGAGGCTATTCTCTAGGAAGTGTCGGTCCGACCTGCCTATCGAGCGTGCTAACACATAGCGCCATATATGGCGTGGCTATATATGGCGTTGTCGTGATTGCAAGTATTTCGTTGAACGGCCAGGTGTACAGCACGGCCCAAAAGAAACTCGCGGCGACCATTCGCAGCCTTAGAGAAGCCAAAGGCGTTTCTCAGGAGCGATTCGCGCAACTCGCAAACGTAGAGCGCGCACGTTACGGACGTATCGAGCGAGGGGAGCTCAACATCTCTCTCAACGTCCTATTTGCGTTAGCGGCGGGGCTGGGTGTGAAGCCTTCCGAAATCCTCGGAGAGATCGAGCTCACCGATTGCCAGCCCGACTCGGTTGGTCTTGAACCTGAAGAAACTCGGGCATAGCTTGATTCTGGGCAGGCTTTCGGCGGGAACCAGGGGCTCAAGAGAGCCGGCGGCGCGATCGTTGTCGTGATCCGTGGCTAATCGATGGCGAACACCGATGTCCCACCACCTATCAAGAAGTAGAATCCTTCTGACTTGAAGGGAATCGCCGATCGCCAAATCGAAGTTGCGCGACAAGGCAAATCGGCGATCTTGTCTGTGGCATCTGACGCGGGATCCCCGCAACGAGTGCTGCGCGAATTATGCCGCATCACACGGAAACGCGAGGTTGCGGGACGACAGGTACTTCTCGTGGACCAGATTAGCTGATGGGGTGGACACCCCCCGACGGCATCGATGTGCCATAGTGGATGTGTTGATCACCACTGAGGGAGGCGTCCGTGTCGGAAGTTACCACAATCGGTCTGGATATCGCCAAGAGTGTTTTTCACGCGCATGGGGCTGACGAGCGCGGCACCATGCTGTTCAGCAGGAAGCTGACGCGCGGCAAGCTACTCGAGTTCTTCGCTAGGCAGCCTCGGTGCTTGGTTGCGCTGGAGGCGTGCGGCGGGGCGCATCACTGGGCCCGCCAGCTGCAGGAGATGGGCTATACAGTACGGCTGATCCCGCCGGCTTACGTGAAGCCGTTCGTCAAGTTATGCTCACCTCGCCATAACTTCACTAATCACGAGGTCCCCATAATGCGGA
>JAZJZH010000018.1:0-34074 GCA_040389985.1 Pseudomonadota bacterium
GAAACGGCCGCTTCCGGACAAAGGCACACCATGTTTTGAAGGCAAAAACTGGTCGCTTGCAGCTCCATCATGCCGGGCTTGACCTCGCATCCCGCGTCTATCCGAGCGCAGCCACCAAATCCTCACCCGCCTAACGCTGCTTCTTCGCCGTGGTTGCGGTGAAATCAGGGTCTTTGTTCGCCACCCAATCGACGAATTTGCGCACATTGGGATGGGCCAGCAGACCCTCGACATCCGTCCCGTGGCGTTGCAATTCGGAATTGGTGAAATTGGCGATCAGCGTCTGCTGGCAGATGCTATGCATGGGAACGACATCGCGCCCGCCCCGGCTCTTGGGAACGGGATGGTGCCAGACGATCGTCTTGCCGGTCGGCCGCCCGCACAGCCAGCAGTCTACGACCGGCGGCGGCGCGTCTTCCTCGACCACCACGTCTTCGTAGCGACCATGTTTCGAATGTTTGCGGGCCATTATCTACCTGCCATCTTCTACGTGAATGTCTTGGGAACTGTGCCGCCCCCTCTAAAGGGAAGGGAGCGCCATTACCACAGCTGAACCTGTACACTGGCGCTTGCCATCCATCGGCGGAAAGACGAGCCAGACACTCGTCCACGAAAGCCTTCCAATGTAGGATTTTGTCTGGTCTATCCTTCTGGATGAGTCCTCGCCCCTCCCCAACAGCCTGCCGTCGCGCGATCGGCGCATGGCTGTCGCTTGGGCGTAGCGCCCGTGTCGCACCCATGTCGCGCGCGCGTGACCCATATGGCGCGTCGCCGTGGCGTCGCAGGGGCGTCGCCGCATCCTCACAGCGACTATTGGCCGATTTTGCCCGACGACACTGTATACTTCGGCCGTGACGGCCTGCCGCGCCATCCTTTCCTCCCATCGACCTTACTTATCGAAAACTTTACCAGAGCGCCGCTAGACACAGCGTACTTGTCCACAGCCGGGTTTTAATCATGCGCTTTTCTCTCGCCCTGCCCCTTCTGATCGCCCTGGCGCTGCCGCAACCGGCCTGGGCGCAGGTGGCGGTGGCCGACAGCGGCGATACCGGCTGGATGATCCTGTGCGCGCTGCTGGTGCTGCTGGCCGCGCTGCCGGGGCTGATGCTGCGCCACGCAGGGCAGGTCAATGTGCGCAGCGCCCTGTCGGTGACGGCGCAGGGGGCGGCGGTCGCGGCCGTCGCGGCGCTGACCTGGGGCATTGCGGGCTACAGCATCGCCTATGCGCCGGGCAGCGCCTGGCTGGGCGGCGGCGCGAACCTGCTGCTCGCCAATCTCGCCCAGTTGCGCGACGGGCTGACGGTACCCGAATCGGCCTTCGTGCTATTCCAGCTCGCTATCGCCCTGCTCGCCGCCTGCCTGCTGGTGGGCGCGGTGGCGGAGCGGACGCGGATCGGCTGGTGGATCGCCTTCACCCCGCTCTGGCTGCTGCTCGTCTATGCCCCGGTCGCCCATGCGGTGTGGGGCGGCGGCTGGCTCGCGGATCTGGGCGTCATGGATTTCGCCGGCGGACTGGTGCTGCATGGCGTGGCGGGCTTTTCCGCCCTTGCCCTCGCCCTGATCGCAGGCGCGCGGCGCGAGCCGTCCGATCCTGGGCATGCCCCGCTTCTGAGCGTCGCGGGCGGCGGGCTACTCTGGGTCGGCCTGTCCGGCGTGGTCGGCGGCTGGGCGCTGGGCGCGACCGACGATGCCGCGACCGCGATCCTCAATCACCTCTTCGCCGCCTGCGCCGCGGCGCTGACCTGGGGGCTGCTCGACCGCATGCTGAGCGCCCGCATCAGCGCGACCGGCATCCTGTCCGGCGCGCTGGCGGGCATCGCCGCCATATCGGCCAGCGCCGCGCTGGTCGGCACCGGCGGCGCGATGCTGATCGGCGTCATCGCGGCTTTCATATCCCGCATCGGCATGGGGTTTTTGTCCGGCCGCGTCGATGACGGCGCGGGTGTGTTCGCTATCCACGGACTGGGCGGCCTGACGGGCGTGCTGCTGCTGCCGGTCTTCGTCCTGCCGCTGATGGGCGGGGTCGGCTTCGACGCCAATATCAGCCTGCCCGGCGCGTTGACGTCGCAGGCTATCGGCTTGGTCGTGGTTGCGCTCTGGGCGATGGTCGGCAGCGCCATCGCTGCGCTGATCGTATCGGTCGTGATCCCCATGCGGGTGAGCGCGCAGGAAGAAGCCGACGGCCTCGACGCCAGCCAGCACGGCCAGCAGGGCTGGGACTTCCGCTAACGCCATGCCGCCCCCCCCCTCTTACGCCGCCCCCTATTCGGCCGCTGTCGCGATCTTCGCCCATCAGGAAGAACGCCGCATCGGCGCCTGTCTGGCGTCGCTGCCGCTCGATCGGCCCGATACGCTCTTCCATGTGCTGGTCAACGGCACCACCGACGCCACCGTGGCGCGGGCGCAGGCGGCGGCGGGCGAGCGGGCCAATGTCATCGTGCATGACATACAGGCCGGCGGCAAGTCGCGGACCTGGAACCATATGGTCCATAACCTGCTGACCGGGGCCGAGCAGGCCGTCATCTTCATGGATGGCGATGCGCAGATCGTTACAGGGTCGATCGACGCGCTGGTCGCCGATCTAGCCGCTCATCCCGACGCCAATGCCGCGTCGGGCATGCCGATGAACGGCCGGATGGCCGCAACCTATCGTGGCACGCTGCGCAGCGAAGGCGGGCTGTTCGGCGATCTCTATGCGCTGTCAGGCGATTTCGTGCGGGAGATCCGCGCCCGCAAGCTGCGCCTGCCCGACGATTTGATTGGCGACGACGGGCTGGTGGCGTCCTGGGCGCATACCGGGTTGCAGAAGGATATCGCCTGGGATCTGGCGGGGATCGTGCCCTGCGACGATGCGGGTTTCCTGTGCGAACAGGTCAGCCTGGCGCGGCCCCAGACCTGGCGCATGCACTACAAGCGGCTGATCAACTATTCGGTGCGCTTCTACCAGAACCGGATCGTGTCGGACATCATGACGCGCGAGGGACCAGCCGGCCTACCCGCGCGTCTGGCGAGCCTCTATCCCGAATGGCTGCCCCGTTTCCGCCCGCGCCCCGGCCTGACCGCCTGGTTCGATCGCAAGGCGCTCAAGCGGATGCGCGGCGCAGTTTAACGGTCGCGGCCGGCCAGTTCCTTGTTCACGAACAGCGCGACGCCGGTCACCACCGCGCCCGACAGCAGATAAACGCCCGACGCGGCCAGGCCAAATTCGGCCGACACAGAGAGCGCGACCAGCGGCGCAAAGCCCGCGCCGACCAGCCAGGCCAGGTCCGACGTCAGCGCCGACCCGGTATAGCGCGTGGCGGTGCGGAAATTGGAGGCGACGATACCCGAAGACTGGCCGAAGCTCAGCCCCAGCAGGATGAAGCCCAGCACCATGAAGGCGACTTCGCCCAGATCGCCGCCATTGAGCAGCAAGGGCGCTGCGACCGCGAAAATGGCGATGCCCACCGCTGACCAGCCGATCAGGGTGCGGCGGCCGACCATGTCGGCGACGAAGCCCGACACGATGATCGCCAGCACGCCGACGAACGCGCCGATCACCTCGATCATCAGGAATCGTTCCAGCGGCTGGTCGGTATAGAGCGCGATCCACGACAGCGGGAACACGGTGACCATGTGGAACAGGGCGAAGCTGGCCATCGGGGCGAACGCGCCGATGACGATGTTGCGCCCCTCGCTGCGGACGGTTTCGATGACCGGCGAGGGCTGGAGTTCGCGGGTTTCATAGAGCCGCGCAAATTCCTCTGTCACGACGATGCGCAGACGGGCGAACAGCGCCACCACGTTGATCGCAAAGGCGACGAAGAAGGGATAGCGCCAGCCCCAGTCGAGGAAGTCGGCGGTCGAGAGAATGTTGAGGAAGTAAGCGAACAGGCCCGCCGCGACCATCAGCGCCAGCGGCGCGCCCAATTGCGGCATCATCGCATACCAGCCGCGCTTGTTCTTGGGCGCGTTGAGCGAGAGCAACGAGGCCAAGCCATCCCAGGTGCCGCCCAGCGCCACGCCCTGACCGGCGCGGAACAGCGCCAGCAGGATCGCGGCCCAATGGCCGATCGTCTCATAGCCCGGCAGGAAGGCGATCGCCGCGGTCGATCCGCCCAGCAGGAACAATGCGATGGTCAGCTTGACGCCGCGGCCATAGGCGCGATCGACCGCCATGAAGATGAACGACCCGATCGGGCGTGTGATGAAGGCGAGTGCGAAGATGGCGAAGGACCAGAGCGTCCCCATCAGCGGCGACATGTAGGGGAAGATATGCGCCGGGAAGACGATGCACGAGGCGATCGCATAGACGAAGAAGTCGAAAAATTCCGACGTCCGCCCGATGATGACGCCGATCGCGATCTCGCCGGGCGCGATTTTCTTGTGTCCATGCGCATGCAGCTGGCGCACGTCGCGTTCCGCCTGGGTCGAATTGGGCGTGGTCTTCGCGGAGGTCATTGGGCGGAAGTCATGGGGTAAAACGGACCTTCATGCTGCGGGAACGATCCGCGCCGCACTTCGTTGCACGACGAATCATCCCGTTGGTTAATTACTCCATGCCCTATTTTGCAGATGCACAGGGATAGGACAAAAGGTCCAATGTCGCGCGCCGGCCATCCTGATAATGCGGGCCGCATGATAGCCCGTCATTCCGCCACCAAGCGCGCATTTCTGCGCCGAATCGCTCCATTCCTGCTGCTGCCGCTGGGCGGATGCAATTGGGTGGTCATGTCTCCCGCCGGCGATGTTGCAATGCAGCAACGCGACCTGATCCTGATTTCGACCGCATTGATGCTGCTGATCATCATACCCGTGATGGCGATGACGATCTGGTTCGCGTGGAAATATCGGGAAAAAGCCAAGGCGGAAGATTATGATCCCGACTGGGACCATTCGACCAGCCTGGAACTGCTGATCTGGTCGGCGCCGCTACTGATCATCATCGCGCTGGGCGCGGTGACGTGGAGCAGCACCCATCTGCTCGACCCCTATCGCCCGCTCGACCGGGTCGATCATGCGCGCAAGGTCGATCCGGCCGCCAAGCCGCTACAGGTCGAAGTGGTGGCGATGGACTGGAAATGGGTGTTCATCTACCCTGAATTGGGCATCGCGACGGTGAACGAACTGGCTGCGCCGGTCGACCGGCCGATCGCGTTCAAGATCACCTCTTCGACCATCATGAACAGCTTCTTCGTACCGGCGCTCGCTGGCCAGATCTACGCCATGCCGGGCATGCAGACGGTGCTGCACGCGGTCGCCAACAAGCCGGGCAATTATGAAGGCTTTTCCGCCAACTATTCGGGTGCCGGCTTCTCCAACATGCGTTTTCGCTTCCACGCCATGGACCAGGCCAGTTTCGACCGGTGGGTCGCCAAGGTGAAGGCCAGCGGCGCGAAGCTGGACCGGGCGACCTACGTCAAGCTGGAACAGCCCAGCGAGAAGGTGCCGCCGATGTATTTCAGCGGTGTCGAACCCAAGCTGTTCCATGCTGCGCTCAACATGTGCGTCCAGCCGGGCAAGAAGTGCATGGACGCGGTGATGATGACCGACTCCATGGGCGGCGCGGGCAAGGAATCGGCGCATGACGTCGAAGGGCTGCGCCACGACGGCACGATCGACGTCGGCGGCTTCCATCCGGTCGAGCCGGGCAAGAAGGGCGAGATCGCCCAGCCCGCGGGCATGACCCCGGCGGCGAAACGCACTCCGGCCGCGCAGGGCAAGCAAGCCCCTGGCCAGCAGGACGGCGATGGGCATGGCAGTGGCCATGCCGGTCATGAAGGCATGTGATGCCCATGACCTGTCCCCGTTCTTTTATTTCTCTCTCGCCTGAAGGCTAGACGCCATGTCCCCCTCCCCCGCCTCTGAAAATAGCGGCATCTGGAAGCTGATATTCGGTCGGCTCGACTGGAGTTCGCTGCCCCTGCACGAGCCGATCGTCGTCGGCACCTTCCTCATGGTCATGCTCGGCGGCCTCGTCGTCGTCGCGGGCATCACCAAATATAAGCTGTGGGGCATGTTGTGGAACGACTGGTTCACCACCGTCGACCATAAGCGCATCGGCATCATGTACATGATCCTGGGGCTCATCATGTTCGTGCGCGGTTTTGCCGACGCGGTCATGATGCGCTTGCAACAGGCGATGGCGTTCAACGGGTCGGAAGGCTATCTGAACGCCCATCATTACGACCAGATTTTCACGGCGCATGGCGTCATTATGATCTTCTTCGTCGCCATGCCGATGATCACCGGGATCATGAACTATATCGTCCCGCTCCAGATCGGCGCGCGCGACGTGTCCTTCCCCTTCCTCAACAATTTTAGCTTCTGGATGACCACGGCGGGCGCCGTGATCGTGATGATGTCGCTGTTCGTGGGGGAATTTGCGCGCACCGGTTGGCTGGCCTATCCGCCGCTGTCGGGCATCGCCTATTCGCCGGGCGTCGGCGTCGACTATTATATCTGGGGCCTGCAAATCGCGGGCATCGGCACGCTGTTGTCTGGCGTCAACCTGATCGCGACCATCGTGAAGATGCGCGCGCCGGGCATGAACATGATGAAGCTGCCGGTCTTCACCTGGACCTCGCTCTGCGCTAACGTCCTGATCGTTGCGGCCTTCCCGGTGCTGACCGCCGTCCTCGCCCTGCTGTCGCTCGACCGTTATGTCGGTACGGCCTTCTTCACAAACGACATGGGCGGCAACCCCATGATGTATGTGAACCTGATCTGGATCTGGGGTCATCCGGAAGTCTATATCCTCATCCTGCCGCTGTTCGGCGTCTTCTCCGAAGTCACCGCGACCTTCTCGAACAAGCGCCTCTTCGGCTATAGCTCGATGGTCTATGCGACGATCGTCATCGCGCTGCTCAGCTATCTCGTCTGGTTGCACCATTTCTTCACCATGGGGTCGGGCGCCAGCGTCAACAGCTTCTTCGGCATCACGACGATGGTCATTTCCATCCCGACCGGGGCCAAGCTCTTCAACTGGCTGTTCACCATGTATCGCGGCCGCATCCGGTTCGACCTGCCGATGATGTGGACCGTGGCCTTCATGCTGACCTTCACCGTCGGCGGCATGACCGGCGTGCTGCTCGCCGTGCCGCCCGCCGACTTCGTGCTCCACAACTCGCTGTTCCTGATCGCGCATTTCCACAACGTCATCATCGGCGGCGTGCTGTTCGGCCTGTTCGCAGCGATCAACTACTGGTGGCCCAAGGCGTTCGGCTTCACGCTGGACACCAAATGGGGCAAGCGCAGCTTCTGGCTGTGGGTCGTGGGCTTCTGGTTCGCCTTCATGCCGCTTTATATCCTCGGCCTGATGGGCGTGACCCGCCGGATGCGCGTGTTCGACGATCCCAGCTTGCAAATCTGGTTCCAGATCGCCGCCTTCGGCGCGCTGATGATCGCGGCCGGCATCGCCTGCATGTTCGTCCAGTTCGCGGTCAGCATCATCAACCGCGAGAAGCTGCGCGACACCACGGGCGATCCGTGGAACGGTCGCACGCTGGAATGGGCGACCAGTTCGCCCCCGCCAGACTATAACTTTGCCTTCACGCCGGTCATCCACGACAATGATGCCTGGTCCGACATGAAGAAGCGCGGTTATCAGCGGCCTCTGTCGGGCTATGAAGCGATCCATATGCCCAGCAACACCGGCACCGGCATCATCATCGCGGGGCTTTCCATCGCCTTCTCGGTCGGCATGATCTGGTACATGTGGTGGCTCGCAGGCCTCAGCTTCGTCGGCATCCTGGCCGTCGCGATCGGCCACACCTTCAACTATAAGCGCGACTTCTACATCCCCAAGGATGTGGTGGAGCGCACCGAGGGCGAGCGCACCGCGCTGCTCGCGACCAAGGGTTAAACCATCATGGCAAGCGCATCTCCGATCGACCCCGCCTTCCTCGACAAGGACGGCAATCCGCTCTTCCACCTGGCCCACGAGCCGCACCATCCCGAAGGGTCCAGCACCATGCTGGGCTTCTGGATGTACCTGATGAGCGATTGCCTCATCTTCGCCTGCCTGTTCGCCACCTATGCGGTGCTGGGCGGCAATTATGCGGCGGGACCGGGGCCAAAAGACCTGTTCGACCTGCCGCTGGTGGCGCTCAACACCGCGATGCTGCTCTTTTCCTCCATCACCTATGGCTTTGCCATGCTGGCGATGGAAAAGAACAAGGTCGCCGCGACCCAGGGTTGGCTGGCGATCACCGGCCTGTTCGGCCTGGCGTTCCTCAGCATCGAAATGTACGAATTCGCGCACCTCATCCATGAGGGCGCGACGCCGATGCGGTCGGGCTTCCTGTCAGCCTTCTTCACTTTGGTCGGCACTCATGGGCTGCACGTCACCTTCGGCTGCATCTGGTTGGTGACGCTGATGGTGCAGGTCGCCAGACATGGCCTGATCCCGGCCAACCAGCGTCGCCTGATGTGCCTGTCGATGTTCTGGCACTTCCTCGACGTCATCTGGATCGGCGTCTTCACCTTTGTCTATCTGATGGGAATGCTGCGATGAGCGATGCCGCCCACCCCAAGCCCGGCCATGACCACCCCGACGCCCATGCGGGCGCGCACGGAACCATGGGTAGCTACATGATCGGGTTCGGCCTGTCGGTGATCCTGACGGCCATCCCCTTCTGGCTGGTCATGACCGGCTTCTTCTCCAATCCGCAGACCACCGCGATCATCATCATGGCCTTCGCGGTGGTGCAGATCGTGGTCCACATGATCTACTTCCTGCACATGAACACCCGCTCCGAAGGCGGCTGGTCCATGATGGCGTTGATCTTTACGCTGGTGCTGGTCGTCATCACCCTGTCGGGTTCGACCTGGGTCATGTATCACCTCAACCACAATATGATGCCGACCATGTCGCATGACATGAGCCAGATGCCGTGACAGACGCGGACCCCCGCCCCCAAAAGGCGGGGTTCCCGGTCGGCCTGACGCTGGCCGCGCTCATCCTGTTCGTGGGCCTCTGTGCGCTCGGCGTCTGGCAGGTGGAGCGCCTGGCGTGGAAGCGCGACCTGATCGCCCGCGTCGATGCCCGTATCCACGCCGCGCCGACATCGGCCCCGGCCAGGGCAACCCAAACCGACGAATATCGCCGCGTCACCGCAACCGGCATTTTCTTGCATGACAAGGCCGTGCTGGTGCAGGCCGCCACCGTGCGCGGCGCGGGCTATTGGGTGCTCACCCCGCTGCGCCAGCCGAACGGCGCGATTGTTCTCATCAACCGCGGCTTCGTGCCGCCAGAAGCCAAGACCCGTTATGACCTGCCCCACGGCAAGGTGCGCGTCACCGGCCTGCTGCGCCTGACCGAACCGGGCGGCGGCTTCCTGCGCAGCAACGATCCCGGCGCCGACCGCTGGTATTCGCGCGACGTCGCCGCCATCGCGGCCACGCGCAAGCTGGAGCCGGTCGCCAACTATTTCATCGACGCGCAGGCCGGTCCTTCGCCCGACGCCTTGCCGGTCGGCGGGCTGACCGTGGTCCGTTTCCCCAATAGCCATCTGCAATATGCCATCACCTGGTTCATACTGGCGGCCATGGTCGCGGGGGCCTATAGCCTCGTCATGCGCCAGTCGGGAAAAGATCGCCGGGGATGACGACAGCATCGTCCAAGCGCGTGCGCTGGCTGCCCGGCCGGTGGCCTGCCGACGCAGCCGGGCGTCGCAACATGGCGTTGCTGGTACAGTTGCGCTGGATCGCCATCGCCGGGCAGGTCGCGACGATCCTGTTCGTTCATTTCTTGATGGACATCCACCTGCCGCTGCCATCAATGCTGGTTGTACCCTGCATCGCGACGGCGATGAATATCGGTAGCCTCATGGTGCTGCGCCGCCGCGCCGACATCACCCATGCCGAACTGTTCCTGGCACTGCTGTTCGACGTATTTGCGCTGACCACTCAGCTTTACCTGAGCGGCGGGGCGACCAATCCGTTCGTGTCGCTCTATCTGGTGCAGGTCGCGCTGGGCGCGGTGCTGCTGCACCGGTGGAGCGTGTGGGGCATCGTCGTGGTGTCGACCCTTTGCGCGGCGATGCTGACGTTCGTCTATCGTCCGCTCGACCTCAGCGAGACGCTGGAGGGTCGCTTGTTCGATCTGCACATCATAGGCACCTGGATCTGCATCACCATGATCGCGGTGCTGCTGGTGCTGTTCATGACCCGCGTGAACCGCAACCTGCAGCAGCGGGAACATTATCTGGCGGAATTGCGGCAACAGGCGGTCGAGGAAGAGCATATCGTGCGCATGGGCCTGTTGGCCTCAGGTGCGGCGCATGAGCTGGGCACGCCGCTGGCCCAGCTTGCCGTGGTGCTGGGCGACTGGCGGCACATGCCCGAAATCAAGGCGCATCCCGCGCTGGTCGAGGAAGTGGGCGAGATGGAGGCGGCGGTCAAACGCTGCAAGACCATATTGACCGGCATCCTCATGTCCGCAGGCGAAGCGCGCGGCGAAGCGCCCCAGGTCACCAATGTCCGCGATTTCATCGACATCATCGCGCGCGACTGGCGCATCGCCAATCCGGGCATGCCGCTGCGCTGCGATTTCGGCCCGCATGATTATCCGCGCATCATCGCCGATCCGGTGATCCGGCAGGCGGTGACCAACCTGCTCGACAATGCGCGGGAGGCGGGCGCGACCTATATCAATATGATGGTCAGCCGCGACAGCCAGTGGCTGCACATCGCGGTGCGTGACAATGGTCGCGGCTTCGATCCGGCGATGCTGGCCGATGTCGGCAAGCCCTACCGATCCAGCAAGGGCAAGCAAGGTGGCGGCCTTGGCCTCTTCTTGGTCGTCAATGTGGTGCGCAAGCTGGGCGGACGGGTCGACGCGAGCAACGGCGCGGAAGGCGGCGCGATGATCCTGCTGCGCCTGCCACTCGCCACGTTGGCGCTGGAGGAGGCGAATGATGACGGATGAACGGCAATTGCTGATCGTCGAGGATGACGAAGGCTTCACCCGCACGCTCAAACGCTCGTTCGAGCGGCGCGGTTATGACGTGCTGTCGGCCAACAGCCTGGAAACGGTGACCGCGATACTGGCCGACAACCGCCCCGGCTTCGCTGTCGTCGATCTCAAGCTCGGCCCGCAATCGGGCCTGGCCTGCGTGCAGGCGCTGCACGCCCATGATCCGGCCATGCTGATCGTGGTGCTGACCGGCTTCGCCAGCATCGCGACGGCGGTCGAGGCGATCAAGCTGGGCGCGACCAATTACCTCGCCAAGCCATCCAACACCGACGATATCGAGGCCGCCTTCGCTCGATCGGGCGGCAACCCCGCCGCGCCGCTGGCCCCCCGGCCAACGTCGATCAAGACGCTGGAATGGGAGCATATCCATGAAGTGCTCAAGGACAGCGAGTTCAACATTTCCGAAGCCGCGCGGCGCCTGGGCATGCATCGCCGCACCCTGGCCCGCAAACTGGCGAAGCGGCAGGTCGGCTGAGACGATGATTTTAAGGGATGGGGTGGGTGAAGGAAATCGAACCCCCAGCGCAGCCCGGCAGGGCGGAGCGCTCCAAAAACGAGGGTTCATCGCCACAGGCTGTTGGAGCGGGTGAAGGGAATCGAACCCTCGTCACTTGCTTGGGAAGCAAAAGCTCTACCATTGAGCTACACCCGCGCGCCTGTTCCCGCCCCATGGCGCAAGCCATGGCCCCCTGTCAATGGGAGCCTGTCAACGGCGATCAGCCGTAAGGCGCGTCTGCGTCCCTCGCCGGGATCGCGCCGCGGTGGCCGATGTTCCAGCCGGCCAGGCGATGCCCGGCCAGCGCCGCCGCATGCGGGCTGGCGCCGGCCAGCCGGGCGTGGAGATAGCCGCCATTGAAGGCGTCCCCCGCTCCGCTCGAATCGATGACGTCCAACTGGCGCGGGATCGGCACGACCTCCCCTGCCACCAGGCAGCCCTCGCCGCCCAGCTTGACGACCACATCCTTGCCCTCACCCGCACCCCAGCGCGCCGCCGCATCGCGGGCGTCGTCCGCCTCACCCATCTCGACTTCGTCGGCCAGGGTCGGCAGGCCCATTTCGCTGACCGCGATCGCCCGGTCGCGCCAGTGGCGCGCCGTCGCCGCATCGTTCCACAGCCGGGCGCGATAATTACCGTCGAAGGCGATGCGGCCGCCATGCGCGCGCACCTGGGCACACAGGTCCAGCAATGCCTCCCGCCCGGAATCGGGCAGGATCGCCAGGGTGATGAGCGAGAAATAGAGCACGTCCGATTGCGCCCCCTGCGCCACCATCGCCGCGCTTTGCGGCAGGTCGAACATCCGCCGCGCCGCAGCCTCGCTGCGCCAATAATGGAAGCTGCGCTCGCCCGCCGCGTCCGTCTCGATCGCGTAGAGGCCGGGCAGCCTGTCCTTCGCCGCGATCACCAGCGACGTGTCCACGCCCTCCGCTTCCCACTGAGCGCACAGTTGCGCGCTCATCGGATCGGTGCCCAGCGCGCTGGCGAGGCGGACTTTGTCGCCCGCCCGCGCCAGATGGATCGCGGTATTGATGACGTCGCCGCCATAGCGCAGGTTCCAGCTGTCACCATGGCCGCGGCTCAATTCCAGCATTGCTTCGCCAATGACCGTGATCGTCGCCTTCGTCGCCATGCCCGCTCCCTGCGCAATAGAGCCGGCGTGGTGCGCAGGGCGGCGTTTCAAGTCAAGAGGGTGCCCTATGCGAGGCTAAGGAACGATTGCGTCCCAGCGCCGTTTTGCCGATGGCAAAGAGAGCACCGTCCACCGGCGCTTGATTCGGGGACATAATGATTACCGCCTCCACTGACGAAACAGGCAATCGCTTCGAACTGCTGGTTCAAAGCGTCACCGACTATGCCATCTATATGCTCGACCCCACGGGCATCGTGGCCAGCTGGAACGCGGGCGCACGCCGTTTCAAAGGCTATGAGGCCCACGAGATTATCGGCCAGCATTTTTCGCGTTTCTACACGCCGGAGGATCAGGCGAGCGGCGTCCCCGCCATGGCGCTCTACGCCGCCGAGCATGAAGGCCGGTTCGAAGCGGAGGGCTGGCGCGTCCGCAAGGACGGGGGACGCTTCTGGGCCAATGTGGTGATCGATCCGATCCGGTCGCCCGATGGCCGCTTGCTGGGCTTTGCCAAGGTGACGCGCGACCTGACCGAGCAGCGCGCCGCGCAGGAGGCCCTGCGCGCCAGCGAGGATCGATTCCGGCTGCTGGTGCAAAGCGTGACCGATTACGCCATCTATATGCTCGACCCCGTCGGCACGGTGACGAGCTGGAACATGGGCGCGGAACGGTTCAAGGGTTATAAGACCGAAGAGATATTGGGCCAGAATTTCTCCCGCTTCTACAGCGAGGAGGATCGGCTGGCGGGCCTGCCCTCCCGCGCGCTTCATACCGCGCAGACCGTGGGCCGGTTCGAGGCGGAAGGGTGGCGCATCCGCAAGGACGGCTCTCGCTTCTGGGCCAATGTCGTGATCGACCCGATCCACACGCCGGACGGCACCTTGCTGGGCTTTGCCAAGATCACCCGTGACCTGACCGAACGGCGCGAAGCGCAGCGCACGATCGACGAAGCGCGCGACGCCATCATCCAGACGCAAAAGATGGATGCGATCGGCAAGCTGACCGGCGGCGTCGCGCATGATTTCAACAATTTGCTGGCGGTGATCGTGGGGAGCCTGGACCTGGCCCGGCAACGGATGGCGACCGGCGGCGACATCACCCGCTATCTCGACAACGCCATGACCGCGGCCGAGCGCGGCGCGACCCTGACGCAGCGCATGCTGGCTTTCGCCCGCAAGCAGGAATTGAAATTGCAAAGCATCGACTGCGTCATATTGGTGCAGGGCATGGCCGAATTGTTCCGCACCACGCTGGGCGCGGCGGTGTCGATCGAGATGCGCTTTCCGCCAATGCTGGGCGCGGCCCATGCCGACCCTTCGCAACTGGAACTGGCGCTGCTCAACCTGGCCGCCAATGCGCGCGACGCCATGCCGGGCGGCGGACGGATCATCATCGATGCAACGCAAACGACCATCACGCAGGACGAGCTGCCGGATCTTGGCGCGGGCGACTATATCCGCCTGTCCGTGATCGACGAGGGCGAGGGCATGGACGCCGCGACGCTGGAGCGCGCCCGCGAACCCTTTTTCACCACCAAGGGCGTGGGCAAGGGCACCGGCCTTGGCCTGTCGATGGTGCACGGCTTCGCCCAGCAATGCGGCGGATCGCTAACCATCGCCAGCGAGCCGGAGATCGGGACGAGCGTATCTTTGTGGCTGCCGATGGCGGCGGCGGACGCGGATGCCCGGCACGTCGCCATGGTGGTGGAGGAAATGCATGACCCCGACACCCCCCTGGTCATATTGGCGGTGGACGATGACGATCTGGTGCTGATGAACACCGCCGGCATGCTGGAGGATCTGGGCCATACCGTGTTCCAGGCGTCGTCCGGTGCCGACGCGCTGCGGTTGCTGGAGCGCGGCAGCGTCGACCTGGTCGTCACCGACCATGCCATGCCGGGCATGACCGGCGCGCAGCTGGCCGATGCGATCGAGCAGATACAGCCCGGCCTGCCGGTCGTCATCGTCACCGGCTTTGCCGAACTGCCGCCGCATGCCACGCAACGGCTGCGCCTGGACAAGCCATTCAAACAGGCAGAGCTGGTCCGCACGGTCGCGACCGCGATGCGCGGCGCGCCAACCCCGGCTGTCGCGGCGCGCGGACCCGACCCAATACTTCCCGATTGTTGAACCGATTTTCGAACAGTCCGGCAGAAATATTGGAAAAGCGGCATTTTTCGTCGCTCTTTGCTTGCAACATCGGTGCGCTTCGCTGATGGGGACCATATCTGTTCCCAGCCTGCAGGATCGCATGGACATCCCTACCGCGCCGACCCCGACTTCGCATTTCTTCACGTCGCTGCGGACCCGGCTCCATTATCTCGACTGGGGCAATACATCCGCTCCCACGCTGATCCTGGTGCATGGCGGCTTCGACCATGCGCGCAGCTGGGACTGGACGGCGCGGGCGTTGGCGCGGGATTATCATGTCATCGCGCCCGACCTGCGCGGCCATGGCGACAGCGACTGGTCGCCCGACGGCTCCTATATGATGGCCAATTTCGTTTATGACCTGGCGCAACTGGTCGACCTGCTCGACCGGTCGCCGGTAACTATCGTGGGCCATTCGCTCGGCGGCGCGATCAGCCTGCGCTATGCGGGCCTGTTCCCCGACAAGCTGCGCAAGCTCGTCGCGATCGAGGGGCTGGGCCTGTCCCCCGACCGCCTGAAGGACAAGGCCGAACGCCTGGTGCCCGACGTCTGGCGCGAATGGATCGACACCCGCCGCGACAGCGCCCGCCGCACGCCGCGGCGCTACCCCACGATCGAGGCGGCGATCGGCCGGATGCGCGAACGCAACGAGCATCTGACGGTCGAACAGGCGCTGCACCTGACCAGCCATGGCGTCAATCGCAACGAAGACGGCAGCTATGGCTGGAAATTCGATCCTTATCTCAAAGGCTTGGCACCCCAGGCGGCCATCGATGAGGAACTGCCCGACTTCTGGAAGCGGATCAGTTGCCCAACCCTGCTTTGCCTTGGGCAGGACAGTTGGGCATCCAACCCGGAAAAGGACGGCCGCATCCGCCATTTCAGCGATGCTCGACTGGTCGAATTCGCCGATGCCGGCCACTGGCTGCACCATGACCAGTTTGACCGTTTCATCGGCGAACTGCGCGGGTTTCTAGAGGGTGAGGCCAGCGATAGCCGCACGGTAGTCAGCCTTTAGCTCTGCCACGAAATCGGCGGCCGGCTGCACCTTGTCGACCGCGCCGATGCCCTGGCCGCACCCCCAGACGTCGCGCCACGCTTTCTTGTCGCCACCGGTCATCGCCGCGAAATCCATGTCCTTCGCCTTGGGCAGGCTGTCGGGGTCCAACCCCGACGCAACGATGCTGGGGCGCAGATAATTGCCGTGGACGCCGGTGAAGACGTCGGAATAGACGATGTCGGCGGCGTGGCTGTCAACGATCATCTGCTTATAGGCCGGATCGGCATTGGCCTCCGCCGTGGCGATGAAGGGCGACCCCATATAGGCCAGGTCCGCCCCCATCATCCGCGCGGCGGCGATGGCGCGCCCGGTGGCGATCGATCCCGACAGCGCCAGCGGCCCGTCGAACCACTGGCGTATTTCCTGAATCAGCGCGAACGGCGACTGGGTGCCAGCATGCCCGCCCGCCCCGGCGGCGACCGCGATCAGGCCATCGGCGCCCTTCTCGATCGCCTTGCGCGCAAATCGGTCGTCGATCACATCATGCAGGACGATGCCGCCATAGCTGTGGATCGCCGCATTCACATCCTCCCGCGCGCCAAGCGAGGTGATGACCAGCGGCACGCGATATTTAACGCACAGCGCCAAATCCTCCTCCAGCCGCGCATTGCTGCGATGGACGATCAGGTTGACGGCGAAGGGCGCGTCGGCGTCCGTCAGTTCTGCCTGCAATTGCTGCAACCACGCCTCGAACAGCCCTGAGGGCCGCGCATTGAGCGAGGGGAAGGCACCAACGATGCCCGCCCGGCACTGCGCCATGACCAGAGCCGGTTGCGAGATGATGAACATCGGCGATCCGATCAGCGGCAGCGACAGGCGGCCTTCCAGCAATGTCGGCAAAGTCATGATCGATCGTCTCCTCTATTATCGGCCCTGCGCTAACACCGCTGGACCCGCGGAAAAAGGCCAAAATCAACTGTGTTGATGTATTAATACAGCAATGCTATAATGCGCCCTCCAGACGGTCCCAGGAGCAGGACGATGTATAGCGAGAGCGATCTACAGGATGCCGTAGCGGCGGGTGCGATCCCCGCGCAGGCGGCGCAGGCATTGCGCGATCATGTGGCGGGGCAGCGCGCTTCGCCCATGGTCGATGAAGAACATTTCCGGCTGCTGTCCGGCTTCAACGACATCTTCGTCGCGATCGCCAGCGTCCTGCTACTGGTGGCTGTCGGCTGGCTGGGCAACGGCCTGCGATTCGGCGCGCCGGACCATCATCCCGCTTTCATGGCCGGTCTGCTGGTCGCTGCGGTCAGTTGGGGCCTGGCCGAATATTTCACCCGTCGCCGCCACATGGCGCTGCCCTCCATTCTTTTGCTGGGCGGATTTGTCGGCGGCATCGTCTTTGCGGTCGGTACGTTGGGCGCGCAGATCTTCCCCGATGCGGGCGACAGCCTCGCCTCGATGATCCTGTGCGTCGCGGCTGGCGCGGGCGTGCTCGCGGCTTGGGCGCACTGGCGGCGCTTCATGGTGCCGATCACCGTGGCGGTCGGCGCGGCGGCGGCGGCAGGCGTCGGCGTCAGTCTTGTGGTAGCCGCCATGCCCGGCAGCGCGACGCTGCCCTTCGCGCTGCTGCTCATCGCGGGGCTCGCCACTTTCGCGCTCGCCATGTGGTGGGACATGAGTGATCGCGCCCGCACCACGCGCCGGTCCGATGTCGCCTTCTGGCTGCACCTGGCCGCCGCACCGATGATCGCGCACTCGCTCTTCTACCTGCTGGGCGTGCTGAAAGGCGATGAGATCAGCGCCGGTCGCGCGGCGCTCGTGATCGCGCTGTATGTCGCCTTCGGCCTGATGGCGCTGGCGATCGATCGGCGGGCGCTGCTCGTCTCCAGCCTCGCCTATGTCCTCCTGGCCCTTTACGGCCTGTTCCGTCAGGCCGGCGCGGTGGAATTGTCCTGGGCGCTCACCGCGCTGGTGATCGGATCGGCGCTGCTGCTGCTGTCGGCGCTCTGGCACCATGCGCGCGCGCTGGTTGTGGGCGGCCTGCCGCCGCGTCTCTCAGAACGCCTGCCCTATCTGGATCGCGCCGTCGCGTAAACGACGACGGGCTGCCTCCTCCCATCGCGGAGGGGGCAGCCAAAACGATAGTCAATCCTCGACAATCCGCAGCAATTTGCGCTCGACCGGGGCCAGCACGCCCTGCAATTCCTGGCCGCGCTTCAAAATCTGGCCGCTTTCCCCGACCAGCGCCCACATGCCCTGCCGATGGCGCAGCGCGGGGCGTTTCTCGATCCGATATTCAGGGCGTTCGGCGGACCGGCGGAATGCGCTGAAGATCGCCGCCTCCTGCCCCATGTCCATCGCATAGTCGCGCCAATGGCCCGCCGACACCATGCGGCCGTACAGATCCATGATCCGCTGTAGTTCCAGCCGCTCGAAACCGACCTGGCCACCCTTTGGCGTCGGCCCCGTTCCTTGATGGGGAAACGGCGTCACATTGCTCATCAGGCCCGGCCGCGCTCCTTGAACAGCGGCGCATCGTCATCGGCGCCCAACACGGGAGTCTGGCGCTCCGCCATCAATTCGGCGAGGCGCTTCTGCAATTGCTCGACCTCGCACTGAAGCATTTCCAGTTTCTGCTTTTCCGGGTCGAAACAGTCCGAACAGGGCGTGCCATAGGGCATGAAGTCGCGCTGATAGGCGGTGACGTCAATCAGCATCGCGCGCGCCGGAATGCCGACCATGGTGGCACCATCGGCCACATCCTTGGTCACCACCGCGTTCGCGCCGACCCGCGCCCGCGCACCGACATTGATCGGTCCCAGAACCTGCGCGCCCGACCCCACGATCACGCCGTCGTTCAGCGTGGGGTGACGCTTGCCGGCGATGCCATTGGCCGGGTCCGTGCCGCCCAGCGTGACATTCTGGTAGAGGGTGACATCGTCGCCAATCTCCGCCGTCTCGCCGATCACGGTAAAGCCATGGTCGATGAAGAAGCGCTTGCCGATCTTCGCGCCCGGATGAATGTCGTTACCGGTCAGGAACCGTGAAAAATGATTCACGGCGCGCGCAAGGAAGAACAGCCGCGCGCAATAGAGGCGATGGGCGACCCGATGGAATGCCAGCGACCAGACGCCGGGGTAGAGCAAGATTTCCGCGCGGGATCGCGGCGCCGGATCGCGGGATTTGATCGAATCCAGATAGGAAATGAGGTTGCGCACCATCCAGACGTCCCTGACCGTTCCTAGACTTGTTATGAGCGTCGCATATAAGGGAGATCGTGCTGCTTTTCCAGATGGCGCGCTAATCCCGCTTTTTCGCTGCAAATAGAAACTTGCTTGGCAGCCCGCGATATTCCAATCATTGCGATAGACAATTCCATAAAGGGTAGCGGATGATCGACACTTTTATCGCCCATTTCGGCGAAATCCTGCCCTTCATCCTTGTCGGATTCGGCGCGCAGATCATCGATGGCGCGCTGGGCATGGCCTATGGCGTCATTTCCAGCACGCTGCTGCTGACCCTGGGCGTATCGCCCAGCCGTGCGTCCGCCAGCGTCCATGTCGCGGAAACCTTCACGACCGGCGTGTCCGCGATCAGCCATATCCTGCATCGCAATGTCGACTGGAAACTTTTCGCGCGACTCATCATCCCCGGCGTGATCGGTGGGGTCAGCGGCGCCTATTTCCTCTCCAACATCGACGGCGCGGTGATCAAGCCCTTCGTCCTGGCCTATCTCGCCGCGATCGGCTTCTACCTCATCTGGCGCGGCTTCCATTTGCCGCCCAAGCCGCGCGATCCCAAATGGGTCGGCCCGCTCGGCTTGTTCGGCGGTTTCATGGATGCCAGCGGCGGTGGCGGCTGGGGACCGATCGTGACGTCCAACCTGCTGCTCCAGGGGGCCAGTCCGCGCCACACGATCGGCACGGTCAACACGGTCGAATTCATCCTGACCCTGTCGATCAGCCTGACCTTCCTGATCCATCTGGGCTGGGAAACCTTCACCACCTACACGCTGGGTCTGCTGATCGGCGGCGTCATCGCCGCTCCCTTCGGCGCGATGCTGGCCCGCCATGTCGCCCCCCGCCTGCTGTTCACCGCCGTCGGCGTGATCCTGACCATCACTTCGCTGTTCGGCGTGGCGAAGTATCTTGGATATATCGGCTAAAGCGCTTATATTCGGATTTCTAATCGAGGAATCCGATAAATGTCCAGCTACCTGCCCACGCTCAAACAGTTGCAATATCTGGTTGCGTTGAAAGAGCAGGGTCATTTCGGCAAGGCGGCGGACAGTTGCTATGTCACTCAGTCGACCCTGTCGGCCGGCATCCGCGAACTGGAATCGCTGATAGGCGTCACCCTGGTCGAACGCACCCGCCGGGTGGTGCGCTTCACCGCGCTCGGCGATCGCATCGTGGACAAGGCGCATCGCGTGTTGCGGGAGGCGGAGGAACTGGTCGCCATCGCCGAAGCGTCGGGCAAGCCGCTGACCGGCGAATTGCGGATGAGCGTGATCCCGACCATCGCGCCCTTCCTGCTGCCGCGCCTGCTCCCCCGGTTGCGCGCGGAACGGCCGGACCTCAAACTCTATCTGCGCGAGGAAACGACCCAGCCCGGCATCGAATCGCTGCGTCACGGCAATGTCGACTGCGTGCTGATGGCCCTGCCCTTCGCCATGGGCGAGGTGGACAGCGAAATCCTGTTTCAGGACCGGCTCTATGTCGCTTTCCCGCATGACGAACCGCGCGATCCGCCAGAATGGATCGGCCCCGACATGATCGATGAGAGCAAATTGTTACTGCTGGAGGACGGCCATTGCCTGAAGGACCATGCGCTGGCCGCCTGCAACCGCCCCGACCTGCGCGCCAGCGCGACGATGATGGGCACATCGCTGCATACGCTGATCCAGATGGTCGACAATGGCCTGGGCATGACGATGATACCGGAAATGGCTATCGCGAGCGGCATATTGGAGCATACGCGGATCGTGGCGCGGCCGTTGCAGTCGGAACGCGCCTGGCGTGACATCGCGCTGGTGTGGCGCAAGAACAGCCCGCGCGAGAAGGAATTTCACCTGCTGGCTGGCATTTTGCGCGACGCTGCGGCGCTGAATTGCCGGCTGCCCGAAGCGGCTTGAAGAGAGACAGCCGTTGGTTTCGAGCGAAGTCGAGAAACGCGGGCACAGCGCTATTCCCTTCTCGACTTGTTCGAAGCGAACGGAGGGTGTTAGCTACCCCAGCCCTTTGCCTTGAGCTCATCCTCGGCCCGCGCCTCGACCCATTGAGTCGCGCCATCGCCAAAATGCTCCTTCTTCCAGAAGGGCGCGTCGGACTTCATCCAGTCGATCAGGAAGGCGCAGCTTTCCAGCGCGGCGGTGCGATGGCGCGACGCCGTGCCGACAAAAACGATGCGCGCGCCCGGCACCAGCCGCCCGAAACGATGGATCACGCTGACGCCCAGCAGCGGCCAACGCGCCAGCGCCTCCTCCACGATCCGGTCGACCTGCGCTTGCGTCATCGCCGGATAATGTTCCAGTTCCAGCGCAATCAGGCCGCCTTCCCCGCGCACCACGCCGGTAAAGCTCGCCACGCCGCCCCCGCCCAGCGCCTCCAGCGCGGCCAGTTCGGCGGCCACATCGAAGTCCGCCGCCTGAATGGCAACCCGTTTCATCCGCCAGTCACCGGGGGGAAGAGCGCCACTTCGCGCGCATCGCCGATCAGGCTGTCCAACGGCACGAAACGCTGGTCAATCGCAGCACGCAATCGCGCTGGATCGCCCAACGCCTCGGCATAGCCGCCGCCTCGCGCAGCCAGCGTCGCGACCAGATCGGCCACGCTAACGGTCGGCGCGGGCCGCTCGACCCGTTCCTCGTCGCGGCCGATGGCTTCGCGCACCCAGGCGAAATAGACGATGGTCAGGTCCGCCATCGCAGGTCAGTCCATATGCTTGATGCCGACGCGCAGATAGTCCCAGCCGGTGACCAGCGTCAGCATCGCCGCGGCCCACAGAGTCACTATGCCGACCGTCTGCACGAAGGGGAGATGGGGCACCGCCCCGGCCAGGATCAGCGCGCCCAGTGCGATGATCTGCAACGTCGTCTTCCATTTAGCGAGTCGCGATACCGGCACCGACACCTGCAATCCCGCCAGAAATTCGCGCAGGCCCGATACCGCGATCTCGCGCAGCAGGATGATCATCGCGGCGGCGATATGGATGCCGGCGATGTCGCGGGTCGCGGCCAGCATCAGGATGACCGCGCCGACCATGATCTTGTCGGCAATCGGGTCCAGAAATACGCCCAGCTTCGACACGGTGCCTTGTGCACGGGCCAGATAGCCGTCGAAATAATCGGTCACGCCCATCAGGCAATAAAGGGCGAAGGCCAGCGCATAGCCGGTGGTCCAGCGCGCGCCGAGTTCCGCCGGCCATAGCAGCGCAACCAGCAACGGCACCGTCACGATCCGCGAAAGCGTCAGCAAATTGGGCAGCGTGAGCATGGCCGCGAACTGCCACAGTCCGGCGCGGCATACAAGCAAAGCTGTACGCCCATGCCCAACCCATTGGACACAGACGCCAGCAACGGCTAGACCCCGCCTCGGTCGCTCACGGAAAAGAAGACGCCCCTATCCATGCAAGCCTCTCTCAGGCTCTTGAACAAGCGCCGTTTTCTGCCGCTTTTCATCACCCAGCTGCTCGGTGCGTTCAACGACAATCTGTTCAAGAACGCGATGGTGCTGTTCGTCGTCTATCAGGTCTATAATGACGAACGGTCCGAAACCTGGTTCAGCGCGCTGGCGACGGGGCTGTTCATCCTGCCCTTCTTTCTGTTGTCCGCCATATCTGGCCAGCTGGCCGACCAGCGGGACAAGGCGGTCATCATCCGTTGGGTGAAGGCGGCGGAGATCGGGATCATGGCCGTCGGCGCTGTGGGCCTCGGCCTCATCTGGAGCGGCATTGCGGTCCATATGGTGGCGATTCCGCTGCTGCTGGTCGCGCTGTTCGCCATGGGCATCCATTCGACCTTCTTCGGCCCGATCAAATATGCGATACTGCCCCAGCATCTGCATGACGATGAAGTGCTGGGCGGCACCGGCCTCGTTGAAGCGGGCACCTATATCGCGATTTTGGCCGGCACGATCCTGGCGGGCCTGATCCCGGTGGAGATCGCCGCGGTCGGCATCATCATCACCGCGCTGGTCGGCTATGTCGCCGGTCGCGAAGTGCCTTCCGCGCCATCGCTGCTGGAACAGCAGCCGATCGATTTCCATATCGTCCGATCGTCGATCGCGCTGGTGCGCGGGACGATGCATATCCGGCGGCTGTTCCTGGCGATCATGGCGATCAGCCTGTTCTGGGCGGTGGGATCGATCCTGTTCATTCAGTTTCCGCCGCTGGTGAAGAATGTCCTGACCGCCGACAAGGCGGTCGCCAGCCTGTTCCTGGCCATATTCTCGATCGGCATCGCGATCGGCTCCGTGGCGATCAACCGGCTGTTGCAGGGTCATGTATCGGCCAAATATGCCCCGGCCTCGGTGATCGGCATGGGGCTGTGCATCGTCGCCTTCCACATCGTATGCGATCTGTGGACGCCGTCGCCCGACGGGCGGATGCTCTCGTTGACAGGGTTCCTGGCCCATCCGCTCGCGATTCCCTTGTCGCTCTGCCTGCTGGGCGTGGCGACCTTCGGCGGCATGTTCGTGGTCCCGCTCTACGCCTTCCTCACCACGACGGTCGAAAAATGCGAAGCGGCGCGGACGGTGGCGGCGAACAATATCGTCAATTCAGGCGCGATGGTGCTGGGGTCGGTGTGCGCCATTGGCCTGAGCATCGCGGGCGTATCGGTCGTGATGCAGCTGCTGCTGGTCGCCTTCCTCACGCTGCCCTGCGCCGCGATGGCGTGGAAGCTGCACAAGGCCTGCGACGGCCCTCTATGCCACTGACCGGACGCCCGGTCTTATTCTCAGAAAATGAAGCTGTAAAAGGCCGTGAAGAAGGCGGCGAAGCTGAGGCCAAACAGCTTCCAGTCGCTGTCGTCGTCGCTGATGCGCTTCTTGCGCGTGGCGCTTTCCTCCACCACGCGCAGCACATGGGCGGGCAACCGCTGGCGGAAAGGATGGCGGGCCGATTCGGTGGTGAGGACAAGGGGTCGGTTTCGCATGATGGTTGGTTAACGCAAAATTTACCATTTGGACCAGTCCCGATCCTGGCTAATCTTGCGCTGTCCCGGTGCGGGACAGGCTTGACTGTATGACATGAATAACACAGTATGACGCAAGAGATGCCCGACTCCGCTCCACTCGATCCTTTCGCGCAGTCCCCGCGCGAATTCGGCGCGGGTCCGCCCAGCGCCTTCGCTCGCCCTACGCCCTGGCGTCGCCGGCTTCAGATCGCCGGATGGGTGGTTGCGGCTGGCTTGGCCGTGCTGATGATCCTGGTCGCCTGGCTCGCGGTCACCGCGCCGCTCTCCCGCTCCTTGAAGCCGATCGCCCCGCCCAGCATCAGCCTGACGTCGGCGGACGGCCACCTGATCGCCCGGCGCGGCGCGGTGATCGACAAGCCCGTGACGATGGCCGAACTCTCTGCCCATGTGCCCCAAGCCTTCATGGCGATCGAGGATCGCCGCTTCATGAGCCATTGGGGCGTCGATCCCCGCGGCATCGCCCGCGCCATGTGGCATAATCTCTGGTCGGACGGGTCGTCGCAGGGCGGCAGCACGATCACGCAGCAGTTGGCCAAGGGCGTATTCCTGTCCAGCGACCGCACCTTCGGCCGCAAGGCGCGCGAGGCGCTGATCGCGCTCTGGCTGGAAGCCTGGCTGACCAAGGACCAGATCATGGAGAGATACCTCTCCAACGTCTATTTCGGCGACAATGTCTATGGTCTGCGCGCCGCCGCGCTCCACTATTTCAACCGCGCGCCTGAACGGCTGACCATCCCGCAGGCCGCGATGCTGGCGGGACTGTTGAAGGCGCCCTCCCGCCTCGCCCCCACCAGCAACCTGAAAGGCGCGCGCACCCGCGCCGCGCTGGTGACGCAGGCGATGGTCGACGCGGGCTATCTCGCCCAGGCGGAGCGCAACGCCCTGCCCCCCGCCCGGCTCAACGTCCATGACACGCCCGACGCCACCACCGGCACCTATTTCGCCGACTGGGTGCTGCCCCAGGCGCGCGACCGCGCCGGCGCGGTCTATGGCGAGCAGAAAATCGAAACCACCCTCGACTGGCGCATCCAGCGCCTCGCCGAAGCCGCCATCCGCCGCGCGCCTTTGGGTGGCGCGCAGGCCGCCTTGGTGGCGATGAAGCCCGACGGCAGCGTCGTCGCCATGGTCGGCGGCAAAAATTACGCCAAGAGCAGCTTCAACCGCGCGGTACAGGCCAAGCGCCAGCCCGGATCGACCTTCAAATTGTTCGTCTATCTCGCCGCCTTCCGCGCGGGGATGACCCCGGACGACATGATAGACGACACGCCGATCACCACTGGCACCTATCGGCCCGCCAACCATGGCGGCAAATATCGCGGCCGCATCACCCTGCGTCAGGCCTTCGCCGCGTCGAGCAATGTCGCCGCCGTCCGCCTGACGCAAAAGGTCGGCGTCGACAATGTCATCAAGGTCGCCCGCGACCTGGGCGTCACCGCGCCGCTCACCGAGGATCTCAGCCTCGCGCTCGGCACGTCGGAAATCCCGCTGGTCGAACTGGCCGAAGCCTATGCGTCGGTCGCAGCGGGTGCCTATCCGGTGCTGGCTCATGGCCTGCCGCCCGAAGAACAGGGCTGGTTCGCAAAGCTGATGCAGCGCCAGCGGCAATTCAGCCAGGATCAGCTCGACATGATCCGCGACCTCCTCTCCTCGGCTGCCAATCGCGGCACTGGCAGCGCGGCGGCGCTGCGCACCAGCACCTTCGGGAAAACAGGCACGACGCAGGACAGCCGCGACGCCATTTTCGTGGGCTATGCCGGGGGCTTGGTGACGGCGGTATGGATCGGCAATGACGACAACGCCCCCCTGCCCGGCGGCGCGGCCGGCGGCGGCGTCCCCGCGCGCATCTGGCGCAATTTCATGAGCGGCGCGATCAACGAGCCGGTCGACGACGTGCCGGAGGAGACGCAGGACGCGGACCTTGTCAACGCCATCGCCAATGTGACGGTCGAAACCGGCATCGGCAATGTCGGCGTCGGCTTGGACCTTGACAGAGATGGGGGCGGGATGACCGTGAATATCGGGGGCGGGCAGATACGGCTACCGATCGACCAGCCCGCGGGACCGTCAGGCACGCAACCGCCAAGGATGGCGCCGACGCAGCCCGATGAGGGCGGGCCTTAACAGGGTGCCCAATATGGCGCGTTTAATATACCTGCGCGCCTTGCCACTGTCCTGATTATTCCATATCCTGTGGACAAAAGGTGGCATCATGTCCAAGCTTATGACCTTAAATGTGCGAGTCAGCGGCGCGCTTATCGATTTCGTCTCGACCAATGTCGGCGATGATGGCGCTTATGAAAATATCAGCGAATATGTTCGCGACCTCATCCGACGGGACAAGGAACGGGTGGAAGGCCAGCGTTTGGCAAAACTCAAGGCGGAGCTGGCCCAAGCATTTGCTGCGCCTGAGAACGACTATGAATCGCTTGATGCCAATATGATCATCGCCCGTAACGCCCGCCGATAAGCGGATGCCCGTCTATCGCGTACAGCAGGCCGCAGGGCGGCGGATCGACGACATCTTTCGTTACACACGCGACCATTGGGGCCAAGATCAGGCCGAACATTATATTCGCGGCCTTTTCGCGCAGTTTGAAGCTATCGGCGCGCGACGCTGCATCTGGCGGGACATTCCTGCGGAGATGGACGTCGGCGGCTTCTATTGCCGTTATGAGCGCCATTATATCTATTGGCGTATCCTGCCGGACGGTGCCGTCGGTATCGTGACGATTCTGCATGAACGGATGCACCAGATCGACCAGTTCCGGCAGGATTGGGCCTGACGCCTAACTCGAAAAGAAAAGGCCCCCGCATGGCGGAGGCCCCTTCCTTCAACCCACGATAGCAAACCCGATCACATATGGATCGGCTTGCCCTGCACGGCCATCGCCGCTTCCTTGATCGCCTCGCTATGCGTGGGATGCGCGTGGCAGGTATAGGCGATGTCCTCGCTCGACGCGCCAAATTCCATCGCCTGCGCCGCCTGCGCGATCATCGTGCCCGCGGGCACGGCGATGATCCACACGCCCAGCACCTTGTCGGTTTCGGCGTCGGCGATGATCTTCACGAAACCGTCCGGCTCATGATTGGTCTTGGCGCGGCTGTTGGCCATCATCGGGAATTTGCCGACCTTGATCGCGCCGCGCTCCTTCGCCGCTTCCTCCGTCAGGCCCACGCCCGCAATCTCAGGCTTGGTATAGACCACCGACGGGATCAGGTCATGGTTCACGATGCCGGTCAGGCCCGCGATATTCTCCGCCACGGCAATGCCTTCATCCTCGGCCTTGTGCGCCAGCATCGGGCCGGGAATGACGTCGCCGATCGCCCAGACGCCCGGAACCTTCGTACCGAACTCATGGTCCGTCTCGATCTGGCTGCGTGCGTTCAGTTCCAGGCCGATCTTGTCGAGGCCAAGCCCTTCGGTGTTGGGACGACGGCCGATCGAAACGAGGACGACATCCGCCTCGATCGTCTCGGCCTCACCACCGGCGGCGGGTTCAACGGTCAGGGTCACACCCTTCTTGCCGACCTGCGCGCCCGTTACCTTGGTGCCCAAGCGATATTCGAAGCCCTGCTTCTTGAAGATCTTATTGGCTTCCTTGCGGACTTCGCCGTCCATGCCGGGCAAGATCTGGTCGAGATATTCGACCACGGTGACCTTCGCGCCCAGCCGCTTCCAGACCGAACCCAGCTCCAGACCGATGACGCCGCCGCCGACCACGACCAGATGCCCCGGCACCTTGTCCAGTTCCAGCGCGCCGGTGGAGTCCACGATTCTGCCGCCCTTATTATCGACCGCAACGCCCGGAAGCGGCGTGACCGATGATCCGGTGGCGATGACGATATTCTTCGCCGTCACCTTCTCGCCATTGATCTCGACGGTGTTCGCGCCGGTGAAGCTGGCCAGGCCCTTGAGCCAAGTCACCTTGTTCTTCTTGAACAGGAACTCGATGCCGCCGGTCAGGCCCTTGACCGCGTCCACGCGCTGGCTCTGCAAGGTGGGCAGGTCCAGGCTCATCTTGTCGATCTTGACGCCCAGCTTGGCGAGCGTGCCATTGGCCGCTTCGTCATAGAGTTCCGACGCATGCAGCATCGCCTTGGAGGGGATACACCCGACATTGAGGCAGGTGCCGCCCAGCGTCTCGCGGCTTTCGGCGCAGGCGGTCTTGAGGCCCAGCTGCGCCGCGCGGATCGCGGCGACATAACCGCCGGGGCCAGCGCCGATCACCAGAACGTCGTAGTCGAAATCAGCCATGATAATCTCCGTTCGCCCTGAGCCTGTCGAAGGGCATTACTTCTTCTTTTGTCCTTCAGGAAGGACGGGGCTTCGACAGGCTCAGCCCGAACGGATATAATGTCTGGTTGCGACCTTTACAGGTCGATCAGCAGGCGGGTCGGATCTTCGATCGCGTTCTTCACCGCGACCAGGAACGTCACCGCTTCGCGACCGTCAACCATGCGATGGTCGTAGCTCAATGCCAGATACATCATCGGACGCGCCACGATCTGACCGTTGCGGACGACCGGACGCTCCTCGATCCGGTGCAGGCCCAGGACCGCCGACTGGGGCGGGTTGATGATCGGGCTGGACAGCAGCGAACCGAACACGCCGCCATTGGAGATGGTGAAGGTGCCGCCCTTCATATCTTCCATGGTCAGCTTGCCTTCCTTGGCCTTCTTGCCAAAGCCGCCAATCGTCTTTTCGATGTCCGCGACGCTCAGCGCTTCGGCGTTGCGGATGACCGGAACGACCAGGCCGGTGGGCGCCGACACCGCGACCGAGATATCGCAGAAATTATTATAGACGATCTCGTCGCCTTCGATCTGCGCATTGACGCCCGGAATGTCGCGCAGCGCCATGCAGACGGCCTTGGTGAAGAAGCCCATGAAGCCCAGACGGACGCCATGCTTCTTCTCGAACAGATCCTTATACTTGGCGCGCGCCTCGATGATGTTGGTCATGTCGACGTCGTTATAGGTGGTCAGCAGCGCGGCGGTGTTCTGCGCTTCCTTCAGCCGCTTGGCGACCGTCTGGCGCAGGCGGGTCATCTTCACCCGTTCCTGCGCGCGGCTTGGGCCAGAAACCGAAGCGCCGGCAGGCGCTTCGGCGGCGGCGGGCGCGGCGGCGGCCGCACCGGCGGCGGCCTTGGCCGTACCGGCGGCGACGGCGGCGGTGACGTCGTCCTTGGTCAGGCGGCCGTCCTTGCCGGTGCCCTTGATCTTGCTGGGGTCAAGGCCATGTTCCAGCACCAGGCGGCGGACCGCCGGCGACAGCGTCAGGTTGCCGCTATCTTCATCGTCCGACACGGCCGGGGCCGCAGCGGCCGGGGCCGGCGCAGCGGCTTCCGCCTTGGCGGCGGGCGCGGCAGCAGCGGCGGCGGCAGGTGCAGCCGCAGCAGCCGCACCTTCGTTCACATAGGCCAACAACGCGCCGACATTGACGGTGTCGCCTTCCTTGGCAACGATATCGCCCATGACACCGGCGACGGTCGACGGCACATCGACCGCAACCTTGTCGGTTTCCAGGCTGACGATCGGTTCGTCGACCTTCACGGCCTCACCGGGCTTTTTCAGCCACTGACCGACGGTTGCTTCGGTAACGGATTCGCCCAGCGTTGGGACTTTAACTTCGGTAGCCATGAGCTTGATCAGCCTTTCTTCTGGCGACGGATTTCGGTGCGGACGCTGTGACCCAGCGCATCGGCGACAAGAGCGCCCTGCTCGGCGACATGGCGCTTGGCGAGGCCCGTGGCGGGCGACGCGGCGGCCTTGCGACCGGCATAGCGGGCGCGCATCGGTGCCTTGCCGGCCTTGTCCAGCGCTTCCTCGACATAGGGTTCGACGAAGAACCATGCGCCATTGTTACGCGGTTCTTCCTGGCACCACACGACCTCTTCCAGCTGGGTCATGCGTTCGATGCGCGTGGCCAAAGCGTCGGTCGCGAACGGGTAGATCTGTTCGATGCGAACAATCTGCACGTCCTTGTCGTCGGCCGCGTCACGCGCTTCCATCAGGTCGTAGAAGACCTTGCCGGAACACAGGACCAACCGCTTGGTGTCCTTGTCGGCCGACCCGTTGGGGTCCGACAGGATGCGCTTGAAGTGCGTCTGGCCCAGGAAATCCTCGGCCTTGCTGACCGCGCCCTTGTGGCGCAGCAGCGACTTGGGCGCCATGATGATCAGCGGCTTGCGGAACGGCCGCAGCATCTGGCGACGCAGCGCGTGGAAGTAATTCGCCGGGGTCGTGATGTTGGCGACCTGGATATTCCCTTCGGCGCACAGCTGAAGGAAGCGTTCCAGACGGGCCGAACTATGTTCGGGCCCCTGCCCCTCATAGCCGTGCGGCAACAGGCAGACGAGCCCGTTGGAACGCAGCCACTTGGTTTCGGACGAGGCGATATACTGGTCGAAGATGATCTGCGCGCCATTGGCGAAATCGCCGAACTGCGCTTCCCAGATCACCAGGCTCTTGGGGTCCGCCAGGGCGAAACCATATTCGAAGCCCAGCACGCCATATTCGGACAGCGGACTATCCAACACCTCGAACCGGCCATGCGGCACGGTCGCGAGCGGGATATATTTATTTTCCGAATTCTGGTCGACCCAGACCGCGTGCCGCTGGCTGAACGTGCCGCGACCCGAATCCTGGCCCGACAGGCGCACGCCATAGCCTTCCGACAACAGCGATCCAAAGGCCAGCGCTTCGCCGGTCGCCCAGTCGAAACCGGCGCAGGACTTGAACATCTCGGCCTTGGCGTCCAGCACGCGCTGCAACGTCTTGTGGACGACATGGCCCTGCGGCACGGTGGTCAGCGTCTTGCCCAGGCTGTCGAACAGCTTGTTGGAGATCGCCGATTCCACGCTCTGGCGGCTGGTTTCCGCATCGGCCGGCTTGTGCAGCCCGGACCAGCGGCCCGCAAACCAGTCGGCCTTGTTGGCCTTGTAGCTCTTGGACGCCTCGAACTCGTCTTCCAGATGGTTGACGAATTCGCCGGTCACCTGGCTCACATAATCGTCGTCGACCACGCCCTGCGCCTTCAGCCGCGCCGAATAGACGTCGCTGACGGGGGGATGCTGGCGGATCTTGGCGTACATCTGCGGCTGGGTGAACGAAGGCTCGTCGCCTTCATTATGCCCGAACCGGCGATAGCACCACATGTCGATCACGATGTCGCGGTGGAAAGTCTGGCGATATTCGATCGCCAGCTTGCATGCGAAGGTCACCGCTTCGGGATCGTCGCCATTGACGTGCAGGATCGGCGCCTGGACGCCCTTGGCCACGTCGCTGGGATAGGGCGAGCCGCGCGAAAATTGCGGGCTGGTCGTGAAACCGATCTGGTTGTTGACGATGAAGTGGATGCAGCCGCCGGTATTGTAACCGGACACGCCGGAGAAGCCCAGGCATTCCCAGACGATGCCCTGGCCCGCGAACGCCGCGTCGCCGTGGATCAGCACCGGCAACACCTGCTCATGCTTGCCCAGGTCGTCGCGGAAGGTCTGCTGCGCGCGGACCTTGCCCAGGACCACCGGATCGACCGTTTCCAGATGTGACGGGTTGGGCACCAGCGACATATGCACCTTGATGCCATCAAACTCGCGGTCGGTGGACGTGCCCAGATGATATTTCACGTCGCCCGAACCGCCGACATCTTCGGGATTGGCGGTGCCGCCCGAAAATTCGTGGAAGATGACGCGAAAGCCCTTGGCCAGGACATTGGCCAGCACGTTCAGCCGGCCACGATGGGCCATGCCATAAACGATCTCGCGCACGCCCAGCGCGCCACCATATTTGATGATGGCTTCGAGCGCGGGAATCATCGATTCGCCGCCGTCCAGGCCAAACCGCTTGGTGCCTACATATTTGCGGCCCAGGAACTTCTCATATTGCTCGCCCTGGATGACCTTGGCCAGGATCGCCTTCTTGCCTTCGGGCGTGAACTGGATTTCCTTGTCCTTGCCCTCCAGCCGGTCTTGCAGGAAACGGCGTTCCTCCACATCGGCGATGTGCATATATTCCAGGCCGACATTGCCGCAATAATTGGCGCGCAGGATCGCGACGATTTCCGCCACGGTCGCAAATTGCAGGCCCAGCGTGCCACCCAGGAACACCTTCTTGGCCGGGTTGGTCAGGCCATGATATTCCGGTGTCAGGTCGGCCGGCAGATCGCGTTGGGTCAGGCCCAGCGGATCGAGATTGGCGGCCAGATGGCCCCGCACGCGATAGGTGCGGATCAGCATCTGCGCGCGGATGGCGTCTTCGGCCGCTTCGGCGATGTCGGCTTCGGATGCGGGCTTGCCCTGCGTCTTGGCGGCGGCCTTCACGGCCACCTGCATCTGCGTGGGGTCAAGCGCCCCGGTCAGGTCGTCCGTTTCCGTCAGCGGCCAATTGTCGCGCGCCCAGCTTGGCCCGCGCTCTGTCTCGAATTCCTGGTTCTCGTAACCCATTGCCTTGTCCCATCCCAGCCGCGTGCAGTCGCGGAGCGGGAAAATAGCGGCCGGGGTGCAGCCCGGCCGCCCTTCATGTAATGGCGCTGATCAGCCCTTTAGCACTTCAACCAGCGTCGAACCCAGTTCGGACGGGCTGGCGGCGACCTTTATGCCGGCCGCTTCCATCGCCGCGATCTTGCTTTCAGCGTCGCCCTTGCCGCCCGACACGATCGCGCCGGCATGACCCATGCGGCGACCAGGAGGGGCGGTACGACCCGCGATGAAGCCGGCCATCGGCTTCTTGCGGCCACGCTTGGCCTCGTCGATCAGGAACTGGGCGGCCTGCTCTTCGGCGTCGCCGCCGATTTCACCGATCATGATGATCGATTCGGTCGCGTCGTCGGCCAGGAACAGTTCCAGCACGTCGATGAAGTTGGTGCCATTGACCGGATCGCCGCCGATGCCGACCGCTGTGGTCTGGCCCAGGCCCGCATTGGTGGTCTGAAACACAGCTTCATAGGTCAGCGTGCCGGAGCGCGACACGACGCCGACCGAACCCTTGGAGAAGATCGAACCGGGCATGATGCCGATCTTGCATTCGCCGGGGGTCAGGACGCCGGGGCAGTTCGGGCCGATCAGGCGCGACTTGCTGCCCGACAGCGCGCGCTTTACGCGGACCATGTCGAGGACCGGAATACCTTCGGTGATCGCCACGATCAGCGGGATTTCCGCGTCGATCGCTTCCAGGATCGAGTCGGCCGCAAATGGCGGCGGCACGTAAATGACCGATGCATCAGCGCCGGTCTTCGACTTGGCTTCCGCGACGGTGTCGTACATGGGCAGGCCGATATGGCTGGTGCCGCCCTTGCCGGGGGTCACGCCGGCAACCATCTGGGTGCCGTAGGCCAGAGCCTGTTCGGTGTGGAAGGTGCCGGTGGCACCGGTCATACCCTGAGTGATGACCTTGGTGTTCTTGTTCACCAGAATGGACATGGGCGTCCCTTTATCTGCTGTGGAAGTGGCACTTGGGTCTAAAGCGCCCCGTTCCAGGCTGCGCACTTACCTGGAACGAGACGGTGCAGCTATTAAAGCTCAGGCGAGCGAGGGATCGATGCCCTTGCACGCTTCCAGCAATTCCTTGACGGCATCGACCGACACGGTGAGGTTCGCCTTGGCTTCCTCGTTCAGTTCGATCTCGATGATCTGCTCTACGCCATCCTTGCCGATGATGACCGGCACGCCGACATAGAGATTGTCGATGCCATATTGGCCGGTCAGGTTCGCAGCGCAAGGCAGCAGGCGCTTCTTGTCGCCCAGATAGGCTTCCGCCATCGCGATCGCGCTGGTGGCGGGAGCATAGAAGGCCGAACCGGTCTTGAGCAGCGCGACGATTTCGCCGCCGCCCGAACGGGTGCGCGCGACGATGGCGTCGATGCGCTCCTGCGTGGAACGACCCCGCTTGATCAGGTCAGGAACAGGGATGCCCGCGACGGTCGAATATTCGATGACCGGGACCATCGTATCGCCATGGCCGCCCAGGACGAAGCTGGTGACGTCCTTGGCAGACACCTGGAATTCCTCGGCGAGGAAATGGTTGAAGCGCGACGAATCGAGCACGCCGGCCATGCCCACGACCTTATTGTGCGGCAGGCCCGAAAATTCGCGCAGCGCCCACACCATCGCGTCGAGCGGGTTGGTGATGCAGATGACGAA
>JAZJZH010000019.1:0-114052 GCA_040389985.1 Pseudomonadota bacterium
GAAATCACGGTGACCACCTCAACCCCCAGCTACACCACGTCCTGGGACACCATCCATATCTGCAGCTACTAGACATCCGAACAAAATTTCGGGATTATAGCTAAGAATAATAGGAAGAGCCGGAGGAATAAAATGGTGGCACCGGTCTTGGCGGTTTTAAATCTTAAAGGCGGTGTCGGCAAAACCACTATTGCCTCAAATGTATCATACGAGATTTTTCAGAATAAATTCAAAAGGGTTCTCCTTCTCGACATGGACCCGCAATTCAATTTAAGTCAGCAACTGCTGACAAAATCTCAATATGATGGGATGCAAAATGTCAGCAAAAATATATTGCGACTCTTTGAGCCTGCACCTGTCTCTGATTTCTTCGATATAAACACCTCATCTGACATTCCTCCACAACCCTCTGAATCGTCTATGAAACTTCGGTATTTCACTAACCTTCCTGACAAATCGATATCTATCGTGCCTGGGACTTTCGAACTCACGAAATACAGCTTCATCAACGATAATGATAAGCTGAATCATGCGAAGGCCTATTTCAAACACGCCATCAGCCTAGCTCGAAACAATTGCGATCTGGTCGTTCTTGATATGAACCCTAGTTCATCGTTTTTAACTTTCTGCGGCTTGATGGTGGCCACAGATGTTCTCGCTCCTGTGCGTCCAGATAAATTTTCGGTGCAGGGACTCGATCTCGTGAAGCGCCTTATTGACCATCCGTTGGTCCAACCTAAGCCAAACCTGCACATCGTAATGAATGGTATCAAGCGCACCGGCACCCTGACCTCCACGGAAAAGGACATTCGGCAAGCTATGTTTTTCAAAGATCGGATACTGGCTAATCGGGTGTATATGTCTGCGGTGCTAACTGCGCGCGATGACTACACAGGCTTCGCCAAGCACCGAAACGTCTCCGGCAAGAAGCGAATTGCGGAGGATTTGAGAGCAGTGGCGAATGAGCTTTGGGCTAGGATGGGTACATGATTAGCGAGAAGTTTGACCGAATCCTGACGCTCTTGGCGGCGGCACAGGTGAGCCCTTCTGAGTTTAGAATGATCGTTGCGGATTTTCGGGATGCAGACCTGAGTGTAGTTGAGCAACGCTACGCGCAAGTGCGCGCGAAGGTACGCCGAATTTCGGAAAGTGTTGCAACTGATGATGCACCTTCGTCGTTCCCGAACTTGAGCAAGCGCGTTCAAAGCGATGTACTTTCGTTCGCGCGAGAGGGAGCGGTCAGCCAGAGCGAAGCTGCGGAGCGCCTTAGGCAGCGGCTCGCACTTACTCACAACAATATAGACCTCCCTCTCTTTACCACGAAGGAAGGCTTTAACCGCTGGTTAGAAAGGGTAATCCGCATCGCTTCTCCCAATGCAGTCCTAAATGCTGCCATAGCAGAATTCTCTGGCGCGCCCCAGGCGCACACGGACGGTTGGAGGCTTTCTGATTAATGACTAATGGTTCCATTATTGCCGAACGTATTGCAGGAAACCTCCCCGGAATTCCAATCGCTCTCCACGAGTTCATGGGCGCAATAGACGAAGCAACGCAGTGGATTCAGCGAGACTGGCAACTTTATCAGGCCAATCCCGCGCATCTTCTTTTGACGGGAGCGAAGGTGTCTTTTTTAGAATCGGCGACTGCTTGGGCTATCGGCTCTAACCGAGGTGCGGCCGCATCCCTTCGCGCGGCGGTCGAGAACGCCTTCGCCTGGCTATATTACAAGGACCACCCCATGGAGTTGAAGGCTGTAAAGGAGCGGCGTGCGGACATGCTGCTACCAAAAGCAGTTCAAAGCTATCTAAAATCTGTGGATGGCGGCTACGAAATTAGCTATGAGATGCTGAAGAAAACTAAGTCTAGGTCGAACGAATATTTTTATACAGACCTGTCACAATACGTTCATGCTCATCCAAATTTCTTGTTAAATTCTAACATAGAAAATCAAGTAGTATCTAGTCCGAGAGACCCAAGCTTCTTAAATATTTGCAATTCAACATCTGAATTCATAGCCGATAATTACTTAGCATCATATCGAGCATCTTGGGGAAATTTTCCCAATGCTGTGCAAGAGAGTGTGACGACCCGGCTAGGCATCAGCTTAGCCAAATTCGTTGATATTCATTAGCCTTATGAGTTTCGTATTCTCTATTATTCGACGTGAGAAGCTGAGATTGATTATCAGCGAAAATCTTTCCCCTTTCAAAGTAGGATTTCCTCTGGTTTATCCTTACCGATGAACCACCTCGCCGCCTTCTGCTCCCCGCCCGGCCCATCGCCCAGCCCCCACCGCGGCGCGCGAGTGGCGCGTCGCAGTGACCCAATCGTGACCCAACAGACGCGCGCCAGTGACGTCGGCGTTACCCATCTGAGGCCCAACAGCGCCCTTCCCGTTACCCAACCATCCTATTTTTCCACATTTTGCGTCGCGACACCCCGACAACAGTGTGAACTTCGCCGCCAACCCGCGGCTGTGACCCGCAACCCACGCCCCGCCCCCCGCCCCACCCCAGTTTCCGCGTGACATCGCCGCCCCGACTCTGTATGGGCGGCCGCAGCGAACCCTTCGGGGTTCACCGTCCGAGACAGTTGGTGAGGGGAATATGCCCCTCTTAATCTCCAGCCTAGACGGGGAAAAGTTCTCAACCGAACGGGTGAATCGCCCGATTCGGGTCTGCCTGTTCCTTGATGGATGCGGGCCAGTCGATCTCTCCCCTCGGACTTAGTACCCCATGCCTTCGGCGTGGGTTTAGTCGTTCGCCCGCGCAAGCGGCGTGGACATGAAGTGGAGTAATGGCATGGATCGTAATCAGAAAGCTGAGGTCGTTTCCGCGCTCAACGCAGAGCTGGCAGAAGTTGGCGTGGTCGTCGTGACCCGCAACCTCGGCATGACCGTCGCACAGTCGACTGTCCTGCGCCAGAAGATGCGCGACGCGGGAGCCACCTACAAGGTTACGAAGAACCGCCTCGCCCGTATCGCCCTTGATGGCACGGCCTATGGCCCGCTCAGCGACCTGCTGACCGGTCCCGTTGGCCTCGCCACCTCGGCCGACCCGGTCGCAGCCGCCAAGGTTGCGGTCGAATTCGCGAAGACCAACGACAAGCTTGAGATCGTTGGCGGCGCGATGGGGCAAATGCTGCTCGATGCAGAGGGCGTCAAGTCCCTGGCATCGATGCCGTCTCTGGATGAACTGCGTGCAAAGCTGGTCGGCCTTATCGTCGCCCCGGCTACCAAGCTCGCAACCGTCACCCAGGCACCGGCAGCGCAGCTGGCGCGCGTCTTCAACGCCTATGCGGAGAAGGAAGCGGCGTAAGCCGTCCTTCACCCGGATCAACTTTGACCCTCATCTGACGGGGCGCATCGCCCCAATCAAGGAACTAGAAAAATGGCAGACATCAACGCTCTGGTCGAACAGCTTTCGGCCCTCACCGTTCTCGAAGCTTCCGAGCTGTCGAAGGCTCTGGAAGAAAAGTGGGGCGTTAGCGCCGCTGCTGCCGTCGCCGTTGCCGGCCCGGCCGCTGCCGCTGCCCCCGCTGCCGAAGAGCAGACCGAATTTGACGTGATCCTGACCGGCGACGGTGGCAAGAAGATCAACGTCATCAAGGAAGTCCGCGCCATCACCGGCCTGGGTCTGACCGAAGCCAAGTCGCTGGTCGAATCCGCGCCCAAGGCCGTCAAGGAAGGCGTGAACAAGGAAGAAGCCGAGAAGGTCAAGAAGCAGCTTGAAGAAGCTGGCGCGACCGTCGAGCTGAAGTAATCGGAGCGCCCCGCGGTTCTATGCCGCGGGGCGACCGATCCGGCTCCGGCCGGACGAAAAAGGGCGGCACCTCGCGGTGCCGCCCTTTTCATGTGGGGGGTGTGGCTTCCCGCGATCAGTAATTCCACTGCACCTGGGTACGGATCAGGTCGCCTTCGGCCCGGCCGGTGCGCCGTTCGTCGGCTTCGGCCCGCTTCATCCGGGCATAGGCGATAGTGACTTCCAGCGCCTTCCACGGCTGCCATTCCACGCCCAGTTCGAACTCGTCGGTTTCCAGCCGCGGCGCATTGGTGCTGGCCTTCCACCCGCCGCGATAATGTTGCCAACGGCCATAGGGTATCAGCGCCCCAATCGACTCCGTGGGCAAGCGATACATCATCTGGACATAGCCGCCGCGCAGCTTCTTCGTCTCGATCGACAGGCTGTCGCGGTCATATTCCGGTCCCTTGCCCCAATTCCATTCGGCCTGGATGCCAAAAGGCTGCGGATAGAGCATGGCGTGCAGGCCGACGCGATTATCGTCATAGGCGATCGTACTGACCGCGCCGCTGCGCAATTCGGGCTGCACCTTGTTGAGCATCGCCGACCCGCCGATTTCGACCACCTGCCCTTCGAACGCACCGCCCAGCCCGTCCAGTTCGAACGGCCAGGTGGCGAAAGCGACCTTCATCAGCCCGCGATTCTGCTCGGTCCGGTTGGTCCCCTGCCCGTTGGACACGCCGACGCCAAAGGCGCCATAATTGCCGAACAGCTTCTGCCCGTCATGCCCCAACCGGTCCCAGATCTTCTGCACCGACGGCGGCGTGTAATAGCCCACCACGCCCAGATCGCGCTCGCTGGGCGCCGCGCTGTTGATCGCGTCGCTGCGGTCGAGCGTCAGCCGGTTGGACGATGATTGCATATTCTCCCAGCCAAATGGCACTTTGGACTGGCCAAAGCGCAGGCGCAGGCTCTTCTCTTTGTCGAGGAAGACGTCGGCATAGGCATCGCGCAACTGGGCGAAACCCTCACGCCGCTCCGTGCCCGCCTGATTGTTGACGGCGGTCGCGAAGTCGGACTGGAGATAGAGCGAGACGCGATCGGAGACATCGCCTTGGAGCACCAGCCGCGCCCGGCGCAGCGAAAAGCCGCCGCGGTCCGAAATCGAACTGTCGTGGACCGAACGCAGGCGCGACACGCCAGCCGCTGCCGTATCGTCACCGGACAGGAAGCCGTTATAGCGCATCTGGGTATAGCCGCGCAGCGACAGCTTCTCATACCAGGCCTTGGCCTTTGGCGCGGCGGCCGATGCCGGGATGGCCGACGGCGGCGCGCTCGACGCGGCGAGCGCGACCGGCGTGGCGGACGGTGCCGAGGCGGACGCCGGCGCAACGGCGACTGGCTGTGCGCCCTGGCCCGCGGCCAGCGCTGCGGTCAGCGCCTCCACCTGGGCCTTGAGCGCATCGATCTGCCGCTGCAAATCAGCGCTGCTCTGCGCCTGCGCGCCCTCCGGCACCGCTGTCATCAGCAGCGCCAGCGCGGCGCCGGTAGCCAGTCGCAATCGGAGCGTCATCATTGTCCCTTCCTTGTCCCGCGACGCCCGTATGAATTTTTGGTTACATCTTGGCGTCTATTGCATGTCGTTTTTGTGACATTCGCTTTTGACCCGATCCCCGGTTGGCGGCGCGGGCCGGCCGGGCTAAGCCTTTGCGCACCATGTTCGCCGTTCCACCCTTCCCACGCGCCTGCCGACGCGCCGCCCTGATCGCGGTGGCCGGACTGGCGCTGCTTGCGGGCGGCTGTTCCGACGAAGGCCGCGATCCTGTCGTCGTCAGCGTAATGGGTGATCGCGACGATTTTGCGAAACCGCTCGCCCACCTGCCCGATCCTGGCGCAAAGCTCATTCTGGAGGCCACGGCGCAAGGGCTGGTCGCCTTTGATGCGGGCGGCGAGATATTGCCGGCGCTGGCCCAACGCTGGATCGTCGAGGATGGCGGACGCAGCTATATTTTTCGCCTGCGTCGCGCCTTTTGGGCCAATGGCGCGCGGGTCACCGCGCCCGATGTCGCCAGGATGCTGATGGCGCGGATCGAATCGCTGCGACGGCTCGATCCCGACGGCCCGCTGGACGCGGTGCAGGCGGTGGTGCCCATGACGGGCGAGGTGATCGAAATTCGCATGGCCGCGCCACGCCCCTATGTGCTGCAAATGCTGGCGCAGCCGCAAATGGCGGTCCTGTCGCGCGATGGCGGCACCGGCCCTTACCGCCGCCGAACGCAGGGCAATGCCCAGTTCCTGACCCCGATCGACCGCACCAGCGGCGACGACGTGGCGGTGGACGAGCCGGTTCCGCCCTGGCAGACGCGCGTCCTGCGCGCCGAACGGGCGGCGCTGGCGATCATCCGTTTTCGCGAAGGCAATGCCGCGCTGGTGCTGGGCGGCCGTTTCACTGATCTGCCGCTGCTGGTGCCGGCGGGCATCGACCGCGACAATGTGCGGGTCGATCCGGTGCGCGGCCTGCTCGGCCTCGCCGTCACCGGCCGGGGCAAGCTGCTGGATGATCCGGCGATCCGCGCGGCGATCAACATGACGATCGACCGCAGCCAGTTGCCGACGCAGTTCCCGCTGGGCGGCTGGGCGACGAGCGAGCGCATCCTGCCCGACGCGATGGATCTGGGTCGCCGCCCCACCGATCCGTCCTGGTCGGCCCTGTCACTGGCACAACGCCGCGCGCAGGGCGCGGCGAATGTCTCCATCTGGCGCGCCGCCAATGGCGCACCCTCGCCGCTGCGGATCGCCCTGCCCACAGGGCCAGGCGCCACGCTGCTGTTCGGCCTACTGCGGCGCGACCTGGCCGCGATCGGCCTGCCTGCGCAGCGTGTGACGATCAATGCGGACGCGGACTTGCGCCTGATCGACGAAGTCGCCGCCTATGACAGCGCGCTCTGGTATCTCGGCCGCATCGGCTGCGCCCGCAAAATCCATTGCAGCGACGTGGCCGACGCCCAGCTTCAGGCCGCCAGCCTTGCCAGTTCGCCAGAAGAGCGCACCGCCCGCATTGCCGAAGCCGAAGCCCAGATGGTCGCGCATGACGGCTATATCGCGCTTGGTGCGCCTGTGCGCTGGTCGCTGGTGGCCAAGCGGCTGACCGGGTTCCAGCCCTCCGCCCGCGCGCGCCACCCATTGAACCATCTCTTCCGCACCACCAATTAAGAGTTTGATCGTGCGCGCAATGAACGCTTGGGCGTTATGTGCGTATAGGGATCAGGCGCCCGTTGAAACCGGGGCAGGGAGACAAGGCAGATGGCGATTTCGCAGGACCAGTTCGACCGGCTAGCGCGGGACATCCCCGGCTTTGGCCGCGACCCCGCGTCCATCCGCCGCCGCATAGAGGCGATGGAGGCGATGCTGGAGGGACTGTTCGTCATTCCCGGCACCAACCGCCGCGTCGGCCTGGACAGCCTGGTCGGGCTGATCCCCGTCGTCGGCGACCTCGCCACCGCGGCCATGGGGGCCTGGATCGTGTGGGAAGCCCGGAACCTGGGCATGTCGAAATGGCAGATCACCCGCATGGCCGCCAATGTCGGGGTCGATACCCTGGTCGGCGCGATCCCCTTTGCCGGCGACCTGTTCGACTTTCTCTACAAGTCCAACACGAAAAATCTGCGCATCATCCGCAAACATCTCGATCGGCATCACCCCGCGACGGCGACGATCGACCTTTAACAGGCTGTTCCCCGGCTAAGGCCGGGGCGCAGCCAGTCCAAATACGAACGCGCCTCGCCAGACCGATCAGCCTTGCGGTTCGATCCGCAACTGCGCGCGGTCCTTAACGCCGCCCTGCTGCGCCGGACAGCTGATGTAGCGATATTTGCGGTCCATGCAGATCCATACTTCGCTCAGCGATCCGCCACGCGTCACGTTCAGCCTTATGCCGTCGGCGACCATGCCTTTGTTTTCCGCCGCAAAGGCCTGCGCAAAATCCCGTGCCGACAGGGTCGGTCGCGCAGCCAGCGCCGTCATGTCGGGGTAGCGCAGCGCAGAATAGAGCTTGCGGGACAGGGCGAAGAATTTGGTCGGCGTCGTGGGCATACAGGTGCCATGCTTGATCCATTCATGCTGGATCAACTGGACCGAGGGGGTCGCGCACAGATGATCGCGGATCACCTTGCGCGGCAGGGGCGCTGCGGGCTTGCAATATTGCGGCCATTCCTTGCCATAGCCGTCGGGCCACAGGCCATGCAGGGTGAAGGCGAACGCATTGCCGGACTGGCATTGGAAGGCGTCACGCGCGCCACCGCGCGCCGTCTTGCAATATTGCGGGGACCAACTGACGGCCAGCGTGTAATAGCCGATCGGCAGCACGCGCTTGGGCTCATCGGCGCTTGGACCTTCGGCCTTTGGACGCGCGATCACTTCGGGCAGGCGGCACTGATTGGCCTGCGCCATGGCAATGCCGGGCGTCGCCAGCGCGATCAACGGCAGCGACATCTTAAGCATAAGCGAAATCCAGTCCGATGTCGGCGGCGGGGGCCGACTGGGTCAGCCGCCCGACGCTGATATAGGTCACGCCGGTCTGCGCCTTGGCCCGTATCGTTTCCAGCGTCACGCCGCCCGACGCCTCGGTCGGCACGCGCCCGTCCACCAAAGCCACCGCCCCGCGCAATGTCGCCGCGTCCATATTGTCCAGCAGCAAATGGGTCGCGCCCGCCGCCAAGGCCGGTTCGATCTGATCGACCCGATCGACCTCGACAATGATGCTGGCGACTCCGGCGGCGACGGCGCGGCGCACCGCTTCCTCGACCGATCCGGCGACCGCGACATGATTGTCCTTGATCATCGCCGCGTCCCAAAGCCCCATGCGATGATTGGTGGCCCCACCCATGCGGGTCGCATATTTCTCCAGCACGCGCAGCCCCGGAATGGTCTTGCGCGTATCCAGCAACGTAGCCCCCGTCCCGTCGATCGCATCGACATAGGCACGCGTCATCGTCGCGATGCCAGTCAGATGCTGCACCGTGTTGAGCGCCGACCGCTCCGCCGTCAGCATCGCCCGCGCCCGCCCGCGGATACGCAGGATGTCTGTCCCGGCCGCCACCCGATCGCCATCCTGATGCAACAATTCGATCACCACATCAGGATCAAGCGCCCGGAAAAAAGCGACCGCGATCGGCAGCCCGGCCAGCGTCACATCATCGCGGCTGTCCATCACCCCGTCGAACACCGCATCGGCCGGAATCACCGCCTCGCTGGTGACGTCGCGACCTTCAGGACCAAGGTCTTCGGCCAGGGTGGACGCAATGAAGGCGGCAAGGTCGAAGCCGGGGAGGGAGAAAGTCATGGTCGCGCGCCCACATCCCCTTGCCCCACCGTGCCGCTCGCCATTTCCAGCATCCGGTCCAGGCTTTTCTTCGCCTGCAATCGCAGCGTCTCGTCCATCTCGATGCGCGGCTGCAAATCGCGCAGGGACAGGTACAGCTTCTCCAGCGTGTTGAGCGCCATATAGGGGCAGATATTGCAGTTGCAGTTGCCGTCCGCGCCCGGCGCGCCGATGAAATTTTTGTGCGGCACCGCCTTTTCCATCTGATGGATGATATGCGGTTCGGTCGCCACGATCAGCGTGTCGCCCGGCATCGTCTTGGCGAAGTCCAATATGCCGCTGGTCGACCCGACATAATCGGCATGGTCGACGATATAGGGCGGACATTCGGGATGCGCGGCGATCGGCGCGTCCGGGTGCAGCACTTTGAGCTTCAACAACTCCGTCTCGCTGAACGCCTCATGCACGATGCACACCCCCGGCCATAACAGCATGTCGCGGCCCAGCTTGCGCTTGAGGTAGCCGCCCAGATGCTTGTCGGGGCCGAAGATGATCTTCTGATCCTTGGGGATCTGCGCCAGGATCTTTTCGGCCGACGACGACGTCACGATGATGTCGGACAGCGCCTTCACCTCGGCCGAACAGTTGATGTAGCTCAAGGCGATATGATCGGGATGCGCCTCGCGAAACGCCTTGAACTGGGCGGGCGGACAGCTGTCCTCCAGGCTGCAACCGGCGTCCATGTCCGGTAGCACGACGATCTTCTGGGGTGAGAGGATTTTCGCCGTCTCCGCCATGAAACGCACGCCGCAGAAAGCGATCACGTCCGCATCCGTCTCCGCCGCCTTGCGCGACAATTCCAGGCTATCGCCGACAAAGTCCGACAAATCCTGAATTTCGGGCGACTGATAATAATGGCCCAGGATCACGGCGTTGCGCTCCTTGCGCAGCCGGTCGATTTCGGCGCGCAGGTCGGTGCCCTGCGGGATTCCCGTGATCGCGTTCATACCCTGATACTCCTTGGTCCCATGACTGGCCCTTTGCCCGCGCCCTAGCGCTGTGGCCGCCTGTTGGCCAGTACCTCGTTGATCGGCGTGGTGACGTCCCACTGTTCCTTGCTGCGTCTTTCCGACGGGAAGGTGACGATCACCCGCGCGTCGCCAAAGCCCATCGCAGCGAGCGGGGCGCCCATGACCTTGCCCACCGCTGCCCGGCCATATTCGCGCGCCTGCGCCATGCGTTCGGGTGACCGGGCCGACGCCGCGGCACGCGCCTGCGCATGGGCGGATATCTTCCGGCTGAGTTCCTCGCCCGCCGCCCGCGTCACGAACAGGCCACTCGTCCTCACCAGCGTCCGGTGCGCCTCATCGACATTGGGCTTGTCCGGCGTCACATCGGGCGCATTGACGATCAGCGTGCGACGCATCTCGTCCCACTCCAGATCGCGCGCGCTCAGCCCCGACAGATCGATGAAATAATCCACCGAATAGGGCATCTTGACCACCTGGTCGGACTTGAGCCAGCCAAATCCGCGCACATCCTGCGCCGTGCTCTGGATCGTGCCGTTCAACCGCGACACGCGCAGATCGCTGGCGCCTGCAATCTTCTCCGCGATGATCTTCGTCACCGCCGACCCGTCATCCTCGACCGCGACCACATAGTCGCGATTATAGCGCTGCCAGCCGACCAACATCGCCGCGCCCACGAACAGGATCAGCAACGTGGCGGCAATCGGCCCGGCATAGCGAGACAATGGGCGCCTCAGCGCATCTGCCATCGCCCATCCTCCAGCGGCGCGGCCAGCCCCCGCCCGTCCAAATCGATCAGATGCGCCAGCACGGACCGGCCGGCGGCCCCGTAAAGCCGAGGATCGACGCCCTTGTACATTTCCGCCACCATATCGGGGATGGCGCTCTCGCCATTGCGCTCCATAAAGCGCAATATCTGCCCCTCGCGCTGCTTGCGATGGCCCATCATGCCCCGCACCAGCCGCTGCGGCGTCTCGATCGGTTCGCCATGCGCCGGATAATAAACGCGATCGTCCCGCTCCAGCAGGCGCTGCATTGACCGCATATAGGCGCTCATGTCGCCATCGGGCGGGGAGATCACGCTGGTCGACCAGCCCATCACATGGTCGCCGGTAAACAGCGCCTTCTCTTCCAGCAAGGCGAAGCAGAGATGGTTGGACGTATGCCCCGGCGTCGCCACCGCCTCCAGCGTCCACCCCGGCCCGCTCACCTGCTCGCCATCGCCCAGCACTTGGGTTGGCCGATATTCGGCGTCGAAGGCGGCGTCCGACCGCGGCCCGTCATCCTCCAGCGTCAGCGGCGCGCAGCCGATGATCGGCGCGCCGGTCATCTCGCTTAGCGGCCGCGCAGCGGGGCTATGGTCGCGATGGGTGTGGGTACACATAATGGCCATCACCGGCCGCCCCGCGATCGCCGCAGTCAGCGCTCTAAGATGATCGGGGTCCGCTGGACCGGGATCGATCACCGCGACCGCATCGATCCCCACGACATAGGTCTGCGTGCCGGTATAGGTGAAAGGCGAAGGATTGGGCGCCAGCACCCGCGCCACCAGCGGAGAGAGCGCCATCAGGACGCCGGTCGGCAGGTCCGCCGGATCGAAGGGTGTTGCCATGCATCCCATGTGCCCATTTGTGCGCGGATTTCAAGACCGGGTGGTGCGCGGCGGGTGAGGCATGCGCTTGGTCTGGAAGCGATCACTTGGAGATACCCAACATCCGTTCGGGCTGAGCCTGTCGAAGCCCTATTCTCTCTTTACATTGCCTCGTTGTAAGGAAGTGAAGCCCTTCGACAGGCTCAGGGCGAACGGATGTTGGAAATTCGAGATGGCGACCACATACCCTTCCTTGCTATCCCTCTGTCCTACCCAGCGCGCCTTTGGTAAGCCCTCCGCATGTTCATCGCCTGCGCTTTCCATGCCCCAGCCTACTCGCAACATTATGTCCAAACCCTGTTCCAAAATGCCAAAACCAGCGGGAAATGTGCGAAGTTAAGCGCGGCCCCTCCAACATGACCCCCGCCCTGCCCGAACGCTGGCGCCAGCATCTCGCCCTCGACCGGCGGCGCTCCATCCATACCGTCCGCGCCTATGTCGCCACCGCCGAGCGGCTGATCGCCTTCCTTGAACAGCATCGCGGCGAAGCGGTCACCCCCGCTACGCTCGCGCGGATCGACCAAGCGGATCTGCGCGCCTTCCTCGCCAGCCGGCGGACGGACGGGATCGGCAACCTGTCGGCGGCCCGCGAACTATCCGCCGTGCGCGGCTTCCTCAAATTTATCGGCGGCGACGACGCCCGCGTTCCGCAACTCAAGGGGCCACGGGTCAAGCGCGGCCTCCCCCGCCCCATCTCCCCCGACGAAGCCGTCGCCCTGGCGCAGGACATCGCCGAAACCGCCCGCGAAGGCTGGATCGGCGCGCGCGACTGGGCGGTGCTGCTGCTGCTCTATGGCGCGGGCTTGCGCATCGGCGAGGCGATGGGCCTGAACGGCGACATATTGCCGCTGGGCGACACGCTGCGCGTCACCGGCAAACGAGGCAAGACCCGCATCGTCCCGCTGCTGCCGCAGGTGCGCGCCGCGATCGACGCCTATGTCGAAGCCTGTCCCTATCCGCCCGCCCGCGATCTGCCGCTGTTCCGCGGCGCGCGCGGCGGTCCGCTCTCCCCCGCCCTCATCCGCCGCGCGGTGCAGGGCGCGCGCGGACGACTGGGCCTGTCCGATCGCACCACGCCCCACGCGCTGCGCCACAGTTTCGCGACGCATCTGCTGGGCCGGGGTGCGGACCTGCGATCCTTGCAGGAACTATTGGGCCATGCCAGCCTGTCCTCGACCCAGGTCTATACCCAGGTCGATGCCGCGCACCTGCTCGACATCTATCGCAACGCCCATCCCAGGGCGTGAAAGCGCCACGATAGCGCCGCATTTCCCGACCAGCCTGCATCGCATCTCCAAGGCGAGGGAAAATGCGATGATGCTGCGTCTGTTCCTGGCATTGCAGAGCGTCGGCGCCACCGGCATCCCGCCCGATTTCGACTTGAAGAGCGTCAAGCCCTCCCCAGACGCCAATGCCATCATCGTCACCGCCCGCCGGCAGAGCCAGCGTGTCGAGCGCGAACCGCTCAGCACCGAACCGCCGCTCGGCCGGGCGGAGATGGGCCTGTTCGGCGACGTGAAGGCGAACCTCCATGTCGAAAGCCAGAGCTTTGGCAACGGCACCACATCCCAGCGGGTGATGGTAGGCGTTAAAATTCCGTTCTAAGCTTCACCCTTCGGCCGCCAGGTCGCGAGCCGCCAGAGATAGAGGATCACCGCCCCCACCACGCAGGCGGTCGCCACCGGGCCGACATAATGGTCGATGTCCCGAAAATTCTGCCCCAGCACATAGCCGGCATAGGCCAGAATCACGTTCCACACCAACGCGCCGGCGCACGTCCAGAGCAGGAAGCGGACATGCCCCATGCGGAACAGCCCGGCGGGCAGCGAAATCATCGTGCGCAGCGCAGGCATGAAGCGGAAGACGAAGACGACGATCTGGCCATATTTGCCAAACAGCCGGTCCAGCGCCTCGACGTCGCGCCATTCCAGCGTCGCCCAGCGGCCGAAGCGATCGACCAACGGCTTCAATCGGGAAAAGCCCAATATATGCCCGACCAGATACCAGAAATAATTGCCGATCGTGGTGCCGATGGTCCCGGCCAGCAACAGCCAGCTCATATCCATCCGCCCCTGCCCGACACGGATGCCGCCAATCCCCATGATGAGTTCGGACGGGATCGGCGGAAAGACATTTTCCAATATCATCAGCAGGAAAATGCCCCAGTAGCCTCCCGCATCGATCAGGCGCAGAACCCAGTCGGTCATGAAATGTCACTCACTTGGTTCTTAAAGGGCATAGGGACAGGATAACGCGCCACCCTCTCTTCCGTTCGCCCTGAGCCTGTCGAAGGGTCTTACTTTTCTTCAACAGTGCAGGACTTCGACAGGCTCAGCCCGAACGGATCTGTGACAAGCATCTTCAACCCGCCGCCCGCGCCGCCAGCCGGGCGTCGATCGCGTCCCAGATCATGCCGCCGGTGTCGATCCCGTCAAATGCGTCGATCGACACGATGCCGGTCGGCGACGTCACGTTGATTTCGGTCAGCCATTCGCCCCCGATCACGTCGATACCCACGAACAACAGCCCGCGGGCCTTCAACTCCGGCCCCATCGCGGCGCAGATTTCCCGCTCCTTGTCGGTCAGCAGCGTCTTGGCCGCCGATCCGCCCACAGCCAGGTTCGACCGGATTTCGCCCGCGCCCGGAATGCGATTGACCGCACCCGCCACCTCGCCATCGATCAGCACGATGCGCTTGTCGCCCTGCGCCACGCCGGGGATGAAGGCCTGGACCATGAACGGCTCCACCCAAGACGCCTTGAACAATTCCACCAGCGACGACAGGTTCGCACCATTCTTGCCGACGTGGAAAACCGCTACACCGCCATTGCCATAAAGCGGCTTCACCACAATCTCGCCATGCTGCGCCAGGAACGACTTCACTTCGGTGAGGTCGCGGGTAATCATCGTGGGCGGCATGAAGCGCGCATAATCGAGCACGAACAATTTTTCCGGCGCGTTGCGGACGCTGCCGGGGTCGTTCACCACCAGCGTCTCTTCCTGCACCCGCTCCAGCAAATGGGTCGCGGTGATGTAGCTGAGGTCAAAGGGCGGGTCTTGCCGCATCCACACGACATCGACGTCGCGGCCCAGGTCCAGCACCTCTTCCGGGCCAAAGGCGAAGTGATCGCCTTCCACCTTCTGCACATGGACCGGCCGCGCCTTCGCCAGCACCCGGCCGTCGCGAAATGTCAGGTCCGGCGCCAGATAATGATAGAGGCGGTGCCCCCGCGCCTGCGCCGCCAGCATGATGTGAAAGGTCGAATCGCCGCCGATCTTGATCCCCTCCATCGGGTCCATCTGCATGGCGACGGTCAGGGGGTTGAGTTGGGTCATCCAGAAAACCTTCCACTAACAACAGCCGGTCGCTTCGAGCGTGTCGAGAAGCGGATAGCGCAGGGCCTGCCTTTCTCGACTGCGCTCGAAACGAACGGAATATGGAGCATAGGGCAGGCCTTCACCCCCCATGCCAGACATTGGCCAGATGGCGTGGCGCGCGGCCGGGCGCAAGGAGGATGACGTCGATTCGCATGTCGTCCCCCGGTTTCGCCAGTTCATGCCACAGGATTTCCGCCGCCTTCGCGACCCGCGCCAGCCGTCGCTCGTCGATTGCCAGGTCCAGTTCCGCCGCACTCCCCCGCGCCTTGACCTCGACAAAGGCCAACATCGCCCCCCGCCGCGCGACCAGGTCGACCTCTCCGGCAGGCGTCCGCATCCGGCGGCCGACAATCTGCCAGCCCTTCAGCCGCAGCCACCAGGCGGCGATGCGTTCGGCCTGCCGCCCCCGCTTCTCTGCCGCCAATTTTGCAGCAGGCGGGGTCTTCACCCCTTCAATTCCGTTGCCCGATCATACAATGTCCGACGGTCCAGCCCTAATTTCTTGGCGACTTCTCCCGCCGCCTTGGACACTGACAGCCGGGTCAGCGCCTCGCGCAGCGCCGCGTCGGCATCGTCCGCGCTGGCGGGCGGCGCTTCGCCCGGCGGCCCCACGGTCACCACGATCTCGCCCTTGGGCGGCGCATCGGCATAGCGGGCGGACAGTTCGGACAATGTGCCGCAGGCGGTTTCCTCAAACGTCTTGCTGATTTCCCGGCTCACCGCTGCGTCGCGATTCCCCAGATGCGCGGCCATGGCCGACAGGCTTTCCGACAATCGCGGGCCACTTTCATAGAAGACCAGGGTCGCGCGCAACGCCGCCACCTCGTCCAGCGTGTCGCCCCGCGCCTTCGCCTTGCTCGGCAGGAAACCCATGAACAAGAAGCGATCGGTCGGCAGCCCCGACAAGGTCAGCGCTGCGATCGCGGCGCTTGGCCCCGGCAATGTCGTAATCCTGCGCCCCGCCGCCCGCGCGTCGCGCACCAGCTTGTAGCCCGGATCGGAAATCAGCGGCGTCCCCGCGTCCGACAGCAAAGCCACCGATTCGCCCGCCATTCGCTCGACCAGCCGATTGCGGACATGATCGGCGCTATGGTCATGATAGGGTACCATCGGCCTGTCGGACCCGGCATGGCGCAGCAATCGCGCGCTCACCCGTGTATCTTCCACGGCGACCACATCGGCCAGCCGCAGGACTTCGGCCCCGCGCGGCGTAAGGTCACCAAGGTTGCCGATCGGCCCCGCGACGATATAAAGCCCAGGCTCAAGCCCAGAAGTTCGAGTTTCCATAAGGACGCCAGATGACAGAGACGGATGCCCCCCGGCAAGCAAATGTGTTCGCTGCGGTAAAGCGCGGCGCGCGTTGCGCCTTCATGGGGGCGGGGCTGTTCCTGGCCGCCTGTCAATCGATCGTGCCAAAGGGGCCGGGGCCGGTCGCGCCCACCGGCCCGACCCGGCCGACCGGCCCGGAAGTCGTACAGGGCCTGCCGACCGACGCCGCCCGCCATCGCGTCGCGCTGCTGGTGCCGATGAGCGGTCCCAATGCCGGCGTCGGCCAATCGATCGCCAACGCCACCACGCTGGCGCTGATGGACACAAAGACCGATCGGGTGCGCATCACCACCTATGACACCGCGCTCGGCGCGGCGGCAGCCGTGACCAAGGCGCTGGCCGACGGCAACCGCCTGATCCTGGGTCCATTGCTGGCGGAGGACGCCCGCGTGATCGGACCGATCGCCGCGCGCGCCAACGTACCGGTCATCAGTTTCTCCAACGACGCCAGCATCGCGGGCAGCGGCGTCTATGTGCTGGGCTACAACACCGCTCAGTCGATCGACCGCGTCGTCGATTTCGCCAAGGGCAAGGGCCTGTCCCGCTTCGGCGCGCTGGTGCCGCGCGGCACCTATGGCGAACGCGCGGGCAATGCGCTGCTGCGCGCGGTCGAGCAGGCCGGCGGCACCGTCGTCTCCATGCAGACGTTCGACCGGACCCCTGCTTCCATCACGGCGGCGGTCAGGAAATTGCAGGCCTCGTCCAGCTATGACGCGCTGCTTATCGCCGACAGTGGCAAAGTGGCGTTGCAGGTCGCGCCGATCGTGCGCAAAAATGGCGGCGCGACCGCGCGGCTGCTCGGCACGGAATTGTGGAATACCGAAGGCACGCTGGCCGCCAGCCCGGTGTTGCGCGGTGCTTGGTTCGCCAGCGTGTCCGACACGCTCTACCGCCAGCTCGCGACCAAATATCGCGCCCGCTACGGCACATCCCCCTTCCGCCTGTCCTCGCTCGGCTATGATTCGGTGCTGCTGACCGTGCGGATGGCGCAGGACTGGAAACCCGGATCGCCCTTCCCCGCCGCGCGCCTGCGTGACGCGGGCGGCTTCTCCGGCATCGACGGTGCCTTCCGCTTCAACCGCGCCGGCGTCGCCGAACGCGCGCTGGAAGTGAATGAGGTGGGAGTTGGCGCATCGACCGTAGTGGACGCGGCACCGCGAGGGTTTGGGGAGTAATCTAACAACCGTTCGCTTCGAGCGTAGTCGAGGAGCCGGCGGCGCTGCGCTCACGTTTCTCGACTTCGCTCGAAACGAACGGCGATCTTATCCGTTAACCCGTCCCGTCGGCACAATCAGCGGCATGTCCCCGTCCCGCTCGATCCGCGCCGTCACGCCATAGACCTTTGCCAGCGCATCCGCCGTCAGCACATCCATCGGCGCGCCATCGGCGACCAGCGCGCCGCCGTCCATCAGCAGCAGCCGGTCGCAATAGCGCGCCGCCATGCTGAGGTCATGGAGCACGGTCACCACCAGCGCCCCGCCCCGCGCCTCACCGCGCAGCAGATCCATGACGTCGATCTGATGCCCCGGATCGAGCGCGGCGAGCGGCTCGTCCGCGATCAGCCCGCGCGCGCTCACCGCCAGCGCCCTTGCCAGCAGCACTCGCGCCCGTTCCCCACCCGACAATTCGGTCGCGACGCGGCCTTTCAGGTGCAGTACATCGGCCCGCGCCATCGCCGCCTCGACCGCCGCCTCATCCGCCGCCGTCAACCGCGACAACGGCCCCAGATGCGGCAATCGGCCCAAAGCCACCAACCGCTCGACCGACAGGGGCCAGTGCAAAGTCTGCCCCTGCGGCAGATAGGCAACGGCGCGGGCGATCGCCAGCCGATCAATCCCCGCCACATCCTGTCCGTCGATCGTCACAACCCCCGACGCTGGCTTCACCAGCCCCAGCAGCGCGCGGATCAGCGTCGACTTGCCCGCGCCATTAGGGCCGATCACGCCCACAAAAGCCCCCGGCTCCAGCGTCACGTCCACATGCTCCACGGCTGCATGGCGGCCCAGCCGCACCGTCAATCCCTGCGCCGCGATCGTCACCATAGCCGCCGTTCCCGCATCAGGTGGACCAGGAACACCGGCACGCCCAGCAATGCCGTCACCACGCCCAGCTTCAACTCATTGGTCGTGGGCATCAGCCGCACGCCGATGTCCGCCAGCGTCAGCAGCGCCGCGCCGCCCAGCATGGACGGGACCAAAACGGCCGATGGCGACCGATCGGTCAGCGGCCGCACCAGATGCGGCACGATCAGCCCGACGAACCCGATCGCCCCCGACACGGCCACCGCGCCGCCCACGCCGATCGCCACGCCCAGCATCATGCGCAGCCGCGCGGCCGACAGGTTGACGCCCAGCGCCTGCGCGCCCTCTTCGCCCAGCGTCAGCGCGTCGAGCGTCCGCCCGTCCGCGATCAACAGCATCGCGCCGGTGGCGACGCAGGGCAGCGCGATCCAGACATGGGCGTAACTGCGATTTTCCAGGCTCCCCATCAGCCAGCTCATAATCTCCATCGCGGCAAAGGGATTGGGCGACAGGTTCAGCGCCAGGCTGATCCCCGCCCCCGCCAGCGTGGCGACGGCGATGCCGGCCAGTATCAGCGTCAACGGGCTTTCCGCCGATCCCGACAGCGCGAACAACGTGCCAATGGCGACCAGCGCGGCGATGATCGCCAGCACGGGCAACGCCAGCGGATGCAGCTGCGTCAATCCGAAATACAGCGCACAGACCGCGCCCAGCGCAGCGGCATTGGACGCCCCCAGCACCGATGGTTCGGCCAGCGGATTGCGCAGATAGCCCTGCAACGCCGCCCCCGCCAGCCCCAGCATCGCGCCGACGATCAATCCCAACAGCATCCGCGGCAAGCGTAAGTCGATGATGATGGCGCGGGCGATAGCATCGCCGCCGCCCGTCAGCACCGCCCAGACCCGCACCGGACTGATCGCCACCGCGCCCAGCAGTACGGAGCCGAACGCCGCGGCGACGACCAACAAGAGCAGGCCGGGGATCAGCAGGCGATGATGGCGCCGCGCGGTCACTCGCGCGCGCCTTGGCGGTTGGCAACCCTACGTGTTCCTGCGAAGGCAGGAACCCAGTTCCGACGTTTGAACCGCGGTCCTGCCTGCGCAGGAGCACGTCCCGCTATTGGATTCAGCACGCTCTCATGATCCGCCCCCTGACAATCGCGGCCACCGCCCTGCTCCTGCTGACCGGCACCGCCGCGCCGGCCGCCCCGCGCCGCATCGTGTCGCTCAACGTCTGCACCGACCAATATCTGATGGCGCTCGCCGACCCTGCTCAGATCGCCGCGCTCAGCAGCAATGCCCGCGATCCCGAACTCTCGGCCGCCGCCACCAAAGCACGCAGTTTCCGCACGCTGCGCCGCGCATCGGAGGAAGTGCTGGCGATCCAGCCCGACCTCATCCTGGGTTTCCCGATCGGCCCGAATATGGTGGCCGGCGCGTCGCCGGGCCAGTGGCGCACGCTGGGCCTCTCCAGCGCCGACAGCTATGCCGCGATCCTCGGCCAGATCCGGCAAGTGGCGCGCGCCATCGGGCATGTCGATCGCGGCGAAAGACTGATCACGGCCATGAACCGCGATCTCGCCGCCCTGCCACGCCCCAAACGCGGCGGTGTCGCCGCCTATTACCAGCGACGGGGCTATATGACCGGCACCGGCACGCTGATCGACGATCTGATGCGCCGCGTCGGCCTCACCAACCTGGCGGGCAAGCTCGGCAAGCCGCCCTTGGCGCAGGTGCCGCTGGAGGAAATGGTCGCCGCCCGGCCCGACTGGCTGATCGTGGAAAGCGCCACCGACCGCGTGGTCGATCAGGGCACGGAAATGCTGCACCACCCCGCGCTCGCCGCCATCCCCCGCATCAGCCTGCCGCAAAGCTGGACCGTATGCGGCGGCCCCGCCTATGTTCAAGCGGCGCGGGCCATCACGGCGCGCCTGAACGCGCCGCGCTAAAGGGGCAGGCATCACACCCGCCCCCTGGTTTCGATCAGAAGCGAACACGCACGCCGCCATAGGCAGCGCGGCCATAGGTGCCATAGCCATAGGCCGTCTGGTACGTCTCATCGAACAGATTGTCGATGCGGCCATAGACTTCCAGATGCTCGCCCAGCGGCATAGACGCCCGCACCCCGGCCAGCGCATAACCGTCCAGCCGCCGCGTATTGGCGGCGTTGTCGAAACTGTCGCCAACCATAGTCACGGTCGCGCCGGTCGACAGGCCGAAGGACCAGACATAATCCGCCGACAGGCTCACCGCATTGGCGGCGCGACGGGCCAGGCGATTGCCATAATTGGCCGACCCCGCCGACCGATCCCGCGCATCGACATAGCTGTAGCTGCCCGTGACGGTCAGCGCATCGACCGGCTTCAACGCGATCGACGCTTCCACGCCCTTGGCGCGGGTACGGTCCAGATTGCCATAGGTGAAGGTGGCGTTGTCATAATTGATCTGGTCACGCGTATCGCGCCGGAAGGCGGTGACCGACAGCATCGCCCGGCCGCCGTCCAGGCTCTGGTCGAACCCGATGTCGTAGCTTTTCGACCGCTCCGGCCGCAGCGCCGCATTGCCACTATAGGTGTCGTACAGTTGATAGAGCGAGGGCGCCTTGAACCCCTCGCCGTAGCTTAGCCGCACATTGGTCGCGCCGCCGTTGGGCGAATAATTGGCGTTCGCGCCGAAGGTGGTCGCGCCGCCGAACTGGCTATGGTCGTCATGGCGCACGCCGCCCGTGACGGCCAGGCCCACGAAGGGCTTGACGATAGCCAGCGCATAGACGCTGTCGATGTTGATCTTCGCGCTCGCCGTGTCGCCAAAGCCGAAGAAATCATAGTCCGGCCGTTCATGCTCATAACCGAACAGCAGCTTGGCCTGCTCGACCGGCGCATAGACGCCCTCATATTCGAACCGCAAATTGGTGCCCGAATAGCCATAGTCCGGGTCGGTGCCGCGCACGAAATAATAGTCACGATCGTTGCGCAGATAGGTGACGGCGGCGCGATTGGTCAGCTTCCCGTCGAGCAGGGCGAGGTTGACGCCCGCATAGCCGACATATTGGTCGAGCTTTGACACATCGCTGCTGTCGGCGGGCGCGCCGAAGAAGCTGTCATAATCCAGGTCCGCGTGGATATAGTAACCGCGCAGGTCCAGGCTCAGCGCCTCGGTGAAATTCAGCGTCAACCGCGCATTGGTCGCGATATTCTCCGTCCCGTCGCGCTCCGTGCCGCCGGCCGCGGACGAAATGCCGTCGGTGCGGAAATAGGCTGCGCCGATCCCGCCCGCCGCGATGCCGCTGGTGCCCGATACGTCCGCCTTGGCGCTCAACGTGTCGCTATAGCCATAATCGACCGATGCGTTCGCGCCGAACCCCTCGGCCGGAACGCCGGTCATCACATTGACCACGCCGCCGATCGCCTGACTGCCATGCACCACCGAGTTGGAGCCGCGCAGTATTTCGATCCGCTTGATATTGCCGGTTAGCAAAGGCCCAAAATCATAGCCATCGCCGATGCCGCTGGGGTCATTGACCTTCACCCCGTCGATCAGCACCAAAGTCTGCGTCGTTTCCGCGCCGCGCAACGACACGCCGGTCTGGCCGCCGACGCTGCCGTTGCGGCTGAAGCGCACGCCGGGCGTCGTCGCCAGCAGGTCCACCACGTCGATCGCCTGCCGCGTCTTGATCGTCTCCGCGTCGATCACGGTGATGGCCTGGCCGACTTCGTCGCGCGACTGCGCGATGCCCGTGGCGGTGACGACGATCTGGTCATCCTGCGCCAGAACCGGTGTCGCTACGATCAGCGCCACCAGAGAAATGCCTGTTTTCAACATATATATACCCCCGGCGCCGGTGCGACTTGGGCCAGGGCATCCGCTAACGCGGTCAGGCGGAGGCAGGGGATGACGCCATATCCCGTCCACAACCCGATGCGGCCCCGGCCGCATGGCGTCGCTCGACGGAAAACCACCGTGCCCCGGCCATCCCCTGGACCAAAGCAAGAGCGACCAAGCGCCGGCAGGTCTCCTGGCTCGCGGGTCACAGCAACGATGCAAAGCCTTCCCGAACGTAAGGTCCAGTGGCCGGTCTTTCGACCTTATGCATCGCACTATCCGCTTACAGTTGCAGGGACAGCCACGGAATTGGGCGTTCGCACGCCCGCACCGCATTCCCGATTAAGCCCCTGACGGGGCACCGGCGCGATCATGTTGCAGGGGAAGCCAAGCCTCCCCTGCGCCGCGCGCTGTAGGGGAAAGCGGATGCGATGCCAAGCCGTCGCCGGTTTAGGGCAACAGCCTGTGGCCGCGCAGCAACAGCGCATCGCCCCGCGCCAGCACGACCAGCGGCAACCCCGCCTCTTCCGCGCGGGTCGCGGCCAACCGCGTCGGCGCGGAAATGGTGGCGAGCAGCGGGCATTGGCTCAGCACCGCCTTCTCCACCAGTTCATAGGAACAGCGCGAAGACAGCAGCGCAAAACCGCCGTCCCAATCCGCGCCCAGATAGGCCATCGCCCCGATCAGCTTGTCGAACGCATTGTGCCGCCCGACATCCTCCCGCACCAGCCGGATCGCGCCATCCGCCCCCACCCAGGCCGCGGCATGGGCAGCCCCGGTAGAGGCGTTCAACGGCTGATGATCGTAGAGCGAATCAAGTGCACGAAAGATCGCGGCGCGGTCCGCCCGCGTTTCGCTGGTCACGTGCGGCAGTGGCCGGATCACCTGCTCCAGATTCTCGATCCCGCAAATGCCGCAAGAGGATTCGGACGCGCGATGCCGCACCCGCTCCAGCAAGGCGTCGGTCCGGTCCTGCGGCAATGTCGCGCGCGCCACGATCCCCTGTTCGGTGCGATGCGTATCGACATCGAACACCGCATCATCCGGCCCGATCAGCCGCTCGGCCAGTGCAAAGCCCAGCACCAGATCGCCAATGTCGCTGGGTGTCGCCATCAGCACCGCATAGCCGATGCCGTTAAATTCGATCGCCACCGGCACTTCCTCTGCCAGCGCGCGGTCGATCGCCTGCGTCCCGCCGTCCGGGGTCAGGCGATCGAATGTCAGCGGGCTGGCGGCGGCGTCTTCCATCGTCATGGCGTAGCGGTCGACGGCGCGTCGCTCAACCGGCGTCGCAATGGCCCGTCTCATCCACTGCATTGAACTGCGCCGCATCGACATCCGGCGCCGGCCGACCCTGCTTCATCCGCGCCACGGCCGCTGCCACCATTGGCGACAGGCGATCGGGCTGGTCCTGCGCGATCGCCACGATCTGTGCCTTCATGCGCGGGTCCCAGAAGCGGGTCAGATGCTCGGCCAGCGCTTCCGTCACCTTCGCGTCTCCCATCGTCGCCAGATTGCGCGCGATCTGGTGCGCCATATAGATCAGCCGATCGGTAGTGGACATGACATGCCCGTCGTCGCTCATATCCGCCACCCTATTCGGCCGCTTCAAACGGCGCGATGCGGCGGCTGGTACGCGCCTGCCGCGCATAATCCTGCTGCCAGTCGCTCGGCCCGTTGGACGCCATCACCTGCACCGCCGTCACCTTATATTCCGGGCAATTGGTGGCCCAGTCGCTATAGTCGGTGGTGATGACATTTGCCTGCGTTTCGGGGTGATGGAAGGTCGTATAGACCACCCCCGGCGCGACCCGCTCGGTAACCAGCGCGCGCAGCGTCGTCTCCCCCGCCCGGCTGCGCAGCGTCACCCAGTCGCCATCCTTCAGGCCCCGATTGTCCGCATCGCTCGGATGCATCTCCAACCGATCCTCCGGGTGCCAGGCGGTATTGGCGGTCCGCCGCGTCTGCGCCCCGACATTATAATGGCTCAATATCCGTCCGGTCGTCAGCAGCAGCGGGAAGCGCGGTCCGGTCTTCTCGTCGGTCGGCACATAGTCGGTGACGACGAACTTGCCCTTCCCCCGCACGAAGCCGTCCATATGCATGGTGGGCGTCCCGTCGGGCGCTGCATCATTGGCCGGCCATTGCAGCGACCCTTCCGCCTCCAGCCGGCCATAATGCACGCCCGCAAAGGTCGGGGTCAGCGCCGCAATCTCATCCATGATTGCGGACGGATGTCCATAGGTCCAGCCCAGCCCTATGGCATTGGCCACCAACTGCACGATCTCCCAATCGGCATAGCCGTTGAGCGGCGCCATCACCTTGCGCACCCGCTGGATACGTCGCTCGGCATTGGTGAAGGTGCCGTCCTTCTCCAGAAATGTCGATCCGGGCAGGAAGACATGCGCATAATTGGCGGTTTCGTTGAGGAACAGATCCTGCACCACCACGCACTCCATCGCCGCCAGCCCAGCCGCGACATGCTTGGTGTTGGGATCGGACTGGAGAATATCCTCGCCCTGCACAAATAATCCCTTGAACGTCCCGTCCGTGGCCGCATCCAGCATATTGGGAATGCGCAACCCCGGCTCCGCGTCCAGCGCCACGCCCCAGGCCGCCTCGAACAATTGCCGCGTCGCGGTGTCGGACACATGGCGATAGCCGGAAAATTCATGCGGGAAGCTGCCCATGTCGCACGCCCCCTGCACATTATTCTGCCCCCGCAGCGGGTTCACGCCCACGCCCTCGCGCCCGACATTGCCGGTCGCCATGGCGAGGTTGGCGATGGCCATGACGGTGGAGCTACCCTGGCTATGTTCGGTGACGCCAAGGCCGTAGTAGATCGCGCCATTGCCCCCGGTGGCATAGAGCCGCGCAGCCGCGCGCACCTCCTCCGCCTTCACGCCAGTCAGCGGCTCGATCGCTTCCGGCGAACGCGCCGCTTCCGACACGAACTCGGCCCAATCGACAAATTCGTCCCAGTCGCACCGTTCGCGAATGAACGCCTCATCATAGAGCGTTTCGGTCACGATCACATGCGCCATCGCGGTCAGCATCGCGACATTGGTGCCGGGCCGTAAGGGTAGATGATGCTCCGCCTCGACATGCGGAGATTTAACCAGATCGGTGCGGCGCGGGTCCATCACGATCAGCTTGGCGCCCTGCCGCAGCCGCCGCTTCATGCGGCTGGCGAACACCGGATGCCCGTCGGTCGGATTGGCGCCAATCACCAATATGACGTCGGCCTGCATCACGCTGTCGAAATCCTGCGTCCCTGCCGACGTGCCGAACGTCTGGCTCAAGCCATAGCCGGTCGGCGAGTGGCACACCCGCGCGCAGGTATCGACATTATTATTGCCGAACCCCTGCCGGATCAGCTTTTGAACCAGAAAGGTTTCTTCATTAGTGCAACGGCTTGACGTAATCCCGCCAATGCTGCGCGTCCCATAGTGCCCCTGAATGCGGCGGAACTCGCTCGCAGTATAGGCGATCGCCTCGTCCCACGACACCTCCCGCCACGGCTCGCTCACCGACGCGCGGATCATGGGATTGAGGATACGGTCGTGATGCTGGGCATAGCCCCAGGCGAACCGCCCCTTGACGCAGCTATGGCCGCGATTGGCCTTGCCGTCCTTCCACGGCACCATGCGCACCAGTTCCTCGCCCCGCATTTCCGCGCGAAACGTGCAGCCCACGCCGCAATAGGCGCAGGTGGTGACGACCGCCCGGTCGGGCGTGCCGATCTCCACCACGGCCTTCTCGATCAACGATGCGGTCGGGCAGGCCTGCACGCACGCGCCGCAGGAAACACATTCGGACCCCAGAAATCCCTCGCCCTGCGACGCCGACACCTTGGACTCGAACCCCATCCCCTCGATCGTCAGCGCAAACGTCCCCTGCACCTCGTCACACGCCCGCACGCAGCGCGAACAGACGATGCATTTGCTGGGATCGAAATCGAAATAGGGGTTCGACTGGTCCTTCGCCTGCCCCATATTGGTCGCGCCGTCATAGCCATAGCGCACGTCGCGCAGCCCCACCGCGCCCGCCTGATCCTGCAATTCGCAGTCCCCGTTCGCGCCGCAGGTCAGGCAATCGAGCGGATGGTCGGAGATATAAAGCTCCATCACCCCGCGCCGCAGCTTTTTCAGCCGCTCCGTCTGCGTCCGCACCACCATGCCGTCCGCAACCGGCGTGGTACAGGATGCGGGATAGCCATTGCGCCCCTCCACCTCGACCAGGCACAGGCGGCACGACCCGAAACTCTCGACGCTATCGGTCGCGCACAATTTGGGGATCGACCCGCCCGTCAGCGACGCCGCCCGCATGATGCTGGTGCCTTCGGGCAGGGTGACGCTCTGCCCGTCTATGGTCAGGGTGACGGACTTGCCGGTGACGATCGCAGGCGGCGTGCCATGATCGGTTTCGCGGGTGAAGCTCATGCCGCGGCCTCCTTCAAAGGTGCAGGCGCTACGAAATCCTCAGGGAAATAGTCGAGCGCGCTCAACACCGGATACGGCGTGAAGCCCCCCAGCGCACACAGCGACCCATATTTCATCGTATCGGCCAGATCACGCAGCAACGCGGTCTGCGCCTCGATCGACACATCGATTCGGTCCGGCGCGCGCGAATAGAGGGCTCTATCCAAATAGCCCTCCCCCATGCGGGCTGAGCCTGTCGAAGCCTTCCCCTTATTCGCCAAGAAGGAAAGCCCTTCGACAGGCTCAGGGCGAACGGATGTTGGGTTGCCCCGCGCCCCGATAATCCGGTCCATAATCTCTACTCCGCGCGTCGACCCGATCCGGCAGGGCGTGCATTTGCCGCAGCTTTCCGCCGCGCAGAACTCCATCGCAAAGCGCGCCATATGCGCCATGTCCACGCTATCGTCGAACACGGTGATCCCGGCATGGCCGATCAAGCCCCCGGCCGCCGCGAACGCCTCATAATCGAACGGCAGATGAAACATGGATGGCGGGAAATAGGCGCCCAGCGGCCCGCCCACCTGCACCGCGCGCACTGGCCGCCCGCTCGCCGTGCCGCCGCCGATCGCGTTCACCAACTCGCCCAGCGTGATGCCGAAACCGACCTCATACAGCCCGCCATGCCGCACATTGCCCGCCAGTTGCACCGGCATGGTCCCGCGCGATCGCCCGAAACCGACCGCCGCATAGGCCTCCGCCCCCTCCGCCAAAATAAAGGGCACCGCCGCCAGGCTCAGCACATTGTTGATGACCGTCGGCCGCCCGAACAATCCCTGCAACGCGGGCAAAGGCGGCTTCGCGCGCACCTGCCCCCGCTTGCCCTCGATCGAATCGAGCAGCGCCGTCTCCTCGCCGCACACATAGGCGCCCGCGCCCTCGCGCACCTCCAGCGTGAACGGCGCGACGATATGCGCCGACGCCACGATCGCCGCCCGCATCGTCGCGATGCAGAAAGGATATTCGGACCGGATATAGATATAGCCATGGCCCGCACCGACCGCATGGGCGGCGATCGCCATCCCCTCGATCAGGCAAAAGGGATCGCCCTCCATCAGCATCCGGTCGGCAAAGGTCCCGCTGTCGCCCTCGTCGGCGTTGCAGACGATATATTTGTCGCCAGCGGGCGCATCCAGCACCGTCTGCCACTTGATCCCGGTCGGGAAACCCGCCCCGCCTCGCCCGCGCAGGCCCGACGCCTTGACCGTGTCGACCACCTGTTGCGCCGCCTGCGCTCTCGCCGCCTCCAGCCCCTGCCAGCCGCCATGCACTGCATAATCGTCCAGGCTCAGCGGATCGATGACCCCGCACCGGGCAAAAGTGAACCGCTGCTGCCCAGCAAAGAAAGGCAGGTCATCCACCGTCCCCAACCGCGCCGCGTGCGTGCCATCCAGCACCGCCGCAACATCCCACGGCCCGACCGGACCAAAGCCGATCCGGCCTTCGTCCGTCTCCACCTCGACCAGAGGCTCGATGCTGAACAGTCCGCGCGACCCCGTCCGCACCACCTCGCACCCGGCATCGGCAAAAGCCCGCGCCACATCGTCCGCGCCTAGCGCTACCGACGCCATATCCCGGCTCACAAATACGCGCGTCATGCCGCCACCTCCAGCGCGATCCGCTCCAGCGCAGCCGCATCGATCCGCGCCACCGGCCGCCCGTCGACCAGCGCATTGGGGCCGATCGCACACAGGCCCAGGCAATAGACCGGCTCCAGCGCGACTTGCCCATCAACCCGCGTCTCGCCCATCGCCACGCCCAACAGCTTGGCCGCCACCGCCTCGATTCCCGCGCCGCCCCGCGCCTGGCAGCTTTCCGCCCGGCACAGCTTCACCACATGCCGCCCCGGCGCGACCCGGCGAAAATCATGGTAGAAGGTGACGACGCCATGCACATCCGCACGACTGATGTTCAGCGCCTTCGCGATCGCCGGCACCCACGCATCGTCGATATAGCCGGCCTCCTCCTGCATCGCATGGAGCAGCGGCAACAGCCGGTCGCGCGTCGCGCCATGGCGCACGGTCCATGCGCCGATAAACTCGTCCATTACCCTGCCTTCCTGCCGGCCTTATGGCCTGTATCGAGTGATGATCCTGCCGCCACACCCCTGGCGCGTCAAATCGAAGCCGATCATGTTTGATAGAGAAAGCCTATCACGCGTTCTTAAATCCCGGTGGCAGCCGCAGCCCGCGCGCGACCGCCAGCACCGCCTGCGCCAGCGGCCCCATCGGCGCGCTGTCCGATACGATCACACCGACCCGGCTGCCCTCCCCCATGTCGGGCAACGGCGTGGTGCGCGCCCAGTTCAGCCCATCCAGCAAGGTGGCATGGCTGTCGGGAATGATCGAACAGAGCTGCCCCTGCTGCACCAGCCCCAACAACGCCAGATAGCTGTCCGCCGTCACCAGCGGCCGCAGCGCCAGACCCCGTTCGGCCAGCCGCGCATCGAGAATCCGGCGGTTCTGCATCCCCTGGTGCAACAGGCAGAGCGGCAGGCTGGCCAGGTCCGCCCAATCGATGACGGCGGGCACAGCCACCCCGTCCACCGCGCTCACCAACATGATCCGCTCGACATAGAGCGGCACCGACAGCGCATGGGCGGGCGGTTCGAAATCCAGATAGGTCAGCCCCGCATCCAGCTCGAACGCGGCGAGATCCCGCTCGATCTGGCGCGACGTCAACGCCCGGATGGACACGTTCAAACCCGGATGCCGCGCCTGCATCGCCGCGACCAGGCAACCGATGGCGGGCATCGCGGCGGGGATCGCGCCCAGTCGCAATTCCCCCTTCAACGGCCCGCGCGCCGTCTCCGCCGCCTGTCCCAGCGCCTCGGCCGCCGCCACCAATTGCCGCGCCCAGGGCAATATCGCCTCGCCCTCCGCGGTCAGCCCGGCATATTTGCGGTCGCGCCGGATCAACCGCTTGCCCAACTGCGTCTCCAGCGTGACGATCCCGGCGGACAAAGTGGGCTGCGACACATTGCAATGCGCGGCGGCACGGGCAAAATGGCCTTCGCGCTCCAGCGCCAGGAAATATTCGACAAGGCGGGTCTGCATATCGCCACCTTATGCCTTATAGAGCATAGCTATCAAGGGAGCAGCTATGGACGAGACAAGGATATTGGGGGCCGTGCTGGCGGGTGGACGCGCCACGCGCTTTGGCAGCGACAAGGCGCTGGCCCGCATGGCCGACGGCCGCACCCTGATCGATCATGCGGTGGCTGGCCTTGCCCCTCATGTGGCAGCGGTCGTCATCTGCGGGCGGGAAGGCGGACTATCCGATCGCCCGGCACCCCATATGGGACCACTGGGCGGCCTAAACGCCGCGCTCCATCATGCGCTCTACCACGGCTTTGCCGGCGTGCTGACCACCGGCTGCGACATGCCCTTCTACCCCGCCGCCCTGCCCGCCGCGCTAATCGGCGAAGGCGCGGCGATCCTCAAAGGCCAGCAACTACTCGGCTGGTGGCCCGCTACCTTCGCCTTCGAACTGGACGCCCATCTGGCGGAGGAGAATAATCGGTCAATCTATGGCTGGATCGACCGCGTGCACGCGCGCGTGGTGGAGATACCGGGCCTGGTCCTGCCCAACATCAACCGGCCGGAGGATCTGGCGGGTCTATGACCCGTGTTCACGCGCAGGCGGGAACCCAGTTCAGACGGCGGGACTAGGTTCCCGCCTGCGCGGGAACACCACCATTATTTCAGACCGTCAGCGCCTCACCCACCGCCACATTCACGCCCACCGGCGTTCCCGCTACCGCCTCACCGATCAGCAGCAAGGTCGGATCGTCATCGCTGATGGTCTGCACCAGAAACGCCAGCGCCGACAGCTTCCCCCGGATCAGCCGCTCGCTGCACAGCGACACATTGACCGCCACCATCACCGGCGTTTCCGGGTCGCGCCCCGCCGCGATCAGCGACCGACCAATTTCGCCCGCCGCCGCACGCCCCATATAGATGCCCAGCGTGCCGCCCGGCCGGGCCAGCGCGTCCCAGTCCAGCTTCAATGGCTCCCCTGCCTTCAAATGCGCCGTCACCAAGGTCAACCCCCGCGCCACGCCGCGCAGCGTGAGCGAAACGCTGCCGCTCGCCGCCGCCGCGCTGGCGGTGGTGATGCCGGGGCAGATATGGAAACGCACGCCCGCCGCGCCCAGATGCGCCATCTCTTCCGCCGACCGCCCGAACACCGACGGATCGCCGCCCTTCAACCGCACCACTCGCCGGCCCGCCCGCGCCGCCGCCAGCAACAGGTCGTTGATGCTTCCCTGCTGCTTGCTATGCCGCCCGGACCGCTTGCCCACGCTTACCCGTTCGACACCATCGGGGATCAGGTCGAGCACGCCCGGCCCCACCAGCGCATCGTAAAATACGACATCGGCCGCCGCGATCAGCTTCTCCGCCTTGCGCGTCAACAGGTCCGGGTCGCCCGGCCCCGCGCCGACCAGCCACACTTCACCGGGCGCGATCCATTCATTCGGCTGCATGCAGCGTCTCCTGACGAGTCTCTTTCAATAGATTGGCGAGCGCGGGCCGGCACGACCCGCAATTGGTTCCCGCGCCGATCGCCTTGCCGATGGCAGGCACGTCCACCAGTTGCTGCTGGCGGATCGCCGCAACGATCTGGTTCAGGCCGATGTCGAAACAGACGCAGATGGTCGCCCCCCTGTCCGGCTGGCTCCCCGGCACGCGCGCCGCCAACACCGATGCGCCCACACCCTCGACCGACAACTGGGCGATCAGCCAGTCGCGCGACGGCAGCAGGCCAGTGCGGGTGATGAACAACACCCCCGCCAGCTTGCCCTCGCGAATGATCGCCACCCGCCGCGTGCCGCGCGTCTGGTCGATCGCCTCGACCCGCTCGCCCTTGGGCAAGCACGCTTCAAGCCGCGCGGCATCGCCATTGCCCGCCACCTCATAGAGCGCGCCGCCCGGCACACTGATCTTGGTCGCCCAAAGGCAAGGCAGTTTCACCGGCTCCTGCCCCCGCAGGATCAGGAAGCCTTTCCATTCGGTCGCGACCCGCTCGACGCTGGCCGGGGTCGATTTGAAGCCCGGCTGGCCCGAATGGGGATCGACCAGCGGCCGGGGCAGCAGGCCGGTACGGCCCCCGCTCGACACCTGATCGGTCCAGTGGATCGGCGTAAAAATCTCGCCGACCCGCTGTCCTTCGCTCAGCGCTACCCGGAACAGGCTGCTCCCTTGCGCCGTCTGCACCCGCGCCAGATCGCGATCGATGATGCCCAGCGCCTCGGCATCGTGCGGATGCATCTCGACCAGCGGCTCCTCGCGATGCCGCGCCAGCTTGGGCGACAGGCCGGTGCGCGTCATCGTATGCCACTGGTCGCGATAACGGCCGGTGTTGAGCGTCATCGGCCAGTCCTTGAGCGGCGCCTGCACCTCCATCTGCCTGGTCAGCACCAGTCGCGCCTTGCCGTCAGGGGTCGGGAAACGCCCATCGGCAAAGGGGGTGCCGCCCCAGCGGAACGGTTCCATCGCCTCATAAGCGTCATTGCCGATCGTCGCATGACGACGCAGGTTCAGCAGCCGCGCGCCGTCATTCTGATAGGCGGTCAACCGCGCATGTTCGCGCCAGATATCGGCGGGCTGGTCATAGGCGAAGGCATTGCGCCACCCCATGCGCCGCGCAACCTCCGTCACGATCCACCAGTCCGGCTTCGCCTCCCCCGGCAGCGCCAGGAAGGGGCGCTGCCGGCTGATCGTGCGGTCGCTGTTGGTGACCGTGCCGTCCTTCTCGCCCCATCCGGCCGCGGGCAGGCGGACGTCGGCATGGACGCTGGTGTCGGTGTCGGCGATCACGTCGGACACGACGACGAAGGGGCATGCCTCCAGCGCATCGCGCACCCGCCCCGCATCGGGCAGCGACACGGCGGGATTGGTCGCCATCACCCACAGCGCCTTGATCCGGCCTTCGCCGGCGGCGCGGAACAGGTCCACGGCTTTCAGCCCCGGCTTGGTCGCCATCGTCGGCGCGGCCCAGAATCGTCCCACGCGCGCGACGTTCTCCGGCGCGAAGTCCATATGCGCCGCCAGCGTCGTGGCGAGGCCACCGACCTCGCGCCCGCCCATGGCGTTGGGCTGGCCCGTGATCGAAAAGGGCGCCGCGCCCGGCTTGCCGATGCGGCCGGTCGCCAGATGGACGTTGATGATCGCATTGACCTGGTCGGTGCCGCGGATCGACTGGTTGATACCCTGGCTGAACATGGTGACGGTGCGGGGATTCGCGGCGAACAGCCGGAAAAACTGCTCCAGCAGCGCGGGCGCGATGTCGCAGGTCTTGGCCGTCGTCCACAGATCATGGCCGGTGCCGATATGCGCCCAAAAGCCGTCGGGCGCGCGCACGCTGTCGCCCAGAAACGCTGGATCGGTCATCCCCTCGGCCGCGCACCACGCCAGCAAGCCGTTCATCAGGGCGACGTCGGTGCCGGGCTTCACCGCCAGATGCAGGTCCGCGTCCTCGCAGGTTTCGGTACGCCGCGGATCGATCACGACCAGCTTCGTGCCGCGCGCGGCGCGCGCTGCCTGGATGCGCTGATAGACGATCGGGTGGCACCAGGCGGTGTTGGACCCGACCAGCACGATCAGATCGGCCTCGTCCAGATCGTCATAGCTTGCGGGCACGATGTCTTCGCCAAAAGCGCGCATATGTCCCGCCACCGCGCTCGACATGCACAGGCGGCTATTGGTGTCGATATTGCCCGAACCGATGAAGCCCTTCATCAGCTTGTTGGCGACATAATAATCCTCGGTCAGCAATTGGCCGGAGACATAGAAGGCCACGCTGTCCGGCCCATGCCGCTCGATCGTCTCGCGAAATTTCTTCGCGACCAGGTCCAGCGCCTTGTCCCAACTCGCCCGCTTGCTGCCCACCATCGGATGCAGCAACCGCCCGGTCAGGCCCACCGTCTCGCCCAGATGCGTGCCCTTGGAACAGAGCCGCCCGGCATTGGCCGGATGCGCCTCATCGCCTTTGATGACGACCGATCGCGGCCCGGTCGGCGTGGCCGATATGCCGCAGCCGACACCGCAATAGGCGCAGGTGGTGCGGATCGAGATAGTCATAGCCCCTCCCTTTCAAGGGAGGGGTTGGGGTGGGTGCGAGCGAAGCGAGCCTGCAACATCACCGTCGCATGCGCCGCTGACGCGGCGCACCCACCCCCAGCCCCTCCCTTGAAAGGGAGGGGAGAAGAAATGTTCACCCTCACGCCGCCGCCTGCATCGCAACAGGCCGCGCGATCCAAATCCGCCCGCCCTCATGCTTGACCGCGATCGTCGGCGTGCAGCCCTCGTCCGCGCCCTGCGCCTCGCCGGTCTTGAGCGCGATATTCCAGTTATGCAGCGGGCAGGCGACGCTATGGCCATGGACGATGCCCTGGCTCAGCGGCCCCTTTTTGTGCGGACATTCATTGACCAGCGCGAAAACCTGATCGTCGCCGGTGCGGAACACCGCGATTTCCTTCTCACCGCCGATCCGCACCGTGCGGGCACCGCGCTGGGGAATGTCGGCCAAGGTGCCGATGTCGATCCAATCCGTCATATGATTCACTCCGCCGCGATGGAGATGGGGTCGAGATGCTGGTGCAGGTCGCTGTCGGCGCCAGCCGCGCGCAACGCCCAGGGATCGTCCTGCATGAACTGCTGCGAAAACAGGAACCGCGCCCGCAGCGCCTCTCGCCCGGCCTCATCCTCCACGATGCGCTGCTTGACATACTCCACGCCGACCCGCTCGATCCACGGCGCGGTCCGCTCCAGATAGCGGGCCTCTTCGCGGTAAAGCTGGGTGAAGGCGGCGCAATAATCGAGCGCCTCCTGCTCTGTTCCGACCTTGCACAAGAAGTCGGTGACGCGCACATGGATGCCGCCATTACCGCCCACATGCAGTTCGTAACCGCTGTCCACGCACACGATGCCGAAATCCTTGATCGTCGCTTCCGCGCAATTGCGGGGGCAGCCCGACACCGCGATCTTGAACTTGTGCGGCATCCACGACCCCCAGGTCATCCGCTCGGTCTTGACGCCCAGCCCGGTCGAATCCTGCGTGCCAAAACGGCACCATTCGCTCCCCACGCAGGTCTTCACCGTGCGCAGCGACTTGCCATAGGCATGGCCCGACACCATCCCCGCCGCATTCAGGTCCGCCCAGACAGCGGGCAAATCTTCCTTCTTGATCCCGAAAATATCGAGCCGCTGCCCGCCGGTGACCTTCACCATCGGCGCGTCATATTTCTCGACCACATCGGCGATCGCGCGCAACTCGCGCGGGTTGGTCAGGCCGCCCCACATGCGCGGCACCACCGAATAGGTGCCATCCTTCTGGATATTGGCGTGCATCCGTTCATTGACGAAGCGGCTCTGCTGGTCATCGACATAGACGCCCGGCAGCGCGCAGAGCAGATAGTAATTGAGCGCCGGGCGACAGGACGAACAGCCGTCGGGCGTTGACCAATGCAGCTTCTGCATCACTTCGGGGATCGACCGCATATCCTGCGCCACGATCTCCCGCCGCACATCATCATGGCCGAAACTGGTGCATTTGCACATCGTCTTGGGGCCGGACTGGACATCGTCGCCCAGCACCACGGCCAGCAGATTTTCGACCAGCCCGGTGCAACTGCCGCAACTCGCCGACGCCTTGCACCCCGCCCGCACCGCGTCCAGGCTGCACGCGCCCTTTTCGATGCAGGCGACGACCTGGCCCTTGGAAACGCCGTTGCAGCCGCAAATCTCGGCATCGTCCGAGAGCGCCGCAACGGCCGCCTTAGGGTCCATCGCGCCCCCTCCTTGGGCGAAGGCTTGGCCAAAGATCAGCAAGTCGCGCATCTCGGCGACATCTTCGCCGCGTTTGAGCAGGTCGAAATACCAACCGCCATCGGCCGTATCCCCATAAAGCACCGCGCCAATGACGCGATCGTCCTTCACCACGACCCGTTTGTATACGCCGCGCGATGCATCGCGCAGGACGATGTCCTCGCACCCCTCGCCGCCCGAAAAGTCGCCAGCGGAAAACACGTCCAGCCCCGCGACCTTCAGCTTGGTGGAGGTCACCGACCCCTTATAACCGCTATGCTGGTCGGTCAGCCCGTCGGCCAGGCTGCGGCACATGTCCCACAGCGGCGCGACCAGGCCATAGACATTGCCGTCATGTTCGACGCACTCGCCGACCGCCAGCACGTCCGCGTCGCTGGTGACCATATGGTCGTCCACCTTGATGCCGCGATTGACCTCCAGTCCCGCTTCGCGCGCCAATGCGGTCGCGGGACGGATGCCCACCGCCATGACGACCAGGCTGGCGGGAATCTCGCGGCCATCCTTCAACCGGACGCCCTCGACCCTGCCCTCGCCATAAATCTCGGCGGTATTGGCCCCGGTCAGGATCGTCTGTCCCCGCCCTTCCAGCGCGCTCTTGAGCAGCCAGCCGGCCGCTTCATCCAGCTGCCGCTCCATCAGCGTGTCCATCAGGTGTATGACCGTCACTTTCATGCCGCGCAGCGTCAGGCCGTGCGCCGCCTCCAGCCCCAGCAGCCCGCCGCCGATCACCACCGCGTCCCCGCCCTTCGCGGCGGCTTCTACCATCGTGTCGACATCCTTCATGTCGCGGAAGCTGATGACGCCCGGCAGATCCTTGCCCGGCACCGGGATGATGAACGGATCGGAGCCGGTCGCGATCAGCAGCTTGTCATAATGGACCGTCCGGCCGCTCTGCGCGGTCACGCTCTTGGCCGCCCGGTCGATCGCCGTCACCGGATCGCCCGCGATCAACTCGATGCCATTTTCGTCATACCAGGCCCGGTCGTTGATGACGATCTGCTCGAACGTCTTCTCCCCCGCCAGCACCGGCGACAGCATGATGCGGTTGTAGTTCACATAAGGCTCTGCGCCGAAGATGGTGACGCGATAGCGCGTCCCGTCGCGCGCCAGCAGCTCCTCGACCGCGCGGCACCCGGCCATGCCGTTGCCGACCACGACCAGATGCTCCCGCACATCGTCCATCGGCACCAGCATCTGGTCCTCGCTGCCCGCCACCGGCCCCGTTCCGGCCTGCGTCTCGATCTGAAATTCCATCCCCGTCGCTCCAGAAACCAAAAAAGCCGCCATCCTGACCCCCGGTAAGAACCGAAAGTCAGGATGGCGGCTTTGCCATCATAAGCGCCTTGTCGATCCGTCCCTGGATCGTCGCAGCTATGTGAGAAGGACATCCTTGTCCCTTGCAATGCAGCATATGGGGAATCGCTCGATCACTCAAGCGATTCCTCTCATGGATTTTCAATCAGATGGCCCAATCGGCCTGCAACCACAGCTTGTCGGTATCCGTCGCCATCGCCTTCGCATCATAATGGGCATAGCGCACCGACAAAGCGGTCTTCTTCACCTTCGCGGATGCGATGAGATTCCACTCATTGCCATAATGGAGGTCCAGCCGGTCGCTGTCGAACCGGTGCCAGGTCGCCGCCAGCGCCACGCCCGTCATCGGCCCGATCTGCTTCCAGCCATAGCCGCCCCCGACATACAGGTCGCGCACGCCATTGGCCGGCGTAATCAGGAATTTGTCGGCCCAGCCCTGGAACTTGAAATTGGTGCCCAGCGGCGTCTGGAAACTGGTCAAAGCCGCCCCGCTACTGGCGCCCAGCACCTCATAGCCAGCATTCAGCTTCCATCCCCTGACGTCGAGCGTGGCGTCCGCCAGCCAGTAATCCGCGCTATAATCATTGGGATTGCGATGATAGTCCGACTGCCGCGCATAGCTGAACTGATAGCTGAGCTTGGCGACCTTGGAGAGCGACCGCCCCCCCGCCAGCCGCACGCCATGGGTCTGGCTGGACATGCGAAATCCCTGCATCGCTGCCTCGTCCTGATCCACCAGATAGGCAAAGCCGGTCAGCGTGCCCACGGGCGTCGCGTAGGACAGGTTGGCCAGGATATTGTCCCCGCGCACCGCCTGCTGCCGCGCGCCTTTGCCCTGGAACCCCCAGATCGTGCGCACGCTCCACGCATAGCTTACGTCCAGCTTCAGCCCCTTGGCGGGCGTCACTTCGGCCCGCACCGCGTCGAACGTCTGCGCATTGTCGCGAAAGGCGACATTGCCCACGAACCGTTCGTCATCCAGCAGGATTTTCTGCCGCCCGCCAGTTAGCGTCACCGCCTTGGTCTTGTACTGCAACTGCGCGATATAGAGCGCGATATTCTCAGGATCGGCCACGATCGGCCGGGTCGCCGCGCTATTCACCCCGTCATAATAGCGGTCGATGAGCGCCAGCGTCCCCTGGCCCACCACGCTCGCAGACAGCGCGCCGCTGGTAGCGATCAACCCGGCGCGAGCGCGGATTGTCAGGGCATCAGCCTCTTTGGCGAGTCCATCCTGATCAACCTGCTCATACCGCAACCGAGCTTCTGCGACGGGCTTGAGCGTAAATTCCTGGGCACGGACCGGCGCGGACATGGCCGTCCCTGAGACGGCCAGCACGGCCGCCGATATGATGATATTTTTCATGGGAAATCGTCCCCCCTCGGACGAATGATGTGCCTCACTCTCCGTTCGTCCTGAGTAGCCCCTTCGACTGCCTGCCAAGGCAGGCGCTCAGGACAGGCACTGAGCGAAGTCGAAGTGGCGTATCGAAGGACTGATGCTTCGATACTTGAACAGGTGAACCGTCCCCCGGATGGTTCAGGATCGTCCGGGCGACGATCCGACCTGTTCAACTTCGACAAGCTCAGGCCCTACTCAGCACGAACGGTTTTCGTGTATTCCAAGATTTGGGGCGGCAGCCTTACTTGGGCCGCCGCCTCCTCTCCTACCCTGTTAGATGCGGGCACCCGTGGTCCAGGTCGCGCGCCACTTGGCCTTGACCAGCATCAGGCCCAGCAGGGCGACGACCGCCAGCCCGGCGAAGATCAGGAAGCCCGATGCAAAGCTGCCTGTGAACTGCTTGGCGATCCCCAGCGAACTGGCGAGGTAGAAGCCGCCGATGCCGCCGGCCATGCCGACCAGGCCGGTCATCACGCCGATTTCCGCCTGGAACCGCTGCGGCACCAGTTGGAACACCGACCCGTTGCCCGTGCCCAGCGCCAGCATGGCCAGGACGAACAGGCCCAGCGCGCCCACCAATGTCGTGGCAAAGGCCACCCCAGCCAGCGCCAGCGCCGCGACGATCAGCACCATGGTCAGCGTCTTGACGCCGCCGATCTTGTCGGCCAGCGCGCCACCCATCGGCCGCACCAGCGACCCGGCGAACACGCATCCCGCGGTGCAATAACCCGCCACGATCGGGGTCAGGCCGAATTGGTCGGTGAAGTAGATCGGCAGGCTCGCGGCCAGGCCGACAAAACCGCCGAACGTCACCGCATAAAAGCCCATCAGCCACCAGGCGTCAGCCTGTTTGAGCGGTTCGAAATAATCGACCAGCTTCTTGGCCGGGGGCGCATTGGGCGCGTCCTTCGCCATGATCATATAGACGACGAATACGATCGTCAGCGGGATACAGGCCAGGCCCAGCACCGCGTTCCAGCCGAAAATCTTGGCCAGCACCGGCGCGAACAGCGACGCCAGCACCGTGCCCGAATTGCCCATGCCAGCCAGGCCCATGGCCTTGCCCTGATGCTCTGGCGGATACCAGCGGCTCGCCAACGGCAGCGCGATCGCAAAGCTTGCGCCTGCAAAGCCCAATATGACGCCCAGCGCCAATGTGCCGCCAAAGCTATTCACGCCCATCATCCAGGCGGTGAACAAGCCAATGATCACAATGACCTGGCTGATCGCGCCCGACAATTTCGGCCCGATCCGATCGACCAGCAGGCCGTTGACCACGCGCAGCAGCGCCCCGGCCAGCGTCGGCACGGCGACCATCAGGCCCTTTTCGGCGGGGGTCAGCATCAGCGTCTTGGAAATCATGGGCGCAAGCGGCCCCAGCAGCACCCACACCATGAAGGCGAGGTCGAAGTACAGGAATGCGGCGATCAAGGTCGGCGTGTGGCCGGCCTTCCAGAAACTTGTCGCGGGCGCGGCCGGTGCGGCCTCTCCATCACGATCCCAATATGCGGTTGCCATGCTACGTCCCCCAATAAACGGAAATGGACACGAAAAAAAGCCGCAGGCCGGATGTTACCTATCGGTAAATCCGGTCAGCGGCTTTGCTGCGAATGTCGGTGAGGATGCTGGTCCCCACATTGGGACGGCACATCCGAAACGCGCGCTTCATCGCGCGACGCCTATGTTATCTCGCGATTCGCATCATGTTGCAAGGCACAAAATTGCGTGGCTTTTCAGTCCGGCAGCTGTCGATCCGTCATTGTCGGCGAATCCATCACCGCCCCGGCACGAACCCCGCCAGATAATCCTCGATCCGCTCCGGGTCGAACACCCGCCCGTCGAAAAATCGGTCCGGCCCCAGCGTCAATTCGCCGCGGCGCGATCCCACCGCCAGCGGCAGGTCGACCGCCCCTTCCAGCTTCATGCTGGCGCCGGGCATGGCGACGTCGCTGTTCGCCAGCGCCCGGCGATAGACGTCCGGCCGGAACACCGCGCCCGCCTTGGCCGCCGTGGCGGCGTCATGCTCGACCATGTTCCACCGCACCAGCTGCGAATAGATCCACAACGCCTGGCTGCGCCACGGAAAGGGCGTGGCTTCCCGGCTGAACAGCATGAAGTCGGGATTGGCCACCGCCGCTTCGCCCGCCCGCGCCACCATCTGCCCGGAAAGCGCTCGCGCGATCAGATCGGCCGGCTGGTCCACATAGCGCGGCTGCGCCAGCAGCTTCGCCAGCATCGCATGATTGCCCCCATCATCGCACCAGGCCGCCGCCCGCGCCAGCGCCCGCAGCAGCCGGTCAACGATATCGGGATTTTCCTCCAGCCACGGCTCGCGGAAGGCCAGCACCTTCTCCACGCCCCGCCGCCAGATGCGCTCGCCGATCGCCACCGTCTCGGCCAGTCCCGCCTCGACTGCGGCGCTGCCCCACGGTTCGCCCGCGATGAAGCCGTCAATCTCGCCCGCGCGCATCGCCTCGACCGTCAGCGACGGCGGCAGCACGCGCAACACCACATCCTTGTCGGGATCGACCCCCGCGCTCGCCAGCCAGTAACGCAGCATCAGGCTATGGCTGGAAAAGCGATGCACCACGCCGATCACCGGCTTGCGCCGCCACAGGCCGATCGCCGCGGCGAAGTCATGCGCGGTGCCCAGCGGATCGGCAATGCGACGCGCCACATCGGGCTCCAGCGCAGCGGCAAAATCGCTGGTCATGACCAGCATATTGCCATTGACGTTCAGCTTGTAGGGCGCGGCCAGCGCGGCGGGCTGCTGGCTCAGGCCCAATGTCACCGCGACCGCCAGCGGCGCCAGCATCTGCGCGGCATGGACCTGGCCATAGACCAATCGGTCGCGCAGCGTCGCCCAACTGGTCGATCGCACCAACTCCAGCGCGATCCCCTCTTCTTCCGCAAAGCCCCGTTCGCGCGCGGCCACCAGCACGGCGGCATCGGTCAACGGCAGAAAGGCGATTTTCAGGTCGGTCGTCATAATCCCCCTCCGCCCAACAGGTCGCTCGCGGTGATCAGCGCCTGGCTCACCTCCACGATCTTCTTACCCTGGTTCATCGCCGCGGACCGCAGCAGCGCATAGGCGTCCTGCTCGCTCAGCGACCGCTGGTTCATCAGGATCGACTTGGCCCGGTCGACGATCTTGCGGTCGGACAGCGCGGTGCGCGCCTCGTCCAACTCGCCCTGGATCTTGGCGAACGCATTGAACCGCCGCACGGCCAGTTCCAGCACCGGCTTCACCCGCTCCTTGCGCAGGCCATCCACGACATAGGCGGACACGCCCGCGTCGATCGCCGCGCCGATCATGGCTTCGTCCGACTGATCCACGAACATCGCGATCGGCCGGGCGAGCGCGCGGCTGACGGTCAGCATTTCCTCCAGCGTGTCGCGGCTGGGACTGCCCAGGTCCATCAGCACGACATCGGGCGCCATGCGCTCCAGCCGCGCAACGAACGCACCACGCGGGGGGACGATATGGATATCGTCATAGCCCGCCTCGCGCAGTCCCTCCTCCAGAACCGTCGCGCGCAGCCCGCTGTCATCGATGATGACGATTCGCATCTACCTTGGCCTCTTTTCGCCCCCTTCACTGGCCGCGATGCTGCGCCGCGTCAATCGGGCGGCAGATCGCCCTGCGGCCACCCTGACGCCTAATGCGCGGCGGAGGTGTCGACATCGCTCCGCGGCTTGGGCGCGATCCACACGATCACCGCCGCCGCGAACAGGATCATCGCCGACAGGAAGAAGACATGGTCGACCGCCATGACGATCGCCTCCTGCTCGACCAGGTTGGAAATGGTCTGCCGCGCCTGTTCGGGGGAAAAGCCCAGGTTCGACAGCAGCGATTGCGTCTGCTCAGGTTGCAAAACGCCCGCCATGTCGTTGCGCGATACGCGCTGGGCATCGCCCCAACTGGTCAGCACCAGCGACGTCGCGATCGCCGTCGCCATGGTCCGCACGAAATTCTGCAGGCCCGCCGCCGACGCGGTTTCGCTGGGCAGCACCGATCCCAGCGTCAGCGTGGTCAGCGGAATGAAGAAGAAGGGCAAGGCGAAGCCCTGTACGAATTGCGGAATGATCATCGTGTCGAAATCGACGCCGCTGGTCCAATGGGCGCGCACCAGGGACATGATGCCGATCCAGGCGACGGCACCCGAAATCATCAATCGCACATCGACCCGCGACAGCAGGTAACCCGCGATGGGGGCCGTGAACAACGCCGCCATCGCCGTCAGCGCGGTGACGATGCCCGCCAATGTCGCGGTATAGCCCATCGACATCTGCAACCATTGCGGAATCACCACGATGCTGGCGAAGTAGGCGCCAAAGCACAGCGACATGGTGAACAGGCCGGAACTGAAACCGACATGGCGGAACACCCGCAGGTCGACCACCGGATGCTCCTCGGTCAATTCCCATATGACGAAAGCGATGAAGCCGATGACCGCCAGCAGCGCCAGCGCCACGATCAACGGATCGGCGAACCAGTCATGGTCACGGCCGATATCCAGCATGATCTGCAAACAGCCGATCCAGAAAACCAGCAGGAATAGTCCCATCTTGTCGATTGGCACACGGGCCGTCTCCGTCTCCACCGGCTTCAGCAGCGCCTGCGCCGCCAATATGCACATCACCGCGATCGGCAGGTTGATGAAGAAGATCCAGTGCCAGCTCCAATTGTCGCTGATATAACCACCCACGATCGGTCCCAAAGCCGGCCCCATCAGCGTGGTCATCGCCCACAACCCCATGGCTCGACCCCGCAATTCGGGCGGGAATATCCGCATCATCAACGTCTGCGACATGGGCATGATCGGCCCGCCGCAAATACCCTGCCCGATGCGGCAGGCGACCAGCATGGTCAGGGTCGACGACAGGCCGCACAGGACGGAAAACAGGCCAAAGCCGATCATCGCCCAGGTGAACATGCGTACCACGCCGAATCGCTGCGCCAGCCATCCGGTCAGCGGTACGCAGATCGCCTCCGCCACCGCATAGGATGTGATGATCCAGGTGCCCTGATCCGGCGAAATGCCGAGGTTGCCGGCGATATGGGGCACGGACACATTGGCGATCGTCAGGTCGAGCACGACCATCAGGTTGCTCATCGCCAGCACCAGCCCCGCCAGGGTCCGGCTGCGCGGCGAGAGTCGCGAGAAGATATCGTCGTCGCTGCTCATCGCCCGCACATCCCTTTTGGTCTTACTTCTCGGACAGGTCGATCTCGACATCCATGGACAGGCCCACGCGCAAAGGATGCGCCGCCAGTTCCTTGGGGTCGAGCGCGATGCGCAGCGGCAGGCGCTGCACCACCTTGATCCAGTTGCCGGTCGCATTCTGCGCCGGGATCAGCGACATGGACGATCCGGTTCCGCCGGAAAAGCCGACGACCTTGCCATGATAGACGACGTCGCCGCCATACAGGTCGGACGTCACCTTGGCGGGCATGCCGACGGTCACGCCGCGCAACTGCTTTTCCTTGAAATTGGCGTCGACATAGACCTGGGCCAGCGGCACGATGCTCATGATCGGGCTACCCTGCGCCACGCGCTGGCCCACCTGCACCTGCCGCTTGGTGACGACGCCGTCGATCGGCGCGCGAATGATGACACGGTCGAGATTGAGCTTCGCCGAATCCAGCTTGGCCTGCGCCGCCATCACCGCCGGGTCGGTATCGACCGTCGATCCGCGCACCAGCGCATCATTGGCCGCCAACTGCCCGCTCGCTGCGCTGCGCGTCGCCTGCGCGGTCAGAACGCCGGCGCGCGCCAAATCGAGCGCCGCCCGCGCGGCGGCATAGCCTTTGCGCGCACTGGTCACTTCATCGCCCGACACCGCGCCATCGCCAACCAAAGCCTCGCGTCGTTGCAGGTCGATCCGCGCCTTTTCAAAGTCGGCCTGCGCCGTCGCCAGCTGCGCGCGCGCCTGCACGATGTCGGCGCCGCGCGCATCCACCTGCGCCGCCAGCGACGTGCTGGTCGCGCTCGTCTGGCGGAATTTGCGCTTGGCTTCGGCCAGGTCCGCCTCCGCCTGCGCCACCGCGATCTGCGCGTCGGTGGGGTCCAGCTTCACCAATATGTCGCCGCGCTTCACCTGCTGGGTATCGCTGACCAGCACCTCGATCGCCTGCGCCGACATCAGCGGCGTCACCTGCGCCATTTCGGCGTTCACATAGGCATTGTCGGTGGCGACATGCGTGCGCCCGACCAGCATATACCAGGCGACCCACAACAGTCCGCCGACAATGACGACCAGGCCAAGCCGGGTCAGCCATGTCTTGCGCGCCGACTGGCGGCCTTCCTGCTGCATGTCGTCGCTATCAGGCGCGGGGGTTTGCGGATTGGCGTCAGCCATGGGGTCGATCCTTGGACTGGAAGTCGCTGGCGGCAAAACCGCCGCCCAGCGCACGGATAAGGGCAATATCAGTGGAGAAGGCGCTCGCCTCCAACCCCGCAAGGGACTGGCGCGCGCCCAGCAACTGGTCCTCGACATTCAGTACGTCGAGATAGGTAGACAGCCCGCCTTTGTAGCGCTTCTGCGCGATGCCATAGGCATCCTGCGACGCGGCGACCGCCGCGCGCGCATCCACCAGCCGCTGGTCCAGCGTCTTGCGCGTGGTCACGGCGTCGGCAACCTCCTGATAGGCGGCCAGCACGGTCTTGTCATAGGACGCGACCGCCTCATCATAAGTGGCGCGCGCGCCGCGATACTGGCCCTGCAACGCCCCGCCATGGAAGATCGGCAGGCTGAACGCCGGGCCGACCGTGCCGAACAGCGATCCCTTGTCGAACAGGCTGTTGATGAACGGCTTGGGCGTGCCGGTCGCCGACGTGCCGGTGAACACCGTGTCATAGCCCAGCGACTGCACGCCGATCAGCGCGCTCAGCCGCAGCGCCGGGAAGAAGTCGGCATGGGCCACCTTGATCCGCTTGGCCGCCGCTTCCGCGCGGGCCAGCGCGGCGGCGATGTCGGGACGGCGGGCAACCAGATTGGTGGTGACGTCGGCAGGCAGGCCCAGCGGCGCAAGCGCGCCGATCTTTGGCCGACCGATCGACAGACCGCGGTCCGGCCCCGCCCCGATCAGCGCCGCGATCTGATGCTGGCGCAGTTCGATCGCCATCGTCGCGGCGCTCAATTGCGCACGCGCTGACGATACGGTGGCGTCCGCCTGCCGCACGCTGCCGCGCGTATCCAGCCCATTGCGCTGCCGGTCTGCGGCCAGCTTCTGGCTCGCCATGCGGATGTCCAGCGTCTGCTGCGCAATATCTGCCTCGTCATGCAGCCGCGCCAGGTCTGCATAGGCGTCGGCTATTCCCGTCGTCAGCGCCAGCCGCGCCTGCTGTGCGTCGATCTGCGCCGCGCGCGTCTCGGACGTGGCGGCCGCCAGCGCCGCCTTGTTCCGGCCCCACAGGTCGAGGTCGAAGCCCATGTCCAGCGCCACGCGGCCGGTGCCCAACCAGCCCTTCGGCACGAAATTCTGGGGCATGCCCATATTATAGCTTTGCTTGGTCGCAGCCCCGCTCGCTTCCAGGTCGACCGAAGGCAATAACGCCGCACCCGCCTGCTGCGCCATGCCTGCCGCCTTGCGGAAACGGGCGCTGGCGGCGGCGACGTCGGGCGACGCGCGCAGCCCTTCGGCGATCAACGCATCCAGTTGCGGATCGCCATAGGCGCTCCACCAGCCATCCCCCGGCCAGGCCACAGGCGCAGCCGCCAGGCTGCGTTCCGCCGCCACGCTGGCGGGGGTGCGCATCTCGGGCTTGGCGCCCAGATCGGGGACTGCGGCGCAGGCGGCCAGCAGCAGGATGGAAGACGCCATGCCGCCCATGCGGGCAGCCAGGGCAATGCGACTCACGGACATATCAAACCGTACCACCTAGTATGAAAATTGCACTTGCCGCCCCCGCCTGGCCTTGTCAACCGAAATAGCGTACTCTATGGTACGATTTTATGACACCGCCCGACACACCCCTGATTCCCAGCAGAAGGGAGGCCCGCCGCCAGGATCGACGCGACGCGATCCTGACCGTAGCGCAGGTTTATTTCCTCGAACATGGCTTCGCCGATACAACCATGTCGGGCATTGCGGCGGAACTGGGCGGGTCCAAGGGCACCTTATGGAAATATTTTCCATCGAAGGAAGCCCTGTTCGCCGCCGTGGTCGAGCGGGCGGCCAAAGCCTATCAGGGCCGACTCTCGCAAATCCTCGATCCCCATGGCTCGCTGGAGCCTACTTTGCAAAGCGCGTGCCGTAGCCTGATTGAGAAGGTTACTTCGCCCGACGCCAGCGCCCTGCATCGCCTGATCGTCGCCCAAGGGCGCCGCTTTCCCGCGCTCAGCCAGATTTTCTTCGATCTTGCCCCGCAAAATACGCGCCTGTTGCTGGCCGACTTCCTGCACGGCGCAATGATGCGCGGGCAATTGCGGTCGACCGACCCGATCGACGCCGCACGCGCACTATTGTCGCTGTCGCTGTCCGGTTGCCACCAACAAATGCTGATCGGCCGGATCGATCGTCCCGCGCCCAATGAAATCGCCGCTGACGCCGCCTTTGCCGTCGATATCTTCTTGCGCGCCTATGCGCCCCAATCCCAGCCCCAGCCGGACGCCGCAATCGTCTGACACCCTGCGCCATCCCCCATGATCAGCCGGGTTCTGGCCAATATCCGTCCGGGCACAGCGCATAGCCCCGCCCCTTGATCGTATGCAGCATCGCCACGGCAAAGCCACGATCCAGCTTGCCGCGCAGGCGCGACATATGCACCTCGACACTATTGGTGCCAGGATCGAAGTCCAGCCGCCAGACTGCGCGCAGCAATTCCGTCCGGCTCACCGCCTGCCCTGGTCGCCGCGCGAGATGGAGCAGCAGCGCATATTCCCGCGCGAGCAGCGAGATCGGCCGCCCGTTCCGCTCGACCCGCCGATCCACCAGCTTGATCGTCAACGCGCCCAGCCGAAGCCGGGGCTGTTCCGCATCGGCCAGGCGGATGATCCGCGCCACCGTCTCGGCCTCATGCATCCAGGGACCGACCACCTCCTGGACCCCCGCCTCCAGCGCGCGAGCGCGGGCGGCCGGATCGTCTATGCCCTGCCATAATATGGTCGCGTCGCCGACCCGCACCAGCGGCCACTTGTCCCGACCCGGCTGGATCGCCAGTTCCAATCCGCGCGCGCTCAGCGCCCGCGCGACCGGCGCGAAATCCGCCCCCATGCCATGGCATTCCACCCTTCTGCCCACAATCGGCCCGCCATGTTTTCGTCCCCTACATCCGACCCGTGGGGAGGGTTAAAAACAAGCCATTTCATGTCCGCTATGGATGTTTCGCAGCGCCGTCTCGCCCCCGTGGCGGATCAGCGGACTGCTGCTGCCCATGCCCTGTTCGGCATGGCTGAGCCGCGCGGCGTCATCTTCCAGCGCTGCGCCGATGGCGCGCCAGGCGGTCCAGCGCATCGCGTCAACGGGATGCCCGGCGGCAAATTCATGCGCCAGGTCGATCGCATTGCCGCCGCCGCACCCGACCGCCAGTTCCAGCAGCAGTTGCGCGCTCGCCACCGTCATACATTGGGCGATCGCGCCGCGCGCCGTATCGAACCGATATTGCCGCCGCCACCCCTGATCGGGCGCACTGGCCAATATGTTGAGCGACGCCGACAGCGACTCCGCCGGCAATTGCGCATGCACGTCGCGATTAGCGCGATAGAGCAGCATCCTGCCTTCCGACAGGCAACTGCGCTCGACGAAGCGCAACGCCACCATCTCTCCATCCGCACCCGCCACGCCGTCGGGATCATACTCATAATAGTCCGACGCATAGCCCGGCCCCAGATAGCCGACAGTCAGAAAGTCGAAACTATGGTCATGCGGCACATGATAAAGGAACGCCGACGCTCCACTCATCCGCACCACATGGTCGCGCTCCGCCGGCCAGAAGGCGGCGCGCAGCACATAGCGGTCGGTTGGAGGATGGAGCAGCAGCACTTGCGCCGAATAGGGATTGACCCGCCTCTGCCCGGCGCAGCGATCCTTCAACTCCGCCACCGCCAGGTCCGACAGGAAATCACGGTTGCGCGACAGCGCGTGCAGCATGGGCGCCGCCGCCGCCAGCCCCTCTTCGCATGTCGGGTCGAACGCCGCGCTCTCGCACCAGTCGATCAGCGCCTCCAGGTCGATGACCGCCTCGTCCTCCAGCGGCTCGATCAGGCGGGGCATGGCATGCCCTCCACCTGCCGCAACGTCCGCGTCGCCAGTCCGCGCACGACCGCATCGATCTCCCGCCCCGCCATCGCCCGCAGCGCCGGCAAGGCGCGCGCCGTGTCGAGCGCCAGATATTCCCGCATCACCGCCCAGCGCTGGCCCGGCAGCGGCGCGTCCAGCGCCTGCGCAAACTGGTCAGCGGCGTCGCGCCGGCCTTGCAGCCGCAGCAGCGACAACAGCATCAGCGCGCGGGCATGGCCTTCATCCGCCTGCGCGCTGGCGATCGTCCGTCCGTCGCTGCGATCATGGATGCGCGCCTGCACCGGCCCGGTCGGCGCTACTTGCGCGCGCAACAGCATCAGCGGCACGTCGGTCGGCCGCACCCACAGCGCCTCCCGCCGCTCGTCCAGTTCGATCGTTGCCCCCGCCGCGCAGATCCGCGCGCCGACCATCAGCGCCCGCGCGCCCTCCAGCCGCCAGGCGTCGCCCGCCAACGGCCCGTTCAAAGGACGGCACAGGCTTACCCGCCCGGAAAAATGCACCCGTTCAGACGGTGCCTGCCCGCCATCCAGCAGGCTCGCGGTCAGCCATATTCGCTCAGTCCGCGCCAGCACCAGATGGCGCGCTCCCCCCTGCCGACTGGCGCGAAAGCCCGGCAAATGGCGGGGGTCGCCCGCCATCGCCTGTATTTCCTCGGCCAGCAGCGTGTCGAACCAGCCAATGTCCGACAGGAAAGGCCGGATCAGCGCCACCGCCCGGTCGATCGGCGCGGCCTCGGCCGCATCGACCGCCTCGGCCAGCGCCGCCGGGATCACGGCCGCACGATCACAGCGATCACCACGTCCATCACGCTGATTTCCAGCGCGTCGCGATCCTCCAGACCGAACAGGCTGGCGCCGTCGTGCAGGTCTGCAATATCGTCGATGGCAAGCTGTGTGATCTGTTCAGGCATAATGACCTCCTCTTTCGCTGTCGGATGGAGGCTATGGCCCGCGCCGCGCCTGGACCAATTAAATCAAATTAATCGCTGATCCCCGCGTTAACCATTTCTTCGGGCGCGCTTCCTATCCTTTTCCTGGTCAGGCCAAAATCGGAAAAAGTGGGACGACATGCCGATCTTCAAGCGCAATCGCATCCGCCATGGCGAACAGGACGGCGCAGCCGAAACGTCGCGATCCCCGCGCCGCCTGCGCCTGCTGCTGGTCGATGAAAATCCGACTGCGCGCGCCGTCGTCGCCCGTCGCCTGTCGCATCTCAACTATGACGTGGTGCTGGCCGAAAACGGCTTCATCGCGCTCAATCTGCTCGTCACCCGCCCGGTCGACGTCATCCTGATCGACATGGGCCTGGCGATGCTGCCGGCGGTCGCCACGATGCAGAAGATCCGCGCCGCCAATCTGGGCGGCAACGCCTGTTTCGTCATGATCGCCGGGCGGCTCGACAGCCAGTCCACGGTAGAGGCGCTCGCCGCCGGGGCCGACGACCATGTCGTCAAACCCTTTGATTTCGACGTGCTCGACGCCCGCCTGCGCCATCTGTGCCAGCGCGCCGAACAGGTCGGCACCCTCACCCGCCACAATGCCGAACTCGACGCCCGCATCGCCCGCCGCGCGGTGGAACTGGGCGAAACCCGCGAAGCGCTGCGCGAAATGCAACTCGACCGCGCCCGCCTCGTCTCTTCGATTCAGGCGCTGCATGACGAAGTCGAACGCCTCCACGCCGCTCAGGGCTGATCCATCTCCAGCCATAGCGACAAGCCTTCACCCGGCATTTCGGGCGGCGCATCGGCCATGATCCGCACCGCATCCGCCCGCGCCCGGTCCAATATCGCCGCCGCCACAACCGGATGATGATAGACGCAGTCCGCTTCGCCCAGCAGCCGCGCCGCCCGCAATGTCAGGTCGTCGGGATCGCCCGACCGCAAACGAATCACCTCCAGCCGCGACGGCGTCACAACGCCCTCCGCCGCCAGCCAGCCCGGCACACTATCGACCGCCCGGTCGCGCAGCGGATCGATCGGCCCGCCCGCCGCCAGCCCCGCATCGATCGCCCGCCGCCGCTCAGCCGCATCCGGCCAGCGCGCCCGAATCGCCGCCCGCCCCGCAAATAGCGCCGTCGCCAGGTCGCCCAACCGCGCCGGAAGCATCGCCTCTAACCGCTGCCGCAACGCCTTGGCCAGCCCCGCAGACGCCCCGCCAGTGCCGATCGCGATCAGCACCGGATCGCGGTCCACGATCGCGGGCAGGGTGAAGTCGCACAGGTCGGGCACATCGGTCGCGTTGACCAGCACGCCCCGCGCCCGCAGCCGCGCCACGGTCGCTGCGTCACCATCCGCCACGATCGCGATCCGCGCCGCCGCATCCTCTTCGCCCACCACGATCGCACCCGCCCGCTCCAGCAGCCGGCGCTTGGCGTCCGCCGCCTCGCCCTCTCCCGTCAGGATCACCGGCCGGCCCGTCAGCCGCAAAAAGACGGGCAGGCTCTGCATCAGCGGCCGACCCAGTCGGGGATGATGTCGCCCTCGATCAGCGCCTCGATCGGCGGCCGCGCGCGCACCACCGCCCATTTGTCGCCCGACACCAGCACTTCGGGCGTCAGCGGCCGGCTGTTATAGGTGCCCGCCATCGTCGCGCCATAAGCGCCGGCAGTCATGAAAGCGACCAGGTCGCCCGCCTGCACCACATCCATGTCGCGATGCATGGCGAAGGTATCGCCCGTCTCGCACACCGGACCCACCACATTGGCGGTTTCGCGCACACCCGCCGGCTTTACCGCGCGGATATCATGCCAGGCGTCATAGAGGCTCGGCCGCATCAGGTCGTTCATCGCCGCGTCCACGATCACGAACGGCGCCTTTGCTCCCTGCTTCACCCGCACCACGCGCGACAGCAAAGCCCCGGCATTGCCCACGATCACCCGCCCCGGCTCGAACATCAACCGCACCGGCCAGCCCTGCGTCACCCGGCACACCATCGCGCCATAGGCGGCGGGCGTGGGAGGCAAAGGCTGGGACGGATCATAGGGCACGCCCAGCCCACCGCCCAGATCGGCGGTGCGAATGTCATGCCCCGCCGCCCGCAGCTGCTCGATCAGCGCGCCGACCTTGGTGAAGGCGGCCTCCAGCGGCGCAAGGTCGGTCAACTGGCTGCCGATATGCACAGCGACGCCCTGCACATCCAGCCCCGGCAAATCGCGTGCGGCCGCATAGCTTTCCAGCGCCCGATCATAGGGGATGCCGAACTTATTCTCCGACTTGCCGGTCGAAATCTTGGCATGGGTGCCCGCGTCGACATCCGGGTTGATGCGATAGGCTACGGCCGCGCGCTTCCCCATCGACAGCGCGACTTCAGACAGCATCTCGGCTTCCGGCTCGCTTTCCAGATTGAACTGGTAGATGCCCTTTTCCAGCGCCAGCCGCATTTCCTGTGCCGTCTTGCCGACGCCGGAAAAGACGATGCGGTCCGCCGGGATGCCCGCCGCGATCGCGCGCAGCAACTCGCCGCCCGACACCACATCCGCGCCCAGGCCGAGTTTTCCCAGCGTCGCCAGCACAGCGGCATTGGGATTGGCTTTGACCGCAAAGGCGATCAACGGATTTTCCAGCGCGCGCAGGCCGTCGCGGAACACGCTGACATGGCGCTCCAGCGTCGCGGTGGAATAGACATAGACGGGCGTACCGACCGCATCGGCGATAACGTCCAGCGGCACCTGCTCTACCTGCATGGCGCCGTTCACATAGTCAAAATGGTCCAACTTTGCGTCCTTAAAAGCTTATTGCGGCCGCTTTTCGGGCGGCAGGTCGAACGGATCGTTGGCCCTTTGCCGCGATTGCGTCAGCAATTCCACATTGCGCTGTGGTCGCGCCTGAATGGAGGGCGTCATCAACTCCGTCGATGTCGGTGCCGTCGCCGCACCCACCGGCACGGCGGCCACATTCTGCCCGGTAACGGGTTTCAACGGCTGCCGTCCCCCGCATCCGACCAGCGCCATCGCGATCAGAGACAGGCCAGCCAGCGTCCGTGTCTTCATGATCCCAGCTCCTCTTTCGCCTGCGCTATCCGCGCCCTTACCTGCGACGGGGCCGTACCGCCATGGCTCTGGCGGCTGGCGACCGACGCATCGACCGTCAGCACCGCATAGACCCGGTCGTCGATCCGCGCGTCGATGTCCTTCAGCGTCGCGATCGGCAGTTGGTCCATCGGCACCGCCGCCGCCTCCGCCGCCGCCACTGCGCGCCCGGTGATATGATGCGCCTCGCGGAACGGGATGCCCCCTTCGCGCACCAGCCAATCGGCCAGGTCCGTCGCGGTCGCAAAGCCGCTCTCGGCCAGACCGCGCATCCGGTCGGTGCGGAACGTCACCGTCTCGACCATCCCGGTCATCGCCGCGATCGACAGCGCCAGCAGGTCGTGCGCCTCGAACACCGGCGGCTTGTCGTCCTGCATATCCTTGGAATAAGCGAGCGGCAGCCCCTTCATCGTCACGCACAACGCCGTCATGCACCCCATGATCCGCCCGGCATGACCGCGCACCAGCTCGGCCGCATCGGGATTGCGCTTCTGCGGCATGATCGAGCTGCCGGTCGAATAGGCGTCGGGCAGCTTGACGAAGCCGAAGGGTTGGCTCGCCCAGATGATGAACTCCTCCGCCAGCCGCGACAGATGCAGCGACGCCTGCGTCGCTGCCATCAGATAATCGAGCGCAAAGTCGCGGTCGCTGACGCTGTCCAGGCTATTGTCGGTCGGCCTGGCAAAGCCCAGCGCCGCCGCGGTCGCATGGCGATCGGTCGGGAATCCGGTCCCCGCCAGCGCCGCCGCGCCCAGCGGACATTCGTTCAGCCGCACGCGCGCATCGGCAAAGCGGCTGCGGTCGCGCCGCACCATTTCATAATAGGCCATCAGATGATGCCCCAACGTCACCGGCTGCGCCGACTGTAAATGGGTAAAGCCTGGCATCACCGCATCGGCATTCTCTTCCGCCCGCGCCACCAGCGCGCGTTGCAGACTTAGCAAGCCCGCCTCGACCTCGTCGATCGCATCGCGCACCCACAGCCGGAAATCGGTCGCCACCTGGTCGTTGCGGCTGCGCGCCGTGTGCAACCGCCCCGCCACTGGCCCGATCAGCTCGGCGAGCCGCGACTCGGTGACCATATGGATGTCTTCCAGGTCCAGATTGACCGGCACGCCATTGGCTTCATATTCCGCCGCGATCCGGTTCAACCCCTCGGTAATCGCCTGCGCATCCTCGCCCTCGACGATGCCCTGTTTCGCCAGCATCGCGACATGCGCCTTGGACCCGGCGATGTCCTGCTTCCACAATCGCTTGTCGAAGGGGATGGAGGCATTTATCTCACGCATGATCGATGCCGGGCCGGCGGCGAACCGGCCGCCCCACATGCTGTTGGAGCCTGCTTCCGTGATATCGTCATTCCGCGCGCTAATGATACTGCTCCTGCCTGCCGCTCTGGCGGCTTGCGATAGGCAATCGCCGCCAAAGGAGCAAGCCAATGCCGCCCTCCCCGGCGAGGTTCCGGCGACGACGGGCGAAGCCACCGGTGGTGCCACGAAGAAGGACGATGCCTTCGACTATCGACTCGACCGCAGCAAGGCGGGCACGCCAGCCCCCGACTTCGCCTTCCAAGACCCGCAAGGCGGCGAAAAGACGTTGCAGGATTTCGCGGGCAAGCCGCTGCTGGTCAATCTCTGGGCGACCTGGTGCGCGCCCTGCATCGCGGAAATGCCCACGCTGGACCGGATCGCGGCGACCTACGGTCCCAAGGGGCTGGCCGTCCTCACCATCTCGCAGGACAATCAGGGACTGAAAGCCGCCATGCCCTTCTTCGCCAAACATGACCTGCCCCATCTCAAGGGCTGGGCCGACCCGGAAAACCAGTTCGGCTTCCACTATGCCACCGGCCTGCTGCCCACCACCGTCATCTATGACCGCCAAGGCAAGGAAATGGTGCGGGTGATCGGCGCGATGGACTGGAAAGGGCCGGAGGCGAAGGCGTTGATCGACGCGGCGATGGCGTCTTGATCAATAAGAGGAACTCATAACGAACCAGATTCCAAAACCCGCCATGCCAGTTGATTGCAAACTGGCGTGGCGGTGATGCACAGTTGTCACTTGTCCACCGCCCGATCCCGATAATATTCTCAAACGCTTTTGTCATGGAAACAATTGAGAAATATTGCGTTTTAGCGCATTTTTTTGCACTGCAATAGAGGATTGCTACAGCCCGTCCGTCATCCCCCTTGTCATCATAAATGCAAAAACAGGGGGCATGAATGACGCGACTGTCCGCGCTCAAACTTTCACTTATTCTCGCTTCGTCCTGGTCCGCCTGCGCCATCGCGCAGGACGCACCCCAAGAACCACAGACCGATGAAGGTGCCGCCATCATCGTCACCGGCACCCGCGCCGTCGGCATTTCAGCCGCCGAATCTGCCGCGCCGGTTCAGGTATTGAGCGAAGAAGCCATCAGCCATGTCGGCCAGCCGAACCTCAACCAGGTTCTGACCCAGATGGTGCCGGGCTTCACCGCCCAGACCCAGGGCACCGATCTGTCCAGCTTCTCGCTGTCGGCCCGCCTGCGCGGCCTCAGCCCCAACCACACGCTGATCCTGGTCAATGGCAAGCGCCGCCACGGCAACGCCATTCTTCAGGTCATCTCCGGCGCGTTCCAGGGTTCGGCCGCGCCCAGCATCGACGTCATCCCGCCTGACGCCATTTCGCGCGTCGAAGTGTTGCAGGAAGGCGCAGCGGCCGTTTACGGCACCGACGCGATCGCGGGCGTCTTGAACTTCATCCTCAAGGACCAGACTGACGGCGGCACGTTCAAGGTCACCGGCGGCCAATATTACGACAGCGAGGGCGAACTTTTCTCCGCCTCCGGCAATGTCGGCTTCAAACTGGGCGAGGACGGCTTCTTCAACCTGACCCTGTTCCATCGCCGCCAGGATTACACCACCGTCGGCAAGGGCCAGGTTCTGGTGACCAAGCAGGACGGTACGTTACAATCCAATGCGCCTGCCCAATGGTCGAACCTGACCGGCGACGCGCTGTCGGGCATCAACGGCGGCCAGCCCAAGACCAACCTCAACGTCGCCTTCTACAATATGGGTTATGATTTCGGCGGCGTCGAACTTTACAGCTTCGGCGACTACAGCCGCCGTGAAGGCTGGGCCAAACAGGGTTACCGCCATCCCAAGCGCATCTGCTACGAAGCCGGCAACACGGGCGGCAACGTCACCTCGGCCGCCTATGATCCCAGCATCTGCTATGGCGACACCGGCGTCGTCGGCATGGTCCCGCTCCAGCATGTGATCGAAAACGAATATAGCTTCACCGTTGGTGTCAAAGGCGAATTTGGCGGCGGCTGGAACTATGACGTGTCCGGCACCTATGGGTCGCAAAAGGACGATATCTGGACCGAAGCGTCGGCCCATCGCGAAATCTGGCAGGAAAGTTACCAGAATCAGCTGCGCGGCATCGGCGTCGCCAACACGCCGGACAGCGCCTATGATGGCGGTTTCAAGCTCGCTCAGACGACGTTGACCACCGACATCCGCAAGGAATTTGACGTCGGCATGGCGACGCCTATCACGATGGCGTTCGGTGGCGAATATCGCAAGGATGAGTATGAAATCATCGCTGGTGATTCCATCTCGACCTACAAGACCGGCGTTCAGTCCTTCCCCGGTTACAAGGCAAGCGACGCTGGCGAATTTCAGCGTAGCTCCAAGGCCGGCTACCTCAACTTCATCGTCAAGCCGACCGATGCCTGGAGCGTCGATCTTGCGGGCCGTTACGAAGACTATACCGATTTCGGCGACACGCTGATCGGCAAGGTCACGACCCGCTACGACTTCTCCGACGCCTTCGCCATCCGCGGCACCGCCAGCACGGGCTTCCGTGCGCCGACGCTGCAGGAACAGAAATATTCGACCATCAACGTCGGCCCGACCAGCGCCATCGCACAGCTTCCCGCCGGGTCGCCTGCCGCAGCATTGCTGGGCTTCGATTCGCTGAAGCCTGAAAAGTCGAAGAATTTCTCGGCCGGCTTCGTGGTTCGTCCAACCAACAAGCTGACCGTCACGGTCGATGGTTATCTGATCAAGATCAAGGATCGGATCACCGGCACCGCGGCCCGCAACGCCGTCCTCAACGGCGTGGCGCAGCCCGGCGGCGCGGACATTCTGACCGCCCTCAACGCCGCGGGCATCGTCCTCGACAGTGCTTTGTTCACTAACGGCACGATCGGCGTGCAGAGCTTCACCAACGCCGTCGATACCCGCACCTGGGGCATCGACTTCTCGGCCAGCTATCCCGTCGCGCTGGACTTTGGTCAGCTCAACCTGTCGCTGACCGCCAACTATAACAAGACGAAGATCACCAACAACAAGCTGGGCTATCCGCTGTTCAACGCCGCATCGGAAAGCAATATCGAACGCGCCAGCCCGGACTATAAGGTCGTTGCCAACGCTCTGTTCAAAAGCGGCCGTTTCGCCGTCAACCTGCGCGAAACCTTCTACGGCAAGACCAGCGTCCTGGTGCGTCCGGCCTTCACCACGTCGGCCAACGGATCGATCGTGATCCCCGAAGGCGGTTTCCTGATCGCCGACGGCTCTCTGGTGAACGGGGTAAACGCCAACCAGCTCTACTTCAACGGCGTGGCAAAGGCAGCGGCCATCACCGACCTGGAGGTGAACTACGACTTTACCGACAATGTCACCTTCTCGCTCGGCGCCAACAACCTGTTTAACAAGAAGCCGGAAATCCCCAAGCTTCTGAAGGGCGTGGTCGTGCCGACCGGCGTGTCGCCCTATGAAAACGGCTCTGGCTCCTACAGCGCCTCCTACGGCCACAGCGCCTACAGCACGTCGGGCGGCTATTATTACGCCCGCATCGACTTCAAATTCTGATCGAAGTCACGAAGGAAGGGCCGGTCCGGCAAGGACCGGCCCTTTTTCTTACCATTGTTCCTATGGGGTACTGTCCATGACCGCGCGTTTCGCCTTCCTGCTGGCCGCCATGGCCGTACCTTCCGCCCAAGCCGCCACCGTCGAACATAAGCAAGCGCCCGGCGCCATGATCGCCAGCGCGGCCATCATCCCGCCCGGCAGCACCCTCTATTATCTGTCCGGCGCGACCGGCGCGCCGATCGATCCCAAGGACGTCGAAAGCCCCGACGCCTTCGGCGATACCGAGGCGCAGACCCTGTCCATCTTCAGCAAGATGAAGGCGCAACTGGCCGAACTGGGCCTCACCATGGGCGACGTCGTGAAACTCACCGTCTTCCTGGTCGGCGATCCCAAGCTGGGCGGCAAGATGGACCGCGACGGCATGACCAAATCCTACAAGAAATTCTTCGGCACGGCTGACCAGCCCAACCTGCCGACCCGTTCCGCCTTCCAGATCGCCGGCCTCGCCCGGCCGCAGCAACTGGTCGAGATCGAGGCGATCGCCGCCAAGGCGCCCTGAGCGCGATTCAATAAGGGGGGATATCATGACCGACAGCACCGCACCCAGCCGCCGCGACCTCCTGACCATGATCGGCAAGGTCGGCGGCGCGGCCGCCATGTATCAGGCGATGACCGCGCTCGGCCATGCCGCCGAAACCCAATTCACCGGCCCGCCGGTGCTCTCGGGCACCAAGCCCGGCGCCTCGGTCGTCATCCTGGGCGCTGGCCTCGCTGGCATGGCCGCCGCCTATGAGCTGCAAAAGGCCGGCTATGCGGTCAAGATACTGGAGTTTCAGGATCGCCCCGGCGGCCGCAATTATTCGCTGCGCGGCGGCGACAGCTTCACCGAAAGCGACGGCACGGTGCAGAAGGTGCAGTTCGCGGCGGGCAATTACCTCAACCCCGGTCCCTGGCGCATCCCGCACCATCACAAGGCGCTGCTCCATTATTGCCGCCAGTTCGGCGTCGCGCTGGAACCCTTCATCCAGCTCAATCATAATGGCTTCATCCATTCGTCCGAAGCCTTTGGCGGCAAGCCGATGCGTTACAAGGAAGTCGCGACCGACTTCAAGGGCCACACGTCCGAACTGCTCGCCAAGGCGATCAGCGCGAAGGCGCTGGACGACAAATTGTCGGCGGAAGACCAGGAAAAACTGATGGAGGCGCTGCGCGGCTGGGGCGTGCTCGACAAGAATATGGCATACACCAGCAGCCTCAAAGTTTCGGCCCAGCGCGGCTATGACCAGGCGCCCGGCGGCGGCCGCAACGGCGCGCCCACCCCCTCGCAGATCGCCAAATTGCAGGACGTGCTCGACCCGCAGGTCTGGACCGCCATGTCCTTCTATTTCAGCTATGTGATGCAAACGACGATGTTCCAGCCGACAGGCGGCATGGACATGATCGGCAAGGCCTTCGCCAAAAAGATCGGCAAGATCGTCACCTACAACGCCAAGGCGGTGAAGGTCGCCCAATCCGATAAGGGCGTCACCGTAAGCTACAAGGATGTCGCAACCGGCCAGATGCACGATGTCAGCGCCGATTATTGCGTCTGCACCATCCCGCTCTCGATCATCAGCCAGGTCGATATGCAGGTGTCACCGGCGCTCAAAGCCGCGATGAAGGCGGTGCCCTATGGCGGCCACGTCAAGATCGGCCTCGAATTTAAGCGTCGTTTCTGGGAAGAAGACGACAATATCTATGGCGGCCACAGCTTCACCGACCAATCGATTACCCAGCTATCCTATCCCAATGACAAGATGTTCGGCAACGGCCCCGCCGTGCTGCTCGGCGCCTTCGCCCGCGATCTGGCCGGCTTCCAACTGGCCGGCATGACCCCACAGCAGCGGATCGAAACCGCGCTGAAGCAGGGCGAAGTCTTCCACCCGCAATATCGCAAGGAGTTTATGAACGGCGTGTCCGTGCCCTGGAGCCGGGTGCCGTGGATTTTGGGCTGCACCTCCGCCTGGAGCGAGGACAATCGCAAGGCGCATTACAAGAATCTCGTCACGCTCGACAACCGCGTGGTGCTGGCGGGCGAACATGCCAGCTATTATGGCGGCTGGATGGAAGGGTCCATCCTGTCGGGCATGGACGCGATCACCCAGATTCACGAACATGCGCAGGCGGCCTGAGATGCGGCGCGCGCTCCTGCGCCTCGGCGCGCTGGCCGTCTTGGCCGCCACGCCCGCGCTGGCGGATTCCCCCGGCGGCCGCCCGGTCAAGCTGGCGCTGCCCGATGGCGAGCAGGTCTATAAGCAGGTCTGCGCCGCCTGCCACCTGGCCCAGGCACAAGGGTCGCCCGACGGCACCGTCCCGGCGCTGGCCCATAATGCGAAACTGGCGACGGCCGACTATCCCATCACCGTGGTGATGAAGGGGCAGGGCGGCATGCCCTGGTTCTCCGAAATGCTCACCCCCGGCCAGGTCGCCGCCGTGGTCGGCTATGTCCGCACCCATTTCGACAACAGCTATGCCGATCCGGTCGCCGAAGCCGATGTGAAGCGCATCGCTACCGCCATCAAGGGCAGCGAAGAATGACCGACACCGCCCTCTCCCGCCGGATGCTGATGCACGGCGCAATCGGTGTCGCTGCCGTTGCCAGCGCTGCCGCCCCCGTCCTCGCCCAGCGCGGGCGCAAGGTCGACCTGCCCGACGATCCCGCCGCCATGGCCGCCACGCTGACCGACGCTGTCTATATCAACAGCAACGAACATCCGGTCGGCCCCTGCCCTGCCGCGCTCGCCGCACTGGCCAAACTCCCGCCGCTCTCGGGCCGCTACGGCATGGCCTTTGCGGGCAAGCTCGAAAGCCTGTTCGCGCGCCAGAACGGCCTGTCGCCGACGCAGGTTCAGGTCCATCCCGGCTCCTTCATGCCGCTCCGCTCAGTGGCGCTCAGCTACTCCAGCGCCGACCGTCCGATCGCCTATTTCGAACCGACCTTCGACCAGGGGTTTCTGGGCCTCGACAATGCCAGCATCACCCGATCGGTCGCCGTCCCACTGTCGGGCGATTTCACCGCCGACCCGCGCAAACTGCTGGCCGCCGCGCCGGACGCCGGCGTCTATTATCTCTGCAATCCCAACAATCCGACCGGCCTCACCACCGCGCGCGCCGACATCGACTGGCTGCTGGCGAACAAGCCCAAGGGCAGCATCCTGCTGGTGGACGAAGCCTATATCCATTTCAGCGACGCCCAAAGCTGCCTCGATCTGGTCGCCCAAGGCGCCGACCTGTTGGTCACCCGCACCTTCTCGAAAATCTACGGCCTGGCCGGCCTGCGTTGCGGCCTGATCGCCGGGCGCAAGGATCTGCTCGACGGCATGGCCCGCTACGGCACCAACATCACGCCGATGCCGGCCGTGCTGGCGGCGGAGGCCAGCCTGCTCGACCCTACCCTGCTCCCGACCCGCAAGGCGGAAAACAAGGCCGTGCGCGACGATCTGTTTGCCTGGCTCGATGCCAGGGGGCTGCGCTACCTGCCCAGCCAGGCCAGCTTCGCCATGATCCATGTCGGCCGCCCCGGCAAAGATGTCACCGCCGCGCTGGCGCAGGCGGGCGTCTTCATCGGCGGCCCGCGCAAGCATATGGACGACTGGGTCCGCGTCTCCTTCGGCAGCCCGGCCGAAATGCAGGCGTTCAAGACGGCTTTCCTCAAGGTTATGGCGTGACCCTCAGCCGCCGTCAGGCCTTGGGCGCGGCGATCGCCGTCCCGCTGGCGGCGCAGGCGGCCCGCGCTTCGAGCGCAACGCCCAGCCTCCCCGACAAAACCAGCTTCGCGCCCACCCCCATCGCCTATCTCGACAGCGCCTCGACCCACCCGATCAGCCTGGGCGCGCGCGCCGCGATGGACGCCTATGTCGCGGCCCGCACGCTCGATCCCGCCGCTGCCGCCCGCAAGCCCGTGGACCGCGCCGCCACCATCGCCAAATTCGCGCGGCTGGTGAACGCGGACCCGGACGAACTCTGCTGGGTCCAATCCACCACCATGGGCGAACAGGCCGTGCTGCGCGCGCTGGGCTTCCCGCACAATAAAGGCCGCATCGTCACCGACACGCTCCATTTCTACGCCGGCTTCCCCATGTATCAGGAACTGGCCAAGCAGGGCGTCGATGTCGCCTGGGTCCAGGCGCGCGACGGCCGCATCGACATGGACGACATGGCCAAAGCCATCACCCCCGGCACGAAACTAGTCAGCCTGTCGCTCGTCTCCACCTATAATGGCTTTCACCACGACCTGAAGGCGGTGTGCGACCTGGCCCATGCCACAGGCGCGCTTGTCTATGCCGACATCATCCATGCCGCGGGCGCGGTTCCCGTCGATCTCCACGCCAGCAGCGTCGATTTCGCCGCCTGCGCCACCTATAAATGGCTGATGGGCGATTTCGGCCTCGGCTTCCTCTATGCCCGGCGCGGCGTGCTGGATGCCGTGCCACTCGCCGATTTCGGCTATTATGGCTTCGCCGCGCCCGGCGCCCCGCCCGGCATCGGCCTGTCCCCGCCGCAAACCCATGTCTATCCGATGGACGCGCCGGGCAATGAACCTACCAGCTACGCCATCCGCCCCGGCGCGCTCGGCCATTTCGGCACAGGCACCTATTCGCAGGGGGTGGTCGCGGCGATCGACCATGGCCTCGGCCATATCGCCGCGCTCACCGTGCCCGCGATCCAGGCCCATGCCCAAAGCCTGATCGCCCCGCTGCGCGAGGGCCTGACCGCCAAGGGCTACCGCCTCATCACCCCGCCCGGCATGCAAACGCCGCTGCTGACCGCCCTGCTGCCCAACGCGAAGACCCGCCTCGCCGACCCACTGGCAAAGGCGCAGGTCCGCCTTTCGCTGCACGACCATCATTTCCGCATCGCACCGTCGATCTTCAACGATATGCATGATGTAGACCGCCTGCTCGCCGCGCTGCCCCGCGCCTGATTTTTTGGGAGAGACTCATGAAGCATCTGATCGCCACCGCCCTGCTGCTCGCCGCCACAGCTGCTCCCCTTCAAACCGCTCTGGCCCAGCCCGCCGCCGCGCCGCAGGCCCTGCCTGCAAAACTCCCCTTCTCGCCGTCGATCCGGGTCGGCGACATCCTCTTCATGTCCGGCCAGATCGGCCAGGCGCCCGAAGGCATGGACAAGCATAAGGAGGGCTTCGACGCCGCGGTAAAGAGCGCAATGGACTCGATCGGCAAGATATTGGCGACCAACGGCCTCGACTTCGGCCACGTCGTCAAATGCACGGTGATGCTGGACGACATGGCCGACTGGCCCCGCTTCAACGCGGCCTATCTCCCCTATTTCGAAGGCAAACGCCTCCCCACCCGCAGCGCCTTCGGTGCGGACGGCCTGGCGCTGGGCGCGCCGCTGGAAGTAGAATGCATCGCCGCGTTCAAATGAGGGCTGCAGGAGTTGGCTGACTTGGGTGGGAAGCGGTCATTAGCCCCTCCCTTCCAAGGGAGGGGTTGGGGTGGGTAGTGAGCGAAGCGAACTCCTGCCCTATCAACGGCGGAGCGCCGCTATCGCGACACACCCACCCCCAGCCCCTCCCTTGGAAGGGAGGGGAGTAAGACAGTCCGCTTCTGGTCGACACCTGCCGTTTTTCAGATCGCCACAGCCTCCCGCACCACCAGCACCGGCACGCCATCACGCACCGGAAAGGCCAGCCCCGCCGCCTCCGACACCAGCGCACCACGCGCCGCGTCCCAGCGCAGCGGCGTCCGCGTCACCGGGCAAACCAGCTTCTCCAGCAACCACGGATCGATCGGCGCGATCTGACGCGCCATCACTGCATCGTCGCCCCGCCATCGCGCTCGATCCGGCCGACAATCTGCATCAACTGGATGATCCGCTCACATCGTTCGGACAGCGTATCGGCCTCCAGCAACGTCTGCTTGGCTGCCGGGTCGAACGGCACGATCTGCGCAATGCCATTCACCAGCGCCGTGTCGTCCAGTTGCGACACCGCGGTCCAGTCCACCACATAGCCCAAGGAATCCGCAAAGCGCCGCGATTCCTGCTCCAGCGCCGCCCGTTCGACCATGTGCAGCACCTCATCCTCCTGGGGCGCCTGCTCGACATCGGCCTCGATCTGGCGAAATTGCGTCGGCACCTGCAATTCGCGCACCAGCCGGAACCGCGCCAGGCCGGTCAGCACGATATTGAACCGCCCGTCGTCCAGCGCCTCGATCTGGCTGACATGGCCCAGGCACCCCATGTCGAACAGCGGCGGCACCGCGCCGGCCCCGCGCGGCTGGATCATGCCGATCCGCCGGTCGCGCGCCATCGCATCATGGATCAGCGCGCGATATCGCGGCTCGAAAATATGCAGCGGCAGGTCCATCCCCGGCAGCAGCAGCGCGCCGGGCAAGGGAAAGATGGAGACGCGCGCGCGGTTCATAGCGTGGGGGCCATGGCGGTCACGAAAACAGGATCTGGGACAGCTTGCGCCGCTGCCCCGACACCCATGGATCTTCCAGGCCCACAGCCTCAAATATGGTGAGCAGTTGCGCCCGCGCCGCGCCGTCCTTCCACGCCCGGTCGCGCCGCACGATCTCCAGCAGCGCATCGGCCGCGCCATCGCGGTCGCCATTGGCCATCAACCCACCGGCCAGTTCGAACCGCGCCGCATGATCGTCGGGATCGGCGTCCACCTTCGCCTGCACGCTCGACAGGTCGGCCACCGGCTTCACGTCCCGCGCCAGCGCGATCGCCGCGCGCGCCTGATCGATCGCAACATTCTTGGCGACATCAGCGGGCAGCGCATCCAACACCGCTTCGGCCTCATCCAGCCGCCCCAGCGCCACCAGCGCCCGCGCCAGGCCAGACACCACCTCGACATTGTCCGGCACCATCTCGGCGATCTGGCCGAACACCGACAGCGCGCGCTCGGCGTCGCCCGCCGCCAGCACCTCTTCGCCCATGGCGATCAGCGGTGCGATTTCCTGCAACTGCGCCTTTTCGTCCGACTCGATCGGCAATTGCGCCAGCAACTGGTCGAGATATTGTTTAAGCTGCCCTTCGGTGCGCGCCTGTGTCAGGTCCGCGACCGGCTGCCCCTGGAACACGGCATAGACGGTCGGGATCGACTGCACCCGGAACTGGCTGGCGATGAAGCCATTCTCATCGACATTGACCTTGACCAGCTTGACGCCCTTGGCCGCATAGTCGGCGCACACCTTCTCGATCACCGGGGCCAACTGCTTGCACGGGCCGCACCATTCGGCCCAGAAATCGACGATCACCAACTGCGTGCGCGAAGGCTCCACCACATCCTGGCGAAACGCCTCCACGGCCGCCTTGTCGGCCTCGCTCAATCCCAGGGTCGCCACGCTTCATTTCTCCTGTCCATGCGGTCATCCGCCGCCGTCATACCGCGCCTTATGTGGGGCGTCACCCCTCACGGACAAGGCGGCGGGACTTTAAGGCGCCTGGTTGGCTGTCCCGGCTGCGGAAAGGATAAGCGATGGCGCTGCTTAGAGTCTGTCTCGAAATGCGCGAAAGAGCGCCTTTCGCTTCAGATTCTCAGAGAAAATATTTGAGCCTGATTGCCTGCTCCACCGGGGCACCCGCAACCGAAAAGCTTGCTGACCCGAAACTCGGCGCACCGAAGCGCAACACCGGATTGCGCGAAAAGCCTACCCCTTCGCGCGGGATGCCCATGAACGTATCCAGCTTGCCATTGCCATTTTCGTCATGGACGATCGCGATCGCGTAATCGCCCGGCGCGACCGTGCCCAGCGGGATCGGCCCGTTCTTGACCGGCACCGCGAAATGCCGCTTGTCAGGGTCTTTGGTGCAATCGGGAAAATGGTCGGCCGATCGGGTGACGCACACCAATATCTGCCCCTTGTGGGACCGCAGCCCCTCCAGAACGACCGTCAGCATCTGTGGCTGGTCAACAGGAGCCGCCGCCGTCAATCCCGCCATGGCCAATAACAGCACCCGTCGTCCAAGGCTCACGCACCCACCTTCTTGAAATCGCCCAATCCCTTATCGGTGCCGCACAGACGGTCCCAGACACGGAAATACAGCCCATAATTACAGTTATACTGGTCATGATGCCGCTGGTGATGGGTCGCGGTGATCAACCACCCGCCCATCGGCCCGCGCACCATCCATCGGGGAAACATCTCCCACCCCATATGGTTGCTCACGCCCATGACGGTCATGATCGTCAGCACGCATCCCAGCGCGCCGACGTGAATGGGGATCAGGAACACCAAAGCCGGAATCACGACGGCCCCGGTCAGCGCCTCCCAAGGATGGAAGCTCATCGCGGCCCAGGCGGTCGGCGGGCGGCTGGCATGATGCACCGCATGGGCGATGCGGAACAGCTTGGGCCGGTGCATCCAGCGATGCGTCCAGTAAAACCATGTGTCGTGCGCGGCGAGATATAGCAGCACCGACACCGGCAGCCACCACAGCGGAAAGACATGCACGTCGCTATAGATGCGCGTCCAGCCCCGCGCCTGCCAGCCCCATGCGACCACGCCCGCGGGCACGCCATAGATCAGCGCGGACGCCAGCGACCAGCCGATCTCGCGCCCCATCTGCTTTTCCAGTCCGCGATACAGGCCCGGCTGGCGAATCCGCGTCGCCAGCGCAAACCCGCCGCTCGCCAGCAGATAGCGGACGCCAACAATGACGCTCATCGCCAGAGCGGACAGGAGGATGGCTGCGACCATGGGGAGGCCATAGTCGCTGATGCGCTGCTGTGGAAGCACAACAGACTAATCAATCAACGAAGCGTTCCCCGGCGAAGGCCGGGGTCCAGTTCCACGGTCAGAACTGGACCCCGGCCTTCGCCGGGGAGCGCTGCCCCAACAGCCTATGTTCTGGGCCGCGCCTGGCGATAACTCCCCAGCTGCCGCACCCATTTGGTGTGGAACTCCAGTTCCGCGAGCGCCCGATCGACCGCCGGGTCGCCCGGCATCCCTTCGATATCGCAGAAAAACTCGGTCGCGGCGAAACTCGCGCCCCGCTGATAGCTTTCCAGCTTGGTCATATTGACCCCGTTGGTCGCAAAGCCGCCCATCGCCTTATAGAGCGCGGCGGGCACATTCTTCACCTCGAACAGGAATGTCGTCATCACCGGCCCGACATTGGCGACCGGCATCTTGCCCTCCTGCGCCAGCACCAGGAAGCGGGTCATATTGTCGTCGCTATCCTCGATATTCTCGGCGATCAGGCGCAGGCCGTACAGTTCCGCCGCCAGATAGGGCGCGATCGCGCCTTCGCCGGGCAGCCGCGTTTCCGCCACCAGCGCCGCCGCGCCCGCCGTATCGGCATAGGCGACCGGCTGGATGCCCCGCTCGCGCAGATAATGGCGGCACTGGCCCAGCGCCTGCGGATGGCTGATCGCGCTCGTCACCGGGCTGTCGTCGGGCGCCATCAGGCAATGGCGAATACGCAGGAAATATTCGTCGACGATGGCCAGCCCCGATTCGGGCAGCAGGAAATGCATGTCCGCCACCCGGCCGTGCAGGCTGTTTTCAATGGGGATGATCGCCCGCGCCGCCAGGCCATTACGCACCGCATCGATCGCATCCTCGAACGCGAAACAGGGCAGCGGCACGCAATCGGGGGCATAGCCCAATGCGGCCAGATGCGAATTGGCGCCGGGCGCGCCCTGATAGGCGACGGCGCGCGCTGGGTCGGCGGCGGCCTTTTGCGCGAGTTGCGCGACGATCGCGCGGGCGGGGGCGGGATAATTTTCCATGACTGGCTGCGCGCTTAGGGTTTCACCCGCCCCCACGCAAGCATCGCCGCGGGGTCCGCGCACGCAAAGGGCGATTTACCGTGCCAACCCGGCTTGCATGGTGGCGTGTCCGCCATTATGGCAGCGCACAAGAGGGGGCGCGGAAGACAGCCGCCAGAACAGAAGCGCAAGGGAAATCGAGCGAAATGGGCGATCGTTTCAACACCGTGGCGGGCTGGGCTTTGTTTGCGGGGATCATCGCGCTTGGCGGTGCAATCGTCAGCTCCAAATATTTCCATGACGAACGGCCCGAAAAGATGGGCTATGCGATCGAAGGCGCCGAGGGCGAAGGCGGCGGCGACACCGGTCCCGGCCTCAACACCCTGCTCGCCAGCGCGGACGTAGCCGCCGGTGAGAAGGTGTTCGCCAAGTGCGCCGCCTGCCACACCGTCAATTCCGGCGGCGCCAACGGCATCGGCCCCAATCTCTACGCCACCGTCGGCGAGGAAATCGGCCATGGCAAGGCGGGCTTCGCCTTTTCCGAAGCGCTCAAGAGCAAGGGCGGCAACTGGTCCTTCGACAATCTGGATGCCTGGCTGAAAAGCCCGCGTGAATTTGCCCCCGGCACCAAGATGACCTTCGCGGGCCTCGGCAACCCCGCCGACCGCGCGAACCTCATCGCCTGGCTGAATACGCAGGGCTCCAACCTCCCCCTCCCCGCCGCCGATGCAGCCCCGGCCGCAGCGGAAGGCGCAAATGCTGCCGAAGCGGGCAACGCCGCCAATGCGGCCGAATCCCCCGCAGCGAACGCGACCAACGCCAGCGAATAAGCGGCGTCAAAGACCAAACGACAAAGGGCGCGGCACTGGTTGCCGCGCCCTTTGTCGTTTGGGTTGTTTGCGTCCGCAGCGAAGCGACCTTGGTGTGTGCCGTGATGGCGGATTTGGGGTAGGTTACAGACCCCCCACTCCTATGCCGTCATCTCCGCATAGGCGGGTCGGTGGAGAGGCACGCGACTATTCGCGCGACAATGACGAAAAGGGGCGGGAAGCGGGACTTGCGGGTTACGGCTAGGTGTAGCCCGATGGCGGCCGTTTCACGGCAACGGAAAACCCCGCCCGTGGGGTTGTCGGGCGCTTTCACAATCCGACGGTGTTTTTCGAACATCAAATCAGGCGTGCAGCGCCGTTCATTCAAACTGCCGAACTACGCCTGACAATCGTGTGTTTGCCGACAGCGCAAAAGCTGTTGGTCGCCCATCGAGCAGAAATGACATTCACGCATCGATTCCTGTCGTCCGCGACCTGCCATTCATCGGATTTAGACATTTGATTAATATGGTAAGCACCGCAGGCTACATCGGAGAATTTGCTCATGTCGGTCAAATCTGACAACGAGGTTCTGGATTATGTACCTGCTTGGGCAGTTGCCAAAATCTTGACGCTGGCCATTTTCATGATCGTTGCGCTCGAATGGTGGATACGGCGTTCGCCGCTAATGTTGGCCATTGGCCTGCTTTTGTTAGGACTATGGCTCGCAATTCGAAGGTTAAAACCTTTAGATTATGATCCTGCGTGGCCTCGCAAGTTGCGAAACGATCCATGACAAAACGATTGTTTTGACAGCTTTCGCGCTGCTCCCCGACGAAAATCTACGGTCCGCAATCCACCTATGTAAGCCATCTGCTGATGCGATGGCCCATGACCGAAAATCAGGTGCTTTGCGTCGGCGTCCGCTTCTGAGCATCGATGAAGGTCAAATTAACGATCTGCTACGGTCATTGCAGCCACGCTTCGTCGCTTTGCCGAAAAGGGCAGCCCCCTACCGCTCCGCCACCAACAACTTGTCGATCTTGCGCCCGTCCATGTCCACGATCTCGAATCGCCATCCCTGGTCGTCGATATAGTCGCCCACTTCCGGCAACCGCTTGAGCAGCCACAGCGCATGGCCCGCCACCGTCGCATAGTCGCGGTCTTCGGACAGGTCGATGCCGATTCGCTCGGCCAACTGGTCGATCGGCATCTGCCCCGACACCAGCAGGCTGCCATCGTCCCGTTCGACCATGTCCGGCTCGTCATAGGCGTCGCGGTCGGACGCGAAATGGCCTGCGATCGCCGACAGCAGGTCCGCCGGCGTCACGATCCCCTCGAAATGCCCATATTCGTCATGCACCATCACCATCGGCACGTCGGACCGGCGCAGCACTTCCAGCGCGTCCATCGCGTCGACCTGGTCCGGCACCACCTCCGCCCGGCGCATCAACGCGCCGACATTCAAGGATTCGCCCCGGAACAGCGCGGTCATGATATCGCGCGCCTGGACGATGCCGATAATATCCTCCACCGACCCGCGCCCCACCGGCAGGCGGGTATGCGGCGTATCGAGCAGCTTGGCGCGGATGGTCGCGTCGTCAGCGGCGATGTCGATCCAGTCGACGTCCATCCGTTGGGTCATCACCTCGCGCACCGGCCGGTCGGCCAGCCGCACGACGCCCGATATGATCGCCCGCTCGCTTTCCTCGATGATGCCCGACTTGCTCGCCTCGGCGACGATCAGGTGCAGCTCCTCGGCAGTCACATGATGTTCCGATTCGCGGTCCAGCCGCAGCAGCTTGAAAATCAGGCTGCTCGACCCGTCCAGCACCCACACGATCGGCGCGGTGATCTTCGACAGCCACAGCATCGGCGTCGCCATCACCACCGCGATCGGTTCTGGTGCCCGCAGCGCGAACTGCTTGGGCACCAGTTCGCCCACGATCAGCGAGGCGTAGGTGGTCAGGCCGATGACCAGCGCAAACCCCGCATTTTCGGCCAGATTGGGTGCCAGGCCCAGCATCTGCATCCGTTCGCCCACCGGCCCACCCAGGCTGGCACCCGAATAGGCACCGGTGCCGATGCCGATCAGGGTGATGCCGATCTGCACGGTGGAGAGGAATTTGCCCGGATCGCTTGCCAGCTTCAGCGCCGTGGTCGCGCCCTTGCGCCCGGCCTTCTCCAACCCCTGCAACCGCGGCTTGCGCGCGGACACGATGGCCAGCTCGGACATGGCAAAGACACCATTCAAGGCGACGAGCGCCAGGATGATGACAAGATCGGCCCAGGGAAAGGGCGTCGGATTATGGAGGGGGATCGTGGCCATGGTGGTCAACTACCCCCTATAACCGCTAATCTTTCAATTTCACAACATCCCCCTCATTTTCCGTTCAGTTCGCATGTGGAACAAACGTCATGTTCGGCCATTTGAGCATTCTGAAGTCGGCTGGAACAACCGATTACTCGCAGAATGCGCCAAAGAAAAATGGGGGCACTCGCTCCTACAGGCGCGAAAAGACAAGGGATCAGGATCATGAGGATTTCTCACCGCATCATCGGCGCCGCAGGGCTGGCAGCCATGCTCGCCACCACCGCTTGCACCACGGACCCGACCACGGGCCAGCGCAGCATTTCAAAGGCGGCGATCGGCGGCATCGGCGGCGCGCTGGGCGGCTATCTGCTGGGCGATCTGGTCGGCGGACGCGGCGACCGCACCGAAAAGATCCTGGGCGCAGGGATCGGCGCAGTCGCTGGCGCGGGCATCGGCGCCTATATGGACGCCCAGGAACGCAAGCTGCGCGAAGAAACCGCCGGCAGCGGCGTGGACGTGATTCGCGACGGCGACAATCTGCTGCTGCGTATGCCCTCGGGCATCACCTTCGCCTATAATCAGGCGGATGTTCAGCCCCAGTTCCAGCCGACGCTGAACGACGTCGCCTCGGTCCTGGCGCAATATCCCAAGACCTATATCGACGTGTACGGCCACACCGACAGCGACGGTGCCGACGCCTATAACCAGACCCTGTCCGAACGCCGCGCCCAATCAGTCGCCAGCTATCTGGCGGGCAAGGGCGTCCAGTCGGCCCGCATCGGCACCCGCGGCTTCGGCGAAACCCAGCCGATCGCGTCCAACGCGACGGAAGAAGGCAAGGCGTCCAACCGCCGCGTCGAAATCAAGATCGCCCCGGTCACCGAAGCCGACGTGAAGGGCTGATATATCCTCCCCGTTACGGGGAGGGGGACCGCTCGCGAAGCGAGTGGTGGAGGGGGCGTGCCACCGGGCGCTCCCCCTCCGTCAGGCTTCGCCTGTTCAACAGAGGCACGTGACTCTGTTGAACTCCCCGTGCCGGGGAGGATTAGAAACTCGCCTTCAACCCGTCGATCACGAACTGCGCCGCCAGCGCGGCCAGCAACACGCCCAGCAGCCGCGTAATCACCGCCTCGATCTTGTGCCCCAGCAGTGCCATCAGCGGCCCCGCCGCGATCAGCGATCCCAGCATCAGCGCCAGCGTCAGCACCACCGCGCCCAGCACCACGCCGCGCTCCGCCATGCCGTTGGCGCGCGACATCAACAGCATCACCGTGGCGATCGATCCCGGCCCGGCGATCATCGGCATCGCCATCGGAAATACCGACACATCCTCGACATGCGGCTCTTCGGTATTGATCTTGTTCGCCCGGTCCTCGCGCCGCTGGGTGCGTTTCTCGAACACCATGTCCATTGCGATCATGAACAGCATGATGCCGCCGGCAATGCGGAAACTGTCGAGCGCGATGCCCAGCACGCCCAGCAACTGTTTGCCCCACAGGGCGAAGACCAGCAGGATCGCGGCAGCGATGCCGACCGCGCGGATCGCCATCGCCCGCCGCTGTGCCGGGCTGGCACCATTGGTCAGGCTGGCGTAGATCGGCGCGCAGCCGGGCGGATCGATGACGACGAACAACGTCACGAACGCGGAAATGAACAGCTCGATCATGATCCCGCCCTCACTGTGTCGTCGATCACCGTCTCATAGGCAGCGCCAGTCCACATCCGCACCGTCACCTGCCGGCTGCCGTCCATCGCAACGTCGGCGCTCCACACCAGACTTTCGTCGGGCGGCGGCGGCATCTCGCCCTTCTTGCCCCGCGCTGGCGACGGCGGCGGGGGAGGCGCGTCCCCCTGCGGCCCGCGCTTGCAGGTCGCGACCTTCCCGCTCAGAAACTCCGGTGCTGCGCGCGCGCTGGTCAGCGTGTCGCCATGATCCATGATCCACAGCCAGCGCCCCTTCTTGCCGCGCCGCCAGATGGTGGAATAATAGCCGACCGACCCGTCCGGCCGCGTCCAGTTGCCGGTGCTCGCGGCCAGATTGCCGTCGCACGACACATAGACGACCGACGTCGACCAGCGGACCGACGCCGCCGGATTGGCCTGCTTCTTCAGCCATTCCTTCGCCAAAACCTTCTGCGGCACGAACATCACCGCGTCGTCGGCGGCCGTTTCTGCAAAAGCGGTCCATTGCCCCTTTCCCTGCGCCAGCCGGTTGAACGCGATCTCCGCCGCGATCACGGAACTGGGATCAGGCTGAAAACGCAAAGGCGGTTTCGCAGCAACCAAAGCCGCCGCCGCCAAAGCCAGCAGTGCCAGCCGCGCCCTCACAACCCCTCCGGCTTGCCCAGCCCCGCCCGCGCATGGGCCGCGACCAGCGTGTTGCGCAGCAACACCGCGATCGTCATCGGCCCGACGCCGCCCGGCACCGGCGTAATCGCGCGGACATGGGCCAGCGCCTCGGCGGTGGCGACATCGCCCACGATCCGGCTCTTGCCATCCTCGGTATCGGTCACGCGGTTGATGCCGACGTCGATCACGGTCGCGCCCGGCTTGATCCACTCGCCCTTCACCATCTCCGCCCGCCCCACGGCGGCCACGACGATGTCGGCGCGATGGACGACGCTCGCCAGGTCGCGAGTGCGGCTATGCGCGATGGTCACGGTACAGCTTTCGGCCAGCAACAGCGCCGCCATAGGTTTGCCCACGATATTGGACCGGCCAACGACCACGGCCTCCAGACCACTGAGGTCGCCCAGCTCGTCCTTCAACAACATGATGCAGCCGAGCGGCGTGCACGGCACCAATGCCTCCTGCCCCGTCGCCAGCTTGCCCGAATTGACGACATGGAAACCGTCGACATCCTTGGCCGGATCGATCGCGCCGATCACGGCGGCCTCGTCGATATGTTTGGGCAGCGGCAACTGGACCAAAATCCCATCGACCCGGTCGTCATGGTTCAGCTCTTCGATCAGGTCGAGCAGATCCTCTTCGCCGATGCTGTCGGGCCGCTTGAACTCGAAACTCTCCATGCCGGCCGCGACCGTCATCTTGCCCTTGGACCGGACATAGACGCTGCTTGCCGGGTCTTCGCCTACCAGCACCACCGCCAGCCCCGGCTTGCGCCCGGTCGCCTCGACAAAACCCGCAACGCCTTCGCCCACCTTTTCACGCAGGGTGGCGGCGAACGCCTTGCCGTCGATGAGCTTGCCGATGGTCATGTCAATTCTACCCATGTGTCGAGGAGAGCGGTCAGGCGCGCAAACGCCGCGCCTCCGCCGATGATCCGCAACCGCTTTAGCCGGTTGGTGTCGCCCGATTCCAGCAAAATCGCGCTGCGCGGCCAATCCAGCCGTTTCGACAGCAGCGCGATCAGCGACGCATTGGCCCTGCCCTTTTCCGGCACGACGCGGACCCGCGCGGACAGCCAATGCGCATCGCGCTCGTCAACCCAACATCCGCCGATCGCATCCTTCGCCGCCCCAGGCGTCAGCCGAACGGCGATCAGCAGGTCATTGCCCGCCGCCGTCCAGATGCTCGTCGGGGCTGGCGTCGGGGCTGGCGTCAGGCCGCGGCCCGCATCAGCGCCGCGAACAGATTCTCACGCACCGGGCCCTGCAAGATGATGACCGCCAGCAACACCACCATCGGCGACAGGTCCAGCGCGCCCAGATCGGGCAGCACCTTGCGCACCGGGCGATACAGCGGCTCGGTCATCCGATCGAGCGCATAGAGGCCGTTGCGGACATATTCATTCGATGTATTGATCACGTTGAACGCGATCAGCCAGCTCAACACCGCCTGCACGATGATGATCCACCAGATCGCCTCCAGCACGATATAGACGATCCCGTTCAGGGCGTTGAGAAATTCGAACAAGCTACCGGCCTTCCATGCTGCGCTGCCGCGAATGTGATGTCGTATCTAGCTATCTGACCATCGCGCCACAAGCGCCCGACGCGGATAAAGACACACGCTCAGCCCGCCGGCATCGTCCCCGGCCGGATATGGCCGAACATATGCGCGACATAGTCAGCCTTGCCCAGTGCCACCCCCTGCGCCCGCAGGATCGCATAGGCGGTCATCAGGTGGAAATAAAATTGCGACAGCGTCCAGTCGCGCGCATATTGCTCCGCGGTCAGGTCAAGGATGATGCCATTGGGCAGCGCATGTTCGACCGCCGCGCCATCAGCCATATCCAGCGCTTCGGCGGGCAGGCTTTCCAGCAACGCGACAGTCTCGCCGATCCGCGCCTTTGCGTCCGCGATCGAACCGGGGCGCTCGCCCGCTTCGCGCCCTTCGTTCAGCAGCACGTCCAGCGATGCGGGAAACGCCTGCCCCTGCAACCGATAGACCGCCTCATGCGCCTGGACGCAGGCAAAGCGGATCTGCGTCGCCAGCGGGAACATATCGGGCGCCAGACGCGCCGACAGCAGAGCCTCGGCGTCGGCTGCGGGCAATTGCGCCTGCGCCTTGTCCAGCCAGCCCGACAGCGTCGTCAGCATCTGCACATAGGTCGGGACGATCAGGCTGGTCAGCGTCATATCTAGGCCCCTTATTTCCGCACCAGCGTACCGGCGCCCTGATCGGTGAAGATTTCCAGCAGCATCGCGTGCGGCACCCGGCCGTCCAATATGACTGCGGCGTCCACCCCGCCTTCGACCGCGCGGACGCAGGTTTCCAGCTTGGGGATCATGCCGCCGCTGATCGTGCCGTCCTGCTGCAACACGGCGATCGCTGCGGGGTCCAGGTCACTCAACAACTGTCCCTGCTTGTCCAGCACGCCTGCGACATCGGTCAGCAAGAAGAAGCGCGACGCCTTGAGTTCCGCCGCGATCGCACCTGCCATCGTGTCGGCGTTCACATTATAGGTATGGCCGTCCACGCCCATGCCCACCGGCGCGACCACCGGAATGATGCCCGCCTGCGCCAGCGTGTCCAATATGCGCCGGTCGACCGATACCGGATCGCCGACGAAGCCCAGGTCGACATTGCGCTCGATCCCCGAATTGGGGTCCGCCTCGCGCCGGCCGCCGACCTTTTCGCACAGGACCAGGCCCCCATCCTTGCCCGAAATGCCGACCGCGCGGCCGCCAGCCCCGGCGATCCAGCCAACGATTTCCTTGTTGATCGATCCTGCCAGCACCATTTCGGCGATCTTGGCGGTTTCCGCGTCGGTCACGCGCAGGCCGCCGATGAACTGCGATTCGACGCCCAGTTTCTTCAGCATCGCGCCGATCTGCGGCCCGCCGCCATGGACGACGACGACATTGATGCCCACCGCCTTCATCAGCACGACATCCTCGGCGAAATCGCGCGCCGCTTCGGGATCGCCCATGGCATGACCGCCATATTTAACGACGAAGGTCTGGCCCGCGTATCGCTGCATATAGGGCAGCGCCTCGACGAGGGTTTCGGCCTTCGCCAGGAGCGCGGGATCGGGGGCGTGCTTGCTGTTCATGCGCGGGCGCATAAGGCCATATGCGGCCCGCCGCAAGGTTTGCGCACACCCCGCCAGCGCTCTTTGGAGCGGGAACCTATAGCCTAACCCACCCCGTTCGTGCTGAGTAGGGTCTGAGCGAAGTCGAAGACCCGTATCGAAGCATCAGACGCTGAGCGCGATCCTTCGATACGCCACTTCGACTTCGCTCAATTGCTACTCAGGACGAACGGATTTAGCGCATGTCATCGCGAGCGAAGCGAAGCAAATTATCCTACTCAAAATAGTTAGTTCGCCAACTAACGAGAATCACAAACCGCCCACAACTGTCGCACTCGCCGTCTCAGTTGCGATCCAGCCGCCGCCCCAGCGCCACGAGAAGATAGATCACCGGCGGCACCAACAGCGCCGACAGCAGCACCTTGGCCAGCATCTGCCCCAGCAGCAATTCGCCGATCGGAAACACCCCGTAAAAGGCGATCGTCACGAACAGCAAGGTATCGACGATCTGCGACAAGATGCTGGCGACCGCCGCCCGCAGCCATAACAGCCGCGCGCCCTCCCGCCCCTTGAGCATCGCGAACAGCGTCACGTTCAGCGTTTGCGAAATGCCATAGGCGATAATCCCGCCCAGCCAGATGCGCGGCGTCCCGCCCATCATCATGGCGAAGGCTTCGGCCCGCTTCGGGTCCATGTCGCCCGCCGCTGGCGCTTTCAGCACCACGATCGACAACAGGATCGACGCGATCAAAGGCAGGAAACCGATCTGCACCAACCGGTTCGCGACCGCGCGGCCATGCAATTCCGCCACGGCGCTGGAAAGGGTGACCAGCAGCAGGAAGGCGAAAATCCCCGCTTCCACCGCCAGCGGCCCCAGCCCCACCATCGGCCCGATCCCGGCCAGCGGCCCCAGCGCGACCTGCTTGTTGCCCAGCACGCCGGCGATGCAGACCATGCCGCCATAGAAGATCGAGAATCCGAAGAGCGAACGGCTGATGGGCGCGGGGGATGCAGTCATCGGCCGCCCTTACCGGCAATTACGCAATGGGGGAAGATGGGACCGGCATTCTCCCCTCCCTTCCAAGGGAGGGGCCGGGGGTGGGTAGCGAGCGCAGCGAGCCTCACCCATCCCCCCTCACCGCAACAACCGATATTTGACCCCCATCGCCTGCGCCAAGTTGCGCAACCGCCGCTCGACCGTCTCGCCATAGAGATCGGCGTCCCCGTCGCGCAGCAGTAATTCAATCTGCCCCTCCGTCCGGCTTAGCTGCGACACCGCCAGCGGCCCTTCGACCCCGCCCGACAGGCGCTGGGCCAGCCGGATCGCGAGACCCCACAGGGCCGCCCGGCGCAGATCTTCCGGCGGCGCCAGCATCTCGACGCCGGGAGGCGCGCCGGTGCCGCCTCCGAAATGGCTATATAGCGCCTGCGCCAACATCCCCCGCTCCGGCGCGGTGATGCCCACCCAATTGCTGTGCAGCGCAATCTCGACACCCCGTTCGGCGCGAAAATCGGGGTTGGCGCGCCATCCCACATCGGCCAGCAGGCAGGCGGCCCGCCGTATGCGCCGCGCGGCGGCATCGTCATCGGCGAACAGCGGCGCGATCCATTTGTCGATCCGGTCGCCATGGCCGCGAAAACGCGCCTGCGCCTCCCCTTCCGCCTCGGCCGCGACCAGCAATGGATCATCCGCCCTGATATCCTCCGGCAACGCCTCGTACAGCAGCCCTTCGCGCAGGCCATAGGCCGACACGACCAGCCGGCTCGCCTTCAACTGCCGCACCACGACCGACAGCAACGCCGCGGCATCGGGCAGCGTCGGTACGCGCGATCCGGTCATCGCCGGAATCTGCTTCAACCGGGTGCGATCGACATGGCTGACGATGCGGGTCAGTTGCTCGGCCCGCGCGGCGGTCATCTCATATTGGTGGATGACCGGCAGCGGAAAGCTGGTCAGTTGCATGTCGAACCGCGCCAGCGCGCGCCACGACCCGCCGACCAGGTAGAATGGCAGGTCCGGTTCCGGCGTCCATCCCGCCTTCTCCAACATCTTGACCACGATCCGCTCCAGCATCCGCGGCCCTTTGGCCCGAATTTGCGGCAGCCGCAGCACGCCCAGCGGCAGCGAAATCGTCTGCTCCACCGCCCCGCCCCGAATCCGCGCCAGTTCCAGGCTACCGCCGCCCAGATCGCCGACGATCCCGTCCGCATCCGGGATGCCCGACAACACCCCCATCGCCGCGCCGATCGCCTCCTGCGCCCCGGTCAGCAATTCGACCGTCAGGCCCATAGCCTTGGCGCTGGCGATGAATTCGCCCCCGTTGGTCGCATCCCGCACCGCCGCTGTGGCAACGCAGCGTATCTCGGTCACCTTCATTGCCCGGCACAGATGCGCGAAGCGGCCGATGGCGCGCAGCCCCCGGTCCATCGCCTCCGGCTCGATCGCGCCCGTCTTGGCCAGCGACGCGCCCAGCCCGGCCATCACCTTCTCGTTGAACAGGGTGAACGGAATCCGCCGTGGTCCGTCATAGATGACCAGGCGCACGCTGTTCGATCCGATGTCGATGATCGCGGTGCGCGCATGCGCCGGCTGCGGCGACGTCGCCATGCTTTCGGCGACGGCGCGAACCCGGCTCAGCATCGAATTCATCAGGCGCGTCCGCGCAAACGCAACGTCGGCACCGCTTCATTGTCCAGCGCCGCGCCGCGCCCGGACAGCGACGGGTTGGTCATGAAATAGCGATGCAGATTGAACGGCTTCTCACCCGCGTCCAGCCGCGTATAATGGCCCTCGCTGTCCAGCGACCAGCTCTGTTCGCTGTCGATCAGGTTGGCGACCATCACCTGGTCCAAAATCTGGTCATGCACCGTCGGATTCTCGATCGGCGCCATGAACTCGACCCGCCGGTCGAAATTGCGCTGCATCCAGTCGGCCGAACTGATGAAGACCTTCGCGCCATTATTGGGCAGCGCCTTGCCGTTGCCGAACACGGCGATGCGGCTATGCTCCAAAAAGCGGCCGACGATCGACTTCACCCGGATATTCTCCGACATGCCCGGCACCCCCGGCCGCAGGCAGCATATGCCGCGCACGATCAGGTCGATCTGCACCCCCGCATTGCTCGCCGCATACAGTTTCTCGATGATCGCTGGATCGACCACGCTGTTCATCTTCGCCCAGATATTGCCCGGCCGTCCGGCGCGGGCATGGTCGATCTCCGCGTCGATCAGGCGGCATAGCGTATCGCGCAAATCGCGCGGCGACATGACCAGCTTTTCCAGCCGCTCCGGCTCGACATAGCCGGTGATATAATTGAACAGCGCAGCGGCATCGCGGCTATAGGCCGGATCGGCGGTGAAGAAGCTAAGGTCGGTATAAATCCGCGCCGTAATCGGATGATAATTGCCGGTGCCAAAATGGCAGTAGCTGCGAAACTGCTCGCCCTCGCGCCGGATGACCATCGAAATCTTGGCGTGGGTCTTCCAGTCGATGAAGCCATAGACCACCTGCACCCCTGCGCGCTCCAGCGCGTCGGCCCACATGAGGTTCTGTTCCTCGTCGAACCGCGCCTTCAACTCGACCACCGCCGTCACCGACTTGCCCGCCTCTGCCGCATCGATCAGCGCGCGGATGATCGCCGACTGCTTGCCTGCACGATACAGCGTCTGCTTGATCGCCACCACATCGGGGTCGATTGCCGCCTGTTTCAGGAAGGATACGACGACGTCGAACGCCTCATAGGGGTGATGGACGACGATGTCCTTGGCCCGGATCGCGGCGAAACAGTCGCCGCCATATTCGCGGATACGTTCGGGAAAACGCGGCACATAAGGTTCGAACTTCAAATCCGGCCGGTCGGCGTCGACAATGCCGGACAGGTCGCTGATACCCACGAACCCCTCGACCTCGACCACCACCGCCTCATGGCCTTGGAGCATGTCCTGCAACATCTCCTCGACCGGTGCGGGGATGCGCTCCTCAATCTCCATGCGGATCACCCGACCGCGCCGGCGGCGCTTGATCGCGCTGCGGAAATGGCGGACCAGATCTTCGGCCTCTTCCTCGATCTCGATGTCGCTGTCGCGGATGATGCGGAACACGCCGCTGTTGCGCACCCGATAACCGGGGAACAGGTCCGCCGAAAACCGCCGGATCACCGCCTCCAGCGCCATGTAGCGCGCCGGATCGCCGGGAACGCGCACGAATCGCGTCAGCGTCGGGGGGATCATCACCAATTCGCGAATCGGCTGCTTGTCCGACAGGCGCTCCAGGTCGAAGATGATCGACAGCCCCTGATTGGGGATGAAGGGGAAGGGGTGCGCCGGGTCCAGCGCCTGCGGCGTCAGGATCGGGAAGATCTGCGTCAGGAAATGCTCGCGCAGCCATTGGCCACAGGTCGCGTCCATCTCGCTCGCTGGCCCGATGACTTCGATGCCCACCTGCGCCAGCTCGTCATGGACCGCGCCCCACACCTTCTGCTGCGCCAGCATTAACCGGGTGCTTTCCTCGCTGATCGCGCCCAGTTGCTGCGCCGGGGTGAGGCCGTCGGCGGAACGCAGGTCGACATCCTGCAACTGCTGCCCCTTCAGCCCAGCGACCCGGACGGAGAAGAACTCGTCCATGTTCGCGCCGGAAATGGACAGGAAGCGCAACCGCTCCAGCAGCGGATGGGCGCGGTTCATCGCCTCCTCCAGCACCCGCTGGTTGAACGCCAGCCAGGATAGCTCACGGTTGAAATAACGCTCGCTGGGCAGCGCTAGGCTGGCGGAGGGATCGGCTTCGGCCACGGATTACTCGCGTTGCGGAGGGGGGGGATCGGGCGGGACTATAGGCAGAAAGCCTGCGACTTGCAGAGCCTCTTTCGCCAGTGCGACAGAAATCTTGCGTCCAGATGACAATGCAGCGCGATCCAGCAAATGCGTGACCGCCGCGATGCCGCCATAGCTGCGTTCGACCCGGCGCACCAGCCAGTCAGGCAGGTCGGCAGCATAGCCCGCCCCGGCGGTGTCGAACGCCCGCTCGATCAGCGCGCGGGCCAGCGCCTCGTCCGGCTCGTTTATCGCGACATAAGGCACGGCCGCCAGGCGCGACCGCAAATCTGGCAGCGCCACGGTCCAACTCGCCGGCGGCGCATTCCCCACCATCAGCAACGGCCGCCGTTCGGTCTGCGCCGCGTTCCAGGCATGGAATAGTCGATGCTCGTCCTGCCCTTGCGCATCGTCGATGATCTCGCCGCCGCTCATCCGCGCGAAATGACGCGCCAGCGTGGATCGGCCGGACCGCGGCGGCCCGGTCAGCACGCTCACCGACAACGGCCACTCGCGCCAGCGTTCCAGATGCGCGACGGCCTGGGCATTGGCGTCGCTGACCAGAAAGTCACCATTGCCTGCGCCACCATGCCATTCGAAGGGCAGGCTGATCTGGCTCATTGCGGGGGCGGGGACGCCTGTCGCCGCGTGATCCGCAACGTGGTGCCGGATGCCGCGACGCTATAGCCCCGCGCCTGCAATCCCGCGCGCAGCATGTCCGCCGTCCCGTCGAAGCTGACCTGCATGACCGACGTGCCCCCCAGCGCCAGGCTGCTGGTATTGGCGGCCCGCACGCCGGGGATCGACCGCACCGTCGCTTCGCCCGCGCCGATCGATCCGACATCGGGCGTGTCGAACTGGATCGAGAAGCTCGTGCCGGTCGTGATCACGCTCGGCAGTTCCACCGCGTCGATCGGCGCATCGACTGCATTCTCGATCTCCAGCGCGGCCGGATCGACCGGCTCCTCGATGATGAGCGAGGGGTCGGGCCGCAGACGGCCATCGTTCAGCGCCCGGATGTACAGCTCATCGATCCGCCGCGCGCCCTCGTCCAGCATCTTGGGCAAGCCGCTGTCGTTCGACGCGCGCAGCGTCACGCTGCCGATCAGGCTGTTGTCGGGACCGTAGCGCGCGGTGAAAATGCCCGTGACCGGCCCGCCGGGATAGGCCCGGTCCAGCCGCGCGATCGGGATCACCACGTCGGCCGCGCCATATTGGTCGAGCAGCACCCGCCACCACAGCCGCCCGCGCCGCCCGGTCTGCCCGGCGTTCAGCAGGATGGGATCGGCGATCGATCCCGCCACGCGGACATAATCGATCGCGCTGTCCCCGGTGCGGTATCGCGCCCAGGCCTTCTGCCATTCATTGGTGCGCTCATAGGACACGGCCGATCCGCCATCCCACAGCACCGGAATCACCAGCAAGGGCGGCGATCGCATCACATTGCCCGACACGCCCAGCAGAGCGCCGGTGCGCGCGCGATCGAACAAAATGCCCAGCGTCGCGACATAGCGCGTCGGCCCGGCCTGCTCATAATCAATCTCTATCCCCGAAACCATCGCCTCGATCTGCGAATCGGACAGCGCCGGCGCGCCACCACCGCCATGGGTGCGGGTCCACAGCATCCGCCATGCCTGTCGCTGCGCCATGCGCCAGCCGGTGTAGCGGGCCGTATCGGCATCCTTGGCGAACACGTCCACCTTGACCCCGCGCACCTCGAAATCGCCGCCGCTGGCGATCGGCGGCACGCCGCGCTCCCCCTCCATCTGCGCGAACAGCGCAGCGGCGGCGAGGCCGAGCGCGATGGCGAACAGGATCTGGACGGGCCGCGAGAGCAGGCGCACAAAGGCTGCGGGGCGGGTTAGGGACTGGCTCAGGCTCACGCGCGCCCTTTTGGCGAGGTTTGCCCAAGATGCCAAGCGCCAACCTTCACCATCCCTCAGTCCTCCTCCCGTTCGGGCTGAGCGAAGTCGAAGCCCTCTGCTGAACGCAGGGAAGCACCTCGCTGTGCTCGGTCGGCCCCTTCGACTTCGCTCAGGGCGAACGGATGTGAGATGCAACCGCCAACATCCAAACTTCCGTTTTCGCGCCGCTTGCTCTAGGGCGCTGCCTCATGAGCGAGAACGAATCCTACAGCTACGCCAAGGCCGGCGTCGACATCGCCGCGGGCAACGCCCTTGTCCGCGCCATCGCCCCCCTGGCCAAGGCCACCCGCCGCCCCGGCGCAGACGCCGAACTGGGCGGCTTTGGCGGCTTTTTCGACCTCAAGGCCGCGGGCTATGACGACCCGTTGCTGGTCGCGGCCAATGACGGCGTGGGCACCAAACTGAAACTCGCGATCGACCATGACCGCCATGACGGCGTGGGCATCGACCTGGTCGCCATGTGCGCCAACGACCTGATCGTGCAGGGGGCCGAACCCCTCTTCTTCCTCGACTATTACGCCACCGGCAAGCTGGAGAGCGGCGTCGCCGAGCGCGTCATCGCCGGCATCGCGGATGGCTGCCGCATCGCCGGCTGCGCCCTCATCGGTGGTGAAACCGCAGAAATGCCGGGCATGTATGCCGATGGCGACTATGACCTGGCGGGTTTCTGCGTCGGCGCGGTCGAACGGACGAAGGTTTTGACCGGCAACAAGGTCAAGGCCGGTGACGTCCTCATCGGACTCGCCTCTTCGGGCGTCCACAGCAACGGCTTCTCGCTGGTCCGCCGCCTCGCCGCCGACAAGGGCTGGCGGCTCGATCGCCCGGCGATCTTCGATCAGGACGTGCTGCTGATCGACGCGCTGATGGCGCCCACGAAAATCTATGTGAAGAGCCTCCTCCCGCTGGTCCGCGCCGGCATGATCCACGCCCTCGCCCACATCACCGGCGGCGGCCTGCTGGAAAATATCCCCCGCGTCCTGCCCGATGGCTGCCACGCCACGGTCGATGCCGACAGCTGGGAACAGCCCCGCCTGATGGCCTTCCTCCAGGCGCAGGGCCACATCGAACCGGCGGAAATGGCGCGCACCTTCAACTGCGGCGTCGGCATGGTGCTGGCCGTGGACGAAGCCCATGTCGCCGCCGTTTGCCACGCGCTGGAGGATGCGGGCGAAACCGCCTTCCGCATCGGCGCGGTCAGCGAAGGCGACAAGGGCTGCACCGTCAAGGGCAGCACCGAAACCTGGAGCGCCAAGACCGACTGGTCGGCGACGCATCTGGGCTAACATGTCCACCCTCCGTTCGTTTCGAGCGAAGTCGGGAAACGGTCGCGCCAGGGTTCTCGACTTCGCTCGAACCGAACGGAAGTTGTTATGCAAAAGGCAAAAGTCGGCGTCCTGATTTCCGGCCGCGGCTCCAACATGGCCGCCCTGCTCTACGCGGCCAAGGCGGATGACTGCCCTTATGAGATCGTCCTGGTCGCCGCCAACGATCCGCAAGCGCCTGGCCTGACCCTCGCCGCCGCGGAGGGCATCGCGACCTTCGGCCAGAGCCACAAGGGGCTGAAGCGCGCCGAATTCGACCAGATAATCGACGCGCAACTGCGCGCAGCGGGCGCGCATTATGTCGCCCTCGCCGGTTATATGCGCCTCCTGTCGCCCCAATTTGTCTCTGGCTGGGACGGTCGGATGCTCAACATCCACCCCAGCCTGCTGCCCAAATATAAGGGGCTGGACACCCACCAGCGCGCGATCGAAGCGGGCGACAGCCATGCCGGCTGCTCGGTCCATATCGTCACCGCTGAACTGGACGATGGCCCGGTGCTGGGCCAGACCCCGGTGGCGATCCTGCCCGGCGACACCGAAGACAGCCTAGCCGCCCGCATCCTGATCGCCGAGCATCAGCTCTATTCCCGCACCCTCGCCGCCTTCGTCACCCGCGAGCGCCATCCCGACTGGCTGCTCAACAAGGTGCGCGAAGCCGCCCTCGCCCTGCCGCAAGCGGACGAGATCGTCTCCCACGGCATGCCCTGCTTCGGCATCGTCAAGGGCAAGAAATTTGCCTACTTCACCCGCGACCATCATGGCGACGGCATCATTGCCGTCCTCGTCAAGACCACCGCGCCGGAAGAACAGGCGACCCTGATGGAGGCCGACCCGGACCGCTATTACCGCCCCGCCTATTTCGGCACCGACTGGGTCGGTATCCGCCTCGACCTGGGCGACACCGACTGGGACCATATCGCGGACCGCCTCCGCTCCAGCTGGCGCCAGATCGCACCGAAGAAATTGCTGGGCCTGATGGATATCGCCGACGAGTTTTAACGGCTGTTTCATTCCCCGCCCGCTTGCGGGAGGGGCAGCGAGACTTAATGAGCGGAGCGAATTTAGTCGCAGCGGGGTGGGCAGACGCAACCTTGCGCTGGCCCACCCCCTAACCCCCTCCCGCAAGCGGGAGGGAGAAAAAGACCGCGCTGCCCCCATGCCCCGCAACCCAATCCCCCTTTCCTACACGCCCCTTTTATGATCCATCCTGTCCGATGGACCAGCACCCCGCCCCCAATCCGCCCGCTCCCGCAACCCGCCCCGCGCGCGCCCACTGGACGCCCACGAAGCAGCGCCTCTTCCTCGCCGCCTTGCTCGAATATGGCAGCGTCGGCCGCGCCGCGCGGGCGGCGGGCATGTCCCGCTCCAGCGCGCACCGCCTGCGCGCGCGCCTGCCCGGCACCGAATTTGATCGCATCTGGGCCAATGCGCTGGCGCTGCACGCCGCGCGCCTGGCCGATCCTTTCGCGCCGCCAACCCCCAACCGCCCCACGCCCCGCCAAACCCGATGAAAAACGTCGCTGTCCTGTCCCCTGCCTGTCGCGCCGATGTCGCGCGCCTTTCGCCCCGGCGCGGCGTCCCTGTCGCGTGGCCGTGACCGCACGGGCGCTTCGCGCGCGCAAAGCAGCCGCATCCGGCCAAAACAATCTGACAACGGTGTGAACTTCGCCTGTCGCGCCGCGGATGGGACAATCAGCCCCCTTTCCTTCCCCGCTGACGATCCCCATAGAGTTGACCATGACCGAAAGCCCCGCGCCCGCCGCCCCAGAAGCGGCAATCGAAATCCGCAACCTCACCAAAGTCTATAAGGGCGGCAAGCGCGCGCTCGACGGGATCAACCTCTCCATCCCGCGCGGCCAGATCTACGGCCTGCTCGGCCCCAATGGCGCGGGCAAGTCGACCACGATCAACATCCTGGCCGGCATGGTGAACAAGACCGACGGCGACGTCAGCATCTGGGGCTTCGACATCGACGCCCATCCCCGCAATGCCAAGAACTCGATCGGCATCGTCCCGCAGGAAATCGTCTTCGACCCCTTCTTCACGCCCTTCGAGACGCTGGAAAATACCGCCGGCTTCTATGGCGTGCCCAAGGACCGCCGCCGCACGATGGAATTGCTGCGCGCGGTGCATCTGGACGACAAGGCCCATGCCTATGCTCGCACGCTCTCCGGGGGCATGAAGCGCCGCCTGCTGGTGGCCAAGGCGATGGTGCACAGCCCCCCGATCCTGGTGCTGGACGAACCGACCGCAGGCGTGGACGTGCAACTGCGCCAGCAATTGTGGGAATATGTCCGCGAACTCAACGCCCTTGGCGTGACGATCGTGCTGACCACCCACTATCTGGAAGAAGCCGAGCAATTGTGCGACCGCATCGGCATCATCAACCATGGCCAGGTCATCACCGACAAACCGACCCGCGAATTGCTGGCCATGGCGCAGGAAAAGGTCGTGCAGGTGACGGTCGACCGCGATGTGACAGTGATCCCCGACGCCCCCTGTTTCGAAAAAATAGACCTGTCGGACGAGCGCACCCTGACCATCACCTATATGAAGGACCGCGCCAATGCGGGCCAGGTGCTCAGCGCCGTGCAGGCCAGCGGGCTGGCGATCGTGGACGTGGTGACCCGCGACCCGGATTTGGAGGATGTGTTCCTCAACTTGACGGCGGCGGCTTAGCAATTTCTCCGTTCGGGCTGAGCTTGTCGAAGCCCTCGCCTGAGCGTAGCGAAGGCAAAACCTCACGCCGTTCGGCCCGGCCCTTCGACTTCGCTCAGGGCGAACGGTAAAAAATATTTAGGACGACGATGACCACCACCACCCATGACGTCATCATCATCGGCTCCGGCGCGGCGGGCCTCACGGCCGCCATCAACCTCGCGCAGGATCGCAAGGTGCTGGTGCTGGCCAAGGGCGCGCTCGACGGCGGGTCCACCAACTGGGCGCAGGGCGGCATTGCCGCCGTACTCGACGCGGGTGACAGTTTCGAGGCGCATGTCGAAGATACCATGGTCGCGGGCGCGGGCCTCAACGATCGGGCCACGGTGGAGTTCGTCGTGTCCGAAGCCCCCGCCGCCATCGACCGGCTGGCCGCGCTCGGCGTCCCCTTCAACGCCAGCGAGGATGGCGAACAGTTCGGCGAACGCTGGCACCTGACGCGCGAGGGCGGGCACAGCCATCGCCGCATCGTCCATGTCGACGACGCCACCGGCCATGCGGTGCAGGTCGCCCTGCTCAAGGCCGCGCGCGCCAACCCCAACATCACCCTGGTCGAGGATCTGATCGCGATCGATCTCATCACCTCGCGCCATGGCGAAAAATATTCGGGCGACGGCCATGTCTGGGGCGTTTACGCCTTCAACAAGAAAACCAAGCATGTCGACGCGCTGCTGGGCCGTGCGACGATCCTGTGCACCGGCGGCGCGGGCCGTACCTATCTCTTCTCCACCGCCCCGCGCGGCGCGACCGGCGACGGCATCGCCATGGCCTGGCGCGCGGGCTGCCGCGTGTCGAACATGGAAATGAACCAGTTCCACCCGACCTGCCTGTACAATCTGGAGGTCAAGAATTTCCTGATCACCGAAGCGGTGCGCGGCGAAGGCGGGCATCTGAAACTCCCCCCCGGCGTGCCGGGCGGCGGCGAGCGTTTCATGCCGCGTTTCGACCCGCGTGAGGAACTGGCCCCGCGTGACATCGTCGCCCGCGCCATCGACCATGAAATCAAGCGCCTGGGCCTCGACTATGTCCATCTGGACATCAGCCACAAGCCGCCCGAATTTGTGAAGCATCACTTCCCGACCATCTACGCCCGGTTGCTGGACCTGGACATCGACATCACGAAGGAGCCGATCCCGGTCGTGCCCGCGCAACATTATACCTGCGGCGGCGTGGTGATCGACCTGGACGGCCGCACCGACCTGCCCGGCCTCTATGCAGCGGGCGAAGTCACCGAAAGCGGCCTCCACGGCGCCAACAGGCTGGCGTCCAACTCGCTGCTCGAATGTTTCGTCTTCGGCGAAGCGGCCGCCAAGCATATCCGTAGCTCTTGGGACGATCTGCCCGCCCCCCCGCCAATCCGGCCGTGGGACGAAAGCCGCGTCACCAACAGCGACGAGGAGGTCATCGTCCAGCACAACTGGAAGGAAATCCGCCGGTTCATGTGGGACTATGTCGGCATTGTCCGCACCACCAAGCGGCTGGAGCGCGCCCAGCATCGCGTCGCCCTGCTGGCGCAGGAAGTGGACGATTATTACGGCAATTTCCGGGTCACGCCCGACCTCATCGAACTGCGCAACCTGCTGGAAGTCGCCCGGCTGATCGTCCGCTCCGCCCTCCACCGCAAAGAAAGCCGCGGCCTGCACTATACGCTCGACTATCCCGAAACCTTAGCGCAGGCGGTCGATACGGTATTGGCACCTTAGCTTAAAAATTCTTTCAACGCCGCGTAGAAGCGCGCCGGCTGGTCGCTCATCACCATATGGCCGCTCGGCCCGATCGCTTTCAGCAGCGTGGCCTTGCGCGGCGCATAAGCGGTACGAAAGCGGCTGGTGATCGCCGCGGCCTGCTCGGCGTCGCTGCCGACGGCATAGACCATCTCCAGCGGCGCAGCGAGCCGCGGCAAAACGGGCGTCAGGTCGATATTGGCCAGGTCGCGCAGCGCATTGGCGATGACATCGGCATTGCTGCCCTTGGTGCCGGGCGTCTGCGCGACCATCTGCCCCAGATAGCGCCGCCCCGCCAGTGTGCCGGTCAAATAACCGCTCAGTTGGTCGGCCAGAAAGCCCATGCCGCTCGCCGTTCCGCCCACCATCGCCGCGCCCGCGGGCAGCATGTCGACCACCATCACCCGCCGCGCCAGTCCTTTGAGGCCCAGCAGCATCGCCAGCGTGCCGCCCATGCTATGCCCCACGATTACCGGCCGCTTCAGCCCTGTCGCGACGATATAGCGGGCGATCTCGTCGGCGACCGGCTGGATCAGCGCGCCGCTGGCATTGGCTTCGGGGGCAAGGCCAGCAAAGCCGCGCACATGGACCAGATGATAACGATAGCCCGGCACCCCGCCCAGCACACCGTTCCAGATGCCGGGACCACTGGCGAGGCCAGGGATCAGGATCACGTCGGCGCCCGCCCCGCGTATATTCATCGCAATTCGGCGCGACACGAACGGCGCGCCCTGCGCCACCCCGCTCCACAAAGCGCCACCCGTCGCGAGCGCGCCGAGCATCAGCGTGCGCCTGTTCATCCTTGCATCGGTCATGCCGCCTTCTTGCCCACCCTGCCCTGAACTGCAACTGAGCGGCTTGGCCACCGATCAAAGAGTTGCATCGTTCATGCTCCTTACATCGCATTTGTGGAATCATTCGTCGCATCGGTCTTGCCGGACAAGCGGCAGGCCGCCCCTATGACGCCAAGAGAGTGCGGGGACGCTAATGACATTGCATAAAAACCGGGGCGGTTCTGCGCGCCTGGTCCTGTTGATCGTGGCGCTGTCGGCCTGTGTGAGCGCGCCAGAGCCACCGCCCGCGCAGGCGGCCGCCGCCGTGCCGCAAAAGCCGCAACCCACCACCAACACATGGCCGATCCGTCAGGTCGCCAATCCGCCCCTCCCCTATCGTGATATCGACCAGAATGAAGCGCCGCCCCCAGCGCTGGTCAGCGTCGTGCGCAATCTGGGCCAAAGCTTCCGGGGCAAGGTCGGCATCGCCGTCCGCCGTGTCGGTGCGGATTGGACCGTCGCCTGGAACGGCACCGCCCTGTTCCCGCAACAGAGCGTGTCGAAGCTGTGGGTGGCGATGACCTTCCTCGACGCGGTCGATCGCGGCAAACTGCGCATCACCGACACGACCACCATCACCCGCAACGACCTGACCCTCTTCCACCAGCCGACCGCGGCGCTGGTGGCCAAGGAGGGCGGCTGGACCACCAGCTACTCCGACCTCATGCGCCGCGCGATGACGCAGAGCGACAATACCGCCAACGACACGCTGCTGCGCGCGGTCGGCGGACCGGAAGCGGTCCGCAGCTTCCTGGCGCGGCGGATGATCAAGGATATCCGCTTCGGGCCGGGCGAACGGCTGCTGCAATCGGCGACGGCCGGCATGGACTGGCGGCAGGATTATTCGATCGGCCGCAATTTCTACGCCGCCCGCAACAAGCTGCCCATGTCGGTGCGGGTGAAAGCGCTCGACAATTATCTCGCCAGCCCGCCCGACGGCGCGGCCCCCTCCTCGATCGTCCAGGCGCTGGCGAAGCTGAAGGAGAACCAGATGCTCTCCCCCGCCTCCTCGCGCCTGCTGCTGTCGATCATGGCGGAGGCCAAGACCGGACCGCAGCGGATCAAGGGCGGTGTGCCGCCAGGCTGGCATTATCTGCACAAGACCGGCACGGGTCAGGATCTTCCCCCGCGGTCGACCGGCTTCAACGATATCGGCATCATGACCGCCCCCGACGGCACCAACTATGCCGTGGCGGTGATGATCGGATCGACCACCGTGTCGATCCCCGAACGCTGGGCGCTGATGCAGGCGGTGGCGAAGGCGGTCGCGGCGAACCACGAACCGCGGTAAGGCGCTTGTAACGTTGGCTATATCCGTTCGTCCTGAGTAGCCATTGAGCGAAGTCGAAATGGCGTATCGAAGGATCACACGTAGCGCCTGATGCTTCGATACGGGTCTTCGACTTCGCTCAGCCCCTACTCAGCACGAACGGGCTGGGTTAGACTAATGTCATACCGCTCTAAAAGCGCCGTACCACGCCCAGATAGACCTGGCTGTCCGGGCTGTCCGCATTCAGGCCGATATTGGCGCCGATATCGAACTGCATGTCGTCCGACGGCTGCCAGGCGAAGGACAGGCCGGCGAGGGCCTCGGTTGCATGACCGGCGGAATCTTCGTCGCGCGTCACCTGCGCTTCGATCGCCCCGGACACGCTGTCGCTCAGCGAAAAGCCCAGACCTGCGACGCTGCTATAGGCGATGTGGCGGCCATCGCGATCCCCATCGACCGCAGCGTCGATCTCCGGCGTCAGGCCCAGCGAAAAACCCCCACCCAGGTCGAAACTCACCGGCACGATCAACCCAGCGCCCCAATCGCCACTGCCGATCGCCGATCCGCCGGCCGGAAGAGAAACATAGGGCATGATCGCAATCGAAAAACCCGATCCATTGGGGTTGGACAGGTTCCGGCGCAGCGCCACCTGCACGTCGCCCACGCCGCTATCCTTCTCGACCAGCCCGCTGAGACGGTCGCGCGTGCGGACGTGACCATAAGCGGTCCAGCCGACCTGCGCCTCCAGATGTTCACCCAGCCCCATCCGCACCAGCGCATCGCCCGCTTGGATCGTGTCGGTGCGGGTCGATATATCCTGCTGGCGGGTCCAATCGCCCAGCCCCAGTTCCACCACCATGCGCCCCGGCTCCACGGTGCAGGCCGGCGTGCCCAGACCCGGCCGGTCGGCGCACAGGTCGCGCGGCTCCTGCGCCATCGCCATGCCCGGCGCTAAGGCCAACGCCGCCGCCGCCATCATCCGCATCATTCGCCGCCCCAATCGCATTGCCGTTTCCCCCGTGACCGCCACGCTATATGCACTTTCCTGTTGGAAATGATGCAGAAATAATGGGGCGTCACAGCACAACAACCGCCGCTGACCGGCCCATCGCCGCTGCCCACTGGAGGGGCGGCGCGTAACCCGCTATCCCCCTCCCCATGACCCAGAATCACCTCTATCTCGTCGATGGCAGCGGCTATATCTTCCGCGCCTATCACCAGCTTCCCCCGCTCACCAACCAGCATGGCCAGCCGGTCGGCGCCGTCTATGGCTATACCACCATGCTCTGGAAGCTGGCCGAGGAGTTGGGCAAAGCGGAAGGCCCGACCCATATGGCGGTGATCCTTGACAAAGGATCGCACACCTTCCGCAACGATATGTACGACCAGTATAAGGCGCACCGCCCGCCCGCGCCGGAGGATCTGGTCCCCCAATTTCCGATGATCCGCGACGCCACCCGCGCCTTCTCCCTCCCCTGTATCGAGGAAGCCGGGTTCGAGGCGGACGACATCATCGCCACCTATACAAGAGCGGCGGTCGCGGCCGGCTGGCATGTCACCATCGTCAGTTCCGACAAGGATCTGATGCAGCTGATCCAGCCCGGCGTCGACATGTACGACACGATGAAGAATGAACGACGCGGCGCGGATTATGTGGTCGGCAAATTCGGCGTGCAGCCCGAACAATTGGGCGACGTGCTGGCGCTGATGGGCGACAGCGTCGACAATGTGCCGGGCGTGCCGGGCATCGGCCCCAAGACCGCGTCGAAACTCATCACCGAATATGGCGATCTGGAATCGGTGCTGGCCGCCGCGCCGGCGATGAAAAAGTCGAAGATGCAGGAAAACCTGATCGCCAACGCCGACATGGCCCGCCTTTCGCGACGGCTGGTGGCGCTGCACGACAGCATGGACCTGCCCGAACCGCTCGATGACCTGACGCTCAAGGGCATTCCCAAGGAGCCGTTGCAGCAATTCCTGTCGCATCATGGTTTCAAGACTTTGCTCAACCGACTTGGCGCGCCCGCCGCCGCCGTCGCGGTCGCGAGCATCGCCGCCACGACCTCAGCCCCCGTAGCGCCAGCCGCGATCGAGCACCCCGCGATCGACTGCGCCCTCTACGAAACCGTCACCACCGTCGAGCAGCTGGAAGCCTGGATCGCGGAAGCGCAGGCGCTGGGCGTGGTCGCGGTCGACACCGAAACCGACAGCCTCGACAGCATGGAATCGGGTCTGGTCGGCATCAGCCTCTCCACCGGGCCGGGTCGCGCCTGCTACATCCCGCTCGCACACCGCTCCGCCGACGACATGTTCGGTGAGGTGCCGACGCAAATCCCGCTCGACACCGCGATCCGCCTGCTGCGCCCGCTGCTTGCCGACGATGCGGTCCTCAAGGTCGGGCATAATATCAAATATGACCTCAACGTCCTTGCCCGCGTCGGGCTGGAGGTGACGCCGATCGACGATTCGATGGTGATGAGCTTCGACCTGGACGCCGGCAAATCGCTCGGCGGCCATGGCATGGACGAAGCGGCCAGCGTCCACCTGGCGCACACATGCATCAGCTTCAAGGAGGTGACCGGCACCGGCAAGAAGGCGATCAGCTTCGCCCATGTCCCGCTCGACCGGGCGACCGCCTATGCTGCGGAGGATGCCGAAGTGACCTGGCGGCTGTGGCATAAATTGTCGCAGCGGCTTGCGGCCGAGCGAGTCACCAGCGTCTATCAACTGGTCGATCGGCCGCTGATCCCCGTCGTTGCGACCATGGAGCGCCACGGCATCAAGGTCGATCGCGAACAACTCTCCCGCCTGTCCGGCACCTTCTCGCAATCGATGGCGGGACTGGAGGCGGAAATCTTCGACCTTGCCGGCCACCCCTTCACCATCGGATCGCCGCAGCAACTGGGCGTCGTCCTGTTCGACGAAATGGGGTTGAAGGGCGGCAAGAAGGGCAAGAGCGGCACCTATTCCACCGACGTCACCGTGCTGGAAAAGCTCAAGGCCGAAGGGTCGAAGATCAGCGGGCTGGTGCTGGAATGGCGCCAGCTGTCCAAGCTCAAATCGACCTACACCGATGCCTTGCAGCAGCAGATCAACGCCGACACCGGCCGGGTCCATACCAGTTACTCGCTGACCGGGGCGCAGACCGGGCGGCTGTCCTCGACCGATCCCAACCTTCAGAATATCCCGATCCGCACCGAAATCGGCCGGCAGATCCGCCACGCCTTCGTTGCGGAACCCGGCAATGTCATCCTGGCGGCAGACTATAGCCAGATCGAGCTGCGTCTGGCTGCTCATATGGCCGACGTGCCCGCACTGAAGGAAGCCTTCGAACAGGGTGAGGATATTCACAACCGCACCGCGCAGGAATTGTTCGGGGAGGTCAATCGCGAAACCCGCGGCCGCGCGAAGACGATCAACTTCGCGATCCTCTACGGCATTTCGCGCTGGGGCCTGGCGGGCCGGCTGGAAATCAGTGCGGACGAAGCGCAGGACATGATCTCCCGCTATTATGAGCGCTTCCCCGGCATCAGCGTCTATATCAGCGAAACGCTGGAAAAGGCGCGCGCCAACGGCTTCACCGAGACGTTGTTCGGCCGCAAGACCTGGTTCCCGCGCATCACCGCACCGATCCAGCATGAACGGCAGGGTGCCGAACGCGCCGCGATCAACGCCCCGATCCAGGGCACCAGCGCCGACATCATTAAGCGCGCGATGGCGCGCATGGGACCGGCGCTGGAGCAGGCGGGGCTAAACCGCGTTCGGATGCTGCTTCAGGTCCATGACGAACTGGTGTTTGAACTGCCCGAAGGCGACGTCGAAGCCGCGAGCGCGGTGATCCGCCGGGTGATGGAAAGCGCCGCCGAACCGATCGTAACGCTCAGCGTGCCGCTGGGCGTGGAGATCGGCACGGGTGCGAGTTGGGGCGCGGCGCACTGATAAACAAAAGGCTGGCCCGATTGGGCCAGCCTTTTTTAGTCGAACAGCTCTTCCAGAAAGCTCTTCTTGCGCTTCTTCGGATAGCCCCGCCCGTCGTCTCGATAATCGCGATCCGGGCGGTAGCTCGCCTGTCCGAAGGGCGCCGGCTGCGGCGATGGTGGCGCACCACCACCCTGCCCTGACCGCTCGATGATCTTGTCCAACTCGCCCCGGTCTAGCCAGACGCCCCGGCATTGCGGGCAATAATCGATCTCCACCCCCTGCCGGTCCGTCATCGCCAATCCGACGTGACAGACCGGGCAGAGCATGGCCGATACAGCAGCCTGATCCCGCATCCGCTTACTCCCGCTCGCCGGTCAGGCTGAGCAGCATCTGGAACAGGTTGACGAAGTTCAGGTACAGCGACAGCGCGCCCATCACCTGCATCTTCTGCGCGACCTCGTGGCCCGCATAGACGAAATAGTCCGACTTGATGCGCTGCACATCCCAGGCGGTCAGGCCAGTGAAGACCACCACGCCGATGATCGAGATGACCATCTGCATCGCCGAAGACCCCAGGAAGACATTGATCAGGCTGGCGACGATGATGCCGATCAGGCCCATCATCAGGAAGCTGCCCATCTTCGTCAGGTCACGCTGGGTGGTATAGCCCCACAGCGACATGGCGAGGAACATCACGGCGGCCGAGAAGAAGGCCTGGGCGATGCTGCCGCCGGTGAAGACCAGGAACACGCTGCCCAGCGACACACCCATCACGGCCGCAAACGCCCAGAAGGTCATGCGTGCCGTTGCGGTGGACATTGTCTCGATGCGGAAACTGAAGAAGAACACGAAGGCCAGCGGCGCGAAGATCGCCACCCACTTCAAGGGCGTGCCGTAAATGGCGGCGGCCAGCGCCGGTGTGTTGCCGACCAGCGCCGCGACCAGGCCGGTGATGACCAGGCCAAGGCCCATATTGCGGAAGACGCCCAGCATATGCGCGCGCAGGCCGGCATCGGTATCGACCGACCGGCTGGCGCCATAGCCCGGCATGCGAACGGGATTATTCATGGGAAACACTCACTCCATCATCAAATGTGGTTCGAGTGGCCCGTTGCGGTTCCTTGCGGCAAAGAAAGGGGGCAAATTACCGCAAAACCAGCACCGGGCACACCCGATGCGGTCCGACATCGCGACATGGATCAGGGGGAAATCCATGTCGCCAGAGGGGCCCGGCCCGCATCAAGAATATTGGGTGGGAAACGCCGGGGCGCAAGGGATCGCCCCGCCTGCAACATTTTATTACAATCTGATCGTGTCGCGCAGGTCATGGCCAGAAGGTGATAGACAGGGGCGGCCATGCGCGAAAGAGACAGCAAGTTGGACATTTGTATCGCATCATCCAATTTTGTTACTTAGCTAACTAACTTATTATCCCCATGGAGATGGCCGGGAAGGATTGACCCTCACGACGCTTCGCGACATGGCATGTCCCCATGTCCGACGACCAGCATATCCCAGCGCCGCTGCGCCTGTTCAACAGCCTGACCCGCATGATCGAGCCATTCGTGCCGATCGAGGACCATCATGCGCGGGTCTATAGCTGCGGCCCGACCGTCTATAATTACGCCCATATCGGAAACTTACGCGCCTATGTCTTCACCGATACGCTGCGCCGGACGCTGTTGTGGAAGGGGCTGGCCGTCACCCACATCATCAACATTACCGATGTCGGTCACCTGACCAGCGACGCCGATGCTGGCGACGACAAGATGGAGGCGGCGGCGCGCGCGTCGGCCAAGAGCATCTGGGATATCGCCGCCCATTATACGACCGCGTTCAAGCAGAATATCGCCGACCTCAACATCCTGTCGCCCAGCGAATGGACGGTCGCGACCGATTATGTGCCGCAGATGATCGAATTTGCCGAAAAGATCGCGCCGACACATTGCTACGAATTGGACAGCGGCCTTTATTTCGACAGCAGCAGCGTGCCCGATTATGGCGCGCTGGCCGGCGGGCGGGACGATGCGGCCCACGGACGTATTGATCCGGTCGCGGGCAAGCGCAATCCATCGGACTTCGCCATCTGGCGCAAGTCACCGCCGGGCGAGCAGCGCCAGATGGAATGGGACAGCCCCTGGGGCAAGGGCGCCCCGGGCTGGCATCTGGAATGTTCGGTGATGAGCCAGGCCCGCCTCGGCCAACCGTTCGACATCCACACCGGCGGCATCGACCATCGCGAAATCCACCACCCCAACGAGATCGCGCAAAACCAGGCGTTTCACAATTGCTGTGGTGATCCCGATGCGGCTGCGGCCGGCTTCACCGGCGCGCGCTGGTGGATGCATAACAACTTCTTGGTCGACCGGCAGGGGAAGATGAGCAAGTCGAAGGGCGGCTTCACCACCCTTTTCAGCCTCATCGACGCGGGTGTGCATCCGATCGCCTATCGCCTGCTGTGCCTGGGCGCGCATTACCGGTCCGAACTGGAATTCAGCGCCGACAATCTGGCCGCGGCGCTGACCCGGCTCAAGCGACTGGTCATGGGTGTCGAGGGGTTGAAGGCGCGCGCCGAGGGGGTGACCTGGCAATCGCCGCGGCTCGACTATCTGCGCGCCAACCTGCATCCCAAGCTGGTGCCATTACTCGAACAGTTCAACGCGGCGATCGCCGACGACCTGATGACGCCGCGCGCTCTGCCCCTGCTGGAAGAGGCGATCGGCATCAAGAAGGTGCCGGTGGACGAAAAGCTCTGCCTGATCGCCGCGTTCGACCAGGCGCTGGGCCTCAACCTGCTGACGCTCACCCGCGCCGACCTGCGGGTGCAGCCGAAGGACGCGCAGATCACGCCGGAGGAGATCGAGGCAGAACTGGAACGGCGCACCGCCGCGCGCGCCGAAAAAGACTTCGCCCTGTCGGATGAAATCCGCGACGCCCTGATCGCCCGCGGGGTCGAGGTGATGGACGGCGATCCGCTTCGCTGGGACTGGCGGCTGACGCTGGGTTGACGGTCGCGCACCCGCATCGGCCTTGACGCCCGCCCTCCGCCGACCCAAGAGGCAAGCGGGTCGATTCAAGAGCGGGGGTGGTGTCATGCAGCTTTCCACGCGGTATGCGGCTGTGCTTCTGGCGCTGGCCCTGCCGACCCATGCGGCGTCGGCGGCCGCCCCGACCAGCGCTGTGGCTTTCTCGCCCACCGACCCACGCCACGCCCGGCTCTACTCGCTCGAACGCCAGGCCTTCGCCCTGTTCGACAATGACGATTATGCCCTGTCCATGTCGCAAAAGACCCGCGACGCCTGGATGCGCCTGCACGCCGCCGCCTTGAAGACAAAGGTGGCGGGCAAACCCCATCCGCTTGCCGGCGTCGCGTTGATCAACCTGTCCTCCATGGACCAGATCGACGGCAAGAATCCCGATGCGCTGGCCCATGTGACGGAAGGTCTGGGGCTGGTCGCGCCGTTCGCCGACGCCTATCCAGTGGCCTGGATGCAGGGCCTGTCGATCAAGGGCTATGTCCAGGCCGCATTGGGCGACGTCACCGGCGGCGCGGACATATTGGCGCAGGCCAGCCGGTACATGGACGGCTATATCGCCCGCACCCCGCCGGATAAGCTGGACGAATCGACGCATATGTTGCGGTCCAACATCGCCTTCTCCCACGCCCAGGCGCTGACCCGCCTGGGCCGCAACGACGAGGCGGTGGACGCGCAAAGGGCCAGCATGGAGGCCCGCATAGCGGCGGTCGGACCGAACAGCCCGGATACGATCGGCTCCTATTATAATTATGCGCAGATGCTCCAGCGCGCCGATCGCGATGGTGAGGCGGAAAAATACGCCCGCATGGCGGTCGACATCGCCACCGATCATGTCGACCGCAAACATCCCAGCTACGCCCGCGCGCTGGAGGCGTTGGGCCTGCTGCTGTCGCGGACGGGGCGACGCAACGAAAGCCTGGATTATCTCCAGCGGGCCATCGCCATCAAGCGCGATACGGTGGGGACCAGCAGTCTCTATTTCCAGTTCGGCCTGCAAAATCTCGGCACGGTACTGCTCCCGCTGGAACGCTATGCCGACGCTGAAACGCTCTTCATGGAGGCGGAACGCGGCTTTCGCGGAATCGAGGGCGAGAATAGCCCGCAATCGGCCCGCGCGCTCGCCTTCGCCGCATCGGCTGCCCTGGCGGAAGGCCGGCGCGATCAGGCGATCGAACGGTTTAACGCTGCCCTGGCGCGGGTGCGCGCAGGATCGGACAAGGACCGCGATATCGGCCAGCGTGTCTATCCCTATCTGATCCCGGCTTTGATCGCTGCCGGACAGGGCGAAGCATCCCGCGCCGCCGCCGCTGCCTTCGCCGCGGAAACCCGCCAACTCGATAATGCGCCCGCGATTCCCCTGGCGCAGGCGGCCATGCTGTCGGCCTGGACCGGATTGTACCCGGCGACGCTCAATGAATCGGCGCAGCGGCTCGCCGGGGTTTTGCGTGACGGCACGGTCATGAACGACAATGGCGAACTGACGGAAGAACAACGCGCGGCGCTCGACACTGTGCTGGCCGTCGCTGCGCAGACCCAGGATGCCGCGTTGGCGTTGGACACGATGGCGGTGTTGGCGGGATCGCGCATTGCCCAGGCGAACCGGCTGGTGTCCCAGCGCATGGTGACCGACCCCGGATTGGGCGGTCGGGTGCGCAGCCTGCAGGATAAGGTGAAGACGCTGGAAGCCGCCGACCGCCGCCTGTTGAAGGCGTTGGCGACGGACAATGGCGTCGCCGCGGCCCGCGCGGAGCGGGCGACGATCGCGGCGGTCGTGGAGGCCGAGCGCGCGACCATCGCCCGCGACTATCCGCGCTGGGTGGATGCGCATGGGGGTGCGCAGCCCGATCTGGCCACCGTGCGCGCCAGCCTTGGCCAGGGCGAAGCGCTGCTGGCGGTGATGCCGGCCTTTGACGGCGTCTATCTGTTGGCCATTGGGGCTGATGGAACATGGATCGAGCGAGCGGGGATGGATCGCGCTGCATTGGTGACGCTGGTCGGTCGGCTGCGATCGTCGCTGACCCCGGCCGGTTTCGACCGGGCCAGCGCGCATGACCTCTACCGTCAGATTTTCACGCCGGGCATCCTCGCCGCGCTGGGCCAGGCCCGCACGCTGCGCATCGTGCCGACCGGCGCCTTCGCGTCATTGCCATTCGGAATGTTGTTACAGCAGCCCGTCGCTGCGGTGACGCGCCACACGCCCTGGCTGATCCGTCGCTTCGCCATAGAGGTGCAACCCGGTTTCGCGACCGGCAGCGACCGGCGGCGACAGATGGCCATGCGCGGCCAAAGCTTTCTGGGCATCGGCGCGCCGCTCGCTTTCGCCGACGCCGAACCGGCCGATGTGACGCGGGGAACAGGGGCGCTTCTGGCCGCCAGTTCCTATTTCCGCAATGGCGGCGCCGATGCGCGGGCATTGTCCCAATTGCCGCCGCTGCCGGGATCACTCGCCGAATTGCGGGCGATCGCCGACCGTTTCGGTTCGAATCACGCTACCTTGTTGATCGGCGCGGACGCCAGTGAAGCCAGGCTGCGGGACCGCGATCTGTCCGGCTATGGCGTCATCCTGTTCGCTACCCATGGCCTGGTGAGCGGCGAGATGGAAGGCGTGGCCGAGCCGGCGCTGGTCCTCTCTCCGCCCGACGCCGCCACGGCGGACGAGGACGGGCTGCTGACCGCGTCGGAGGTCGCATCCATGCGGATCGGCGCGGACTGGGTGATCCTGTCGGCGTGCAACACCGCGGCGGGGAATGATGCGCAGGCCCCGGCCTATTCGGGGCTGGCGCAGGCGTTCCGCTATGCCGGGGCGGGATCGCTGCTGGTATCGCACTGGCCGGTGCGGGATGACGCCAGCGCCTTCGTCACGCTGGAAACGGTGAAGGGCGCCGCGCGCGGCCTGCCCCGCGCCGTGGCGTTGCAGCGGGCGATGCTCAAGCTGATCGGGTCCAAGCGGCCTGACGCCGCCCAGCCCTATATCTGGGCGCCCTTCATCCTGATGGGGCGTTAACCCGCTTCGAGCGCCGCGCCGGCCTCCATCCAGATTTCCTCGGCGCTCTCCAGCTTCTTTTCCACCTCGGCCCGCTTCACCATCAACTGGCTGGTGGTCATCTTCGCCTCTGCCCCGGTCGCGGCCTTGGGGTCGGACAGCACCGCGTCGATGCGCTTGCGCTCGGCGATCAGGGTCGTCATTTCGCGCTCCGCCTTGTTGACCGCGTTTTTCAAGACCTTCTGCTTTTCGCGCCACTCGGCGGCGGCCTTCTTGTCGGCCTTGCGGTCGACCTTGGGCGCGTCACCGCCGCTGTTGCCGTCGGCCTTGCGCAGGATGATGTCGGTATAGTCGTCCAGCGATCCGTCGAACGGCTGGGCGGTGCCATTGTCGACCAGCACCAGACGGTCGGCGACCAGTTCGATCATGTGCCGGTCATGGCTGACGATCACCACCGCACCGCTATAATCGTTCAGGGCCTGGACCAGCGCCTCGCGGCTGTCGACGTCCAGATGGTTGGTCGGCTCGTCGAGGATCAGCATGTGCGGCGCGTCGCGGGTGATGAGGGCGAGGGCGAGGCGGGCGCGCTCGCCGCCCGACATGCTGCCGACCTTCTGCACCGCGCGTTCGCCGGAGAAACCGAAGCGACCAAGCTGGGCACGGACCGCGCCGGGCGTCGCGCCCTTCATGACGCGGGTCATATGTTCCAGCGGCGTGTCGGTGACGTCCAGTTCCTCCACCTGATATTGGGTGAAATAACCGACGTTCATCTTGGGCGAGCTTTGCATCGTCCCTTCCATCGGGGCCAGTTGCGCGGCGATCAGGCGGGCCAGGGTCGTCTTGCCATTGCCGTTGCGACCGAGCAGCGCCAGCCGGTCGTCGGGGTCGATGCGCAGGTTGATGCGCTTGAGGATCGGCGTTTCGGTGTAGCCGACCGACGCCATGTCCATGGTGATGAGCGGCGGGCGCAGCTCGGCAGGGCTGGGAAAGCCGAAATGCAGCGTCGGATCTTCGCTGGCGGCGGCGATGGGCTGCATCCGGGCCAGCGCCTTGGCGCGGGACTGGGCCTGCTTCGCGGTCGAGGCGCGGGCCGAGTTGCGGGCGACATATTCCTGCAATTTCTCGCGCTCGGCCTGCTGCTTGGTGCGGGCGGATTCGAGCTGGGCGAGCCGTTCGGCGCGCTGCCGTTCGAACGCATCATAGCCGCCGGGATAGAGGGTGACCTTCCCCCCTTCCAGATGGAGGATATAGTCGACCACATTGTTGAGCAGGTCGCGTTCATGGCTGATGACGACCACGGTGCCGCGATAGGCTTTGAGGAAATTTTCCAGCCAGAGCGTGGCTTCAAGGTCGAGATGGTTCGACGGTTCGTCGAGCAGCAGCAGGTCCGGGTTGGAGAAGAGCAAGGAGGCGAGCGCCACGCGCATCTTCCAGCCGCCCGAATAGCTGTCGAGCGGGCGGCCCTGCATTTCCTCGTCAAAGCCAAGGCCCACGAGGATGCGGGCGGCGCGGGCGGGGGCGGTATAGGCGTCGATCGCCGTCAGCCGCTCATAGATATGGCCGAGGCGATCGGGATCTTCGGTATGCTCCGCTTCCGCCATCAGGGCGGCGCGTTCCTTGTCGGCTTCGAGCACGGTGTCGAAAGGGGTCGCGGTGCCGGACGGGGCTTCCTGCGCGATATAGCCCAGCCGCGTGTCGCGGGGCATGTCGCACGACCCCTCGTCCGGGTCGAGCTGGCCGATCATCACCTTCATCAGCGTGGACTTGCCCGCGCCGTTGCGGCCGATGAGGCCAACGCGGCTGCGCGGCGGCAAGGCGGCGGCGGCGCGATCGAGAATGACGCGGCCGCCAAGGCGCACGGTGATAGCGTTGAGATTCAGCATGGGCGCGCCTGTAGCAGAGGTGCGGCGGGTCGGAAAGCCGTGGTCGGGGCGTTTTGCAAGACGGCGCGGCGTTGCGAAGTTCACACCGTCGTGGCTGACGCAAAAGCGTGGGGACGGACGGGTGGCGTCGATTTCGCAATAGGAGAATTTTTGCGAAATGGGGGTGTGCCGCGCTGGGGTGGTGCGCGGCGGGCGGGAGGCGGACGGTGGGAAAGAGCCGGGGGGATTATGGCATGGGTGGTGGGGTGTAGGACAGGGGGATGTGGCCGATTGCGGACGTTCCGCTCCCGATTGAATAAGCGGTCAAAACTGCCATTGGATGTCGTTCAGATCATACCTGATCCATCAACGCTTTCGCGAAACGGCCTGCAAGTTCGGTGGTATTGCAGCTGACGATAGAACCATCAGTGAGCAATGCTATCCACTCATCACCGCTTCCAGCCAATGTGGTAGCCTCTATCGCATAGGGCGATTTATCATGATCTCGTGTCCACTTAGGATACCCAGCGGGGTTGGCGTGAGACCAATATAGAGACGGCCCACCTTCACGACCTAAGTGCTGGTGAAGTCGGGGGCTTCTCGGTTGAACAAACGCAAGCTTGTCTAGCTTTCCTGCCCCAGGAACTTGGATGTTTAAAATAAACGCCCACCCTCCCGAGATGATATTTCCTGAACAAAGGTCAATGTAATCGTCAAGATCTAAATATCCATCAAATATCTTTGATGTACACTTACCCCCCATGCTTTCTAATTGGGTAGTAAGATTATGTTCAATTATATTGCCCAGCAATTTTGCGCCGGTTGTCCAAATAGTGAGTTGCTGCTCTTGGCGTTGACGCAAGCGCTCCAAAACGGGGTTGTACCCGTCGATGCTCTTTGCGGCATTTTCTAGGCCCGTGATAGCCCCATCGGCTCTACTAAGTATCAAGTCAATAAATGCACGGATATCACCGGCGGAATCGGACTCTGCTAATGCCTCTATATATGCATCGCGATCCTTCTTTTTGATAATTATAGGCGGATATCCCGCGCGTATTAGCTCAAGATTACCTATTGCTCTTGAAACCCTTCCATTTCCGTCAATAAAAGGATGAATGTGCGTCAACCATGCGTGAAGTACGGCTGCTCTAAAAGGTGCTGGCGCATCAGCATTGGCTTGGGACCATTGTTCCCAAAGCTCCATTTGATCCATTACCTCTTGCCAAGTACGAGGTGGCGTATGGTCTGCTCCACGTATCCGAACAGGTACATTCCTAAAAATGCCTGCACCCGGACGGTCACCCATAAGCAGCGCGTGTATTTCATTTAACTGAGCTATGTTGGTAGGGGTATCATAGTCCCGCGCTATCTCGACAACCCTTGTGAGGGCGCGATCTAAGGCCACCGCGTCGCGGATATACGCAGGATCGTGGCCAGTGATAGTTATGCCCTTCAAGACAGCTATTTCGGTTTCACCGACATTGAGCGTGCTGCCTTCTAAAGCATTGGATTCTGCAACTTGTTCGAATCGCTTCTGTCCGTAGTATCTGCGGACAGATTCTTTGCTCAACGTGCCAGCACGTCGAAGCAAATTTACGCGATCCTCTATGCCTTTTAATCGATCCGAAACTATGTTTTCAGCCGCGCCAGTTAGCGAGTAGGGGCTAGAACTAAGCTGAAACACGCGATCTCCTATGGCACGCTAACAAAACTCGTTTACCCAGAATGCGCGGTATTTTCTACTGCCGTCTTAAACCTGACGCGCCCAGTCCCGCGTCTCTGCGATGGCCGCTTCGGAGAGCCACCTATGGCCCTCAGGCGACGACTGTTGGCGCAATCCGGATGCCCTACCCCTTCGCCGGTCCCTGCGCATACAACGTAAATTCCCCCTTCAATCCGCCCACGCTCGATTGCCCGACCCACAAATCGAACGCACCCGGTTCGGCGATGCGCTGGCTTTTGGCGCCGACAAATTCCAGGTCCGTGCGGGAGAGGGAGAAGCGGACGGTCTTGCTTTCGCCCGGACCCAGCGTCACGCGGGCCATGCGCTTTAACTCACGGATCGGGCGGGTGCGGCTGGCGACGCGGTCGCGGGTGTAGAGTTGGACGACTTCGCTGCCCTTGCGGTCGCCCTTGTTGGTGATGCGGGCGGTCACTTCGATCGCGGCGTCCCAGCGGAGCGCGGTGTCGGACAATTTCAACTGATCCAGCACGAAGTCGGTGTAGGTCAGGCCGTGGCCGAAGGGGAACCTCGCACTATTGTCGGTGGTGGCGTAGCGGGCCTTATATTCGGTGCGGTTGTCGATCACTGGGCGGCCGGTGGATTTGCGGTCATAATAGAAAGGCTCCTGTCCGCTTTCCCAGGGGAAGCTGACCGGGAGTTTGCCGGACGGATCGACCCGGCCCAGCAGGATGTCGGCGATGGCGTGGCCCGCCTCGCTCCCCAGGAACCAGGTGGCCAGGATCGCCTGCGCATTGGCGACGCCATCGTGCAGGGCGAGCGCGCGGCCGTGGCGCAGCAGGATGACGACCGGCTTGCCGGTGGCGGCGACGGCGTCGGCCAGCGCCTGCTGCGCGGGCGGGATTTCGATGACGGTGCGGGACTGGGCTTCGCCCGACATGGCCTGCGATTCGCCGATGGCGAGCAGGACGATGTCCGCCGCCTTGGCCGCCACCACCGCCTCCGCAATGCCGCCGTCGATGGGACCGCTGATGTCGCTGCCGCGGGTGACGGTGAGTTTGGTCGGGTCGGGGAGCGCGGCGCGCAGGCCCGTGGCGATATCGACGCCCTTGTCCGGGTCGCCGTAGAATGCCCAGGGGCCGTAGAGATTGGCGGTGTCATCGGCGAAGGGGCCGATGAGGGCGATTGCCTGCCCCTTGGCCGGGTCGATCGGCAGGACGCCGTCATTCTTGAGCAGCACCACCGATCGGGTGGCGGCTTCGCGGGCGAGCGCGCGGTGGGCGGGGGTGAAGATGCGGGTCTTTTCCGCCTCCTCGTCCAGCGATCGATAGGGGTTGTCGAACAGGCCGATGGCGGCCTTCACATAGAGGATGCGGCGCACGGCGACGTCGATCGTGCCCATCGGCACCGCGCCGCTTTTCACCAGTTCAGGCAGATAGCGGATGTAGAGGCCGCTCTGCATCGACATATCGACGCCCGCGAGGACGGCGAGGCGGGCGGCGTCGCGGTCATCCTCCGCAAAGCCATGGGCGACCAGTTCCTCGTCGGCGGTGTAATCGGAGAAGACGAAGCCGCGAAACTGCATTTCGCCGCGCAATATGTCGGTGAGCAGTTCGCTGTCGGCGGTGGCGGGGACGCCGTTGATTTCGTTAAAGGCCGCCATGGTGGTGAGCGCGCCGGCCGCGAACGCCTTGCCAAAGGGAGGCAGATGGGTTTCGCGCAGCGTTTCCTCGCTGATGTCGACATTGCCATATTCCAGGCCCGCGGCGACCGCGCCATAGGCGGCGAAATGTTTGGGGCAGGCGAGCAAGGAATCGTCGCGGCGCAGGTCGCGGCCCTGGAAGCCTCGGATACGAGCGGCGGAGAGGAGGCCGGTGAGGGTGACGTCCTCCCCTGCCCCCTCCACCACCCGGCCCCAGCGCTGGTCGCGGGCGACATCGACCATCGGGGCGAAGGTGAGGTGGAGGCCTGCGGCGGTGGCTTCCACCGCCATCGCGCGGGCGGTGCGCTCGACCAGGGTGGGATCGAAGCAGGAGGCTTCGCCCAGCGGCACCGGGAAGACGGTCTTGAGGCCGTGGATCACGTCTCCGGCGAAGAGCAGCGGGATGCCGAGGCGGCTGTCCTTGACCGCGATCTCCTGCGCGCGCCGGCCGCCGGCGACGCCGATGCCGTTGAAGAGGCAGCCGACGCGGCCCTTGCGGATTTCGCCCGACAGGCGCTTTTCGTCCTGGATACCGACTTGCGGGTTGGGCGGGTTGAAGGGGCGGAAACTGTCGGCGAGGCAGGTCATCTGCCCGGCCTTTTCCTCCAGCGTCATCCTGGCGATCAGGGCGTCGACGCGCGCCACATCGGTTTGCGCCAGGGCGCGGCGGGGGAGGCCGAGGGCGAGGACGCCGCCCAGCGTGCGGATCAGGAGGTCGCGGCGATCGAAGGTCATGTGGGGAGGGCGTAACCGGACAAGGATGAATGAAACTTGTCCAGCCAACGCGAGCGCGCGAATTTTGTTGCACTGAGGCAACGACCCTGCGGCACGGCGGCTTTGGCCAGCGATGAGGGGAATGTCTGAAAGGCTATGGTGGACGCACTTGGGCTCGAACCAAGGACCCGCTGATTAAGAGTCGTCCTTAAGCTCTTGGTATATCGTGGTAATTCGTTGCATTGTGGCGCTCGGGGTACATGATTGCGCGGCCTGAGCGATTGCATTCCGTTGCCAGCGCTCGCGTTCCATAGCAGCCAATTGTCGGCTCCTGATGCCCCGTTAATGCCCCACTAAAGCACGAACCTACGCAGTGACTTCGACCACCTCGACGCCAAGCGAGTTTTGCAACGGCTTCAATATGTCTGGGAACTCACGTCCGACCACTAGAACAGCATGGATGCTGTAAGTGCTGCCTTTAAAGCCACGCTCGGCTTCCATCACTGCCTGATACTTCACGCATTGAAACAGCCCGCGCGTGAGATCAACCGTGTTGGAAATGCGGGATTTTACTTCGACGGCTAGCATCGTGTTTCGAGCAAAAAACAGGACATCAAGCTTGTCACCGGAAGGTAAGGGAGCTTCAACAGTGCCGCGAGGGAAGCCGGTCGGCAAGCCAACCACGCTTGGATTGTCGCGGACAAATTCCTTCAATGCGAGGTGTTCCGGGCCTTCGCCACCGCCGCCAGAACGCCCGGTTCTTGCGTCGTCGACGATGTTCGCTGCATTGGTCGTAGATGGTGTGAGGCCACAAGCATTCAAAACCTCGTTCCAGCGCGGGTATGCGAAGATGTCATGCCAATACCCGTCAAGGTAGGCCCGCTTTTCGGCCGAACTAAAATCATGATAGCCCTTTACTCGATCAGCTAGAAAGCCCTCAAACCCGCTGCCCGGCAACCGATCCCGTTGATTGATAACCAGCGATTGAATGTGGGGTATATCTCGGTTCCAGCCCAGTTTTCTCCCAAGTTCCTGTAATGTCACGCCGACGCTCCCAAGAACCCAATTGAGATTTCGAGGATTAGGCATGCCTAGTTCGTTCGCGAGGGCTTCGTAGAAGATTGGCTTTTGCGTAGCCGCCTGACGTAGGAGGATCGGTAAGGCCTGACGTGCCCGTTGCTGATAGAGCTGATTGCCGAACATGTTTTTGGTCTGGGATGCGGTAGCCTTCATAGTTCCCCCCGTTTGGTCATCTTTGGAAGAGTGACAAGTCCCCGTTCTGACCCGACACTAAGTTCGCGATAGGATGGCAGTCGCCGTTACGTCGTCCGTAAGATACTTCGCTGCCCGCTCGATTTCAGGGAACATCGTCCGTTCATTGATAGCTATCCGCTTAAGTTGAGCCAAGACCGTTGCCTTATCTCCAGCAGGAACCTTTATCCGCTGAATTTGGATGCCGGGCATACCCTTGGGTGGGATATTGTCGGTCAGGCCAAAAGCGAAAAAACATCCCTCTTGCGCAAGAATCCTGCGGTTGCTGAGCTTCGGCTTCACTAGGAAAACTCTGCTCAGGTGCGATGGCACGATGTCGGGCGCGAAAGCTGGTTTTTCCCCGCTGATGAAGTGCAATAGCCTTTTGATCGGTCGTTCACCGTTGAACCATGCAATTCCCGCTTCCGCATCGCTACATCGCTTGTCCGCGAGCAAATCGCGAATATCTTCTTTTAATTTTTCGTCGCCCCGTGCGAGATTGGCAATGCAACTAACAGTGTCACTGTCAAAGTATCGGACGAGCTTTTTGTCCACAATGAAGCGCACGACTTCACCGTCTGCTTCTCGACTTACTCTGATTTTGGTTCCGGTCCGCAAGACACGAACCTTTTTGGGCTGGACTGCGAAATACAAACTAACCAACGGATTCCAAGTGGCGTCAAGTAGTCGAGTGGGCAGCGAGTAGTGTTGCATTCGAACTAGCATCTCGAGGGCGCTTGTGTCCGACGCGAACTGGTCTGGGTGCATTGCCACAAGATCGCGCAGAAGGAGATGCTCGTTTGCCGTGTGCGCGGCGCTACGAAAGATTGTTGGCTTCAACGTGTAGGATTGGTTTGGGTGCCCACGATACACCGTTACTGTCTGGTCGTCATTCGGCTCACCATTGATCTCACCAATAAAGCTTTGCAGATCCATGATAGTCATTTTCTCCCGTGCCCGTCGTAGCTCAGTGAACAAATTACGGAAAGCCTGGTTAGCTTCTGAGGCAGCCCTGCCACCATTCAACAGACACGAACATGCGTTAAGACTGAAAATTCCCCGGCCTGTCGCGCGGCACTTGGTGCGGGTTTATTGCCCAGATTTTGGTTCTAAACACCCCCCCGGTTAGCGTAGGTCATTTAGTAGGTCGTAGTTTTCTGACGCATACCGTCCGCGATGAGGAATTCCTTTGAGAATGGCGGAAATCCATGATTATTGATGTGTCGTTGAAAGGAACGGCACATGCGCAAGGCGCTCAGCGTAAAAGGAATAGAGGCGTTCAAGCCGGAGGTGAAACGGTATGAGGTCCATGACATCTTGTGCCCAGGTTTTAGCCTTCGCGTGTTCCCGACCGGGAGGAAGGTGTTCACAGTTAAGTATCGTTACGGTCTGAAACAACGCCGATTGCCCATTGGGGTTCATCCGCGAATTTCCCTCGCCGAAGCCCGCAATAAGGCGATAGAAGCATTGCGGTTGGTGGATGAGGGGATCGATCCGGCCGCGCGCCGCCGACAGCTCGGCATGAATGTCGAGGCCATTTGCGGTGACTTCATCCGGCAATATGCTCGACCGCGCAATCGCAGTTGGAAAGAGGCCGAGCGCATTATGCAGCGCGAGTTCGTGTCCGTTTATGGGCAGCGCGATATTCGCGAAATCACCCGGCATGACATTATCGAGTTGATGGACGGGGCCATTGAGCGCGGGGCGTCCTATCAGGCCAACCGCATTCACTCAAACCTACGCAGGCTGTTCAACTGGTGCATGGAACGCGGCGTCATCGAAACATCGCCTGTTACCGGGACCAAGCCTCCTACCCGCGAGCAACCGCGCGACCGGGTGCTGACCGATGATGAAATTCGATCTGTGCTTTGTGTCTGTGCCAACGAACCCTATCCGTTCGGCCAGTTCGTGCCCCTGTTGCTGGCCACTGCCCAGCGGCGTGGCGAAGTGTCACAGATGAAGTGGAGCCAGGTCGATCTTGATGCCAAGCAATGGGTGATCCCGGCGGAGCTATCCAAGAACGGCAAGCCGCACGTTGTACCGCTCAATGACTTCGCGCTGCAAATGCTGACAGCAGTCCCGCGTTTCGAAGGCTGCGATTGGGTGTTCACCACCACACGGCGCTCACCGATCAGCGGGTTCAGTAAGGCGCTGCGCCATGTTCACGCCGGGTCGGGGACATCCGGCTGGCGGTTCCATGACCTGCGCCGCACCGCTACCACGGGCATGGCCCGCCTTGGCGTTCTCCCCCATGTAGTCGAGAAGATACTGAACCACACCTCAGGAATCGTGTCGGGAATCGCAGCTGTGTACAACCTCTTCCAATATCAAGCTGAGCGCCGAGAGGCGTTGGACAAGTGGGGGAGCTTTCTTGATGACCTTGCCTGATGCCTATGCGACCTTGAGTGTAAGGGAGGCGATGGATCGTATCGGACTAAATCTGTTTCCAGATCACTGGACCGGAGACGAATATCGCGATCACTGGCGATTGGGTTTGCACCCGAAGCCGCCGACAAAGCAGCGCGGCATGGCAGCAATCCGCGAGCTTTTGACGTTGGTTTGGGATGGAACAGTTACAGTTGAGGTAGAAACGTCCGAAGGGGCGTATGAACCGCTAGCTGCAGAGGAAGTACGACATTTCCATGGAGGGGAATCGTGGGTCGGCGATGCAGAGGAAATCTATCGACCCTGTCGCCTATGCTTCCCGCCCGTCTTGCACGCACCTTTCACCTCGAAGGGAGGACGGAAGGGGTATGACTGGCCGCCGATCGTCGTTCAGATACTCGAATATTTTGACGAGCATGGCACGGACGAAACCGCAGACCGGATTACCAACTCGATTAGGGCGGCAATGGAAAAGGGGCCGGTCAAGCCTCCTGCGTATAGCACGTTACATCGTCATGTGAGCGCATTGCTGGCCTATCGCTGCACGGCTTCGCAAAAATTCCCGAAATCGAATTCGGGAACTGATGGTTGCGACCCGGCCGAAATTTCCCGCTAATTGTCTCGGTTCCTCGGGGAATGATCCCCGATGTATGAGGAGCCGTAACTTGAATGATAAACCCAATCCTAATCGATCACGCCGGCCTTCGCGCTCGCGGCGTAAAGCTCCACAACTCGACTCTACTAAGACTCGAGGCAAAAGGCCGGTGGCCAAAAAGGGTCAAGGTCGGAGCAAAGACCCATTGGCTGGCCGAGGAGGTGGACGAGTTCATCAAGGGCCTGAAGGCGGAACGGTGATCGTCGCCTTCGTTCGTCCAATGCGTGATCCCGATACCGGGCGTGAGTGGGAACGTGTCTTCCTGGTCGAAGTCGAAACGCCCGAGGAGATTGAGGCCGCCGAAGCTTGGCTGGAAGAGAACTACCCGCCCAGCAAGGAGGGGGAGCAATGAGCACTCAAACCTTGCGCTTCACGCTTGATCGAAGCGCCAGCGTTTTCGCCACGATGAATTGGTTTGCAGGGCAGCATATTGCTGTCCTGCCGATACATGGCGTTGTCGATGGGCGTTGCGCGTGTGGCGATACCGGATGTGCCAGCCCCGGCAAGCATCCAATCAGTTCCCTGGTTCCCCACGGCGTCAAGGGCGCGACAACCGATCTGAAAACGATTCGGCGCTGGCATCGCAAGTACCCCGATATGAATTATGCTGTTGCTACGGAAGGCCTAGCGGTGATTGATTGTGACAGTAGGGAAGCCTTGCGCGCTTTCCGCTCTGGCTATCACCCGCCGCCTACCTTCACCGTGAAAACGGCGCGGGGGTTCCACTTTTATTACGGAGGTGAAATGCCCGCTCGAAACGGGGCCCGGGAGAAGCTGGACGTAAAAAGCGGTCCTGGGTCGTATGTCGTCGGCCCGGCGTCGCGCCATGCCTCAGGCGCGATCTATGCGATCTGGGAAGACGAACCCATTGCCGACCTACCGCAGGACATCGCAGAAATCACCGAACGGCCTGACGAACCGGAAGGAGAACGTGCGGGAGCAACGATCCCGGTCGGGCTGCGCAACGATACGCTAACGAAGTTCGCAGGATATTTGCATGGCAAGGGGGTACCGCAGCCTGCGGTTTTGGAAACGCTGAAGACGCTGAACGGAACCATGTCAGAAAAGCCGCTGCCGGATCGCGAGGTCAGAAAAATCGCGCGCAGCGTGTCGCGGTATCCGGTCAAGGCCTTGCCCCAGATCATTCCGTTCTCGGAAATCCCGGAAGAGCGCCTCGAGTTCCTCTGGTATCCTTACGTCTGCCTCGGCACGCTGGGGTTGTTGGACGGTGATCCCGGTGACGGCAAGAGTCAGCTTTGCGTTTGGCTCTGCTCGCGCCTGAGCCGTGGGGACAAGTTGCCCAACGGCGACCGATTTGAACCTGCCAATTGCTTCCTGTTCAATTTCGAAGACCTGCCCGGTGCGGTCATTAAGAAGCGGCTGGAGGCGAACGGCGCGGACCTTTCGCGGGTTTTCATCCAATCGCGGCAGTTCCAACTTACGGCAGAAATGGTCGAGTGGATGGATGGCGAAATTGCCGAGAAACAGCCACGGCTTGTAATTCTTGATCCCATTCAAGCTTTTATGTCTGGGGTGGATGGCAACAGCAACATCGACGTGCGCGAGTTCATGTCACGATTAGGCGAGATCGCTATGAACCGAAAATGTGCGATTATTTGCGTGCGTCACTTCGGCAAGGGTGCCCAAGACAAGGCGATGAAAAAGGGGCTGGGATCGACCGACTTCGTGGGCATCTCGCGAAATCAGTTTGGTCTTGCGCGCCGCAACGATGGTGTCCGGGGTTTCATCGTATTCCACATGAAGACGAACTTCGAAAACGGTGATTCGATGTTGTTTACGATGGGCGATGCCAATGGTCGTGAGGGGGAGCAGCCGAAGATATCCTTCAATGAATTTTCCAAAATTACAGCGGATGAGTTCTTTTCGAATGAAGTATCCTCTCGCGGGCCTGACCAGGATGAGCGGAAAGTCGCTAAGGAATATCTGCTTGGTGCGCTGGCGAGCGGCCCAAAGGCTGCTGCCGAACTAAAGTCGCAAGGTGAAGCGCGAGCTATCAGTGCGTCCACCCTTGACCGGGCGCGGAAAGAACTCGGCATCATGCCCTCCAGGGAAGGCAAAATCTGGTTCTGGTCGCTTCCTTTAAAGTGACCTAAACTATTCAAGTTTTCAAGTTTTCATCGCCGGGGAGGGGGGAGTTTCATCACGCGCTTTCGTGCCGCCCCGGCGCTTTCCAGGATGTTCCGGGCATTGAAAACATGAAAACCTGAAATGTCGGATTGGGAAGGGTTGGGGAAGCACCGGTTTGCCGATGGCCCCGAACGCCCTCAAACCGTCGGCGTCGTGGACAAGGCTTTGCGCGCTTCGTCCAATGCCTTCGACCCCGGCGTCCAATGCCACGGCTGCCGCGCAACGTGATCCTTGCCTAATGTCGGGTAGAGTTTGGTTTGCTTCGCCGCGAGGCGTAGCAGCATGCGGGCATCGCGCGGGGCCATCTTCATATCGCCGGCGAGCTGGTCGAGCGTGACCATGTCCGGAGCCTCCTTGCCGCTGATCGCCGTCTTCCCTGCATTGGATTGCACCTTGGCGGTCGGTGCCGGGGTGGGTGGGTTCGTCGTAATGGTCATGTCGTTCACTCCTTAGTCGTTGAACAACCTTTTCATTAAGGCGGGTTCGGAACGCGTGTCAGGAGAAATCCTAGAAATCCCAGTCGATTTGCATGAGCGGGATCGCGAATAATGCTTTTCCGTCACTGAAGAGATATTCGTCATCATCGCTGCCGATCTCGAACGTGTAGCGGTGCCCGTCCACATCGATGTGGATGATCTCGTCAGGCGTGTGGATTACCTCAATCACCGCGGCGGGGAATAGCGCCTGCGCATGGGATAACAGATGTAACCGGTCGAGCGGTTCGTCTTCGGACATGATGGTCTCCTTTCGTTGACCATCTTCCCATTAAGATCATGGAGGCGAGGAAGTCAGGAAAAATCCCAACGGACCTGCTGATCTCCAAATGGGCGAGAGTGCGCAGAGTAGCGCAATGAAGGCAGGACCCGCTGATTTAAAATCAGGCTTCGTTAGGGGCACAAATGTTGCCATTGCGCGGTCTCGGATAGATCAACGCTTATTGCCGGGCATCCATGGGGGACCAGACCGACCACCACCGAGCATCTTCCGCAGCCGATCATTTCTGATCGTTCGAATTTCGGATTGGGTGTTGTAGAGTTTTGTGACGAGTTTTCGCCGACGCTCGCCACGAGGTTTCCGCATCGGTTCCGATACATTCAATCGGCGTTCGATTTTTGCCTTTCGTCGGTATGCCCGACCAAGATCGTCCTGACTTTGGGAATCATAAGCGAGGTTGTGAGCCTGCCGCGATGCAAACCGCCCATCAAAATAATGAAGGACTTCGCAGCGGATGCCCAAGGACGGGCATATAAAATAGTGCCGTCGGCCCCCGAAACCTGACGGCACCGCGTCGATCATGATATGCTGATGCACGATCTCATCGAGCATATCGCTGTAGCGCGACGATTACGGTGTCCGGTCGGCGTCAATTTTGATGGCCGATAGGTG
>JAZJZH010000020.1:0-28690 GCA_040389985.1 Pseudomonadota bacterium
TCGGCGCAGAGCGACAGCCTACCTCTGACTGCCGCCAATCTTTGCAACAGAGCCTCGCGTCCTTCTACGACGAGATCAACCGGGTGTTCATGGGGCATGAGGATTGGACGCTCGGGCCGAGCCTCGATGCCCTGAACGATCTGTTTTATGGCGGCTTTGGCGCGATCGATGGCGCAGAACCGGTGACGCTGGTCTGGAACAATATCGCGCAAAGCCGAACAGCGCTGGGACTGGACGCGACGCGTGAGCATTACCGCGCGAAGCTCGACCGCCCGGATATCTATGATCGCGCGCGTATCGAACAGGACATTGAGGCGATCGAGGCTGGAGTCGGCCCCACCTATTTCGAGATTATCCGCGAGATCATTGCGGAGCATCCAAACATCGAACTTTGCGAAGCCTGACGCTCAGATCAGCCGTCCTCGCAGGGACTATCCTGTGCCCCTGGGCCTGCTGTTGTTCAACGTGCGGTGCAGGTGACGGAAAAAACGCCATCAGACGCGCACGGTGAAACCGCTTCCCTATTCCAGCTCTGGTGTGGCTTCCGCCAATGCGTCCGCAATGCGGAAGCGGCAGGAGAGTCGAACCATGCCGGGCGGACAGCGCGCGGGCGGCGCGAAATATCGTCAGAGCCTCCCAGCGCGCAGGAAAATCCGCTTCCTCGCCCTGCAGGAACCGTTCAAGGCAGCCCGGTCTTCATCAGCTTCTGGACCATCGCATCGTCGACCATGGCGACACCGTCCGAAACGAGCGACAGCAGATCGACGACATTGTCGAACCGCTTGCCCTGCCAGTATATCCCGCGGTTGAAAGCCTTGCGCATCAGCCCGCCAAGCTTTGTCGGCGGTGTTGGGTGGACGTCATCATCTCGATGTCCTGACCGCGAGGCAGGAGCTTGTCGTCCCGCCAAAGATCCAGCTCGAACAGGCGAAGGGGTTAGCCCCTACATGCTCAAGGCGATCATCAACGGGCGCGGGGACGAAGCTCTCGAACTGGCGCGGACAAACCTGCGGCGGTGAACGCCATCGTTCGCATCAGCTCGGGCTGGAACCGCTGCCTTCGTGAGGTTGAAGGGATGTTGCTTCACTTAACCCGCAAGGCCGCACGGGCCCGAGATCGAAGCCATTTCGGCGTCCCGGCGGGATTTGACCGATTTCGCCCAGGCCTTCGTCATAAGGCCTTGAAATATATTCATATTCCTACGCCTTTCCTCCTCGGCCTGAACGAAATCGCTTCAAACCTCGAACGCGGAATTAAGGGGTCCTGGCCCTAGCTGCCCCATTTCCGTTTCGCTGAACACCCGGCCGCGGGTCAGGAAACGGACCTCGCGGCCATTGTCGAGGCTGAACATGCCGCCACGGCCCGGCACGACGTCAAGGATAAGCTGGGTGTGCGCCCAGGCTTCGCCCTGCGCGCGCCCGATATAGACGGGCACGCCGCCGACCTGGCCCAGCAGGATGTCGTTGTCGCCGATGCGAAATTCGTCTGCCGGGTAACACATGGGCGAAGATCCATCGCAGCAGCCCCCGGACTGATGGAACAGCAGGGGGCCATATTCTGCTTTCAATTCGTCGATCAGCGCCAATGCCGCTGGCGTGGCGGTCACGCGGGCGACCTTTTCATGTCCATCGGGCATCGGCGCTGCTTTCTCTGTTCAATCGGTCCCTGATCAATCTGTGAGGTCGAGGACGACGCGCCCTTCGATCTGTCCCTTCTTCATCCGGTCGAAGATGGTGTTGACCTCTTCCAGCTTGGCTGTTTCCACCGTTGCCTTCACCTTGCCGTCCGCCGCGAAGGCGATGCTTTCCTGAAGGTCGAGGCGCGTGCCGACGATCGAACCGCGCACCGTGATGCCGTTCAGCACCATGCCGAAGATGTTGAGCGGAAAATCGCCGGGCGGAAGGCCGTTGAGCGCCACCGTGCCGCCGCGCGCCACGACGCCGACCGCCTGTTCGAACGCTTTTTCACTGACGGCCGTGACCAGCACGCCGTTGACGCCGCCCCCGGTTTCGCGCTTGATGACGGTCGCGGGGTCTTCGTTCCGGGCATTGACCGTCAATGTCGCGCCAAGCCGGCGGGCAAGGTCCAGCTTTGCATCGTCGATATCGATCGCCGCGACATTCAGGCCCATGGCCACGGCATATTGCACGGCCATATGGCCAAGGCCGCCAATACCGCTGATCGCGACATAGTCGCCGGCCTTTGTGTCGGTCATCTTGAGGCCCTTATAGACCGTGACGCCCGCGCAGAGGACCGGCGCAATCTCTTCGAAACTCACATTGTCAGGCAGATGGCCGACATAATTCGGGTCGGCGATGACATAGTCGGCAAAGCCGCCATTGATCGAATAGCCGGTGTTGAGCTGATCGACGCACAGCGTTTCCCATCCGCCAAGGCAATGCACGCAATGGCCGCAGGCCGTATAGAGCCACGGCACGCCGACCCGGTCGCCTTCCTTCACATGCTTCACCCCGGCGCCGACCGCCGACACGAAGCCGACGCCTTCATGCCCCGGAATGAAAGGCGGGTTGGGCTTGACCGGCCAATCCCCTTCGGCGGCGTGCAAATCGGTGTGACAGACGCCGGAGGCGTGGATCGCGACCTGGATCTGGCCCGGCCCGACTTCGGGAACGGGCACTTCATCGATGGTCAGCGGCTCTCCGAACGCGCGGACGACAGCGGCTTTCATTGTTTTCGCCATGAGACAATCGCTCCTGATGGGGTGCCGGCGCGCTGGAGGGAGGGGAACAGGGCAGCGCGCCGACGGGGGGAAGGGTTAGAAGAAGCCGAGCTTCTTCGGGCTGTAGCTGACGAGCAGATTCTTGGTCTGCTGATAGTGGCCGAGCATCATCTTGTGGTTTTCCCGGCCGATGCCGGACTGCTTGTATCCGCCAAAGGCCGCATGTGCGGGATAGGCATGATAGCAGTTGGTCCACACGCGACCGGCCTTGATCGCCCGGCCCAGCCGGTAGCAACTGTTCGCCTCGCGGCTCCAGACACCCGCGCCCAGGCCATAAAGCGTGTCGTTGGCGATCTCGAGCGCCTCTGCCTCGTCCTTGAAGGTGGTGACGGAAACGACCGGGCCGAAAATCTCCTCCTGAAATATCCGCATCCTGTTGTGGCCCCGGAATACGGTCGGCTGGACATAATAGCCGCCCGCCAGTTCGCCGCCCAGTTCGGCGGCCGCCCCGCCGGTCAGCACTTCCGCGCCTTCCTGACGGCCGATGTCGAAATAGGAGAGAATCTTCGCGCGTTGCTCGGACGACGCCTGCGCGCCGATCATCGTGGCGGGATCGAGCGGGTTGCCCTGCACGATCGCCTGCACGCGTTTCAGGGCGCGTTCCATGAAACGGTCATATATCTTTTCATGGATCAGGGCCCGGCTGGGGCAGGTGCAGACCTCGCCCTGATTGAGCGCGAACATGACGAAGCCTTCGATCGCCTTGTCGAAATAGTCGTCATCCTCGCGGGCGACATCCTCCAGAAAGATGTTGGGCGATTTGCCGCCCAGTTCCAGCGTGACCGGGATAAGGTTCTCGCTGGCATATTGCATGATGAGCCGGCCGGTCGTCGTCTCGCCGGTGAAGGCGATCTTGGCGATGCGGGGGGATGAGGCGAGCGGCTTGCCGCATTCCAGCCCGAAACCGTTGACGATGTTGAGTACGCCCGGCGGCAGCAGGTCGCCGATCAGTTCGGCCCAGACCATGATCGAGGCCGGTGTCTGTTCGGCCGGCTTGAGCACCACGCAATTGCCCGCGGCCAGTGCCGGGGCCAGTTTCCAGCAGGCCATGAGCAACGGAAAATTCCATGGGATGATCTGGCCGACCACGCCCAGCGGTTCATGGAAATGATAGGCGACCATGTCCTCATCGATTTCGCCCAGTGTTCCCTCCTGCGCGCGGATCGCGCCGGCGAAATAGCGGAAATGGTCGATGGCGAGCGGCAGGTCGGCCGCCATCGTCTCGCGGATCGGCTTGCCGTTATCCCATGTCTCGACAATGGCCAGCTTTTCCAGATTGGCTTCCATCCGGTCGGCGATGCGGTTGAGGATGAGCGCCCGTTCGGTGACGGATGTGCGGCCCCAGCCATCCTTCGCGGCATGGGCGGCGTCCAGCGCAAGATTGACGTCGCTGGCATCCGATCGCGCGATTTCGCAGACCACCTTGCCATTGATCGGGGATATATTGTCGAAATAGCGTCCGGCGCCCGGCGCGGTCCATTTTCCGCCGATGAAGTTGTCATAGCGGGCGGCAAAGGGCGATTGCAAAGCATCGGCCCGGTTCTGGGCATGTATGTTCATTGGTCAGGCATCCTCACTTCCGCGCTTCTGCATGTCGCGCGATTGTGGCGGCAGCTTTCCATGGTCACGGCGCCAATGGAAGGCGTGGGTGTTCGTCAGGACAAGCGACCTGTCGCAGTTTCGAGACAGGTCCCGGTGCCTATTTGTGCAGGCCCGCACGCATGAGGCGCCTGTAGAGTGTTGCGCGGGCGATACCGAGCATCCGCGCCGCCGCACTGACATTGCCGCCGGCGCGGGCGAGCGCTTGGCGGAGCACGGTGCGGTCCGCCTTCCTGAAAGAAGGCTCGGCATTTTGTCCGGTCAACGCATCCAGCGTGACGGATGTGCCGCTTATCTGCGCCTCCGTCAGGCCCAGCCGCTGCCGTGCCGCCCAACTGACCCCGATCACGAGATCATCGGCATCGACCGCGAGAAGTTCGCTGCCGCCTGGCGCATCGCCGAGGAAAAGGATGCGAGCGTTGTGGAAGTGTTCGTGGAAAAGGGCGCGTTCGATCCGCCGGGCGGCCTCACGCACCAGGGCCACGGTCATTTCCGCCATGGCCGTGCCATGATCGTTGCGGCAGCTCGATACGTCGAGGGCCGCGACGAGCCGCCCCTTCGCATCATGGACGGGCGCGTCCATGCAACTGATGGCGATATTGCGGCTGGAGAAATGCTGTTCGCGATGGATGATGACGGGCCTGTCTTCCACGAGACAGGTTCCGATGCCGTTGGTGCCTTCGAGCGCTTCGCTCCAGCGCCCGCCATCGACAAGTCCGGCGCGGGCAAAGTCCGGCATGTCGCCATCGCCGACCCGGCTTTCGAAAATGGCGCCCGTGGCGTCGCTCAGGAAAACGCCGCAGCCTGAACGCCCGACCGCCTGAAACAGTTGATCGAGAACGGGCCGGGTGACGGCCAGCAGGGCGCCATGAGCGTCGCGCCTGTCCGAAAGACTCCGCCCGTCCAGGCGATCGCGCCGCGAGGCACTTGCAGGGTCGAGTTGGTGATGAAGCGCGGATCTGCACCAGGAGGCGGCCAGAGGGGATATCGCCGCGCTTCGGCTGGAAAGCACCGCTTCATGGATCATCTCCGAATGAAGAAGCGCTGATCGGGTCATCTGCTCAATGACCCCCGGGCGGTGGAGGCTGGGTCAAAGAAACCGCACCGGGCCGCCGCAGCATCGATGCGCAGGCCGGAAAGGCGGGGCGATATGCCGTCGCCGCGGCGCGCGGGATGCGGTTTCCCGATGCCGTGTCGATCAGATCGGCGGAGTGCTAAACATCGCATGCCGATTTTCCCCTGACCTTGCGCTGACTGGAAAGTCCCGAAGAAGAGGATGCCGCCGTCAGCGCATGCTGGTTATGGTGGTCGAGGTCGCCGTGACCATGACGATGCGAATGACGCGTCCCGTCCGCATGTTCATGGTCATGCGCATGGAAGACAATCTCGATCCGGCGCCCGAATCCGGCGGCGATCCGGCTCAGTGTCGCCAGCGTCGGCATATGATCTCCCTTTTCGAGGCGGGAGATCATGGATTCGGTCATGCCGATCCGTTCGGCGAACTGCTTCTGTGTCTCTCCTGTCGATTGCCGAAGCTCACAAAGACAGCGCGCGCACTGGGCCGCGACGACCGCGCTGTCCTCGGAGACCGAGCGACTCGACAAGGGGCGGGTTGTTCGCGGCATTGGCCGGACTTAGCAAAATTGCTAAGAGGAGGCAATTTTGGTTTCAGCGGTGACGGCGATGGATCCTGTGGAACCGGCGTTCGGCAAATCGCACAATCGGGGCCTCGTGAGGAATTGCAGACATGACCTATGTCGTCACTGAGCAGTGTATCAGATGCAAATATATGGATTGTGTCGAGGTTTGTCCGGTGGACTGCTTTTACGAGGGTGAAAATATGCTTGTCATCAACCCGGCGGAATGCATCGATTGCGGGGTATGCGAACCCGAATGTCCGGTGGAGGCAATTCTCCCTGATACGGAGCCTGGGCTTGAGAAATGGCTGGACCTCAACGCCGCCTTCGCACCGAAATGGCCGAATATTACGCTCAAGGGAGTGCCGCCACTTGATGCTGACAACTTCAAGGGTGTCCCCGATAAATTTGAGAAATTCTTTTCAAAAAATCCAGGTTCTGGTAAATAATAACATATACTAAAATATGAAATATGTAGTTAAAGCGTAAATCTCGATTCTATCGCGCATCATGATCATTGTATTTTCTTGATACGGTATTTCGTAACGTCGAAAATTATTTAATCGATCTTGAAGTTTTTCTTCTGATGGCTAGGTTTGATTGACAAACTGATAGCAGGAGTCGATCATGACCGATGAAGCCCGCATGAAGCGCAATCTGTGGACCCGCATGGAGGTCAGTCCGATCCTGATGGTCGGTCTGGTCGAGGCTCCCGAGCATAGTGAGCCGCTCACGGCGCGGTTGGACCCCGATCAGGTCGATACGCTCTGGTTTTTCGTGGGCCGGAACAGCCGCCTGGCCAAGGGTGGGCGAGCGATGGCGCAGTTCGTGTCCAAAGGGCATGATTATTTTGCCTGTCTGGCGGGCATGGCGCAAGTCGTCGAGGACAAGGTAATGCTCGACAAGCTCTGGGCGAAGGACGCGGAAACATGGTTTCCGGGCGGCAAGAGCGATCCCGACCTCGCCCTGCTGCGCGTCGATATCGATTGCGCGGAACTTTGGGAAACGGACACCGCGCTTGAGGGCAAGCTGAAAAAGCTGCTCGGAAAGACGGACAGCGGCACGCGGGGCGGTCATGCCCATGTCGAGACGACCGCCGGCACGGCCGCATAGGGGCGCGGCGATCGCGCGCCGACATCAATGAGGCCGGTATGACTTATCCTTTCGAGCAGATGCTTGCGCTCGCGCAGGCCAATGGCAGGCTGTTCGTGAGACTGACCGAGATTTCGCGGGCCGGTTGGGAGCGAGAGCTTCAGATCGGCCGGGGTTTCATGGTCCCGATTGGCGATCAATCGCGGGATACGCCTTCCGGCCAAGCGCCCGATGCAAGCCGCGAGGCCGTTGCGGGGCTGGTCCAGGATCTCGCGGAGGTGCGAACGGTCGCTCTGGCGGGGATGAAGGATGCCGCGCTCGAGTGGCAGAAGGCCTGCGCGGAGGTTCTCGCATCATGCACCACCCTACTCACCGCGAGTTGCCGCGAGCAGCCTGCCGCAGGCGGGGGCGACGACAGTCCAGCCTGATGTGGTCTTCCTTGGCGACGTGGATGGCGTCGGCAGCGGCCCCTCCTTACGGGCCGGCCGTGGCGATCACGGGGCTGTCGCACTTGGCGCATAGAAGCGGCCGACCCATCCGCTGCATTGGAGTAGTTGTTCATGTCTGGCCCGAAATCCTTGCGCGACAAGGCGCCGCTGCCGTTGCCGCAATCCGTGGCGCTGGTCCTTCAGGGCGGCGGCGCGCTTGGATCTTTTCAGGCCGGTGTCATCGAGGAACTGGCCCTGCTCAGCATCGAGGTCGACTGGGTCGCCGGTATTTCGATCGGCGCGGTGAACGCGGCGATCATCGCCGGCAATCCGCGTGAGCAATGGCTGGAGAAACTCACCGCCTTCTGGCAGCGCGTGACCGGCGGCATGCCCAATCTGTGCCTCACGCACAGCGACAATCTGCGTGAGGTGGAACATCTTGCCGCCGCGGCGACGGTCGCGGCATGGGGTGTTCCCGGCTTCTTCACCCCGCGCGTTCTGCCTGCCTGGTGGGCGCCGGCAGGATCGCCCGGTGCGCTCAGTTTTTACGACACCTCCGGCCTGAGGCAGACGCTTGACGAACTGGTCGATTGGGAACGGGTGAACAACGGCCCCATGCGTTTCTCGGTCGGCGCGGTCGATATCGAGAGCGGCAACTTCATCTATTTCGACAATCGCGACCCCGCCTGGCAGGGCCGGATCGATGCGCGCCATGTCATGGCGTCGGGCGCGCTGCCGCCCGGCCTGCCGCCGGTGGAGATCGACGGACGACATTATTGGGACGGGGGCCTTGTTTCCAACACGCCGCTTTCGCATGTGATGGATCACCAGTCGGACGATCTGCTGATCTTTCAGGTCGATCTTTTCCCCGCCGAAGGGCCGTTGCCGCGCGAACTCACCGATATCTGGGCGCGGCAGAAGGACATTCAATATTCCAGCCGGACGCGTCAGGTGACGGACCAGTATCTGCGCGAACGCCGCCAGCATCAGACCATCCGTGATCTGCTGAACCTCCTGCCGCCCGACCTTATGCAGACGGCGCAGGCGCAGGCCGCCGCCGGCATGATCGACGAAAGCGCGGTGAACATCGTCCACCTCATCTACCGGGCGCGGGCATGGGAAAGCGGCGCGCGCGATTTCGAATTTTCGCGCTGTACGATGCTCGATCACTGGGCGCAGGGACGCGAGGCGGTGTCCGCGGTGGTCGCCAGGGGCAACCAGCTTATCGCCAACAACATCACCCACGGCCGCACCGCTACGTTCGATCTTGGGCGGTCCGGCCAGATCAAGGAGAAACAGGCATGACCCTCGCTGGCAAGACGGCGCTCATCACCGGCTCCACCTCCGGCATCGGCCTGGCCTATGCAAAGGCGCTGGCGGCCGAAGGCGCGAACATCGTCATCAACGGGTTCGGTGACAAGGATGCGATCGAACAGGAACGCCTCGCGCTGGAACAGGCGAGCGGTGCGAAAGCGCTCTATTCCGGTCACGATCTTACGAAAGTGGAAGAAATCGAGGCCATGATGCGCGAGGCAGCCGATGCGTTCGGCGGCGTCGATATCCTCATCAACAATGCCGGGATGCAGCATGTCGCGCCGGTCGAGGATTTTCCGCTCGACAAGTGGAGCCTCATCCTCAAGCTGAACCTCGAAGCCGCCTTCCATACGACGCGGCTTGGCGTGCCTTACATGAAGCAGAAGAAGTGGGGCCGGATCATCCAGACGGCATCCGCCCACAGCCTCGTCGCATCACCGTTCAAAAGCGCCTATGTCACCGCCAAGCATGGGCTGGCCGGTTTTACCAAGACGATCGCGCTGGAACTGGCGACCTTTGGCGTCACGGCCAACTGCATTTCGCCGGGCTACGTCTGGACGCCGTTGGTCGAAAGCCAGATTCCAGACACGATGAAGGCGCGCGGGCTGACGCGCGAACAGGTCATCAACGATGTGCTGCTGGAAAGCCAGCCGACCAAGCAGTTCGTCACTGCCGAGCAGGTTGCCGCGACTGCGCTGTTTCTGTGCTCTGATGCCGCCAGCAACATTACCGGCGCGAACCTGTCCGTCGATGGCGGCTGGACGGCTGCGTAGGGTCAGGACCTTCAAACGCGGGGGATTTGACGCATGTCAATTACAAAGGCGTCGTGTCCGGGCAGGCTTGTTCGAGCCTATTGTGCGACGCGGGAATGAGGGGGATGACGATGTTGCGGCAGGAAATACCGGGCTATTGTACGCTGTGCCGGTCGCGCTGCGGGACGATGAATGTCGTCGAGAACGGGCGGCTGGTCGCGGTGAAGAACAACCCGGATCATCCGACCGGCAAGGCCACCTGCCTCAAGGGCCGCGCGGCGCCGGAAATCGCCCATTCTGCCCGCAGGCTGACGACCCCGCTCAAACGCACTGCGCCCCGCGGCGCGAAAGACCCCGGTTTCGTGCCGATTTCGTGGGAAGAGGCGTTGGATACGGTGGCCGGGCGCCTGTCCGCGATCAAGGCGGAAAGCGGGGCGGAGAGCGTTGCCTTCAGCGTGACCTCGCCGTCATCCTCGACCGTGTCGGACAATTATGACTGGATATGGCGCTTCATCCGCACGTTCGGCAGCCCCAACGCCATCTTCTCCACCGAATTGTGCAACTGGCACAAGGATTATGCCCACGCCTTCACCTTCGGCTGCCCGACGCCGACGGCGGATTATCGCAACGCCGATGTGGTGATCCTGTGGGGCCATAACCCTTCCAACGTCTGGCTGGCGCAGGCCGAGGCGATCAGCGCCGCGCAGGCGCGGGGAGCGCGCATCGTCGTCATCGATCCGCGCCAGACCGCGACGGCCCGCACCGCCGACCTGTGGCTTCAGGTGAAGCCCGGCACCGATGCGGCGCTGGCGATGGGCGTGTCGCGGGAAATGATCGCGCGCGGGTTGTTCAACCACGATTTCGTGCGCGACTATTCAAACGCGGCGCTGCTGGTGCGGGAGGACAACGGCCTGTTCCTGCGCGGGTGCGATGTGGGGAATGCTGAAAAGCCCGGCGCCTATATGGTGTGGAACGCGGACGAGGGACGCGCCGTGCCGCTCGGCACGCATTCTGACGAAACCTTCCTGGAACGGTCCGGGCCGCGTGCGATTGCCGGGGTGGACGGGACGATCGCCTGCCGCACCGCGTTCGACCATTTCGCCGAAGCGGTCGAACCCTATGACCCCGAAACGGTCGAGCGCATCTGCGGGGTCAGGCGCGAGCAGATACCGGCGCTGGCGGAGATGCTGGGCGCGGCGGGCGCGATCGCCTATCACGCCTGGACGGGCGTGGCGCACCATCGCAACGCGACGCAGATCGAACGGTCGATCGCCACGCTCTATGCGCTGACCGACAGCTTCGACAAACCCGGCGGCAATGTCCGCCATCCGGCGCATCCGGTGTCGAAGATGCACGATGTGTCGATGATCCCGGAAGAAACCCGTAAAAAGGCGCTGGGGCTGGACAGGCGCCCGCTCGGCCCGCCGACCGAAGGCTGGATCACCGGCACCGATTTCTGCGACGCGGTGCTGGATGAACAGCCCTATGCGGTGCGCGCGCTGTTCTCATTCGGTTCCAACCTGCTGGTGTCGCAGCCGCATGGCGGGCGCGGGCGGCAGGCGCTGGAAGCGCTCGATTTCCATGTTCACTGCAACATGTTCATGAACCCCACCGCCGAATATGCGGACATCATCCTGCCGGTGAGCGTGCCGTGGGAGAATGAGGGGCTGCGCGTCGGCTTCGAGATTTCGCACGAAGCGCAGGAAATGATCCAGCTTCGCCGCCCGATGATCCCGCGCCTTGGCGAATGCCGGTCGGATACCGAGATCGTCTTCGCGCTGGCGCTGCGCCTCGGCATGGAAGAAGCCTTCTTCGGCGGCGATATCGAGGCGGGCAACAATCACATCCTCTCGCCGCTTGGCCTTACCATGGAGGATCTGCGCGGCAAGCCCGGCGGCGTCCGGATGCCGTTGCCCAGGGCCTATCAGAAATACCAGAAAACCGGCTTCATGACCGAGACGGGCCGGGTCGAATTCTATTCGGAGAAGCTCCACCGCCATGGCTATCCGGCGGTGCCGCAATTCGTGCCGCCGGTCGATGCCGGCGACGATTATCCGATCATGATGTTCTCGGTGAACAACGGCTATTTCTGCCACAGCCAGCAGCGCGGCATCGCCAGCCTGCGCACCCGGCGGCCCGATCCGCTGGCCGCGCTTCACCCGGATACCGCCGCGCGGCAGGGTATCGCCGATGGCGACTGGATCAAGGTGACGACCAAGCGCGGCCACTTCCAGATCAAGGCCCAGCTTGACGCAACCATCGCGCGCGACACGCTGGCGAGCGATTATGGCTGGTGGGAACCGGCCAATGATCTGGGGCTGGGCGCGGTCGGCACCAGCCCGCTGCCCGGCGCGACGAGCTATAACGAAGTGATCCCGGACCGCGAGCGCGATCCCGTGAGCGGCGGCCTGCCGCTGCGGTCCACCCGCTGCCGGGTGGAAAAGCTGGCGTCGGCCGGATGGCAGGGGCTGCGGCCGTTCCGCGTCCGCGACAAGCAGCTCGTCACGCCCGAGATCGCCAGCATCGAACTGGCGACGGTGGATGGCGCGCATGTGCCGCCGTTCCTGGCCGGACAGTCGATCACCATCGCGCTGCCGGAGGGGCAGCGGTCCTACTCGCTGACGTCGCCCCCCCTGCACAATGGGTCTGACAGCTTCACCATCGCCGTGCGCCGTATCGATGACGGCGCGGTGTCCCCGGCCATCGTCGACACGCTTGCGATAGGCGATGTGGTGGAACTGGGGGCGCCGACCGGGCGGTTCGTCATTCCGCAGCGCAATGAATTCCCCGTGGTGATGATCGCGGGCGGCATCGGCATCACGCCGTTCATCTCCTATCTGCGCTCGCTGCCGGGCGAAGGCGAAGGCGCGCCACCGCGCATCCTTCTGCTCTATTATTGCCGCGAGCGGGAGAATGTCGCCTTCCTCGATGAACTGGACGAATATTCGATGCACAATCCGCATGTCGAATTGCGCCTGTTCCTGCGCAATCCGAGCGGTCGCTGCGGCCGCCACCCGATCGGGCAGGGGCGCTATGCATCCGATCATGTTGATCAGGCACTGATCGACGCCCGCGCGCGTTTCTATATCTGTGCGTCGGAAGGGATGATCGAGGGCGTCACGCAAGACCTGAAGACGCGCGGCGTGCCCGCGTTCGAGATCTTCAGCGAACGCTTCGTCTCGCCGATGGATGTCGCGGCCGATGTGAGCAATCTCAGTCCGCGCGAAGTGACGTTTGCCCGGTCGGGCCGGAAGCTCACCTGGAAACCGCAGGAGGGATCGCTGCTGCAAATGGCCGAGGCTTCTGGAATAAGCCTGCCAAGCGGATGCCGCGTCGGCCAGTGCGAAAGCTGCGCCACCCGCGTGCTGCAAGGATCGGTGATGCATCTCTCCAAGGTCGATCTGGCCGAGGACAATATCTGTCTGACGTGTATCGGCGTTCCTGTCAGCGATCTCGTGCTCGACGCTTGAGGCCGCGCCATGGTTTGATCAGGAAAATGTCGTTCGCGCGGGTGGTATAATGTAGCGCAAAGAGGCCAACTCGAACGCAGGCTGCTGGATTTGACATTGTTCGTCATTATTTTCCGAGCAGTTGAAAGGAGCGCGCCTGTTTCCGCGTGCATGAGATCGAACACGACCGGCGGGCCTATTTCCTGTTCTCCTGCTGATGAGGCCGCTATCTTCATCCATCGATTCAACCATGCGAAAGGCATACGAATTGCGTCGGTCGAGTAAGGTATCAGGAGTCGGAATGCGCCCAAGAATTGTGATAGTCGGTGCCGGATTTGGCGGCATCGCCGCAGCCCGGGCGCTGAAGCGGGCAGAGGCTGACATCCTGCTGATCGACAGGACCAATCACCACTTGTTCCAGCCCTTGCTGTATCAGGTGGCGACCGCAGCACTCTCGCCTGCCGATATCGCCACCGCGACCCGCGTTCTCCTGCGCGGTCAGCACAACGCCACGGTCATCATGGCTGAGGTTGTCGGCGTCGACACGACGGACAAGGCTTTGAACCTCGCCGATGGACGCAGCATCACCTTTGACTATCTGGTGCTGGCGACCGGCGCTGCATATAGTTTCTTCGGCCATGATGAATGGGCAGAACATTCACAGGTCCTCAAATCGCTCGATGACGCTCTTGATATCCGCGAACGGCTGCTGTCCGCTTTCGAGCGCGCCGAACAATGCGATGACAGGGATGAGGTAAAGCGCCTCCTCACCTTCGTCGTCGTTGGCGGCGGCCCGACGGGTGTCGAACTGGCAGGCACGATCGCGGAACTCGCGCGCACCACGCTCGCCCGCGATTTCCGGCATATCGATCCGCGCTCGGCTCGCATCATTCTGTGCGAAGCCGGGCAACAGGTTCTGGGCGCCTTCCCGAAAGATTTGCCTGCTTATGCGTCAAAGGCTCTCGCTTCCCTCGGTGTGGACGTGCGCCTCGGTCAAGCGGTGTCCCTCGTCGATGCCGATGGAATTGTCCTTGCGGGGGAGCGCATCGACGCCGAGATGATATTATGGTGCGCCGGTACGCAGGCCCGGCCTGCCGCACGGTGGCTTGGCGCGGGGAGCGCGCGGAACGGTGCCGTCAAGGTGTTGCCGGACTGCTCGGTTCCAGACCATCCGGACATCTTCGCGATCGGCGATGTCGCGAGCTTCGATCCCGGCACGGGCAAGCCGCTTCCCGGTTTGGCACCGGTTGCCAAGCAACAAGGCCGATATGTGGGTAAGCTGCTCGCCGACAGGATTGCGGGACGTACGTCGCCGCAGCCCTTTGAATACCATGATCTCGGCACGATGGCGGTCATCGGGCGATCGCGCGCGATCGCGGACTTCCGCTCGTTCCAGCTCAAGGGTTTGCTTGCCTGGGTCACCTGGTCGATGGTTCACCTGATGCTGCTGGTCGATTTTCGAAGCAGGCTGCTGGTCTATGTCAACTGGTCCTGGGCCTGGTTCACTTATGGCCGGGGCGCGCGCCTTCTGACCGGGCAGAGCAATACAGCCCGCTCTCGTCGCAGAACGATCTGAAACATTCCCGGTTACGTATCTGCCAAGCGCCGCCGCCACAGACCAAGGACGACCACCTGCCAGGCGACCGCTACCGCGCCGACGATGAACACGACGTCGCCGAAGGTGCGAATCCAGCGTAGTGTTTCGAGGAAGTCCTGCTGGAGGAACTCGTCGCTGCGGGCATACCACATGCCGGTGGTGACGCTGGCCTCGAACTGGAACAGGCCGACCGGCAGCAGGCTGGTGAAGATCATCAGCACCAGTCCCGCGTTAAGGCCCCAGAAGCCGGTTTTCATCAGCGGCTCGCTGAAGGTCATGTTCGGGCGGATGTAGCGCAGCACCAGCAGGGTGAAGCCCAGCGCCAGAAAGCCATAGACACCGAACAGCGCGGCATGGGCGTGGACCGCCGTGGTGTTGAGCCCCTGAAGGTAGAAGAGCGCGACCGGCGTGTTGATCATAAAGCCGAAGACGCCCGCGCCCAGCATGTTCCAGAAGGCGACGGCAACGAAGCACATCAGCGGCCAGCGCACGGCGCGCATCCAGGGCGCGCGGTCCCGCAGGCTCCAGCGTTCCCACGCCTCATAGCCCAGCACGATCAGCGGCACGACCTCAAGCGCGCTGAACGCCGCGCCGATCGCCATGACCGGCGTGGTGGTGCCCGCGAAATAGAGGTGATGAAAGGTGCCCGGAACGCCGCCGACCATGAACAGCGATGCGGCGGCAAGGCTGGCCGCCGTCGCGATCCGCTTCGAGACGAGGCCCATGGTGGCGAAGATGAAGGCGATGGCGGTGGTGGCGAAGACCTCGAAAATGCCTTCCACCCACAGGTGGACGACCCACCAGCGCCAATATTCCATGATCGTGATGTGCGTGCGCTCGCCATAGAACAGGCCCGAACCGTAGAACAGGCCGATGGCGATGGTGGAGACGGTCAGCAGCGCCAGCAGATTCTTGTCACCGCCCTTGCGGCGCAGCGCCGGCAGGATGCCGCGCAGCATCAGGGCGAGCCAGAACAGCAGCCCGCCGAACAGGGCGATCTGCCAGATCCGGCCGAGATCGAGATATTCATAGCCCTGATGGCCCAGCCAGAAGCTCAGGTTCGCGGGCATGACCTGCGCGATTGCGAAGTAATTGCCGATGAAGGACCCGGCGACGACGAGCAGCAGCGCGTAGAACAGCACATCGACGCCCAGCTTCTGATATTTGGGATCGCCGCCATGGATGACGGGCGCGAGGAACAGGCCCGCCGCCAGAAACGCGGTCGCGATCCACATCACCGCGCTCTGCACATGCCAGGTGCGGGTCAGTGCATAGGGGAACCATTGCGAGACATCGATGCCGTAAAAGCTCTGGCCCTCGATCGTGTAGTGCGCGGTGAACCCGCCGATGAACACCTGAAAGACGAACAGCGCCAGCACCACGAACAGATATTTGCCGAGCGCCTTTTGCGAAGGCGTGAGTGCGGCGAGGGTCAGCGGGTCCGTCGCAGAGGGGACAGGGTCCGCGTCGTCATGGCTGCGCAGGAACGCCCAACCCCAGATCAGCGCGCCCACACCAGCGATGAGAAGCACGACGCAGGCCAGCGACCAGAGGATATTCTCCGGCGTCGGATGATTGCCGATCAGCGGCTCGGGCGGCCAGTTGTTCGTGTAGGTGGCGACGGTGCCGGGGCGCTCCGTCGAGGCTGCCCATGCCGTCCAGAAAAAGAAGTCGGCCAGCTTGGCGCGCCTTTCGGCACTGGGCAGCGTGTTCTCCTTCATCGCATAATTGTCGCGCATCTGACGCAGCGCCGGATCGTTGCCGTAAAGCCGGTCGTAATGATCGGCGGTCTGCGCGATCGCCCTTGCTCGCCGGTCAGACACGGTGACTGTGCCGGTCGCGCCATCATGGCTGTTGCGGCGATATTCTTCCTTCAACCGATAGGTCAGCCCGGCTTTCTGCTCCATGTCGAGGGCATCGAAGGGCTTGCCATAGGTTTCGGCCGCCGCAAGCTGGAGCCATGCGACCAGCTCGCGGTGCAGCCAGTCGGCCGTCCAGTCCGGCGCCTGATAGGCGCCGTGGCCCCAGACCGATCCCAATTGCATGCCGCCCGTGCTCTGCCAGGCGGTCTGGCCTTCGAGGATGTCGTCGCGCGTCATCAGGACATCACCAGACGCGGTGACCACCTGCGCCGGGATCGGGGGCGCCTTGCGATAAACCTCGGCGCCAGAGAGACCCAATATACCGAACGTGACCGTCAATATGGCGATCAACGTCCACCAGAGCTTGCGATACTCACCCATGACGCCCCCCTGTGAAATGCAATGCCGAAACAGATCGAATGGAAATGCTGGTTGAGAGACGAAATCGCCGCTCGACCCCGTGCGTCCTCTGGCTAGAGGGCATAGCCGGGGAATTTGGCGGTGCTGTTATGGCCACCTCAGAACGCGCCATGACTGCCTCCCACGGCGCCCGCCAGTGCCAGCACCGAAGCAGCCAGCAGCACGCGATGCATCCGCTCCATCCGCAGGAAACTCCGCGCCGGGTCAGGCGATGTGGACATGCGCCGATGAAGGCCCAGCGGTTCGACGACAAAGAGCATCGCGGCGAAGATCAGCCACACCGCGACCATTGCGTGCATCCACCAGAAATGCGGGTCGGCAAAGCGATACCACATATCGGCCCGCCAGCTCATCCACAGGCCGCTGATGCCTGCGAGAATGACCCAGATACGGGCCTGCGGTGCAAAGCGCCCCTCGATGCGATGGAAGGCTGTCAGCCGGTCGGCGGGTTCAAAGGACAGCCGGATGGACGGCATGACCACCAGCGTCACGAAAGCCACGCCGCCGATCCAGAACAAGACCGCCGCGACATGGGCGATGCGCGCAAGGATGATTTCGTCCATCCGTGCGCCTCAGGCCGCCAGAAGTTCGTCGGCGGGGCCGAAGAACTCATAGTGAATATGGCTCGCCGGGACGCCGGCGCCTTGTTCGGCAGGAGCCCGGACATGATCACGCAGCGCATGGGCCTTAGGGGCAGTAACGGTGGCTGTGACGAGCGCAATCTTGTTGGCGCTGAGTGGCTGCGGCATGGAAGCTCCTGAGATGGAAGCGGGCGCGTTCTGGCGGAAGGATCAGGCGCCGGGTGTCGGCGGCCGATCGTAGAAATCGACCTGCATCCGCACCGCGCTGACCGGCGTCACAAAATGCGGTTGCTTCGGCAGAATGATGCCGGGCGTCGAAGGATCGAGCAGGACCTCGGACGGCGGATCGAGATATGTGAGCTTCAACTGGCCTTCGATCACGCGGATCAGGCCCCAGACACCGTCCTTGGTATCGTGCCGCGCGCGCAGGGCGGTGGGGATCGTGTCCTGATCGAAGACAGGCGAAGACGCATAGGGGCGCACCTCCTGCATGGTCAGGCCTTCCTTTCATGCTGGCTTACGGGGTGATGTGCCGGTTGCCCGTCTGCGGGGCCGCTGCGGCTGAGCGGTGATCCATCCAGGCGAAAGAACAGTGCGAGTTGCAGGCTCTCGGCGATCCGCACGGCCTTTGCCTGAAGGGCGGCCGCCGCCTCCGGCGTCATCAGTTCGTCGGTCGTCTGCGCCCAGAGCGCCAGCCAGCGATCGAAGAGGGCGGGAGTGATCCGGCTGATATGTTTCTGGTGTGCGGGCACCGGCTGCCCCTTGTAGCGCCCGCTCGTCAGCATGACGGACGACCAGAAGGCGGCGAGCTTTTCCAGATGCTCAGGCCAGTCGTGGATCGCGTCGTTGAAAATCGGCCCCAACGCGGCGTCTGCCCGCACACGAGCGTAGAACGCATCGATGACTTGCTCCAGCCCCGCATCGTCCAGTTCCCTGGCCATCACCCCGACTCCAAATCATGTATTAATTATGCATCTATACCCCTGTTCAAAATCATGCAATGAAAATGCTTCTTTTGAGGGGCGTGCATGCGTCTGACGCGCTACACCGACTATGCGATGCGGGTATTGCTGTATCTGGGGCGCGATCCCGGATGCCTTGCCTCGATTGCGTCGATGGCCGAGGCTTACGGAATATCGCAGAACCACCTCATGAAGGTCGTGAACGACCTTGTGAATGCGGGTTATCTGGAAAGCGTGCGCGGGCGTAGCGGCGGTGTCCGGCTGGCACGGAAACCGGAGGACATTAATGTCGGTGCCTTGATCCGGCATACTGAGGACGGCTTCGATCTCGTCGATTGCGCATCCTGTCGGATCGCCCCCGCCTGTGGCCTGACCAGTGTGCTCGACGAGGCCCTGGCGGCTTTCCTCGACATTCTCGATCGCTACTCGCTGGCTCAGGTTCTGGCGAGGCGCGGTGACTTTTCTTATTTGCTCGGCAGTATGATCGACACGGTGGAGAAGCAAAAGAGACCCACCGGGTGATGGGTGGACGCCGGGAGTAACCATTTATCGCTTTTGCCGCGATTTTGCTATCTTTCGGGTCGCGGCAGGTGGTCGAGCGGGGGATTTCCCGGCGGATACCGTTGCTTCTTCCGCTTGCGTCAATGTGTCATGCTGCTGATGCCGGGCCAATAATGCGTGCCGGGTGCCGAGCGCTTTCCGAAGACAGCCTGTCCCACGCGGACGATCCTGGCGCCCTCCTCCATCGCCCACTGATAGTCTCCCGACATCCCCATCGACAGTTCCTGCAGGGCGTCACCGTGCGGCGCTTCCTGCAACGCGCGATCGCGAAGTGTCCGTAGCAGCCTGAAACAGCGGCGAACCAGCGCATCGCGCACCACAAGCTCCGCTGAGCATGGTCGAAAAATATTTGCACCGCCGTCAGCCACCCTCTTGAATTATAATATATGAACACATATTCATACATCACTGATGTCTGATCATGAAAGATAGGATAATGACCATGAAGAAGTTTGCTATCGCCAGCGCCGCTCTGAGCAGCACTGCACTGGTCTTCGCCGTTGCGATCGCCACGCCTGCCGCCGCGCAGGAGTTCCAGGGGCCTTACGTTGGCGCGCAAGTGGGCTGGAAGCAGGACAAGGCGATCAATGACAGCCGCAATTCCGTCGTTGGCGGAGTCCTTGCCGGTTACGATCAGGAAGTGACGCCCAATGTCGTGCTTGGTGTGGAGGCTGGCTTCTCGCTGGCGGCGAGCGACCGTATCGGTCCTGCCGGCACGAACGCGGCCGTGATCGATCCTGATTACAGCTTCGATGTTTCGGCCCGCGCCGGCTATGTCGTGGGGCAGAAGAACCTGCTCTATGTTCGCGGCGGTTATGCCAACAGCCGTGGGGACTTTGTGCGTAACATCGGCAGCGTGCGGGTGAGCGATAAGGAAACCTATGACGGCTGGTTCGTCGGCGGCGGCGTGGAACGCAAGCTCCTCGACAATGTCTCCACCCGCATCGAATATCGCTACAGCGACCTTGGCAGTAACAACTTCAAGTTTGATCGCCATCAGGTTCTTGCCGGTGTCGCTTATCGGTTCTGAGATAAAAGCGTCATTGATATGAGGGAAAGGCCAGGCCATCAAAAGCTTGGCCTTATCCTTGATCGGGTTTTGCTTTTCCGATCTCAGTCATGGAAATGAAGGAGGCGATCGATGCCCAAGGGGTCCGACATACTGGTTCGCGCACTCGAGAATGAGGGAGTGAAGCGCATTTTCGGCGTTCCCGGCGAAGAAAATCTCGATGTCGTGGAATCGCTGCGCAATTCGAGTATTGAACTCGTCCTGACCCGTCATGAACAGGCTGCGGCCTTCATGGCCGCCACTCATGGGCGGCTGACCGGCAAGCCCGGCGTCTGCCTCGCCACCCTTGGACCCGGCGCGCTCAATTTCTCTACCGGCGCGGCTTATGCGCATCTCGGCGCGATGCCGATGATCCTGATTACGGGGCAAAAGCCGATCATGAGCGCCAAGCAGGCCCGCTTCCAGATCGTCGATGTGGTGGCTTCCATGCGGCCGCTCACCAAGCTCACCCGTCAGATCCTCAGTCCAGCCAGCATTCCCGCTACCGTGCGCGATGCCTTTCGCGTGGCGATGGAGGAACGGCCCGGCCCGGTCCATCTCGAACTTCCAGAGGATGTCGCCGCTGAGGAGGTGGCCGAAGCGCCGCCGATCCCCATTCACCCGTTGGAGGCGCCCGCAGCGCCGCCTGCCGCCCTGGATCGCGCGGCAGACATGATCCTCGCTGCAAAGCGTCCCCTGGTGATGATCGGCGCCGGAGGCAATCGACCTTGCCTGGTCGATCCACTGTCCGATTTCGTGCGCCGCACGGGCCTGCCCTTCTTCAACACGCAGATGGGCAAGGGCGCCGTTACGGGCGGCTCCAACCTCTATATGGGAACCGCCGCTCTGTCCGAAGGCGACTATGTGCATGAAGCAATCGGCTTTGCCGATCTCATCATCGCGATCGGCCACGACACGATCGAAAAGCCACCTTTCCTGATGCGCAGCGCTGGCGGTCCCAAGGTAATCCACGTCGGCCGCCAATCAACTCATATCGAACAGGTCTATCATCCCGACGCCGAAGTGATCGGCGATATCTGCGCCACCGTGGCCGGGCTTGCCGACCGTCTTGCGGGCAAGCTGCCGGAGCAGACGGACATGCTGGACCTGCGCCAGAGAATCCTGGCCCGCATTGCGGATCGCGCGGAGGAGAATCGCTTTCCCGTGACGCCGCAACGCCTTGTCCATGATGTGCGCGCGGTGATGCCGGAAAATGGCATCGTTTGCCTCGACAACGGCATGTATAAAATCTGGTTCGCGCGCAATTATCGCACGCATGTCGCCAACACGTTGCTGCTCGACAACGCGCTGGCGACGATGGGGGCGGGCCTGCCCTCTGCGATGATGGCCGCGATGCTCCATCCCGACCGGCGCGTCATGGCCGTCTGCGGCGATGGGGGCTTCATGATGAACAGCCAGGAGATGGAGACGGCCGTGCGTCTCGGCCTGAACCTCGTCGTGCTGGTGCTCAACGATGGGGCCTATGGCATGATCCGGTGGAAGCAGGCGGTCGACCGGTTCCCCGATTACGGCATGACTTTCGGCAATCCCGATTTCGTCCGCTATGCCGAGGCCTACGGCGCCAAAGGCTCCCGCGTGACGTCCGCCGATGCGCTGGTGCCGACCCTGGAGGCAGCCTTTGCGGGCGGTGGCGTCCATCTCGTGGATTGCCCGATCGACTACAGCGAGAACAGCCGCGTCCTGGTGGAGGAATTGGCCAGCAAGATTCCAGCGGTCGATCTGGCCTGAAAGGGATAGGCACAAGACGATGCTTCAGGTCGTACAGGCATATGACCGCGCGCCGATCGCGGAAATCGAAACCGACGATGCGTCCGCACTCGAACGCAAATTGGCGCATGCGCAGCAGGTGTTCCGTGACCGGGAGGGCTGGCTCAAGCCACATGAGCGTATCGAGATCCTACGCCGGCTTGCAGGGCTGGTGGAAGCGCGCCGCGATCACTTGGCCACGCAGATCGCGCGCGAGGGCGGCAAGCCGCTCCGCGACGCTGTTGTCGAGGTAAGCCGTGCCATCGATGGCATCCTCAACGCCGCCGATGAAATGCGCACATTTGCGGGCCGCGAAATACCCATGGGCCTTTCGGCGGCTTCCGACGACCGCTGGGCGTTCACGACACGGGAACCCATTGGCATCGTCGCGGCGATCTCGGCCTTCAACCACCCGCTCAACCTGATCGTCCACCAGGTGGTGCCGGCCATTGCAACCGGCTGCCCGGTCATCGTGAAGCCTTCTGCGGATACACCACTATCCTGCATCGATTTCGTTGCCCTCGTGTACGAGGCCGGGCTGCCGGAGGGCTGGTGCCAGACCTTCGTCACCGCGGATACCGCGCTGGCCGAAAAACTCGTCACCGATCCACGTATCGCCTTCCTCAGCTTCATCGGTTCGGCGAAGGTGGGCTGGTATCTCCATACGAAACTTGCGCCCGGAACCCGGTCCGCACTCGAACATGGCGGTGCGGCGCCAGCCATCGTCGATTCCAGCGCCAACCTCGACGCGATCGTCGAGCCGATCGTGAAGGGCGGCTATTATCATGCCGGGCAGGTCTGCGTCTCCACACAGCGCCTCTATGTGCATGACGCCGTGTTCGACGATTTCGCGCAGCGCCTCACCGACCGGGTGAAGGCGCTGCGCACCGGTGACCCGATGCTGGAGGAGACGGACGTCGGGCCGCTGATCCGCCCCGGTGAAGCGGATCGCATATTGTCCTGGATCGAGGCAGCCGTGCAGGGCGGTGCCCGCCTCATGACCGGAGGCGGGCGTCTTTCGGAAACGATGCTGGAACCCACGCTACTGGTCGAGCCTCCCGCAGATGCGCGCGTTTCTCGGGAAGAAGTGTTCGGCCCGGTCGTCGCGCTCTATCGCTATCGCGACATCGATGAAGCCATCGCGCGCGCCAATGCGCTTCCTTTCGCGTTTCAGGCCAGCGTGTTCGCGCGGGATATCGACATCGCGCTGCGCGCCGCCGACCGGCTCGACGCCTCCGCCGTCATGATCAATGATCCCACGACGTTCCGCACCGACTGGATGCCGTTCGCGGGGCGCCATGTGTCTGGCTATGGAACGGGCGGCATCGGCTATACGATGCGCGATATGACGCAGGAAAAGATGATCCTGATGCAACGGGGCTGAAGATCGCCCGGCGGTCTTCGCGGCCCAGTTCGCGTTCAGCCATGATTGCGGGCTTCTCACTTATCCGCTGGTCGGCCAGTGAGGTGCGCAAATTGGCCCGGCGGCCGCATTCGGCACCATGGCAATCGAGCACTGGCGGGCACCGCCGCCGCGCCGGTTCCTTGGCCCCGGTAATCAGCGTTCGTCATGATGCGGCAAAATTTGAGACGGAGGAAGCGCGAAAGAGTTCTTCCGTTTTAGTCGGAAAATCAGATAGGTTAGGTGTGTCCTGCACATCCGGGGAGAAGTGGCATGAGTAACGACAGTTCGCAGACCGCCCATGGCCCGGAAGATGGCCATGAACATGGCGAGGTGGTGACCGCGGACAATGAACGGCGCATCCGTTTTGTCTTCATCTTCACCGCTGGTTATGCGGCGGTTCAGGCCGTGGGCGGCTGGCTGTCCGGCTCGCTCGCGCTGATCGCCGATTCCGGGCACATGGTTTCCGATGCGGCGGCGCTGCTGCTGGCGCTGATCGCCTATCGTGTCGCCAGGCGACCTGTGGATGGCACGCGCACCTATGGGTTCCACCGCGTTCGCGTGCTGGCGGCGCTGGCCAATGGCGCTACCTTGCTGCTGCTGGTGGCATGGATCACCTGGGAAGCGATTCAGCGCATCAACCAGCCGGTTGAGGTGATGGCCGGCCCCATGCTGATCGTCGCGACCATCGGCCTGTTCGTGAATCTCATGGGCGTCTGGATATTGTCGCGGGGCAAGAAGGGGGACAGCAACCTGCGCGGCGCCCTGCTGCATGTGGTGGGCGACCTGCTCGGCTCAGTCGGCGCGATCGCCGCCGCCATCGGCATCATGCTGACCGGGTGGACGATCCTCGATCCCCTGCTCTCGGTGCTGGTGGCGATCCTCGTGGTGCGCTCGGCATGGACACTCGTCACCGAGTCCATTCAGGTTCTGCTTCAGGCGGTGCCGCGCGGTCTGGACGCGCGCAAGGCCGAAGCGGAACTCATCGAATTGCCCGAAATCGCAGAGGCGGGGCACTTCCATGCCTGGACCCTCACCGACGATACAGTGGTCGCGACCCTGCATGTCAGCCCGGCTTCCGGTGCCGATCCGCTCGCATTGCCGGCGCTCGTCGCGCGGTGGCTGAAGGATCGTTACGAGATAGACCATGTCACCGTGCAGGTCGATGCGCCGGGCCAGTTGCAGCAGGCGGGCAATCTTTAGGGTCAGGACGGAGCGAGCAACGGAATGCCTTCCCCCAATACCGATTGCATGTGCCTCACGCTGGACCGCGTGGAACTTGAACGCGCGTTCGCAGGTGAAGTGGCCGATGCAGGGATCGGCCAGCGACTGACGGAGATGCGGCCCACGCTGGTATCCGACCAGAGTCTGTTCGTGGCGCCCGAACATGCCGATCGCATGGCGCGCATCATCCGGGCGATAGAGGAGACGGCAAGACTCCCCGGTTATCGGGAGGCTGTGCTGCAATCCGCCCCGGCCATCGCCCGCTTCGAACCGGGGCCGATCGGTGTCTTCATGAGCTATGATTTTCACCTCGGCCCTGAAGGTCCGAAGCTCATCGAGATCAATACCAATGCGGGTGGCGCGCTGATCAACGCATTGCTGGCAAAGGCGCAGAAGGCTTGCTGCACGACAGTCAGCCTTGTCGCGACCGACGCCATGGGAACGCAGGACTGCGAGGCCCGCTTCATCGCCAGCTTCCACGAGGAATGGCGAAGGCAGGGTCGCGACGCGGCATTGTCCACAATCGCCATCGTGGACGTCGATCCACAAGGCCAGTATCTCTATCCCGAGTTTCTGCTGTTCCAGAAACTCTTCGAACGTCACGGATTAACCGCGGTCATCTCGCCGCCCGAAGCGTTCGAACATCGGGATGGAGCGCTATGGTGCGGGACGGTGCCGATAGACCTCGTCTATAATCGCCTCACCGATTTCACGCTCGATGAACCGGACAGCGCCGCGTTGCGCTCCGCCTATCTGGCGGGCGATGTGGTGCTGACACCCAATCCGTGGGCACACGCCATGTTTGCGGACAAGCGCAACCTTATCCGGCTGACCGATCCCCACACATTAAGAAGCTGGGGCGTGAGCAAGGAGCAGACTGACGTTCTGATCGACGGTATCGCGCAAACGATTCCGGTGTCGGCGGATCAGGCGGACCAGCTCTGGGCGATGCGTGGTGCGATGTTCTTCAAACCTGTCGCCGGTTTCGGTGGCCGGGCCGCCTATCGGGGAGACAAGCTCACCCGACGCGTGTGGGACAGCATCCTGCAAGGCGGCTACATCGCACAGACACTGGTTCCGCCGGGCAGCCGCACGCTGCTGGTTGATGGTCAGCGTGAGGTCATGAAAGCCGATCTGCGCAATTACACTTATGATGGCGAGATCTTGCTCCTCGCCGCGCGGCTGTATCAGGGGCAGACCACCAATTTCCGCACACCAGGAGGCGGCTTCGCGCCGGTGCTGCCGTCCGGCACGCTTTGCACGATTGGGAACGACGCCTCCAACTGCTGCTGAACTGTCAGCCGTCAGCACCAATGGCACAGATTTGCGGTTGTGATTTAGGTCCTGACCCTAAGCAGGATTTGGGCTTCGTCGTAGTGACGAATGAACGAAAATGAAGCCCCAATCCTGCTCGAAGAAATTCCCGGTGAAGGCCCCTGCGGAGCGGGTGGTGAAGGATATTCGTCGTGCGACGCGGCGACACCTCTCGGCCAAGGACAAGATCAGGATCGTGCTGGAAGGTCTGTGCGGCGGTTATGGGGATCGACGACAGCGGACCGTAACAAAACTATCCTATGGCACTTTAGACGTCATTCGTCGGCCAAGGCGACGGCCCATTTCCGGCTAATTCGGTGGAAGGACGTCCGCTCGGGCTTTTGATATGCGTCAAGGACCCGTCGCGAGTCGTCGTTAAGGAATATGAGGCCATATTTCGTTTCCGGCTTGGTGCGGCAGGAGTTTTTTCATGACCTACCCTTTTGATCAGATGCTGGCCCTCACCCAGGCCAATGCCCACCTCGCCCTCAAATTTGCCAAAATCGCGCGCGCAAATTGCGAGGATCATGTCCAGATCGGCAGCCGCTTCCTCGGCGCGGTCGCAGATCAGTTCAAGGAATCCGCTCCCGGCAAGGTGGAGTTTGCAAACAGCGAAGCCGTGTCAGGTCTGTTCGAGGAGCTTGCCGAAACGCGCACCACGGCCCTCCTTGGAGTAAAGGAGGCCATGGCGGAATGGCAGCAGTCCTGTATCAATGAGGTGACGGCGCCAAAGACCATCGATGTTTCGACCGAAGGCATGGGCCGCTGGTTCTTTCCATTCGGCGCGTTCAGCGCGGGCGGCACCGCGGCCAAAGCCGTAGAGAACGGCAAGCAGGATGCGAAGGCGGCATGACGGGCTTTCGATTTACGAGCAGCGTCTGACATGTCGCATCGTCGCGGGCACGCAAGCCGACAACCCTCCTTCAATCCCCCTCATGCCGGTCGTCGCCGCAAAGGTCGCCTGCGGCCCCTCGCATGGATCGCCATCGGCATTGCCATGCTCCTCTGGTCGGTTCTGGCCTGGCTTTTCTACAGCTTCACCGATCCGGTACTGGCCTGGGTGGCGACCGCTCTCGATCTCGTCGTCGATCAAGGCAGGGGCGCCGCGAAGACACTGGGCAACCAGCCTGCCGGCGACGTGCTCGCCGCGCTCGATACAAGCAGTTGGCCCGGACAATGGCTCGCCTGGCTGAAAAGCGCCGGCAAATCCCTGGTGGTGATCGTCTGGATCCTCGGCATGGCGGTGCTCGCCGCGCTTCCGGTCGGGCTGTCGATCATCGGTCGCCGCTATTTCCGCGACAAGCCTTGATGTCCTGATCGCGTCGCGCCGATCAGCGGTCCGGCTCTCGTTCGATAGGGTGAAGGAGTTTCAACAATTATGACGCAGACCGCCCCCACCGAGGCGCCCGATCCGCTCGACGGCCTCGCCGCGACACTCGACCGGGCTGCGGGCGCATGGATCGCACAGGCGACACGCGGCCTCTCTCCGGCGACGTTGACCCAGGCAATGTCCGACTGGGCGATGCATCTGGCGGTCTCGCCGGGCAAGCAGCTTCAACTCGGGGCCAAGGCCGCGCGCAAGGGCCTGCGTCTCGCCGGCTATGCCGCCCGCAGCGCGACAGATACCGAGGCCGCAAAGGCGATCGAACCGCTACCGCAGGACCGCCGCTTTGCCGACCCGGCCTGGGCCAAGCCGCCTTTCAACCTGATCTCGCAAGCCTTTCTCCTGAACCAGCAATGGTGGCATGCTGCGACCACAGGCGTTGCGGGAGTTTCCCGTCACCATGAGGACATGGTGGCGTTCGCCGCGCGCCAGTGGCTCGACACCATGGCGCCCACCAATTTCCTCGCCACCAACCCGGTGATGCAGCGGCGCATACTGGAAACCGGGGGCCAATGCCTTAGTGTCTGATTCAAAATTATCCTGCATAATTTCATGATCTTGCGATACGCCTGGCGAAGAGCTGGACGGAAGCGATAAACAGCCAAGCCGTAGCCGAGACGATGGTCTGTTCGAAGTCCTTGGCGAGGCGGCGATTGCGGTTCAGCCAGGCCAGGGTGCGCTCGACAACCCAGCGGCGTGGCAAGATTTCAAAGCCCTTGGCCTTATCGGATCGCTTGATGATTTCGAGCGTCCACTTGCTGATTTTGGCCAAGGCATCCTTGAGTTTGTCTCCGGCATAGCCTCCATCGGCGAAGATGTGCCGCAACCACGGGAAGCGGCTGACGATCTCGGCAAGCACCAGCGGTGCCCCGTCGCGGTCCTGGATGTCAGCAGTGTGGACCACGGCATGAACCAGATTGCCCTCGGTGTCGGTGAGGATGTGGCGCTTGCGGCCCTTAATCTTCTTGCCCGCGTCATAGCCCCGTGGCCCGCCGCTTTCCGTTGTTTTGACGCTCTGGCTGTCGATCACCCCGGCACTGGGTGAGGCCTCGCGACCGTTCGCCTCGCGCGCGGCCATGAGCAGATAGTGGTTCATCGTTTGCCACAGGCGGTTGTCGCGCCACAGGTAGAACCAGCGCCGCACCGTCGAGACCGGCGGGAAGCACGGCGGCAGCATCCGCCACGGCAAACCACCGCGCAGCAGGAAGAGGATCGCCTCGACAATTCTCCGCAGCGGCCACTTGCGCGGGCGGCCTACATGCGACGGCGGCGGAAAAAACGGCTCCAGCACCGCCCATTCCCCGTCGGTCAAATCGCTTGGCAAAGCCAGTTCCGTGCGTGCATGATGCGCGCGAGTGGTGTCGGTCCACATCGTTGAAATCCTTTGGTTCGTTGCAAAACCGCTGAATCAACGATCTGGGCGAGCGTCAAGCTAACCCGCTGACACTACTCAACTTAATTTCGGATCAGGCTCTAAGGCTGGAATCTTAGCGAGAGAAACAGGCGGCTCTGTTGCAAAAATCGTGAAGCTTGAGCATGCTTGGCGGAGATTGGACG
>JAZJZH010000021.1:0-47570 GCA_040389985.1 Pseudomonadota bacterium
CGGCCATAATGCCGTTCGTTCGCCAATTTGCTGCGGTCGACCAGAGTTGGTTCGACACTCTCTCGCTCCCGTCCCTCAAAGCTTGGCTATGCGAATGCTTGGCATCGAGACTATTTGCCATGGTGATGGTGCGAACGGCGCCTTGGGTGCCCGAAGACGCTCCGATCTACCTCCCTTCGGAAAGTGGATAGGCCCCGTTTTCTTCAAAATATCCCGAAACGACCCTTGCACGACATTCAGACGATGACTTTCGGTGCTCAACTTCGGACCGTAAGCCGTTTGACACATCCACCATTTCGTCAACAATTCGATCCAGAATACCGATGCCGCCAAGACGTCGCCATCAGCAAGTCGCTAGGCATTGCCCTTCTGCATGTTAGGGAAGGCGATGAGCAAACAAGGGAAATGCGTGGCGGCAGGCGCTTGTGGGCTTGCGGCCGTTGCCTGTGCGGCCTTTGCGCCGCTGCTGACATTCGACGCGCTGGTACCCAAGGATGGCGATGGCGTCAGGATCGCACAGAATATTCCCTATGATCATGGCCCACGGCAGAAATTGGACATATATGCGCCGCGCCACCGGCGCGCAGATGCCCGGCTTCCTGTCGTCCTTTTCTTCTACGGCGGCTCCTGGGCCAGTGGCGCGCGGGCGGGCTATGCATTTGTGGGACGGGCCTTGGCCGCGCAGGGTTTCCTTGTCGTCATCCCCGACTATCGGATCGGCCCCGATAATCTCTATCCCGATTTTGTGAATGACTGCGCCAGCGCAGTCCGATGGGCGATGGCGCATGGGCGGGACTATGGCGGCGCGCCCGATGCCATCATTGTGAGCGGCCATTCGGCCGGCGCCTATATCGCAGCCATGCTGGCGGTCGATGATCGATGGCTGGGCGCGGATCGATCGTCGATCAAGGGGCTGGTCGGGATCGCCGGGCCCTATGATTTCGCGCCCTTCGACGTTGCGGCGAGCAAGGCCGCGTTTGGGACATGGCCCGACCCTGCGGAGACGCAGCCTGTACATTGGGCTGGCGCGGGCGACCCTCCGACATTATTGCTGGTCGGCGATGCGGACGAAACCGTGCGCGCCCGCAACAGCGAAGCCCTGGCCGCGACATTAAGCGCGGCAGGCGTTCCGGTTCGGATCAAGCGCTATCCCGGCATCGGCCATATCGGCATGGTCACGGCGATCGCCCGCCCCTTCCGTTATCGCGCAAGCATCCTGGCCGATGTCGCGCATTTCGTGAGAGACGTCGCGCCGGCCCGTTGATGGAGCGCTCACGCTTTCCAGTTCGCCGGGAATAATCGCTTCAACGCCTCAACCTTCGGCCGGTCGTTCACGACGATGTAGGGATAGGTCGGATTGCGGGCCATGAAGTCCTGATGATGGGCTTCGGCGGGGAAGAAGCGCCGGTTGCCCTCGATCCGCGTCACGATCGGTCGCCCGTACACATGGGCGGCCGACAATTGCGCGATATAGGCGCGGGCGACCTTATCCTGCGCGGGCGATGCCGGGAACAGGGCCGATCGATATTGGGTGCCCCTGTCCGGTCCCTGCCGGTTGAGCAGGGTCGGGTCCGCCACGACCGAGAAGTAGATACGCAACAGGTCCGCATAATTCACTTTGCTTGGGTCGAACACGACCCTGACGGCTTCGGCATGGCCCGTCGCGCCGGTGGACACGCTTTCATAGTCTGCGGTCGATGCGCCGCCCCCGGCATAGCCCGACGTCGCGCTGATCACGCCCTTCACATGCGAAAACACGCCCTCCACGCCCCAGAAACAGCCACCGGCGAAAGTCGCGATTTCCCGATGCCCGACGACGGGCTCGACCGTTGCGGCGGCTGGCACCCGAACAACCTGCTCGGCTGCGCCGCCAGGGCTGTTGAGGGCGATCAAGGCCGATCCGGCAAGAAGGACTGCGGCGACCGGGAAGATGCGGGACATGGTAAGGCTCCGTCAAAAGATCATGCCAGAGATACGAAGCCAATCGCCGCGCGGTTACAGTCTGCCCCATTTTTTTTGAAACCATTCGGCCCCGTCCCACGAATATAGGATATGACCCAAGAATATCCCCCATCCTCCCGCCGCTCCTTCCTGGCCTTCGCCGGCACCGCCGCCATCGGCGCGCTGGGCTGGCGATGGATGCGGGGGCATGGCGCGGCGGCGATCGCCGCCACGCCCGCGCCGTTCACGCTGAGCGAAGCCGAATGGCGCAAGCGCCTATCGCCGCAGGCCTATGCCGTGCTGCGACAGGCTTCGACCGAATATCCCTTCACGAGTCCCCTGAACGACGAGCATCGCAAGGGGCGATTCATGTGCGCGGGCTGCGCCTTGCCGCTTTATGCATCGACGACGAAGTTCGACAGCGGCACTGGCTGGCCCAGCTTCTACGATCATCTTCCGCGCGCCATCGGCGCCAGCGTCGATCGCTCGCTGGGCGGGGCGCGAACCGAAGTCCATTGCGCGCGATGCGCCGGTCATCTGGGACATGTCTTTGAAGACGGCCCGCGCCCGACGGGCTTGCGCTATTGCATGAACGGCGTCGCGATGCGGTTCGAGCCGACGTGACGAATATCGGCAATCAGTCCTTCGCCGATCCATTGGCCCAACAAGGCGCCGGCCGCCGCCACGCCCGTTTCCTCGCCCAGCCGATCGATCAGCGACGCGCATAATGCGCCAAAGCTGGCGCCCGCAACGGCGTCGGCCAAAATGTCGGCCTCGACCGTTTCGATCGTGCGAAAACAGGGTGTAAAACTCTGTCGCCACACCAGCAATGCGCTGGGTTGAGTGAGCATGGCCGCAGCAGGTGGCTGCTCTTGCGCCGCCAGCGCGGACCAGATCGCGCCCGCATTGGTGGTCGCTTGACCAATGCTGAGCGTCGGCACGAAAATCAACCCCGCATCATCCCAATCCACCCCCGCGAGCATGTCCGCGCTGACCGGATCGGCATCGCGTCCCTCGAACGTCCGGGCCAGCGCATGATCCAGCCAGGCCAGTTCCTCCACTTCGCGATCGTCGGGATAGAGGCGCGCCAGCGTCCGGTCGAACCCGTCGCCATAGACGCCCAGCGTCCAGCCATGGGGCGGGCTGCTGTCGATATGCGCGCGCGCGGCCGCCATGAATGCCTCGTCGCCCAGCCAGAGCGCCGTCTTTTCGAACATCTCGTGCAGGCAGTCGGCCAACCGCACGCGGTAGGCATTATGATAGACATCCAGCCCGACATGCGCCGCGCCATCCACCCAGGCGGTCATCGTTCCCGAACGGTCGGTCAGCCATCTGGCGAAATCGCGCTGCATCGCGGCCAGGCTCATGCCGCCTGCCTCCGGTCCATCGTCGCGATCGCGCGGGCCATGTCCAGTTCGGCCAGCAGGTCGGCGAGCGGGGGAATATCGTCGTCCCGTTCGATCATGGTCGCGACCGGCCCGACACGGCGGCAGGCTTCGGCGTAGAGCGCCCAGACCGGCGGCGGCACGGGCTGGTCATGCGTATCGATGAGGCAATCGCGGCCCTGGCTATGCCCGGCCAGATGAATCTGGCGCACACGGTCGGCTGGCACGCCATCGAGATAGGTTATGGGATCGAAGCCATGATTGATCGCGCTGACATGGATATTATTCACGTCCAGCAGCAGGCCGCAGCCGGTGCGCGCGCACATCGCGTCCAGAAATTGCCATTCGGTCATGCTGTCGGCGGTGAATTGCAGATAGGTGGAGGGGTTTTCGATCAGCATCGGCCGTTCCAGCATGTCCTGTGCTTGCAGAATGTTGGCGCAAACCAGATCGAGCGCTTCGTCGGTATAGGGAAGCGGCAGGAGGTCGTGCGCGTTGAACCCCGCGATCCGGGTCCAGCACAGATGGTCGGACACGAACAGCGGATCGACATGGTCGATCAATGTTTTCAGGCGGTCCAGATATGCGCGATCCAGCCCGTCGGCCGATCCGATCGACATCGACACGCCATGCAAGGCCACCGGATGCCGTTCGCGGATCTGATCGAGGATGTGGCGGGGGCGCCCGCCATCGATCATGAAATTCTCGGATATGACCTCCACGAAATCGACCGGCACCGTGCTCGTCAGGAAATCCTGATAGTGCGGCGTCCGCAGGCCAAGGCCGAAGCCGTCAAAAGGGGCGATGGGGGTGGCGGTCATCGGCACGCTCCGGGAAGGGGGGAGGCCCGGCCGGGGGTAAGCCGGGCCTCGATATCGCGCACGCGATGGGGGGGAGCGTGCGCGAAGGCCGATATTATTGGGCCGCAGGCTCGGTCAGGCTGCCGCCGGCGGCGGTGCATTTTGCAGCCGACATTTCCTTGAAGCCCTGCCCCTTACAGCTGTTCAGGCCCTTGCAGTCATTCTTGGCGGTCTTGCAGTCCGACGTGCCCTTACAGCTGTTGACGCCATAGCAATGGGCGGTCTTGGCGGCGTCGGCCGCAAAGGCCGGAGCGGCGGCCGAGATGCCGGCGATGGCGAGCAGCGCAGCGGTGGTGGCGATGCTGACGCCGGACTTGATGCTGGTCATGAGATAATCTCCGAAGAATATTGCCGGGATGGCACAGGGTTCTTCGGGGTGAGGCCCGCGATGGTTACATATTATCTACCAACGCAGGAAACGTGGCCCGACCAGTACGCCGCCCAGCGTCGCCAGCACCATCCCCAGCGTGTACCAGGTGAGGACGAAGGTGGCGGACGCTTCGGGGCAATGCAGGCCATAGAGCGTTGCTGAACAGGCGCCGGACGCCAGCCCCGCCATCGCGCCCGCCAGGCGCAGCCGTGTCGGGGCCAGCCGACGAAAGGCCCAAAGCAGACCGACGAACAGCGGCACGGACAAGCTTGCCACCATCATCGAACATCGCGTCCAGCTATCGCCCAGCCAGAGACGGGGCCAGCCATCAACCGGGGTTCGGATCAATTCGCTTGCGGCGGCGGCCAGCAAAAGGCCGAACGGCAGCGCCAGCAACCAGAGCCAGCGCACGCGCGCCGCATCCGGCCGGGCCAGATGTAGCGTCGCGGCGATCGCGCCGATCCCCAGCGAGAGGGTGTAAGCCCATTTCATCCAGAAAGGGAAAGCCTGCATCGCGGGGCCCAGATCGGGCCGGAACCCCAGCGCCGCGGCGATCGCCGCCAGCGTGACGATGCCGCCGCTGGCCAGGCCAATCCCGACCCTGCGTTCCACCGCATGGCGGGGCACCGGGCGCGCATCGCCCGCCAGCGCGCGAATAAGGTCGTCGGTCTGCATCAGCCCTCTCCCCTCAACCGCGCGGCCAGCGTTTTCAAGCCCCGATTGACGGAAACCTTGACGTCGGCTTCGCTCAGGCCGGCCGCCTGCGCGGCCTCCATCACGCTCAGCCCATCGACCTTCGTGTCGCGGATAGCCTTTGCCTGCTTGGGCGACAGGCCGCCCAGCAATCGGTCGATATCCATGCGCGCGGCGCAGGCATTCTCGAATCCTTCCGCGACCAATATCTCTTCCAGTCCCTCGATCTGAACCATGTGCCGGGTCCTACGGAACTGGTCGATCATCTTGTAGCGCGCGACCGCATAGGCCCAGGCGACAAAGGGCCGGGTCCGGTCATATGTCCCGCGACGGGTGTGAATGGCCATCAATGTTTCCTGCACCAGATCCTCGACATCATCGGCCGCGCCGCGCAGGCGGCGTCCGAAGAAGGATCGCAGCAACGGAACGAGCGCGCCGAGCAAGGCGGTATAGGCATCGGCGTCTCCATCAAGACCGCCGATCATCCATATCCTGAGCTGTTCTTCGCTCGCCCGCATACGCACTCCCGAACAGCCATTCGTGGCTAGAGGCCCAATGGTTACAGCGATGCGGCGGAAAAAATGCTGTGCGACCATTTTCAGCGCCACCTGTAACGCCTTTCCGTTCAGCCGCGAAGAAGCTTCCGTAACCCGGCCCGCTTGGCCTCCCAGGGTTGCCGTGCGACGGAGCCGCCCCAAACGGCTCCGTCGCATGTGAGGCCATCCCGCTTTTTCGACGGAGAAACATCATGTCATCGACACCGGCCATATTGGCCGCAGCACTCGCCATCGCGATCACGACCGGCACCGCCCATGCCGCAGAGCCGACCAAACCCATGGAAAAATGCTATGGCGTGTCGCAGGTCGGCAAGAATGACTGCTAGGCGGGCGCGGGCACCAGTTGCGCCGGCACGTCGCGGATAGCCTATCAGGGCGACGCCTGGAAACTGGTGAAGGCCGGCGCCTGCACCAAGATCAAGACGCCCAAGGGCTTCGGGTCGCTGACGCCCAAGGCGTGATCCTTCCTGATCCTGCGGAGAAGAGCGATGATATCCTTTGCGCGCCAATATGCTGAAGCCTGCGGTCGGCTGACCCGGCTGGTCCCCGACAATCTGCTCCTGCTGGTCGCGCGCCTGGGCATCGCGGCCACCTTCTTCCTGTCGGGTCGAACCAAGGTGGAGGGTCTGCTGACCATCACGCCCTCCACCTACGAGTTGTTCCAGACCGAATATGCCTTGCCGCTCATTCCTCCGAACGTCGCGGCGCATGTGGCGACCTATTCGGAGCATGTCTTCCCGATCCTGCTGGTCCTGGGTTTGTTCACCCGGCCAGCCGCGGCCGCATTGCTGGGCATGACCCTGGTGATCGAGATATTCGTCTATCCCGACGCCTGGCCGACCCATCTTATATGGGCTGGCTTGCTTCTCCTGCTGTTCGCGCGCGGAGGCGGAGGCTGGACCCTTGATCGCTGGCTGAGCCTCGATAGTGGGAAGCAATTATAAGGGGCGACACGCGAACCGACCCTATATCGCCATGCCGCATCTAATTTTGGCCTGCCGACTTCAGACGGTGCGCCATTCAATTTGGCCGGGCCAGCCGATCCACATTTGTTCGCGCCAATCTGCCTTTCAATTGAAACGAGCCGAAAAATGGCTACGGTCGCGCCTGTGGGAGATGCAGACACCGAACGTGAGAGGCTGATCACCGCGCTGGCGCGGGTCGCCGGGCGTGACCGGAGCGCCCTTCGGCAGGTCTATACCATGACGTCTGCGAAACTTTTCGGTATTTGCCTCCGTATCTCTGCAGACAGGGATGCCGCGGAGGATATCTTGCAGGACGTGTATATCAAGGTTTGGAACAGGGCCGACCGGTTCGACGCCGGCAGGGCCAGTCCCATAACCTGGCTTTGCGCGATCGCGCGGAACACCGCCATTGACTGGCGCCGTTCCGCGCGTCGGATGACGATCGTGCCGGAAGAAGACGCAGCGCAAGTCTCCGATACAGCGCCTCTGGCCGACATGGTGATCGAGAATGACCAGCACAGCATGCGCCTGTTCGCCTGTCTCAATGAACTGGAAGATCGACACGGCATGGCGATCCGCTCGGCATTTCTGGATGGGCTTACCTATGCTCAATTGGCCGATCGGATGGCGGTGCCGATCGGAACGATGAAAAGCTGGATTCGTCGCGGCCTGCAACAGCTCAAGGCGTGCATTGGCGATGGCTGACGCGGTCCTGACGCCCGAAGAACGCGATGCGCTTGCCGCCGAACTGGCGCTGGGCGTGCTTGACGGCGAAGCGCGAGCCGCTGCGCTTCGGCGCCTGATGGCCGATCCAAATTTCTCGCCTGACATGATCGACGCATGGGAAGGACGGCTTGCGGCGCTCTATGACGCCTATGTTCCGCTCGCCCCGCCGGAAACGCTATGGACCGGCATCGAAAATCGGATCGCGGACAGCGTGCAGCCCTCTCTAGCTGCTGGGCAATTACGCTGGTGGCGCGCGGGCGCGCTTGCATCCGCAGCGCTCGCCGCCTCGCTCGCGCTGGTCATGGTTCTGCGCCCGACACCGCCCGTTCCGGCTGCACCGCCTGCGCAAGTGGCGGTGGCGCAAATGGTTGGTGCGCCCGACGGGCCGATGATAGTGGCGCGGTACGACCCGGCGTCGGGCGGCCTGACCCTGCGGCCGACCGGCGTTGCACCGGATCGTCTCGCCCCTGAACTATGGATCATTCCGGCCGACGGCAAACCGCGGTCGCTTGGTCTGATTGCCGGTGGCGCCGAAAGTCGCGTAGCGATCGACCCGTCCTACCGTCCCCTCATGACGGACGGCGCGACCCTGGCGGTCACCATGGAATCCATCGACGGCGCGCCGCACGACGCCCCCAGTTCCGCGCCGATCGCGGCAGGGAAAATCTCCATTTTCTGACCTGCTTATCCTGATGCCAAGGGCGGCACGTCGAAGATCAGCATCGCCAAAGTGATGCAATCCAATGGCGTCATAAATATGGTCGATACGGTTCTGATGCCCTGACCCGATCGATCCTGTAAGCGCCGGGCTTCCCTGTTTTTCAACGTCGCGCGGATTAGCGGGCAGCGAACAGCGGCGCGACATATTGGCTATAATGTTCTTCGGCCACGCCATAGCCATCGCCTGCAACAAGACAAAGACCGGGGCGGTTGCGCATGACCAGCCTGTTGCGGCTACTGGCGATCAATTGGTTGCCCTCCATCACATGCAGGGCGTCGGTAATGCTCGCCCGACGAACGACCAGCATATCCGCCAGATCTTGATGCGTGACGCATATGTCGCCGTCATTGGCGCGATCATGGTGCATCAGGATCAATCGCGCCAGCCGCCGCTCGATCGGGTCGGTCTTGCTCGACACGATCGTAGCGTTCATCTGGATCATCACGCTATGCACGAAGCGCAGGAGGCTGGCGCGCAGGCTTGGCCTTTCATTCACCAGGCGACGCATTCTGGAAATCTCTATCCGAAGACATCGGGCGCCCTCTCCGCCTGCGCGAATATGATAGGAAGACAGGCCCACATCCATCAGCGCCGACCAGCCGACATAGCCCTCGCGCCCGACCAGCGCGGTCAGACATGCCGGACGGGCGCCAGCATCGCTATTGATGGCCAATATCCCGCTTTCCGGGAAATCCAGAAATTCTATGGGTTGGCCTGCGCTGGCAATGGTGACTCTGGGCGCCAAGATGATGCCAGTAAAGTGCCGGCTGATGCTGGCATAGTCAGGCGGTGACAAGGATCGCAGGAAGATGTTCGACGTGTCTTTCTGAATGCCGGCAACCAAAACGCCCTCGCAATTCATGGGGATCAAGCGAGCAGATACGGACGCGATGCCGTCAAGGATGCATCCTTGTACGTCCGCGTACGCAGATATTTTTTCCAGCGTAAAAACTGGAACTTCGCCGACCGATCTCGCCTTTGCCCGCCGATGACGCGCCTCCCGCGCATCATGACCACCAGTCAGCGAGGATCGAGCGATGACCGACGATATTCTGGCAATCGAGACTTTGGAACGCAGGGCCAAACGGCGAGAGGAGCGTCGCGATTTCTTTCGAACGCTCGGGGCCATGGCCGCCTTTGGCAGCGCGGGTTATGCAGCGAGCAGCCAATCGGCCATGGCGCAGAGCGCGCCATCCGATGGGGACATATTGAACTTCGCCCTTAACCTCGAATATCTGGAAGCGAATTTCTATTCTTACGCGGTGTTCGGCACGCCGATCGACACCAAATATACCAGTGGCAGCGGAAGCGCGGGCACCGCAACGGGCGGCCGTAAGGTCAATTTCACCGACCCGGTTGTGGCCCAATATGCCAAAGAGATCGCACAGGACGAAATCGCCCATGTCGATTTCCTGCGCAAGAATCTGGGTGGGGCCGTGGTCGCCCAGCCAGCGATCGATGTCGGCATCGATCCCAATGGCGCTTTTTCGTCGGCGGCGCGCGCGGCCGGCCTGATCGGCGGCGGTGCCAGCTTCGATCCCTACTCCAGCGACGAAAATTTCCTGCTGGGCGCCTTTATCTTCGAGGATGTCGGGGTGACCGCCTATAAGGGCGCGGCGCCGCTCATCACCAGCAAGACCTATCTGGAAGCTGCAGCCGGTATCTTGGCGGTGGAAGCCTATCATGCGGGCTTGGTCCGCACCTCGCTCTATCGCAAGGGCATCGCCACCCCCTCGCTGATCGACGCGACCGAGGCCATTTCCAGGGCGCGCGACAGCCTGGACGGCTCCAGCGAGCTTGACCAGGGCATCGCGGATATCGGCGATGCGTCGAACATCGTGCCGCTCGACGCCAACGGCCTCGCCTACAGCCGAACGACCGGACAGGTGCTCAACATCGCCTATCTGACCAACATGGCGACGGCGCGGGGCGGGTTTTTCCCCAACGGCGTCAACGGCACCATCAACATGAGCGCGGCGAACTGAGCCCCTTTCGAAACGGAGTTGATCCCATGAAAGACGATCTGATGCTCGAAGCCTTTGAATCGCGCGCACGGCGCCGCGACCAGAGGCGCGGCTTCCGTGCGGCAGGATCGATGGCGGTAGTAGCGGCTGGCGCAAGCCTGCTGTCCGGCTGCGGCGATGACGAAGCCACGGCCGTACCAACGCCGACTCCCACGCCGACCCCAACGCCCACGCCGACCGTAACCGATGGCGACATACTGAATTTCGCGCTCAACCTTGAATATCTGGAGGCGCAATTCTATTATTTCGCCGCCTTCGGATCGGGCCTGCCCACCAGCATATTGGGCGGAGCGGGAACGCAGGGCGCTGTCACCGGCGGCCGTCAGGTCGCTTTCGTCGATCCGTTGATCGCCCGCTATGCGCGCGAAATCGCGGCCGACGAACGCGCCCATGTCGAATTTCTGCGCGGTGCGATCGGCACGACCGCGGTGGCGCAGCCGGCCATCGACATCGGATCGAGCGCAACCGGCGCTTTCTCCTCGGCAGCGCAGGCGGCCGGCCTGATCGCTGCGGGCCAAAGCTTCGACCCCTATGCCAGCGACGAGAATTTCCTGCTGGGCGCCTATATTTTCGAGGACGTAGGCGTCACCGCCTATAAGGGGGCGTCGCCGCTCATTACCAACAAGACGTTCCTGGAGGCGGCGGCCGGTATTCTGGCGGCTGAGGCCTATCATGCCGCGCTGGTGCGGACCGTTCTCTACGGCAAGGGAGTGGAGACGCCTTCGCTGCGCACATCGGCGGACAAGATATCCGACGCCCGCGACAGCCTGGACGGGTCGGCGGACAAGGACCAGGGCATCAGCCCCAAGGACGGCGCGTCGAACATCGTCCCCACCGATAGCGACGGCATCGCCTACAGCCGTACCACGGGCGAAGTGCTCAACATCGTCTATCTGACGAAGCTGGCCGCGCAGAAGGGCGGCTTCTTCCCCAATGGCCTCAACGGCAGTCTCAACACCAGCACCGCGCAATAACGCTGGACTTGGACTGTCAATGCAAAGGGGATAATCGATGACGCCTCCGCCACCCGCAGACATCGCGATGCCGTCCATGGACATGCCGGACATCAGGCCCAGCCTGCCCGGTTCCTATCGGACGATCGCGGTGCCGCGGGCTGGCGGCAGCCTCTGGAAGAAAATGGGCGCCTTTGCCGGTCCCGGCTATATCGTCGCCGTCGGTTATATGGACCCTGGCAACTGGGCGACCGATCTGGCGGGAGGATCGGCCTTTGGCTACACTTTGCTGTCGGTCATCCTGCTGTCCAGCATCATGGCGATGGTGCTGCAATCGCTCGCGGCCAAACTTGGCATCGTCACCGGCATGGACCTGGCCCAGGCCTGCCGCGCCCAATATAGCGCGCCGGTCCGCATGACCCTGTGGATCATGTGCGAACTGGCGATCATCGCCTGCGATCTTGCCGAAGTGGTCGGCACCGCCATCGCCCTGCAATTATTGTTCGACATTCCACTGGTCATGGGTGTGTGCCTTACCGCCGCCGACGTCATGCTCATCCTGTTCCTGCAACAGCGCGGGTTCAGGCAGCTGGAAGCCTTCATCGTCGCGTTGCTGATCGTGATCGCTGGCTGCTTCGCCGTCGAACTCTTCCTGTCGAAACCGGATCTCGCCGCAATCGGCATGGGCCTTGTTCCCAGCGCCAGCGTCGTCACGAACCCGGCGATGCTCTATATCGCGATCGGTATCATCGGCGCGACCGTGATGCCCCATAATCTCTATCTCCATTCCTCCATCGTCCAGACCCGCAGCTTCGACCGGAGCGAAAGGGGCAAGCGCGAAGCGGTGCTGTTCGCCACGGTGGACAGCACCGTCGCTCTGATGCTCGCCATGTTCGTCAACGGCGCTATCCTGATCCTTGCCGCCTCCTCTTTCCATGTCGCGGGCATGACGGGCGTTGCCGAGATACAGGATGCGCACCGCCTGCTCTCCCCAATGTTGGGCGCCGGTATCGCCAGCACTCTGTTCGCCGTGGCCCTGTTGGCGTCGGGACAGAATAGTACAATAACTGCGACGCTGGCGGGGCAGATCGTGATGGAGGGTTTCGTCAACCTGCGCGTGCCCGCCTGGCTGCGCCGGGTCGTCACCCGGATGCTCGCCATTGTGCCCGCCGTGATCGTGGCGGCTCTCTATGGATCGGAAGGGACCACCCGATTGCTGGTGCTGAGCCAGGTGATCCTGAGCCTGCAACTCCCCTTCGCCGTCGTGCCCCTCGTCAAATTCACGAGCGACCGCAGGCTGATGGGCAATTTCGTGAATCCGCGTTGGCTCAAATTCGCAGCTTGGGCGATCTCGGCGATCATCATCACGCTTAATCTCAAACTGCTGCTCGATTTTTTCTTTTAATAAAGGAGGACTGACATGAAAGCGACCCTGCGGCCCACATTCATGCGCTTGATGTTGATGGCAACGGCCATCGGCTTGCTCCTGCGCGCGACACTATTCGATCAGGCGGACCTCCCCTTTGCCATGGCCATTATGGTGGCGGTCATGATCTATGAAGGCCTCTATCATCTCGCCAGCCGATCAATTCAGGATCGGGCACCAGCTGTGGGCGCAAGGTTTTACCGTTGACGCCGAGCCGCTTCAGGTTCGTCGTAATCCGACTAGGAAAGCATGGAATGTCAGAATGTTTGGGCGGACGGAAGGCGTCGAACGCGCGCCGTAAACATATATCCCTCGTTTCTGACCGTTCGAATGAAGTCTTGACCGGCAATTAATCGTCGACGCAGGCGGCAGATTTGCGTGTCAATAACACGGTCGGTGATGTCACTCCCCATGGCAGTGGTGAGATCTAAAATCTGGTTACGGCTCAGGACGCGGCGGGGATATGTCACGAAGACTCGGAGAAGCGCAAATTCTCCCGGTGATAAAATTATGGATTTGATCTGCCCCCTGCTGAGTGGCCCAGAGACTATGATAGTCTGGACCACGAAAGGGACGACGCATGCCATTCAAAAAGCACAAGCCTGAAGAGATCATCGGCAAGTTGCGTGAAGTTGAGATCGTGCTGGCGCAGGGCGCGAGCACGGCCGAGCCGTGTCGGCGGATCGCGGTCAGCGAGCAGACCTATTACCGCTGGCGTAAGGAATATGGTGGTCTGAAGACTGACCAGGCGCGGCGAATGGAGGATCTGGAGAAGGAGAATCTGCGGCTTCGCCGGGCGATCTCGGACCTGACACTGGATAAGCTGATCTTGCAGGAAGCTGCACGGGGAGACGTAGTCCAGCGCAGCTAAACTTCTGAGCCCCGCGCGGCGGCGACGCTGTATCGATCATGTGCGACGAGCGCTTCCGGTGTCCGAGCGACGGATATGCCGGGTGCTGGGACAGCATCGATCGACGCAGCGCAAGGTGCCGCGCGGGGCGGATGACGAGCAAGCACTGACGGAGGACATCATCGCGCTGGCTAAACAATATGGTCGCTACGGCTATCGCCGTGTAACGGCATTGCTGTGCCATGCGGGGTGGACGGTGAACCATAAGCGGGTCGAGCGGATATGGCGGCGTGAGGGGCTCAAGGTCCCGCAGCGTCAGCCAAAGCGCGGCAGGCTGTGGCTCAATGACGGATCGTGCATCCGGCTGCGGCCGCAATATCCAGGGCATGTGTGGGCCTATGACTTCGTCGAGGGCCGCACGCATGATGGGCGCAAGTTCCGTATCCTGACCATCATCGACGAAGCCAGCAGGGAGTGCTTAGCGCTCATCGTCGCGCGACAGCTTAAGCATGAGGATGTGCTGGCCGCCTTGGCGGACCTGTTCATATCGCGCGGGCCGCCAGCCAATATCCGGTCCGACAATGGCAGTGAATTTATTGCGACGGCCGTCCAGCAATGGCTAGGGCAGATCGGCGTGAAGACGCTCTATATCGCGCCGGGATCACCATGGGAGAATGGCTATAATGAGAGCTTTAACGGGTCGCTTCGCGACGAACTGCTCAACGGCGAAATCTTCTACAGTCTCGCCGAGGCCAAGGTGCTGATCGAAGCCTGGCGGCGACATTACAACACCGTCCGGCCGCATAGCAGCCTCGGCTACCGATCGCCGGCACCAGAAACGGCCTCACCGCCATATCCGGCCTCCGGTTCCGCTTCGCTCCACCTCAGCCCGGATATGGCGGCGGCGAGCATAATCCAATAACAAACCATACGGCCCACTCGGTGGGGGCAGATCAGTCTATCACGCCCGGGGAAAGGCGACTCTCAACGGAGGCGTACGGTTTACCTTCGGTGACCATTGGCTCGCATCAAGCAGGCGCAGTTCGCCCTTCGAGCCAGGCCAAGCGCTGGAAGTTATAGGCCAAGTTGGCCATTTCGACCGATAGTCAGCCGGGGTCATCTGATAATGGGTCATCAGGTGACGCTTGAGCATCTTGAGCTTTTTACCGTCCTCGAGACAGACAAGATAGTCCGGCTTGATCGAAGCACATACCGAGACCGCGGGTTCCTGCTTTACTTCCTCAGCGACGGCAGGTTCGCCCAATGTCGAGAGGGCGCCATGCACATTGGCAATCAGTGCAGCGAGATCGTTGACTGCCACGCTGTTTTGCTGACATGCGCGGCTACAATATCGGCGGTAAGCATGATGAGCGTTTCGTCGGCGGACATATGACGTCTCTCCTTATTTGCGACCACGGGAGATTATCCATTGACAGCCGGTAGGTCATATTACCAGTACCGGATCTCGCAACTATTGCCGTCCATCCGCTGTCGACCCTTCAGAGCCCGATTCAGAAGTTCGTCAAATTTGACAGTACCTTGCGGTTCTGCGCGTGAGCATGCGGATTGAAGCGATGAGAGTCCAGGCCGTCGATGAGGCGATGGACCTTTCCCAATCCTTGGCGAGCCGTCGGCAACGCCTGAGCCATGCGAAGGTTCGCTCGACAACCCATCGGCGGGGTAGCACCTCGAAACCCTTGGCTTTGTCGGAACGCTTGATGATTTAGCTTCGCTGGCCTTCGGCTCGATCGTCCACTTTCCCATGCCGACGAGCGCCGACCGTAACTTTTCACCCGCATAGCCGCCATCCGCGAACACATGGCGCAGCCAGGGGAAACGGGTCCGGATTGCGGCCAGCACATCGACAGCTCCATCGCGATCCTGAATGTCGGCAGCGTGGACGAGGATGAAGATCAGAAAACCGCAGGTGTCTGTCAGAATGCGCCGTTTGCGGCCTTTGACCTTCTTGCCAGCGTCAAAGCCCGAAATTCCGCCACTTTCCGTGGTCTTCACCGACTGGCTATCGATCACTCCAGCGCTGGGCGAGGCTTCCCGTCCTTCGATTTCCCGCAAGTTCATAACCAACACGGTGTTGATGGCTTCAAACAGACTGGCATTGCGCCAGGCGTAGAAGTAGCGCCGGACAGTCGACACCGGAGGAAAGCATTTTGGTAAAAGTCGCCACGCGCACCCGCTCGCAGCTACATACAACATCGCGTTGAGGACTTCGCGCATGTCTGCCGTTCGAGGTCGGCCTCCACGCCTTGCCGGAGGCACGAATGGCGCTGCCAACGCCCACTCAACATCGGTCATATCCGATGGATATCGCAGTCCCTCCCGGCTATGCTCGCGCCGGTCAACCGGAACGTGCCGGTACATTTTTGAGACCATAGAATGAACGGCGGTCACTATTTCGAGGCTCACCTTGTCCGAACGCTTGCAAGTCCTGCTGCAACATCTCCTTCCCAAGCAGGCCCTGACCAGTCTCGCTGGCAGCATCGCGAGCGCAAGCGCCGGTTCAGCAACGACCCGATTGATCCGCTGGTTCGTCAGAAGATATGGCGTGGACATGACCGAAGCCGCCAACGCGGACATAGCGAGTTATAAAAGCTTCAATGATTTCTTTACCCGGCCCCTCAGAATTGGCGCACGCCCTTTGGCCCGTGCCGATTTCATCTGTCCGGTCGACGGTGCGATCAGTCAATTCGGTGCCATCGACGACCATCACATCCTCCAGGCCAAAGGGCATAGCTTTACCACTGCGGAATTGGTCGGCGGCGATGGCGAACTGGCGGCCAAGTTCCGCCACGGCAGTTTCGCTAACCTGTATCTCTCGCCGAGAGACTACCACCGTCTGCACATGCCCTGTGACGGCATATTGACGCGCATGATCTATGTGCCGGGTGCTCTTTTCTCGGTCAATCCGGTCACCGCACGGGGCGTGCCCAATCTGTTTGCGCGCAATGAGCGGGTAGTGTGCGCCTTTGAGTCGCCCGAACATGGTTCGTTTGTAATGGTATTGGTTGGCGCCACCATTGTTGGCAGCATCGCCACGACATGGCACGGCGTGGTAAATCCGAAACGCACTAAAAAGCCGTTCGAATGGACGTATCCTGACCAGCATATTCACATTAAGCAGGGTGAGGAAATGGGTCGCTTCCTGCTCGGCTCGACCATTGTGATGCTCTTCGGGCAAAGCGGCATTGCCTTTAACGAAGAGTGGACAACGGAACGGCCTGTACGGCTTGGCGAAATAATGGGGAGCCGCGCGACTTGAGGCCCTGGTCGGTGGCCTCAAGTCGATTCTGTCCCCTGTTATGGACTTGGCCGGTAATTTCAGATCGGCAGCAACAGACAAGAATTTACATGGATGTCTATACGGCAAACCTTGTGGAGGAGCGTCTGATCGCCCCGTCATTGATCGGACCGACGCTCTCCCATGCCACGGTCGCGGTCAAAACTGAGTACGTAACGTCACGCCGTAGGTCCGCGGATCGCCCAGCGTGCCGGTAATGGAGCCGGTATTGCCGGCCGACAGGCTCTGATAATAATCCTTGTTGAAAAGGTTGCGGCCCCACAATTGCAGATCCACGCTGCCGTCGAGCGCCCGCACGCCGATGCGGGCGTTGAGCAGGCTGTAGCTCGGGATCAGCGAATAGCGCGACAGGCTGGCGGTCGTGTAGAAATTGGACCGATAACTGTAATCGGCGCCGAAATAGGCCTCCACATCCTGGCCCAGCGCCTTGCCGACGGCCGTCTTGGCTTCCCCGCCCGCTGAGAACGCCCATTTCGAAACGCCTGGCAGGCGATCGCCCGACAGGTCGCACAGCGTCTGCCCGTTCGTCTCGATCGGGCATGGCGCGTTGGGGTAGCTGACATATTGTGCGTCGGTAAACGTGCCGGACCCATAAATCGACAGCCACGGCGTCGGGGCAGCGCGCAGATCCGCCTCGATGCCGCGCGTGCGCACTTTACCGACATTGGTGAAGAAAGAGATGTTGTTGCGATCGACATCGACGATCGTGGTCTGATAGTCGCTTACGTCCGTCCAGAAACCGGCGAGATTGGCAGTCAGCTTGTTCGCCCACCAACTGGTCTTGAGCCCCACTTCATAGCTGTTGATCGTTTCAGGCCTGATGACGGGATCAGCGGCGTAGGGGCCTGTGGTCGTGATGTTGGCCAGGTTGAGGCCGCCAAATTTGTTGCCCCGGCCATAGGTGGCATAGAGCAGCGCGTCGGGTGTAACTTTCCAGGACAGGGTCGCCTGGCCGGACAGGCGGCCTTCCTTGGTCCGCGCCTCGTAATAGTTGGTTGCGCCATAACGCGCGCGAATGGTCAGGGCAGCCGCCTGTTGCGCGGCGGTGAGACCGGCCAGGCTGGCTCCGGTCGTCTCCTGATCGAACCAGCCGCTCTTGGTTTCATAGGTATAGCGCAGGCCCGTCGTCAGATCGACCGTGGGGGTGATGTGCCAGATCGTCTGGCCGAACGCGGCATAGCTGTTGGTCACCGGCTTGGAATGGCTGATGATCGTATAGCCGTTCAAGGCCGCCGCACCGACCACCGGATCGACGTTGGGCGCCAGGAACCAGGCCGCGGCATCCTGGCCATAGGTATTGAGCGCTTCCGCCTTGATCGACTGCCAGAGATAATAAAGTCCGGCGATGTAGTCGACCTTGCGCTCACCTTCCGACGCGATGCGCAATTCCTGGCTGAACTGCTGCTGATTGTTGCTCTGGTGGAAATCGGTGCCGGCATCCAGGCGCGTGCTGTCGCCGTCATTATGCGGATACCAGTCCCAGCGGCGCCAGGCGGTGACGGACGTCAGGCTATGTCCGGCTAGGCTCAGGTCAGCGATGGCGGACACGCCGCCCTGCCGCATCTTGTAACGCGGATTGCCATCGACATCGACGATCCGGTCGCCCGGCGAGTCGGTGACGGTCGCTAGGCCAAGGCGTGTCGCCCGATCATTATAGTTGTTCGCGAAGTTGACGCCATTATCGTAGCTGCGGATCACGCCCGTCAGAACGGCAGCAGCGGTCTGCGATTTCTGGAATCCATAATCGCCGATCACGCGCAGCTTGAAATTCTCGGTCGGGGTGAACAGCAACTGGCCGCGCAGGCCGAAATCATGATAATCCTGCGTCTTGCTGCCGTCATAACGATTGGTGACATAGCCGTCCCGATCGGTCTTCGACACATAAAGGCGCGTGGCCAGGACATTGTCAATCAGTGCACCGCTGGCATAGGCATGCAGTTGGCGGAAATCATAATTGCCATAAGTCACATCGCCGCCAAATTCGGGATCAAAGGTCGGCGACTTGGTCGTCACGACGACGGCACCGGCCGAGGTATTCTTGCCGAACAATGTGCCCTGCGGGCCGCGCAGCACTTCGATCCGCTCGATATCCGCCAGGTCGAACACCGCCTGTCCCGGCCGCGCCAGATAGACCTGGTCCATATAGACGCCCACTGCCGGTTCCAGCCCGTCATTATAAACCGACACATTGTTGCCAAGGCCACGAATATTGATGCTCGTGTTGCGCGGATTGGTGACGGTCACCACCAGGCTGGGGCTGAGCGCCTGAAGATCGCGCAGATTATAGGTGCGGGTTGCCGCCAGTTGTTCGCCGCCATAGCTGTTTGCGGCGACCGGTACGTCTTGGATCTTCTCGTTTCGGCGACGCGCGGTGATGATGATTTCACCTCCGCTCGCATCGCCATCCTCTACCGCAGCTGGAACGGGCGTCGCATCGGCGGCATGGGTGGGCGCGGACAAGCTTGTCGCTGACAGGGCGGCCAGAACCGCAAGCGAAGACGAGTGAAGCAGCGTGGTCATGAAACCCCCATTATGTTGCGACCGGCACGGTTGAGTCTTTCTCAACGCCGCAACTAGAGAATTGATTGGAATTATGGCGAGACAGTTTTTCTATCGATCTCATAGACAATAGATTGTTTCGAATCTCACCGGCCGTCGCATAGGTCTCCGGATCATTCAGAGTCGGATCAGGGAGTTGGGCCGGTGAACAAGATATTGAAATCAGCTATTTTATTGGCAGTCAGCGCCTTGTCCGGCCCCTTATGCGTGTCGGCGCAGGACAAGTCGGCACCAACCGCAATCCCTGCTGCCACCCGCCAGCAAAACTTCCTGCTGATTGTCGCCGACGATCTGGGCTGGTCAGATTTAGGCGCGTTCGGCGGGGAGATCGCGACGCCGAATCTGGATTCCATCGCCAATGGCGGTGTCCGTTTCACCGGCTTTCACACGGCCCCCACCTGCTCGCCAACCCGGTCGATGTTGTTGAGCGGCGTCGATAATCATCAGGCGGGCCTTGGCAGTATGGCCGAAACGCTTCAGCCCGATCAGACCGGCCAGCCCGGCTATGAAGGCTATCTCAACGATCGGGTCGCCTCGATCGCCGAACTGCTGCACGAGGGCGGCTATCGCACATTGATGTCGGGCAAATGGCATCTTGGCCTGACGCCCGAACGGGGCCCGGCTGCGCGCGGTTTCGAACGCTCCTACGCTTTGCTCCAGGGCCTGGGCAATCATTTCGGCGCGGATCAGAACAAGGCATGGAAAGCCATCGACGCCGCGCCGACCTATCGCGACAATGGCAAGCTGGTCACTTATCCCAAGGGGCGTTTCTCGGCGGATTATTTCACCGACCGGCTGATCGCCTTCCTGCAGGAAGGCGCGCAGGATCAACGCCCCTTCTTCGCCTATCTTCCCTATTCCACGCCACACTGGCCAATTCAGGCGCCGCCCGAAGACATCGCCAAATATAAGGGCCGCTATGACGCCGGGTATGAAGCGTTGCGGGACGCGCGCCTTCAGCGGCAGAAGGCACTGGGCCTGGTGCCCGCCGATCTGACCCCCCATGACTGGCAGGATGTAAAGCCCTGGTCATCGCTGACGGATGCGGAAAAGGCGATCGAGGCGCGCAAGATGGAAGTCTATGCCGCGATGGTCGACCGGATGGACCAGAATGTCGGGCGCGTCGTCGCAACGCTCAAGGCACTCGGCCGTTATGACGATACGGTCATCATCTTCCTGGCCGACAACGGCCCGGAAGGCAATGTGATCGACGCCCCGCATCAGGCCGTGCTGAAGCCGGAGGGCAAGGCGAAGCTGGGCATCGACAACAGCCTGGGCAATATCGGCAAGGCGACATCCTATCTGGGCTATGGCCCCGGTTGGGCGCAGGCCAACAGTGCCCCTTCCTGGCTGGTGAAGGGATATCCGACCGAAGGCGGTACGCGCGTCACCGCCTTTGCCAGCGGCCCCGGCATAGCCGGACAGCGGATCGCCACTGGCCTGCTCAGCGTGACCGATGTCGCCCCGACCCTGCTCGATCTGGCGGGAGTGCAGCAGCCTGCGACCTTTGCCGGCCATGCGATCCTGCCCTTCCAGGGACATAGCCTGCGTCCGGTTCTGGCCGGCACCGCAGCGCAGGTGCGTCAACCGACCGAAGTCGTCGGGACAGAGTTGTTCTACCGTCGCGCGCTTCGTAAGGGGGACTGGAAGGCGGTCTTCCTGCCCAAGACGGGCAGCGCCTATCCGCGTCAGGGCTATGGCACCGGGATATGGCAGTTGTTCAACGTGGCTAAGGATCCCGCCGAAGCCCATGACCTGTCGGCCAGCGAACCCGCAAAGCTACAGGAACTGATCGGCGACTGGGACAGCTATGCCAAAGCCAAGGGCGTGGTCGTCCCGGCTCCCGCCCCGGTGCAGAGCGAAACGAAGAAATGAGGATGTGGCACCGGACGGCAGCCCTGATGCTGCTCGCTGCCGGCGGGGCAGCAACTATGAGCGCCGCGCCGGTGGCGCGGCCTGCAAAAGCGGCGCGATGCGAGACGCAAGATGGCCGCCTACTCGTGCCCGCCGGTTCGGTGCTGCTGGGCGAGGATGGCGAAGGGCACCCCGGTCGCAAGGTCGATGTTGCCGCTTTCTGGATCGACCGGCACGAAGTGACCAACCGGCAATTCGCCGCCTTCGTTCAGGCGACCGGATATCGCACCGCGGCCGAACGCGAAGGCGGATCGGCTATCTTTGTCCAGCCGACCGAACCCGTGACGATCGAGAACGCCGGCTTATGGTGGCGGTATCGCAAGGGCGCGGACTGGCGGCATCCGCAGGGGCCGGGCAGCGACATCGCCGAGCGGGAGGACTGGCCCGTCATCCATGTCGATTATGAAGATGCCAGCGCCTATGCGCGCTGGTCAGGCGGGGCATTGCCCAACGAAGCGCAATGGGAACGCGCGGCGCGGGGTGATCAAGCGGCTGCGCGCGATCCGCGCAGTTGGGCCTATGAAGGCGATAGCCATCCCATCGCCAACAGTTGGCAAGGTGTCTTCCCGGTCCGCGACACCGGCAATGACGGTTATGTCGGACTGGCCCCTGTCGGCTGCTTTCCCGCGAACAGTTTTGGCCTGCGCGATATGGTAGGCAATGTGTGGGAATGGACCAGTGAGCAACGCGAGGGCAGCGGCCTCATCAAAGGCGGCTCCTATCTGTGCGCAATGAATTATTGCGCCAATTTCCGGCCCGCCGCTTTCCAGGCGCAAGAACGCGACCTTGGCACGTCGCATATTGGCTTCAGGACGATCAGGCCCGCGTCGGGTACGTGATGGCCGCCGGTATGCGGCAGGTGACTTCAGTATAACCAATAGCCCTATCAAGAGACCTCGTTATTCAGGCCGCACATGATTGCCTAAACCAAATGCTCCTCAAGCTTATTCAGGACATATCATGGGCACGCGGCAGCTTCATCTCGGCGCTATCCTTACGGGCGTGGGCAACGATCAACATGTCTGGCGGCATCCCGACGTTCCGGGGAATGCCAGCATCGATATCGACTGGTATATCCGCCACGCAAAACTGGCGGAAGACGCGAAGTTCGACCTTATCTTCATCGTCGATTCGCCCTATATCACGCCCGATACGTCACCCCATTTCCTGAACCGGCTGGAGCCGTTGACGCTGTTGTCCGCGGTCGCGAGCCATACGTCGCATATCGGCCTGGTCGGCACGCTGACCACCAGCTATTGGGAACCCTATAATGTCGCGCGCCAGTTCGGATCGCTCGACCATATCAGCCGGGGACGTGCAGGCTGGAACGTGGTCACCACGGGCCTGGAAGGCGCTGCGCGCAATTATGGCCGCGACGCGCATTTCGAACATGGCGTCCGCTACGAGCGCGCGCTGGAATTCGTGCGGGTCGTCCAGGGTCTATGGGACAGCTATGAGGATGACGCTTTTCCGGCCGACAAGGATGGCGGCCTGTTCCTGCGCAAGGACAAGCAGCATCCGCTGAACCACAAGGGCAAGCATTTTTCGGTCGCAGGTCCGCTCGCCCTTACCCGATCGCGGCAGGGGCAGCCGGTGATCTTCCAGGCGGGTGACAGCAGCGAGGGGCGCTATCTGGGCGCGAACATCGCGGAAGGCACCTTCGCCGCATCGCCCGATTTCGAATCCGGTCGCGAATATTATGCCGACTTGAAGGCCCGCGCCGCAGCGCTTGGCCGCAATCCCGACGAGATCAAGGTGCTGCCGGGCCTGTTCCCGATCATCGCCGACACCGATGAGGAAGCGCAACGTATCGCCCGCGAGCAGGTCGATAATCTGGATATCGACAAGCTGCTGGTCCAGCTCGGCCGCGCGTTCAACTATCATGATTTCCGGCAATATGATCTGGACGCGCCCTTCCCCGATCTGACCGGCGTCACCCTCAACAGCTATAAGGGGGCCGCGGAACGGTTGATCCGTATCGCCCGAGACGAGCAACTGACGCTGCGCCAGGCCGCCTATCGCAATCAGTGGGCCAAGGGCTTTGTCGGGTCGCCGGCAACCATTGCAGACGAGATCGAGCGCTGGTTCACCGGCCGCGCGGCCGACGGCTTCAACCTGAATGTCGGCACGCCCGACAGCTTCGCGCTGTTCCGCGAAGGCGTGGTGCCCATCCTCCAGCAACGCGGCCTTTTCCGCACAGACTATGCGCATGACACGCTGCGCGGTCATCTGGGCCTGCCGGTGCCGGAAAATCGCCATGCCCAAGCACCAGTGGCGATCGCCGCCGAATGAGCGATGGCGTAACCGTCCGTGCCGATGTGCTCATCATCGGCGGCGGCATGGCGGCGGCATGGGCGGCGATCGCTGCTGCAAAGACAGGCGCATCGACCATCCTGGTGGACAAGGGCTATGTCGGCACGAGCGGCGTGACCGCGACCGCTGGCCCCAATCACTGGTGGGTGCCGCCCGATCCGGTGCGCCGCCGCGAGATCATCGAGCGGAAATGGGCAGATGGCTTCGAGCTGGGCGATCCGGCCTGGATGGAACGGATCATTGATATCACGTGGCGCACGCTGCCCGACCTGGCGCGCTATTATCCGTTCGGATCGGATGGCAGGGGCGGCACCTATTACAGCGGCGTGCGCGGGGCGGAATATATGCGCGCGCTGCGCACTTATGCCGTGGCGGCAGGCGCCCGGATTCTGGATCATCATCCAGCGACACAGTTGCTGGTGGACCAGGATGGCTCGGTCGCAGGCGCATGCGGCCATGCCCGACTGACCGGCAAGGACTGGGAGATACATGCTCCGGCCGTCATCATGGCGACGGGCGGCTGCGCCTTCCGATCCGGCCTGATCGGCAGCCACGGCAACAGCGGCGATGGCTATCTGCTGGCGGCGGAAGCGGGGGCGGAACTGTCCGGCATGGAATTTTCCATCCAATATACCGTGTCACCAGCCTGGGCATCGACCCGTACCCTGCCTTATGGCGCGGCGCGCTATTATGATGCGCGAGGCGCGGAGATCGTCCAGCCGCCACGCGGCCATGCCCATTATCAGGCGCTAGGCGCAGCCCTGCTGAAAGGTCCGGTCTATGCGGACCTGATCGACGCGCCGGTCGAATTGCCGCCGATCCTGCACGACATCCAACCCTTCACCCCGCCGCCTTTCGTGCGGAAGGGGATAGACATGTTCAAGCAACGCTGGCCGATCAAGCTGTTCGGCGAAGGCACGATCCGGGGCAATGGCGGACTGCGCATCGTGGACGATATGTGCGGGACCAGCGTAACCGGCCTTTATGCCGCGGGTGACGCGGCGACGCGCGAACTGGTGACCGGGGCGATCAGCGGCGGGGGCGCGATCAACAGCGCCTGGGCGCTCAGTTCCGGCCAGATCGCGGGCGCTGCCGCCGCGCGACGCGGCCTGGCGCTACGCGGTGTGGCGGCGGGCAAAGCGCGGATGGCCGGCACGGTCGCCATGCACCCCCGATCGACCGAACAGCCGATCGACCGAAAGGCGATCGAGGCGGATGTCGATCATCATATGAACGGCTATCAACATTCGCTGTGGCGGAGCGAAGGGAAACTCACGCAATCGCTGGCCTTGCTCGACGCGCATTGGCGCATGATCGGCGACCATGGTCGCGCACGAGGGCTGGCGTTGGTGGGAATGCGGGAAACGGCGGCGATGGTCGCTACCGCCCGCTGGTGCACCGCGGCTGCGCTCGCCCGCCGGGAAAGCCGGGGCATCCATGTGCGCGTCGATGCCCCGGGGCTGGACCCTGGCGGCAATGTCCGCCTGCTGACGGGCGGGTTGGATCAGCTTTGGACGCGGCCGGAAAGCCGCAGCTATGCGGAGGCGGCGGAATGATCGCGCATATCTTCGACGACCTGTGCAATAGCTGCAACAGTTGCGTCACCATTTGCCCTACCCATGTGTTAGACGCGGGCGACAGCGCGCCGGTCATAGCCCGGCCGGACCAGTGCCAGACCTGTTATATGTGCGAACTTTATTGCGTGTCCGACGCCATCTATGTCGGCCCGGATTCGCACGCCGCGGAGATCATCGATCCCGAAACTATCCGGGCGTCGGGGCATCTGGGCCGGGTCCGGCGCGATCATGGATGGGACCGGCCGGATGAGGCGGGTGATCTGGACCATTATAGGCTGCTCGGCCCATTATTGCAGGAAGGCGGCGAAACCGCCGCCCAACGCTATCGCGCGTTGACGACGTCGCGGGAGTAAACGCCAGGCTGAAATGCTGGCTTTCCGCACTAGCGATCATCGTTATTAGCGACCGAATTACGAGCCGGACCATCCCGCCTTCCTGAAGGCGGGATGGTCCGTAAAGCGCTCAGAATTTCACGCCCAACCGCGCATAATAGAAACCGCCGCTCAGGCCGAACGGCGCGAAACTGCCATATTGGCCCAGCCCCGTGGCGGCCTGGATCACGCCGATCCGGTCGGGATAAACGTCGAACAGATTATTGGCACCGACGGCCAGGTTAATCGTCTTGGTCACCTGCGCCGAAATATCCAGGTCCGTGACCCATTTCGGGCTGTAGGTCCGGTCATCGGCGGTCGAGGTCTGGCTGGTCCCGGTTTCGGTATATCTGCCGAAGCGGGTGACGCGCAGCAGGCTGCGGATCGGGCCGATCGTCCATTCATTGCTCAGCACCAGCTTGTCGCGCGGCGTGACGCTGGTGAGGTCGGCGCGGGCCTGACGACCAAAGAGGATGGTGTTGGTGAGGTTGCCGGGATTGGCGGCTACGTTGAGTATCTTGGTCTTGTTGTAACTATAGGCGGCGCTGAGCTTGAAGTCGCCGAACCCTGACGTGCGCAGCACATATTCGCTGACGACGTCGATTCCGCGGGTGCGGGTGTCAACGCCGTTGATGAAGAATTGCGCGCTGCTGATGCCGGGGACGCCGCGCTGGGCCAGGATCGCGGTGACCGCGGAGCTGGACAGGATCGCCTTAGCTTCGGCGCTATTCAGGATTTCGGTCTTCACGATCCGGTCGTCGATCCTGATCTGATAGCCGTCGACAGTCAGGCGGAAGGCACCGCTTTCGAAGGTCGTACCGGCGGTAAAGTTCAGCGACTTTTCCGGGGTCAGCGGCTTTGCCCCGAAGAATCCGGCGATAGGATCGTTGGGCGCCAGGAATTTGACCAGTTGCGGCACGATGTTGCCGTTGACGATGACGCCGGTGTTCTGGGAGGTGGAAAAGCCCTGCTGCGCCAGCGACGGCGCGCGGAAGCCGGTATTGACACCGCCGCGGATGGCGAAGCCCGGCGCTATCTCATAGCGGGTCGAGAATTTGCCACTGACCGTGTCGCCCGAACTGTCGGTATAATGTTCGACCCGGCCCGCGACCCCGACGAACCAGCCCCTGGTGATGTTGGCGCCGACATCGACATAGGCGGCGACATTGTTGCGGGTCAGGACGAAGGCGTCGGCAGGCGTCGTGCCGGTGAAGGAGACGAGGCTGGCCGCCGGACGCTGGCCGCCATAGGCAAGCTGGAAGGGCGTGGTGCCGACAGGCACGACATAGCCGCCGTCGCGATAGCTGTCGGGTTCGCCCGCTTTGTTCTGATAGCGTTCCCACCGATGTTCGACGCCAAAGGCCAGTGTCAGCGGTTCTGCGAGTCCCAGGTCGAAGGTGCGGCTGAAGTCGGCATTATTGACCCACAGGCTGCTGATTTGCTTACCCATGAAGAAGCTGGTCTTGCTGCTCGGCCCCAGCGAAGGGTTGAGCGTATTGACCGCGCCCAGTTTCACATCGTCGCGGCCGAAACTGCTGCTGAAATCGGCGGCCAGCCCCCCCAGCGTGGTGCGCACGCCGCTGGTGATCTGAAAATCTGTTTCCCAGACCCGGCGCTTGGCGAGGAAGCCGTTGGGATAGAGTTCGGGTAGCGAGTTGATGTTGTTGGCGTTGAACTGGCCGCGACCGTCCTTGATGTCGCGATAGCTGAGCGTCGAGAAGCTGTAGAGCGTGGTCGTGTCGCTGAGCGGCAATTCCGCATTGTAGGAGCCGTTGGCGATAGTGTCGCGATTGGTGCGGCCATAATTGCCGGCACGGTTGCGGTCGATCGTCGCTTCGCGCGGGTCGCGCGAGCCGTCGGCCAGGCGCGGGTAGAGATCGATTGAGTCCTTGACGGTCGCGCCCGACGTATCGGCGCGGTCGTGGAACTTGCCTTCGACCGCGAAGCGGACGAAGCCGCCATCGGGACCAAGTCGCGTGCCGTAGCTGACCGATTGCTGGATCAGTTCGCCGCCCTTTTCATAATGACTACCGGTGGTGGCGGCGAACTCGCCGCCTAGGGGCGTGGCGTCGAGGATGAAGTTGATGACGCCGGAAATCGCATCCGACCCATATTGGGCGGCGGCGCCATCGCGCAGCACTTCGACCCGGCCGATCGCGTTGGCGGCGATCAGGTCGAGATCGACCGGGACGCTGCCGCCCGAAACACGGGACAGGTTGTTGATGAGCGCGGTGGTGTGGCGGCGCTTGCCGTTGACCAGCACCAGCACATAGTCGCCGCTCAGACCCCGGATCGAAATCGGCTTTGCGCCTGACGAGGTGCCGCCACCGCCCAGCGCCGGGACGGTTAGCGAAGGGACGATATTGCCCAATATATCCTTGAGGCCGACGCGGCCGGTCGCCTGCAATTCGCGCGTGTCGATCACGTCGATCGGCACCGGGCTGTCGGCGACGGTGCGAGGGCGTGCGCCGCGCACCCCGGTCACCACGATGGCCCCGCCGTCGGCAATCGCATCGTCCGGCGCGGCATCGCTCGCATCGGCGGCGAAGGCCGCATTGGCGGCCAGTGCGACAACGAGTGAGACAATAGATACGGTAAATTTCAGTTGATGCGACAGGATCACGACCATTTCCCCCAAAAAATAATATGGTTCGACATGGTGCTATCGCGTGCAGCTTCACAAATTAATCAAGTTAAACTCCATAGTAGTTTAGTTTAATTTTGTTTTTATTTCTAAATATATCTTAGAGTTTTTATTATATTATAACAAAAGCTTCATCCAATGATCGCGACGTTTTTATTTCCCCAGACTGACGAAAAGTATCGAGCACGATATTCTGATCTTGCACGACAGAGGATGTGATTGGAACCGTGCGACGGCTATTCTTGCGTACCATGGTCAGTGCAATGTCGAACGGCAAACCCGTCTCTTTGGCCAGCACCTTGGCATAGGCATCAGGGTGCCGCGCCGCCCAGTCGAGCGCTTTGGCTTCGCGCTTCAGAAAGTCGGCCAGAATCGCCCGCTTACGCGCGATCGACCGCTCGTTGGCGACTTCGAACGCATAGCCGTGGATCAGATTCTGCCCGTCGGCCACCACCCGCGCGCCTTCCGCTATCGCGGTAGAGGTATAGGGTGTCCAGCACGCCCAGGCATCGATGGTGCGCGAGGCGAAGGCGGCGCGCGTATCGCCAGGCGACAGCCAGGTGAAGATCACCGAGTCGGGGGACATGCCCGCTTCATGCAGGGCGCGCAGGGCGAGATAATAGCCGATCGATCCGCGCGTGGTGGCGATGCGTTTGCCCTTGAGATCGGCGATGCTGCGCACTGGGGAATCCCCTGGCACGAGAATGGCGACCGCTTCGCTGGGGCGCGGGTCGGTCCGCTGCGCCGACACCGCCTTGATCGGCAGGCCGCTTTGGTAGGCGAACATGAAGGGCGCATCACCGGCAAGGCCGACATCCACCGCGCCGCTGCCGACCGCTTCGAGCAGAGTTTGCGCGGCGGGAAATTCGGCCCATTCGATTCGATAGCCAACGCCGTCCAATGCGCCGGACGAGAGCATCAGCGCCTTCGTCCCGCCCTTCTGGCTGCCGACCGTCAGCGTACCGCCCCCATCGCCGCTATCGCAGCCGGCGAGCAAGGCAGTGGTGAGCAGGCCGGTCAGGACGCGACGGCGCGATGGAAGAGGCATCATGCGAACGCCTTACAGGCCGGCGCGGACGGACGTTCCGGCAATCGCGTCATTGAACGAGCCATCATAGCCTTTATCTGCCTCTGGAATATGCGGGATGATTCCCGCTGCGTGGTAGCGTTCGAAAATCCGGCCCTGTTCGGCAATCAGCGCCGCATCGATCGGCACGGCATTGCCCAGATTGGCGCTGGCGGAAAAGCGCGCGACATCGAAGGGGATGCCGGTTTCCTTTGCCAGCACCCGCGCATAATCGTCGGGATGGCGGCGCGCCCAGTCGCGCGCTCGCGCCAGCCGCGCGACATAGTCGGTCAGGATTGCGCGTTTCGCATCGATCGCTTTGTCGTTGGCGGCGTAGAAGCCGACGCCGGTCGGCAGGTCGCCGCCATCGGCGGCGATCCGGTCGCCATCCTCCAGCACGGCGATGCCGACATAACTGCCCCAGGTCGACCAGGCGTCGACCGCGCCAGTGGCCAGCGCCGCCTTGGCTTCGCCATTGGACAAATAGGTCCAGCGGATCGTTTTGGAATCGATCTTCGCCCGTTCGAGCAGGCGCAGCACCAGATCCTGGCCTGCCGATCCACGGATGGTGGCGACCCGCTTACCCCGGAGATCGGCGAGCGTGCGGATTCGGGAATCCTTGGGCACGACGATCGCCGACGCCTTGCCGGCACGGGCGCCCGCAGGCCGATAAGCGGTCACCGCCCGGATATGCGCGCCGCTGGCATAGGCGAAGGCGAAGGGTGCGCCGCCAATCCCACCGATATCGATCGCACCGGCGTCCAATGCCTCCAGCAACGGCGCGGCTGCGGGGAACAACGCCCATTTGATCCGGTAGGGCGCGCCTTTCAACTCGCCCGACGCCGTCAGCAGCGCCTGCGCCCCGCCGCGCTGGTCGCCGATGACGAGCACGTCATCAGCGCTTGCCTGCGAGCCGGGGCGGATAAGCAAGAAGGCCGATGCGACCAGCGCCAGCACGAACAGCGCGATGAACCAGAGGCGGGAGCGGCGTCGCGCCGCCCCCGCCGGATTTGCTGCGACTGGATCGGCCATCGAACCCAGCGCCCTTAAAGGTCGGCGTAGAGCGGTTCGTCGGCAATCAGCACGCGATGGAGCAGGCGCGGATAGTCGCCATAGTTGCGCACCGCATAATGGACCGCCGCGCGATTGTCCCAGAAGGCGACCGATCCCGGCTTCCACGAAAAGCGGACCTGAAATTCGGGCCGCTTATATTGCAGCAATATCTCCTGGATCAGCTCCCGGCTTTCGGCCAGTTCCAGTCCCAAAATCTGCGGATTCTGGGTCAGGTTAACCCAAAGTATCTTCTTGCCCGTTTCGCGATGGGTGCGCACCACCGGATGGGCGACGATCGGATAGTCGTGGCCGTCCGCCAGCAAAGCCGACCGATAGTCATGGGTGACGTGTAGCCCCTCCAGCCGCGCCTTCAATTCGTCCGAAAGCCCTTCATAAGCCAGATTGGCATCGACCCAGACGGTGTCGCCGCCAACCGGCGGCAGATCGACCGCGCGCAGCACAGCGCCCCAGGTCGGGACCAGACGCCAGCTCGTGTCGCTATGATAGGCCTCACCCGGCCGGATCTTCACCTTGGTCTGGCGCTGGTCGAACCGGGCATTGTCCACGGCGGCGATATTGTGGATCGGCGTGATCTTGGGATCGTGGGTCGTGCTGGGATGGGTGTAGAGCGGCCCGAATTCCCGCGCGAAGGCGGCGTGGCTGTCATTATCGAGTTGCTGGTCGCGGAAGAAAACGACCTTATATTCCAGTACGGCAGCGCGAATGGCGTCCCGCACATCCGCGCTAATCGGCTTGCCAATGTCTATGCCGTGGATTTCGGCACCGATCGTCGGTTGAAGCGGGCGAATGTCGATTGGCGTTGGGTCAATGCGTTCGGCTGTGGCTGTCGACATGATGTCATCCTTTCCTGCCATGTAGCTCCGAGGCTGGAGCGATGAGCAAGGCGTATGAAATCTCGCAGGACAAATCCCATGATTATTTCTTGAAGATCTATGACTGTCGATGAACAGTTCAAATCCTAACCAATTCTACATGGGAATGCACCGAAATCCATAAACTGCTATTTGCGATCGAGAAGGGTCATCGAGAAATTCCAATGAGACGTGCCTTCCGAAGCGCCCTTGCAGACAGGAGAACCATTCTTTCCTTACAGCAGAGTGAAGCAGGACATGCTGAACCGCGAGAGCGGTCACGAGGCTCGTGCCCGTCTCGCTATGGCCCAACTTTCTCCAGTAGCGCCAATGATTGCCTGGTCTGCTTTGCCGATGCAGGGCATAGAAAGCCGCGATCACCGTTCGACTGCCATCGTGTAATCATGAAACGGCGGAACCGGGCCAACGCATATTTGCGTAGTATAGTCGAGATGATCGGAAGCGGACGTCGCTTGGCCGAGTTCAGTCAACGGTTATAGACGCCACCGCGTTCAGCTGGCCCCGACCGCTATCGCCTGCGCATAGCACCGGTCGGCCGCCTGCCAGTCGAGATTACGGAACCAGGCGTCGATATATTTGGCGGCTTGCGTGCCATAATCCATGTGGAAACTATGCTCGTACATGTCGAGGGCGAGGATCGGGATGCCGGCGGCCGCACCATGCATATGGTCCCAGGCCCAATGATTGTGCAGCGAACGGGTATGGAGATTATAGGCGAGGATCACCCAGCCTGAGCCACCGGCCAGCGACAGGCCCGTGCGCCGGAAATCCTTCTCCCATGTCTCGAACGATCCCCAGGCTTTGGCGAGCGCCGCGCGAATGGAGCCAGCGGCCTGGCCATTGCCGCCAAGCCCATCGAAATACATCTCATGGAGAATGACCGATCCAGTCCGGTGCAATTCCTCGCGCTTGAGGCCGCCATAGAGGACCGGCGGCATGTCGGCATCGGCCAGCGCGGCGGCGATCCGGGTTTCTACCATATTGAGGGTCTTCACCGATCCGATATAATTATTCTCCCAATGCGACCGGATGAGGCGCTCCGACAGCCCGTCCAGCTTCGCCGGATCGAAGCGCAGGGGTTTGGGCTGGTGCGTGCCAGCAAAGGCTGGCGGCAAGGTGGCGGGCGGCGCGGCGACCTGCCCGCTTGCCGTATCGGTGGCGGCGATGGCCAAAGCGCCTGCTCCAAGGGTTTGAAAGGCGGTACGACGAGAGACATCAACCATGTTTGCAGATCCTGTCAGACGGTAAGGGTGTAGATCGCGCCCAGCGTCGCGCAGCCGGCGAGAACCGTCAACACGCCCAGCTTGAACCGGAAGATGGCGATGGCGGCGGCGAGCGCCAGCACGACGGCGGCAACATTGATGGAGGCTGGAACCGGCACGTCGAAGCTGCCGGTCGGTGAGCGAACCGCCATCGTCTGGCCGAACAAGGTGTGGATCGCAAACCAGATAGCGAGGTTGAAGATGACGCCCACGACCGCCGCGGTGATGGCGGTCAGGGCCGCCGACAAGGCTTTGTTGCCCCGCAACCGCTCGATAAAGGGCGCACCGGCGAAGATCCACAGGAAGCAGGGCACGAACGTCACCCAAGTCGTGAGAATAGCGCCCAGCGTCGCCGCCAGCAGGGGTGCCATCGTGCCCGCATCGCGAAAGGCGGCCAGAAATCCCACAAACTGCGTCACCATGATGAGCGGACCAGGCGTCGTTTCCGCCATGCCGAGGCCATCGAGCATTTCGCCGGGGCGCAGCCAGCCGAACGTGCCGACCGCTTCCTGCGCCACATAGGCGAGAACGGCATAGGCGCCGCCAAAGGTCACGACCGCCATCTGGCTGAAAAAAGTGGCGATGTGGGTGAACACATGGTCCGGCTCCAGGATCAGGAACAACCCGGCAACGGGCGCCAGCCAGAGGAAGGACAGGATCGCGCATATCCGCAGCGACCACCCCAGATCGGGTCGCGCATGATCGGGCAAAGCTTCACCCAGCGCGGTGTCCCGGTCATGGACGACCTCACCACCTGTTGAGCCATGACCGCCGCCGCCCTTGAACTGGGGCAGGCCGCTGCGCCCGCCGATATAGCCGCCCACGCCCGCCGCCAGGACGATCAGGGGAAAGGGTGCGTCGAGAAAGAAGATCGCGACAAAGGCTGCAACCGCGATGCCGCGCATGACATTATTCTTGAGTGCGCGTGATCCCACGCGCACCACCGCCTGAACCACCACGGCCAGCACAGCGGCCTTCAGCCCGAAGAATATGCCCTCGATGAGCGGCAACTGACCCAGCAGCACATAGAGGTAGCTCAAGGCCAATATGGCGAGAAAACCGGGCAGAACGAAGAGCGCGCCAGCGATCAGCCCACCGCGCGTCTTGTGCAACAGCCAGCCGATATAGATGGCAAGCTGCTGCGCCTCCGGGCCGGGCAGCAACATGCAATAGTTGAGCGCATGGAGAAACCGCTCCTCGCCGATCCAGCGTTTCTCCTCGACCAAAATGCGGTGCATCACCGCGATCTGGCCGGCCGGTCCGCCGAAACTCAATGCGGCGATGCGCGCCCAGATGCGGGTCGCCTCCCCAAGCGGGATGCCATGATCGCCTGCTGTCGGCACGGGCGCGTCGGCCAGCATGGAGCCGGTTGCGGTCATCGGTCTGCCTTTCGGTTCGAGAAATAGGCGTGGAACTGGTTCAGCGCGTCGCTGGCCGTGGCGATGCGGTGCATGTCATCATCGGTGGAGGCGCAGACGCCCGACAGCATCGCGCCAAGGCCCGCCGTCTCGGGCCGCGCGAACTTGCCGTCGGCAATATCCAGGTCGTGAATAATCTCCGCGATAGCGACCAGCGCCGGATCATCGGTCAGGCCGCCGCGCGCGACGAGGGTTTCGAAGCTGCAATTCTCGCCCTCATGGGTGAACTCTGCATCCGCCATGTCGAAGCGCAGCTCATCCTTTAGCGGCGCGTAGCTGCGGCCGTCGACGAAACGGAAGGTCGCATCCGGGTCTATGAAGCGGCGGATCAGCCAGGCGCAGGCGATGCGATCGACATGGACGCCGCTGCGCGTCACCCATGTCCTGCCCTTCAGATCGCGCGGCAGGCCGGCGACGGGCTCGTCGCGACTGACGTCGGGATGCTGATAGCGTTGCCGATCGAGGTCAGCCAACGCCGCTTGCGCCTGCTGCCGCCCATGTGCGCCGAAAAAGTCGAGTTGAACGACATCCGCCATCCGTTTCTGGAGCTTGGCGATATCGGCGCCGCTGGCAGGGCCGGTGTCGATCAGCCGCCGCGCCGCCTGGGCTATGTCATCATAGTCGGAGTCCCGCGCGGCGTCGAACATGGCGCGGATGTCACCGTCACCCTGGCCTCCCAGCATCCGCGCTTCGATGAGGGTCGCCTCGCCGCCGCCATCTATGATGTCGGCCATAAGACTGCGAAACGCAGCGTCATGTTCGTTCCGAAGAGGCAGGACATGCACCGCATTTTTGAGCGGCACCGCACCGATCGCCTGCAGGCGACGCCAGATTTTCACGCGCAGATAGGGCGGCTTGACGGGAAGCTGGTGCAGCAGGGCCAGCCAGATGGAGGGTTCGCTTGTCGTCATGATAGAACATATATATCTCATCAATCGAATCTAAGGAACATATATATCTCATGCAATTTGCCGCCGCCCGTTTCCCGCTCGTCGTGACGTGCTGTCTGGCACTGGGCGTCCCGTCGGTTGCGATGGCCGATGATCCAGCGGACGGTCTCACCGTGAGCGGCGCTATCCGCGTCCGCTACGAAGCGATCGACGGGCAGGCGCGCGCGGGCTTCAACGCGAGCGACGACCTGCTCAACGTCCGCACCAACATTCTTGCCGAATATAAGACGGGCGACGTGCGGTTCGGTCTCGAACTATACGACAGTCGCGTATTCGGTGACGATGCCGGCACGCCGGTCACGGTCGGGGAGGTGAATGCGTTGGAGCCGGTGCAGGCCTATGTGGCGGCTGACATCCTGGCGCCCTTCGGCAGGGGGTCGAAACTGACCCTGACGGCAGGGCGGATGATGCTGAACCTGGGATCGCGGCGTCTCGTCGCGGCCGATGATTATCGCAACACCACCAACGGCTATACGGGCGGGCGCGCCGATCTGGTCCTGCCGCCGGGGATCAAGGCGACGCTGATCTACACCCTGCCGCAGGTCCGGTTGCCCGACGATCCAAAGGATCTTCGCGACGCCAGGGTCAAGCTCGACAGGGAGAGTTTCGATCTGGTCCTATGGGGAGGCCTGATGACGAAGAGCAACATCCTGGGATCCGCGATGGGCGAGATCAGCTATTATCATCTTGGCGAACGCGATGCGCCTGGGCGGCCGACTCGCGATCGTTCGCTCGATACGTTCGGGGTTCGCATCATCGCGGAGCCGCGCGTTGGGGAATTCGATTATGAAATCGAAGCCCTTTTCCAGACCGGCACCATCAGTGCGTCGCTTGCGTCTGCTGCATCGCGCCAGTCGGTCAGCGCCAACTTCATCCATGCCGATATCGGCTATAGTTTTGCAGCTGTATGGAAGCCCCGCCTCTCTGTGGAACTCGACCGCGCCAGCGGTGACCGGCGTGGCGGACGCTATGGGCGCTTCGACACACTATTCGGCATGCGCCGGGCGGATCTGGCTCCAGCGGGTCTTTACAATGCGATCGCTCGCACGAACATCATGACGCCTGGCATCAGGCTGGAGGTCACGCCCAGCAAGCGCCTCGACGCCTTTGCGGTGTATCGGGCGATGTGGCTGGCCGCCAGCGAGGACAGTTTTGCAGGGACCGGGGTGCGCGATGCATCGGGTCGGTCAGGGGATTTTGCCGGCCACCAACTGGAAGCACGGCTGCGTTACTGGCTCATCCCGGCGCGATTGCGCTTCGAATTTGACGGACTGCTGTTGGCCAAGGGCCGCTTCCTGCGCGACGCGCCCAACGCGCCATCGGGGCGCTGGACGAAATATGGATCGTTCAACCTGACAGCGAGTTTCTGAGATGCTTCGGCTCTATCAGTTAAATGTCGCGATGATCGGCTGACGAGAGTCGACCCTTGTGAGATATTCCGCAGCCTATTTCAGAGCCTTAGGTGCTGACGGTCTTCTGTGGATGGCTCCCTCGTTACAAATGCAATTTGACGTATTGGCGAATTGGTCGGGTGCAGTCTTCTGTCCGGCCTGTTGATGCAGTCGATAGAAATTGCTGGCCCTGATGGAGTCCGCGAACAAGGTCCCATTCTGCTTATCAGGCTAGGATGCCTTGGACCTTCATCTGGTTTTCCTTGTTCCCGGTCTGACCGGTATCGCCATCACATCGCGTCGCTCCCACAACCTCGTGAAACTGATTTCCTTAGCTAAACCCTTGTTCCATCATGCTCCTTACCGCCACTCGAATTCTGGATTGGTGTGAGCCCGAGCCACGCAGCGAACTGGCGGCCGGATTTAAACTGGCTCGGATCAGCGACCGATGCCGCCAGCGCTGTGGCACCGACCGGGCCAATGCCGGGAATAGTTGGAAGGCGCCGTGCAACATCATCGCTGCGCGACAGGGCGGCAAGCGCACGATCAATGTCGCGCAACCGTACGTGGGTATCGAGGATTTGCTGCGACAGCATGTTCATCCCAGACGATGGGTGGTCGAACGGACTTTCGCATGGCTCAACCGAAATCGCCGCTTGGCAAAGGACTTCGAGCGAACCATCAAATCCGCAACCGCTCTTCTCTATGCCGCCGCAGCCAGCGTTCTCATTAGGCGCATCGCTCGTTACGCATGAGATTCAAGACAGGCTCTTAGAGCCGCGCCAAACTGCTCGCCAAATCACTCTGCTTGAAAGGTTTAGCCAGTCTTGGCAAATCCAGTGCCATGCCTTTCGCTTCTGCATAGCCTGAAATCACCAGCACGCGAACCTCAGGTCTGACCCGGCGTAGATGCATGGCAAGGTCAGTACCAGTTATGCCCGGCATAAGGTGATCTGTGACAAGTAGATCGATAGTTTGCGCACCCTCAAGTAACCGCATTGCCGCCTCGCCCGAATTCGCTTCCAGGACCGAATAGCCTAGTTCCCCCAGCATGTGCGCGGTGCTAGCCCGGACCAGATCCTCGTCATCGACGACTAAGACCACGCCGCGATCTTGTTGAGACATCTCCATGTTGGGGACGGCCTCCTCCACCGGCGAGGCGTCAGTTACGGGAAGCCAGAGATTGATGGTGGTGCCCTGGCCAACCTCGCTGTCGATAACGAGGCCTCCTCCCAACTGGGCCGCCAGCCCATGCACCATCGAAAGGCCTAGACCAGTTCCCTGTCCTACACCTTTTGTCGTGAAAAAGGGTTCGATAGCTTTGGCGAGTGTGTTCTGATCCATGCCTGAACCGGTATCTGCAACGCTCAAAAGCACATACTCGCCCTCGGCAAGTCCAAGCGAATTATCAACATGAACCGAGCGTTCGTGAGCGCTGATAGTCAGCGTGCCTCCTGCATCCATGGCATCTCTCGCATTGACCGCCAGATTGAGAAGCGCCATCTCGATTTGATTGGCATCAGCCTTAGCAGGCATGAGATCCTTGGCGATGTGGAACAACACCTGAATGCGCGGTCCACAGGTGCTGATGATCAGATCACGCATCTCATTGACAAGCGTGCCAACATCGACGGCTGTTGCCTGTAGGGGCTGTCGTCGCGCAAACGCGAGTAAGCGCTGTACGAGGGTTCGCGCCCGATCCGCTGACTTTATAGCACCCTCTATGAGCCTCTGCTCGCGATCTGTACCGACACCTTTCCGGCGCAGCAGATCAAGACTGCCTACTATCGGGGTAAGCAGATTGTTGAAGTCATGTGCGACACCGCCTGTGAGTTGCCCCATAGCTTCCAGTTTTTGGGACTGCCGCAGCGCATCTTGCGCCGTTTCCAATGCGCGCGTTCGCTCTTGAACACGATCCTCCAGCGTCTCGTTCAGACGCCGTAGCCGGTCCTGGCTCTCCCTTAGGGCGTCCTCTATTTTTCGGCGTTCGGAAATGTCGTTGAACAAGACCGCAACCCGCGCAACCGACGGATCGACGACACGGAAGGCATAAACGTCGTACCAAATGTCGCCCAATGCCTTTGCGTGCTCCTCAAAGCGAGCATGCTCTCCCGTCTTGGCGACGTTGCCGTACATATCAAACCAATGCTGCTCATGCCCGGGAACCATTGATCGCATGGACTTGCCGACAGGGTCCGTCAGTCCGGTCTGGTGAATGAATGCGGGATTTGCCTCAACAAAGACGTAATCTAATGATCGGCCTTCTGGATCAAAAATCACGTCGATGATGCAGAAACCCGCGTCGATCGATTCAAACAGAGACCGATATTTGGCCGCGCCGTGATGCAGTTCGTCAAGGCGGGACCGAGCATCATACTGACGTCTGCGGCCTCGCAGGGCAGATTGCGCCAGACTGACAAGCGTGGTGGGATGAAACGGACGCTCTAGAAATGTCACATTCCCAAGGACATCGAGCAGGCGTTTTGCGGCGGGATTCCTTTCGATCCCACCGCCCTTTTGCGTCAACAGAACAAAGGGAAAATCGGACCATTCCGGTTGCCCGTCCAGCCACTGCGCCAAGGGCGCGAGATTGGCAGAGCGCAGGCCTTCCTCCGTCATAAGCGCAAACCCCGCCCCTCCTTCAAGTTCGGATACCATTTCGCCAAGAGAGAAGGTTACGACTGATTTAATTCCTGCGTCGCGTAGGAGAGACGCTGCAATCGCCGAATCCCGCCCGCTAGGTGCAAGGATAATGGCTCGCTCGGAAAGAAGAGGAATCACTCGGGTTGGTCTTCGAGCAGAGCGGATTTTCCTTTATGCCCAACGAAGGTAGGCACGCCACGCAAAACGCCTTGGAAGTCGGTCAGAGGGTCGCCAAGCCTGAGACCATAACTGCCGATCCTGTATTCTCGGATGGTATCTTCGTGCGCGCCAATCCGCTTCTTGATGATGGAGATAGCGCGCCGGACTCGCCCTAGCGCCTCAAAATAGCGAAGAAGAATAACCGTGTCTGCCAGATACGTAACGTCGACCGGCGAGCGCATGTCGCCGACCAGCCCATGCTGAGCGACAGTGAGGAAGGTCGTCGCCCCCTTGCGATTTAGATATTGCAGCATCTCGTGCATATGAAGGATGAGCGAATTCTCCTCCGGCATCGCCGCCTGATATCCGTTCAAACTATCGACTACGACAGTACGCGCACCATGTGTCTCGACGCAGGCCCGAACGCGCTGCGAGAATTCACCCGGCGACAATTCGGCTGCGTCAACCTGCTCGATAATAAGGTTTCCGCCATCAACCATGGCCTGCATGTCGATGCCCAGCATCATTGCGCGATCGAACAAGAGCGTTATCTCTTCATCGAAGACGAACATTGCGGCCCGTTCCCCGCGGGCGATCGCCGCCGTGACGAAAGTCAGGACTAGCAAAGATTTGCCAGTGCCCGCAGGTCCCAATACCAAGACGCTGGACCCGCGCTCCACGCCGCCACCCAGCAAAGCATCCAGTTCAGCGGATTCGCTTTTGATGATGTCGCGTGAGAAACTGCTTTTATGTTCCGCTGATATCAGCCGCGGGAAAACGCGCACCCCTCCAGACTGGATAAGAAAGTCGTGGAAACCTCCACGGAACCGCCGTCCGCGATATTTAATGATACGAAGCCGGCGTCGCTCTGGGCCATAGTCAGGGGCAAGCTCTTCAAGTCGTATGACCCCGTGCGCGACACTGTGGACGGTTTTGTCGGCAACATCCGCGGTCAAATCGTCAAGCATCAGCACCGTTGTATTCTGCGTCGAGAAAAAATGTTTGAGCGCCAGAATTTGGCGACGATAGCGAAGCGAGCTTTGCGCAAGAAGGCGGATCTCCGACAGGCTATCCAAGACAACCCGGTGAGGCTTTACTCGCGCGAATACATCGAAAATGCGCCGGGTAGTTTCGCCTAGTTCCAGATCCGACGAGTAGAGCAAACTTTGTTGCTGCTGCTCATCCAGCAGACTTTCGGGAGGGACAAGCTCGTACACCTCGACCCCTTCGAGATCCCATCCATGTGAACGTGCGCTCTCGCGCATTTCATCTTCGGTTTCCGATAAGGTTATGTGGAGCGACCGCTCGCCCTTCGCGGCGCCTTCTATCAAAAACTGCATGGAAATGGTGGTCTTGCCGGTGCCGGGGCTACCTTCGAGTAGGAAAACTCGACCACGGGTAAGCCCGCCTGCCAATATGTCATCCAAGCCCGCCACACCTGTCAGAGCCAAATTAGTCGATTTGTCCACCATGCTAGCCTTGTGATCTCCCAAACCGGATACGACGTGAAACCGGTACCAGCACGGAAACTCGTTCTCGTGCCATGTTCTATACGTTCAAGGGGCGATTTCGCTGCATCTCATCGACGAGGGCTATTTAATCCTGTCACGCTCTTAAGCAACCTGAGCCGTCCATAGCACTCCCCCGAGACGGGCTAGGTTGAACTGGTGCGGTGGAAGGCCCCTTCGACCGGCATCAATGATGCCGGATCGGCGCGATGTCGTGCCGTAGCGGGAGGAGCCTATGACTTCTGTCAACATTCTCGCCAACTGGGTCACCATCACCTTTTCGCAGACGCTGGGAACGGCAATGGGCGACAGGCTAGCCACTACCGGCGGGCTGGACTATATCGGCACCGCGGGCATATTCGGGCTTGGTTTGGCCGGGCTGCTACTCCTGTATGTCCTGCCCGACATAGATCGTGTGATATTATTCTGGATGGCCTTCATCCTGACGCGGCCACCGTGATCATCCCGCTCGTCGCCCTATTGGAGCCCAGTAAAATGCAGGGGCCAAGCAATTATGAGCGGACGCCAAGGTCGCCTCAACCCTCCGATGCCAGGTCCTTCCCAGAGGGCGTTCGTTTCACGAACAGCAGCGTCACAAGAATAAGCGCCGTCAGGAGTCCGCACATCAGCCAGGCCGCGTTTATCCCTGGAACGAGCGAGGCCTTCTCCACCAGAGGCCGGATCATTTCCGTCGCAAATTCATCAAGCGGCTGGCCGCGTTGTTCCAGAAAGGCATCTCTCGGTATGCCGATCTTCACCGCTGTCGCCACGTCGCCCGCACGCAATTTTGCTTCTATCTGGCCGGCTTCGGTTGCCGCTTTGCTGAAGATGGTGGTGTCGATCAGCGCCAGGCCGACCGCACCGCCCAGATTGCGCATCAGGTTGAACAACCCGCTGCCGTCCGCCACCATGGCGGCAGGCAATCGCCCCAGCGCCATACGCGTCGGCGGCAACAGGCAAAACATGATTGCCGCGCCACGCACAATCTGTGGTATCAGCATGTCGGCAAAATCGGTCTGTCCGGTTTGATGCGCGCTCAGCAACAGGCCGATCGCGAACAGCGCGAAGCCGAACGCGGTGAGCCACCGGGGATCGACCCGGCGTTCGGCCCACACCGCCAGCGGCGCCGTCGCCAACTGGGTCAGGCCCGTCACCAGCATGATCTCGCCGATGCGCAACGGACCATGGTCGCGCACCAGACCCAGGAAGAAGGGCATCAGATAGGTCGATCCAAACAGGCCGAACCCCAGCACGAAACTCAGCATGCAGCCGATGGTGAAGTGGCGATCGGCAAAGCAGCGCAACTGGACCAGCGGCGTGTCCGACATCCAGGTTCGCCAGATGAAAGCTGCCGCGCTGATCACGGACACGGCAAGCAGCAGCATCACATGCGGAGCGCCCCACCCCAGCGACGGCGCATCCTTCAGCCCGATCTGCAACGCGATCAGGCTGGTGGCGAGCAGCAGGAGCGCGATCATGTCGATCGGCCTGGCCCCATGCCGTTCGGCGACCTTGCCACGCAGGAATATGGCGACGCCTGCCGCCGCGATGATCCCCGGCAGGATGTTCACCCGGAACAGCCAGTGCCAGGAATAGGACTGGGTGATCCATCCGCCCACGATCGGCCCGATCGTCGGCGCCAGAACGGCGGCGACACCAGCGATGGTCGTCGCCAGCGCCTGGGAGCGGGGCGGAAACAGCAGGAATACCGCGGCGAAAACAGCAGGGATCAACGTCCCGCCGGAAAAACCCTGCACGATGCGCCAGGCGATCAGTTCTCCAAAACCGTTGCTCATGGCGCAACCGAGGGAGGCGACGGTGAACAAGCTGACTGCCCCGACGAACAGCCAGCGCATACCTAGCCGGGCGGTCAGATAGCCTGTCAGCGGTATGGCGACGATCTCGGCCGTCAGATATGCCGTCTGCACCCATATCATCTGGTCTGGCGCGATGCCCAATGCGGTCTGGATAGTGGGGAGCGACGTGGCGACGATCTGGATGTCCAGGATCGCCATGAACATCCCCAGGCACATCAGGATGAAGCCGGTCCACTCGCGATATCCAGCGGCCTGTGTTCCGCGATCATTCAGGTCAGACCCATTATGCATGTCGTGCCTATCCCGAACGCCAACTCTGTCATAACCGCTTGGCTGTCGGACACAAGGAACTCGCAGAGGTCCAAGTCGTTGCGCACAAGAACCTTTTTTACCGGTGCGCCGGTCACGTCAGGCGGCCCTATTTGAATCCGGTGTCCATACTCTCGCTTGTGACCGAAACCCCGCCGTATCGGCTGTCGCAAAGCGAAGCATTCGACACGGCGCGCGATCTCATCGGCAAGGATTTCGCCGATTTCGAACGCCTGTCCTCAGTCTATGCCAATGCCGGGGTCGCGTATCGCCAACTGGCCATGCCGGTTGACTGGTATCGCAGCCCACGTTCCTTCCCCGAACGGTCCGCCGCCTATCTCGATGTCGCGGTCGACCTGTTCGTCGCCGCCGCACAGAGAGCGATCGCGCAGGCGGATCTTCGCCCGCAGGACGTGGATACAATCGTCACCGTCTCCTCGACAGGCATCGCCACGCCCAGTCTTGAGGCACGCGCCATGGCGCACCTCTCCTTCCGCAACGATGTTCAGCGGATTCCGATCTTCGGCCTTGGTTGCGCGGGTGGGGCTACCGGCCTGGGCGTGGCGAGCAAGCTGGCCCGCGCCACGCCGGGATCGACGGTCTTGTTCGTCACGGTCGAATTGTGCAGCCTTGCCCTGCGAACGGACAAAGCCGACAAGGCCGACATCATTTCCACCGCGCTGTTCGGCGATGGCGCGGCGGCCAGCGTGCTGCGAACCGGAGAGGATGGCTTCGTCCAAATCACCGGCAGCGCCGAAAAAACATGGAGCGGTACGCTCGATATCATGGGCTGGCGCGCGGAACCCACTGGTCTTGGCGTCGTCCTCAACCGCGCCATCCCGGCTTTCGCGCGGCGGGAGATGCGGCAGGCCATGACGGAGATGCTAACGCCGCAAGGCCTTGGTATAGACGATATCGACCAGTTCATTTGCCATCCCGGTGGTGCCAAGGTCGTCGACGCGCTCGAAGGAGCGCTGTCGTTGGACCAGGGGTCTCTGGTGAACGAACGTAATGTGCTACACGATCATGGCAATATGTCGGCACCGACCGTGCTGTTCGTCTTGGAGCGTTACCGCCAGGGAGGATTGCCCCCCTTATCCGTCCTCAACGCGTTGGGACCCGGCTTTACCGCCTCTTCGCTGACGCTACGGTGCTCGGCGTGACCCTGCCTTATGCAATCATGGTGTTCGTCACCCTGCAACGACTAAGCGAGCTGATAATCGCCCGCCGCAATACCGCCAGGCTGCTGGTCGCCGGTGCGCATGAAGCCGGAGCCAGCCATTATCCGGTCATGGTGGCGATGCACACGGCTTGGCTCGCTGCCCTATGGTTCACGGTTGGCGATCGCCCTGTCTCCATGCCGCTGCTGCTCCTTTTTGCTGTTCTGCAACTGATGCGGATATGGGTGCTGGCGACCCTGGGTTCGCGCTGGACCACCCGGATCATCGTGACGCAGGACGCCGCCCTCGTTAACAAAGGGCCATTCCGTTTCCTGCGCCATCCCAATTATGCGGTGGTGACCGCCGAAATAGCCGTCCTGCCGCTGACATTCGGTCTGATATGGATCGCCGCGCTGTTCACTCTGCTCAACGCGGCGATGCTCTACGTTCGGATCGGCGCTGAAAATCGCGCGCTTTACGACCCCGCACCACGCCCTTAGTGCTTGGCGGTCTCCTCACGCTCAGCCTTGATGCGCAGCATCGCTGCATGGCACATAGGGGACGTCTGCCCGATCTTGGCGATCATGCAGGCTTCAACCTTCCTCCGGCTCATAGACTTCATTTCCGCCGGGCAGAGCCGTCGCGCTTCCTTCGCGCAGGCTTTTTTGCCGGGATCGGATTGCGCCTGAACAACGGGCGCAATCGCGCACAAAGATAGCAAAATGCCTACACTCGCGAACTTACGAAGATTGCGACTCTGCATGAATTACTGCCTCTTGATCGTCAAATTGCTTTCAGCCGGGCATCGCAGGCCGATGGTGAACCTTTGATGAAAGCGGCCTCGCCATTTATCTCGAGGCGGTAATTTAGAGTCCTCCATAAGGAGAAACCCCTCCGACTTCAGTCGGATACTGGCTACAGCAGCGGTTGTCACACAACATTTCACCATCGCTATCATCTCGTCTGGGCACCGAAATATCGGTTCAAGGTGCTGCATGGCGAGGTGCGTCTGCGGGTTCGCGAGATTATCCGACAGGTCTGTGCCGAAATGGGCGTGACGATCGTCCACGGCGTACTTTCCCGCGATCACGTCCACATGTTCGTCGAGATACCCCCGCATGTCTCGGTCAGCGACTTCGTGCGCCGGGCCAAGCGGCGGTCATCGCGTAAAATCCAGCAGGAGTTCGAGCATATTCGCAAGCGCTACTGGGGCCAACGCTTCTGGCAACGCGGCTACTTCTCGACCACATCCGGCAACATCACCGATGACACTATCCTGCGTTACTTGGACAAACATGGCCACAAAAACGGCTTCAGCCCCTCGCCATGATCCTACCGGCGTCAGCCGGTCAGTCATTCAGCTGCGCTGGACTACGGGTCACGGAGCGCCACAGGCGCTCGACGACAACATTATCGCGCCACGCCCCCGGCCATCCATGCTTATGGCGATCTTCTCTCGGAGCAGAACGCCGGTGAAGGCCATGCTCGTGAATTGGCTGCCCTGATCCGTGTTGAAAATCTCCGGCTTGCCGAAACCCGCCAACGCTTCTTCCAAAGCTTCGATACAAAAATCAGCCTCCATCGTGATCGATACCCGCCAGGCCAAAACCTTGCGGCTGAACCAATCGACGATGGCCGCGAGATAGAGGAACCCCTTCGCCATGGGGATGTAGCTGATGTCGGTCGCTCACACCTGGTTGGGGCGCACGATCAGCAGCTTGCGTAGCAAATAGGGGTAAATCTTGTGTCCCGGTGCCGGCTTCGCAGCATCCGGCTGCCGGCGAATGGGAACTCCATGTGCAGCTCGTCGATCCGACGCATGATGGCCAGATCGGTAGCCGACACCGGCTTGGGCAGGTAATAAATGCTCCCGCGGCTGATCCCCAGCTCCCGGGCCTGCCGTCCTAACGGCAAAGCGTGCGAACGGTCGATCATCGCTTTGCGCTCGGCAACAGTCTCGCCCCTTCGACCGGCTCAGGACAGGCTTCCCGAGCGCCCCGGACAAAAAATCGTTCACCAGCGTTAGTTCGCCAATCTTGGCGTGGAGCGTCTTCACGTCAATCGTCGGCTCAGTCTCCTCGCTCCGCGTCCCACTGCCAAATACACCGGCAGCCCCTTCCAGAAGCTGACCAAGCCAATGCGTGATCTGATTAGGGTGAACGTCAAACTGCTGCGCCAGTTCAGACAGCGTCTTTTCGCCCTTAACGGCGGCCAATGCCACCTTTGCCTTGAATGCCGGGCTATGGTTCCGGCGGGGTCGTTTGCTCATCTCTAATCCTGTCACGCGGCTATCATGGCCGCCGTCAGGCAGAAAATCTACTTAGCGCCCTGTGCAGTTTTGCCAGGCCAGCTCGGAAGACATACAGGTCGCCAGCGTGGACATCCTTGTTCAACGACTGCTGAACCTGCAAGGCCAGCGACCTCATTCCCCGGCGCATGTCTGTATGCCCCAGCGCGAGCCAGACCTTACCGCCGCTCGGGACCGGAACCATCGGATCAGCGCCTTCAGAACAGCGGCGGCCACATCGGGCGGCGCCGAAGCGAAGATGTTCACGCGGCGCCCGCCAGGCAAATCCACCACAACAGCTGGCGCCGATGGCAACGGGTTGCCGCCTGTCTCGTCAAGCACGACGGCTTCGACGAAGCCGACCTCCGCCGACGCCGAAGCGTCCTGCACTTCAGCTTTGCGGCGCCAAGTGTAGACCAATGCCGTCGACACATCATACTGCCGGGCTACCTGTACCACGCAGGCACCGGGCGTGAATGCCTCCGCCAAAATCTTCGCCCGCTCGTCCTCACGCCAGCGTCGACGACGCTCAGGCCCGCCGAAAACCGTGATCTAACCCACAAAACCGCTCCTACGACCACTCTCATGAGACAACTTAAGAGCGGTCTATCACGCCCGGGGAAAGGCGACTCTCAACGGAGGCGTACGTCAGAGCCGAAGCTGGACCCCGTTAGAATTCAGCCAAACTACTGAACGTAAACGAGAATGATGTGACTTTAGCGGTCTTGCTCGGCGCCGATTGTGACCCCCGCAACATCTGATTTTCTTATTTCGTCTTAAATAGTTACGCGGCGGGGAGGCGGGGTCTCTCTTTGGCGCGGGTCCACACCTCTGGTGGGCCATTGTCTATTTTTCTTCAGCTAGCATTGTAGGAGCTCGGTGAGCTAAGAAACTGTCTTGGCCACGGAGAAAGCGATATGGGCAGCGAGCATGGTGGGGTAATGTTGCACCAGCGTATCGTTCCGTTCCCTACCTCAATCAGCACGGAAGCGCAGGCTGCGCTCAAGCTTCTGGTGCGCGAGGATGGCACGCCGTTCAATTCCTTATATGTTATGCCTGCGCCAGAGGACTATGACGCTTGGCTGAGCATCAAGGTCACGGCAGATGCACAATATACGATAGCTGTGAAAGGTCTTGTGGGCAGTGTTCGCTCGGGCGTTGAGACTGTCTCAGTTGAGGGTGCGACCATTCACGTCGCGACACCCGAAAGCTCGTCTCGATCAGACTGTGCTTACATCGACCTTCATGGCGGTGCTTTGGTGTTCGGCGGTGGCGATGCGTGCCGCGTCGGGGCACAGATGCAGGCTGACCAGTGATCTGCCCCCACCGAGTGGACCGATTGGTTTGTTAGTGCATTAAGCTCATCGCCGCCATATCCGGCCTCCGGTTCCGCTTCGCTCCACCTCCGTCCGGATATGGCGGCGATGAGCTTAGGAGACCTGTGCGCGGGTGGGTGTAGAGCGCTGAAACACTTTGTTTTTTCTATTTT
>JAZJZH010000022.1:0-37655 GCA_040389985.1 Pseudomonadota bacterium
GCCTGCGGATCGGCAATGTCATAGCCAAAGCGTTCCAGCGCCAGCATGAAGCCGCCATCGGTCCAGTGCGGGTCCATCAGATTCTTGGTGGGCCGCGGCAGGGCAAGGCGCAGGCGCGCAAGTTGGCCCCAGGGGAAAAGTTCGCCCGGATCCTGCTTGCGCGCAGGCGCTATGTCGCTGTGGCCAACGATATTACCGCGCGTGATGCGGTGGCGCTGGACAATCTGATGAACCAGCGGGATCAGCGATCCCATCTGCGTTTCGGGAAAGGGGCGATAGCCCCATTCATGGCCCGGATTGACGATCTCTATGCCGATGCTGGCTGAATTGATGTCATCCACGCCGCGCCAGTGCGAACGGCCTGCGTGCCAGGCGCGCTTGGCCTCATCGACCATGCGGATGATCTGCCCATCCTCCGTCACGACATAATGGGCCGACACCTTCGATTCGGGATTGGCCAGCCAATTGATGGCGCTCGCCGCATCGAGCATGCCGGTATAGTGCAGCACCAGCATCGAGATGGGCAGGCTGCGCTCGTCGAAATTGGGCGACGGCGTTTCGATCATGGGCATGTCGGTCATCGGGAAAGGCCAGTCACTTGCAGCTGCTCGATCATCGCACCCTTCCGGCCCGCCTCTCTGGCGGCCTGAATGTGACAATGACTTAGACCGGCGCTGCAATCAAGCAGGGTTAATGCCAACGACGCCGCTTCAAGCCGTCCGACGCATCGGCCCACCGGCACAATTCGGCGTCAGCGCCTTACGGGCATAGCCGCCGCGAAATTCAGGATGGGACTGGAAGTCGTCGCCCTGTCCGATCACCGTCTCCCCCGCGCCCAGCAGCAGGACCGACCCGGCATGGCTGTGTCGGGCCAGCAGGCGCAGCACGTTCCCACGCCGCTCCGGCGTGAAGTAGAGCAAGACGTTGCGGCAGAGCAGCAGGTCATATTCGCCCGATGGCGCGCGCGGATCGAACAGATTGTCATGCCGGAAATCGATCATCCGGCGCAGATCGGGGCTGGCGCGCCAATCCTCGCCATGCGGTTCAAACCATTTGATGAGGTCGCCGACAGCCAGACCGCGTTGCACGTCCATCTGCGAAAAGATGCCGGCGCGCGCCTGTTCGATCGCCGCCGTTGAAATATCCGTCGCCAATATCTCTATACGCCACCCTTGCCAACGCGCCGTGTCATTGCGCAGGCGGATCGCCAGCGAATAGGCCTCCTGCCCGGTCGAGCAGCCAGCGCTCCAGATCCGCAATGTGCGATCCTGCCGATGCTCCTGTACGCGCGGCAGAATCTGGCGATGGATCATGTCGAAAATCTGGAGGTCGCGGAAAAAGCTGCTTTCATTGTTGAGTAGCGCATTGACGACATCCTCATCCAACCGCGGGTCGCGCTTGCGCAACAGCATCGCGGCCAGATCGTCGATATCCTGCAACCCATGGGCGCGCAGAACCGGCCGCAAGGCGGTTTCCATCCGCCATGCCCGGCCTTCCGACAATATCTGGCCTGTTCGCGCCTCCAGCAGCCCGGAGAGTATCCGCGCGGCACCCTGGAAAATGGCGGCTCCAGTTGGTGGCAGCGGCATCAGGCGGTAACCTTCCCGCGGCGTGCGACAAAATGCATCATCGACAGCGGCTCCATGACTGCGCAGGTGAGTCCCGCCCCCGCGACCGATCCGGGCATGCCCCATACGACGCTGCTCGCCTCGTCCTGGGCGACGATCCAGCCGCCGGCCGCGACGATCTCGCGCGCGCCCAGCGTCCCATCGCGCCCCATGCCGGTCAGGACGATGCCTGCGGCACCCGCGCCATACACCTCCGCCATGCTGGCGAACATCGGATCAACGCCGGGCAGGTTGCCGGTCGACGTGCGTTCAGGATTGAGGATGATCATGGCCCGGCCATGCAGGCCGCGCCGCAATTGGATATTCGCGTCACCGGGCGCGACATAGACGATATCGGGCATCAGCAGATCGCCGGTTTCCGCGACCTTCACCCGCAGGCTGGTCATGCGCGACAATTGCTGCGCGAAATAGACAGTGAAACTGGCCGGGAGATGCTGAGTCAACAGCAGCGGCACGCCCAGCGGCGCGGCCAATCCCTGGAACAACTGGCCCAGGGCATGGATGCCGCCGGTCGATGCCCCGATGCCGATACAGGCAAGCGGCGCTGCGGCCGGGTTAATGGGCGGCGGACTGGTGAGACGCGGCAAGGGCGGCGCCACCGGTCGATCGCCGAACAACCGGTTCAACCGGTCGATCAATGCCTGGGGGAATTGTTCGCCAAAGCTGCCGCTTCCGGGCTTGGACACAATGTCGCTGGCGCCCAGCGCCAGCGCCTCAATCGCGGCGGCGCTGCCTTCCTCGCATTTGCCCGACAGGATCGCGACCTTCACGGTCGGATTGGCCCGCAGGATCTGCGGCAAGGCAGCCAAACCGCTCTGGCCCGGCAATTCAATGTCGAGCAGCACCAGATCCACCGCATGTTCGGCCAGATAGCCCAGCGCATGTTCGGCGCTGTTCGTCTTGTGCACCACGCTATAGCTCGGATCGCCATTGAGAATGCGTTCGATGACCGTCCGCACGACCACCGAATCATCCACAACCAACGTGCGAACGGCATGTTGTTCACGGATGCGGCTGGATGGTATCGGCATGATCGCGTTCATCATGGGCTTTCTGCGCGGAACGATCAGATGGAAATCGGGCACTTCTGAATCAGCGGGCAGGCGCCGCTAGATCACCCCGACGATCGCCAGCTTGCTTTCCAATGTCTCCCGATCGAAAGGCTTCATGACATATTCGTCGGCACCGGCCTCGACCGCAGCCTTGATATGGCTGATGCCGTTTTCGGTGGTGCAGAAGATGATCTTGGGCCGTGCCGCCATCTTGGCGGTGGAAAGCGCCTGCAGGAATTCCATCCCGCTCATGATCGGCATGTTCCAGTCGAGCAGCACCACGTCGGGCGGACAGGCTTCGCACTTGGTCAGCGCGTCCTGCCCGTCCACCGCCTCGCTGACCGTCAGGTCCAGCGATTCCAGAATATGACGGGCAACCTTGCGGATGACCTTTGAATCGTCGACGACCAGGCAATTCTTCATGAAGCGTCCCTTAGGTTTTTGCGTCCCGTTTCAGCGGGCTTAACCGGCAAAGCCAAGTATTTGGTAAACGAGCCGGGCATATTTTACGCCGCCTGGGCGAGCGCCCCGCCCTCGATGAACGCGGCCAGCGACACCAGCAGCCAGGGATGGCCATCATGTTCGACCAAGGCGCGGGCATAGGGCGCCCAGGCCGCATCGAGTTGACCGCGCAACGGCAGTTCCCCTTCCGGCACGCGACAGATATCGGACACGCCATCCACCATCAGGCCATAGCTGTGGCCGCTGATATTGGCGATGATGGCCAGGCCGCGCCGCTCCGCCGGGGTCGCCCGACCATGGATCAGGGCAGCGACATCGATGATGGTGAGCACCCGGCTGCGCAGGGCAGACAGGCCGGCGACATGCGCGCCCATGCCCGGCACGGGGGATATGTCAGTCAGACGGACGACCGCCTCGACCTCGCCGGTTTCGACAGCAATCCGCGTGTCGGCCAGCGTTGCGAGAAGATAGAGCTGATCCATGGCCGCGTTCCTTATGCCCGCCGACCGGCGATCGCCGCCATCAGCGCATCCTGGTCATAGCGATAAATACTGCCGTCCTGTGGTCCGGTCGGACGGGGCGAGGCGCGCAGATGCACGACACGGCATCCCATGATTTCCGCCGCCTGCGCGGCGTCCGCTTCCGTACACAGCACCACGTCGTCGGGATCGACGGCGCAGTCGCCGGGCAGGCCCAAAACCACTTCATGCCCCGCCTGACGCAGCAAGGGCGCCAGTATCTCGCGCGTCCAGCCATCGCCGCTGTCGGCCAGCACGCACCGCCCCCGCGCACGTTCGACCAGCGCTTCGTCGGGAAGTCCGGCGAAGAGCGCGAAGGGATTGATGACCTCCAGATGCTCGCCATCGACCACCGCGACGCCGCTCAACATGCCATGCATTGCGACCATATCGGGGACCGCCGGCATTTGGACAATATCGAATACGGCCGCCACCGGATAGCAGGCCTCTCGCCGATCGTCGCGCAGCCGCAGGGCCGATACCCTGGCCCGGTCGAACTGCGAAAGCCCGTTAGCGACAGGCACCAATCGCTTGTCGAGCCGCACGAAGGCGCGGCCACCCGAACGACCAAACAGGCCCGCGTCAATATCTTCGACCCGTTCGATGAGCGACAATTTTAGCAGGCGGCGTTCGCCCGACAGTTCCTCGAAGCGCAGCGCCGCGACCATCTCGACGCCGGCTTTCGCGTCGGCTTCCTGGTCCTGCTGCCGCGCTGAACGATCATCGATAATGTTGGGCAGGCGCGCCGCATTGGCCAGCCCCGCCGCGTCAAGCAGCAGCATAGGCTTGCCATTGTCGGGCAGCGTCATACCGGCATAAACGCCCGTCGCCATCACCAGCGGAGAAGCCGGTCGAATCACCAGCTCCTCATGATTATCGACTGCCGACACACCCATAGCGAAGGGCACGCCGGTCGCCGATCTCACCACCATGATGGCGCGCGGCCCATGCTGCACCGGCTTTTCCATGCCCAGCACATCCTCCAGATCGACCATCGAATGACGGATCGCACGGATCGTCGCGATCTTCGCGCCGCCGACTTCGCTGATGTGCAGCGTCTCATTATTGTCGTGCAGGATTTCGACCACCGCCGAACGCGGAATCGCGAAATGCTGGCCGCCAGCCCTGACGATAAGCCCCGGAATGATCGTCAGGGTCAACGGCACGCGCAACGTGATGCACAGCCCCTGCCCCGGATGATTATCGAGCGCGATAACCCCGCCGATACGCTCCACATTGGCGCGCACTACATCCATGCCGACGCCGCGGCCAGAAATCGCGGTCACCTGATTGGCGGTCGACAGGCCGGCCTGAAAAATGAGGTCGAGCCTATCCTCTTCGGACAGACGCTTGGCCGCTTCCGGGGTCAACCGGCCTGCGGCGATCGCCTTGTCCACTAGACGCGCCGTATCGATGCCCGCCCCGTCGTCGGCGATCGCGATGACGATCTGGTTGCCCGACTGGCGCGCCTCCAACCGCAATCGGCCAGCTTCAGGCTTCCCGGCGGCGCGACGTTTTTCCGGCGTCTCGATGCCATGATCGATGCTGTTGCGCACGATATGGGTGAGCGGATCGACAACCATCTCCACCATCTCGCGGTCCATTTCGACGTCGCCGCCTTCCAGCGTCAGGTCGATGCGCTTGCCGAGATCGCGGCCAAGATCGCGCACCATGCGCGGGATGGCAGCGAACAGGCGCTCCACCCGCTGCATCCGCGTCTTGGATATCACATCGCGCATGTCGGCCACGCAGGTCGACAGCCGTTCGAACACATTATCCAATTCGGGATCGGCGGATCGTTCGCGCAGCTTGCGCGACAATTCATTGCGCGCCAGCACCATGTCCGACACGCCGTTCATCAATTGGTCGATCAGGCTGAGCGGCAGGCGGATGGTCCGTGGCCCCGACTGCGCTCCACCCTGGCGGGCAACGGCGACGGGGGCGGCAACCGCCTGGACCACCGGTTCAGCGGCGTCGGCGGACTGGATAGTCAGAGCGCCGATCAGAAAATCGTCATTCTCGCTGGGCAGGGCCGCGCCTATCGCAACCGCCTCGGTCAGTTCGCCAATCCGGTCCATGATGCCCAGCACCGCGCTGACTGTGGCTGGGTCCGCCCCGCGCTTGCCCGCGCGAATTTCGGACAATACATCCTCGGCTGCGTGGCTCAGTCGCTCGAAACGCGGCAGATTGAGGAAGCCGCAGCTACCCTTGACCGTGTGGAAGAAGCGGAAGATGGCATCCAGCCGGTCCCGGTCCGATGGATCGGCTTCCCAGGCAATCACTTCGCCTGCAAGAGCCTCCAGCGTTTCCTGGGTCTCGGATATGAATTCCTGAAGTAGTTCGTCCATTCCCTATCGGCCCCACGGATGCGCGCAGGGGGCACCATGGCGCGGCGTGGTTAAAGGGGCGTTAAAGGCGCGACAAACCGAGCAAGTACCGCAAGCAAAAAGGGCGCCGCGCATAGACGCGACGCCCTTGTCGGCTCGGGTAGCGAAAAGCGGCTTACTGCTGCTTTTCGACCGCGTCTTCGGCCTTATCACCCGCTTCGCGAGTGGCGGCGGCCTTGTTCTCCAGCGCGTCGGCCGCGTTCTCAGCCGCGTTCTCAGCGTTGCCGCTCAGATTGTCGGCCATCGCTTCCATATTATCGGCTTGGTTGTCGAGTGCGTCCGCCTGATTCTCGTAAGCGTTCTCGACCTTATTCTCCTTGGCGGAATCGCACGCGGCGAGCGCGACAAGGCTGGCAAGGCCAAGGACTGTGACGAAAGTTTTCACGGCGTTTTCTCCTGTTTGCGCCCCCAGGGGCTGACGTCATTCGGCACAGGTTCCAAGCGGTTGAAGCCACCTGAAACCCTGACGCCGATCAACCGGCCGCTGGCGCGATGGTTCCCGCCAGCGGCTCGTTTCGTCGCAAAAACGATTATTTTTTAAGCGAATCCCGGATTTCGCGTAGCAACAGGACGTCCTCCGGCGTCACCGCAGGTGCGGCGGCTTCCGGCTCCGGCTTGGTCGTCAGCTTGTTCATCGCCTTGACCAGCAGGAAGATGATGAAGGCGAGAATGACGAAATTGACCAGCACGGTCAGGAACTGACCCCAGCCAAACATGGCGACGCCCGCCGCTTTCAGGTCGGTATAGCTTTCGGCATTGCCCTTGAAGCCAGCCGGCAATTCGCCCAGCCGCACGAAATAACCCGAAAAGTCAGCACCGCCGAAGATATAGCCGACCACCGGCATGATGAGATCGTCGGTCAGCGACTTTGTGATGGTGGCAAAAGCGCCGCCGATAATCACACCGACGGCCAAGTCCATCACATTGCCGCGGTTGATAAAAGTCTTGAATTCAGAAATCAGCCCCATAGGGAACTCCTTGCCCTGTATGCGATAATATCAGGATGGCCCGTTGCGCCTTTAAGGACAACGCCCTATTTCCACAGGCGAAACAAAAAGCCGAGGATGTTCCATGACGCTCCTGCGCCGCTTCTCTAAAATTCTGCTGCCGCTGTTCGGGGCGCTCGCTCTGTCCGCATGCGGCATCAACAGCGTGCCTACCGCCGAAGAAGAGGCGAAGGCCAAATGGGCCGACGTCCAGGCGCAGTATCAGCGCCGCGCCAACCTGACCGGCAATCTCGTCGCCACGGTGAAGGCGGCGGGCAAGCAGGAACAGGCGACCCTAACCGCCGTCACCGAAGCCCGCGCCAAAGCGTCGTCGGTGCAGGTGAGTGCCGACGATCTGTCCGACCCCGCCAAGGTGGCGCAATTCCAGGCGGCGCAGGCGCAACTGAGCCAGGGATTGGGACGCCTGCTCGCCACGGTCGAGGCTTATCCTGAGTTGAAGACCAACGAGAATTTCCTGCAACTCCAGTCTCAGCTGGAAGGCACGGAAAACCGCATAGCCGTCGCCATTCGCGACTATAATGGCGCGGTGCAAGCCTATAATACCCGTATCCGCACCTTCCCCGACGCGATCGGTGCCAAGTTGATCCATGGCGCCAAGCCCATGACCCCGTTCCAGGCCACCACGCCGGGCGCGGAAGAGGCGCCGAAGGTCGACTTCGGCAACTGATCGGATGCTTCGCCGTCTGCTCCTGATCCTCACGCTGCTGGCGTTCGCGCCGCCAGCGTGGGCGCAGAGCTTCCCCACATTCGATGACAAGGGCGTGGTGGATGCCGCAAACCTGCTCGACCCGGCGCAGGAGCAGGCGCTCAGCCAGAAACTGATCGCGCAGAAAAAGGCGAGCGGCCGCTCGCTCGTCGTGGCGACCATTCCCGATCTTCAGGGCTATGATATATCCGACTACGGCTATCGCCTGGGTCGCGCCTGGGGCATCGGTGACAAGGACAGCAACGGCGCCCTGCTGATCGTCGCGCCGGCCGAACGCAAGATACGGATCGAGGTCGGCTATGGCCTGGAGGGCGTGCTGACCGATGCGCTGTCCTCACAGATCGTTCGCAACGCCATCACCCCGCGCTTCAAGGCCGGCGACATGGCAGGCGGCATTGATGCAGGGGTCGATCAGATCACCGGCCTGCTGGCCCTGCCCCCGGATCAGGCCAAGGCGCGGGCAGCCGCCGCCGAGGCGGACGCGCGAAAACAGGATGACGGGGGCGGCGCGATCATCGGCTTCTGGATCATATTGTTCATCATTTTCTTCGTAGCCCTTCCGCTCCTTTCGCGGGCTCGCGGGGGGAAGCGCTATGGCCGGGGTGGCGGAAGCGCACCCATCATCCTCTGGGGGCCGAGCGCGGGCAGTTCGGGCTGGGGATCTGGCGGCGGCTCCGGTTGGGGCGGCGGCGACAGCGGTGGCGGCTTTTCGGGCGGCGGCAGCTTCGGCGGCGGCGGCGCGTCGGGGGATTGGTGATGCAGCTTCATCTCACTCAATCGGACCATGACCTTGTTTCAGCCGCCGTGGCGAGCGCAGAGGCACATACGTCGGGCGAGATCGTCACCATCGTCGCCCGCCGGTCCGATAGCTATAATGACGTCGGCCTGAGTTGGGCAGCGGCGGCTATCTTCATTGCGCTGGCGGTGATGGCCACCTTCCCTGCGCATCTCCGTGCCTTCCTGTCCGCGCTGCTGCTCGACTGGGAACATGAACTGGCCGATTGGAAGCTGCTAACGGGCCTGCTTGGCCTGCTCATCCTCAAATTTCTGGTCGTGCGCTATCTGCTGGCGATCATGCCGCTGCGCATGGTCATGACCCCGCGCGCGACCAAGGCGCGGCGGGTGCGACGGCGCGCCATCCTGCTCTTCCGCACCGCCGCCGAAGCGCGCACGCATGGACGCACCGGCGTCCTCATCTATCTCTCGCTGGATGAGCATCGCGCCGAAATCGTCGCCGATCGCGCGATCAACGAAAAGGTCGCGGCCGAAGCCTGGGGCGATGCGATGGCCGCGCTCATAGAGGCGATCCGCGCCGGTCATGCGGGCGAGGGTCTGGCCGAGGCCGTGCGGCAGGTCGGCGTCGTGCTGGCCGCTCACTTCCCGCGCGCCGATGACGACATCAACGAATTGCCCGACAGGCTGATCGAATTATGACAGACCCCGACCGCGGCGCACCCGAAGAAGTGATGTGGGCGGGCCGTTTCATTACTGCCAAGAGGCGCGGCAAATGGGAATATGTCGGGCGGGCGCGCGGGATTCACGCCGCCGTCATTCTGGCGATCGACGACGCGGACGACGGTCCGCATGTCCTTCTGGTCGATCAATATCGCGTGCCTCTGGGTCGCCGTTGCATCGAATTGCCCGCCGGCCTAGTTGGTGATCAGGAAGAAGGCGAAGAGGCCAGCATCGCGGCGGCGCGCGAATTGGAGGAGGAGACCGGCTTCCGCCCAGACCGTCTCGAATCGCTTGGCCAATATTACAGCTCCCCTGGGATGGTGTCGGAGAGCTTCACCCTGTTCCGCGCGCATGGCCTGACGAAGACCGGCGAAGGCGGCGGGGTGGACGGTGAAGACATCCACGTCCATCGCGTGCCCATCGCAACCCTGCCGGACCAGATCACACTTTGGCGAGAACAGGGCTATGCGATGGATGTGAAACTGCTTTTGCTATTGGGCGCCGGCATGATCGCCTGACAGAGTCGCATGGGGCTGGGATCGTCGCCTTCGGCGCATCACGACACCCGATACCACCCGGCCACCCTGTCGAGCGCCAGCGTGAGAACCAGTTTGCCTGCCCGACTGGGCCAGCCGAGCGCCTTTTCGGCAGCAACCAGTCCCTCGCCCGCACATGCGACACGCCACAATATGTCAGCCAAGCCCGGCCCCGCCGCCTTGATTGCCCCGTCGAACCGATTGCGCGCCGATAATTGTGCCAGGGTGGGATCACCCGTACTTCCCCCGCTATTGGCGCTGCGTGGCGCGGCATCCCAGCGCATCGTGACCCGCGCACCCAACCCAGCCCTTTCCCAATCACGGCGCAACATGTCACCGGCCAGATAGTGGCGTTCGCTCAAATGCCCCCGCGCATGCAGCCAGGCGAGCGGCGATTCGCCGACATGCACCAGCACCGCTTGGGTGCGGCCGTCCGGGTCTTGGATCATCTGTTCGATATGGGTCGCGGCCATTTACATCTCCTGCCTGACGAGAATCGATGCAGAAAGCCTTGCCATGTGGGATAGTTTGTAGGAAAGAGAAAACCAAATAGGTTCTATTTTGAGGTGCAGATGATTACGCGCATCCGCGAGGTTCGCAAGGCGAGGGGGTTTACGCTCGAACAGGTCGGCGCGCTGTGCGATCCACCGACCACGGCCCAGACGATCGGGCGGCTGGAAACCGGTACGCGCACCGTATCGGTCAAATGGCTCAACCGGATCGCGCTCGCATTGGGCGTCACCACCGCCGAACTGGTCGCCTTGCCGGGGCAAGCCGACATACTGGTCGCCGCGCTGCTCGGTCCCGATGGTGCGCGTGCGCCGACCCGGCCGCTGGCCTTCCCGTCCTCAATCGCCTCCGACGGGATGGTCGGCGTGCATGTCAACGCCAGCATCGGCGATTATCGCAGCGGGGACGCGATCTGGTGCCGCCGCATCGCCCCGGACGAATTTTCCAGCGCGCTCAATCGCGACATATTATGTCCCCGCCCCGCTGGCCGCTTCCTGTTCGGGCGACTGATCGGTCGCGAAGGCGACCGCCTGCAACTGCTCCCCCTAGGCTCTGGCGCGCGCCAGTTGGTGCTGACCGACCCGCCATGGGCCGCGGTGGCGGTGCAACTCGTCCGACGCCTCTAGCCAAGCCGGCACGGGGCTGCTTAACCGTCCGCTAAACATTATACTGCGAAAGAGAGGCCATGGCGCTCAACGTCCTTATGCTATCGACCCTCTTTCCCGACATTAGCCGGCCCAATTTCGGCGTGTTCGTGGAACGGCAGGCGCGCGAACTCGCCAGCCGCCCGGAAGCGGACGTCACCGTGATCGCACCCGTTGGCCTGCCGCCCTGGCCACTCTCGCTCGCGGCGCGCTATGCGTCCTTGCGGGCGCTGCCGCGCAAGGAACGCTGGCGTGAGTTGACGGTCTATCGGCCGACCTTCCCCATCATTCCCAAATTTGGCGGCCGTACCAATGTCGGTGCCATGACCCGCGCCATACTGCCGCTGGTCAGGCGACTGCACGCAGAAAAGCCATTCGACGTGATCGACGCCAGCTTCTTCTTCCCCGACGGCCCGGTGGCCCAGCGCCTCTCGAAAGCGCTCGGCATCCCCTATTCGGTCAAGGCGCGCGGTGCCGACATCCATTATTGGGGCACGCAAAGCGGCACCCGCAAGATGGTTCTGCAAGCGGCCGAAGGCGCGGCTGGCCTGCTCGCCGTATCGGACGCGATGCGCCGTTCGATGGCCCGGATGGGGATCGATGCCGACAAGATCCGCGTTCATTATACCGGCGTAGACCTCGATACATTCGAAATGGGCGACCGGGATGCGGCCAAGGCTGCGCTGGATTTCAGCGGCCCGGTCCTGCTGTGCGTCGGTGCGCTGATCCCGCGCAAGGGGCAGGATCTGCTGGTGCGGGCGTTGCCCATGCTACCGGACGTGACCCTGTTGCTCGCTGGACAGGGCGCGTTCCGGCGGACGCTGGAAAACCTCGCGCAGGAATTGGGAGTCGAACGGCGCATCGGCTTCCTGGGATCGGTGCCGCATCACAAACTCCCCCGCATCTACACCGCCGCCGATGTGATGGTGCTGCCGTCCGAGTCAGAAGGGCTGGCGAACGCCTGGGTGGAATCACTCGCCTGCGGCACGCCGATCGTCATCACCGATGTCGGCGGCGCGCGCGAATTGCTGGATCGGCCCGAAGCGGGCCGCATCGTCGCGCGCGATCCCGAAGCGATCGCCGAAGCGATTCGTGCGATATTGGACGCCCCGCCCGCGGCGAACGATGTGCGCGAAGCGGCGCTGCGCTTCACCTGGGCCGCCAATGGCGACACCCTGCTGACCCATCTTCAGGCGATCGCCGGAAAAGCGGAAACCTAATCCCAAAAGCGGGCCAGCCGCGCCCGTCCATCGGATGTCGGGAAATGACCGCCGTGGAAAGGCACTTCGCCCCATCGCCAAGGCGTCAGTTCGTGATAGGCCGGGTTGGACAGCGGCGCATGACGTCGCAGGTTGAACAACCGCCCCTCCCCTTGATAGACCGACAGCCGGGCATGTTCGCGATAGATGTCCGCCGACCGCTCATAATGAAAGGCGTCGCGCCATCCCATGGCGCGCGCAATGCGCGTCATGATCCACCAGCCCGGCCGCGCCTCGCCCGGCAGAGCAAAAACCGGCCGTTGCCGACTGATCAGGCGATCCGCACCGGTGATCGTGCCCTCGCGCTCCAGCGGCCCCGGCATTGGCATCGCCAGGTCGATACGATCCGCCATAGCGGGATCAAGCCGGTCGCCGGCAAAGAGCGTGAAGGGGCGGTGATCGGGCATGGCGTCCAGCAAGGCGTCAGGGGCGTTCCCCAGCATGAGCAGCGCCTTTATAGCTCCATCGCCGATCGCCTGGCGCAACGCATGGCCAGACAGGCCCGGCGCTGCGACAACTTTATGGGTCGACCAGAAACGACTGACCGACGCCAGCGCGTCAGCCGAAAAATCCCGATGCGCGGCCAGAACCGTTGCAATGCATCCGACTTCGCGCGCGCCCATGGCGTTAGGCGCGCCGGGCAGCGCGAAAGGCGCCGCACCAGGCTGGCCGATCCTGCCCATGGCGAGGTGCAGGGCCAGGATCGCCGCCGCTGCAGTCGCATCCCCCTCCCCGGCGTCGGGATCGAATATCGTCACCGTGCGCGGCGCGCTTGCGATTATATCTTGGAATTCGCGTATCGTTCTGATCGGCAGATCTGTGATGCCCGATACCGACCATAGGTCGTGCCCCGGCCGCAACGCTTCCCAATAGCCATCCGGCACCGTCACATGTTGCGCAAGGAAGGCCCGATCCACTAATTCCGCATCATGCAAGCGCAACAAAAGGCCGCCTAGCAATGCCGCGACGCTGCCGGGCGCCGGCGCCAGATGATGATCCGCAGGCAACAGCCGCGCGTTGGGATCAGGATCGACAATCACAAGTTGCGCGCCTCGTTCCTCGCGCGCCGAAGCGACCCGGCGCGCCAGCATCGGATGACGCCGCAATACGCCCGCACCTATCGCCAGGATCAGGTCCGCGCCGTCCACATCCTCGGCGCTTGCGGGCATCATATCTTCGCCGAAGGCTGCAATCTGCGTGCGTGTGGAAATATCATGCCATGGGACATCGATATGCGCCGAACCGATGAACCCCTTCATCAGCTTGTTGGCCGCGAAATAATCCTCGGTCGGCAGGTCGCCTGCGACATGGAGTGCGACACTTGTGGGACCGTGCTGGGCGATGATGTCGGACAGGCGACGCGCGGCGTGCGCGATCGCCCGGTCCTGGCCGACGCGCTTGCCGGCAAGCAACGGATGCAACAGCCGGCCATCCAGGCCCGTATCAGCGGCAAGCGTCTCACCTGCCGGACAGAGCCAGCCCATATTGGTAGGGTGAATCCGGTCGCCTTCGATGAAGACGCGCCGCGCATCGTCTTCGCTCAGGCCAGTCATGGCCCTTACGCCGCAGCCCATGGCGCACCGGCCGCATAGCGTCTTGATTGCCGTCATCGTCGCGCGTGTAACCGATCACGATGTTGGGAAAAAGATCACAAAGCGCGTTCGCGGTTGAGTTGCCCGGCGATGCAGCGCAAAAGCGGCATGATGCGCGTCCTCTTTCGATCCCTTGCCGCTATTTTCATCCTAGCGATAGTCAATCCGGCCGGCGCCGCGAACGAGCGCGGACCGCTGGTGCTGGCCGCCGCCAGCCTTCAGGACGTACTCGCTGCCGCCGCCTTGGAATGGGCGCGACAAGGCCACCCGCAACCGATCCTCTCCTTTGCCGGCTCATCCGCACTAGCGCGTCAGATCCGCGCCGGCGCTCCGGCCGACCTGTTCATCTCGGCCGACGAAGATTGGATGAACGTCGTCGAGAAAGCCGGCTCAGTCCAAGCCGGAACACGGGCAGACATCGCCGGCAACCGGCTGGTGCTTGTCGCGCCGCTGCGTCAACCGGTGCGGCTGGCGATAGCCAGCGGCATGCCCATCATACGGGCATTGGGTTCGTCGCGGCTTGCCATGGCCAATCCAGACAGCGTGCCCGCGGGAAAATACGGCAAGGCCGCGCTGACGAAGCTCGGCGTCTGGACGGGGGTAGCGCCCAAGGTTGTGCGTGCCGAAAATGTCCGCGCTGCCCTTGCCCTGGTTGAGCGCGGCGAAGCGCGGCTCGGCATCGTTTATGCGACTGATGCGCGCGCATCGCGCAAGGTGCGGACCGTTGGCGTCTTCCCCCCCGGAAGCCACCCGCCGATCCGCTATCCAGTCGCCCGGCTTATGAGCAGCCGCCATGCAGATGCCGAAGGGTTCCGCCGCTTCCTGCTTTCGCCCAGGGGGCACGCCGTACTGAAGCGTTACGGCTTTACCGCGCCTTGATCGTCGGCCTGTCCCCTGAAGAATGGATCGTTCTGACCCTCTCGCTCAAGGTCAGTCTGGTCGCCGTCACGGTTAGCCTGCCGATCTGCTTCTGCATCGCCTGGATGCTGGCGCGATGGCATTTCCCAGGAAAATTGCTGGTCGACGCGCTGGTCCATCTGCCGCTTGTTCTGCCGCCGGTGGTGACTGGATGGCTACTACTGCTGCTATTCGGGATGAATGGACTGATCGGGCGCTGGTTGTCGGACGTATTCGGGGTTACTCTGCTGTTCCGCTGGACCGGCGCAGCGCTCGCGGCCGCGATCATGGCGGTGCCACTGATGGTGCGAGCCATCCGCCTCTCAATCGAGGCAATCGACAGGCGGCTGGAGAGTGCGGCCGCAACACTAGGCGCATCGCGCCTACGCATCTTCCTCACCATCTCACTGCCGCTCGCTTTGCCTGGCGTGCTGGCGGCGGTCGTCCTCGGTTTCGCCCGATCGCTTGGCGAATTCGGGGCCACTATCACCTTTGTCTCCGACGTGCCGGGGGAAACCCGCACCCTGCCCATAGCCATCTACGCCGCCATGCAGATGCCGGATGGGGAGCCGATCGTCACGCGCTTCGCGATCTTATCGATTCTGCTATCCTTGGGCGCGCTGATTGTATCGGAAATATTGGTGCGCAGAATCGCACGGGGTGGGCGCCATGTCATTTGACATCGATGTGAAGCAAACCCGCAGCGGACGACCGATCACCCTCTTCTGCCGCACCGACTCTCCGCTTGTTGCGCTGGTCGGTCCCTCCGGCGTGGGAAAGACCAGCATTCTAAACATGGTCGCGGGCATTACATCGCCCGACCAAGGCCATATAATCGTTGCAGGACAGACCTTGTTCGACAGCGACACCGGGATCGACCTAAAAACTGCGCGACGCCAAGTCGGATATGTCTTCCAGGATCGCCGTCTGTTCCCGCATCTGCGGGTGCGTGCCAACCTGGCCTATGGTCGCCGCGCAGCCATGTCGATGGACATGGACGATGTACTCGCGTTCCTGGGGATCGGGCATCTGCTCGACCGATGGCCGCACAGCCTGTCCGGCGGAGAGGCGCAGCGCGTGGCCATCGGGCGGGCGCTGCTCTCCGGGCCGCGTTTTTTGCTGCTGGACGAACCCCTCTCCTCGATCGACCGTGACCGCAAGGCAGGTATTCTTGACGCAATCGACCAGATTCGCAGGCGCAGCCCGATTCCGATTCTCTATGTCACGCACGACGTCGCCGAGGCCGAGCGACTGTCCGCGCTGATCGTGACCATGCACGAAGAGGATTGAAGCCCCGCGCATAGGTCTTCTGACAGGCGACGATTGCCTCGATCACCGAAGGCGTCTCCTGCGCATCGCGAACCCGCACAGTGTCAATGCCCAATTGCTTCGCCGGATAGTTGTTGCCGCCTGGGAAGATAATGTCGCCAATGAACATCATCGCATCGAGCCAATGCTCGCATCGCGCAGCTTCTTGAGGCCATAACATGCCAAGAAGACTTTCTAATGCGATCTTGGGGGTGAAAGGTGGCCTGGCGAAACTGCTCGAAGCGCTCTGCGACCAACATGAATACTGCCAACAGGCGCTGAAAACCCTCGGTGAAGACCATGACCCCAACGCCAAGCCCGATATTCCGCTGATCGAAGCCAGGCTGGAAGTGCTGGAGAAAAAGTGGGCACCGCGGACACTCAGGAAAGCTTGAAAGGCCGCATCAACGTCGCCTTCCGTCGGCGCTTACGCACCATTTGCAAACGCCCTTCCGAAATCGGTAATCGCAGCAGCTTTGGTCATTGGGAAGGCGACCTGATGATCTTCAGGTTGGAATATGGCAAAGCCAACCTCACCTCGCTGGTCGAGCGCCGCAGCCGGTTTACCATCCTCGCCCGCATCCCAGTCGGCATTCCGCCGGCATCATGGCGGGGATCCAGCATCACTTCCATATTCTGCCCCCTTCCCTGCCCCAGAGCATCACCTTTGACCGGGGAACGGAATTTGCCGCCTTTGCGACACTCCAGAAGAAACTCGCGATGACGAGCTATTTCTGCTTGCCATCGGTGCCTGGCAAAAGGGCAGCGTGAAAAACAGCAGCGGTCGCATACGGCGCTTCCTGCCGTCTGACACGGGCTTGGCGTTGCTATTGGATATAGGAAATCCAGGCCGTAGCTGATCGCATCAGCAGCACCCCTCGCAAGTACTTGAACTGTCGCACCGCGCATGAGGTTTTGACGGGGCAAATCACTCTCCTCAATGCCCGACAGATTTTGCCATCCAGGGTGGGGCTCGCCCCGCCCTGGATGAAATGCTACGCATCCCATGGATCTCGCACTTCAAATCGAAACTGCCTCCCAGCAAAAACCGCCATACAGAACAGTTCAGTTCAGCGGACGCTAATGAGAAAGCAATTTGCGGCTGATGGCGGAATGAGCGACGATCACAGCGCCTTTCGCCTGTTCGCGTTCACCGGCCAGGCGACGCACCGCATTATCGACCAGCAGCGTCAGCCCTTCTTCGCTTAGCAATCCGCCATGGATCAGGCAACGATCCATCAACACCCGGCGAAATGCGGAATATAGGGCGCAATCGAGCTTTCCGGGCTCCGTCCAGAAGGCGTCGAGCGGCCCGGTGTTGACGATCCCAGGCACCTTGTAGACCGCATGGCCTAGCACCGTGACAGGTTTGCCTTCGTTCAGCGCCAGTGTTCCGACCGTACTGTTGACGGTCACGACACCCACCGCATTGCGGACGAGTTCGGCAATGTCGCCTTCTTCCAGATAGAAGACGCGGTCGCCGACGCCATATTTCGCTGCCAGCCTGCGCGTCAGCCGCGACCAGGACACCAGGCCTGGATCGAGCGGATGCCGCTTCACCACCAGCGCGACGTCGTCGGGCGCATGGTGTGCGAAGCTCTTGAGGACGAAGCGCAACGCGGCGCGCATATCCCCAAAGGGCGAATGTATCCGAATCTGATAGTCGGAATTAAGTTGCAGAGGCAGCGCGAAATAAGGGCGATCCCGCACCTTTTCCCATTGCGTCAAGGATTTAGCCGCATGGTGCTTGCCCACCAGCAACTTGTAGGTCCAAGCTACCGATTCCATGATGAAACTATGGGGCCGATGCGTGCGGTAATAGGGGAAAAGCGGCCGCATCAACGCAGATGCCAGGCCGTTGCGCATGGTGTTTCGCGCACGCGCGCGAAACGTCGACGGTACGGGAGGGAAGGTCACCTCTACCTGATCGAGCTTACGGGCTTCATCCAGATACCATTGCGGATCGAGCGGCAGGGTCGAATTGCCGTTCACGCCATCATCCTGCAACGTCAGGAAGTCTGGACGGATATAGCCTTCCTCCACCACATGCACCCGCACGGACCGCAATCTGGCCATACCATGCGCGGAGGCGTGATAGGGTCGACAGTCGCCATAGAGGATCAGGTCGGTAACGCCATGGTTCACGACGAAATCGTCGAAAAACAACGGCCAGTTGCGAAACGTGCCTCTGTAATCGCTCGCTTCACCTGGCCAGTCGATCTTGTCGCCGCCATTGATATTGATCCGCAGCGCGATATGCCCGCGCTTGCGCAAAGCATCGGCCAGCATAGCGAAATAGGGGCCATGCGGGCCTTGCAGGAAAAGAAACGTCCGTGTCGAAGCGTCAGTCATGAAGAAACTCGGCGCACAAAGTCATAAATCTTCGTAGCTTTCCCTGTGCTGCTCGCGCTCTGATAAGCCAGGTGAGGTTCGGTGTCGATGCACTTGCCATGCGATCCACCATCAGTTCCGGGCCGCAAGGCAAACGCGTCACCGGATCAATATATCGAGGATAGAGAATGAGCGTGCCGGCGACCAGTTGATCCACGGTCAGCCGACGTCCCCGGCGGCCCGTAGGTTCGGCAAGATCGCGGGTCAGGCCCCAACCGGCGTAGAAGGGCATGCCATGGACGGTCACGGACTGTCCGCGCACCAGCGCCTCGAATCCGGTCAACGACGACAGCACATGCACATCGTCGACTGCCTGCACCATCGCCATCAAAGGCCCCCCGCTATCGATCGCGTCGGCATAGCTGAGGATCGCGGCCTCGCTCAGATGACCGCGGCGATGCCCGGCCTGGACGTCGGGATGGGGACGGTAGATGATCCACGCATCAGGTTCGCTGCGGCGCACGCGGGACAGAAAGTCCAGATTGCCCTCCACCCCTGCCCCGCCCAGGCGCACGGACATATCGTCGTCCACTTGGCCCACCGCCAGCACGGTGCGACGCCCGGCCGGCAAATCGATCATCCGGCCGCCCTCGATCCCATATTTGGTGACACCGGCATCGCTGATGGCGGCGCGCAGACGCTGCGCCCGCTCGACCAGCGCCGCCGGAAACGGATGAGTCGCCAGCACATGCTCCAAATCGCTGGGCGCGCAGGCGTTATAGTAGATGCCGGCATGATCGATCACCACCGAACTGGGCGGATGCAAACTAGCTCCCAGCCCGTTGGACCTTAGAAATCCGTCTTCCACCCGACAGATCGGAACGTGCATCCGTTCGGCGTCGTGCGTTGTTGAAGCCGGCACTCGTGAAGGCCATATCGCCAGCGCGCGCCCCGATTCCTGGGCGCTGCGCAGGCCTTTTTCGGGAGCAAGAAAAGGTGGCGCGCGCAAGCCATCCCACAGAAACTGGCGCATCATGTCTCGCTTCCAGAAGGCCATGCCGCTGGCGGCGGCAATGCCGCGATTGCCGTCGAGATGACGGCGCCATTCGCCCAGCCGCTCGATGGCCTGCGCGACCGGCACGTCCCTATCTTTGAAACAGTCGCGATAGCGCGCCATTCCGATACGCGCGCGCGCCACATGACGTAATCGGTCGGTAGGCACCGCCCGCCCCTGCCCATCGAACACCGCAACGCCCAGCAGGCCAGCGACGATAGCCAGTTCGTCCTCGACGTCGGCATGGACCGCATCGGCGCCCGCAATCAGATGCCAGGGATCGACAGGATCGCGCAATCGGCGTCCCTGCACCATGGACGGCATATCACCGACGATGCCGATGCGGTCCGAATCGACCCCGCTCAACCGTTCGGCCGAAACCGTGACGCCCGCACGCACGACGATGGTGATACGTTCCGGCCGATCACCCCAGAAGGCGCCACCTACTCGCGCATCCGCCACGGCGTCCAATACGCTATCGCCAACCGGCGCGCTTTCCGCAGCGGCACTCACAGCCGCAACCGATACGGCGACACCGGGAAAAGGTGGCGAGCGCAGGAATATGGGATGGGTCACCAGTCTATGCATGGGCAGGCCCGCCACGCCAGCGCCAGAGATCATGTCCTGGCTCGATCAATTTGCCCCCATTCGGCGCAAACGGCCGGTCTTTCAATCGGTTCTCCGCCTCCATGCGGGCTGTATCAACGACCGTCAAGAAACTTGCGCTGTCACCTCTTCGATCAGGTCAGTGACTATGTCGAAATAGTCGCGCCAGGTCGGTGCGCGCCAATGGGCCAGCCGCGCGATCTGGGCCGCGCGATCGGGCGCATCGGGCTGGCTATAGGCCTCGATCGCCTGCATCCATCCCAGTCCGTCGAGCGGGTCAAGATAATCCGGCGCATCGCCGCCGACCTCGCGATGGGCGGTGATGTCGCTGCAAATCACCGGCACGCCGGCCGCCAGCGCCTCCACCACGGGCATGCCGAAGCCTTCGGCGAAGGACGGCATCAACATGGCGCGGGCGTTGGCGACTAGCGCGTGCATGCGATTGTCCGACACCTCGCCCGCCTCGATCACATGGCCGCGCAGCGCCTCGGCCCGGTCCAGCATGTCGATGACATTTTCGTTTTCCCAGCCGCGCCGGCCGATCAACACCAGCACCGGGGTCGCATCGCCCAGCCGTTCGACCATGCGTCGCCACAGGTTGAGCAGCAGCAGGTGATTCTTCCGCGGCTCGATCGTCGAAATATAGACGAAATAGGGTCGTTCGGGCAGCGCCTCGCCCTTGGCGCCGAAGATGTCGGCCGCATCGGCCCCGAAATGCGCGACGCGAATCGCCCGTCCGCTAAGGCCGTGGCGCATATGGGGCGCCAGCGCATCAATGGTCGCCTGGCTGTTGCCGATGATGCCGCTTGCGAAACTGTCGATCGTGCGCACCCGGCGGCGATGTTCGTCCGCGCCCTGCGGCCGGGCATATTCGGGATGGCTCAGCGGAATGACGTCATGGACCAGGGTGATGAACTTCGCGCCTTCCGCCCGCAGGATGGCGCCGACCTGCGCATGGTCGTCCAGATGGTGCGGCGACACCTGCAGATAGACACGCGGCCCCGACGCGCGCGGCACCGGGCGGGGCCGGGTGGCGAACAGGTGGCGGATCACCGCGGCTTTGCCCTCGCCGGCATCGGTCGAACGGGCATTACGCCATTTTGCGGCGGTGAAGGCCAGGAACTGACGCACCGCGGCGCTATCGAGCCGGCCATAATAGCCCCCGGCCGGATGCACCGCGGAAAAGGCCAGCCGGTCGGGTATCCGCCCCAGCAGCTCGCGCGCATAAACATATTCGACCCGGTCGATGCCTGTCGGCGCAGGATGGAAGGAACGGGACAGCAGCCGCGAAATGTCGAGAATCACCTCGCTTTCGCCGCGCTCGCCCTGGAACAGCTGGCTGGCGCGCTTGGACCGCAGCGCAAGGCGCGCGCCGGGCGCGTTGAAGGGACGCAGCGCCATCAGCGCGCTCCCCGCGGAGATATCGGCCGAACGGCGAAACGGGCGCGCATCAGAATTGTGCGCGAATCTCGTCGGCCAACGCCGTGAGCGCCGCCGCGTCGGCGACATTCCCCTGCGCATGGGCGCTGAATCCCAACGGCCCGCCTTCCCAACGCGGCACGATATGGACATGCAGGTGGAACACGGTCTGCCCGGCTGGCGCGCCATTGAACTGGGCGACATGGATGCCGTCGGGGGCCAGCGCCTTGCGCGTGGCGTTGGCGACCTTCTTGACGCTCGCCATCACCTGCGCCAGCGCCTCGTCCTCGATCTCCAGGATGTTGCGCGCCTTGGACCATTTGGAAATGACCAGGCTGTGCCCCCTCGACTGCGGCTGGATGTCGAGGAAGGCGAGCGTATGCGCATCCTCATATAATTTGATCGACGGAATCTTGCCCGCAAGGATCAGGGCAAAGGGATTATTGTCGTCATAAACGCCGTCAAGGCTCATTCTGGCCGTCCTCAGCTCACATAATGCGCGCTGGTCTTAGCCGCGATATCCTCCGCCGTCACGCCCGGCGCCATTTCGACCAGCTTGAACGGGCTGTCATGGTCGGGACGCTGGAAAACGCACAGGTCCGTCACGATCATGTCGACCACATTCTTGCCGGTCAGCGGCAGGGTGCAGGCCGGAATGAACTTGGGGTCGCCATTTTTGGACGTATGCTCCATGACGACGATGATCTTCTTGACGCCCGCGACCAGATCCATCGCGCCGCCCATGCCCTTGATCATCTTGCCGGGTATCATCCAGTTGGCGATGTCGCCGTTTTCCGCGACTTCCATCGCGCCCAGCACGGTCAGGTCGATATGCCCGCCGCGGATCATGGCGAAGCTGTCAGCGCTGGAGAAATAGGCGGTCTGGGGCAATTCGCTGATCGTCTGCTTACCCGCATTGATCAGGTCGGCGTCCTCCTCCCCCTCGAACGGGAAAGGGCCGATGCCTAACATGCCGTTCTCCGACTGGAGCGTCACTTCGACTCCGGCTGGAATATGATTCGCCACCAGCGTCGGTATGCCGATGCCCAGATTCACATAGAAGCCGTCCTGCAATTCCTTCGCCGCGCGCGCGGCCATCTCGTCACGAGTCCAGGGCATCTTTACTTCTCCCCTTGGGCAGGCGGCGCCCACCTCTTGTCCATCGGAAATATGTCGTCAAACCCGCCCTTGAGGCCGCTGCCATAGACGGGGTTGGGCATCACGAACCAGCCATTGCCCCAAAGGCGAGCGACCGGCGGTTGCAGCGTCGCGGCGCGGCGCGCGGATACGGGCTGCGCCGCGTTGAACAGGTCCGAAAAATCGCCCAGCTGGTCGCCGCCCATCGCGATCACGCAATATTGCGCCGCGATCGTCGCGCGGCGGCCATCCTTGCGCGATCCCATCGCATCGTCGCCGCTCAGATACAGCGTCCGGCCATGCACCGCGTCGCCCAGGCCAGCGGCCTTGATCGCGCGCACGGTCGCATCGACATTGGCGGCCGACCGATTGGTGTTGAAGATGACGGTCACGCCCAGGCCGCGCAGCGCGGCCAGCCCCCGGTCGGCACCCGGCACCGGCCCGACCGCGCCCTCGCCCGTCTTCTCCCAAGCGTCCCAGGCGGCAGCATCGAAGCCCCGGCCGGTCTTCGCATCATGATATTCATAGCCGATGTTGAGCATCACCGTTTCATCGACGTCGAATACGGCGGCGAAGGGCTTCTCGCCACAGGGCACGAACCGCGGCGCGGCAAGGCTCGCCCCATCGGCCAGCACGACGCTGTCCGTCGGCCGCGACTTAATCTTGGCCGATACATAGGTCAGCAGCCCATTCCAGGCCTGCGCCGAAATCGCCGCGCCCTCACCCGATCCGTAGAGATATTGCATCCCAGCCGGCGGATTGGCAGGCAACGCAGACGTGGTCGCCGCAGGCACGGTCGCGCAGGCGGCCAACGGCACCAGCAGCAGCGCCCAACCCAAGCGCTTCGCCACCGACATCAGGCCGCTTCCCGCGTCCGCACCGTCCGAAACTCGATCTTCTTGTCATAGGGCGCGCCCACGATCATGCGCTTCACATAGATGCCGGGCAGATGGATCGCGTCGGGGTCCAGGCTGCCGGTCGGCACCACTTCCTCGACTTCGGCGATGCAGATCTTCGCCGCGGTCGCCATCGGCTGGTTGAAGTTGCGCGCCGTCTTGCGGAAGATCAGGTTGCCGCTTTCATCGGCCTTCCAGCCCTTGACGATCGCAATATCGGCAAAGATGCCGCGCTCCAGTATATAATCCTGGCCATCGAAGCTCTTGACCTCCTTGCCCTCAGCGACCTGGGTACCGACGCCGGTCTTGGTGTAGAAACCGGGGATGCCCGCCCCGCCCGCGCGGCAGCGTTCGGCCAGTGTCCCCTGGGGGCAGAATTCCACCTCCAGCTCGCCGGCCAGATATTGCCGCTCGAATTCCTTATTCTCGCCCACATAGGAGGAGATCATCTTCTTGACCTGGCGCGTGCGCAGCAGCTTGCCCAGCCCCTCGCCGTCGATCCCGGCATTGTTGGACGCGATGGTCAGATCCTTGACGCCCGCATCGCGGATCGCGTCGATCAGCCGTTCGGGAATACCGCACAGGCCAAAGCCGCCCGCGCACAGATGCATCCCGTCGAACAGCAATCCTTCCAGCGCCGCAGCGGCATCGGGGTAAAGCTTCCTGGCCATCGGCATCCTTCCTTTTTTGAAAGTTCACACCGTTCTTAGGCACGGCAACCAATCAATACCAATGATTTGTTTTTTCGGTTAAACATAAGCGATGTCTATCAATCGCATCGCCTTCTATCATCTCGAAACGCTGCTCTGGATCGCCCGGCTCGGCACTTTCGCGGCGGCGGCGGCGCGGCTCAATACCACCCAGCCCGCCATTTCGGCGCGCGTGCGCGAACTGGAAAGTCATCTGGGCACCGCCCTGTTCCGGCGGGAGGGGCGCAGTATGGCGCTGACCCCAGCGGGCCGCGAACTGGTCCGCGAAAGCGAACCGCTCTGGGCGCGGTTCCAGGGCGTGCTGATGGGATGCAGCGACATATCGGGCGCGACCGGCATCATCCGCATCGGCGCGGGGGAGATCGCCGCGGCCAGCTGCCTGCCCGGCTTCGTCGCGCAACTTGGCCATGACCTGCCCCATGTGTCACTGGAGGTGGATATTGCGCTGACGGTCGACCTGATCCAGCAACTCGCCTCCGGCCGCACCGACATCGCCTTTGCCGCGGGCCGGATCGCCCATCCGATGCTGCATACCGCCCCGATCGGCGGCGTCGATCTGCTCTGGCTGGCCAGCCCGTCGATAGTCCGCGCGATGGACGCGGCCCAAATGCCGATCTGGTCGCTGACCAACCTGTCCCCTCTCTATCGCATCATGAAGGAGGCGATCGCCGCGTCGGACCTGGCCGACTGCCCGCTCAACCTGTGCAACAATGTCCGCACGATGATCGACATCGTGCTGGAAGGCGGCGGCATCGGCATCTTCCCCCAACCAATGGTGCGCCAGCACATCGCAAACGGGCGGCTTGTGCCGGTGCCCGATGCCCCCGCCATGCCCCCGGTCGAATTTCAGGTCGCGATGCGGGCAGCGGAGTCCGATCCGCTGGTGCTGGCGATTTTCGACCGGGCGAGCCGGCTGGACTTGCGCGCGAACGCGCCAGCCTAGATCAACCCCGCCAGCGGGCTGGACGGGTCGGCATACATCCGCCGGCCCATGCGTCCGGCGCGATAGGCCATGCGACCGGCCTCGACCCCCGCCTTCATCGCGGCGGCCATCAGCACCGGGTCTTTCGCCTCGGCGATGGCGGTGTTCATCAACACGCCCGTGCAGCCCAGTTCCATCGCCTGCGCCGCTTCCGACGCGGTTCCCACGCCTGCGTCGACCAGCACCGGCAATTTGGTGCCCTCCACGATCAGGCGGATCGTCACCCGGTTCTGGATGCCCAGGCCCGATCCGATCGGCGCGCCCAACGGCATGATCGCGACCGCGCCGACATCTTCCAGCCGCTTGGCCGCGATCGGATCGTCGACGCAATAGACCATCGGCTTGAAGCCTTCCTTGGCCAATATCTCGGTCGCGCGCAGCGTTTCGACCATGTCGGGATACAGCGTGCGCGCCTCCCCCAGCACTTCCAACTTCACCAATTCCCAGCCGCCCGCCTCGCGCGCTAGGCGCAAGGTGCGGATCGCATCCTCGCCGGTGAAGCAACCCGCGGTGTTAGGCAGGTAGGTGATGACCTTGGGGTCGATATAGTCGGTCAGCATCGGCGCATTGGGATCAGACACATTCACGCGCCGCACCGCCACGGTGACGATCTCCGCCCCCGACGCCGCCAGCGCTGCCGCATTTTGTTCGAAGCTCTTATATTTACCGGTGCCTACGATCAGGCGCGACCGGAACGTCTTGCCCGCCACGGTCCAGCTGTCGTCCGCCACCGCCGATACGTCCCCGCCGCCGACAAAGTGGACGATCTCCAGCTCGTCGCCATCCTCGACCATGACCTGCGCCAGGGTCGATCGGGGCACGACCTCCAGATTGCGCTCGACCGCAACCTTTTCGGGTACGAAGCCCAGTTCGCTCGCCAGTTGCGCGAGGGTCAGACCGTCGCGGATGCGGCGATGCTCGCCATTGATGTGGATGGAAATGGTGCCGTCTGTGCTCATAATGGCTTTCCCGAACATGCGAAGATGTCTCGACTAAGCGAGACACGAAGGGCTAAGGATCGTGCCGCATATAGGGGCGGCCTTGCCCCGGTCGCAACATGCAAGGGGATCGCCATGGCCGACATGCGTAAAATCTATGTATTGAACGGACCCAATCTGAATATGCTGGGCACGCGCGAGCCGGAAATCTATGGCTATGACACGCTGGACGATATTGCCGAGCGGATGGACGACGCCGCGACCCGCGCCCATGTCGAAATCGATTTCCGCCAGTCCAACCATGAAGGCCATCTGATCGACTGGGTGCAGGAAGCCCATGCGGAGGGCGCCCACGCCATCATCATGAATCCCGGCGGCCTGACCCACACGTCGGTCGCGTTGCACGACGCGATCAAGGCGGTGACCGTGCCGGTGATCGAAATCCACCTGTCCAACCCGCATAAGCGCGAAGCCTTCCGCCATAAAAGCTATGTCGGCATGGCGGCCAAGGGCACGATCGCGGGCTTTGGCCCGATGTCCTACATGCTGGCTCTGGAAGCCGCGCTGGAACTATAGGGCGGCGCGTTTGGGCGCACAAAAGTTGCGCTTGGGCGTAAATGCGCATAGGCGCGGGCATCAGAACCGATATTCACCGGCCAGGGACTTCACATGACCGAAAAACAAGAAAAGGGCGCAATGCAGGTAGACGTACAGCTGGTGCGCGATCTCGCCGCGCTGCTCGACGACACCAACTTGACCGAGATTGAGGTCGAGGACGGCGACCGCAAGATCCGCGTCGCGCGCAAGGCCGCGGCCAGCGCCGCGCCGGTCTATGCCGCGCCCGCGCCGGTCGCCGCTGCGCCCGCAGCAGCCGCCGTGCCCGCCGCCGCGCCTGCCGAAGCGTCGTTGCCCGCCGGCACGCTCGTTAAATCGCCGATCGTGGGCACCGCCTATCTGTCGGCCGAACCCGGCTCCGCCCCCTTCGCCCGCATCGGATCGCAGGTCGCCGCGGGCGAAACGATCCTGATCGTGGAAGCGATGAAGGTCATGAACGCCATCGCCGCGCCGGTCGCGGGCACGGTCAAGGCCGTGCTGGTCGATAACGGCCAGCCGGTCGAATATGACCAGCCGCTGATCGTCATTGAATAAGGCCGTCGGACCCATGGCCATCGAAAAGCTGCTGATCGCCAACCGCGGCGAAATCGCGCTGCGCATCCACCGCGCCTGCCATGAAATGGGCATCAAGACGGTGGCGGTCCATTCGACCGCCGACGCCGACGCCATGCATGTGCGCCTCGCCGACGAAGCGATCTGCATCGGGCCGCCCGCGGCCAAGGACAGCTATCTGAACGTCGCGGCGATCATCTCCGCCGCGGAAATCTCCGGCGCGGACGCGATCCATCCGGGCTATGGCTTCCTGTCGGAAAACGCCAAATTCGCCGAAATCGTGGAAGCGCATGGCATCGCCTTTGTGGGGCCGAAGCCCGAACATATCCGCACCATGGGCGACAAGATCGAGGCCAAGCGCACCGCTGGCGCGCTCGGCCTGCCGCTCGTCCCCGGCTCCGATGGCGCGATCAGCGACCTGGAAGAAGCCAAGGCGATCGCGGAGAAGGCCGGTTACCCGGTCATCATCAAGGCGGCGTCCGGCGGCGGCGGTCGCGGCATGAAGGTCTGCACCTCGCCCGACGATCTGGAAACGCTGATGCAGCAGGCCGGTTCGGAGGCGAAGGCCGCGTTCGGCGACGCGACCGTCTATCTCGAAAAATATCTCGGCAACCCGCGCCATATCGAAATCCAGATATTCGGCGACGGCAATGGCAACGCCATCCATCTGGGCGAGCGCGACTGTTCGCTCCAGCGCCGCCACCAGAAGGTGCTGGAAGAAGCCCCCTCCCCGATCCTGAGCCAAGCCGATCGCGACCGCATCGGCGGCGTTTGCGCCAAGGCGATGGCCGATATGAGCTATCGCGGCGCTGGCACGATCGAATTCCTGTGGGAAGACGGTGAATTCTACTTCATCGAGATGAACACCCGGCTTCAGGTGGAACATCCGGTGACGGAGATGATCACCGGCGTCGACCTGGTGCGCGAACAGATCCGCATCGCCGAGGGCAAGCCGCTGTCGGTGACGCAAGACGAACTGCGCTTCACCGGCCACGCGATCGAATGTCGCATCAACGCCGAAGATCCCAAGACCTTCGCGCCATCGCCGGGCACCGTTACCAGCTATCATGTACCGGGCGGCATGCATGTCCGCGTCGATAGTGGCCTCTATCAGGGCTACAAGGTGCCGCCTTACTACGACTCCATGATCGGCAAGCTGATCGTCTATGGCCGCACCCGCGAGGGCGCGATCATGCGGTTGAAGCGCGCGCTGGAAGAATATGTGATCGAGGGGATGAAGACCACGATTCCCTTGCATCAAGCACTGTTGCGCGATCCCGATTTCCTCGACGGCAATTACACGATCAAATGGCTGGAAGAATGGTTGGCGCGGGAAGATGGCCAGTGAAGGCCGTCATCTGGCATAATTCCCGCTGCTCCAAGTCGCGCCAGGCGCTGGCTATTCTGGAGGAAACGGCGGGAGTGGAGGTGGAGATCTTCGACTATCTGAAGACCCAGCCCTCCCGCGATCAGATTGCGGCGGTACTGACCAAGGCTGGCGTCAATCCTTCGGCAGCGGTGCGCAAAGGCGAAGCGGTGGTCAAGGAGATCGGCCTCGACACCAGCGACGACGATGCGTTGCTAGACGCGATGGCGCAGCACGCCATCCTGATCGAGCGGCCGATCGTCATTACCGACAAGGGCGCAGTTATAGCCCGCCCACCGGAAAAGGCGCTGAAGCTTCTATAACTGCGCTGCACATTGGTGCGAACCGAACGAAAGATGGGACGAACCAGCGGTTCGTCCCATCTTTCGTCTCAATAATGATAGCGCAGCGTGAAGGTGACGTTGCGCGGTTCGCCGAAGGCCAACTGATTGTAAAAGCCGATCTGCGAATAATATTTCTTGTCGAACAGATTGTCGACATTGACCTGGGCCGACAGCCCTTCAACAAATTCATAGCGGCCCATCAGGTTGACCAGCGCATAGGGCTTCACCTTCAATCGTTCGTCCGCGTCCGTCACCGGGTTTGTGGTGTCGGTATAGCTTAGTCCTTCCCAATTGACGCCACCGCCCACGGTTAGACCCTTGAGCGAAGCGGCGAAATCATAGGTTGTGAACAGGCGCAGCAGCTTCTGTGCGAACAGCGTGTTCACGCGATCGCCGTTCGCATCCTTCGCCTTGAACTGAGTATAATTACCCGCAACCGACCAGCCCGGCAGGATCTCGCCATTGGCCTCAACCTCGAAGCCAGTGCTGCGCGCACCCTCCGCAGCATAGGAGGCTTCGAAAATGGTGCCGGGAATCAGATAGCCGGTATCGGGCTGGGCCAGATTGTCCTGCTCGATACGAAATACCGAAATGGCGGTATTGAGCGCGCCGCCAAAAAAGCTGCTCTTGATGCCGCCTTCATAATTATTCCCGGTGATCGGCGCCAGGAAATCGCCGTTGCGGTCCTGCGCGCTTTGCGGCTGGAAGATCTTGGTGAAGCTGACATAGACGCTATGGTTTTGCGTGATGTCGTAGAGCGCGCCGACATAGGGCAGCAGGCGGTTCTTGTCGCCAAAGTCGATGGGTGCACCATAGGAAACACCCTTGCGTTCCCAGCTGCTCAGGCGGCCGCCGACGATGAGCTTGAACGGATCGCTGACGGACAGGCGCGTGGCGGCGAAATAGCCCCACTGTTTGGTCCTCTGGTCAAGATCATGCGACAGGGTGCTGCTCCAGCGTGGCTCAGCGATCGACCCGTCCCAATTGTTGAAGTCGCCAGCCGACACCGAATCCAGCGCCGCGCGGCTGTAGAAATCCTGTTGCTGACGCGCGTAGCTCGCACCTAGGATCAGGTCATGTTCGCGACCGAAAAGCTGATATTTGCCCGTCAATCGCGCGCCGATATCAGCCTGTTCCAACTTGCCCCGGTAATTGGCCGGGAAAGCGCCCATACCCAGACCTGTAGTCCGATCCGGCGAACCCGACAAATAGAGCAACTGCATGTCGCCTTCGTTGATGGTGTAATTGCCGTACAGCCTGAGTGACCAATTGTTGCCCATTTGCTGGGCCAGATTGGCGAAATAGGTCTGGTTGGTCGATGCCCAGCGGGTCCAGTCCGCGCCGATCGTCTTCGACCGCTTCCAGTCGGTCCGGCTGCCATCGGAATGCCAAACCGGCAGGCCACCCCATTGCGTGCCGCTCGGGCTGTTGTCCTGATAGCTGGCGCCGAAACTAACGTGGGTGTCGGGCGTCAGATCGCCGTCGATCACACCGTAAAGCACCAGCTTCTTGTTATGCAGCAGGTCGGTGAAGCTGTCGCCCTCCTCATATTTCGCAACCACGCGCGCGCGGATCGCGCCATCGCTCGACAACGGCGAAGACACGTCCGCCATCGCGAAATAATTGTCCCAGCGGCTGGCCGCCGCCGTCACCGTGGCAGTAAAGCGCTCGCTATCGGCATGTTTGCGGATGAGGTTGATCGATGCCGAAGGATTGCCGGCACCCGTCATCAGGCCGGTCGCGCCACGCACAATCTCCACCCGTTCATACAAAGCGATGTCGATCTCGGACTCGCCAGCGCTATAGCCTGCGTCCCACTGCACCGGGATGCCGTCGATCTGGTAATTGTCGATCGAAAACCCGCGTGCAGAAAAGCCGTTTCGCGCGCTGTCGAAGGACTTTGCGGATACGCCGGCTGCGTTGTTGATGACGTCGCTCAGCGTGCGGATCGCTTGATCCTCCATGCGCTGCGCGGTCATTACCGTCACCGATTGGGGCGTCTCCTTCAACGACAGATTAAGACCGGTGGCCGATCCCAGCTTGTCATTAGTGGTATAGGAACCAGTTACGACGATCTGGTCCTCGGTTACCGTATCGGCAGGGACCGTCTGCGCCCGTGCTGGCATCGCGAGTGACAGGAACAGAGCCAGCGACGACGCGCTTCCCCAGCATAAATCGGAAATCCGCGATTTCGACATGATAACGATGCCCCCCGATGGACAAATTTTATGATATTGCGAATTATTCGCGAACGGCGCTATGCGTCGCGCGATATCCTCTGTCAATCGCGTTGCCATCATAAAGCGCGTAACAAGCGCGTAACAAAGCCATGATTGAGCGCTTGCTTTGATGGCGGGAAGCCGTAGCCTCTCGCCCCATGGCAAAGGAACCGACATTGGCGACCATCGCCGTCTACAGTCTGAAAGGCGGCGTGGGTAAAACCACCTTCGCGATCAACCTGGCCTGGGCATCCGCCTCCATCTCCAAGCGGCGCACCTTGCTGTGGGATCTGGACCCGCAGGCGGCGTCGAGCTGGCTCTTGTCTACCGACATGGAAAGCCGTGATGCGGCGCAGGCGATCTTCAGCAAGGATGTGGACGTCCGCAAGCTGATCCAGCCTTCGACCGTGGCGGGGCTGGACCTGATCGCCGCCGACACATCGCTGCGCAGCTTGGACCATCTGTTCCGCGAAATGGACAAGAAGAAGCGGCTGGCCAAGCTGATCGAGAGCCTGGGACGCGATTATGATCGCATCATCCTCGACTGCCCGCCGGGCCTTACCGAAACCAGCGAACAGGTGCTGCGGGCCGCCGACCTGATCGTCATTCCGGTCATCCCCTCCCCCCTGTCGCAGCGGGCGATGGGGGAAGTCGCTCGCTATCTGGTCCAGCGCGGCGGCAACCATGCGCCGATCCTGCCGGTCTATTCGATGGTCGATCGCCGCCGCAGCCTGCACCGCGCGGCGCTCGACAGCCAGCCGGACTGGCCCGCCATTCCGATGGCGAGCGCGATCGAACAGATGACGGTGCGCCGCAAGCCGCTGGGTGCCTTCGCCCCGGCGTCGCAGCCCGCACAAGCCTTTGCATCGCTATGGACGATGGTGGAACGGCAGTTGCAGGTCGACTAGCGGCGCTCAGCCTATGGCGACCCGCTGGGGTGCCGGGAACAGGCGGGCCGCGTCCTGCGGCATCATCGGCCGGCCGAAATAATAGCCCTGCACCTTTTTGCAGCCCAATCGCCGAACCATCTGCAATTCGGCTTCGGTCTCCACGCCTTCAGCCGTGGTGCTCATGCCCAGGCTGTCGGCCAGCGTCACCACGGCCCGGATAATGGCCAGGCTTTCGGGGGTATTCTTGGACGCGCCGACGACGAAGCTGCGGTCGATCTTGATCGTGTTGAACCGCGTCCGGCTGAGATAGCCGAGCGAGGAATAGCCGGTGCCGAAATCATCGAGCGACAGCTGGATGCCGAGGCTCAGCAACTGGTCCAGCACCTTGAGCGCGCCGGCATCCTCATTCATGAACACGCTCTCTGTAACTTCCAGCTCCAACCGGCGGGCGTCCAGCCCGCTCTGCGCCAGCGCGGACACCACCGCGGCGACGAAGCTGGGATGGGTCAGCTGTTCGGCCGAGACGTTGACCGCGATGCGGATGTCATCCGGCCAGGTCACCGCCTCCATGCAGGCGGTGCGCAGCACCCATTCGCCGATCGGCGCGATCAACCGGGCTTCTTCTGCTACCGGCACGAACTTGACTGGCGAAATAGCGCCGAGTTGCGGGTGGGTCCAGCGCACCAGCGCCTCGAACCCCAGCACGACGCCATGTTCGGCATCGACCACCGGCTGGTAAAGGACGTGCAGCTGATCCTTTTCCAGCGCCTCGCGCAGCGCCAATTCCAGCTGCCGCCGCTCCTCCGCCTGCGCGTGGAGCCGCGGCTCATAGGCGCAATGCACGCCACCGCCTTCATCCTTGGCCCGATAGAGGGCCAGGTCGGCGCTGCGGATCAACGCTTCGGAATCGCGGCCATCCATCGGCGACAATGCCGATCCGACCGACGCACCGATATACAGCATATGCTGGTCGACCTGATAAGGCGCAGACAGCGCACCGATAACGGCGGACGACAGGCGGGGAATGGCGGCGCTGTCGGCGACATGCGGCAGGATAACGGCAAATTCGTCGCCGCCGATCCGGCCGCAGAATATGTCCGCGTCACAGACCTGCCGCAACCGCCGCGCCACCTGGCTCAGCAGCTTGTCGCCGGTCTGGTGGCCCAGCGTGTCGTTGATCGACTTGAACCGGTCGAGATCAATCATCAGGAAGCCACAGCCGGGCGACCGCCCCTTGGCCGCGTCCATCGCCTGGTCCAGCACCTCGCGCAGATGGCTGCGGTTGGGCAGGCCGGTCAGCGGATCGAAGCGGGCGAGCTGCGCGATCTTGTCGGCCGATTCGCGCTGCGCCGTCACGTCCGAGCCGACCCCGCGGAAACCCTGGAAAATACCATTTTCGTCATGGCGGGGCGACGCCGACAGCTCCCACCAGCGCCATTGCCCCTGCACCTCGACCGGCAACACCAGATTGCTGAAACTCTCCCGCCGCTTGAGATGGTCGGCCAGGCTGTGCAGGCCGGCGGCGAACCGACCATCGTCCCAGCCGCTGCCCGCCAATATCTGCACCAGTGGCGCGCCCTCCAGCTGGCTCGGCTCCATGCCTAATGTCTCGGCGAAGCGGCCGGACACGCCGCTGATCCGGCGCAGCGCATCGGTCTGCCACAGCCAGTCGGACCCGCCGACCTCATATTCGCGCAGCAGCAGGCTGACGACTTCGCTCTTTTCGGCCAGTTGCGCGGTTGTGCTGTGCTGGCGGGCGAAGGTGCGGGCATAGATGAAGCAGCCGCACAGCAGCGACAGCGCATAGCTGGTCGCCAGCGCCCGCAGCGGCAATTGCCCGCCTTCGTCGAACATGGCGAACAGGCCAAGGATGCAGGGCAGAAGATAGGCCGTGGCGGACAGCGGCGTCGCTGCATAGCTGATCGCACCGCAGACCATGACGCAGCTGATAAGCGTCCACAGCGCCACCAGTTCCTCGGTCTGGCCGGACCGGGACACCAGCACCATACAGGCGGCCCAGACCAGCCCTTGCAATAGTCCGCCCAGCGCATGACGCCGCAGGTCGGCGGGCGACAGGCCGATATTGTTGGCCCGGTGGCGTTGTCGGTCCAGCAACAGGGCGATGGTGGTCGCGGCGACCAGCGCCGCGCTCCAGCCACCCAACAGGGGCAGCGGACAGCAATGGGAAAAGACCTGCCACAAGAACAGCATCCCGCAGATATTCATGCCATGGCGCAGGATGGCGACGCCGTCGGCGGATCGCAGCTGGGCTTCCAGCACGCGGATTCCGCCATCCTCCACGATGGGAGACAGACCCATGATCGCGCGCAGCGACGCACGCTCCTGGCGGTCCGGTTCCGCGACTTGTTCCTGCTTGCTACCCACGGGACCGGGTTAGCAGTCATGGGTTATCAATCGGTAACCTTGGCCAAAAGGATAGTGCGATCCGGCCGAGCGTCAGGCGGCGATGTCGTAGGGCCGGATTTCGCCGGTCAGATAGAGGTTGCGCGCCTTCGAGCGGCTCAATTTGCCCGAGCTGGTGCGCGGCAGCGTGCGCGGCGGCACCAGTTCGACAACGCAGTTCATGCCGGTGATGGCGCGGACCCGTTCGCGGATTTGATCGCGCAGGCGCGAACGCTCCTCATTGTCCGACGTGCGGCAATGGACCAGCACGGCGGGCGCTTCCTCGCCGCCCGGCGTGGTGATGGCAAAGGCGGCAATGTCGCCCTGCTTGAAGCCGGGCAGTTGCTCCACCGCCCATTCGATATCCTGCGGCCAGTGATTCTTGCCGTTGATGATGATCATGTCCTTGGCCCGGCCCACGATGTAGAGATAGCCGTCGGACAGATAGCCCATGTCGCCAGTGTCCAGCCAGCCGTCGACCATGCACGCCTTGGTCGCGGCTTCGTCGCGGAAATAGCCGACCATCAGCGACGGGCCGGTGGTCCACACCTTGCCAATCTGGCGCTCGTTCATCAGGCCGCCATCCTCGTCGCGGATTTCCACGACCATGTCCTTGGCCGGCTTGCCGCAATTGACGATCGAGCGGAAACGCTGGGGTCGCCCCTCGGTCGCGTGGCCGCCCGACAGGTCGGTTTCCTCGACCAGTTCGACGATGATCCCCTCGCCCGGCGGCATGATGGTGACGGCCAGCGTCGCTTCGGCCAAGCCATAGCTGGGCAGGAACGCCTTGGGGCTGAACCCCGCGTCGGCGAAGGCGTCAACGAAGCTTTGCATCACGTCGGGGCGGATCATGTCCGCGCCATTGCCCGCCAGGCGCCAGCGGGACAGGTCGAAGCGATCCTCCGCCTTGGTCTGGCTGGAGATGCGCCGCGCGCAGATGTCATAGCCGAAGGTCGGCGAATAGCTGATCGAGGTGCCCTCGTTCCGGCTGATCAGGTCGAGCCAGGCCAGCGGACGGCGGGCGAAATCCTCGGTCTTCATATAGTCGGTCGACACCTGGTTGGCGACGACGGACAGGAAGCAGCCGACCAGACCCATGTCATGATACCAGGGCAGCCAGCTGATGCAGCGATCGCTGTCCTGCACCTGCATCCCGTGGCTGTGCGCCGAAAGGTTGGATAGCAGCGCATGATGCGTCACCGCGACGCCATGGGGGAAACGGGTCGATCCGCTGCTATACTGCAGATAGGCGATTTCTTGCGGCTGCGCCTGCGGCAGGGCAGCGGGCACGGCGTCGCGGGCGATGAAATCTTCGAACGCAATGCTCTCGACATTCTTCTGACGGCCGGATTCGCCCGCCATCTCTTCCAGTTCCTTTGGGAAAAGGAACAGCATCGGGTCGCAGCTGGACAGCTGGACGTTCAGTTGGTCGATATAGCTGTCCTTGCCGCCGAAGCTGGTCGGCAGCGGCAGCGGCACCGGCCAGGCGCCGGCATAAATGATGCCGAAGAAGAGCATGGCGAAGTCAGCGCCGGTTTCGGCGACCAGGGCGACACGATCGGCGGGCTTCACGCCATGGGCGATCAGGCGATGGGCGCAGCCGATGGCGTCGGCGCGCAGTTCGGCAAACGGATAGGGCCGAGCCAGATTGCCACGCGCATCGTGGAAATTGAGGCCGCGTTTGCCCTGCGCCGCATAGTCCAGCGCTTCGCCCAGCGTCCCGAAATCGGAGAAGCGGCGCGGCAGATCATCGGTGGTCGGCGTCGGTGCCATCATCTCTTGCGAACCCGTCATATTGGTTGACCCAATGTCTTGAAAATCTTGAAGCCGGGGCCGCTAGCAGCTTTGACCGCCATTTGCACCGGATATTGCGTTCCAACATGCACTCATAGCCGACAAGGCACGGTGAAATTCCGGCCCGACTGTGGCATAAAGATGGCGCATGTCGCATGTTGCATCATGATGACCGGCAAACGCCTCCCCCCACCGCTCGATGAAAGCGCGCTGCGCGACATGGCGCTGCGCCATGTGGCCCGCTTCGCCACCAGCCGGGGCAAGCTGCTCGCCTATCTCAAGCGCAAGATCAAGGAGCGCGGATGGGGCGGCGAGGCGCCTGCGGACCCGGATGGGCTGGCGGACCGCTTCGTGGATCTGGGCTATATCGACGACGCGGGCTATGCGGTGATGAAGAGCGGGGCGCTGGCCCGGCGCGGCTATGGCGCACGGCGGATCGGCGAAGAATTGCGCGCGGCGGGGATAGGCGAGGAGGATCGCGAAAAAGCGGACGTGCAGATCGCGTCCGAAGCCTGGGCGGCGGCGGACCGCTTTGCCCGGCGCAAGCGGGTTGGTCCCTATGCGACCGGGCCGATCGACCCCAAGCAGCGGGAGAAGGCGATCGCGGCGTTTCTGCGCGCGGGCCATGCTTATGCCGTGGCGCGGCGCTGGGTCGATGCGCCGCCGGGGGAGCCGATGGAAGCGGAAGATGAATAGGCCAGGGTCATGAGGGGGTCACGGCTGCGAAGTTCACACCGTCGATGGCATGATTTTGCGGGGTAAAGACAGGACGAAGCGTCGGATATGCACCTGCGAAGCGCCAGTGACGCGCCCACGGCTTTCCGGCCTTCGACCATTGGGGTCATGCCCACGCGCCGCCGACGCATCAGCGACGCGCCTGCCGGGTCACGGATCTGGCGTCATTGCCGCCCAAAGCATCGGCCAGGCTTTGCGCATGGAGCGCCAGCGCCTTGGCCCAGGTGCGATCGAATGGCGTGCCCGCGAGGCGACGGCGCAGGCGATGGGCGCTGGCGGGCGACATGCCGGCGGCGCGGGCCGCCTGCGTCACATTGCCGGTGGCGAGCAGGCCGGCGAGGAAAAGCCGCTGTTTTTCCGGCGTCCAGCGGACGGGGTGGGTTGCGGTGGGCGCGGGCGGATTGGGGTGCAGGTGCGGTTCCATCGACAAGGATAAATCAGATGAAATCCTACATTGGAAGGGGGATTTTGGGTTGAAGATCGCCGCATTTTTCATCCCCCCTGCAACAATGCGAAAAAGCATCCGGGGTGTCTTTCCACTTAACTCTGCGTCCTTTGCGCCTCTGCGCGATTAGATTTTTTCGCGCGGAGGCGCGGAGAGCGCGGAGAAGTGACTACATCGGCTTATCTTTTGACGGCGAAGAAGGAGATGGTGTCCCAGGACGTGGTGTAGCTGGGGGTTGAGGTGGTCACCGTGATTTCC
>JAZJZH010000023.1:0-174827 GCA_040389985.1 Pseudomonadota bacterium
CCCATGCCCTTCATCTTGTTGAAGCGCGGGAAGTTCATCAGCATCGCGAAGCTGGCGAAGAGTTGCAGCCCTTCGGTAAAGCCGCCGAACATGGCGAGCGTGCGGGCGATATCCTCGTCCGTATCGACGCCGAACTGTTGCAGATAGTCGTGTTTGTCCTTCATCTCCTTATACTGCATGAAGGCGCTATATTCGCTTTCGGGCATCCCGATCGTGTCGAGCAGATGCGAGTAGGCGGCGATGTGGACGGTTTCCATGTTGCTGAACGCGGTCAGCATCATCTTGACCTCGGTCGGCTTGAACACGCGGCCATATTTTTCATGGTAGCAATCCTGCACTTCCACGTCGGCCTGGGTGAAGAAGCGGAAAATCTGCGTCAGCAGGTTGCGCTCATGATCGGACAGCTTCTGCGCCCAATCACGGCAATCCTCACCCAAAGGCACTTCCTCGGGCAGCCAGTGCAACTGCTGCTGGCGCTTCCAATATTCATAGGCCCAGGGATATTCGAAGGGCTTGTACACCTTGGAGGCTTGAAGAAGAGGCATGGGACGAAACTCCGGGCGAAATCGTTACGAATGAAGGGCGGTTGCAACCTGGGCGAGGACGGGACGTTGAAGCGTCGTTACCCCCCGCACAGGAGAAATATCATGGTCGACCTGACCAGCATCAAGGAACATGCCGAAGTGATCGGCGCCGATGGCGTGCATGTCGGCACCGTCGACCATATGGACGGTGACCGGATCAAGCTGACCAAGAAGGACAGCGGGGAAGGCAGCCATAAGGGGCATCATCATTATATCAGCCAGGGCCTGATCGCGGCGGTAGAGGATGACGGCACGGTGCGCCTGAGCGCCAATGCCGACGTCGCGGTGACGTTCGAAGAAGAAGAGTGAGCGCGCGGGCGCGGCGGCATAGGCCGTCGCGCCCGGCTCCCATGCCTTACTGGCAGGCAAGACACTCGTCATAGTCGGTGGTCTCGCCGATTTCGAACTTGGGGGCGTCGATCGTGTTGTCGGCCTCCACGCCGCCGGCGAAGCCCGCGCGCTGCACGCTCTTCGAGCGCAGATAGTAGAGCGACTTGATGCCCAATTCCCAGGCGCGGAAGTGGAGCATGAGCAGATCCCACTTCTCGACATCGGCCGGGATGAACAGGTTTAGCGACTGCGCCTGGTCGATATAGGGCGTACGGTCGGCGGCCAGTTCGAGCAGCCAGCGCTGGTCGATTTCGAAGCTGGTCTTGAACGTGTCCTTTTCTTCCGGGCTCAGGAAGTCGAGATGCTGGACCGAGCCGCCCTTCTCCAGAATCGAGTTCCACACCGCGCTGCTGTCCTTCGCCTTGGCGACCAGCAGCTTTTCGAGGTACGGATTCTTGATCGAGAAGCTGCCCGACAGCGTCTTGTGGGTGTAGATGTTCGCCGGGATCGGCTCGATACAGGCCGACGTACCGCCGCAGATGATGCTGATCGACGCGGTCGGCGCGATCGCCATCTTGCAGGAAAAGCGCTCCATTACGCCCTGGTCGGCGGCGTCGGGGCACGGCCCGCGTTCCTGCGCCAGCATCATCGATGCTTCGTTCACCTGCGCGTTGATATGCTTGAACATGCGCAGGTTCCACGATTTGGCCATCGCGCCTTCGAACGGGATGCCCCGTGCCTGGAGGAAGCTGTGGAAGCCCATGACGCCCAGGCCCACCGAGCGTTCGCGCATCGCGCTATATTTGGCGCGCGCCATTTCGGGCGGGGCGCGGTCGATATAGTCCTGAAGCACATTGTCGAGAAAACGCATGATGTCCTCGGCAAACAGCTTTTCGTCCTTCCATTCGTCCCAGGTTTCCAGGTTCATGGAGGAGAGGCAGCAGACCGCGGTGCGATCATTACCCAGATGGTCACGGCCGGTTGGCAGCGTGATTTCCGAACAGAGGTTGGAGGTCGACACCTTCAGGCCCAGGTCGCGATGATGTTTGGGCATCATACGGTTCACCGTATCGTTGAACACGATATAGGGTTCGCCCGTGGCCAGGCGTACTTCGACCAGCTTCTGGAACAGGGCGCGGGCGTTAACCGTGCCGCGGATCGACTGGTCCTTGGGGCTGCGCAGATGGAAGTCGCCGCCGTCGCGCACGGCTTCCATGAACTCGTCGGTCAGCAACACGCCATGATGCAGGTTTAGCGCCTTGCGGTTGAAATCGCCGCTGGTTTTGCGGATTTCCAGAAACTCCTCGATCTCCGGGTGGGAGACGTCGAGATAGACGGCGGCCGAACCACGGCGCAGGCTACCCTGGCTGATCGCCAGCGTCAGCGAATCCATCACCCGGACGAAGGGAATGATGCCGCTGGTCTTGCCGTTGAGGCCGACCGGTTCGCCGATGCCGCGGACATTGCCCCAATAGGTGCCGATGCCGCCGCCGCGCGAGGCGAGCCAGACATTTTCGTTCCAGGTGTTGACGATGCCTTCCAGGCTGTCGTCGACGCTGTTGAGATAGCAGCTGATCGGCAGGCCGCGGCCGGTGCCGCCGTTGGACAGGACCGGCGTCGCGGGCATGAACCAGAGGCGCGAGATATAGTCGTAGACGCGCTGGGCATGAGCGGCGTCGTCCGAATAGGCCGCCGCCACGCGGGCGAAGAGATCCTGATAGGATTCGCCGGGCAGCAGATAGCGGTCGTTCAGCGTATCCTTGCCGAACTCCGTCAGCAGCGCGTCGCGCGACGGATCGGTCGTGACAGGGAAGCGCCGCGCCTGCACGGTCGAGGAGGTCAGCACCTCCGGCTCCGCCCGCGTTTCCACGGGCGCGGCCTGGGCCTGCGCCTTCATATCGTCCAAAAGATCATCCATTACAGTCGCCACGTCGCCAGCACCTTGTCCACTATCTCGAAAATCCATGCACGCCCCCAATGTTCCTGTTCCGTTCGATTCGGTCAAGCGGGTCGCGACGAGCCGCGCATCCTAGCATGAACCGTACCGCGCCGGGGACGGAAAAGGGCCCAACCGAGCGATCACAGGGACAAAAATCCCCCCGCGCCGGAAAATCCACCAGCGACCCAATCACAATCTGTTGGGTGACCCCCGTTAACCCGATACCATAGATAGTGCCATAGCCACTTGGCGGCGCAAGAGGGTAAATGACAATCGGAAGACTCGGTTCGTCGATGTTCGACGTCATTCCGCCACGGCGCGCGCGGGCGACGCACGGACTTGCCTTGCCCACAAAAAAGGCAAGGGGGATGATGGGTCAGAAAAATAAATTTCGCTTGCCAGCCATTTTTAGACGAAGGTCTAACGGGTTGCAGGCGTCGGGTAATAGCACCGTTGGCCATGGTGCGGCCGCCATGCCCGGATACGGCCAGATGCGCAGATATTGCGGTTGTGCGGAGGATGCCCGATGATTCTCTATTATCACCCCCTCTCCTCCTATTGCTGGAAGGTGCTGATCGCCTTTTACGAGAATGGCGCGCCGTTCACGGCCCGGACGCTGGAGGATGCGGAGGTCGCCCGGGAATGGATGGACCTGTGGCCGATCGGCAAATTCCCGCTGCTGCGCGACCCGGCGCGCGACGCCACGGTCGGCGAGGCGAGCATCATCATCGAATATCTCGCCCAGCATGAAGCCGGCACCTTCCGTCCCATCCCCGCCGATCCCGACGCGGCGCTGGAGGTGCGGTTGATGGATCGGTTGTTCGATAATTATGTCATGGCGCCGATGCAGAAGATCGTGGCCGACCGGTTGCGGCCGGAGGCGCAGCGCGATTCGCTGGGCGTGGCGCAGGCGCGCGACTTGCTGGCCAAGGCCTATGCGTTGATCGAAGCGCGGATGGCCGGGCGGCGATGGGCGGTGGGCGAAGCCTTCACCCTGGCCGACTGCGCCGCCGCCCCGGCGATCTTCTACGCCGACAAGATCATACCGTTGGGCGCGGATTTTCCGCTGCTGGCGGCCTATCTGGCGCGGCTGGAGGCGCGCCCGAGCTTCGCCCGCGTGCTGGAGGAGAAACAGCCCTGGTGGCACCTCTTCCCCTTTGCGGATGGCTGATGCTGGACTTGGGCGGGATTCCCCACTAGCCGCTGCCCCTGCATGGACCCGCTGTGCAGAGGCGGGCCGCAGATAAGGACCAGGGTAGATGACGCTCATCAAAACCGCCGACCTGATCGAGAGCGTTGCCGACGCGCTCCAGTTCATCAGCTATTATCATCCGATGGATTATATTCGCGCGCTGGGCAAAGCCTATGACGCCGAAGCCAATCCGGCGGCCAAGGACGCCATCGCCCAGATCCTGACCAACAGCCGCATGTGCGCCGAAGGCCACCGGCCGATCTGCCAGGATACCGGCATCGTCAACGTCTTCGTCAAATGGGGCATGGACTGCCGGCTGGACGACAACAGCCGCTCCATGCAGGAAATCGTCGATGACGGTGTGCGCAAGGCCTATCTGAACCCGGAAAACCGCCTGCGCGCCTCCATCCTGCGCGATCCCGCCTTCGCGCGCCAGAATACCAAGGACAACACGCCCTGCGTGCTGAACGTCGAAATGGTGCCGGGCAACAAGGTCGTGATCGACGTCGCGGCCAAGGGCGGCGGGTCGGAAAACAAGACCAAGTTCAAGATGATGAACCCCAGCGATTCGATCGTCGATTGGGTGCTGGAGATGATACCGCAGATGGGCGCGGGCTGGTGCCCGCCCGGCATGTTGGGCATCGGCATCGGCGGCACCGCGGAAAAGGCGGTGGCGCTGGCCAAAGAAAGCCTGATGGAACCCATCGACATGGGCGAACTCAAGCTCCGCGGGCCGCAGAACAAGATCGAAGAGATGCGGATCGAGATTTTCGACAAGGTCAATGCGCTGGGTATCGGCGCGCAGGGCCTGGGCGGGTTGTCCACCATCCTCGACGTCAAGATTTACGACTATCCTTGCCATGCGGCGGGAAAGCCCGTGGCGATGATCCCCAATTGCGCCGCGACGCGCCACGCGCATTTCACGCTGGACGGGTCCGGCCCGGCCTATCTGGAAGCGCCCAAGATTTCCGAATGGCCCGACGTGAACTGGACACCGAGCAAGGAGGCCATCAGCGTCGATCTGAACACGCTGACGCCGGAGATCGTCCAAAGCTGGAAGCATGGCGACCGGCTGCTGCTCAACGGCAAGATGCTGACCGGGCGCGACGCCGCGCACAAGCGGATCAAGGACATGCTGGCCAAGGGCGAGCCACTGCCGGTCGATTTCAAGGGCCGCGTGATCTATTATGTCGGCCCGGTCGATCCGGTCGGCGACGAAGTGGTCGGCCCAGCCGGCCCCACCACCGCGACCCGCATGGACAGCTTCATGGACATGATGCTGGAACAGGGCCTGCTCAGCTGCGTCGGCAAGGCCGAGCGCGGCGTGGCGGCGACCGCGGCGATCGCCAAGCATAAGAGCGCCTATCTGATGGCGGTCGGCGGCGCGGCCTATCTGGTCGCGCGCGCGATCAAGGGCGCCAAGGTCGTGGGCTTTGAAGATCTGGGCATGGAGGCGATCTACGAGTTCGATGTGCAGGACATGCCGGTGACTGTCGCGGTCGACAGCGAAGGGCGCAATGTCCATCACCTCGCCCCGCTGGTGTGGCAGGAAAAGATCAAGCGCGAGAAACTGCTCGAAGGCGCATGACCTTCATCACCCCTCCCCATCGCCAGATGGGGAGGGGTGGAAGAATCGCGTTAACCCCGATCAAGTCGCCTGCCGACATCGGAACTCGCCCCCTCACCCCGCATTGTCACCGGCATCCTCATATCGCCGGAGCACTGCCCATGTCCTTCACCCAACTCGATCCGCCCCTGCCTGTTCATGTAGAGGGCAAGGGGAAGGGCTATGCCCTGGCCGTCATCGATTATGGGCAGGAACATAATCTGATCTGGGTGACCGGTCTGAGCGAATCGGGCGAAATCTGGTGCGCGCCCAATCCGCTGGTGCGGCTGGAGGCGAATTGGACGATGGGACGAACGGGTTTCCCGCACGCGCTGCCGCCCGGCACCAAGCCCAGTTGATCGCCACCCTGCTGATCGCCACCCTGCTGATCGCCACCAAAGCCGTCTGGTGTATGTCATACACCGCTGATAGGATCCCGCCCCATGACAGGGGAAATCGAAGCAGCAGGTGACGCGGTCACCGGAGCCATGCTGGCGCGCGCAACGGAGCCGGACCATGGCGAAGCGCATGACGTTGGCCATGGTGCCTGCCTCAATTGCGGGGCGGTGGTCGCTGGCAATTATTGCGCGCAATGCGGTCAGGCGGCGCGTCTGCATCGCAGCTTCGGCGCGATCGGCCATGACCTGGCCCATGGCGTGCTGCATTTCGAGGGGAAGATCTGGACCACCCTGCCTGAATTGGCGCTGCGGCCGGGCCATTTGACGCGGCGCTATATCCATGGCGAGCGTGCGAAATTCGTGTCGCCCTTTGCCCTGTTCCTGTTTTCCGCCTTTCTGATGTACGCGATCTTTTCGCTGACCAGCCATGGCCCGGAAGCCGGGAAAATGGTGCAGATGGACAAGGGCGAGATCGCCGAACTGAATCAGGAAGAGGCGCGGGCCGACGCGCAGATCGCCAAGATCGAGGCGAAGTTGGCGGCGCCAGGCCTGTCGGCGGCACGCAAGGCGGCGCTGACCGAAAATCTGGTCGAAGCGCGCGAGGAGAGGCAGGGCCTGACCATGGCGAGCGGGCTGACCGAGGCGCTGCGGGGCGAAGGGGTAAATGGCGGGGTGGCGCAGACCGTCGGCACCGCCATCAGCGCGGCAGCCAAGAATCCCGAATTCGCCTATTATAAGCTCAAGGCCAACGCCTATAAATTCTCCTGGGCGCTGATCCTGATTTCGCTGCCCTTCATCTGGCTGCTCTTCCCCTTCAGCCGCCGATACAAGATGTACGATCATGCGATCTACATCACTTACTCGATCGCCTTCATGTCGCTGCTCTTTTCGCTGTCGATGGTCCTGACGATGGTCCATGTGACCAGCGGGCTGGTAACGCTGGCGCTGATGCTCTTCGCCATCTGGCACATGTATCGCCAGTTCAAGGACGCCTATGCCCTGTCGCGAATGGGCGCTGTGTGGCGGCTGCCCCTGCTTTACGGCTTCGCCTGCGTGTCGCTCTCGCTCTTCTTCACCTTCCTCGTGATGATGGCCTGATAATGATAGCCTGATAATGATGGGATGACGGGCTGTGTCCGCCCTGTATAGGGCGGGCATGATCACATCCCCGATCTGGTTGCCCGCGACGCTGATCGCCGGGGCCGTGCAGGCCTGGCGCACCGCGATCCAGCGGCGCGTCAGCCACAGCCTGTCGATCAATGCGGCGGGGCTGGTCCGCTATCTCTATGGCATCCCCTTCACCCTGCTGCTGCTGTGCGGCTATGCCTTGCTCTTTCCCGCGCCGCTGCCCGCGATCAAGACTGATTTCCTGCTCTTCTGCATCGGCGGCGGGCTGGCGCAGATCGTCGCCACCAATTTGTTGATCGCCGCGTTCAAGCATCGCAATTTCGTGGTCGGCACCGCTTATTCCAAAACCGAAGCGGTGCAGGGTGCTGCGCTGTCCTTCCTGCTGCTAGGCGAACGGCTGCATCCGCTGGCCTGGGCCGGTATAGGCTGCGGTGTGATCGGCGTGATGCTGCTGTCCACCGGGGGCAAGCGGATGGGGCCGGGCGATTTCCTGCGCGCGCTGGGCCAACCGGCAGCAAAGGCCGGCATCGCGTCGGGATTTTTCTTTGCGTTGACCGCGATCGGCATCCGCCGGGCGACGCAGGCGGTGGGCGGGGACGACCGCATTCTGGCCGCGCTGCTGGTGCTGGTCGCCACTGTGCTGGTCCAGACGCTGATGCAGGGGGCCTGGCTGATGGCGCGCGAGCAGGGCGAGATGCGGCGGGTGTTTGCAAGCTGGCGGGTGTCGGGACAGGTCGGATTGCTGTCCGCGCTGGGCAGCGCCTGCTGGTTCACGGGCTTTGCCACCGCGCCGGTGGCGCTGGTGCGGATCGTGGGCCAGGTCGAGGTCGCCTTCACCATGGCGTTCGGCCATTTCTACCTGAAAGAACGAATGCGGCGGAGCGAGGCGGCCGGGCTGCTGCTGGTGGTCGCGGGCGTGGCGCTGGCGTTGATGGGCGCGCTCTGAACGACCTGTCGCATCGCTAAGCTTTCCTTTACCATGGGCTGCTAGCCCTTCCCATGTGGGAAAAGAAGCGCACTCCGAAAATGTCGCCCGAGCGGTGATGAAGGTCGCCAAATTATCTGGCGACCTGGGCATCCGCACGCTCGATTTGCAGGCGGACATCAGCGAACTGGCCGACCGGGTGACGCATCAGGCGCGCACGATCGAGGCGATCAGCGGCGCGGCCGCGCAATTGTCGCGCGACGGCGACAGCGTGGCTATGGCCGGGCAGGAAGCGCGCGCGCAGGCTGTGGCAGCCCGCGGCATCATCGACGATTCGGGCCGCCAGCTTTCAACAGCCAATCATAATTTCGTCGGCCTGATCGACCAGGTGAGCCTCATCCATGCGCGGCTGGACGGCTTTGGCGAGGCGCTCAAGACGGTGGCGCATGTCACCAGCGTCATCAGCGGCATCGCCAGCCAGACCAATCTCCTTGCGCTCAACGCCACGATCGAGGCAGCGCGCGCCGGCGATGCCGGACGCGGCTTCGCCGTGGTCGCGTCCGAGGTGAAGAAACTGGCGCAGGAAACGGCGGCAGCGACCCATACGATCGAACAGTCGATCGCGGCGCTGACCGGCGAGGCCGGCGGCATGTTGGCCAGCATCACCCATGGCGCGCAGACCGCGCGCACCGCGCTCAACGACACCAAGAATATCGAAACGCTGGTCGATCGGCTGGGCACGCTGATGCAGGGACTGTCGAACAATAGCGAGGCGGTGGCCGAGCGAATCGCGTCGATGGTGGGCTCCGCGGGCGAGATTCGCGGCGGGCTGGCCGCGCTCGCGAGCACATCGACCGACAATGCCGACGGGCTGCAACGCCTGTCCGGCCGGGTTTCCACCGCCAGCGACGACACCAATGAATTGCTGCAATATCTGGCCGAAAGCGGCGTCGATATTCCCGATTCGCCCTATATCCGCTTCAGCCTGGACAGCGCGCAGCAGGTCGGCCGCGCGATCGAGCGCGCGATCGACGCGGGCACGGTCAGCGAAGCGGCGATTTTCAGCGACTATTATGCGCCGGTCACCGGCACAAATCCGCCGCTCTTCACCCATCCGGTGCAGGATGCGATGCTGCCCGCTGCCCGCACCGCGCAGGAAAAGGCGCGCGGCTTCCCCGGCCTGTTCGGCATGACCTTCACCGATCGCAACGCCTATGGCGCGGTCGCCATGCCCGAACGCGCGCAGCAGCAGCGTCCGGGGGACGACAGCTGGAACCTGGAATATGCGCGGCAGGGCGTGATCTTCGATTTTCCCGACACGCGCGAACAGGCCCGGACGACCAAGCCCTTCTGCATCAAGGCCTATCGCCGCCTGACCGCGCAGGGCGAGGTGATCCTGCTGAAACAGGTGATCGCGTCCATCCATGTGAAGGGCCGCCACTGGGGCATCTTGCAGATGGCCTATCAGGATCAGAGCTGAAGCGGCGAATTGAGGGTTTGTGGCCGGGTCAACGCGCGGGTGCCCCAACCGCGATGATCCAAGTGAAACAGCCTGGTGGATTGATTTGACATTTGCATCCCCCGGCGGTTGGGATGGGTCTGCAAATGTCAAAATCGTAAAATCCACTAGAATCAAAGATTTCTAGTGGTCCTTAGGTTTCCGACATTTGCGCCTGCCCTTGCCGATATGAGATGCAAATGTCGGAAACGGACCACTAGGCCGGATCGGTCGGGGCAACGCGCAATGTGGCGGCGATCTGAGCTTCGGCCGTGGTCGCTTCGGTGATGAGCAAGCGTAACGCCTTTGCCGTATCTTCCAGAAGCCCGGCGCTGACAGGCCGTTCACCATTGAGAAAACGGCGGATGGCCCGCTCGTCTATGCCAAGACGCCGGGAAAAAGCGGTGGTGCCACCAAAGAGTTGCACGCAATAAGCAAAATGCTCATGTCGCTCGTCGATTGACAATGACGCGGCCATTTTTTCTTCCTTTTCGTTCGCTGTCGGCGGTCATAGGCCATCTGGCGAATAAGGCGCAATCGACCTTTTGCGGACGATAATAGCCCCTCCCTTGAAGGAGAGTGGAAAAGAAACGCAGATGGTCCGCAGCCTGCCCATAGTCGACCTCAACCCTTGCCCCATCGTCGCCTTGCGCTATGTCGCTGAACGTCATCTTCAGGAGCAGTCATGGGTCGCCTTGTCAGCATCGTCCGCGGCGCAGGGATCGCGCTGCTGTTCGCCGTCATCGCCCTGTGCCTGGCGGTGACGATCGTTCCGCCCTTCCTCGACCGCCTCTATTATCAGGGACCGGTCAGCCGCCATTATGACGGCGCGCATTTCTTCAATCCTGATGGCGCGATCGACATACCCGCACCGCCCGGCACCAGCCGGCAGGGCTTTATCGCGCGCTGGCTGATCGGCCATGACGACCGGCCGGAATGGCCGCTGGGGATCGCGGTCAAGCCCGCCCGTCCCGCCCCCTTCGCCGCGCCCCGCGGCATGGTGGCGACCTGGATCGGCCATGCGACCGTGCTGGTGCAGGCGGCGGGGCTGAACATCCTGACCGATCCGATCTGGTCGGACTATGCCAGCCCCCTGCCCCCCTTCGGTCCGAAGCGGGTCGCGCAACCGGGCATCGCCTTCGATGACCTGCCGAAAATCGACCTGATCCTGCTGAGCCATAATCATTACGACCATATGGACCTGCCCACGCTGAAAAGATTGTGGAAGCGGGACCGACCCAAGATCGTCACCAGCCTGGGCAATGACACCATCCTGAAAGCGCACGGCATCCCGGCGACGGCGCTGGACTGGGGTCAGTCGGTCAGCGGCGCTGCGTTGAACGGGCTGGCGCCGCAAGCAGTGATCCAGTGCGGCAGTTACGAACATTGCCCCGATTATCAGGTGCATGTGACCCGCAACCATCATTGGGGCAGCCGCTGGGGCGCGGATCGCAACCGGGCGCTCTGGTCGAGTTTCGTGATCGAGACGCGGGCGGGCAACATCTTCTTTGCCGGCGACACCGGCGCGGGCGACATGGGATGGCCCATGCAAGCGCGACGCTATGGCCCGATCCGGCTGGCGCTGATCCCGATCGGCGCGTTCCGATTCTGGAAGGGGCAGATGCAGTCGGACGCGCATATCGGCCCGACCCAGGCGGTGGACATTTTCCAGCGGCTGGGCGCATCGACCGCGATCCCGATCCACTGGGGCACGTTCCGCCTGTCCTACGAACAATGGGATACGCCGCCCCGGATGCTGGACCTGGCGCTACGCTGCGCGGGGATCGCGCGCAAGCGCTTCGCCCCGCTGCGGATCGGCCAGTCGCTGCCGGTGCCCATAGTCAGCCCGGTGCTGATCGGGCCGAAGCGGTGCGACGAGCGGGCGATCCGGGCGCTGGAATAGGCGTCAGGGTTCGGCCGCCCGCCCGGCGCGCGGTTCACCCCGGCTTGGGGCAATCCCCGATCCGCTTGCCGGTGACGTCATGGGTCGTGCGCAGCACCGCGCTGCCACCCTGCATCTTGGTCATGGTGGTACCCAGCGTCAGCGTGTCGGCGGTATAATTGCCCTCCACCGCGATTTCCGACGTGCCGGTCCCCGCGGTGCAGGACAGGGTGGCGATCAGCCGCCCTTTGCGCACCATCTTGTCCTTGTAGGTGCAGGCCGTGCCGTCCTTGCCCGCCAGCGCATCGGCGTCGGGCACGCCCTGCCCATCCACGGCGATGCACAATTTATCTTCGCCGATCTGCTTGAGAGCGGCCTGATATTCGGCCGGCGTGACGGTGGGAGTGTTGTAACCGGTCGTCTTGCGGATAATCGTCCATTCGCCCGCCTGCATCAGCAACGGCGCGTCCTCCGCCTGGGGTGCAGGGGCCGGATCGCCGCCACAGGCGACAAGGCCAAGGGCCAGACCAAGCGGTGCCGCCGCCAGCAGTTTCATGCGCATATCCTCGTCCCCTGTCTTGTCGCTGTTCTCTGATCGGAACGGCACCAAGGCTCTACCCGCCATCGCCAAAGCGCAAGCGGAAATGACGCATGCGCACGATTATCGGCGGCGGCGGGTGGGGGCTTGGAAGTCGGGCAGCTGACGCCTCAGCCATGGCGCGGCGCAATTATTTGTCGGCCACGCACGTCGGCCCGATCCACTTGCCCTCCGACCGGGCGGTCATCGCCATAGTCATGCCCTGCGGGCCGCCCACCATCTTCATGTCCATATCCATCGCGTAGTTTTCGGGCGCATAAGTACCGGACATGGTGGCGTTCATCATGCCGCCCTGCGACTTGCACGACACCTGCCCCTTCACCGCGCCGCCCTTCGCCTCGAACCCGCCATAGGTGCAGTTCTTATTCTCCTGCCCCGCGAACATCTCGCCGCTCGGGTTCGCGGCCTGCTCGGGCGTGATGCAATATTTGAGCGCGGTCTGGTTCATCGCGCTCTTCATCTGCTCCTGCATGTTCGCGGGCGCGCCGGGCATGTTACCCAAGTCGAGATCCTTGACGGTAAAGCGACCCTCCCACTGGCCGGGCTTGAGTTGCACCTTGTCGACCTGCGCCTTCACCTCCTGCTTACTCATGGCGTCGGTTGCGGCGATATTGCCCGTCTTGTCGCCGGGCTTTTCGTTGCAGGCAGCAAGGCCGATCGTCAAAACCGCGAGCGTCAAGACTGTCCGGCGCATGATCATTCCTTCCTGTTTTCCCTGCTGTTGCGGCGATCATAACAGCGCCGCGCGGGGGTTCAATGACGGGATGCACGGATTATATGTTCTTGATTTGTTCTTGTTGAGCTGCTAGAGGACTTCATCGAACTTTGGGGGGAGTTTTGATGCAGCGGACTATATCGGGCGAACTGACGGCCTTCAGCCTGTATCTGCGGACCGGGCGCAGGATCGCCCCAACCGCAGTCGAGGTGAAATTCAACCCTTGGCATGACGAGGAGGACGGGCGCTTCACCTTTGCGGGACAAGGGCGTTATGTCCCCGCAGGCGGTGGCAGCAGCCCGGATAAGGCGAGGATGGCGCGTCCGCCCAAAGCGCCCGCTCCGCCCGGACGAAACGATGGATCGGGTGTGCCCGACCGCAGCCGCACCCGCGCCGATCATCCCTACAATTACGCGCTGTACACCGTGCGGCCGGGCGATTCCTTGTCTCGGATCGCCGCGCGACGCACAGGGCTGAGCGCCCGCGATCTAGCGTGGCTCAACGGGCAGTCGCTCGATCAACCGCTCCAGATCGGCCAACAGATCAAGCTCCCGCATCAGGCCTATCTGGATGCCGGTCGCGCAGCAAAGAACAAATTTCTGGCGCTCCACCATTATTTGGAGACGCATGACGGGAAATTGCCGCCGGATGTCGCCAATCCGCCGGCGCTGGTGGGCCAGATCCTCGACACGAACTGGCAGAGGAAGAGCAAGAATGGCTATGATTTCCATATCGACGTCATTGCGCGTAACCGGCGCACATATGGCCAATTATCGCTGGCCGTTTCGCCTAAGCGATCGCGCCGCAATCAGGCGCAGGCTGGCAAACCCAACCGTCGTGGCAATGACGATGGCGGTCATTTCATCGCTGCTCGCTTCAATGGTCCCAGCGACCGCTTCAACCATTTCGCCCAGAATGCCAACTTCAACCGCGGCAGCTATCGCGTCATGGAAGATTCCTAGGCCAGGGAATTGCACGCCGGGCATAAGGTGTTCGTGGACATCGAACCGCTTTATGAAGGAATTTCGCAACGGCCCTACCACCTTATCGTCACATGGTATGTCGACGGCAGAAAATCCTACAAAGAGTTCCCGAACGAAGCGAAAGGCGCCGAAGATGGCAAAAGATAAGTTCGACATTCTGGGGCCGCTTTACAACGAGATCGGCGTGGAGTTGGTCAACATCGTCGGCAGCGATCCCGATGGCATTTTCCTGTATGTTGAGATCGGTGATAGATGGATCAGCCCCAATGTCTTCAAGGATGACGGACATCAAATCCGAAACCTCGACGGTAGCAGGCTTCTTTCCGATCTTCTTTGGGAGGCCTGGTACGCCGAGTCCGAGGGAGGCGGCATCAAGCGCTGGTCGATCATGGAATATGAGATCAAGGATGGAAAGTTCGAGATCAACTACCGTTATCCCGACGAGGTGGATGTCGAAGTGATCGATGACGAACGCCGCCAGACCGCATTGCGCGCGCGTTTCGGCGACAAGGCGGTGGTCTATCCGCCCATGCCCAAGACCGCGTTCGAACTGAAGCCCTGATCCCGATTGCGTCCCGGCCCAAAGACCCCATATTCGCCCCATGTCGATTCAGATCCGCACCACGCTCGATGAACCGCAAACCGGGGAAGGCTTCGTGCCCCATCGCCCGGCCCGCCCCGAAAAGAGCGAGGGCGGCCGGCCCTTCACGCTGGTCAGCGATTATGAACCGTCGGGCGACCAGCGCACCGCGATTCCCGAACTGGTCGAACAGGCGCTGGCCGGGGAGCGGGACCAGGTGCTGCTGGGCGTGACAGGCTCCGGCAAGACCTTCACCATGGCCAAGGTGATCGAGGCGTTGCAGCGACCCGCGCTGATCCTGGCGCCCAACAAGATTTTGGCGGCGCAGTTGTACGGGGAGTTCAAAAGCTTCTTCCCCGACAATGCGGTCGAATATTTCGTCAGCTATTATGACTATTATCAGCCCGAAGCCTATGTCGCGCGGTCCGACACCTATATCGAGAAGGAAAGCTCGGTAAACGAGAGCATCGACCGGATGCGCCATTCGGCCACCCGCGCGCTGCTGGAGCGGGACGACTGCATCATCGTCGCGTCGGTATCCTGCCTCTATGGTATCGGGTCGGTCGAAACCTATTCGGCCATGACCTTCACGATGAAGAAGGGCGGGATCGAGGACCAACGGGAGATCATCCGCAAGCTGGTCGCGCTCCAATATAAGCGCAACGATGCGGGCTTCGCGCGCGGCAATTTCCGCGTCAAGGGCGACAATCTGGAGATTTTCCCGTCCCATTATGAGGACACCGCCTGGCGCATCAGCTTCTTCGGCAACGAAATCGAGGAGATTGTCGAGTTCGACCCGCTGAGCGGCAAGAAGGTCGCGACTCTCGACTATGTGAAGGTCTTTCCCAACAGCCACCATGTCACCCCCGGCCCGACGCTCAAGCAGGCGATGGAGGCGATCCGTCACGAACTGACCGAGCGGCTGAAGGAATTGGTGGCGGAGGGTAAGCTGCTGGAGGCGCAGCGGCTGGAGCAGCGGACCAATTTCGACCTGGAGATGATCGCGGCCACCGGCAGCTGCGCGGGAATCGAGAATTACAGCCGCTTCCTGACCGGCCGCCTGCCGGGCGAGCCGCCGCCGACCCTGTTCGAATATCTGCCTGAAAATGCGCTGTTGTTCGTGGACGAAAGCCACCAGACCGTGCCGCAGATCGGCGCGATGGCGCGTGGCGACCACCGGCGCAAGATCAACCTGGCCGAATATGGTTTCCGCCTGCCCAGCTGCATCGACAACCGCCCGCTGCGCTTCAACGAATGGGATGCGATGCGGCCGCAGACGGTCAGCGTTTCCGCCACGCCCGGTTCGTGGGAAATGGAGCAGACCGGCGGCGTGTTCAGCGAACAGGTGATCCGCCCCACCGGGCTGATCGACCCGCCGGTCGAGATCAAGCCAGTCGAGGATCAGGTGGACGACCTGATCAACGAATGTCGCAAGGTCGCGGCACAAGGCTATCGCACGCTCGTCACCACGCTGACCAAGCGGATGGCAGAAGACCTGACCGAGTTCATGCATGAGGCGGGGATCAAGGTCCGCTACATGCACTCAGACGTCGAGACGCTGGAGCGGATCGAGCTGATCCGCGACCTGCGGCTCGGCGTCTATGACGTGCTGATCGGCATCAATCTGCTGCGCGAGGGGCTGGATATCCCCGAATGCGGACTGGTCGCGATTTTGGACGCGGACAAGGAGGGCTTTTTGCGCTCCGAAACATCGCTGATCCAGACGATCGGGCGCGCCGCGCGTAATGTGGACGGGCGGGTGATCCTCTATGCCGACCGCATCACCGGATCGATGGAGCGCGCGCTTAACGAAACCGGGCGGCGGCGGGAGAAGCAGGAAGCCTATAATCTGGAGCACGGCATCACGCCGACCACGATCAAGCGCAACATCGGCGACATCATCGCCCATGTGTCTAGCCGCGATCAGGTGACGGTCGATACCGGGGACGCCGATCGGCCCCATATGGTCGGCCACAATCTGCGCGCCTATATCGAGGATCTGGAAAAGAAGATGCGCGCGGCGGCCGCCGACCTGGAGTTCGAGGAAGCCGGGCGGATCAGGGACGAGATCAGGAAGCTGGAGGCGGAGGAGCTTGGGTTGCCGACGGATCAGCAGGTCGCGGCACCAAGGGGGCGGGCGACCGAAGGGAAACCGGGGACGCGGAAGCTGCGATATGGGAAGGTGCAGAAGAAGTTCGGGCGTTAAGATAGAGGTCAATGTCTAAATGAGCAGCGGATTTAGACATTGACCGGGGACTTTTTGGTGTATTGATAGGTGGCTGCAACTTGATGGAACGCAGCCATGATCCGCTCTTTCGCAGACCCTGAAACCGAGAAAATCTGGCGCGGTGAACGCAGCCGGAAGCTGCCACCGGATATTCAGCAACGGGCGTTTATCCGACTTCAAATGATCGAAGCCGCCGACATGCTCGACGACCTCCGAAATCCGCCCAGCAACCGCCTGCACGCGCTGGATCGCGATCACGCAGGGCAACATTCAATTTCCACCAACATGCAATGGCGTATATGTTTCGTCTGGAAGGACGATGATGCCCATGACGTCGAAATCACAGACTATCACTAATCCCGATTGGCTACACAACGCGCATGCGGGCGAGATGCTGTTGTCAGAATTCATGGAGCCACTCGATCTGACGGTGGAAGCCGTGGCCATGCATATCGCCGTATCGCCGGATCGCATATCGTCCGTTATCAAGGGCGATCGCCCGATGGACGGCGAACTGGACCTGCGGCTCGGCCGTTATTTCGGCATGTCGGAAGGCTTTTTTCTGCGCTTGCAGGATCAGTATGAACTGCTCGAAGCCAAGCGTTCGCTGAACGGGGAACTGGATCGCATCGTCCCCCGCGCCGCCTGATCCCTACCCCTTATACAACCCATCCAACCGGTCGGCATAACGCTTGCGGATCACATGCCGCCTGATCTTCATCGACGGCGTCATTTCCTCATTGTCGATTCCGAACGGCTCATCCGCCAGAATGAAGCGACGCACGCGCTCGATCACCGACAGGTCGTCATTCACGCGGTCCACCGCCGCGCGCAGCGCCGCCATATAGGCCGGGTTCGCCTCCACCCCGTCCTTCGCCACGCCCTGCGCCGCTGCCCATTCGCGGGTCCATTCGGCGTCGGGCACGACCAGGCCGACCAGATAGGGGCGACGATCGCCATGCACCATCGCCTGGCCGATCTCGCTCTGCAGCGTCAGCATCCCTTCGACCTTCTGCGGCGAGACATTGTCGCCCTTGTCGTTGACGATCAGATCCTTCTTGCGGTCGGTGATGCGGATGCGGCCCTTCGCGTCGAACTCGCCAATATCGCCGGTGTGGAGCCAGCCGTCCTTGAGCGCCTTTTCCGTTTCCGCCGGGTTGCGCCAATAGCCGTGCATGACCAGTTCGCCGCGAACCAATATCTCGCCATCCTCGGCGATCCGTACCTCGACCCCGTCGAGCGGTGGGCCGACCGTGTCCATGGCGATGCCCGCGGCGGGGCGGTTGCAACTGACCACCGGGCCGGCTTCGGTCTGGCCATAGCCCTGAAGCAGGGTCAGCCCCATGGCGTGGAAGAACAGGCCGACGTCCGGATTGAGCGGCGCGCCGCCCGACACCAAAGCCTTTAGCCGCCCGCCAAAGCGCGCGCGAATCTTGGGGATCAAAGTCCGCGAAAGCAGCGCCTTCATCGGCAGGTCGAGGATCGATCCCTTCCCCACCTGCTCCTTGCCCGCGATGCGCAGCGCCTGGCCAAGCAGATAGGTCGGGAATTTGCCCTGCTTCTCGATCGATTTGATGATGCGGGTGCGCAACACTTCAAACAGGCGGGGGACCACGACCATGATGGTCGGGCGCGCTTCCTCGATATTGGAGGCGAGCTTTTCCAACCCTTCCGCATAATAGATCTGTCCGCCCAGCAGCATGGGGAGGAACTGGCCGCCGCTATGTTCGTAGGCGTGGGACAATGGCAGGAAGGACAGGAAAACCTCCTCGCCCCAGCCGAAATCTTCCGCGACGATCGTGCCAGCGCCCTCCACATTGGCCAGGATCGCGCCATGATGTTGCATCACGCCGCGCGGGGCACCGCCGGTGCCGCTGGTGTAGATGATGCAAGCCTGATCATTGCGGGTCGCGGTTTGGGCCACGGCGATCGCGTCCACGTCGGCAGGATGCGCAGCGAGCAAGTCGCTCCACAAATGGCAGGCGCATGTCCCCTGCGCCCCGCGCAGCGGCTCCATGCCGATGATGAAGCTGGCCTGCGAGCGCACCACGGCGGGCATCAGCGCCTGCGCCAGCTTGGCGGTCGACACGATCACCGCACGAGCGCCGCTGTCGGTCAGGATATGCTGGTGATCGCGCGTGGTGTTGGTGGTGTAGGTCGGCACGGTGATGCAGCCCGCCGCCATGATCGCCAGGTCGGCAACGCAGAATTCCGGGCGGTTTTCGCTGACGAGCATCACCGGGTCGCCGGGCTTCAGCCCCTGCGTCTTTAGCGCGGCAGCGAGCGACGCGACCTGCTGCGCGACCTCGGCCCAGCTCTGGCTATGCCAGGTGCCGCCGCTCTTGTGCCAGAGGAAGGGCGCATCCCCCTTTTCCGCCGCACGGGCGAAGAACATGGTGACGAGGTTGGGAAATTTCTCGATGGCCCTCAAGGCTCGACTCCTGCGGTTTCCGGCGCATCTGATGCGCGCCTAAGCGTTGGACAAGGCTATAGCTTCGCCCTGCCGTAACGGCCATCGGTTTTGAACGCTCTCCTATTCGAAAAGTCCGTCCTGCGACCCCGCCGGCGGATTGAGGCCCAGATGCTTCCAGCCCGGCCCATTGAGACAGCGGCCGCGCGCCGTGCGCGCGATGAGCCCCAGTTGGATCAGATAGGGCTCAACCACTTCCTCGATCGTGTCGCGCGCTTCGGAAAGGCCTGCGGCCAGCGTTTCGACGCCCACCGGCCCGCCGCGATAGATATCGGCGATCATCATCAGGTACCGGCGGTCCATCAGGTCAAGGCCGAGATGATCGACCTCCAGCCGCATGAGCGAGGCGTCGGCGACCTTGGCATCGACGGCGGCGACGCCCGCGACATTGGCGAAATCGCGCACACGGCGCAGCAGGCGCCCGGCGATGCGCGGGGTGCCCCGCGATCGGCGGGCGATCTCGACCGCGCCATCGGGGGTAATGGCGAGGTCGAGCAGCCGCGCGGCGCGGCGCACGACCAGTTCCAACTCCTCGACCGAGTAGAATTGCAGCCGCACCGGGATGCCGAAACGGTCGCGCAGCGGCGTGGTGAGCAGTCCCTGGCGCGTCGTCGCCCCGACCAGGGTGAAGCGCGGCAGGTCGATGCGCACGGAGCGGGCGGACGGCCCCTCCCCGATCATCAGATCGAGCGCGCGGTCCTCCATCGCCGGATAGAGAACCTCCTCGACCGCGGGACTGAGCCTGTGGATTTCGTCCACGAACAGGACGTCCCCCTCGTCCAGATTGGTGAGCAGCGCAGCAAGATCGCCCGACTTGGCGATGACCGGCCCGGACGTGGCGCGGAAACCCACGCCCATTTCCTTGGCGACGATCTGCGCCAGCGTGGTCTTGCCCAAGCCCGGCGGGCCAAAGAACAGCACATGATCAAGCGCATCGCCGCGCGATTTTGCCGCCTGAATGAAAATGCGCAAATTTTCGCGCGCGGCCTTCTGGCCAATAAATTCGTCCAGCGATTTCGGACGCAGCGCCGCGTCGACATCCTCGGGACGCCGCGCGGGGGTGAGGAGGCGATCGTCGTCGGTCACTTCGTATGTCCCAAGGCGGCGATAGCATCCATCGCGGAATGAATGACGCGCACGATCAAGATTTCAGTTTCGCCAACATGATACAGCACGCGATGTGGCCGATGCGAAAACACGCGAATGCCGTCCCCATAATCGGGTCTGGCTTCACCTGCTGCCGGATGAGCGCGAAGGAGCGTGAAAATATGTTCAAAGCCTTGCATATGTAACCGAACTGCGTCCAGGCCGAAAACATCAAGCCCCCGATCCTGAATGGCGATGAGATCCTGTTGCGCGGCGACCGTAAGCCTGATCTTAGGCATCCGGCAGTCGCGCCATGATCTCTCTCAAGACATCTTCGGGTTCTGCATCGATCACGCCGGAGGCAAACCCTTCCATAATCTTCCCGCGCACCCAATGCGTGTCATCATCCGCCGCTTCTTGATCGCGCCGGATTAAGTCGCGAACATAGTCAGCTGCATCCGCATATCGACCTTGAGCGAGCCGGGTGTCGACCCATTGTTCAAGCGCCGGCGGCATGGAAACATTCAGATTTGCCATGGTCAGAGCATAAGCCTTTTGCTGTCGCAAGCCAATGTGCTCATCACTTCGCCGCCTTCCGCAGCGCCAGCCGCACCAGCGCATCGAGGCTGGCATTGTCGCCCAGTTCCTCTTCGGCGGCCGCGACGGCGACGCTGGCTTCATGCGGCTTGAAGCCCAGATTCTGGAGCGCGGACAGGGCGTCCGCAGCAAAGCTGCCCGTCGGCAGCACGGCCACGCCGCCTAAGCCGACCGGGCCGCCCGCCGGCGCGGTGCCGATCTTGTCCTTCAATTCATTGACGATGCGCTGGGCGAGCTTCGGGCCGACGCCATTCGCCCGCGCGATCATCGCCTTGTCCCCCATCGCCACGGCGCGGTGTAGTTCCAGCGGTTCGAGCGCGGAGAGGATCGCCAGCGCGACGCGCGAACCCACGCCCTGGACATGGGTGAGCAGCCGATACCAGTCGCGTTCCTCGGCGCGGGCGAAGCCGACCAGGCGGATCGAGTCCGCCGCGACCAGCATTTCGGTATGGATCGTCACCGCTTCGCCGACCGGTCCCAAAGCCGCGAGCGTGCGCGACGACGCGCCGACCAGATAGCCCACGCCGCCCACGTCGATGATGGCGTGGTCGATGCCCGTGCTGTCCAGCAACCCTTTGAGTTTCGCGATCATCTGCCCTGCCCCTCGGCGTCCCGCCCTTTGGTCATGATCTGTTCTTTACAGCCTGTCGCGCCGCGCGCCAGTCAAAAGCGCGGCACCTTTTGCCGTCCCATGCGTAGTGCAGCGCGACTTTCCCTCTCAAGGACCCAAACATGTTGATGACTGCCCCGATGCTTGGCCCCAAGGATTTCGAATTTCCCGCGATCATGCTGTCGGGCGTGGTCGATCATGGCATGTATCTGCATTTCAAGAACTGCCTGTCCACCGCGCCGCAACAAGGGCTGGTCGTGGTCGAACTGTCCACCCTGGGCGGCGACCCGGAGATCGCCCGGCTGATGGGGGAGGATATCCGCTTCCATTCCGAACTCTATCCCGACCGGCGGCTGGTGTTCATGGGGCGCACTGCGGTCTATTCGGCCGGCGCGACTTTCATGAGCTTCTTTGCGGCCGAAAACCGCTATCTGACCCGCGGCACGCGGCTGATGATTCACGAACGGATCATCACCAAGAATATCCATCTCGCCGGGCCGCTGTCCACCTGCATCGCGACGCTGAAGGCGACGCTGAACGAGATCGAATCCTCGATCGCGATCCAGAATGAAGGCTTTGCGAACCTGATCCTGGGGTCGCAGGTGACGATGGAGGAGCTGCTGGAGAAGGCGCCGGAGAACTGGTATCTGGAAGCGAACGAGGCGCAGGCGCGCGGGCTTATCGCGGCAGTGTTATAAGCGCTTGCCAGATGGCATGGCTGCGCCTTTGATGCGCGCCATGCGGTCCCCTCCCCTCTTCCCCTGGCGCTATGGCATGTTTCTGGCGCTGCTGGCGCTGGTCGCGCCGCTGGCCGTGTGGATGCCATGGCATGAAGCGGCGATGGCGGGGTTCGACCTCGCCGCCATCGCCTTCATGATTTCTGTCGTGCCGTTGATCGATGCTGATGCGGCATCAATGCGGCGCAAGGCGCAGGCCAACGATGCCAATCGCGGGCTGATGCTGCTGCTGACGGGCATCGTCAGTCTGGTGATCCTGGTCGCGGTCGGCGTGGCGATCAGCCAGCATGGCGGGCCAAACGGGGCGATGATCGCGCTGTTGTTGGCGACTTTGCTGATCGCCTGGCTCTTTTCCAATCTCGTCTATGCCATGCATTATGCCCATAATTTCTACTTGCCCGACAAGAGCGGCAAAGACCGGGGCGGACTGGATTTTCCGAAGGAGGAGGAGCCGGGCTATTGGGACTTCCTCTATTTCGCCTTCACGCTCGGCATGACGTTCCAGACCTCCGACGTATCGGTGACGGCCACGACGATGCGCCGAACGGTGCTGTTCCAATGCCTGGCGGCTTTCCTGTTCAATCTCGGCATATTGGCCTTCACCATCAATGTATTGGGTGGCGGTTAGCCATGCTCCCAGCCCAACGAGTCGGGCAACGGAATGACCGCGCCGTCGATCATGAGCGTCAGGCCCGATCCTGCCGCGACATGACCGACCGGGATGGCCCGCACCGACGGCGTCAACCCGCGCGGTATCGTGAAAAGCAACTCATAATCGTCGCCCGCCCGCGCTGCGGCAATCTGGACCGCGGTGCTGGCACCGCGCACCCGTTCCAGCGCCGGGGATAGCGGAATATGGTCGATGGTGATCGCGACGCCGCTGGCTTGGCCCATGCGCGATGCGTCGATCAACAGGCCGTCCGACACATCCATCATCGCGGTCGCATGAGGGGCGAGCAGTGCCCCTTCCGCCAGGCGCGGGCGCGGACGTCGATAGGCCTCCACCAGCGGTCCGGTCGCCGCCACATCGGCGCTGGCGAGCGCAAGGCCGATGCCTGCGTCGCCGACCGGACCGGTGAGATAGAGCCGGTCGCCCGGCTGCGCCCCGGATCGCGTGGGGACCACGCCGGTCGCCTCGCCGATCGCGGTCAGGCTGTAGCTGCGCGCCGATCCGGTGGGCATCTTGACCGTGTCCCCGCCCAGCAGCGGCATGGCATGGCGGTCGAGCGCCTCGCCCAGACCGGCGATAAAGGCTTCGTCCCAGGCATCGTCGCCGGACAGGGCATAGTTGAGCAAACAGCCGACCGGCCTCGCGCCCTTGGCGGCCAGGTCGGACAAGTTCACCGCCGCCAGTTTCCAGCCGATGTCGGCGGGCGGATCGGTGGGCAGATAATGGACGCCCTCGACCATCGTGTCGCTGGTCAGGATCAGCCGGGCGTCGCCGACGGGCAGGATCGCGACATCATCGGCCAGCCCCTGCGCCGCGGGATCGTTCGCCAACAGGCGCAACAGGGTGAGGAAGCGGGATTCGGCGGACATGCGCTATCCTACCGTTCGGGCTGAGCGAAGTCGAAGCCCATCATCAAGCGGAGCGCGATGCCCTCGGCTTCGCTCAGGGCGGCAATTTACTTCCGCACATCCTTCGACACGCCGTCGAGCAGGCCGTTGACGAAACCGGACTCCCGCTTGTCGTAAAAGGCGTGGGCGACATCGACATATTCGCTGATCACGGTGCCGGTGCCGATGTCGGCGCGGGCGAGCAGTTCATAGGTGCCCGCGCGCAGGATCTGGCGCATCGGCTTGTCGAGGCGGTCGAGGCTCCAGCCGCTCGACAGGCGAGCGGCGATCAGCGCGTCGATCTCGTCGCGGCGCTTGTCCACGCCGGTCACGACATCGTCGAAGAACGACTCCTCCGCCGGGGCGTAGGTGACATCCTCGATCGTTGCGCCCAGCCGATGCTGGTGGAATTCATGCAGCAGGATATGGACGGGCGTCCCCTCCATTTCGAGCTGGTACAGCGCCTGAACCGCGGCGAGGCGTGCGGCGGAGCGGGATTTGGAGCGGTCGTTCATGGGATATCCCTAATATTGTTTGAGGCGCAGCGCCACCGAAGCGGCGTGGGCGGGCAAGCCCTCCGCCCGCGCCAGCGCGACGGCGGCGGGGCCAATCGCGCCAATCGCCGCGGCGTCGAGGCTGAGGAAACTGGTGCGCTTCATGAAATCCAGCACCGAGAGGCCCGACGAAAAGCGCGCGCGGCGGCCGGTGGGCAGCACATGGTTCGGCCCGGCGACATAATCGCCGACGGCTTCGGGCGTCATCCGGCCCAGGAACACCGACCCGGCATGGCGCACCTGCGCGAAATAGCGGTCGGGGTCGTCGACCGCGAGTTCGAGATGTTCAGGCGCGAGCCGATCGACCAGCGGCATGGCTTCGTCCAGGTCGCGGACCAGGATGATCGCGCCATTGGCGTCCCAGCTAGTGCGCGCGACGGCGCTGGTGGAGAGCGCCGGAATCTGGCGATCGACCGCTTGCGCGACGGCGTCAGCGAAGGCCGCGTCGTCGGTGAAGAGGATCGACTGGCTGGTCGGATCATGTTCCGACTGGCTGAGTAGGTCGGCGGCGGTCCATTCGGGATCGTTCCGGCCATCTGCGACAACGACGATCTCGGAAGGGCCGGCGACCATGTCGATGCCCACCACGCCATAAAGTTGGCGCTTGGCTTCGGCGACCCAGGCGTTGCCGGGACCGGTGATGACGTCCACCGGCGCGATCCGGTCGGTGCCATAGGCGAGCGCGGCGACGGCCTGCGCGCCGCCCACCCGCCAGATTTCCTCGATCCCCGCGATCTGCGCTGCGGCCAGGACGAGCGGGTTGATCTCCCCCCCCGGCGTCGGCGTCACCATGGCGATGCGGCGGACGCCGGCGACCTTGGCGGGGATGACGTTCATCAGCAGCGAGCTGGGATAGGCGGCGCGGCCACCGGGCACATAGAGGCCGGCGGCATCGACCGCGCTCCAGCGGGCGCCAAGGCGCACGCCCGCGCTGTCCACCCCGTCGCTGTCCTGCGGGCGTTGCTTTTCATGATAGGTGGTGATGCGCGCGGCGGCGAGTTCGAGCGCGTCGCGCAGTTCCGTCGAGATGCCGTCAAGCGCGGCGCGCGTCTCCGCCGCCGTGACGGCCCAGCCGCTGACGTTCAGGTCATGCCGGTCGAAGCGCTGGGTATAGTCGGCCAGCGCGGCGTCGCCACCGGCGCGCACGGCTTTGAGAATCGCGGTGACATCACGCGAGACGTCTTCGTCCGCCTCGCGCCGGTCGTTGACCAGCGCGGTGAAGGCAGCCGCGAAACCGGCGTCGGTGGTGGAAAGACGGAAGGTCATGCGCGCGATCCTTGCGCAAAAGAGCCATGTGTTCCCGCGCAGGCGGGAACCCAGTTCCGCCCTCTGGACTGGGTTCCCGCCTGCGCGGGAGCACGGAGCGTTATATCACGCCGCATCCTTCACCCCCACGGCGGCGCGGAACGCCTCCACCAACGGCGAGAGTTCGGCCGAGCGCATCTTGTACGCGGCGCGGTTCACGATCAGGCGGGCGCTGATCTGCATGATGATGTCCGTCTCGACCAGGCCATTGGCCTTGAGCGTCGCGCCCGACGAGACGAGATCGACGATCCGGCGTGACAGGCCGAGCGAGGGGGCCAGTTCCATCGCGCCATTCAATTTCACGCATTCCGCCTGCAATCCGCGCGCTTCATAATAGCGGCGGGTAAGATGCGGATATTTGGTCGCGACGCGGACATGGCTCATCGCGGCCTGATCCTCGTCCCCGGCATCGACCGGTTCGGCGACCGACAGGCGGCAATGACCGATGTCGAGATCGACCGGCGCGTAGAGTTCGGAATAGCTGAACTCCTCCACAACGTCGGAGCCGACGATCCCGATCTGCGCCGCGCCATGGGCGACGAAAGTCGCGACGTCGAACGCGCGCACGCGGATGATCGACACGTCGGGCCGGTTGGTGGCGAAGCGCAGCGCCCGGCTTTTCTTGTCATGAAACTCCGCCTCCGGTTCGATACCGGCTTTGGCAAGCAAGGGCAGCGCTTCATCGAGGATGCGGCCCTTGGGGATGGCGAAGGTGAGCGGGCGAGTCATGACGCGCGGGCCTTACGCGCGGGGACGTGAAAGGGCAAGGTTTGGGCGGGCTTCTTATCCCCTGCCTTGAAGGGGAGGGGTTTATAAAGTTAGGACTGGCCACCAGCATGGGCAGCAAATGCTTCCGTCATTGATTTCAATGACTCATCTTCAGGCCGCTTCCGCCATCGCCGCCTGGGTGCTGGCGATCCAGCCGCCGCCCAATATGCGTTCACCCGCGTAGAGGACCGCCGCCTGCCCCGGCGCGACGCCATATTCGGGGGCGTCGAACAGTAGCCGGTCGCCGTCCAGCCGCGCTGGCACCGGCTTGGCCATAGAGCGCACCTTGGCGGTCAGCGGCCCGGTAAAGTCGCCGCCCAGCCAGTTGATGTCGCTCAACAGCGCGCCCGACACCGCCAGCGCCGCGCGTGGCCCCACGATCACGCGCTTGGCCGCCGCGTCCAGCCGCACGACATAGAGCGGGTCGGGCTGACCGCCGATATCCAGCCCCTTGCGCTGGCCGACGGTGAAATGGATCATCCCCTTGTGCCGGCCCAGCACCCGGCCGTCGATATGGACGATGTCGCCGCCCTCGTCCGCATCAGGGCGCAGCTTGCGCACGATCTTGGCATAATCGCCGTCCGGCACGAAGCAGATGTCCTGGCTGTCGGGCTTGAGCGCGACCGCGAGGCCCAATTCGGCGGCAATCTCGCGCACCTGCGGCTTGGGCAAGCCGCCCAAGGGGAAGCGCAGATAGTCGAGCTGCGCCTGAGTCGTCGCGAAGAGGAAATAGCTCTGGTCGCGCGCAGGATCGGCGGCGCGGTGCAGTTCCGCGCCGTGCGCGCCCTCGACCCGCTGCACATAATGGCCGGTGGCCAGGCAGTCGGCGCCCAGATCGCGCGCGATTGCAAACAGGTCGGTGAACTTCACCCCCATATTGCACTTCACGCAGGGGATGGGGGTGCGCCCGGCCATATATTCGTCGGCAAAGTCGGCGATCACCGAATCGCGGAAGGCAGTTTCATAATCAAAGACATAATGCGCGATGCCGATGCGATCGGCGACGGCCCGCGCGTCGCGTATGTCCTGCCCCGCGCAACAACTGCCGGTACGGCCCACGGCGGCGCCGTGGTCGTAGAGCTGGAGCGTGACGCCGATGACTTCGGCGCCGGTCTTCGCGGCGAGCGCGGCGACGACGCTGCTATCCACGCCGCCCGACATGGCGACGACGATGCGCCGCTGGGCAAGCGGCTCGGTAAGCTGAAACTGGGGCTGCATGGACGCGCCTATAATGCAGCAACGGCGGCGGTGCAAAAGTTAACAAAAGGTAGCGCCACTTTGCCCATAATCGGGATGGATCGACGCGAAAGGGAGGCCGGACGAGTCACGAAAGCGGTGTCGAGTTTACCGACCCTTATTCATTACCCTCTACACAGGGGTCATGGATCTGAGTTTCCTTCGGGGTGGCGGGCTAAAGCCTGGCTCCCCCAGACCCTTCAGCCGGCCGCGCGTGCCGGCCTGGCCATTTCTGCGGGCTGCCACGGCAGCAGCGCAGGCGGCCAGTCCGACCGCGCAGGCGGTGGCGGGCGTCCTGCGGGGGCAGGGCGGAAGCGACGACTGGATTCAGGAACTGGCGGGTGTTTTCGCGCCACGTTCCGGCGGCAAGATCGAAGCCGTTCGTCTCGCGGGAAGTTTCAACCCGTTGATCGCGAGCCGTTTAGCCAGGGGGCATGAATGATGAAGGCCGTGTTTACCGTGGGGCTTTAGCCGTTCTTCAGGGCTGATGCAGATAAAGGTTTCACTGCTGAATTCGGTAACGCCAGTGCCGCACTTTGAGGGTAAGAATGATCGAGAACCAGAAAATCAAGCCGGCTCAGGTCGTCGGGCCGCTCGGGGAACCCCTTACCCTCGACAGCCTGCCGCCAGCTGACACCACACGCTGGGTGGTGCGGCGCAAGGCGGAAGTGGTCGCTGCGGTGAATGGCGGCCTTCTGAGCGTGGACGAAGCCTGTGCGCGCTACAACCTGACGCTGGAGGAATTCGCCAGCTGGCAGCGTGCGGTCGACCGATCGGGCATGCATGGCCTGCGCGTCACCCGCATCCAATATTATAAGTCGCTGTACGAGCGGCAGCAGAAATACTGATCGGCCTGGGCGGGCAGCTCCCCGCCACGGCCACATAGCGACATGACGAAGGGCCGCCGGATGCAGATCCTGTGGCCCTTCGTCCTGCTTGCGGCATGCATCCGTAACGAACGCGCCAGAACGGCGCAAAGCCAAGATGGTTTCCAGCCCGGAATCATTTTTTGCACCATGGAACGGGACGCCCTCTCCTCCGTTCAGACAGCACCCAACCCGCTGGGGGCGTGGTCAAGGAGAGTAACATGGGCATTATCTTGTGGCTTATCGTCGGCGGCGTCATTGGCTGGCTTGCCAGCATGGTGATGCGGACCGACGCGCAGCAGGGCATCCTGCTGAACATCGTGGTCGGTATCGTCGGCGCTTTCATCGGCGGCTTGATCTTTAGTGGCGGCTCGATCAACAATGCAGGCCTGACGCTGTACAGCTTCCTGGTGTCGCTGGTCGGCGCGATCATTCTGCTGGCGATCGTCAATCTGGTTCGTCGCGGGTCGATGCGTTAACCGCACATTCCGCACACGCAAAAGGGCCGCGCCATGGCGCGGCCCTTTTTTTTGTGCGCGGTTCAGCGCCGCGCGGCGAAAAAGCGGTAGAGCGCCAGCACGGCGATCGCGCCCACAATAGCGGCGATGAAGCCGGCGCGCTCACCGGGCGCATAGACACCCGCCAACCGCCCGACGAAGCCGGCCAGCAACGCCCCGGCTATGCCCAGCAATATGGTGACGATACAGCCGCCAGGATCGCGGCCGGGCATGATCAGCTTGGCCAAGGCCCCGGCCAGCAGGCCGATGACGATCCACCCCAGCAAATCCATGGCGCGCTCCTCTCCAGCATGGCATCGCCGCTGCGCCACGACTGGCGAATTCAGCGAGTCAATGTGCTTCCTTTAGCATAGACGAACGGCGCGTCGCACTCCACCCTCCATCCGCCCCGCAATATCGCTTTGCCGTCCCCCTTTGAACCATGATATTGGGGGTTGAGAGCGGTGCTATATTCATATAACACAGTTGCCGAAATGGCGATGCGCCGGAGAGATGAGAAACGGCATGAACTACGAAACCCAGCTGGTGGGCGACTCGATGGTCGTCATCGAAGAAGATGAGGCGCGCCGACGGCGCAAAAGGCTGCTGCTGATCGGCGGCGGCGTTGCCGTCCTGCTGGTCGCTGCGGCCGCCTGGATATCGATGCGCGGCGATACGGCGGCCGCTCCCGCCGCCCCGGCCGCGCAGGTGCCTGTCGTCACCGTCATTCGGCCCGGCCAGTCGGTCGTGGCCCGCACCGTCACGGCGACCGGGTCGCTGGCCGCGCGGATCGACATGCCGGTCGGCGTCGTCGGCGAAGGCGGCATGGTGACGCGGGTGCTGGTGCAACCGGGCGACTGGGTGCGCGCCGGCCAGCCGCTGGCGATCATCGAACGATCGGTCCAGGTCGAACAGGTCCGATCACTCGCCGCCCAGGTGGACGTCGCCCGCGCCGACGCCAAACTCGCCCAGGCCCAGCTTGACCGCGCCAAGGCGCTGGTCGGCCGCGGCTTCATCAGCGCCGCCGACATCGATCAGCGCACCGCGACCCGCGATGCGGCGGCGGCGCGCGTCAATGTCGCCGCTGCGCAGCTTGCCGAACAGCGCGCCCGCACCGGGCGGCTGGACATTCGCGCGCCCGCGTCCGGCCTGGTCCTGACCCGCGCGGTGGAACCGGGCCAGATCGTCCAGGCGGGCGGCGCCGTATTGTTCCGCCTGGCCAAGGATGGCGAGATGGAATTGCAGGCCCAGGTGGCCGAAGGCGACCTGGCGACGCTGCGTCCGGGCAACAGCGCCATGGTGACGCCGATCGGCCATAGCGATCAGTTCGCCGGTCGCATCTGGCAGGTGTCGCCAGTGATCGATCCCCAGACGCGCCAGGGCATCGCGCGCATCGCCGTCGCCTATAATCCGGCGATCCGGCCGGGCGGCTTTGCCGCCGCGACCATCACCAGTGGATCGGGCAGCGCCCCCCTGCTGCCCGAATCGGCGGTGCAGAGCGACGCCAAGGGCAGCTATGTCTATGTCGTCAACGCCAAGAATCAGGTGGAGCGCCGCGCAGTGACCGTGGGTCAGGTGTCCGACGCCGGGGTCGCCGTGACCAGCGGGATCGACGGCGCGGAAAGCATCGTCACCTCCGCCGGCGCCTTCCTGGCACCGGGGCAGAAGGTGAAACCGGAATTGTTGAAGACCCGCTAGGATATAGGCGCGGCCGACGCAGGCAGCGCCCCGGACGGCAGGATGCGCGCCATCGGGCGCGGCGAACAGGTTGAATAGGACGCTATGCTGCGTCCGGCACAGGTTGGACGGACGCGCCAGCGCGTCCGGTGAGGGAAGCCCGTCATGAATTTTCGCAATATGTCCGCATGGGCCATCCGCAACCCGGTAACGCCGCTGGTCCTGTTCGCCGCGCTGATGCTGGCGGGCATCGTCAGCTTCATGCGGATGGACGTGAATAACAACCCGGACATCAGCTTCCCGGCGGTCAGCGTCGTCGTCAGCCAGCCCGGCGCGGCCCCGACCGAGCTGGAAACCCAGGTCACGCAGCGGGTCGAAGCGGCGGTACGCGGCATCAGCGGCGTCGACGAAATCACCTCCTTCGCGTCCGAAGGGCGGTCGCTCACCAACGTCCAATTCCAGATCGGCACCCCGGTCGACCGCGCGGTCAACGACGTCAAGAACGCCGTCGACCAGATTCGCAGCGACCTGCCCGACGGCATATTGGAGCCGCAGGTCACCCGCATCGACATCGATGGCGGGCCGATCGCCTATTTCAGCGCCGAAGCCACCGACATGACGCTGGAGGAACTGTCCTGGTATGTCGACAATACCGTGGCCAAGCGACTGCTGTCGGTCAGCGGCATGGCGGCGGTCAACCGCGGCGGCGGCGTCAGCCGCGAAATCCGCGTCATATTGGACCCGGCCAAGCTACAGGCGTTCGGCATCACTGCCGCCCAGGTCAATCAACAGCTGAACCAAGTGAACCTGAACGCGGCCGGTGGCCGCACCGAAATCGCCGGCGCCGAACAATCGATTCGCGTGCTGGGCAACGCCCGCAACGCCCGCGACCTGGGCGCGACCCAGATCGCGATCAGCGGCGCCCGCACGGTCAAGCTGGCCGACATCGCCGACGTGCGCGACATGTATGCCGAACAGCGCAACCTGTCGCTGATGAACGGGCGGCAAGTCACCAGTTTCAGCATGGAAAAGGCCAAAGGATCGTCCGACGTCACCGTCTATGACGACGCGATGGCGGAGTTGGACAAGCTGAAGAAAGAGAATCCCAAGGTCCAGTTCAAGCAACTCTACACCAGCGTCGAATATACCAAGGAACAATATCATTCGGCCATGGCCGCGATGATCGAGGGCGCGGTGCTGGCGGTCGTGATCGTCTTCCTGTTCCTGCGCGATTGGCGCGCGACGATGATTTCGGCGCTGGCAATCCCGCTCTCGGCGATCCCGACCTTCTGGTTCATGGAAATGATGGGCTTTACGCTCAACGGCATTTCGCTGCTGGCGCTCAGCCTGGTCGCGGGCGTGCTGGTCGATGACGCCATCGTGGAGATCGAGAATATCGTGCGCCATATGCGCATGGGCAAATCCGCCTATCAGGCGTCGATCGATGCGGCGGACGAGATCGGCCTGGCCGTGCTGGCCACCACCATGGCGATCGTCGCGGTGTTCCTGCCGGTCGCGTTGATGCCTGGCATATCGGGTCAGTTCTTCATCCAGTTCGGCATGACCGTGGTGGTTTCGGTGCTGATGAGCCTGGCCGTCGCCCGCCTGATCACGCCGATGATCGCGGCCTATTTCCTCAAAGCCCATGGCGAGGAAAGCCATGGCGAAGGCTGGATGATGGACCGCTATATGAGCGTGCTGCGCTGGTCCCTGGACGAGCGACGGGCGATAGCCCATCGCGCGCGCGGCGGCTGGCGGCGCTTTACCGGCCTGTTTTTGGACCATCGCGTCTGGACGGTGGGCATCGGCGCGTTGGCGTTCGTCGCCACGATTATCGCTTTCGCCACGCTGCCCATGACGTTCCAGCCGGTCACCAACACCGATTTCAGCCAGGTGAAGATCGAAACGGTGCCGGGCAGCACGCTGGCCCAGACCACCGCCATCACCCGCAAGGTCGCCGACATGCTGGCCGCCGATACCGACGTGGTGGAGGCCGCCTTCGCGGATATCGAGCCGACCACGGCCGACATCTTCCTGACGCTCAAGAAGAGCCGCCCGATCAGCTCGGTCGATTGGGAGCGCAAAATCGCGCCGCAATTCCAGACCGTCGCCGACGCGCGGGTCAATTTCCAGTCGCAATCAGGCGGCGGCTTTGGCCGAGACATCATCATGATGTTCGGTTCCGACGACCCGGAAAAGCTGGAAAGCACCGCCAATCAGCTGGTCGCGGAAATGGCGCGCATCCCAGAGCTGCGCGCGCCGCGCGTGCAGGGCGATATGCAGCGGCCCGAAATCATCATCACCCCGCGCCTGGACCTGGCCGCCAGCCTGGGCGTGACCACCGCCGCGCTCAGCCAGTCGATCCGCATCGCGACGATCGGCGACATCGACCAGAACAGCGCCAAATTCTCGCTGTCCGACCGCCAGATCCCGATCCGGGTGTCGATCGCCGAGGATAGCCGCAAGGACATCGGCACGATCCAGAACATGCCGGTGCCGACCGTCAGCGGCGGATCGGTGCCGCTAAAAGTCGTGGCCGACATCCATTTCGGCGCGGGACCGACGCAGATCCGCCGGTACAACCAGATCCGCCGCATCGTCGTGGGCGCGGATCTGGCCCCCGGCATCGTCACCAGCCAGGCAACGCAGAAGATCAACGCGCTGCCGCTGATGAAGGCGATCAACGACGGCAAGATCCAGGGCGTGCAGAAGATCAATGCGGGCGACAGCAAGTTCCAGGCGGAAATGCTGACCAATTTCATGATCGCGGTCGCATCCGGCATCCTGCTGGTGCTCGCGGTGCTGGTGCTGCTGTACAAGCGGATCATGCCGCCCTTCGTCAATCTGGGATCGCTGCTCCTCGCCCCGCTGGGCGGTGCTCTGGCGCTGCATATCGCCGGCGAACCCATTTCGATGCCGGTGCTGATCGGCCTGCTGATGCTGCTGGGCATCGTCGCCAAAAACTCGATCCTCGTCATCGACTTCGCGCTGGAGGAGATGGAGAAGGGTGTGCCCAAGTTCGACGCGATCGTGGATGCCGGGCACAAGCGCGCCCAGCCGATCGTCATGACCACGGTCGCGATGGTCGCGGGCATGGTGCCGACCGCACTCGCCCTGTCGGGCGACGGCGCCTGGCGCGCGCCGATGGGCATCACCGTGATCGGCGGCCTTCTGCTCTCGACGGTGCTGACGCTGGTGATCGTTCCGGCGACCTTCAGCCTGGCGGTGGCGATCGAAAGCTGGGTCGGGCCGCGGCTGGGCCGGGGCCTGCTGACCTATAAGGCCGGCGACGACAAGGATCGCCCTGTCCATCCGCACCCTGCCGAGTGAGGCCGGTAAAAGAAGGCTTTGCCTGAACGAAACGGCCGCGTAACCGTTGGACGGCCATGACGTTGCTCCGCATCCCCCGGCCCAGGGCCGTATCCGCCCCGCACCCTGCGCGAGGCATGCGGCTGGTGGCGACGGGGATGCTGGTGGCGATGGCGGCTGTGTTCGTCACCGCGCGCGCCACCGTCCACCTCCACCCCGCCATCGGCTTCGTCCAGGCCTTCGCCGAGGCGGCGATGGTCGGCGGACTGGCCGATTGGTTCGCGGTCACCGCGCTGTTCCGCCACCCGATGGGCCTGCCCATCCCGCACACCGCGATCATCCCGCGCAATAAAGACCGGATCGGCGATACGCTCGCCCTGTTCCTGCGCGATAATTTCCTGACGCCCGCCGTGGTCGCGCGGCGAATGCGCGGCATGGATGTCGCCGCCGCCGCCGGACGCTTCCTTGCGAGTCCCTCCGAAGGCGACGGGCGGCTGCGCGAGGGCGCGTCCCGCCTGGTGGCCGACATATTGGAGGCGCTGGACCAGGAACGGCTGGGCGGCATGGTCAAGGGCGCGATCGGCCAGCGGCTGCGTGCGATCAATATCGGCCCGCTGGCGGGGCAGGCGATCGAGGCGGCGATGCGCGACGGCCGCCATGCTCCGGTGATGGACGGCATCATCCACTGGGCGGACCGCACGTTGGAAGCGAACGAGCATCTGATCCGCCAGATGGTGCAGGAACGGGCGGGCAAGGTGCTGCGCTGGACCGGACTGGACGAAAATCTGGCCAACGCCATCCTGTCGGGCCTGCGCAAGATGCTGGCGGACATGGCCGCCGATCCCGGCCACAGCCTGCGCCTGAAGGCGGAGGAAGGCATGGCGAAGCTCGCCTTCGACCTGCAATTCGACCTGGAGATGCAGGCCAAGGTCGCCAAGATCCGTGACGAGATCGTCGATAATCCGGCGATGCAGCGCTGGATCGAGGGGATGTGGGAACAGGCGCGCGCCGGCCTGCTGCGCGCGGTGCGCGATCCGGGCAAGGCGATGGCCGGGCGGCTGGGCGAAGCGCTGCGCCAGTTGGGCGGCACGTTGCAGCAGGAGGCGCGGCTGCGGCTGGTCATCAACCGCTTCGTGCGCCGCGCCGCGGTAGGCGCGACCGCCACCTATGGCGACGCGATCGTGCGGCTGGTCAGCGACACTGTGCGCGGATGGGATGCGGGCACGGTCACCAGTCGGCTGGAAAATGCGGTCGGGCGCGACCTGCAATATATCCGCGTCAACGGCACGCTGGTCGGCGGGCTGGTGGGCCTCGCCATCCACACGGTCGATACATTTTTTTGAAGTAGAACCGCACCAGCCCGCGCCCCCACCCGGCCACCCAACGGCCGTATTCTATGGGCGGCCGGGTGGGGCGTGGGCTGGTGCCGTCCTGACGTGCGCGTCAGCGCATGGCCCGAAAAGATGCCGGAGCGCGTCGGGCCAAACGACGCGCCCCGGCGGAACCGGCCGCGCAGAGGAGAGGAGAGGCGGCCGATTCCTGGCTGGGAAACTCAGTCTGGGGCACGCCCCTCACCGCCCGGCGGCGGCGGCAGTTCGTCGGCGGTCAGCACGCCGTCGCCATTGCGGTCCTGATCGACGAACATGGCGAGCGCGGGGGTGAGAAATTCGGCGCGGTCGACCTGACCATCGTCATTGCTGTCTTCGGGATAGGGCATGGCGCGACCCGGCGGCGGCGCAGCGTCGGCGCGATCGCCACCACGGGGAAGGTCACCGGGCGGCGGACCGCCTGCGCCACCGGGACCACCGCCACCGCCAGGACCGCCCGGACCACCGCGCCCCTTGCCGGGACCGCCGTCTTTACCAGCCCCGCCCTCCGCAGAGGGGCGCGCCTGCCGCTCATGGCCCAGCATCCGCTGCATCGCCTGCACCGGCACCAGCCCGTCGCTGTCCTGGTCCATTAGACCGAAGCGGCGCTCCATATAGGCGCGCATCTCGTCCCGCGTGATTTGGCGGTCGCCATCGGCATCCGCTGCCCAGGGACCATTTTCAGGGCCGGCGGGCTGCGCCAAAAGCGGCGCGGAGGCCAGCAGCGCGACAGCAAGTGAGACAGCAGATAGGCAGTTGCGAAAACGCATGAAGGCTCCTGAAAGCGGGATCGCCCCTGCTTTCGCACCTTTGCTTTGCCGCCATATGTCGCGATGCAGCCGCAATGTTGCAGGCCGCTTAAAAATGATGTTGCAACATATCATCAAATGATGTTGCAACATATCATCAAATGATGTTGCAACATATCATCAAATGATGTTGTATCATTTCATCGACGATCACGGTTCGGGCAAGAAGAACCGACATCGGCGAGAGGATGCGACAGACGAGGAGCCAGACGATGCGACTCATAACCCTATCGGCCATTGGACACAGCACAACGAATCGGGTGACGGAACCAGGCGAGCCAGCGCGCTATGGCGCGAGGCGCAAATCGCCGCTGGGCCTGGGCGGCACGGTGGCGGTGCATGGGCTGCTGATCGGCGTCTTCCTGCTGATCCCCAAGGAGGTGATCGACGTGTTCATCCCCTCCAAGCCCATCGAAACCAGACATATCCCCCTTCCCAAACCAACCGAACCGGTGGTCGAGAGCCAGGCCGATCCCAAGGTGCAGACCCGGCCGCAGCCGCCAGCGCAGCCGACCGTCACCGATCCGCTGATCGACCTGCCCACAGGCGATCCGCCGTTGACCGCAACGGGGGGTGGCGGCACCGGCACAGTTCCGATCCAACCCTATATCGCGCCACCGCCGCCGCCTCTAGCCGATCCGGTGCTGACCGAACCCCGGATCGATCCCCGCGCCCTTGCCGCCTTCCAGCCCGATTATCCCGGCGCGATGATCCGTCAGGGGCTGGAAGGGACAGTGACGGTGCGCGTGACGATCAACGCCGAAGGCCGCGTCACCGCCATCGAAAAAGTCTCCGCCACCGACGAAAGCTTCTGGGCCGCGACCCAGCGCCACGCCCTGCGCAAATGGCGTTTCCGCCCGGCGACCCGCGACGGCGTGGCGGTGGCTTCGTCCAAAGTTCTGACGGTTCGCTTCACCCTGACGGAGCGATAGGGCGAGGTCGCCGCGGGGAAAGAAAGGGAATTTCGGGGAAAGCCGTCATGGACCATTTTGCATCTGCGCCCGCCCTGCCCTATAAGGGCGGCATGGCGATCTTTCCCCGGCCCGTTTCCCCCAAAAGCGCGCTTGGCGATTTCTGGGGCTATTTCAAGCAACAGCGGCGGCATAAATGGCCGCTGCTGGGCGTTTCGGCTGCGCTGACCTATGTCATCATCTGGGCGTTCATCGTCGACGCGAACACCAATACGATGCCGACGCGCAACAAGATCATCTATGTCCAGAGTTGGGACGCGAACCGGTCCGACGCCGCGATCATCCTGCAACAGAAGATCGATTTCGCCAAGCGCGAGGCGGCGCTACTGAAGAACCAGGCCAAGATGCAGGGCTTTGCCGACGCCTTCGGCATCGAATGGCGCGAGGAGGAAGCCCGCAACACCGCCCGCCGCAAGGAAGCGGTGAAGCAGATCGACGCGCTGCTGGACGAACGGCTGGCCAAGGCGGAAGAGACAAAGAAGACGCCGGGCGCGCCGCCTGCGGGAGCCGCCCAGCCCTGAGCGAGCCGGCTTCGCCCCCACAGGCCCCATCCTCGCAAGCGCCGTCTGCACAGGACCGGCGCTACATGGCCGCCGCCATTGCCCTGTCGGGGCGCGGGCGTGGCCTTTCCACTCCCAATCCCAATGTCGGCTGCCTGATCGTGCGCGATTCTGTTGACGGGAGGGGGCATGTCGTCGGGCGTGGCTGGACCCAGAAGGGCGGCCGCCCCCATGCCGAGGCGCAGGCGCTGGACCAGGCGATGGACCGGGCCGCGGGGGCGACCGCCTATGTCACGCTGGAACCCTGTTTCCATCTGTCCCCGCGCGGTCCGCGCTGCGCCGACCTGATGGCCCGCGCCGGCATCGCCCGCATGGTGATCGCGCTGCGCGATCCCGATCCGCGCACCGACGGACAGGGCGCCGCCTGGCTGCGCGACCGCGGCGTGACGGTGGACATGGGCCTGATGGCGGACGAGGCCGCCCGCGCCATGGCCGGATTCGTGCTGCGCCAGACGCTGGGTCGGCCGCATGTGACATTGAAGCTTGGCCTCTCGCTGGACGGACGTATCGCGCTGGCGGATGGATCGAGCCGCTGGATCACCGGCGCGGACGCGCGCGCCCATGCCCATATGGAACGGGCGCGGCATGACGCCATCCTGGTGGGCGGCGGTACGTTGCGGGCGGACGCCCCGACGCTGGACGTGCGGCTGGCGGGGCTGGCGGACCGGTCGCCGCGCCGGGTGCTGCTGAGCCGCGGCGACGCGCCGGCAGGCTGGACGCGGATCGGCGCGCCGGCGGACATTGCGACGCTGGAGCGGGTCGATCATCTGCTGGTCGAGGGCGGGGCGGAGACGGCGGCCGCCTTCCTGCGCGCCGGGCTGGTCGACCGGCTGCTACTCTATCGCGCGCCGATCGTCATAGGGTCCGGCTTGGCCGGGGTCGGCGACATTGGCCTGTTCGACCTGGCCGATGCCCACGGCCGCTGGCGGATGACCGACATGCGGCAACTGGGTGTCGATCGGCTGGAGGTTTACGAGCGGGTCGCGAGCGCTTAGATCAGCCTCAAACTCACCCGTTCGGGCTGAGCGAAGTCGAAGCCTATCACTGAGCAAAGCGAAGCAGCCTCCCTACGGTCGGCCTTACCCTTCGACTTCGCTCAGGGCGAACGGAAGATTGGATTGGGGCGAAATGTTCACCGGCATCATCACCGACATCGGCGCCATCCGCACCCATGAGCAGCGCGGCGACCTGCGGCTGGTCATCGGTTGCGCCTATGCCATGGACGGCGTCGCCATCGGCGCGTCGATCGCCTGTTCGGGTGCCTGCCTGACGGTGGTGGAAAAGGGCGCGGACTGGTTCGCGGTGGACCTGTCGGCCGAAACGATCGCGCGCACAGCGCCCGGCCTGTGGGCGCAGGGGGGCCGGCTGAACCTGGAACGGGCGCTCAAGGTCGGCGACGAACTGGGCGGGCATATCGTGACCGGCCATGTCGACGGCATCGGCCATCTGGTGTCGGCGGTCAGCGAAGGCGATTCGACCCGGCTGACGATCAGCGCGCCCGCCGACCTCGCCGCCGCGCTGGCGGCCAAGGGATCGATCACGCTCGACGGCATTTCGCTGACGGTCAACAGCGTCGATGACCAGGCCGACGGCAGCGTGCATTTCGGGCTGAACATCATTCCGCACACCGCCGCCGCGACCACGCTGGATGCGCTGCCCGACGGGCGCGCCTTCAACCTGGAGATCGACGTGCTGGCGCGCTATTTGGACCGGATGCAGAGCCTTCGCAACCGCAGCATGTGATTGCCTCTTGAATTAATCACATTGTAGTGTGATATTGCACTCAATCCCACTGGTGGGAAGGAGTCGTTTCCATGTCCTCTGCCCTTATCGATACCGTCCGCAATCTCGTCACTGATGGCGGCATGTCGCGTTCCGGCCTGGCGCGCGCCGCCGGGCTGCACGCCAATTCGCTACGCAAGCTGGGCGAAGGCGACTGGAACCCGACCGCCGACACGCTGGGCAAGCTGGAATCCTATCTGCTCAAGCGCGAGGGCGGCACCGCGCTCGCCAGCCCCGAAGAGATCATCAACGAAGCCCGCAACGGCCGCATGTTCATCCTGGTCGATGACGAGGATCGCGAGAATGAGGGCGACCTGGTCATCCCGGCGCAGATGGCGACCCCTGACGCGATCAATTTCATGGCGACGCACGGCCGCGGCCTCATCTGCCTGGCGCTGACCAAGAGCCGGACCGAGGAACTGGGCCTGGACCTGATGAGCCGTAACAACGGCACCCGGCATGAAACCGCCTTCACCGTGTCGATCGAGGCGCGCGAAGGCGTGACCACCGGCATCAGCGCCGCCGACCGCGCCCGCACCGTGTCCGTCGCGATCGACGGGTCGAAGGGCAAGGTCGATATCGTCACGCCCGGTCATGTCTTCCCGCTGATCGCCAAGGATGGCGGCGTGCTGGTGCGCACCGGCCATACCGAAGCGGCGGTCGACGTGGCGCGACTGGCGGGCCTCAACCCCTCGGGCGTCATCTGCGAAGTGATGAAGGACGACGGCACGATGGCGCGCCTCGACGACCTCATCCCCTTCGCGAGCAAGCACAAGATGAAGATCGGCACGATCCGCGACCTGATCGCCTATCGCCGCCGCCACGACCATATGATCGAGCGGCGCGCCGAAACCACGTTCGACAGCCGCTGGGGCGGCGACTGGAAGGCGATCAGCTTCTACAACAAGGCGACCCAGACCGAACAGCTGGTGCTGCAAAAGGGCCATGTCGATCCCGAAAAGCCGACTTTGGTGCGCATGCACCAGATGTCGCCGCTGAGCGATACATTCGGCAAGCTGGGCGCGCGCGCGGGCCTGCTGCCCCGCTGCATGGAGGTCATCGGCGAAGAAGGCGCGGGCATCATCGTCATCCTGCGCGGCGACGAGCCCGACATGCTGACCCGCATGCTCCAGCATAATGCCGGCATCGCGCAGGGCGACATGGACGAATTGCGCAACTATGGCGCGGGCGCGCAGATCCTGGCGGACCTGGGCGTGCACGACATGATCCTGCTGACCAACAGCCACCGCAGCCTGATCGCGCTTGACGGCTATGACCTGGCCGTGGTTGGGCAGCGTCCGATCGAGCTGTAAGGACATATCATCATGGCAAAATTCCTGATCGTCGAAGCCCGCTTTTACGACCATCTGAACGACCTGCTGATCGAAGGTGCCAAAGCGGCGCTGGACGAGGCAGGTCATAAATATGAGGTTGTGACGGTGCCGGGCGCGCTGGAAATCCCCGGCGCGATCGCCCTGGCGGCGGAAAGCGGCCGTTATGACGGCTTCGTCGCGATCGGCGTGGTGATCCGCGGCGAAACCTATCATTTCGAAGTGGTGTCGAACGAAAGCGCCCGCGGCCTGATGGCGCTGAGCATGGACGCGATCGCGATCGGCAACGGCATCCTGACAGTCGAGAATGAAGCGCAGGCGCTGACCCGCGCCAAGCCGACCGAAAAGGACAAGGGCGGTGAGGCGGCCAAGGCGGCCATTGCGATGCTGGCTCTGCGCGAACGCTTCGGGATGTAAAAAAGGGCTCCTTACGGAGCCCTTTTCATTCGCCCACAGCAGGGTTCAGGCGTCCGCCTTTTCCTGCGCCAGTGTCGGATAATCGGTATAGCCTGTCTCGCCCGGCGCATACCAGGTTGTCATATCCTGAATGGGATTGAGCGGCGCGCCGAGACGGAATCGCTCTACCAGATCGGGATTGGCCATTAGCGGGCGGCCGAAGCTGATCGCGTCGGCCAGGCCGCTGGCCAGATCCGCCTGCGCCCGATCGAAATCATAATCGCTGTTCAGGATCAGCGGTCCCTTGAAATGCTGGCGGATCAGCGGCGACTGACGCGGCACGTCGGTCGCGCCGAACGTGCCGTCCGGTCCCGGTTCGCGCAATTCCAGCGAGGCGATGCCGATCGCGTCCAGCACGTCGGCGGCATGGGCGAAGAGGCCGGCGGGATCGCTGTCGTCCACGCCCTGCGAATCGCCATTGGGGGACAGGCGCACCGACACGCGGTCCGCGCCGATCCCATCCACTACCCCCTGCGTCACTTCGCGCAGCAGCCGCACGCGATTTTCCACGCTGCCGCCATATTGATCGGTACGGAAATTGGCGTTGTCGCGCAGGAACTGGTCGATCAGATAGCCGTTGGCGGCGTGGATCTGCACCCCGTCGAACCCGGCCGCGATCGCATTATGCGCGGCGCGGACATAGGTGGCGATCAGGCCGGGAATTTCGTCCACGCCCAGCGGGCGGGCGGTTTCGTAAGGCTGTTTGCCTTCATAGGTATGCACCTCGTCCGGCGCGGCGGTGGCGCTGGAAGATACGGGTTGCTCGCCGGTGACGCTCGAATGGACCGCGCGCCCCATATGCCAGAGCTGGACGATGATCCGGCCGCCTGCGTCATGGACCGCTTGCGTCACCGGCCGCCATGCGGCGACCTGCTCATCTGACCATATGCCCGGCGCATAGGGCCAGCCCAGCCCCTGGCGCGAAATGCCGGTCGCTTCACTGATGATTAGGCCCGTCGACGCGCGCTGGCGATAATAGTCCACCATGATCGGGGTGGGCACATGGTCACGCGTTGCGCGACCGCGGGTCAGGGGGGCCATCAGGATGCGGTTGGGCGCGGCAATCGCGCCGATCTGGATGGGGTCGAACAGGGTCGTCATGGAATCTCTCTCAATCATAGTTGCAATTTGCAACGGGACTTGATGCGTAAAGCCAGCTAGGGAGCGGCGATGCCGAGTTCAACCCCCGTCGCGCGGATCGATATGCCGCGCATGGCCTTTCCCGCGCTGCTGCTGGCGAACCTGATCCTGCCGCTGGGGCCGGTGCTGGTGCGCCTGTCCGATGTCGGACCGGTGGCGGCGGCTTTCTGGCGGCTGGCGCTCGCCCTGCCCTTCCTGCTGCTGCTGGCACGGCCGGGCATCCGGCGCATGCCGCCCACGCGCGGCGAATGGATCGCGCTGGTCTTCGCTGGCCTCGTCTTCGCGGCCGACCTGGCCGCCTGGCATGTCGGCATTCTTTATACCAAGGTCGCCAACGCCACGATATTCGGCAATATGAGCGGGCTGTTCCTGCCCGCCTGGGGGATGCTGGTGCTGCGCCAGAAGCCCCGCGGATTGCAGGCGGCCGCGCTGGCGCTGGCGGGCGCAGGGGCGCTGGTGATGATGGGCGGCAGCTACGACCTGTCGATCGGTAACCTCAAGGGCGACCTGCTCTGCCTGGTCGCGGGCATTCTCTACACCGCTTATCTGCTGATCGTGCAGAAGGTGCGCGGGCGGCTGGACAGTTGGTCGGTGCTGGCCGTGTCGAGCGTGGTCAGCGCGCCGGCGCTGCTGCTGTGCGCGCTGGCGCTGGGCGAACGGGTGATGCCGGGGAACTGGACCCCGCTCATCATATTGGCGCTGTCGAGCCAACTGATCGGCCAGGGGCTGCTGACCTATGCGATCGGCTGGTTCTCGCCGCTGGTGCTGGGGGTCAGCCTGCTACTGCAACCGGCGGTGGCGGCATTGTTGGGCTGGCTGCTGTTCGGCGAATGGCTCAGCCCCATCGACATGGTCGGCACGGCGGCGGTCGCGGCGGCGCTGGTCCTTGTGCGCCTGCCCGCGCGCGCCTAGATAAGCTCTATGAGCGAAACATCGGACCTCACCCTGGACGAAATCCGCGCGCTGCTGGCCCCGGTGCTGGCACGCCATGCCGCCTTCGACGGCTGGCGGCCGCAGGCCGTGGCGATGGCCGCGGCGGAAAAGGGCGTGGATGCGGACATCGCCGCCCTCGCCTTCGCCGATGGCGCGATCGACATGATCGACGCCTGGTTCGCCAGCATCGATGCGCGCATGATCGAAGCGTTGCCGGCGGACGCACTGGCGGCGCTGTCGATCCGTAAAAAAATCACCGCCCTGGTCGAGGCGCGCCTGGAGTTGCTGGCCCCAGACCGGGAAGCGCTGCGCCGCGCGATCGCCAGCCTTGCGCTGCCGACCAATGCCATGCGCGCTGCAAAGCTCGGCTGGCGCGCGGCGGACGTGATGTGGCGTGTGGCCGGCGACACCAGCACCGACCTGGCCCATTACAGCAAGCGCACGACGCTGGCCGCTCTTTATACCGCCACGCTGCTGGTGTTCGTGGATGACGAGAGCGAGGGTCATGCCGACAGCCGCGCTTTCCTGGCGCGCCGGATCGAGAATGTGATGCGCTTCGAAAAATTCAAAGCGAAGGTCAAGGGCGCAGGCGGCGGTGAGCGGCTGAGCCTGTCCCGCTTCATCGGCCGCTTACGCTACCCCGCTATCTGAGCGGGGCGCGATTCGCGCTGGCCTTTCCCAATCGGTATTGATAGTCACTCGCAGAAATAGCCCGCGAGTATCCTTCCTTTGCGTCTCACAGACCTGCCGTTGCGCCAGCCCGCCTATGTCGACCTGATCGACTGGTCCGTCCTCACGCCCTCCGAAGGACAGCGGTTGCGGGAATTTGGCCTGTGCGAGGGGGCGAGCGTGGAAGCGCTGCACCATGGCGGCATTTTCGGCAAGGGGCCGATCGCCTGCAAGATCGGCCGCATGACCGTGGCGATGCGCCGCAACCATGCTGCCGCGGTGACGGTGCGCACCGGACCGGAGCAGCAGGCATGAGCGCGCTGCCGCTCGTCGCGCTGGTCGGCAATCCCAATGCCGGCAAGAGCGCGCTGTTCAATGCGCTGACCGGCGCGCGGCAGAAGCTGGGCAATTATCCGGGCGTCACGGTGGAGCGGAAGGCGGGGCGATTGGCCCTGTCCGATGGCCGCCCGGTCGAACTGGTCGATCTGCCCGGCACCTACAGCCTGGACCCCGGCAGCCCCGACGAGCAGGTCACGCGCGACGTCGTAATGGGCAAGCAGGCCGGTGAAAAGCGGCCCGACGCGCTGGTGATCGTGGTCGATGCCGCCAATCTGGACAATCATCTGCGCTTTGCCCTCGAACTGCTGGCGCTTGGCCTGCCAACCATCGTCGCGCTCAACATGGTCGATCTGGCCACCCGCGACGGGCTGGAACTGGACGCCGCGGTCCTGTCACGCGAACTGGGCGTGCCGGTGATATCGACCGTGGCGGTGCGCAAGCGCGGCCTGGATCATCTGCGGCAGGAACTCGACGGGCTGCTGAACGGCGCGCCGCGCGTCTATCCCGCCAGCGGCGCGCAGGATTTCGACGCCGTGCGCCGGGAAGCGGGCCGCATCGCGCGCGCGACAATCGTGCGCGAAACCCCCTCCCGCCGGCTGACCGCCGCGGTGGACCGGGTGGCACTACATCCGGTCTTCGGCCTGATCCTGCTGCTCGGCCTGCTGTTCGTCATGTTCCAGGCGGTCTATGCCTGGTCCGAAGCGCCGATTGCGATGATCGAGGGCTTTGCCGAAGCCATCGCCAATGCGGTGCGCACCGCCCTGCCCGACGGCATAGTCCGCTCTTTCCTGGTCGATGGCATCATCAACGGCGTCGGATCGGTGGTGGTGTTCCTGCCGCAGATCCTCATCCTGTTCTTCTTCATCCTGATGCTGGAGGCGACCGGCTATATGGTCCGCGCCGCCTTCCTGATGGACGGGTTGATGGCGAAGGTCGGCCTGTCGGGCCGCGCCTTCATCCCGCTCCTGTCCTCCTTCGCCTGTGCCATTCCCGGCATCATGGCGACGCGAACCATCGCCGACCCCAGGGACCGGCTGACCACCATATTGATTGCGCCGCTGATGACCTGTTCGGCGCGGCTGCCGGTCTATGCGGTCATCATCGGTGCCTTCATTCCCGCGCGCGACGTGTTTCCGGGCGTGGGCCTTCAGGGGTTCGTCCTCTTCTGCCTCTATCTAGCCGGCATCGTCGGCGCGATGCTGGTCGCCTTGCTGCTGCGCATGACCGTGACCAAGGGGGCGAGCGGCGGCTTCCTGATGGAAATGCCCAAATATCAATGGCCCCGGCCGCAGGACATTTTGCTGGGCCTGTGGCAGCGCGCAGTGATCTTTTTGAAGCGTGCGGGCACGATCATCTTCACATCGACGGTGATCCTGTGGCTGCTCCTCAGCTTCCCGCGCGTGCCCGATGGCGATCCCACCAGCCAGGTCGATCATTCGATCGCGGGCCGGATCGCCAGCGGCCTTAACGTCGTGCTGGAGCCGATCGGCTTCAACCGCGACATTTCGCTGGCGCTGATCCCCGCCATGGCGGCGCGCGAAGTCGCCGTGTCGGCGCTCGCCACCGTCTATTCGATCGATGCGGGCGACGATGAAGCGCTGCTGGAACGGAGTCTCGGCGATCGGCTGAAGGACCAGTGGCCGCTCCCCACCGCCCTCGCCTTCCTCGCCTGGTTCATTTTTGCGCCCCAGTGCATATCGACCATCGCGGTCACCCGGCGCGAAACGAACGGATGGAAATGGCCGATGTTCATGGTCGGCTATCTGTTTGCGCTGGCTTATGTCGCGGCGGGCATCACCTACTGGACCGCGACGGCTTTGGGTTTGGGGTAGCTTCCGCCTAGACGGCGAAAGCGGCAGGACTATAAGGGGCCGCTTTAGAGCTTCGGAGGAATCATGGCAGGGTCTGTCAACAAGGTCATTCTGGTCGGCAATCTGGGTGCCGACCCGGAGGTCAAGAGCTTCCAGAATGGCGGCAAGATTTGCAATCTGCGCATCGCCACGTCCGAAAGCTGGAAAGACCGGATGACCGGCGAGAAAAAAGAGCGCACCGAATGGCATAATGTCGTCATCAATGGCGAAGGCCTGGTCGGCGTGGCCGAGCGTTTCCTGCGCAAGGGCAGCAAAATCTATATCGAGGGCCAGTTGCGCACCCGCAAATGGCAGGACCAGTCGGGCAATGACCGCTACACGACCGAAGTCGCGCTGTCGGGACCGGGCGCGGTGCTGACCATGCTGGACGGCGCGCCGGGCGGCGGCGGCCAGGGCGGCGGCGGCGGTGGCCGTTCGCAGCAGGGCGTGAGCGACTGGGGCGCATCGTCGGGCGGTTATGATGACTTCGGGGGCGGTGCTTCGAGTGGCGGCGGCTTCGGCGGCGGACGCGCTCAGGGCGGCGCAGGCGGCGGCGGCGCCAGCCGCGCGGGCAGCCCCAATTTCGACAATGACCTGGACGATGAAGTGCCGTTCTGAGCACCCAGGTTCATCGATATGAAAAAAGGCGGCTTCCCATGGGGAGCCGCCTTTTTTCATTCGTTCCGTGCTCCCGCCTACGCGGGAGCACGTCAAGCTGCAGTTCAGCGCGCCAGTTCCGCCGTCGCGAAGGCGCGGATATGGTCGCCCAGATCCGCGCGCTCCAGCGCCAGCGCCAGGTTCGCCTCGATATAGCCGGCCTTCGACCCGCAATCGAAGCGGCGACCGTCGAAGGCGACGCCGTGGAAAGGCTGCTTGCCGATCAGCGAGGCCATGGCGTCGGTCAGCTGGATTTCGCCGCCAGCGCCCTTTTCCTGGTTTTCCAGGATCTTCATGACGTCGGGCTGAAGGATGTAGCGGCCCGGCAGGATCAAGTTGCTGGGCGCGGTGCCGAGCTTTGGCTTTTCGACCAGCCCCTTGACCTCCGTAAGCGCGCCGTCGCGCGCGCCCGGATCGATCACGCCATAGCTGGGCGTCTGATCCATCGGAATTTCCAGCGCGCAGACCAGATTGCCGCCGACCTTCTCATAGGCGTCGACCATCTGCTTCATGCAGCCATTGCCCTTTTCGCCCTTCATGAACTCGTCGGGCAGCAGGATGGCGAAGGGTTCGTCGCCAATGATGTCGCGCGCCACCCAGATGGCGTGGCCCAGGCCCAGCGATTCCTGCTGGCGCAGGAAGACGGCATTGCCCGGATCGAGCCGCGTCCCCTCCAGCGCCGACAAATCCTTGCCGCGCTCGCGCTGCAACGTCTCGCATTCGAAGGCGATGTCGAAATAATCCTCGATTGCGCCCTTGCCGCGACCGGTCACGAAGATGAACTGCTCGATCCCCGCTTCGCGCGCTTCATCCACCGCATATTGGATCAGCGGACGATCGACCACCGGCAGCAATTCCTTGGGCACCGCTTTAGTGGCAGGCAGAAATCGCGTGCCAAGCCCGGCGACAGGGAAAACGGCTTTACGAATCGGCTTGGTCAAGTTGGTATCCCTTTCACGCGGACGCGATCGGGCTTTGAATTGCCGCCCGTGCAGAAAAGGTCAAGCGTCGCGCGCATGTTATGATGATGTGTGGCGGGTTTTTCAGCCCGATTTAAGACATGGGCAAGACGAACGAATTAGCGAGCGCACTATTCGAAAAGGCGTCGCCCTACACGGCAAGAAGACGGCTGGCGACACCTTCCAGCGCGGCGATTTCGCCATCGAGATGATCGAAGGCGACATGATGGATCGTGTTGCGGCTGTCGCGACAGGTAAATCCGCCCGGTTCGGGCTGGTGAAACCCCTGGATGATGAGCCCGCGGAAGCGGTCGATCCGCTGAATGTCGCGCTCGATCGCGGAAATTTCGGTCAGTGCGCTGGCGTTGCGCCGGTCCCGCATCGCGACCATCGTGCGCAATTCGGTCATCAGCTTGGCCATGCTTGGCCGGGTCCGCGCGCCCACGGTGCGTATGTCGCCCATGGCGTCGCGCAGCAGGCCGATCTTCGCCTCCAGGCTTTGTTCCAGCATCGTCCAGGCGCAGACCAGCCGCCCGACCGCGCAGAGCAGCGCCGCATCCTCCGGCGCATAATCCGAAACCGCCTTGCCATTCCCGTCAGAAACCAATTGTACGCCCACGCCCCACTATCTCCTCTTGCCCCAAGCCTTCAGGCCTTGCGGGGCAAAAGGCCAGAGCGGGGCGCTTGGCTCCCCGCAGCGGCGGCACGGCCCATCGGCAGCCGTGCAAAATCGACGGCGAGCCGATTCATGCCAGCAGGATCAAGGATTTAGAGCCAATTCAAAAATCGATCGCGATGCCCTTGCGCTCCCAATCGCCGTAACGCACCGGGCTCATCGCCTCGTCATGGGGCGTGGGCTGGTCCAGCGGATCGGGCTGCGGCACCGGCGGACTTTTGGACAGGTGCGCGGGCGGCTTCACATGCGCGGGGCGATTGCCGTTGAAGGTTCCCATGATGGCGGCCTTTCGATTGCTGTGGGGTCGATTGCGAAAGGGCGGCATCCACCCCATATTCAGGACTGCGATGCTATCTGGGCCGACACGGAGGCGAGTGCAAGTGAGCGGAATGAAGACGACCCTGTTGCTGGCGGCGCTGACCGCGCTGTTCATGGCGCTGGGCTATACGCTGGGCGGCGGCGGCGGGGCGGTGATCGCGCTGCTGGTGGCGGCCGGCATGAACCTCTTCACCTTTTGGAACGCCGACAAGATCGTGCTGCGGATGCATGATGCGCGGGAGGTCGATGCCCAGAGCGCGCCCGACTTCTACAATCTGGTCCGCGACCTGGCCCAGCGGGCGCAGCTTCCCATGCCGCGCGTCTATATCATCGACCAGGCCGCGCCCAACGCCTTCGCCACCGGCCGCAACCCGCAAAACGCTGCCGTCGCCGCCACCAGCGGCCTGCTCTCGATGCTGAGCCGCGACGAGGTCGCCGGCGTGATGGCGCATGAACTGGGCCATGTGCAAAATCGCGATACCCTCATCATGACAATGGTCGCGACGATCGCCGGCGCGATATCGATGCTGGCCAATTTCGGCCTCTTCTTTCGTGTGGGCGACCGGGACGGCGGGCATGGCAATATGATCGCCAGCCTGATGGCGGTGATCGTCGCCCCCTTCGCCGCGATGATCGTGCAGATGGCGATCAGCCGCACCCGCGAATATGGTGCCGACCGGGCAGGGGCGGCCATCAGCGGCAATCCCCATGCGCTTGCTTCCGCCCTCGCCAAGATTGCGGGTCAGGCGCAGCGCATCCCCAATCCGGTGGCGCAGCGCAATCCGGCCGCGGCGCAGCTCTATATCGTGCCGACCCATGTCAGCGAACTCTTCTCCACTCACCCCGCCACGGAAAAGCGGATCACTGCGCTACAGGATTTGGCGGCGCAGATGGGCGCGCCCACCGTTGGCGCAACGCCCCGCGCCTCCGCCCTGTCCCCTGCAGCGCCGCCCCCGCGCCGCCGCAGCGCGCTCGACCCGCACGGTCGCAGCTAAAACCCCACCGTTCGTTTCGAGCGAAGTCGAGAAACGCGGCTAAAGGCAGACGTCGCGCCATCCGCTTCTCGACACGCTCGGAGCGAACGGAGGTTTCTTTTTGGCCATTTTCTCCTAGGGACTGGGGATGGTCCATAAATCAGCCGCCCGCCCCGACAATGTCCCCGGCCTGCCCGCCCGCCGCGCCGCGCTCAAACTGCTCGATGCGGTATTGCGTCGGGGCGATCCGCTGGAGCTGGCGCTGCATGGCGCGGCGCAGGGATTGCCGCCCGCCGACCGCGCGCTGGTGCATGCGATCGCCGCCGAAACGCTGCGCCACCTGCCCGATCTCGACGCGCTGATCGACGGCGCGACCAAGCAGATCCTGCCCCCCGACGCCAAGGCGCGGATGGTGCTGCGCATCGCGCTCGTCCAGACGTTGGTGCTCGACACCCCGGCTCATGCGGCCATTGCGACGGCCCTGCCGCTGGTCGATGGCGGGCCGCGCAAGCTGGTTCATGGCGTGTTCGGCACGGTGACGCGCGGCGAACCCGCCCTGCCCGTCCCTCTGACCCTGCCCGCGCAAGTCGCCGAACGCTGGGCCGCCCAATGGGGCGACGCCATGCCACTGGCCGCCGCCCATGCCTATGCGATCCGCCCGCCGGTCGACATCAGCCTGCGCGACGCGGCGGAGACAGCGAAGTGGACAGCTGAACTGGGTGGCGCGTCGTTCGCGCCGGGCCATGTCCGCCTGCCCGAAAGCGCCGCCATTCCGACCCTGCCCGGCTTTGCGGACGGCGCCTGGTGGGTGCAGGATATCGCCGCCTCCTGCGCCGCGCGGCTGCTGGGCGCGGGGGGAGGCCGCCATGTGCTGGACCTGTGCGCCGCACCGGGCGGCAAGACGATGCAGCTGGCCGCGGCCGGCTGGCGCGTCACCGCGATCGACCAGTCAAGCAAGCGGCTGGAACGGCTGACCGAAAATCTGGCGCGCACCGGCCTGACCGCCGATGTCGCGCCCGCCGACTTGCGGACATGGCAGCCGGAGGAGCCGGTGGACGCGATCCTGCTTGACGCGCCCTGCACCGCGACCGGCATCTACCGTCGTCATCCCGACGTGCTGCACCGCATCGGCCCGCGCCAGATCGCGGAACTGGCCGAACTGCAAAGCGCGCTGCTGGCCCGCGCCGCCGACTGGCTGAAGCCGGGCGGCCGGATCATCTACGCCACTTGTTCGCTGGAACGGGCCGAGGGTGAAGAGCAGGTCGAACGCTTCCTGGCCGCTCGCCCCGACTTCGCGCTGATCCCTGTGGAAGCCGACGAAATGCCCGACGGTATGGCCCCCACGACACAGGGCTGGCTGCGGACATTGCCCGACACGCTGGCGGCGCAGGGCGGCGCGGACGGATTTTTCATCGCGAGGCTTGCCAAAAGGGCGAACTAAGCCTTAACCATGAAGGGCTTAGAGAGGATTTCCCCGCGTAAAAGGTGCCCCCTGTGCGTCCGATCGAGCCTCTTCCCCTCAACCATAGCTGGCCGCTCTACGACCTGCGCGAACATCTTGCCCCGGTGCTGCTCGATTCCAGCATAGCCCGCAACGATGCGGCGCTGGCAGAACGGGGGCTGGGGCTGTGGCATTGCAACCTGGCCGACAATGCGCTCAGCTGGACTGCCGGGGTCTATGACATATTCGGGCTGGAACGCGACAGCGCGGTATCGCGCCCGCTGTCCGTGTCGCTTTACACCCCCGAATCGCGCGAGGCGATGGAGCGGCTGCGCACCTATGCCATCCGCCATAAACGCGGCTTCACCCTGGACGTCGATATCAACCAGATCGACGGTGCGGGCCAATGCGCCATGCGACTGATCGCCGCGCCGGTGCTGGACGATGATGGGATCGTGGTTGGGCTGCATGGCGTCAAGCAGTTGCTGCCCCGCGGCGCGCCCGCGTCGCAGCGGCTGGACCCCACGATTTTCGTGATGCTGTAAAGCGCCGCAGGCGCAGCGCGGAAACAATCGCGACTCGCCTGCAAATGTCCGTTGCCCTTGCCCCCGGTGGCGATTAAGGCGAACGGTTAATGACCCGCTCCATTCTCATCTCGCCCTCCATCCTTTCCGCCGACTTCGCCCGCCTGGGCGAGGAGGTACGCGCCATCGACGAAGCGGGCTGCGACTGGGTGCATATCGACGTGATGGACGGCCATTTCGTGCCGAACATCACCATCGGCCCCAACGTGGTGAAGGCGCTGCGCCCGCACACGACGAAGGTGTTCGACGTCCACCTGATGATATCGCCGGTGGACCAGTATCTGGAGGCGTTCGTGGCCGCCGGGTCCGACATCATCACCGTTCATCCCGAAGCGGGTCCGCACATCCACCGCACCGTGCAGCATATCAAGTCGCTGGGCGTGAAGGCGGGCGTGGTGCTGAACCCCGGCACCCCGGCCAAGATGCTGGATTATCTGATCGACGACGTCGACCTGATCCTGGTGATGAGCGTCAATCCCGGTTTCGGCGGGCAGAGCTTCATCGAGAATCAGCTGCGCAAGATCGAAGCGATCCGCAAGATGATCGACAAGACCGGCCGCGAGATTCACTTGCAGGTCGACGGCGGCATCGATTTCACCACCGCGCCCAAGGCGATCGAAGCGGGCGCCGATGTGCTGGTCGCGGGCACCGCCACCTTCCGCGGCGGCCCGTCCGCCTATGCCGACAATATTCGGAAGCTGCGGGGCGGGTGAACGACCACCGGCGCATCGCCAGCCGCCCGACGCCCGACGCCGCGCCAGAAGCCGGCGACGACGGCATAGAGCAGGGCAAGCGTCTCATCCGCGTCGCGGATGACAAGGGGCTGTCGCTGGCGCAAAAGATCGCCAATCAATTCTACCTGCTCAGTTGGAAGACGCCGATCCACGGCCGCAAGCTGCGCGGCAAATATCCCCTGAAGCTGCTGGCGGTGCCGGACGACGCCATTCCCGGCGATGGCCGGGCGGGCGCAGCGATGCGGGCGGGCTATTTCCTGTTCCGCGGGCACAAGCTGCCGGTCGATGCGCTCGATTTCGGCAAATTGTCGGTCGGCCCGGCCTTTGCCGACTATCTGCACGGCTTCCGCTGGCTGCGCGACCTGGCCAGCAGCGCAAGCCGTGAACAGGGCGCGCCCATCGCCGAAACCATCATGCGCAAATGGCTGGCGGCCCATCATGAAACGCCCAGCGAACCGGCGTGGCGCGCGGACAATGCCGGCTGGCGGCTGTTGTTCTGGACCGCCCATGCGCCGCTAATCCTCTCGTCCAGCGACCTGGTCTACCGCTCGCTGGTGCTGAACTGCATCGCGCGCACCGCCCGCCATCTGGACCGCAGCGCCGACAAGGCGCCGATGGGCCTGCCCCGGCTGGTCGCCTGGTGCGGCATCGTCGCCGCGGCGCTGCTGATCCCTGGCGGGGCCGCGCGCAAGCTGTTCGGCGAAGCGGGGCTCAAGCGCGCGATCGACAGCGGCTTCCACCCCGATGGCGGCATCGTGTCGCGGTCCCCGCTGGCGCAGCTGGAGGCGGTGATGCTGCTGTCCATGCTGCGCGCCGTCTATGACGTGCGCCGCGAAGCGCCGCCCGCCTGCCTGATCGAAGGATTGAACCGCGCGGTCCCGGCGCTGCTGGGCCTGGCCCATGGCGACGGCGGCCTTGGCAGCTGGCAGGGGTCCGGCGCGATCGACCCCGACCTGGTGTCCGCCGTCATCGCGGCGAGCCGGGTCCGCGCCCGGCCGCTGCGCCAGGCGCGCGATTGGGGTTATCAGCGGATCGCGGCAGGATCGACCGTGCTCCAGATCGACGCCGCCCCGCCCCCGGTCGCGCGCCTCGCCGAAGCGGGCTGCGCATCGACCGGCGCGATCGAGATCAGCGACGGGCCGTTGCGGCTGGTCGTCAATTGCGGCGGCGCGGCGCTGGAGGGGGCCTGGATACCCCGCGACCTGGCGCAGGGGCTGCGCACCACAGCCGCGCACAGCACGCTGGTCCTCAACGACAATAATTCGACCGCGCTGCTGCCCGACGGAACGCTGGGCAAGGGCGTGACCGAGGTCGAGCTGAACCGGCAGGAGCTGGACAATGGCAGCCGGCTGGACCTGTCGCATGACGGCTATGTCCGCCGTCTGGGCTATGTTCATCGCCGCCTGCTGTTGATGAGCGGCGACGGCAAGGAAATCCGGGGCGAGGATATGCTGACCCCCGCCGAACGCCGCCGCAAGCCCGCCAAACAGCCGGTGCAGCTGCGCTTCCATCTGGCACCGGGCGTCGAACCGACGCTGACCGCGGACAATATGGGCGCGCTGCTGCGCATCGACCATGGCGCGCTGTGGCAATATCGCACCGGCGCGGGCGTGCTGACCGTCGAGGACAGTCTGTGGGTCGACGGCGACGGTCGGCCTCACCCGACCAAGCAACTGGTCGTGACCAGCGAAGCGCTGCCTGGCGGATCAAGCATCGGCTGGTTGTTCAAGCGGGTGGGTTAGGCGGGTCAGGTCGTCGGCCGTCTGGAAACGACCATTCTTGCCTTCAAAACATGGTGCGCCTTTGTACGGAAGCGGCCGTTTCCCTCATCGTCACCCCAGCGAAGGCTGGGGTCTCAGGCGGTCACGAGATAACGTCTGACATATCGCGCCAACCTGGATTCCTCTCTTCGACAAGCCGGATTTTCCATTCCTGCTTCCAGGCTTTGAGCGCCTTCTCGCCTTCTCGCGGGCAATGGCGAGCATGATGTCATCATGTGGCTCGACTAGAACCAAGCGGGTCAGCCCGTATTTTTTGCAAAAAGCCGAACCAGTGCCGTTTCGATCTTGTTCGGCGCGTGCTGCAATGTCGGCTGTGACGCCGATATAGAGAACACCCCTCGGCTTGCTGGTCATGATGTAGGTGTAGCCGCCTCGCGCCATATCTTACCGTAGCGCGTCAACGCCTGAGACCCCAGCCTTCGCTGGGGTGACGGTGGATTTTATGGCTGCTCTACAACAATTGCTCCTGTAAACCCGCCAGTCCCCTTTCCACCCAAATCGGCCATATCTCCGCAGGTTCATAATCGAGAGCCGGGCACCTTGCCTTGGACGCATCCCGTCATTGCCCCGCTACAGGCTTCAAATATTTGTCGAACCACGCCACCGTCCGCGTCAGCGAATCCAACTGGTTCTCGCGCTTCTGGAAGCCATGGCCCTCGGCCGGGTAGAAGATGGTTTCGACCACATTCCCCTTCGCCTTCAATATGTCGTGCACCTCCTGTGCCTGCCCGCGCGGCACGCGGATATCGTTTTCGCCCTGGATCGTCAGCAACGGCGCCTTGGCCGCTCGGATATAGGTGAGCGGCGAGGCGGCGTCATAGACTTTGGGGTCGCTCTCCGGCGTGCCAAGCAGGCCGCGCTGATAGGCTTTCAGTTCCTCGTCCTGGTCGCGATACATGGTGCGCCAGTTGATAATGCCGAACCACTGGACCGCAGCCGCAAACTCATCGGGCGCGCGGCCGATCGCCATCAGCGTCATGAACCCGCCATAGCTGCCGCCGAAGATGCCGACCCGCTTGCTATCGACATAACCGGTCTTCACCAGGAAATCCTTGGCCGCGATCGTGTCCTTCAGGTCGCCGCCGCCCAGATCCTTGTAATTGCCGTCCTGAAACGCCTTGCCATAGCCGGTCGAGCCGCGGAAATTGGGCTGGATCACCACATAGCCGCGGCTGGCGAAGGCGGTGGCGTAGCGGCTGTACCCGTCCCGCGCCTGGCCCGTCGGGCCGCCATGCGGCAGGACGATCGCGGGATTGCCGCCGTCGCGCTTCAGATTGGCGGGCATGGTGACGATCGCGCTGACCAGCGTGCCGTCGAAGCTCTTATAGGTAACGACCGTCGATTTGGGCAGCACGTCGGGCTGAAGGCTGGCGATGGCGAGCTGGGTCGCGGGCCGCGACGCGCCGGTCGCCAGATCGTAGAGATAGAGGTTCGCGGGCGAATCCGCGCCCGAATGATTGACCATCAATGTGCGGCCATCGGGCGATCGCGGTTCGCGGCCGATGGGATAATTGACCCCTGGCGGAATCGGCAGAGCCGTCTCCGCGCCGCTCGCCAGATCATAGGCGTAGAGCGTGCTTCGCGTGTCGGCATTGGTGCCAAAGATCAGCGTCTTGCCGTCGCGGGTGAAGAGGCTGGCGGTCTGCTCCCAGGGCGTGGGTTTCAGCCATGTCCAGCGCTTGGCGGCGACATCATAGACGCCCGCATGAATCTGGCCGGTGCCGACATCGGTGTTGACCGCGATCCATTGGCCGTCGGCGGTCGCGTCCGCCGCGGCATAGACGGTGTCGGCCTTGGCGATCAGCCTGGTCGCCGCACCGCTCGCGACATCGATCCGCCACACCTCGGCCACCTTGGAATCCACGCGATCGCGATTGGCGATCAGCGCCTTGCCGCCATCGATCCAGGCGATCGGCGACCAGCCATATTGCGGATCGGCCTCCTTCGTCAGCACGCGCACCGTGCCGCTGGCGTCCATCACCGCGACATTGGTCTGGCCCTGCGACTTGAGCTTGGTCGATAGCGCGACCAGCCCGCCGACCGGGCCGGGCAGCATACCGCTTTCGCGCCTGTCGGGCGTGTTCGTCAGATTTTCGACCGCGCCGCCATCCACCGACACGCGGTAGATGTCGCTATATTCGTTGCCGCCGACATCCTGCTGGAAATAGACATACTGGCCATCCGCCGATGCGGTGAGGCCGGTCTGTGCGTCGTCGGACTGAGTCAGCTGGACCGGCCAGCTGCCCGCCGTGTCGGTCCGCCAGATATTGGTGCGGCCGGTCAGGTTGGTCGCGACGAAAATCTGCTTGCCATCGATGCTCCACGCCGCGCTGCCCAAGCTGCGCGATGCGCCGATGTCCGAGACCGGCACGGCGCGCGCCTTGGGATTAACGGGCGATTGCAGGCTGGCGGGGTCGGTGACGGGCCGGTCGGGGGTCGCGATCTGGGCGGCGGCGGGGTGCGCGAGAAGCAACGGCAAGGCGGTGGCGGCAAGCAGACGGCGCATGATGATTTCCCCAACTGTCGTGATGGAGCAGGACACTATGCGCATGCGGTTCCAAGCCAAGCGGAATCGCGCTTTGCCACTGTATTTTTGCGCTGCCGGGGCTTATGGGGCTGGCGCAAAGCCGTCCTGCCCTTTGCCTGTAGAAAGCGCCAGCCCCATGACCGACTATCCCATCAAACGCGCCCTGTTGTCCGTGTCCGACAAGGCCGGCCTGATCGAACTGGGCGCGGCGCTGGGCAAACATGGCGTCGAACTGGTGTCGACCGGCGGCACAGCGAAGGCGCTGCGCGAGGCGGGGCTGGAGGTCATGGATATTTCCGACCTCACCGGCTTCCCCGAAATGATGGACGGCCGCGTCAAGACGCTGCATCCCAAGGTGCATGGCGGCCTGCTCGCGGTGCGGGACAACCCGGAGCATGTCGCGTCGATGGAGAGCCATGAAATCGGCGCGATCGACCTGGTGGTCGTCAACCTCTACCCCTTCGCCGCGACCGTGGCCAAGGGCGCCGAGCGCGAGGAGATTATCGAGAATATCGATATCGGCGGCCCCTCCATGGTCCGCTCCGCCGCGAAGAATCATGAGAGCGTGGCGATCGTCACCGATCCCGCCGACTATGCCCGGCTGATCGCCGAAATGGCGGAGAAGGACGGCGCGACCAGCTATGATTTCCGCCGGATGCTGGCGGCCAAAGCCTATGCCGCCACCGCCGCCTATGATTCGATGATCGCCAGCTGGTTCGCCTTCGCCGATCAGGGCGTGATGTTCCCCGACACGCTGGCCGTCGCCAGCACGCTGTCCACCACGCTGCGCTACGGCGAAAACCCGCACCAGTCCGCCGCGCTCTACCTGCCCACCGGCCCGTCCGCCAAGGGCATCGCCCAGGCAAGCCAGATCCAGGGCAAGGCACTGAGCTACAATAATTATAACGACGCCGACGCCGCGCTGGAATTGGTCAGCGAGTTTCGCAATGGCCCGCCGACCGTGGTGATCGTCAAGCACGCCAACCCCTGCGGCGTCGCCACCGGCGAGACGCTGATCGAAGCCTATGAAGCCGCGCTCGCCTGCGACAGCGTATCGGCGTTCGGCGGCATCATCGCGGTCAACCGCCCGCTCGACGGCCCGACCGCCGAAGCCATCAGCGGCATTTTCACCGAAGTCGTCGCCGCGCCCGACGCCAACGACGAAGCCAGGGCGATTTTTGCGAAGAAAAAGAACCTCCGCCTGCTGCTGACCGGCGACCTGCCGGACGCGGCTCGCCCCGGCCTCCAGATCAAGAGCATCGCCGGCGGCCTGCTGGTGCAAAGCCGCGACAATGGCCAGGTGACCCGCGACGCATTGAAGGTCGTGACGAAGCGTGAACCGACCGATCAGGAACTCAAGGACTGCCTCTTCGCCTGGACCGTGGCCAAGCATGTGAAGTCGAACGCCATCGTCTATGCCAAGGACGGCAGCACCGCGGGCGTTGGCGCGGGCCAGATGAACCGCCTCGAATCCGCGCGCATCGCCGCATGGAAGGCAAAGGACGCCGCCGAAAAGGCCGGCTGGTCCACCCCGCGCACCATCGGATCGGCGGTCGCCTCCGACGCCTTCTTCCCCTTCGCCGACGGCCTGCTGGCGGCGGTGGAGGCCGGCGCGACGGCGGTGATCCAGCCGGGCGGATCGATCCGCGACGATGAAGTCATCGCGGCGGCGGACGAAGCCGGCCTCGCCATGGTCTTCACCGGGATGCGCCACTTCCGGCATTAAGCATTGACGCGGGTGCGAAGCTGATCCCTTCGCACCTGCAAAATAACGCTTTTCAGCCACTTTTTATCAAGTGGCCTCTTTTCAACAACACCCTGTGCGCTTATTTAGAGCATGACCCTACTTCCACGTCAGACGTGGGGCGGACAATCAGAACAATGTTCGACAGGAGATACAGGATGACCAAGAAAAACTGGGTGGCGATGGCCGCCGCCATGGCCATGGCGCTTCCCGGCGTCGCGAGCGCCGGCAGCAACGACATGGATGTGATCGTGGACGGCCGCGCCGGCACCGAAACCCGCAGCCTGGCCGTGTCCGTGGCCGACCTCAACCTTACCAGCACCAACGGCATGCGCCGCGCCGATTCGCGCGTGACGCGCGCCGCCAAGCAGGTGTGCGGCTATGTCAACGGATCGGTCCTGCCCGTGACCGAGGATTATCGCAATTGCTTCGGCAGCGCGATCGACGGCGCACGCAGCGACCTGAGCACGCTGGCCCAGCGCCAGAGCTGAGAACATCCGCCTTCCCCGCACGAAGGGGAACTGCAGGGGGCCGTTCCATGTCCATGGAGCGGCCCTTTGTCGTGTCAGGCGCGCCGCTCATCCTTACCGCGCGTTAACCAGTCCTTAGAGGATTTCCTTCACTCCGGCAGGCACGAACGATCTTCCGGGGGAATAGCCTGCAATGCCGCGTACCGACCGACATGTGGACGTCGCCATCATCGGCGCTGGCCCGGCGGGCCTGACCGCCGCCTATCTGCTGACCAAGCAGGGCCTGAACGTCACGGTGATCGAAAAAGACCCGGTCTATGTCGGCGGCATCAGCCGCACGGTGGAACTGGACGGCTTCCGGTTCGACATTGGCGGGCACCGCTTCTTTTCCAAATCGCAGCAGGTCGTGGATCTGTGGAACGAGATTTTGCCCGACGACTTCATCCAGCGTCCGCGGATGAGCCGCATCTATTATGAAGGCAAATTCTACAGCTATCCGCTCCGCGCGTTCGAAGCGCTGTGGAATCTCGGCATCTGGCGCTCGACCCTGTGCATGGCCAGCTTTGCCAAGGCCAAGATCTTCCCGAACCGCAACGTCCGCTCCTTTCAGGACTGGACCGTCAACGCCTTCGGCCACAAGCTCTTCTCCATCTTCTTCAAAACCTATACCGAAAAAGTGTGGGGCATGCCCTGCGACGAAATGTCGGCCGACTGGGCGGCGCAGCGGATCAAGGGCCTGTCGCTGTGGGGCGCGGTGGTCGACGGGCTGAAACGCTCGCTCGGCCTTAACAAGCGTCCCAATGACGGCATGGCGACCAAGACGCTGCTGGAAAGCTTCCGCTATCCGCGCCTTGGCCCCGGCATGATGTGGGACGCCGCGCGCGACAAAGTGGTCGAGGGCGGCAACCAGGTCCTGATGGCGCACAGTTTCAAGCGGCTGGAGGAAGACCAGGCGTCGGGCCGCTGGCGGCTGATCGCCGACGGGCCGGACGGCGATGTCGTGATCGACGCCGCCCATGTCATCTCCTCCGCGCCGATGCGCGAACTGGCGGGCCGCATCCACCCGCTGCCCGATACGCTGCCGCAGGCGATGGACCTGAAATATCGTGACTTCCTGACCGTAGCCCTGATGGTGAAGGGGGAGGACATCTTCCCCGACAACTGGATTTATATCCATGACAGCAAGGTGCAGGTCGGTCGCATCCAGAATTTCCGCAGCTGGTCGCCCGAAATGGTGCCAGACCCTTCGCTCGCTTGCGTGGGCCTGGAATATTTCTGCTTTGAAGGCGATGGCCTCTGGTCCGCCGACGACGTTGATCTGATCGCGCTCGCCACGCGCGAGATGGCGCAACTGGGCCTGTGCAACCCGCACGATGTCGTGGGCGGCGCGGTGGTGCGGCAGGAAAAGGCCTATCCGGTCTATGACGACGACTATGCCGCCAATGTGCTGGCGATGCGCAGCGAACTGGAAGCGCGTTATCCGACGCTCCACATGGTCGGACGCAACGGCATGCATCGCTATAATAATCAGGACCATGCGATGATGACGGCGATGCTGACCGTGCGCAACATCGTCGCGGGCGCGCGCATCCATGACGTGTGGAGCGTCAACGAGGACGCCGAATATCATGAGGCCGGCGATGAGGGCCAGGACGCCGACACGCGGGCTGCGCTGGCCAGTGTTCGCACCGTGCCTTCGCGATTAAAGGCCGCCTGAGCGCCATGACGCAACACATCGGCGCGCTGTTCGCGCGGCTGATGTTCGCCCGCTATCTGCTGGCGAGCGTCTGCGCGCTGTCGAGCGATTTCGCCACCTTCCTGATATTGGACCATGGCGGCGCGGCGCCGATGATCGCGGCGCTGGGCGGCTATCTGGTCGGCCTTGTCGTTCATTGGGTCATCAGCATCCGGTTCGTTTTCGACCTGGCGCATGGCCCGACCCACGCCCAGCGCATCGGCTTCGTGGTCAGCGCGGCTGTGGGCATGGGCATCACCATGGCGCTGGTGGGTGCGCTCAGCGCCATCGGCCTCGCTCCGGCGATCGCCAAGCTGCTGTCGGTCCCGGCCAGCTTCCTGACCGTCTATGCGATCCGTAAATATGGCATTTTCGGCAAGGCCTGATGCCCCGCGCACCGCGCTCTGGGCGCTGAACGCCTGGCTGCTGTGCAGCATGGCGATGCTCTGGCTGTTCCGGGGCGATTTTGCCATCCTCGCCTTTCGCGACCCGGACGATGCCATGCGCCTGGCGCAGGTGCGCGACTGGATCGGCGGACAGGCCTTTTGGGACGTCAGCCAGCATCGGGTGAACCCGCCCGTCGGCGGACCGATGCACTGGTCGCGGATCGTGGACATGCCGATCGCGGCACTGATGCTGCTGCTGCGGCCAATCATGGGCGCAGCAAGTGCGGAACTGGTCGCCTGTGCTCTTGTGCCGCTCCTGTTGCTCAGCGGGCTGACCGCTGCGCTGTGCGTCGCGGCGCGGCGCGTGGCGGGCAGCCGCATCGCCCTGCTCGGCGTCGCGCTGCTGCTGACCAGTCCCAGCATATTGGTGCAGTTCACCCCGCTGCGGATCGACCATCATGGCTGGCAGATCGCGCTGGCGACGCTGGCGCTGTGCGGCGCGCTCGACACGCGGCCGGCGCGCGGCGGGATCGTCGCGGGACTGGCGCTGGCGCTATGGCTCCAGATTTCAAGCGAGGCGCTGCCCTATGTCGCACTGTTCGCCGCGGCCTTCGCGCTGCGCCACTGGATGGCGCGGGACCAGACGCCCCGCTTCATTGCGTTCGCGGCTATGCTGGGCGGCGCGGCCCTGCTGTTGCTGGCGCTGCTGCGCGGGCCGCAGGCGTTGGCAGACAGCCGGTGCGACGCCTTGTCCTACGTCTATCTCTGGCCGCTCGTCATTCTGGCCGTCACCACGGTGATCGCGGTGCGGCTGATCGGCACGACGACCGCTGCCCGTCGCCTTACCATCGCCGCGATCGGCGGTGGTGCGGCGCTGGCGACCTTCCTCGTCACCGGCGGGCCGTGCCTGTCGGGCGATCCCTTCGCCGCGCTCGGCCCGATCGCCTACCGGCTCTGGTATCTGCAAGTGCTGGAAGGGCGGCCGATCTGGGAACAAAGCCTGTCGCTGCAAGGCGTGATCCTGCTGCCCGCGCTGCTGGGCCTCTATGCCAGCCTTGTGGCCGCGCGCGCGCACCAAGGCGAAGCGCGGATGCGCTGGTTGGTGCTCTCATTGCTGCTCGCCGGATCGACCATGATCGCGCTGCTGGTGATGCGGGCGCTGTCGGTCGCCCATGTCTTCGCGCTGCCCGGCATCGCCTGGCTGGTCGCGCGGCTGTTCGCCAGGGCGCAGGCGTCGCGCGCGGCGCTGGTGCGGGTGATCGGATCAGTCGCGCTGGTGCTGCTGACCCCGGCCGGCCTGTGCGCAGCCTGGGTGGGAGTGGCGGCGAAGCCCGAACCGGCCAAGGCGGCGAGCGCCAATTGCCGGGCCGCCAGCGTGTTGGCACCACTGAAGGCGTTGCCGCCCGCCACGCTCTTCGCCCCGCTCGACCTTGGCCCCGACATCCTCGTGCAGACCCGCCATAGCGTCATCGGCACCGCGCATCACCGCAATGCGGCCGGCATTACCGCCGTGATCGAGGGGTTCGTCGATGCGCCGGACAAGGCCCGCGCCGTCATCACGCAGACCAGCGCGTCCTATGTCGTGACCTGTGACGGGCTCACCGAATATCGGCTCTACGGGCAGGAGAATAAGCAGGGCCTCGCCGCTCTGCTGGCCAAGCGATCGCCCCCCGACTGGCTGGAACCGGTGCTTACGCAAGGCTCGCTCCATGTCTGGCGGATCAGGCGGGACTGAATTTCATCGCCACGCCGTTCATGCAATAGCGCTTGCCGGTGGGCTTTGGCCCGTCGTCGAACACATGGCCCAGATGGCCGCCGCACCGCGCGCAATGGACTTCGGTGCGGGTAAAGCCGAGCATACCGTCGCGGCTGGTGCCGATCGCCTTGGGCAGCGGCGCGTAAAAGCTGGGCCAGCCGGTGCCGCTATCGAACTTGGTCTTGGAACTGAACAGCTTTTGATCGCAACCGGCGCAGGAAAATATACCCGCGCGATGCTCGTCATTGAGCGGGCTGCTGCCGGGATATTCGGTCGCTTGGCTGCGCAGCACCTTGTAGCCCCAGGGGCTTAAGCGCTTCTTCCATTCCGCGTCGCTCAGCGCAAAGGGATAGGCCGCCTGCGCCGGTTCGGGCGCAAACTGCCACAAGGCCAGAGCCACCGCGCCAGTCGTGACGCCACCCAGGAAATGCCGTCTGTTCATGGCCCTCTCTTAATCCCTTCACCCTGTCGCGGGTCTGAACAGCCTTTTCCACCAGCGCCCGCCCGACTGCATGACATGGCGGCGGAACAGCAGCACGCCCACGCGGATGATCAGCGCCACGAACGCCCCCTGCCACACCAACGCCACCAGATGCGGCCAGATCGCCCCGTCCTGCGCCGCGCGCGCGATCATGGCAAAGGGCGAACTGAACGGGAAGATGCAGGCCGCCAGTTCCGCCGCCGACCCCATATGGTCGACCGCATAGCTGGCGAAGAAAAAGATCAGCATCTGCCCCATGGTGATCGGCATGTTGAGCGTCTGCACTTCGCGCACCGTCGCTGCCTGCGCGCCGATGCCCAGGAACAGCGAGCCCAGCAGCGTATAGGCCATCGCGAAATAGAGCACCGCCAGCGTCAGGAACAACGGCCAGCCCACCGCCGGCGTCGGCAACGCCCCGCTCCCGTCGTGCAACGCCAGGAAAATCGCAAAGGCGGCCCCGCCCCAAAAGGCGATGCCGACAAAGCTCATCGCCAGCATCGCCATCAGCTTGCCCAGGAAGATCGCGTCGATCGGCACGGCTGCTGCCAATATCTCGATGATCTTGTTGGTCTTTTCCTCCACCAGATTGGACAGGATCATGCCCGCCAGCAAGATGGTGAGGAAGAACATCACCACCTGCGCTACCCGCCCGATCAGCAGGCGCGCCTGCGCCTGCGCGCCCAGGCTGGTGGCCACCTCCTGCCGCTCCACCGTCACGAACTGCAACGTCCGCTCGGCCAGCGCCGCGGTGGAGAGCAGGCTGACGTCGCCCTGCAACTTGTCCAGATCCTCCGCCTTGCCGGTCAGTACGGGGCGCACAAGCGTACCCGACAAGATCGCCACAACCTCCGAATCCGGGCGCGCCAGTTGCACCCGCGGGCTGGGGCTCGACGCCACCCGGCGCAGGCGCGGTAGCGCCTGGTCGCCCATGCGCTGCGTCAGCCGGTCATGCGCCCGTTCCAGCGCGCCACTGTCCCGCGCCGACAGGGCGATCCCCACCACCGGGCGCAGGTCGGTACTGGAAATCCGGTCGCCCAGGCCGCCAAAGGCGAAACCGATCAGGATCGGCAACAACGGCCCCAGCAGGAACAGGATGAAGGTGCGTGACAGCACGACCGCAGTGAAATCCCGCCGGGCGATGACCAGCGCGGCGCGCAGCAATTCCCTCATGCCGCCTCCTCCGACGTCGGTTCAGCCTGCATCTGCTGCGCGGCGGCCGCCCCGGCGATCGCGACGAAGGCGTCATGCAGGCCGGGCCGCTCGATCGACAGGCTCTCTATCCCCGCCTGCCCGTCCAGCAGCGCGCGCAGCAATGGCTCTATCCCCTCGTCGGGCAGGGCGAACAGCCAGGCACCATCCTCCGCCACCGTATCGGCCGGCAAGGCGCGCCGCCACGCCCCGTCGCTGACCCGCGTGCGCAGCCGCACCTGCGATCGCAACTGGTCGCGCGCCTCCCCTGGCGTCCCTTCGAAACGGATGCGGCCGCCCGCGACGATGGCGATCCGCTCGCACAGCCGGTCGGCATGGGCGATGACATGGGTGGAAAAAAGGATAGTGACGCCCTGGCGCGCCTGCTCGCGGATCAGTGCTTCCAATTTCTCCTGATTGATCGCGTCCAATCCGGAAAAAGGCTCGTCCAGCACGATCAACCGGGGTTCGTGGATGATCGTGCCGAACAATTGCACGGTCTGGGCCATGCCCTTGGACAATTGGCGGATCGGCTTGTCGATCGATCCGCCCATGCCATAATCCTCCAGCATCGCCCGCGCCCGCACCCGCCCTTCTTTCAGCGGCAGGCCGCGCAGCGCCCCCATGAAGGCGATTGCCTCAAACGCCTTCATCGACGGATAAAGACCGCGTTCTTCGGGCAGATACCCCACCTGCCGCGCCATGCGCAGCGGCTGCGCCTCGCCCAGTAGCGTGCGGGTGCCCTCATCCGGGTCGATAATGCCCAGCAGGGTGCGCAGCAACGTCGTCTTGCCCGCGCCATTGGGGCCAAGCACGCCATATATAGTGCCCGCGGGCACGGCGATGTCGATCCCATCGACCGCCCGAAAGCTACCGAACGTCTTGACAAGCCCGTGGCCTTCAAGGGCATAGGCGGGCCGAGCGGAAGGCGCGGGCACAGGCGCTGGGGATAAGGCCGGGGTGTCGCCGATCATCCTGCCCTGATAGTCTGGACCCATGCCCGTGGAAACCGAAACCTTGGAACAGCGCCTGAAGGTACAGGCCACGCGGTTAGGCTTTGCCGCCTGCCGCATCGCGCCCGCCGACACCGCGCCTAAAGCGGGCGAGCGGCTACGCCAGTGGCTGGACGCGGGCCATCATGGCGACATGCTGTGGATGGAGGAGCGGGCGCAGCAGCGCGGCTCGCCCAAGGGCCTGTGGCCGGACGTGCGCAGCGTCATCATGCTGGGCATGAGCTATGCGCCGAGGCGCGATCCGCTGGCGCTGGCGGACGTGGGCGACCGGGCGCGCTTTTCGGTCTATGCGCAGGGCAAGGATTATCACGACGTCGTCAAGAAGGCGCTCAAGGCCCTGGCGCGCTGGCTGGTGGAACAACAGCCCGGCAGCCTCAAGGTGTTCGTGGATACCGCGCCCGTGATGGAAAAGCCGCTGGCGCAGGGCGCGGGGCTGGGCTGGCAGGGCAAGCATAGCAACCTCGTCAGCCGCGACCATGGCAGCTGGCTGTTCCTGGGCGCCATCTATACCGAATTGGCGCTGGCGGCCGACGACGCCGAAACCGACCATTGCGGCAGTTGCAGTGCATGCATGGCCGCCTGCCCGACCGACGCCTTCCCCTCGCCCTATGTGGTCGATGCGCGGCGCTGCATCTCCTATCTGACGATCGAACATAAGGGGCCAATCCCGCAGGATTTGCGCGCCGGGATCGGCAACCGCGTCTATGGCTGCGACGATTGCCTGGCGGTGTGTCCGTGGAACAAATTCGCCGACGCCGCCGCCGCGAACCGCGCATTCGTCGGCCGCGCCGAACTGGCCGCGCCGCAAATCGCCGACCTGCTCGACCTGGACGATGCGGGTTTCCGCGAAATCTTCTCCGGCTCCCCGATCAAGCGCATCGGCCGCAACCGCCTGGTCCGCAACGCCGCAATAGCTGCGGGTAACAGCGGCGACGTCCGCTTGCTGGCGCCGCTGGAGGCGCTGCTCGGCGATGACGACCCGGTGGTGGCGGAAGCGGCGAACTGGGCGATCGGGCGGTTGTCGGACGGGGATCGATCGGTTGGCTGACGATCAAAAGCGGACATATAGCCCCTCTCTTGGAAGAGAGGGGAAAGATAAGCCGATATTTCTTATTGCTCTGCGTGCTCTACGCCTCTGAGCGAGAAATTTGATCGTGCGAACCTGCGGAGCCGCGGAGAAGGAAAGAACAACCGCCTCACTCGTGGGTTTACGGGCACCGCCGCCGCCCCTCCTATTCCCCTTCCAAAATAGGATTTCCTCTGATCTATCCTTGTCGATGGCCCCGCACAGCCTCGACGCCCCCCCCCCCCGCTCCCGATGGCCCCAGCGCTGCCGCCAGCTCGTGACCCACATGGCGCGTTCCCGCTACCTGACTGGCGCGTGGGCGTGACCCGACAGGCGCGTCGCCGGGTCGTCAGCGATAGCTGGGCAGGACGTTCCCGGCGCTATGGCCGCGAAAAAGCGCATAAACGCGATTCTAGCGATGGTGTGAACTTCAGGTCCGTGACCCTGTCGGTCGCTTCGACGCGCCCGAATCGCGCAGGCGGACCGGCTCAGGCGGCGATTGCTTCCAGCGCTATCCCCACGGCCGCGATCCCCTCCGGCGCGGCGGCAAAGCCCATATGGGTGCAGTCCACCTCGATCGCCCGATCACGCTCGCCCGCGCGGCCCCTGGCGCATTCGGGCAGGATCACGCCGTCGCGCGGCGACCACAGCGCCACGGTCGGCACCGGCGGCTTGGCTTCGCGGGTGCAGGGAAAGGGCGGGCGATCGACCGGGAAACCCGACACCAGCTGGTACAGCCGCCAGGCATGGTTGGCGCGCGGGTCGCCGGAAAAGGGCGTGCCCATCGTCACCACGCCGCCGACCTTGTGCGCGGCGAACTTCGCATATTCGCGCGCATACAGCCCGCCCAGGCTCCATCCGACCAGCGTCACCGGCGCGCCGCTCTCCCGCCGGATCGCCTCCACCCGCCGGTCGATCTGCTCCAGACTGTCGGGCTTCGGCCCGAAATTGCGGCCCATGCCCCAGCCATGGGCGACATAGCCGGCCGCATCCAGCACCGCGCGCAGCGGTTCCATCCGTTGTTCCGACGCCAGCAGGCCGGGGATCAGCAGCACATGCCGGCCATCGCCCCGCATCCCCTGCGCCAGCATCGCGCCCTGCGCACGGGTCCGCGCCAGGTCGAACGGCAAAGACGCATTGCCCAGCAGATGCTGGATGGACGGCCGCTCCGCCGCACGCGGCCCGCCGACCACACGGTCCTTCCAAGAGTTGGCTCTCCAGAAACTGGCGATGGCATCGGCATAAGGCGGCACGAACGGAAAGTCCTCTTTCGAAATCGAAAGATGACATTCCCATGACAGACAGGGCCACGTCCATGCCGTTTATCGATGCCGACAAACGGTTCGTCGTTTGTGACAGTGGTTGGCGCGGGGGCTTAAGGTGCCAGCGGCGACGTTTGGGTCACGGTCGCGCCTTCCGTCCCCCGCAACTGCCGCGGCTCCAAGATCGCGGCCGTCTCGATCAGATCCAGCGCGCGCCGCGCCTCCAGATAGCGGCGGGCATATTGCATCCACCGGTCCGCCGCTGCCTTGCCCGGCATCCGCTCCACTTCCCCCAGCGCCGCGCTCACCCGGCCGCCGTCGATATAGCGCAGCGCCCGGTCCATCGCCGCCTGCGGCCGGGGCGATGGGGTCGATGCCTTGCGGATGGTGACGAGTTCGCGCGCCTCATGCTCCAGCGCGTCCCACCAGCCGGTGCCTGCGGGTGGCGTGACCAATCGTTCGGCCACCTCGCCCAGTCCGCCACGCAGGTCAGCGAGCGTGATCGGATCGCGTGCCGCATTGATGACGGCGGCGACGGCGCGTGGCTGGGCCTGGCCGAAGCGCAACCGCAACTGCCCCTCGACATAGCCGAGGGGCGTCCCGCTATCGAGCGCGCGCCGCGCGGCGAAAGCGACCAGCAGCCCTTCGGCGCGGGCGGCATTGCCCGACGCCGCCTGCGCTTCCACGGTGATGCGATTGAGCCGTTCCTCCAGCTGGATGACGCGCGTGTCGAGCATCTGCGCCGCATCGGCGGTCAGCGGCCGGACTGTCGCGCTTGCGCCGGTGCCGGTGATCAGCCCCTGCGGTTGGGTCGCGACGGTGGGCTGTGGTTGCGGATCGCCCCAACGGCGCTGGATCTGGGGCCAGGCCCAGACGGTGAGCGCGACGCCCAGGGCAAAGGCGAGCAGGATCAGGATCAGGAGCGGCAGGATCGTGCGACGGCGCGGCGGTATCACGGTCGCGTTGCCAACCCCATCCTCGTCGCGCATGCCGGCCCTTTCGTCTGTCATTATGCCCGTCATTCGCACAATCGCGCGGCGAGGGCCAGCATCTCGTCATCGACCGGCCGGGCGGCGGCCCGCCCGCTCGCCCAGCCCGCGCCGCACGCCGCGAGCGCGGCCGGGCTGATCGCGACGATGTGCAGCGATGCTCGCGCGTTCTGCCCGATCTGCGCCGCCAATCTTTCGCCCGCACGCGGCGAATGGACCAGCAACACCGACCCTGGCATCGCATCGGCGACCAGCGCGGGGTCGGGCGGCAGGCTGATCATGCTGTAGACCGCGACGCGCGTCACATCGATCGCGTCTGCCGCCATCGGCGCGACGGTGGTCCCGCCCAGATGAAGCAGCCGCCGATGACCGTCTGCCGCAATCCGCGCCGCAATCGCGCTGCCGTCGCCCGCGCCCGCCACGACATCGGCAAAGCCTGCATCGCGCAGCGCCTGCGCCGTCGGTTCGCCCACCGCATAGGCCGGCAGTCCGCGATAGGCGGCCAGCCCCGGCCCCGCCAGACGCACGCCATGGGCGCTGGTCAACAGCAGGGCGTCGAAATGGCCGGCTGGCGGCGGCGTCCACGCGACCGGCTGCGGCGCGAACAGTGGATGCACCCGCGCGTCCAGGCCCAGCGCGGCCGCCTTCGCCGCCGTCCTGCCCGCCGACGGTTCGGGGCGCAGGATGAGGACGCGGCTCACGCGTCGAACAGCGACCGGAGCGCCGGGCTGGCCCGCCCCAGCAGCGCATGGCCGACCGCCTGCGCCGCCGCGCCGTCGCCGCGCGCCAGCCGCGTCTCTTCGCGCACCGTTTCCTGCCCGTCCGGGCTGATGATCTCAGCGATCAAATGCAGAAATTCTCCTTCGACCCGCGCCAGTGCCGCGATCGGCGAATGGCAGGTGCCGCCCAATCCCTTGAGCACGCCCCGCTCGGCCATCACCGCGTCACAGGTGTCGCGGTCGTTGATCGCACCTAGCGCCGCGACCATGGCGGCATTGTCGCCCAGCGTCTCTATTCCCACCGCGCCCTGTGAAGGTGCGGGCAGCATGACGTCGATCGCTATGGTCGCGCCGACATCCTGTTGGTCCAGCCGGTCCAGCCCCGCCGCCGCCAGCAGCGTGGCATGGACCTCTCCCGCCGCCAGCTTGGCCAGCCGGGTCGCGACATTGCCGCGGAACAGGGTGATGGTCGCGTCGGGGCGCAGCCGCTTGACCTGCGCGGCGCGGCGCGGCGAGCTGGTGCCGACGATCGGATTAGCGGGCAGCGCGGCGAAATCATCGGCCCCCACCAGCCGGTCGCGCACATCGGCGCGCGGCAGCATCGCGGCGATACGAAACGCATCCGGGCGCAACGTCTCCACATCCTTCATGCTGTGGACGGCAAAATCGATCGCGCCTTCGACCAAAGCCCGGTCCAATTCCTTGGTCCATAGCGCCTTGCCGCCGATATCGGCCAGCGCCCGGTCCTGTATCCGGTCGCCGCTGGTCTGGACGGTGACGATCGTCACGGCCTCATCGGGCCAGCCATGGGCGGCGCACAAAGCGCGGGCGGTCATGCGGGCCTGGGCCAGCGCTAGGGGCGATCCTCTGGTGCCGAGGCGCAACGGTCTTTCGGGCAAAAACATATGCGGCTTGCTCTAATAGCCACGACCTTTAGATGGAAGCGGCAATGACCATCATTCTTGGCCTGGAATCGAGCTGCGATGAAACCGCAGCGGCGCTGGTGACGGCCGACGGCCGAATCCTGGCCCATCGCCTTGCCACGCAGGAGGAAGCGCACCGCCCCTATGGCGGCGTCGTCCCAGAAATCGCCGCCCGCGCCCATGTCGAAATGCTCACCCCCCTGGTCGCAGAGGCGCTGGCCGACGCGAAGATGACGCTGGCCGATGTCGACGTCATCGCCGCCACCGCCGGGCCGGGCCTGATCGGCGGCGTCATGGTGGGCCTTGTCACCGGCAAGGCGCTGGCCCATGCGGCGGGCAAGCCGCTGATCGCGGTCAATCATCTGGAGGGCCATGCGCTTTCGCCGCGCCTCGCCGATCGGACGCTGCAATTTCCCTATCTGCTGCTGCTGGTATCGGGCGGCCATTGCCAACTGCTCCATGTGAAGGGACCGGGCGCCTATGTCCGCCTCGCCACCACGATCGACGATGCGGCGGGGGAAGCGTTCGACAAGACCGCCAAGCTGCTGGGGCTGGGCTATCCGGGTGGCCCACAGGTCGAAAAGGCGGCTGCGCTGGGTGATCCCAAGGCCGTTCCGCTGCCGCGCCCTTTGATCCACACCGACGAACCGCATTTCTCCTTCGCCGGCCTCAAGAGCGCGGTGATGCGCGCGGTCCAGTCGGGCCGATATACGACGCAGGATATCGCCGCGAGCTTCCAGCAGGCGGTGATCGACTGCCTGGTCGACCGCACCCGCCGCGCGCTGGGACAGAGCGAGGGCGTCACCGCACTAGTCGTGGCGGGCGGAGTCGCCGCCAATAATTCCGTCCGCGCTGCGCTCGAATCGCTCGCCGCCGCCCATGACCTGCCCTTCGTCGCGCCGCCGCTTTGGCTCTGCACCGACAATGCGGCGATGATCGCCTGGGCCGGGGCTGAGCGTTTTGCGGTCGGCTTGATCGACGACCTCACCTTCCCGGCCCGGCCGCGTTGGCCGCTCGACCCGGCCGCGGAAAAGGCGCGCGGCGCCGGAGTGAAAGCATGAAGGGCGTGAAGGCAGGAGTCATCGGTGCGGGCGCATGGGGCACGGCGTTGGCGCAATTGCTGGCCAGCGACGGCCAGTCGGTCGCGCTGTGGGCGCTGGAGCCGGACGTGATCGACGCGATCAATCGCGTCCACGAAAACCCGCTCTATCTCGCCAATATCTCGCTCTCGCCGTCGATCCGGGCGACCGGCGCGATGGCGGACCTCGCGACCTGCGACCTTCTGTTGGTTGTCAGCCCCGCCCAGCATCTGCGTAGCGTTGTGGCGCAGGCCCCCGCCGGCGTGCCGCTGGTCCTCTGCTCTAAGGGGATCGAGGCCGGGACCAGCCTTTTGATGTCCGAAGTGGCGGCTCAGGCGCAGCCGACCTCGCCCATCGCCGTCCTGTCCGGCCCGACTTTTGCGCATGAAGTGGCCAAGGGCCTGCCGACCGCCATCACGCTGGCCTGCGAAGACCGGGCACTGGGCCAGCGCCTCGCCGCGCGCATCGCCCGTCCGTCCTTCCGCCCCTATCTGTCCGACGATGTCATCGGCGCGGAGATTGGCGGCGCGGTCAAGAATGTGCTCGCCATCGCTTGTGGCGTCGCGGAGGGTGCGGGTCTTGGCCTCAACGCCCGCGCCGCGCTCATTTCGCGCGGCTTCGCCGAAATGACCCGCTTCGGCCTGGCGCGCGGCGCGCGCCCTGAAACACTGGGCGGCCTGTCGGGCCTGGGCGATCTCGTCCTCACCTGCTCCTCCACCAATTCGCGCAACTTCTCGCTGGGCAAAGGGCTGGGCGAAGGGGCCAGCGCCGTTGCCCTGCTCGCCAACCGCCGCACCGTGGCGGAAGGGGCGTTCACTGCGCCGGTGCTGCGCGATGCCGCGCGCGCGGCCGGCGTGGAAATGCCGGTGGTTGAGGCGGTGTGCGCGCTGCTCGCCGACGCCGCACCGCTCGGCGCCGTGATCGACGCGCTGCTCGCGCGGCCGTTGCGGCCCGAATAAGCCGTCGCGTCGCCGCCTTCTTGCGCCTAGAGCAGATAAAGAAACATGATGACGCAGGGGGATCAGGGGCCGTTGGCGACGCCGGTATCGGGCACACAGGCATCCGCATCCAAGGATCAGGATGACATCGCCGCCCTGGCCAAGGGCGGGCGGACCAACATATTCGGATTTCTGCTGCGCCTGGCGGCGCGCCTGCCGTTCCTGTTCATTGCGGGACGCTGGTATGGCGCAGATGCGCTGGGGCGTTTCGCCTATGCCGTTCTGGTCGTGGAGTTTGTGGCACAACTGGCCACGCTGGGCCTCAAACGCGGCCTGGCCGGCGCGCTCAGCCAGACCGAACGGCCTCATGCCCATGTCGTGACCGACGCCATGTTCGTCACCTTGCTCGCGGCGGTGGTCGGCGCAAGCCTGCTGGTCGTCTTCCCGCAGGCCATGTTCCCCAATAGCGGCATCAATGGCCTCGACCGGTTGCTGGCGCTGGTGGTGATCGCGGTGGCGGGATCGGACGTGGCGCTGGCGGCGTGCGCCTATCGCTTCGACGTTGGCGCGACCGTGCGCGCGCGCTCGATCATCGAACCCTGGACGATCAGCATCGGCGCTTTCGCCTTCGCCTTTTATTCGACCCGCGACGGCCTCATTCTCTCCTACGCCTTGTCGATGATCGCGGCGCTGGTCGCCTCGCTGATCCCGATGGCGCGTCATTATGGCGTGCCAAGGGGCTGGCGGCCCGATGGTGGCCGGCTGTGGCGGCTGGCCCGGCGCAACCTGCCGCTTGCAGCGGCCGACGGCGTCGAATGGGGATCGCGCCGGCTCGACATGGCGATATTGGGCCTGTTCGTCAGCCCGGCGGTGATCGGCATCTATTATGTCGCGCAGCAGGTCGCATCCCTGCCGCAGAAGCTCAAGACCAGCTTCGACCCCATTCTCGGCCCGGTCATTACCCGCAACCTGGCGGAAAACAACCTGGCCGGCATCGCCCGTCAGGTCAGCCAGGTCGGTTTCTGGATCATCGCCGCGCAGGCAGGCATCGCGCTCGCGCTCGGCATACCCGGCGAAGCGGTGATGGGGCTGGTCGGCCCGCATTTCGTCGGCGGCACCGGCGCGCTCGCCTTTTTGCTGCTCGCCGAAGTGGTGGCGGCGACGGCGGTCGTCAGCGAGTCCGCGCTGGTCTATATCGCCCGGCACCGCAACCTCATGATCTCGCTCGTCATGATCGGGTTGCAGGCGGCTTTCAGCTTCGCCCTGATCCTGGCTGCACGCCGGCTGGCCATGCCGGTGATGTGGGTGGCGGCCGCGCCCGCGCTCGCGCTCTGCCTGGCGCTGGCGGTCGGGGCTTTCGTCAAGGCGCGATTGCTCGCCCGGTTGCTTGATGCGCCGATCAATGCCTGGCGCTGGCCGTTGCTGAGCGCCGCGGGGGTCGCCTGCATCGTCGGCGCGGGCTTCGTCGCCTTGCCGCCGCGCTTCGAATGGGTCGAACTGGCGGTCGGCGTCTGGGCGATATTGGGCGCCTATGGCCTCGTCATCTGGCGCTGGGGCTTCGGGTCCGACGACCGCGCCCTGTTCCGCAAGCAGAAGGCGGAATGACCTGATAGACAGGCCCGCCTCTCCCATGCGAAGCAGGCCTTGTCCGTGTCAGGCGAACAGCGCGTCGCGGATCACGCCCAGGTCGGCTTCCGGTCGCGCGCCCCAATGCGATATGACTTCGGCCGCTGCGGCAGCGCCCAGCGCCAGCGCATCTTCGACGCTGCGGCCATCGATGTGAGCCGCCAGGAAGCCGGCGGCGAACAGGTCGCCTGCGCCGGTCGTATCGACGATCTGCGCGACCGGCGCGGCCGGGGCCTGGTGGCGCACGCCATCGACGATCGCGACGGCGCCCTTTTCGCTGCGGGTCGACACCAGCACCGGCACCTTGTCGGCGAAGCGGGCCAGCGCTTTTTCGAAATCGTCTATCTGCGCCAGCGACTGAATCTCGCCCTCGTTGGAAAAGAGGATGTCGATCTGGCCATTGTCGATCAGATCGATGAAGTCGGCGCGATGGCGGTCGATCACGAAATTGTCGGACAAGGTGAAGGCAACCTTGCGCCCGGCACCCCGCGCCGCCTCGATCGCCGCCCGCATCGCCGCGCGCGGCTGCTCGGGATCCCACAAATAGCCTTCGAGATAGAGGATCTTGGCCGAACGGATCAGGTCGAAATCGACCGCGGCTTCCGGTAGAAATTGCGACGCGCCCAGGAAGGTGTTCATCGTGCGCTGGGCGTCCGGCGTCACCAGGATCAGGCAGCGCGCGGTCGGCACTTCGCCATGCATCACCGGCGTGTCGAAACGGATGCCCAAGGCGTGGACGTCATGCGCGAAGACCGCGCCCAGCTGATCGTCATTGACCTGGCCGATGAAGCCGCATTTTTTGCCCAGCGCAGCGAGGCCCGCCAGCGTGTTGGCGGCGGAGCCACCGCTGATCTCCTTGGCCTGGGGCATGTCGGCATAGAGCGTCTCCGCCATGGCGGCGTCGATCAACTGCATCCCACCCTTAGTCAGCGCATGTTGCGCCAGGAAGGCGTCGTCGCTGCGGGCGAGCACGTCGACAATGGCGTTGCCGATCGCGACGACGTCGAGCGTGGCAGCTGGCAGCGTGGCGGCCTGGTTTTCCTGGGGCACGGAGGATGCGGTCACGCAATATCCTTATCTTGAGATAGACATAAAATTTCGTCGCCTTTATCGGTCTGCGCCCCCCCATGCAACGGCGCTGATTGACCTTGCGCCCGCGGGGGAGGATAGACGGGACCATGGTCCTGACCGCCGCCTTGCGCGCCTTTCCCTCCCTCTTTCACGGTGCTGCGCTGCGCCTGCTGTTCAAGACGCTGATCCTGACGCTGCTGGTCTTCGCAGGATCGGCCGGTGCGCTCTGGGCCGGGTTTCATGCGCTGCGGCTGCATTTCGGTTGGGGCGGCGGCGGCGGTGTCGCCGAAGCGACCGCCACCGCGCTGTTGATCGTCGGCGCGGGCTGGCTGCTGTTCCGCGCCGTGGCGATGGCGGTGATGGGCCTGTTCGCCGACGACATTATCGAAGCGGTGGAGCGGGATAGTTACCCCCAGGCGGCGCTCGCCGCGCGTCCGGTGGGCTGGGCGCGCAGCCTGCGCTTCGCCTTCGCCTCGCTGGCGCGCACGCTGGGCTGGAACCTGCTGGCGCTGCCCGCCTATATCCTGTTGCTGGTGACGGGGGTGGGGACGATCGGGTTGTTCCTGGTGGTGAACGCCTATCTGCTGGGCCGCGACATGGCCGACATGGTGGAGCCGCGTCATCCCGCCCTCCCGCCGCTGTCGCGCGGCAGCCGGTGGCTTTTGGGGCTCGTTTCGGCGCTTGCGTTCCTGATCCCGCTGGTCAACCTGCTTGCGCCAATCTGGAGCGCGGCTATGGCCGTGCACATGTTGCTTGGGCGAAAGACATCCGCATGAATTTCCCGCGCTTTGTGACGGCGGCGCTGTGCCTGCCGCTGGCCGCTTGCGGCGGCGGCGTCGTGCCCAAGGGCAGCTATGCCCCGCCGCCCGCCGGACCGCCGGCCAGCGCCTTCATGAAGCAAGGGCCGCTGATGGGATCGGATGCGGGTGCGCTGACCCGGATGTTCGGCCAGCCCCGGCTCGACATTCGCGAAACCACTGTGCGCAAATTGCAGTTCGCCAATGGCCGCTGCATCCTCGACGCCTATCTCTATGCCCCGGCGCGGGGGAAAGAGCCGGTGGTCACCCATGTCGATGCGCGCAGCCCGGCGGGGACGGATGTCGATCCGGCGACCTGTGCGAGCGCCTTGCAGGCGAAGTAGCGGGTCCGGTAGAGTTACAGGCGCGAAGTTCACACCGTCGTCGGGCTTTTCCGGCCGATAGTGACAGCAAAGCCCCCGCGAAGCCCCGGCCATGTAACGGCGAGGTAAGGGGCGGGTTACGGCGGGGTCACACCGACGCGCCTGTGAGGTCACGGCGAAGCGCTTGCCGCGCGACGGCTCTGCCGGAGGAATGGGGAAATGCTGGTCCACCCGAAAGAATAGATCAGAGGAAATCCTATTTTGGAAGGGGAATAGGATGGGAGCGCGTGGCGCTTCTCGACTTCGTTCGAAGCGGAAGGAGGGGGCGGGTGGCGGCGGTCCGATCGGGCGACCGCAGGCTGTCTTACTCTTGCCCCCGTTCTCTGCGCCTCTACACGAGACAATTCGCGCGGAGGCACGGAAAGAAGGTGAAGAAAGCCTTATGTCCCCTGTCGTTACTTCAGCAATCCGAGGTCAGCCAAATGCCAATGCGGAAATGACGGATTTGGGCGGCGAGCGGACGGTCCGCTTGTCTTTCTCCCCTCCGCTGAAGGGAGGGGGCGTTACCGTCCGCTTCTGGTCCTATGCTGCAAGTCCTCGCCTGGGGACAGGGCCGGGATGACGAAAAATTTCATCGCGCCTGCCTTCAAGTCCGCAGGCGCGCCAAGGCCTCATTCTTGCCGATCAGCGGCAGCAATTGCCCCATGTCCGGGCCGTGATCCAGCCCGGTCAGCGCGCGGCGGAGGGGGAGGAAGAGGGTCTTGCCCTTGCGGCCGGTTTCTTCCTTGAGTGCACCCGTCAGCGTGCGCCAGATGTGGGCGTCGAAGGCGGCGTCCGACAGGATGCGATGGGCGGCGGCGAGGAAATCGCGGTCTTCCTCCGCTGGTGCGAGCGCGTCTATGGGGCCGGTGACGATGCGCCACCAGTCGGCCGCGCCGGCGATCGTTTCCAGATTGGGGCGGATTGCTTCCCAAGCGGCGGCGTCCATGCCTTCGGGCAGGCGGTCTGCGACGGCGGCATAGGGGAGGAGGTGGACGATCTTCTGGTTGAGGGTCGCGAGTTCGGCTTCATCGAAGCGCGCGGGGGCGCGGCCGAAATGGGCGAAGTCAAAACTGTCGATTAACGGCTGGATATCCGCGAATGGCTCTATCGGCTGCGAACTGCCCAGGCGGGCGAGCAGGGAGGCGATGGCGGCCGCTTCGAGGCCGATCTCGCGGAAATGGGCGACGCCGAGCGAGCCGAGGCGCTTGGACAACTTGCCTTCGCTGCCGGTCAGCAGGGCTTCATGGGCGAAGGCGGGGAGCGGCGCGCCCAAGGCTGTGAACATCTGAATCTGGGTCGCGGTGTTGGAGACATGATCCTCGCCGCGCAGGACATGGGTCACGCCCATCGCGATGTCGTCGATCACCGAAGGGAGCATGTAGAGCCAGGAGCCGTCGGCGCGGCGGATGACGGGATCGGACAGGAGTTTGGGATCGAAGCGCTGGTCGCCGCGGATCAGGTCGGTCCAGGTGATCGGCTGATCATGGTCCAGCTTGAAGCGCCAATGGGGGGTGCGGCCTTCGGCTTCATGAGCCGCGATCTGGTCGGGCGTCAGCGACAGGGCGGCGCGATCATAGACCGGGGGCAGGCCGCGACCGAGCAGGATCTTGCGGCGCAGGTCGAGTTCCTGGGCGGTTTCATAGGCCGGATAGACATGGCCGGATGCCTTGAGCGCTGCGAACCGGGCCTCATAGAGGGCGAAACGGTCGGACTGCTTCTCCTCACCGTCCCAATGGAGGCCGAGCCACGCCAGGTCCGCCACAATCGAGTCCGTATATTCGGGGCGCGAGCGTTCGAGATCGGTATCATCGAGGCGCAGCAGGAATTGGCCGCCGCTCTTGCGCGCCCACAGCCAGTTGTGGAGCGCGGCGCGGATATTGCCGACATGGAGGTGGCCGGTCGGCGACGGGGCGAAGCGGGTGATGACGGTCATAAATATCCCTACGCCGTTCGCCCTGAGCCTGTCGAAGGGCTGCTCTTTTCCTCAAGAAAGAACAGGGCTTCGACAGGCTCAGCCCGAACGGTCTTCAAACTCAGATCGTGCGAAAGCCATTGGTGATCGGATAGCGACGGTCGCGGCCGAAATTGCGGGTGCCCAGTTTGACGCCGGGGGGCGATTGGCGGCGCTTATATTCGGCGACATAGAGCAGCCGCTCGATCCGGGCGACTATGTCCTTCTCGAATCCGCGCGCGACCAGTTCATCGACCGACAATTCCTCCTCGACCAGGCCGTAGAGGATGGGGTCCAGTACCTCATAGGGCGGCAGGCTGTCGTCGTCGCGCTGATTGTCGCGCAGTTCGGCGCTGGGCGGCTTGGTGATGACGCGCGCCGGCATCACCGGGCCTTCCGGGCCGATACCAAGCCCAAGCGACGGGACATGGTCGTTGCGCCAGCGGCAGAGGTCGAACACGGTGGTCTTATAGGCGTCCTTCAGCACCGAATAGCCGCCCGCCATATCGCCATAGATGGTGGCGTAACCGACCGACATCTCGCTCTTGTTACCGGTGGTGAGCAGCATATGGCCATATTTGTTGGACAGGGCCATCAGCGTCACGCCGCGGATGCGCGACTGGATATTCTCTTCGGTGAGGTCGCGCTGACGCCCTTCGAAAACCGGGGCCAGCATCGTGTCGAAGGCGGCGACGGCCGGTTCGATCGGGATCGTGTCGTAGCGGACGCCGAGCAGGCGGGCGCACTCCACCGCATCGTCCAGGCTTTCCTGAGAGGTGAAGCGGGATGGCATCATCACGCACCAGACCCGGTCGGGGCCGAGCGCATCGACCGCGACGGCGGCGGACAGGGCGGAATCGATGCCGCCCGACAAACCGAGGACCACGCCGGGGAAGCGATTGCGGTTCACATAGTCGCGCAGGCCAAGGACCATGGCGTTGTAGATGTCGGCCGGGCGGTCATCCAACTGATGCGGCTCTCCGGGCAAGCAGACCCACTGGCCGTCCCATTTCTCCCATTGCGTCAGCACCAGCGCCTCTTCCCAGTCGGGCAGTTGCTGGGCGATGCCGAGGTCGCCGTTCATCACGAAGGACGCGCCGTCGAACACCAGTTCGTCCTGTCCGCCGACGCGGTTGAGATAGACCAGAGGCAGGCCGGTTTCGCGGACCCGGGTGCCCGCAACGGCGTTCAGACGGCGATCGTCCTTGTCCACTTCATAGGGGCTGCCATTGGGGCTAATGAGGATTTCCGCGCCTTCGGCTCGCAGATGCGCGGTGACGAAGGGGAACCAGATATCCTCGCAGATCGGCACGCCGATCTTGACGCCTTTGAAGTCGATCGGCGCGGGCAGCGGGCCGGGGGCGAAGAGGCGCTTTTCGTCGAAGGTGCCGTAATTGGGCAGTTCGCGCTTTTGCCGGATCGCGGTGACCGCGCCATTTTCCAGCAGGGCCACGACGTTGAAGAGGACGCCCTGCGCCGCGACGACGGTGCCGACCAGCATCGCCGGGCCGCCATCGGCGGTTTCCTGCGCCAGCCGGTCGAGCTGATAATTGGCCTGGGTGACCAAAGCGGGCTTCAGGACCAGGTCTTCGGGCGGGTAGCCGATCAGTTGCAGTTCGGGATAGACGATGAGGTCGGCACCCTGCGCCCGCGCGCGCCATTCCAGCATGGCATCGGCATTGGCCTTCAGGTCGCCCACGGACTGGGTCATCTGCGCGAGTGCGATCACGAGTTTGTCGGTCATGCCAGCGCCCTAGAGCATTTTCGCCGTTTGCGAAAATGCTCTGTTTTGCGATGCCGCATTTTCGAACCGAACGCCCGCTTCGCGCGCGCTCTGAAAATGCCGAGTCCATTTTTAGGGCTGGCGCAAAAGCGCCTTTCCACTTGCGCCTTGCGCCGCTACAGGGACCGCGTTTCGCGCATCGTCATCCATTCGTCACGCCAATCAGCCTGGGGTTTTTCGCTATGAAACTCATGACCGGCAATTCCAACAAGCCGCTCGCGGCCGCTATCGCCGACTATATCGAAATCCCCCTGACCGACGCCAGCGTTCGCCGCTTCGCCGACGAAGAAGTTTTCGTGGAAATTCATGAGAATGTCCGCGGCGAAGACGTGTTCGTGATCCAGTCGACCGCCTATCCGACCAACGACAATCTGATGGAATTGCTGATCATGATCGATGCGCTGAAACGCGCGTCGGCCAAGCGAATCACCGCCGTCGTCCCCTATTTCGGCTATGCCCGGCAGGACCGGAAGCCCGGTCCGCGCACGCCGATCAGCGCCAAGCTGGTCGCCAATCTGATCACCACGGCGGGTGCCGACCGCGTGCTGTCGGTCGATCTGCACGCCGGGCAGATCCAGGGCTTTTTCGACATTCCGACCGATAACCTGTTTGGCGCGCCAGTGATGTCGGCCGATATCCAGGCGCGCTTTGGCGACAAGAATATCATGGTCGTGTCGCCCGACGTCGGCGGCGTGGTGCGCGCCCGCGCGCTGGCCAAGCGGCTCGACAACGCCCCGCTCGCCATCGTCGACAAGCGCCGCGAGCGCGCCGGCGAATCCGAAGTGATGAACATCATCGGCGACGTGAAGGGCCGTTTCTGCATTCTGATCGACGATATCGTCGATTCGGCGGGAACGCTGTGCAACGCCGCCGCGGCTTTGAAGGCGCAGGGCGCAGAGGGCGTGATCGCCTATGTCAGCCATGGCGTGCTGTCGGGCGGCGCGGTCGCGCGCGTCGATGCGTCGGAACTGCTGGAACTGGTCATCACCGATTCGATCCAAGGGACCGAGGCTGTGAACACGTCCAAGCGCATCCGCCACCTGCCCATCGCCCCGCTGCTGGGCGAAGCGATCAAGCGGATCGCGGACGAGAGTTCGGTATCCAGCCTGTTCGACTGAGGATGGTCCGTTCGCCGGTGGACGAGCGATAGGCTTTGTTAACCGCCGCGTCCTAAATCTCCTTCTCCCATCCGAGGGGGCGATATGGGCGAGACGCGACTACTGAACAATCTGGCGATGAAGCGGTTGAGCGACCGCAGTTATCGCGAGGCGGACGGGTTCCGGCGCGTCATGCTGCCCGACGATCAGGAGGCGGTTCGCCTGTCGCCGCGCCAATGGGCCAGGCTGTGCGCCGACTATTCCGACGCTCTGGCCCCCGCACGGCGATTGATGCGCTGGAGCGCCTTGATCACCATTCCTGCCAGCCTGATGATGCTATCGGTGATGAGCGTCAGCCCGACGTTGAAAGCGTTCGTCCGTTGGATCGAGACGTTCCCCTATGGCAATTATGTGACGGTCATGACGCTGCTGGCGGGGCCGGTCTTCGCCCTACTGGCGGTGCATTGGCGGATAAGCAACCGGGCCACGCGGGCGATGGAAGCAAGGCTGGCGACGCATGAGCGCGTCGCGCCGCCCGAGAGCCGACGTCCGATCCTGATCCAGACCTATGAGATCGTCGCCATGGTGCTGATTGGGCCGGGCATCGTCATCCGGGCCGTCGGCACGCCCTTTCCCAACCTATGGCGCAACACGCCTTTTTCCGGATCGCATCTTGGCCCGTTCGATGCCGTAGCGATCGGGGCGGCCCTGATCGTGGCGGCGTACCGGTTAAGGCAATGGCGCTTCAGGCAGCAGGCAGCATCACCAGCGGCACCGTCAGGATCATGACCAGGGCGACGACGATGCGTTGGCCGCGCGATATGCCCAGCGGCTTTTCGCGCCACAGCATCGGGCAGGCAAGCAGCGCAAAACCGATCGCCAGATTGGACAGCGTCACCGCGCCGCCGATCGGCATGTCCTGCCGCAGAGCGAGGCCCGCGAACAGGCCGACAAAACTCAGGAACCAGCCGATCAGCGCCATGCGCCCCCCTTTGACGATGCAGGATAGAACGGTCGGGTTGCCGAAGGCTTAATCGGTCCAGGGATCGTAGCTGCCGAAGCTCCAGACGTTTCCTTCAGGATCAAGCGCGGTGTAGCCGCGGCCGGGATAGCCGTCATTGGCCTGCGGTTCCTGCACCACCACGGCGCCTTCGTTGCGGGCGTGGAGGCAATGACCGTCGGGATCGGGCACGACGATATAGACGCAGGCGGTGATGCCGCCCAGGTCACGGACGGTGGACCAGGTGTAGAGCGATTCGCCCTCCATATCCTTGACGCTGCCCAACATTACCATGCCGTCGCCCAGGATCAGCTGGGCATGGTGGATGATGGTGGGATCACTATCGTCGGCATGGACGGCATGGCGGGTGAAGCCAAAGGCATCGCACAGGAAATCGATCGCGGCGGGGGCATCGGCGTAGCGCAGGCATGGGATGACGGGCGAACCGGGCATCTTCCTCTCCTTCTTTCGTCTGTGGTTCAGTCTAGCCTAAGCGCGACGCAACCGCTAGGCGAAGGGCATGACAACCCGCGACGACCTGACCCTTGCCAACCGCCTTGCCGACGCCGCCGGCGCGGCCATCCGCCCCTTTTTCCGCGCCCGTTACGACATGGAGTTGAAAGCGGACAAATCGCCGGTGACGGAGGCCGACCGCGCCGCCGAAGCCGCGATCCGCGCGATATTGGAGAAGGAACGGCCCGGCGACGGCATCATCGGCGAGGAATATGGGTCGGTGCGCGAGGATGCCGAGCGGGTGTGGATCCTCGATCCAATCGACGGGACGCGCAGCTTCATCGCCGGACGGCCGATTTTCGGCACGCTGATCGCGCTGACCCAAGGGGGTTGGCCAACCATCGGCATCATCGACCAACCGATCGCGCGCGAACGCTGGGCCGGGATGAGCGGACAGCCCACGACCTTCAACGGCAAGCCGGTGCGCACGCGCGCCTGCGCCGCGCTGGAGGGCGCATGCATCGCCACCACCAGCCCGCATCTGTTCGGCGAGGGTGACGTGCCCCATTATATGGCGCTGGTCGCCGCGGTATCGGGCGGGTCACCGCGTCAGGGGCCGGTCTATGGCGGGGACTGCTATAATTATGGCCTGCTGGCGTCGGGTTTCCTCGACATCGTCATCGAATCAGGCCTGCAAAGCTACGACTTCGCCGCTCTGGTGCCGGTGGTCGAGGGCGCGGGCGGGCTGATGTGCGACTGGCATGGCGAGCCATTGACGGCGGACAGCGAGGGCCATGTGCTGGCACTGGGCGATCCGGCGCGGCTGGAGGATGTGCTGGAGGCGCTGGGCAGCGCGCCGGACCATCATCACGCGCATTGACCGACTGAACGGCCCCTAGCGGCGGGCCGCGATCAGAAGATGCCGAGGAATTTCTTTTCCTGCTTCTTTTGCTCGCCCTTGCTGCCTTCGCCCTTTTCGTCCTTCGCCGTGGTGCCGCGGCCGACATCGTCGCGCGGATTGCCGCGCTTGGTGCGCTGGCCCTGCGCGCTGGCCCCGGCGAGGATCGGGCCGCAGGCTGCGCCCTTGGCGTCGCCAGTATCGACAAAGGCCAATAGCGACGCGATCGGCGTGCCGACCACGCCCAGGGCCAGCGCCGCGCCGGCGCGTGACATCAGTTCGGGGCTGACGACGGACATGCCCGGCCGCGCGAAATAGCCATTGATGCCGATCGGCGACTGGCCGGACAGCAGGCTGATCTTCTTGCCATCCGCGCGGAAGGCGAGGTCGAGGCTCTCATTCTTGAACGAGAAGCCGCCGCGACCGATCATCACATTCTTTTTCGTGTCGATCAGGATGGGGTCGGCCGCCGCCACGCCGTTGCGGACAGTGAAGGCGATGAGGCCGCAGTTGATTTCCACCGGCTGTTTCAATTTGCCGGAGAACATCTTGGTGACGAAGGTGCCGACGTCCAGTTCGGACAATTGCACGTTGCGCGCCCACATCGTCCCGGCCGGCAGGATGACCGCGATGCGGCCGTTGGCGGTCGCGAGCGAATCATGGAGCGTGTCGCCCAGCCCCGTCATCTGCACGCGGCCCTTGATGGTGCCGGTGGTGCCCGATTGTTCGACGCCCCAGCGCGCGAGCAGCGTACCCATGGGCGTGGGCGCGAGGCGGATGTCGTAGCTCGTCTTCACCGGCGCGCCGCGTGCGTTGATTTCTATGTCGGACGCGACATGGCCGCCCGACATGTCGAAGCTGAGCGGCGACAGGGTCAGCAGGCTACGGTCGAGCTTCAGGGTCAGGGCGATGGCGGAGATGGGGACATGCTGCGCCCGGACGCGCTTGACGCTGTAGGTGACATTCGCGTCGAAATTGCGGATCGCCTCGACCCGCAACGGCGCGTCGGGCAGCAGGCGCGGCGTGCCCTGAACGGTTTCGATCGCACCGGCTGCGCCCTGCTTCTCGATCTTTTCGGGGTCATAGCCGAAGAAGGGGGCGGCGTCGACGATGTCGAGCGTCTGCGTCGCCAGGTCCGCCTTGAGCAGCAGGCGGTTGTTGGGCAGCGATGCGGTGAAGCGGCCGACCAGATCGCTGGCGCCAAAGCGGCCCTTCAATTGGGTGAAGCGCCATTCTTCGCCGACCTTGGTGAGCGCCGAGGTGAAACGATAGGCCCGCGTGTCGGGGATGGCCGCGCCCAGAAAATCGAACAACAGGCTGAGATTGGGGCCGCGCGTGATAAGGCGCAGGTCGCTGCCCTCCAATTCGGTCGCGCCGCGCAGCGTGCCGGCGACGTCGACGATCGTCGCGCCGGCCTGCGCGCGCATTTGCAGGCTGTTCTTGCCGCGCGACACCGTGGCGTTGGGGGAAAGGAGGCTGCCTTTGAGCGTGAATGGCTTGTCCCGCATGCTGCCAGTGCCCGACAGGCGCACGTCGCTGGCGAAACGGGTGTCGCGCGCCCGGACCGTTTCAAACCCGATGTCGGCGTTCAACTGCATCCGGGGATCGCGGTAGCGCAGCGTGGTGCCGGCCAGCTTCGCCTGGGTTATCAGCGGGAAGACCATGGGTTTGCCGGCCGCGTCGGGATCGCCCAGAGTCCATGTGTTATGTTTGTGATCGGGCGACCATTCCAGATCGACAGCGCCATTGCGCAGTTCCAGCCAAGGCAGGCGGACCTTGTCACCGAACATCAGGCTGAGCGGCGCAATGCGCGCGTCGATCAGGTCGGCGCGGAACAGGTCGAGCTGGCTGGCCCAGGGCAGATTGCCGATGCGCGCCTTTTCGGCCAGGAATTTGATGCTGAGCGGGGCGAAATAGAGCTGGAAGTCGCCCTCGACCCGGACTTCGCGCTTAAGGCGTTTGCCCAATATCTGTTCGAAGGAGCCTTTAAGGAATCGGCCCTTGGTGATGAACAGGATCAGCCAGATTGCGAAGAGGAAGCCTATGATGGCGAGGAGGATGCGGACGGGCAGCGGGAGTTTGCGCCACCGTTCGCGCAACGCGGTCGCGTGCGCGCGATAGCCTGAGCGCGGCGCAGGGGCCGGACGTTCTGAAATGTGCACATCGCTATCGACCATGGCGGCCTCAACGCCCCGACGAGGTAAATGGCTCCGGGTGGCGGTTTACGCGAATCGCTTGCCTTTGCGCGCATGTGGCCCTATGCGCGCCCTTCGCGATATTCAGTGAGACCGCCCGGCTAACTAGGGCTGCCGGGGCTGTCTGTAATCGTCGCGCCAGATAAGGAGACGAAAATGCCCAAGATGAAGACCAAGAGCGGTGTGAAGAAGCGCTTCAAGTTCACCGCGACCGGCAAGGTCAAGCACGGCGTCGCTGGCAAGCGTCACCGCCTGATCAGCCATAACGCCAAATATATTCGCCAGAACCGCGGTACGTCCGTCCTGTCGGATTCGGATGTTGCCCATGTGCGCCTGTGGGCGCCCTACGGCCTGAAGTAAGGAGTAGAGGCACATGGCACGCGTAAAACGTGGTGTAACCACCAAGGCGAAGCATAAGCGGTTGCTGGTTCAGGCGAAGGGCTATTATGGCCGTCGCAAGAACACGATCCGTATCGCTCGCCAGGCCGTCGAAAAGGCCGGTCAGTACGCTTATCGCGATCGCAAGGTCAAGAAGCGCAGCTTCCGTGGTCTGTGGATCCAGCGCATCAACGCGGGTGTCCGCGCTGAAGGCCTGACCTATTCGCAGTTCATGCACGGCTTGAAGCTGGCGGGCGTCGAACTGGACCGCAAGGTCCTGGCCGACATTGCGATGCACGAAGGCGAGGCGTTTAGCGCCATCATCGCCCAGGCGAAGGCTGCGCTGCCCGCGGCCTGAACCAGTCGGTCGCAAGATCGTCAAAAGGGCGCCGGGGGCAGATGCTTCCGGCGCCCTTTTTGTTTGTTCGCTAACGCGCCCCGTTCGCCCCCCGATCAAGCCGGGGGCAGGCTCTGAGCGAAGTCGAAGGGTTTCTGCCAAGCTTGGCGAGGCGCATCACTTGGTTCAGCGGAGGGCTTCAACTTCGCTCAGCCCGAACGGCCCTAATTTCGGAAGGCATCCCATGTCGCTGCATCTGTGGTGGTTGTACGTTACGGCGGTTTTCCTGATATCGGCCACGCCCGGTCCCAATATGCTGCATGTGATGACGCAGAGCATCGCCCATGGCCCGCGTAAGGCGACAGCGACGATGGCGGGCCTGATGAGCGCGGTGCTGCTGTGCCTGGTCGCCTCCGCGCTGGGCTTGGGCGCTCTGCTCAAGGCGTCGCCGCGGCTGTTCGACGTGCTGCGCTATGCCGGCGTCGCCTATCTGGTCTGGCTGGGGGTCAAGGCGTGGCGGGCGCCGGTGGGCGGCGATGCGGCCAGCGCGACCCATGCGCGGTCGGCGCGCGCGCTCTATGGCAGCGGGCTGCTGACGGGGTTGGCCAATCCCAAGCTCATCATCTTCGCCGCGGCGCTCTTTCCCCAGTTCATCGAGCTGGACCGGCCTTTCTGGCTCCAGCTTGTGATCCTGATCGCAAGTTTCGTAGTGATCGAAAGCTTCTGGTACACCGTCTATGCGCTGGGCGGCCTGCGCCTGGCGCGCTGGCTGGAGCCGGCCAACCGGCAGACGCTGTTCAACCGCGGCACCGGGTTGCTGTTCATCGGCTTTGGCGGGGCATTGCTGGGCGCGCGGGCGTAAGCCTGACCCCTCTTTCTCCGTCATCCCCGCGAACGCGGGGACCCATCTCAGAACGCGGATTTAGTGGAATGACGTGCCGCGATTAAACATCTCAGGCGGTGTCAATGAAGCGCGAGATCAGCCCAACGGTGTATATTCTAGCGAGCCGCAAGAACGGTACATTATACACCGGCGTCACCGCTGACCTGGTAAAGCGCCTCTATGAGCATCGAAACGGCTTGATCGAAGGCTTCACCAAAGACTACGGCGTCAAACGCCTTGTTTGGTTTGAACCGCACGACTGTTTGGAAAGTGCCATCCTGCGTGAAAAGCGGATCAAGAAATGGAACAGACAGTGGAAGATAGAGCTAATCGAAGCCGAAAATCCCGACTGGGATGATCAGGCGCTGGGCTTTGGCTTTGAGCCTTTGCCCTCTCTGCGCAGCGACTGACCGACAGGTCGGGAGATGGGTTCCCGCTTCCGCGGGAATGACGAGATGGTGGTGATGAAGTTATGACAGAAATTAGCGCATTGAAAGCCGGCCTGATCGCCGACATCGCCGCGGCCGACACGCTGGATGGCGTGGAGGCGCTGCGGGTCGGCGCCCTGGGCAAGAGCGGGGTCGTGACCGGCCTGCTCAAAACGCTTGGCCCGATGTCGCCCGAGGAGCGGATGGACAAAGGGCCGCCGATCCAAGATCTGCGCGAGAGCGTGACGGCGGCCCTGGCGGACAGGAAGGCCGCGCTGGAGCAGGCCGCGCTCGATGCCAGGCTGGCGTCGGAGAAAGTCGACATGACCCTGCCCGCCGACGGTGGTGCACAAGGGTCCGTTCATCCGGTCAGCCAGGTGATGGACGAACTGGCCGAAATCTTCGCCGACCTCGGCTTCTCGGTCGCGACCGGGCCGGAGATCGAGGACGACTGGCATAATTTCACCGCGCTCAATATCCCGGAGACGCATCCGGCGCGGGCGATGCACGACACTTTCTACTTCCCGGACGAGGAGGGGCAGAAGCGGATGCTGCTGCGCACCCATACGTCGCCGGTGCAGATCCGCACGATGATGAACGGCACGCCCCCGCCGATCCGCATCATCGCGCCGGGCCGCGTCTATCGCAGCGACTCAGATGCGACCCACACACCGATGTTCCACCAGATCGAGGGGCTGGTGATCGACAAGGGGATCACGCTCGGTCACCTGAAATGGACGCTGGAGACGTTCCTGAAGGCGTTTTTCGAGCGTGAGGACATCGTCCTGCGCCTGCGCCCGAGCTATTTCCCCTTCACCGAACCGTCGGTCGAGGTCGATGTCGGCTATACGCTGAGCAATGGCCAGCGGGTCATCGGCGGTGACGGCGATGCGGCCGATGGCGGCTGGCTGGAAGTGCTTGGCAGCGGGATGGTCAACCGCAAGGTGATCGCGGCGTGCGGGCTGGACCCCGACGAATGGCAGGGCTTTGCCTTTGGCACCGGGGTCGATCGCCTGGCCATGCTCAAATATGGGATGAACGACTTGCGCGCTTTCTTCGACGGCGATCTGCGCTGGCTGAAACATTATGGCTTTTCGGCGCTGGACGTGCCCACGCTGAGCGGAGGGGTAGGCGCATGAAGTTCACCCTGAGCTGGCTCAAGACGCATCTGAAGACGGATGCGGACCTGACGACGATCCTCAAGACGCTGAACGCCATCGGGCTGGAAGTCGAGGGGGTCGAGAATCCGGCTGAGAAGCTGGCCGGGTTCAAGATAGCCAAGGTGCTGAGCGCCGAGCGTCATCCGCAGGCGGACAAGTTGCAGGTGCTGAGCGTCGATCATGGCGACGGCGCGCCGTTGCAGGTCGTGTGCGGCGCGCCCAATGCGCGTGCGGGGCTGGTCGGTGTGTTCGGCCTTGAGGGCGCGGTGGTGCCGTCCAACGGCATGGTGCTGAAAAAGACCGCGATCCGGGGCGTCGAATCCAACGGCATGATGTGTTCCACGCGCGAACTGGAGTTGGGCGACGATCATGACGGCATCATCGAACTGGATGCAGCCGCGCCGGTGGGGCAGGTCTATGCCGACTGGGCGGGGCTGAACGATCCGGTCATTGATGTCAGTGTCACCCCCAACCGACAGGATTGCATGGGCGTGCGCGGCATCGCGCGCGATCTGGCGGCGGCGGGCCTGGGTACATTGAATGCCATCATCGTGCCGGAGATTGCCGGCGTGGGTCCGGGGCCGGATGTGCGGACGGACGATGTGGACGGCTGCCCCGCCTTTTTCGCGCGGACCGTGCGCGGCGTGACCAACGGCACATCGCCCGAATGGATGGCCAAGCGCCTCAAAGCCATCGGCCAGAAGCCGATCAGCACGCTGGTCGATATCACCAATTATATCATGTTCGATCTTGGCCGGCCGCTGCACGTCTATGACATGGCGAGCCTGAAGGGTGGGCTGGTCGCGCGCAAGGGCAAGGCGGGCGAGCAGGCGCTGGCGCTCAACGGCAAGACATATGGCGTGGACGAGACGATGACCGTCATCGCCGACGACGAAGCCGTGCACGATATCGGCGGCATCATGGGCGGCGAACATTCGGGCGCGCAGGATGGTACGACCGACGTATTGATCGAATGCGCTTACTTCACGCCAGAGCGGATCGCGATGACGGGGCAGAAGCTGACCCTGACGTCGGACGCACGGGGCCGGTTCGAGCGTGGGGTCGATCCGGCGTTTCTGGACGACGGCCTGTCGATCGCCACCAGCCTGGTGGTGAGCCTGTGCGGTGGTACGCCCAGCCAAGCGACCCGTGCCGGCACCCCGCCCGCGACGCCCCGGACCGTGGCTTATGCGCCCGACCAGTGCCTGGCGCTGGCCGGCGTGCATGTGTCCGCCGACGAACAGAAGCGCATCCTGGAGAGCCTGGGCTTTGGCGTCAGCGGCGAGGCGAGCCGCGTTGAATATGAAGACGGCATGCCGGTGACGGTGTCGGGCAGCTGGACGATCATCGTGCCGACATGGCGCCGCGACGTCGATGGCTGGCCCGACATTGTCGAGGAAGTGGTGCGCATCGTCGGCCTGGACCAGGTGCCGTCCACCCCGTTGCCGCGCGTGCCGGGCGTCGCCCGCCCGACTGCTACCCCCGAACAGATGGTCGAGCGCCGGGTGCGCCGCACCGCCGCGGCGCGCGGGATGGCCGAAGCGATCAACTGGTCGTTCATTGCCGAAAAGGAAGCCGCCGCCGTGGGCGTGGGCGACTGGACGCTGGCGAACCCGATTTCCGAGGAATTGAAGGTCATGCGGCCATCGCTGCTGCCGGGCCTGCTGTCGGCGACGAAGCGCAATGTCGATCGCAGCGCGACGAGCGTGCGGCTGTTCGAACTGGGTCGCCGCTATTTCAAGCAGGGTGAGCGGGCGACCGTGGGCTTCGTGCTGGCGGGCGAGAAGGTAGCGCGGGGCTGGCAGACGGGCAAGGCGCAGGGCTTCGACGCCTTCGACGCCAAAGCCGAGGTGATCGCGCTGCTGGCGGCGGCCGGCGCGCCGGTCGGCAATCTCCAGAATTTCGGGGAAGCATCGGCCGCCTATCATCCGGGTCAGTCCGGCACGCTGCGGCTGGGGCCAAAGGCGGTGCTGGCCGAGTATGGCGTGTTGCACCCGTCGCTGGCGAAGCAATTCGGGCTGTCGGGCACGGTGGTCGCGGGCGAAATTTTCCTCGATGCGATTCCGGGCAAGCGCAAGAGCGGCTTCATGCGCGCGCCCTACGCGCCGCCCGCGTTGCAGGCGGTGAAGCGCGATTTCGCCTTTATCGTGCCTGAAACGGTCGAGGCCGATGCGCTGGTGCGGGGCGTGAAGGGCGCGGACAAGAAGTCCATCGTCGATGTGCGCCTGTTCGACGTCTTCGTCGGGCCGGGCGTGGAGGATGGATTCAAGTCGCTGGCGATCGAGGTGACGTTGCAGCCGGGCGAGAAGAGTTTCAGCCAGGAAGAGCTGGAAGCGATCAGCGCTGCAGTGGTCAAGGCCGCGCAGAAGCTGGGCGGGTCGCTGCGGGGGTAGGGCCTTCGCTGCGGGTTGGAAAAAGAGCGCGGCGCTTAAGCACCGCGCTCTTTTTCACATTCGCTGTTCGTTTCGAACGAACGGAATGGGGATTGGGATTTTTTAGAGCCTGGTGACTTTACCCTGATCCGTTGGTCCTGAGTAGCCATTGAGCTTGTCGAAATGGCGTATCGAAGGATCACGCGCCGTGTTTGGTACTCCGATACGAGCCTTCGACAAGCTCAGTCTCTACTCAGTACGAACGGATGCTAACAATCTGAAGTCATCTTGCTCTACAAATCCACGCCTGCGGCGATCGCTTCCAGCTTGCGGATGCGTTCCTTGAGGTCGGCGACCTCGATCCGGGCGGAGGCGGACGGCGGCGCGGCTTCCTCGAAGCGGCGACCCAGTTCGGCGCGCTTCAACTCCAGCCAGCCGTTCCAGCCGCGCAACCCAGCGGCCGCGATGATGGCGAGGCCGACCAGGCTGGTCGTCGCCAAGGTGATGTAGAGATAGGGGTCTTGCATATAAGCCTCCCTGTCCGACGCGGACTATGTTCAGTCGCGGTCCCGCAGTTTTTCAAATTCCCGCTCCAGCGCGCTGGAGCCGTCCGTCGCCAGCCGTTCCAGCACGGCGACGCGATCCTTAAGCCCTTTCACTTCGGCACGGAGCCGTTCGGCTTCGGGGTCGGGACCGCGCTGGATGAAGTCTTCGCCCTTGTCGCGGCGCACGACGCCATATTTGGCGCGCAGGACGCTGGCGATGGCGGTGATGGCGATGATGGCAACGACCATTTCAAACGGATTCATGTCGATCACTCCCTAATGGCGCTATGCTCTCTGGCCTTAGTTGGCCGGGCTGCGCAGTTGTTCGATCTCACGGGCCAGTTGATGGCTGCCGTCGGTGACGATCCGCTCCACCACGGCGAGCCGGTCCTTCATCGATCCGATCTCGGCGCGCAGCTGGGCGTTTTCCTGGCTCAGCAGCTTGATGCGTTCGACCATTTCGTCGTTCTTCTGCGGATAGACGGGCTTTCCCCAGCTGTTTTCCAGCGGATAGCCATTCTTGACGCGGAGCCAGGTGGTGAAGATCCAGCCGCCGACCGCCAGCGATCCGACAATGACCGCCACCGGGGCGAAGGCTTCGAATGGAAACATGATGATACTCCCCTTGGCTCGCCGGTGTCAGCGCAGCGCGTCGATTTCGCGCGCGGTGCGGGCGGCGGGATCGGTGGCGATCCTTTCCAGCACGGCGATGCGGTCTTCGAGGCGGCTGATGCGGCCAGTCAGCTTTTCGTTTTCGTTGGAAAGAAGGTCGATTTTTCGACCGGCGTCGGGGTCCGTTCGATGAACGGTGCCGGTCCATTCATTTTCCACCGGATAGCCGTGACGGGCACGGACCCAGGTGGTGAACATCCAGCCCAGGGTCGACAGGGCGACGATGGCGATGACGAAGCTGGGTCCAGCGAAATTCATGACAATTATCCCCTATTATGCGGCCCCGACGCGGCGCTCAGCGCAGGCTGTCGATCTCGTCGGCGAGGCGGGTGTTGCGGCTGGTGTAATAGATTTCGATGTCGGCCAGGCGGCGATCGATGTCGCGAAACTTGGAGCGGACATCGCGGGTCGAGCGGGTCGGGTTGGTGCGCACGCCCTGCCAGAACTTCTCGTCGTCGCGGTCCGAATAGAGGCCCACAGGTTTGTTGTCGGCGAAATAGACGGCGCAGGCATAGGCGATCAGCGTCCAAGGGAAGGCCCCCATCAGCGTGACCAGCACCGCGCCGACCCGAACCCAGGTCACATCGATCCCGCTATAGTCGGCGATGCCGGCGCACACGCCCGACCATTTGCCATTTTTCTTGTCGAGGTAGAATTTGGTACGGCGGGCGGTCATGTCAGTTCCTCCGGTCGAGTTCGTAGCCGTCGTCAGCCGACGGGCGAGAGGGGCGGAAATCGGGATTGTCGGCGGCGACGATCCGTTCGACCGTCTGGAGCCTTTCCTCCAGACGGCGGGCGAGAAGGTGGAGGTCATCCAGCAGCTTCTCGTCCTCATCGGTGATCTTGGGCGCCTGCTTCCATTTGGTGACATAGTGGAAGATCAGCCAGGGCATGCCGATGAACAACATGCCGCAGATCATGATGGGCAGGAATATGTCCTCCATCGAATCAGCTCCCCTTGTTCATCGAGGCTTTGAGCGCGGCGAGATCGGCATCGACCTTGTCGGCCGACTTCAATTCCGCAATCTCCTCCTCCAGCGTCTTGGGTTGACCGCCCAGCGTCACGGCGTCGGCGCGGCCTTCGGCCATGTCCACGCGGCGTTCGAGCATGTCGAAGCGGGCGAAGGCGTCGTTGACCTTCTCACCGGCATAGGCTTCGCGCACGCGCAGGCGGTTTTCCGCGCTCTGCATCCGGGTCACCAGGCTGTTCTGGCGGGCGCGGGCTTCGCGCAGCTTGCCTTGGAGCTTGGCGATATCCTCTTCCGACGCCTTGAGCGCATCGTCGAGCGTCGCGATCTCATGGCTCAGATGATCCGCCATGTCGGTCGCCTTCTGGCGCTCGACCAGCGCGGCCTTGGCTAGGTCTTCCCGATCCTTGGACAGGGCAAGCTGCGCCTTTTCGGTCCAGCTGTCCTGCAAGGCGGTCAGCTTGGCGATGTGGCGGCGCATTTCCTTCTGGTCGGCGATGGTACGGGCGGCGGACGCGCGGACTTCGACCAGCGTTTCCTCCATTTCGAGGATGATCATGCGGATCATCTTCGCGGGGTCTTCGGCCTTATCGAGCAGGTCGGTCACATTGGCGGCGATGATGTCGCGGGTGCGGGAGAAAATACCCATTTTAACGTCACTCCTGGTCTTATTGTCTTGGGAAGACTGGTGCCGCTTACGCCAGATAGCGCAAGGGGGCGGTGCTGTGCTGCGCCGCGAGGATCGGGGCTTCGCTGGCGCGGGCCGGGCCGACCGCCGAAAGGATCATGGTCGATCCGAACAGCAAGGCGGCGATGGCGGCCGACATCAGCTGGCTGATTTCGCGAACGCTGTTGCTCTGGTTGGTCATCGTCATACTCCCTGAACCTTGGCCTTCATAGGTTCCGCGATTGGTTGCGGATTGCCCTGAGCTTTGCAGAAGTCGTGCCAGTTTCGAAAAATGCGAGATTTTCCGACATTTTTTGGGTCATCGCAGGGGGATGTGCCAATATGCCCCTTGCCAAGGAGTGGGAAATTTCACCATAAGTTGGCATATGGAGAAAAATACGCAGTTTATCGGCCAGTCCTCGGTCTTTCTCGACGCGGTGGAGCAGGCCGGCCGGGCGGCCGAACTGAACCGGCCGGTGCTGGTGATCGGCGAACGCGGCACCGGCAAGGAGCTGATCGCCGAGCGACTCCACCACCTGTCGCCACGATGGGGCGAACCGCTGATCACGATGAATTGCGCGGCCCTGCCCGAAACATTGATCGAGGCAGAACTGTTCGGCCATGAACAGGGCGCCTTCACCGGCGCGACCAAGGCGCGGCCGGGCCGGTTCGAGGATGCCGATGGCGGCACGCTGTTTCTGGACGAACTGGGCACGCTGTCGATGGCGGCGCAGGAACGGTTGCTGCGCGTGGTCGAATATGGCGAGGTTACGCGGATCGGCGCGTCGAAACCACTGACCGTGGACGTCCGCATCGTCGCGGCGACCAACGAGGATCTGCCCGCCGCGGCCGACGCCGGACGGTTTCGCCCCGACCTGCTCGACCGGTTGAGTTTCGAGGTCATCACCCTGCCCCCGCTGCGGGCGCGCGAAGGCGACATCACCGTCCTGGCCGATCATTTCGGGCGGCGTATGGCTGCCGAGCGCGACTGGCCGCAATGGCCCGGCTTCACGGCGGCCTGCGCGGCGGAACTGGAAGGCCATGGCTGGCCGGGCAATGTGCGCGAATTACGCAATGTGGTGGAGCGGGCGGTCTATCGCTGGAACGAGCCGGGGCGGCCGATCAGCCGGATCACCTTCGACCCGTTCGCATCGCCCTGGAAGCCCAAGTCGATGATGAAGCGGGCGGAGGCGGCGCCCTGCGATGCCCCCGCCGCGCCATCAGCGCCCGGCATGGGCTATGAAGAGATTAGCGACCTGCGCGCCGCCGTGGACGGACATGAGGCGGCGATCATCCGCGCGGCGCTGGACCGGTTTCGCTATAACCAGCGCGCGACCGCCAAGGGGCTGGGCCTGACCTACGACCAGTTGCGCCATTGCATGAAAAAACATGGGCTGAGCGCGGGGTAATCTGACATCCGTTCGTTTCGAGCGAAGTCGAGAAGCGGCTGACGCTGAGCTTGCGTTTCTCGACTTCGCTCGAAACGAACGGATGCAGCTATTTAGCGCGTCGGCACCGGTTCCGCGCCGCTATAGTCGTAGAAGCCCTTGCCGGTCTTGCGGCCGTACCAGCCCGCTTCGACATATTTGACGAGTAGCGGCGCGGGGCGATATTTGGGGTCGCCGGTGGTGCTGAGGAAGACATTGAGGATTTCCAGCGCGGTGTCCAGGCCGACGAAATCGAGCAAGGTGAGCGGTCCCATCGGGTGATTAAGGCCAAGCTTGCAGCCCTGGTCGATATCGGTGACGCTGCCCACGCCCTCGCCCAGCACGAACACCGCTTCGTTCAGCATCGGCAGCAGGATGCGGTTGACCACGAAGCCCGGCGCGTCGAAGGCGTGGACCGTGGTCTTGCCGATGCGCGAGGCGAACCCCTCCACCGCCGCCACCGTTTCGGGCGTGGTGGCGAGGCCGCGAATGACCTCCACCAGCACCATCACCGGCACGGGGTTGAAGAAATGGACGCCCACGAAGCGCCCCGCATCGGGCGCGGCCTGCGCCAGACGGGTGATGGGAATCGAGGATGTGTTGGTGGCCAGGATCGCGTCGGCCGCCAATATCTTGCCGACATTGGCGAAGATGGCGCGCTTCACTTCCTCCCGCTCGGTCGCGGCTTCGATCACCAGTTGCGCGTTGGCGAGCGGGGCGATGTCGCCGGCGGGGGTGATCCGGGCGAGCGCGGCGTCAGCGTCAGCCTGCGTGATCTTTTCCTTGTCCACCGCCTTGGCCAGCAGCTTGGCGATGCCGGCCAGCCCCTTTTCCGCGCGGGGCAGGTCGATATCCGACAATATGACGTCATAGCCCGCCTGCGCCGCGACCTGGGCGATGCCAGCGCCCATCTGTCCTGCGCCGATCACGCCGACCGTCCGAATATCCGTCATGCCTTGCTCTCCCTCATGAATCGTCGCTTCTCCCTTAGCCGCGCTGGGGGCCGACGACCAGTATCGGCCACCTATGCAATCGGACAGGCGATGGATCGTGCGCGGGTGGCGGACGGATTGCGGGTTCATCCGCCATTTCCGGCTTTGCGTGGGCGCTGCGCCATGGTTAAAAGCGCGCGATGTCCGTTTCAGACCTGATGCCCGCGCCGGCGACCGGACGCTTCCTTGCCGCCGTGCATCATTTCCCGCTGCGCGTCTATTTCGAGGATACCGACCTGTCGGGGCTGGTCTATCACGCCAATTATCTGCGCTATATGGAACGCGCCCGGTCCGACATGCTGCGCATCGCGGGCATCGACCAGCGCGCCAACCATGAAGGGGGCGCGGGCGTCTATGCCGTCACCGACCTCCAGATCCGATATCGCCGTCCCGCGCGGCTGGACGATGACCTGATGGTGGCGAGCCGCGTCGCCGATGTGCGGGCGGCCAGCTGCGCCATTCATCAGAGAGTCATGCGCGGGCAAGAAGAGTTGACCAACGCCACCATCACCGTCGCCTGGCTGACGCCGCAGGGTCGCCCGCAGCGGCAACCCAAAGCCTGGACCGCCATTTTCACCCGCCTTTGCCAAGGGGAAGACATTCACCCATGACCCTCAACCTGCCTGCCGGCGCCATTACCGACGCCGCGACCATATCCCCGCTCGCCCTGTTCCTGCAGGCCGACATCGTCGTGAAGGGTGTGATGCTGGGCCTGTTGCTGGCCAGCATCTGGACCTGGGCGATCATCATCAGCTTCAGCGTCAGCCTGCGCAAGGCGAGCAAGGAAAGCCGCAAGTTCGAGGCCGATTTCTGGAAGGCGGAGGATATCGACCGCTTTTACGAGGCGCGCGGCAAGACCGATTTCCCGGCGGCCAAGGTGATGGCGGCGGGCGTGACCGAATGGCGGCGATCGACCGCGCAGAAGGTGATCGACCGTGACGGCACGCGCGACCGGCTGGGGACGTCGATGTCGAGCATCATCGCGTCCGAGATTGATCGTCTGTCCGATCGCCTCAATATATTGGCGACGGTGGCGTCGGCCGCGCCGTTCATCGGCCTGTTCGGGACGGTGTGGGGCATCATGCGCGCCTTCACCTCGATCGCGGCCGAGCAGAACAGTTCCCTTGCGGTGGTCGCGCCGGGCATTGCCGAAGCGCTGTTCGCCACGGCCATCGGCCTGTTCGCGGCGATCCCCGCGCTGATCGCCTATAACCGGTTCAGTCATGGCATCAACCGGCTGGAAGCAGGGCTGACCCGCTTTGCCGACAGCTTCTATTCCACGCTGAGCCGGGAACTGGAGTCCCAGCGCTAATGGCTATGTCCGGTCCTCCCTCCGCCCGGCGCGGGCGCGGGCGCGCGCCAATGGCCGATATCAACGTAACGCCGCTGGTCGACGTCATGCTGGTGCTGCTCATCATCTTCATGGTGACCGCGCCGCTGCTGGTGACCGGGGTGCCGGTGAACCTGCCCGAAACACGCGCCAAGGGACTGGACGCGGACGCCAAGCCGACGATCCTGTCGATCGACCGCGACGGCGGGCTGTTCATCGACGAGGCGCAGATCAGCGACGCAGACCTGCCCGACCGGCTGGCGGAGATCGCCGCCGCCAATGCAGGCCAGCCCGAGCCGCCGCAAATCTTCCTGCGCGCCGACACCGCCCTGGACTATGGCCGGGTGATGCGGGTGATGGGCGAACTCAATCGCGCAGGCTTGAACAAGGTATCGCTGGTCAGCACCGGGTCGGACGCCGGTTCGGCCAGCGACGGTTCAGAATAGGGACCATAGGTCAGCCATATGGAGCGCGCGGAAAAGATCGGCCTGGGCGTCGCGACGGCAGGACATGTCCTGCTGTTCGGATTGCTGTCGGCCGGATTCCTGGCCACCCCCAATCCGTTGAAGCTGAAGTCGCCGCCGATGGACGTGAGCCTGGTGGACGAAGTCGCGCTGCAATCGACCGCGCCGCAGGTATCGACGCAGCCGCCGCCGCCCAGTGTCGCGCCGGAGGAAGGGCCGACGGAAGACGCCAAGCCTGCGCCGGAGCCTGCACCGGCCCCTGAGCCGACGCCTGCGCCGCCGCCGCCCAGGGCCGAACCAAAGCCCGTGCCCAAACCGACGCCGCCAAAGCCGGTCGTGAAGGAAGCCCCGGCCAAGCCCAAGCCTGTGCCGCCGAAGAAAGAGGTGGCCAAGGCCGCGCCGAAACCCAAGGCGCCGCCTGAAAAGCCGACGCCCAAGGCCAAGCCAGCGCCTGACAAGCCAAAGGCTGCGGCGGCCGTGCCGTCCAAGAGCGACGCCAAGGCGAAAAGCGACGCAAAAGCGAAGGCCGACGCTAAGGCCAAAGCCGACGCGAAAGCAAAGAGCGACGCGAAGGCCAAGAGCGATGCGAAGGCCAAGGCCGACGCCGCGGCACGCGCATCCGGCGCAGGCAAGGCGGACAAGCCCAAGGGGTCGCTGCTGGGCAAGGATTTCCTGAAAGGGATCGACACCAAGGACGACGCGCCGCGTAAAGCGGCACCGCCGCCGGCCGCCGCCATGGGGCCGCAGCAGAAGGCCGCGCTGGACACGGAAATCCGTCGCCAGTTGAAGCCGCACTGGCGGCCGCCATCGGGCGCGGACGCGGATCAACTGGTGACGCTGTTGGAAGTGCGCCTCGACAAGAGCGGCGCGCTGATCGGTGCGCCCGAGGTGATCGACCAGACCGGCGTCACCGCCAGCAACCGCCCCCAGGCGAAGCTGCATGCGGAACGCGCGATCCAGGCGGTGAAACTCGCCGCCCCCTTTCGGAATTTACCGCCTGAATATTATGACCAATGGAAATGGCTCCGGCCACTCCGCTTTGACGCGAGGCTGAACCGATGAAGACCAACTTCCTTCGCCGCATCTCTCTGGCGACCGTCGCGCTTGCCGCCATCCTGTCCACGCCCGCCATGGCGCAATTATCGGTCGATGTGACCGGGGAGGTCGACAGCAACGTCAAGGTCGCCGTCCCCACCCTACCCGCGCAGCAGGATGTGGCGACCCCCGCCGGCACCGCCAGCGAACTAGGGCGCAAGATCGCCGAGGTGATCGCGTCCGATCTCAAAGGCTCCGGCCTGTTCGATCCGTCGGGGCCTGGCGGGATGCCGGCCGTCGCCTTCCCCGAAGTCACCAACCCGGTCTATGACAAATGGAACGCCTATCAGGCGCTGGTCCAGGGGTTCGTGCGCACGACAGGGGGCGAGGCCGACATCACCGTGGGCTGTTACCTTTATGACGTGGCGCTGAAACAGGAACTGACGCGGCAGGGCTATGTCGTCGCGCCGCGCGACTGGCGCCGCGCCGCGCATAAATGCGCCGACGCCATCTATGCGCGCCTGTCGGGGGAAAGTCCCTTCTTCGACAGCCGCATCGCCTATATCGCCGAAAGTGGTCCCAAGGGTGCGCGCGTCAAGCGGCTCGCCATCATGGATTCGGATGGGGCGAACCACCGCTTCATCACCAACGGCCAGTCGATGGCGCTGACCCCGCGCTTTTCGCCCGATTACAAGTCGATCCTCTATGTCAGCTATCTGGGCAGTCGGGTGCGCCTCTATATCTATGACATCGGCGCGGGGCAGCAGAAGCTGGTGACCGAAAGCAGCAACGCGACCTTTGCGCCGCGCTGGTCGCCCGATGGGCGCAACATCCTGTTTTCCATGGCGGTGGCTGGCAATACCGACATTTATCGCGTGTCGGCCAATGGCGGAACGCCGGTGAGGCTGACCAATTCGCCGGGCATCGACGTGGGCGGCAGCTATTCGCCCGACGGCAGCCAGATCGTGTTCGAAAGCGACCGGTCGGGCGGGCAGCAAATCTATGTGATGAATGCAGACGGTTCCAACCAGCGGCGGATCAGCCATGGCGGCGGCCGTTATGCGACGCCCGAATGGTCGCCGCGCGGCGACCTGATCGCCTTCACCAAGCTGTCGGGCGATTTCAAGGTGGCGGTGATGACGCCCAGCGGCGACAATGAGCGCATCCTGACCAATGGCTGGCAGGACGAGCAGCCGACCTGGTCGCCCAATGGCCGCGTGCTGCAATTTTTCCGCACGACGCCGGGCAAGCAGGGCAGCAGCCAGGTGTGGCAGGTCGACCTGACCGGGGTGAATGAACGGCGGATTCCCACCCCGCTGAGCGGGTCCGATCCGGCCTGGGGACCGTTGCTGCCCTAAGCTTAGGTTCAGGTGCCTTCGCCCATTGGGGAACCTAGTCGTCTTGACAGCGTAACGAACATCACGGACCCTGATGACTGTCTTAGCGGGCGGCATAGAGATATCGAAGGAGACTCCCATGAAACTGTCCCGGACCCTGTTGATGGCGACCGCCATCATCGCGCTGGCCGCCTGTTCGAAGAAGCCGCCGGCCGAATTGCCCCCCGCCCCCGGCGGCACCGGTGGCGCGACCGCGCCCAGCGGGCCGATCGGTGCCGGCGGCCCGGTCAAGGGCAGCCAAGAGGATTTCGTCGCGTCGGTGTCTTCGGACCGCATCTTCTTTGGCCTCGACCAATATGATGTCGATGCGGAAGACCAGGCGACGTTGCAGAGCCAGGCCGCCTGGTTGCAGCAGAACCCGTCGGTGCGCGTGACGGTGGAGGGCCATGCCGACGAACGCGGCACCCGCGACTATAATATCGCGCTGGGCGAACGCCGCGCCAATGCGGCAAAAAACTATCTCGCCTCGCTGGGGATCGCGCCGGGCCGCATCACCACCGTCAGCTATGGCAAGGAACGGCCGGCGGCGCTGGGATCGGACGAGGCAAGCTGGGCGCAGAACCGCCGCGCGGTAACCGTCACCATCCAATATTGATCCGCGCCACAGCGCGACGTGGAAAAGCCCGCCGGTCAATGCAACCGGCGGGCTTTTCCACGCCTTGAAACCCCATGATTTTCCTTGACCGTAAAAGCGGCTAGGGAAGAGGGGATGCAGAAAAGCGACCCCAAGAAAAAGCCGCCCACGATCAAGGAAGTCGCCGCCTGCGCGGGCGTGTCGGTCATGACCGCGTCGCGCGCGGTCAACGGCAAGGCGCTGGTCAGCGCCAAGGCGCGGCGGGCGGTCGAATTGGCGGTCAAGGAGCTGGGCTATATCCCCAATGCGTCGGCCCGCGCGCTGGCCGGGAGCGCCGACCGGCGCGTCGCGTTGCTGCACAGCAACTCCACCACGTCGGCCTATCTGGGCGAATTGCTGCTGGGGGCGCTGGGCGAAGCGCCGCAGCGGCACCTGCATCTGGTGGTCGAGCAATGCGCGCCCGGCGCCTTTGCCGAGGAAATCGTCGAGCAGGTCGCCCATGCCAATGTCGCCGGCGTGATCCTGCCGCCGCCGCTGTGCGACTGGCCGGAACTGATCGCCGGGCTGAGCGCGCGCGATATCGCCATCGTCGCGATCGCGCCGGACCAGGATGGGCCGGACATGCTGGTGGTGGGCACAGACGACCGCCATGCCGCCTATGACCTGACCCGGCACCTGATCGAGCTGGGGCATCGGCGGATCGGCTTCATCGAAGGCAATGTGCGCCACCGGTCGAGCGCGCGGCGCTTACAGGGGTTTCGCGATGCGCTGCTCCATCACGGGCTGGACCATGACGACCAGTTGATCGTGCCGGGCGACTATAGCTATCGGTCGGGGCTGGACGCGGCCGAGCGGCTGATGAGCCTGGAGCCGCGGCCGACCGCGATCTTCGCCTGCAACGATGATATGGCCGCCGCCGCGATCACGGTCGCGCACCAGCGACGCATCAACGTGCCGGCCGAAATCAGCATCTGCGGCTTTGACGATACGCCACTGGCGAGCGCGATCTGGCCGGCGCTGACCACCATCCGCCAGCCGATCCGCGACATGAGCCGCGAAGCGATCGGCCTGCTGGCGATGCGTTTCCGCAGCCAGGACGAGGGCGCTGAGGGAATTATCGGCAAGGTGAAGCTGGATTATCAGCTGATTCGTCGCCAGTCGGACGCGGTGCCCGCCCGGCATTGACGCCGGGCCGGGCCGTCACACGGCCAGGCGGTTGCCATAGCCGATGATCAGGGTGGCGAAGATCAGCAGGCCAACCCCGGTCCATACCATGCGGCGGATGGCGGGGCCGGCGTCCTTCCACTCTCTGAAGGCGAAGCCCCAGCAGGTGCCGAAGATGATGATCGACGCCATGTGCAGCGTCCAGCTTGAGAAGCCGAAGCGACCCATCTGGCTTTCGCCCATGGTGTAGAAGAAGAACTGGAAATACCAGGCCGTGCCCGCCAGCGCGCAGAGCAGGAAATTGGGGAGGAATTTGGGCGCTGGCCGCTGCCCTTTTTGAAATCAAATTCGGCGACGGCGGCGGCCTTTTGCTCGGTGGACAATGCCGCATCCTTGCGTGCGCCGGCCATCGCAACGACGATGATGCCCAGCACCGTGACGGCCAGGCCCAACAGGACGATCCGGCCATGGAGCGTTCCGGCGATCTCCGTCATGAAGCTGCCATCGACGATCGGCGGGATCAGTGTGCCGAACACGGTGCAGAGGCCCAGCACCACCGCCATGCCGAGCGAGAGGCCGAGATAGCGCATGGTGAGGCCGTATGTCAGGCCGCCAAAGCCCCAGAGAACGCCGAAGAACACGCACCAGCCGACGACCGAGGAGGGCACCTGTCGCATCACACCCATCAGGTCGTTGGTCTGGATCGCGGCGAAGACCCAGGGCGCGATCACCCAGGAGAAGATGCCGCCGGTGAGCCAGAAGATTTCCCAGTTCCAGCGCTTCACGCCACGATAGGGACGTAGAAGCTGGCCGAGGCGAGGCCGCCCAACCAGTGGAAGAGGACGCCGAGCAGAGGATTCGCGATCATAGGTCAAGTCCCAGACGATAGAGGCGGTTGGCGTTGCCCGCGAAGAGCGCGCGGCGATCGGCTTCGGGAAAGTCCGCGACGATGGCGTGATAGGCCTCCATGGTGCGGTCGATCGGGGCGAATAGCGTGTCGGTCGGCGTGTCGCTGGCGAAGGTGCAGCGGTCGGTGCCGAACAGGTCGATCGTTTCGCGCACCAGCGGTTCGATCGATTCGCAGGTCCAGTCGCGGCGGATGAAGCCCATGCCCGACAATTTCACCGCGACATGGGGCAGCGCGGCGAGCGCCTTCATGCCTGCGCGCCAATCATCTAGGCCATCGGGGTCGGTCAGCACCGGCATCCCCATATGGTCGATGATGACGGGAATGTCCGGATGGCGTGCGATGAGCGGGGCCAGTCCCGGCATCTGCCCCGGATAGCATTGCAGGTCGAAGGACAGACCGTGCTTCGCCAGCAGGGCATAGCCCGCCTGCCATTGGGGATCGACGGTAAGGTCGACCGGGCCATAGGTGCGCTTGGGATCGCGGTGCCAGTTGACGATATGGCGGATGCCCTTGACGCGGGGGTCCGCGGCTTGCGCGGCGAGCAGGGCATCGACATCGGGATCATGCAGGGCAGCGAAGGCGACGAAGCCGGTGAGAAGCCCTTCGATCTGCGCCATCCCGTCGAGCCACTGGGTTTCGCGCAGGGCGCTGGCGGCCGCCGCGCCGGCATCGACATGGACGGCGCTCACGACATTCCAGCGGGCCAAGTCGGCGCGATAGTCGGCGATGCAATAGTCATGCACGATCTCTTCCACGCTGCCGTTCGGCCCTTCGTCGGAGAAGGGCGCGCTCAGCCAGTCGTATCGGATATGCTGCAAGTCCCATAAATGGATATGGGCGTCGACACAGGGGATCATGGCTATCCTCTCAACGTCCGTTCGCCCTGAGCGGAGTCGAAGGGCAAGGCTGAGCGCAGTCGAAGCCTTCGCTGCGCTCAGGCGGGGGCTTTGACTTCGCTCAGCCCGAACGGGGTAGGACAGATTGCGGCGCGCCGGCTCTTGATGGCCAGTCGCGCCGCGCAACTTTGCGTTTGAGAGGGTGGTGCGGCCGCCCGATGTGTCGAATGTCGATGCGGTGGTGAAGCCGCATTCTTCGCTGGCCATGAAGCAGGCCATGGCGACCGATTCCTCGATCAGGCCCAGGCGACCCATCGGGATTTTCGAGCGCATATAGTCGACCTGGCTCTGGGGAAGTTGGGCCAGGATCGGGCTTTCGAAGGTCGCGGGGGTCAGTGCGTTGGCGATGACACCTTTGCCTGCCAGTTCCTTGCCGAGCGACTTGGTGAAACCGATCACGCCCGCCTTGCTGGCCGAATAGGCGCTGGCGTTGGGATTGCCTTCCTTGCCCGCGACGGACGCCAGGTTGACGATGCGGCCATAGCCATTGTCGAGGAGCAAGGGCGCAACCTCCCGGTTGCAGTAGAAGAGGCCATTCAAATTGATGTCGATCACCCGCTGAAAACTGTCGACCGGATAGTCCCAGACGGTCGCGGTCGCGCCGGTGATGCCGGCCGAGCAGATGAGGATATCGACCTTGCCCAGCGCGGCGGCGACGACGGCGGCGTAATCGGACACGTCCAGCGCAACCATATAAGCCGCGCCGATCTCAGCGCTGGTGGCCGCGAGCGCTTCGGGATTGAGATCCCATAATGCTACTTGGCCCCCTTCCGCGACGATGCGGGCGGCGACCTGCTTGCCCAGGCCAGAGGCGCCGCCGGTGACGATCGCGTTGCGACCTGCGAAACGGCCGGCATAGACGCTCATCCAAGCACCACGTCTCCCAGGTGACGCCATTCCGACACCTGCTGCGTCTGGGTGCCCAGCTTGGCGATGCCCAGTTCCATGACGTCGCCGGCCTTAAGATAGATGGCGTCGGGCTTTTTGCCTTCGCCTACGCCCGGCGGGGTGCCGGTGATCATAAGGTCGCCGGGATAGAGGGTGATATATTCGCTGACATACGCAATCAGCTGGGCGACGGTGAAGATCATCGTCCTGGTGTTGCCGGTCTGCATCCGCTGACCGTTCACGTCGAGATACATGTCCAGATCCTGCGGGTCGCCGACCTCGTCCGGGGTCACCAGCCAGGGGCCGACCGGGCAGAATGTGTCATGGCCCTTGCCTTTGCTCCACTGGCTGCCGCGCTGCTTCTGGTTGAAGCGTTCCGACACATCGTTGACCAGGGTATAGCCAGCGACCTTGGACAGCGCTTCGTCTTCGCTGACGAAGCGGCAGGTTTCGCCAATCACCACGCCCAGTTCGACTTCCCAGTCGCCATGAGTGGCGTTTTTGGGCAGCATCACTTCGTCGTTGGGGCCGTTGAGCGACGACAGCGCCTTCATGAACATCATCGGTTCGGTGGGGATCGGCAGGTTCGATTCGATCGCATGATCCTCATAATTGAGGCCGATGGCGACGATCTTGCCGATGCCCTTGACCGGGACGCCATAGCGCGGCGCGCCTTCCACGATCGGCAGCGAGGCGATGTCGGCGGCCTTGGCGGCGGCCAGCGTTGCGATGGTCAGTTCGGGGACGACGCTCGACAGGTCGCGAATCTTGCCATCGCTGTCGATGACACCGGGCTTTTCCTGGCCAGGCTGGCCGTAACGAATGAATTTCATGGGACGTTTCTCTCTTCTGACGATCAATGGGTATAAGGGCGGTGCATGGCGATGTCGGTGTTCAGCTCGACGCTGAAGCCGGGCTTGTCGAGCGCGGTCACCTTCATGCGGCCATTTTCCGGCACCGGTTCGCCCAGCAATGGGGGCGAGAACATCGGCACCACTTCGGTCGGCCCCGGATGCATCATCAGAAATTCGGCGAAGGGCGAATTGTGGCGGGTGATGACGAAATGATAGGAATAGACCGATGAGCCATGCGGCACGACCATCTTGCCATGAGCGTCTGCCAGGGCGCTGATTTTGAGCAGTTCGGTCACGCCCCCGCACCAGCCGACATCGGGCTGGATGATGTCGCAGCAATCCATTTCCAGCAGCATGCGAAAGCCCCATCGGGTCGCCTCATGCTCGCCGGTGGTGACCCGCATCCCCTTGGGCACGTTGCGCTTGAGCTGTTGATAGCCCCAATAATCGTCGGGGCTGATCGCCTCCTCGATCCATTTGAGGCCAAGGTCATGGGCCGCGATGGCCAGACGAGTCGCATAGTCGACGTCCAGCGCCATCCAGCAGTCCCACATCAGCCAGAAATCGTCGCCGACCTTGGACCGCATATCCGCCAGTTCGGCGATGTTCTTTTTCAGGCCCTCAACACCCTCCGCCGGGTCGTGGTGCAGCGCCATCTTGCCGCCGATGAAGCCAAATTCCTTCGCTTTGTAGGGCCGCGCGCCGGTGGCGTAGAATTGCAGCTCGTCGCGCACCGCGCCGCCGAGCAGATGATAGACCGGCTCCTGCCGCAACTTGCCCAGCAAGTCCCACAGCGCCAGATCGACGCAGGAAATCGCGTTGATGACTAGGCCCTTGCGCCCATAATATTGGGTCGAGAAATACATCTGGTCCCAGATCTTCTCATAGTCGGTGGGCGCGCGGCCTTCGAGGAAGCGGGCGAGATGCTTTTCCACGATATAGGCGGCCGGTTCGCCGCCGGTGGTGACGGCGAAATCGACAGTTCCGTCCTCCGCCTCGATCTCCGCGACCAGCGTGCCCAGCACGTTGATGCCGAAGCTCTGGCGCGACTGGCGATATTCTGGATAGCGCGACATGGGCGTCGCGATGTGATCGTCGATCCAGTGGCCTTCGCCCTGGTCATGATAGTCTGCCCCGCCACCGCGCACGGCGAAGGCCCGAACATGCTTGATATTCGGCAACGTCACGATCGGCACGCACACACTCCCTGAACCTGCCAATGCCCAATATGTGGGACGGATCGGCAGAAACTTCCAATATGTGAGCAAAACATCCATAAAGGCTGGCTATTGGAGGAGGTGGCGTGACTGGCACAATCACGTCCTGCCTCTCCTTACCCTTGTTTTTCTCATTTTGTGGGATAGAGTGTTATTAGATGAGACACAAAACGTCAAACCCAGAATCGGATGCACCTGAAAATTTGGGGCGAGGGGAAAAGGCGAAGGCGGGCGGGTCGCAGACTTTGCAGCGCGGGTTGGACCTGCTCGACCAGGTGATCGACGGCCCGATCAAGCTGGCCGACCTGTCGGAACGGATGAGCCTCACCCGCTCGACCACCCACCGCCTCGCCAACGCCATGGTGGAGCGCGGCTTCCTGACTTTCCTGCCGCGCGAGGGCTATCAGTTGGGGCCAAAGCTGCTCCAGTTGGGCTTCCTCGCCCAATCGCAGGCCGATCTGGTGCAGATCGCCCGGCCGCATCTGGAGGCGCTGGCTGCCGCCAGCGAAGATGTCGTGCATCTGGGTCGGCTCGACGGGGACCAAGCGCTCTATCTCGACAAGATTCCGGGCCGCCGCCGGGTGGAGATTAGCAGCCGTATCGGCGACCGGCATCCCTTGACCTCGACGGGGCTTGGCAAGGCGCTGCTGATGGATGACCCGGAGGGCAATTGGCGTCGGCTGTTCGACGCGGACCAGCCGGCGGGCACCCATCCAATCGCCTATGAAAGCTGGCTTGAACGGATGCGCGACTATGCGGTCACCGGGCGCGCGTTCGACCTGGAGGAGAATGAAGACCAGATACGCTGTGTCGCCGCGCCGGTCCGCGACGCATCTGGCGCGATCGTGGCCGCGATCAGCCTGTCGAGCGCCGCCCAATATATGGATGACGATCGCATGGCGGGACTGAGCGACGATGTCCGCGCCGCCGCGCACAAGGTCAGCGCCGACCTGGGCTGGACCCCCGGCGTCAAATCCCCCCGCCGCCCGGTGCGGCGATAATCATCGAAGGAATATCCGCGCCATGAAGTTGCTTGGCAAGACCGTCCTAGTCACCGGCGCATCGACCGGCATCGGCCGCGCCGCCGCGATCGGCGCGGCGCAGCATGGCGCGGATGTCGCGATCAACTATGCGAACAGCGATGGTCCGGCCGCAAGCTGCGTGGCGGAGATCGAGACGCTGGGCCAGCGCGCCATCGCGGTAAAGGGCGACGTCGCCGACCCGCAGACCGCGCAGGATTTCGTGGCCAGGGCGGTCGAAGCCTTCGGCAAGGTCGACGTCATGGTGAGCAATGCGGGGATTTGCCCCTTCCACGCCTTTCTGGACATGCCGGCCGATGTAGTCGAGCGGACGTTCAAGGTGAACCTGCACGGCGCCTATTTCATGGTGCAGGCGGCTGCCCAGCAGATGGTGAAACAGGGGCATGGCGGATCGATCGTGGCTGTTTCCTCCATCTCCGCGCTGGTCGGCGGGGAGTATCAGACGCATTATACCCCGACCAAGGCTGGCGTGCATTCGCTGATGCAATCGACCGCGATCGCGCTGGGCAAATATGGCATACGCTGCAACAGCGTGCTGCCCGGCACGATCCTGACCGAGATCAACAAGGATGATCTGGCCGACGTCGAAAAGCGCGAATATATGGAAAAGCGCGTGCCGCTGGGGCGTCTTGGCGCGCCGGAAGATCTGGCCGGGCCGATCGTCTTCCTGGCGTCGGACATGGCCGCCTATGTCACCGGCGCGGCGCTGCTGGTCGATGGCGGCATGTATGTGAATCTGCAATAATGCCCCGAAACGTCGCCCTGTTCGTCACCTGCCTGGTCGACATGATGCGCCCGCGCATCGGCTTTGCCGCGATCCGCGCGCTGGAGGCGGCAGGGTGCGACGTGGTCGTGCCGCAAGGGCAGACCTGTTGCGGCCAGCCCGCGCTCAACAGCGGCGGCCGGGATCATGCCGCCGCGCTGGCGAAGCAGACGATCGTGGCGTTGGAACCCTATGAGGCGATCGTCGTCCCGTCCGGCTCCTGCGCGGGGACGATCCGCTGCCATTATCCCGAAATGTTCGCGCATGACCCTGAATGGTTGCCGCGGGCACAGGCGGTGGCGAGCAAGACGTGGGAGGTCATTGCCTATCTGGACCAGGTGTGCGGGTGGAAACCGGAAGGGGTTAGGCTGGACGCCAAGGCGACCTATCATGACAGCTGTTCGGGCCTGCGCGAACTGGGGATCAAGGCGCAGCCGCGTCGGTTACTGAAGGCTATCGACGGCTTGCGTATCGCGCCTTTGCAGGGCGAGGAGACATGTTGTGGCTTTGGCGGCACCTTCTGCGTCAAATATCCCGCCATTTCCAACGCTATCGTCGGCGAGAAGGCGGACGCGATCGATGCGACCGGAGCCGACCTGCTGCTGGCGGGCGACCTGGGCTGCCTGATGAACATGGCGGGCAAGCTGCACCGCCAGGGCAGCAAGATACGCGCCTTTCATGCGATCGAACTGATCGCCGGCATGGGCGACGGGCCGGCGATCGGGGAAGAGGCATGAGCGGTTTCACTGACCGCACCGACGCGGCGCTGGCCGACCCGAGCCTGAAGATCGCGGTCGAGCGCACCGCGGGGACGGCAGAGGCCAAGCGGACCATCGCCGTCGACGCCTTCCCTGATTTCGAGGCCGCCCGCACCCGCGCCGCCGCGATCAAGGATCATGTGATCGCGCATCTCGGCCCCTATCTGGAGCAGTTCGAGGCCAATGCTATCGCGGCGGGGGCCAAGGTGCATTGGGCCAGCACGGCCGACGAAGCCTGCAAGATCGTCATCGACATCTGCCAAGCGGCGGGCGCAAAGAGCGTCGCGCGGTCCAAATCGATGCTGGGCGAGGAGATCGGCCTGCCCCATGCGCTGGCCGAGGCCGGGATCGGGCGGGTGGAGACGGATCTGGCCGAGCATATCATCCAGTTGGCCGACGAGAGGCCGTCGCACATCATCTGGCCCGCCATGCACAAAACGCGCGAACAGGTGTCGGCGCTGTTCAAGGCGAAGCATCGCTCACCCCATGTGGAAGAGACGATCGCCGCCATGGCGCAAAGCGCGCGGCGGGAACTGCGCACGCAGATGCTGGGCGCGGATGTCGGCATTTCGGGCGCGAATTTCCTGATCGCCGATAGCGGCGCGGTCTGCACCGTCACCAATGAGGGCAATGCCGAATTGTCGCTGGTGCCGCCGCGCGTCCATATCGTGACAGCGGGGATCGAAAAGATCGTGCCGTCCATGCCGCACACCATCCATATGCTGCGGATGCTGGCGCGATCGGCGACCGGCGCGGCGCTGACCCAATATACGACCTTCTATACCGGGCCGAAACGCGCTGGCGATCGCGACGGGCCAGAAGCGATGCATATCGTGCTGGTCGATAATGGCCGCACGAAGATGCGCGACGAGGGGCTGGCCGAGATGCTGCGCTGCATCCGCTGCGGCGCGTGCATGAACCATTGCGTCGTGTTCCGTCAGATCGGCGGCCATGCCTATGGCGGCACCTATCCGGGGCCGATGGGCGCGGTATTGACGCCGGTGATCGACGGGCTGGCACCCAATCGCGACCTGATCCACGCCTGCACCCTCAACGGCAAGTGCCAGGAGGTGTGCCCGGTGCGCATCCCGCTGCCCACGTTGCTCAAGGGCTGGCGCGAGAAAAGCTGGCGCGAGGGGCTGGAGCCGACGTCGATGCGTGCGGGGCTGGGCCTGTGGGCCTGGGTCGCGACGCGGCCGCGTCTTTATCGGCTGGGGACCGGCATCGCCGTGCGGGTTCTGCGGCTTTTAGGGACGAAAGGCTGGATCGCGAAACTGCCGCTGGCGGGCGGCTGGACCCGCCATCGCGACATGCCCAGGCCCGCCGCCCGGACCTTCATGGCGCAATATAAGAAGGCGCGCCGACCATGAGCGCGCGCGACGCCATCCTCGCCCGGTTGAAGGGAACGGCGCCAGACCGGGCCGAGGCCGATGCGCTGCTAATCGCGCCGGAGCGTCCGGCGGTGGACGAAGCGGCGCTGGAGGCGGAATTTCTCTCCCGGCTGGCCCTGCCCAGCGTCAATGCCAGCCATGACGTCATCGGGTCCATGGCGGACCTGCCTGCGGCCGTCGCCCGCTATCTTGCGGAACAAGGTGAAGCGCGCACGCTTTGCCTGCCCCCCGATCCGCGCATGACGGCCTGCGACTGGAGCGGCTTCACCCTCCATGACAGCGCCGCGCCCGACGAAGCCGCCGCCCTCGCCATCGCGCGCAGGGGGATTGCGGAAACCGGGTCGCTGATCTTCGAAACCGGCCCTACCGCGCCGATGCTACCCAATTTCCTGGCGCTGCATCATATCGTGCTGCTGGCCGTCGGCGACATCGCACCCTATCTGGAGGATGCCCCGCTGACCGGCCCGCAACCCCGCGCCCATTATTGGGTCACCGGCGTATCGGGCACCACCGATATCGAAGGCACCTATGTTCGCGGCGCACACGGCCCGCGCTTCCTGCATGTCATCATGCTGCACGGGGCTGCCCTATCTGAGAGCGGCGGCCGCAATAAATACGCAATTCTTGGTCATGAATCCGAGAAACGGCGGAATATTTCCTTACAAATCGGATAAAATGCCAAGTCCTGGCAGGAATCCATTGCGCAATTTCCTAAATTGGCGGGGAAACCCGCCTTTCCCTGCCATTTTCTGGAATTGGCACGCACCCTGCAATGTCGTTGGCATGATCCAGCAAGGATCGCCAACCACATGTTCAGGGAAGGACACTCCTCATGAAGACCATCGCTTTCACCGCCGCTGTCGTCGCCGCCACCATCGCCGTTTCGGCCGCCAGCACCCCCGCCTTCGCCCAGTCGCAGGGCAGCTTCGGCAAGGCCAAGGTGACCTATGACCAGAAGAACGACCGCTATTGTTTCCGCGAAACGCTGAGCGGATCGCTGGCTCCCATGATCCGCTGCCGCTCGAAGGCGCAATGGGCGCAGGCTGGCCTGACCATCACCCGCAAGGCATCAGTGCAGCTGGCCCAGCGCTAATGCGCCCTTCGTCCTGTCCCCGGCGTCATGGCGCGCAGGCGCGCGTCACGTCCGGGGGCAGGATATCGCGCAGCCGCTTGCGCACCACTTCGGCCCAGATGCGATAGCCACGTTCGTTCATATGCACGCCATCGGGCTGATAATTGTCGCCCATAGCGCCGCCGACGAAAAGCGGGGTTGTGATATCGGCATAATGGGCCGCGCGCATATGGGACAGGAATTGCTGCGCCGCGGCGTTGAATATCCTTTGTTCGCCCAAAAATCCCAAGCGCCCCGGACTGGGTTTCGCCGACAGCAGCAATATGGGGACATCGGGCAAGAGCCGGTCGCGCAGGTCGAACAGGCTGGCGAGCTGGCGCATCACCGTGCGTACCGGCACATCATTGGCGATGTCATTTTCGCCGACGTAGAGAATCAGCGCGCGTGGCCGCCCCTCCTTGGCCTTGATATTGGCGAAGCGCGGCAGGATATCGGACAACATGGCGCTATTGATACCGCGATTTTCCACCGCCCAAGGCGTCATGTCCCGATCAAGGCTGGTCCAGCGATGGATCGACGAACTACCCACGAACCATAGCGTGCAATCGCCAGTGGCGGACATGCTATCGGGCAGGTCGGCCGTGGATTCGCGATAGCGCCCATAAAGCCGCCATCCCACGATGATCATGGCGAAGACGAGCAGCGCCATGAGCAGCTTGGCGAGAGGCGAGGAATCGATGCTTTGCAATAGAACGACCTTCAGATGGCGAGCATGATGGCGGTTTTTCGGAACGAAAACATCCGCAATGATCCCGTACAATATAAGTTCACCACATATTTTAAAGCGTCTGCAAGCACACAGGATGCAGAATCGCGCGGGGCCGGGGGTTTATCAGCGTGGGCAAAAATCCGTCGATCGACCTTCTCAAGGGGGTCTTGATCCTTTTGGTGATGGCCGGGCATGCCATGGAGCTTGCCCATCAGCAACATCCGGCGCTGTGGATCGGCGCAGGGTTCCGCATGCCGTTGATGATCGGCATATCGGGCTATCTGCTGAACGTCACCCGCACCCGCACCGAACAGACTGGCGTTCTGCTGGGCCGCTATGGCGAACGTATGTTGCTGCCCTGGCTGGTCGCGTTGATCATCTATCTGCTGGTGAGCGGCTGGCCCGTGTCGTGGACCGCCCCGCTGGACCTGCTGCTGCGTCCGCCCTTCCATCTCTGGTATGTGCCGGTCCTCTTCTTCCTGATCCTGATGACCCGCCTCCTTCCCTTGCCGCCGCTGTTGCTGCTGGCGATCGGTGCGCCGATCAGCTTGGCGACCATGTATGGCTTTGGCCTGGATCATGGGCCGGTCGGGATCAGCCTGCTGTCGCCCGACAGCCGTTTCTTGCGCTTTCCGGTCTATTTCTTCTTTGGCATGCTGATGGCGGAAAAGGGGTTGCCGACCCGCTATCTGGGCGTCGCGTTGCTGATCATGGCATTGGGCCTGACCTGGCGGGCGAGCCTGCAGGGCAGCGGAAACGGGCTGGCCTATGTTCCGGCGCGGCTGATGATGTGCCTGGGCCTGATAGCGCTGCTGCCCAGATTGTCGGCACTGCGCCTGTCCTTCGCCCCGCTCAATAGCGTCGGCCGGGACAGCCTGTTCTTCTACCTCTGGCACCCGCTGGTGATGGGGGCGGCGCTGGCAAGCGGCGCGAGCGCGACGGCGACGCTGGCGCTCTCGATCCTGATCCTGCTGCTCGTCAGCCGCATGCTCGCGCCCGGCGCGCTGATCCGCCGCTTGCTTGGCAGCGCACCGTCGCCGCGACCGGTCAGCGTTGCGCCGGGCGCGGCACCACAGCCGGCCTGATGGAATCAGGGCGGGCTGCCCATTTCAGATGAGGTCAGAGCTTGCCATATTTGGCTTCGAAGCCGGCAATGTCGCCGGCGGCGAGATATTTCGCCTGGTCGATCCAATGGTCGCGCACCGGGCGGCCTTTGAAATTACCGAGCTTCGCGTCGATCGCGGCGATGTCCACATCGCCCCAGGCGGCGATCTGGGCATAGCGGGTGACGCCGAGTTCGATTAGCAAAGTCTTGAGTTTGGGACCGACGCCCTTGAGGCGCAGCAGGTCGTCATCCTCATCCGCGATCGCCGCAATGGCCGGCGAGGCGGGGATCGGCTCCGGCGCGGAGGCGGGTTCCGGCATGGGTTCCGGCGCGGGCATCGGTTCGATGGGCACGACCGGGGCGACGGGTTCGACGGGCGCGATCGGCGCAACAGGCTCCACCACGACCGGCGCCACAGCAACTGGCGCCGCGATGATCGGATCGACAAATGGGGTAGGTGCCGTGGGCGTCGGCACCGAGGGTGGCGCGGCGACCGGAACGGACGGTTCGACCGGTTCCTGCGCCTTGCGCTTGCCCGACAGCAGGAAGACCAGCGCGATGACGACCAGCAATGCGACCAGCAGCCACAGTCCATAGTCCATGAAGAATTCCTGCATCGCGCTCCGTCTCCCCTGCCAAATCCTGACGCTATTTAAGGATGCTTTGCCACCCGCCGCAAGAGCATGGCCTATTGCGCCTCGCGCGCGACTTCTCGCCAGCCGATGTCACGGCGGCAGAAGCCGGTCGGGAAATCGAGCGCGTCCACCGCGGCATAAGCCGCCGCCTGCGCCGCGCCGACCGTATCCGCGGTCGCCGTGACGTTCAGGACGCGCCCGCCATTGGCGACCAGCGCGCCATTTTCTTCGGCGGTGCCGGCATGAAAAATCTTCGCGCCGCCCTGCTCCGCCGCCGCGATGCCGCCGATCGCGCCGCCCTTGTCAGGCGTGCCGGGATAGCCGTTGGCTGCCATCACGATGGTCAGCGCGGTGCGATCCGCCAGCTGGACCGGCCCCTGATCGGCCAGCGTCCCTTGCGCCACGGCAAGCAGTAGGTCGACGAGGTCGCCGTCGAAACGGGTCATCAGCACCTGACATTCGGGGTCGCCGAACCGGGCATTATATTCGATCAGCTTGGGGCCGTCCGCCGTCAGCATCAGCCCGGCATAGAGCACGCCCGAATAGGGCATGGCTTCGGCCGCCATCGTCTCGACGGTCGGCCGGATGATGGTTTCCATCACCTGAGCCTCCAGTTCCGGTGTCAGCACGCGGGCCGGGCTATAGGCGCCCATGCCGCCGGTATTGGGGCCGGTATCGCCATCACCGACGCGCTTATGGTCCTGCGCCGAGCCGAAGGGCAGGATCGCGACGCCATCGGTGAGCGCAAAGAAGCTGGCTTCCTCGCCGGTCATGAACTCTTCCAGCACCACTTCCTCGCCCGCCGCGCCGAACGCGCCGGAGAACATTGTGTCGAGCGCGTCGATCGCCTCGTCGCGCGTTTCCGCGATGATGACGCCCTTGCCCGCGGCCAGCCCGTCGGCCTTGATGACCACCGGCAAAGTGAAATCGTCGAGCGCGGCGACCGCGCCGTCCTTGCTCGTGACGCGGACATAGGCGGCGGTAGGGATGTTCGCGCGCTGGCACAGATCCTTGGTAAAGCCCTTCGACCCTTCCAGTTGCGCGGCCTTCTTGTTGGGACCAAATACCGGCACGCCCATGGTGCGCAGATTGTCGGCGAGGCCATCGACCAGCGGCGCTTCCGGTCCGATCACCACCAGACCGATCGAATGGCGGGTGCAGAAATCGAGGACGGTGCGATGATCCGTCGCGTCGAGGTCGACCAAAGTGGCATGCTCGGCTATGCCCGGATTGCCCGGCGCGGCGTAGAGCGTATCGAGCCGGGGCGATTGCGCCAGCTTCCACGCCAGCGCATGTTCGCGGCCGCCGCCGCCAAGCAAAAGGATGTTCATGTCGCCCATGTCCCCGGAATTTGATGCCTATGACAGTTCGGGCCGCCTGTTAGCGGAGGAACGCGCAGGGGACAACGCGCCGCCGCTCAGCGTCAGCGAATTGTCGGGGATGCTCAAGCGCGCGGTCGAGGACCGGTTCGGCCATGTCCGGCTGCGCGGCGAGATTTCCGGTTTCAAACGGGCGGCGTCCGGGCACCTCTATCTGGCGCTGAAGGATGAGAGCGCCGTGCTGGACGGCGTGATGTGGAAGGGTGGCGCGCAGCGGCTGGCCTTTTCGCCGCAGGATGGCGTCGAGGTGATCGCCACAGGCAAGCTGACCACCTATCCGGGCCGGTCCAAATATCAGATCGTGATCGAGCGAATGGAACTGGCCGGCGAAGGCGCGCTGATGGCGCTGCTGGAAAAGCTCAAGGCCAAGCTGGCAGGCGAAGGATTGTTCGCCGTTGAGCGGAAGAAGCCCCTGCCCTTCCTGCCGCGCACCATCGGCGTGGTGACGTCGCCGACCGGGGCGGTGATCCGCGACATATTGCATCGGCTGGCCGATCGTTGCCCGACCAATGTGCTGGTCTGGCCGGTGCTGGTGCAGGGGCAGGGCGCGGCCGAGCAGGTGGCGCGCGCCGTGCGGGGCTTTTCGGCGATGGACGGCAGCGGGCCGGTGCCGCGCCCGGATTTGGTGATCGTCGCGCGCGGCGGCGGGTCGATCGAGGATCTGTGGAGCTTCAACGAGGAGATCGTCGTGCGCGCGGTTGCCGACTGCACCATCCCGATCATATCGGCGGTGGGGCATGAGACGGATACAACGCTGTGCGATTATGCCGCCGACCGGCGCGCGCCCACGCCCACGGCCGCCGCCGAAATGGCGGTGCCGGTGCGGGCGGAATTGCTGGCGGGATTGACCGAGATGGGCCTGCGGGCCGGCCGCGCGGTGCGCCGCGGCGCGGCGCAGGCCAGAGAGCGGCTGGAGATGCAGGCGCGGCTGATGCCGACGCCCGACATGCTGCTCAGCCCCCAGCGGCAGCGGCTGGATGACGCCAGCGCGCGGCTCAATCGCGGCCTGAGCCACCGGCTCGTGGTAGCGCGCGCGCATCTCAATGAAGCAGGCGGCGCATTGCGACCGGCGCTGCTGCGCCAGCATGTGCAGCGCGCAGGCGAACGGCTCGACCGGTTGAAATTGCGCCCCGACTATCTGCCACGCGCTTTGTCCGATCGCGCGATCGCCTTCGACCGGGTGTCGCGCCATTTCGCCTCGCTCGACCCTGACCGGCCGCTGCAAAAGGGCTATGCGCGGGTGATGGCGCAGGGGCGGCTGGTGCAATCGGTGGCGGCGGCGCAGGCGGCGGGCCAGGTGACGCTCCATTTCAAGGACGGCACGGTGGAGGCGGCCATTGGCGATGCACCACCGCTTGAGAAGCGCCCGCCGGTCGCTATATCCTCCCCGTCGCGGCCTGTGCGCAAGACGCGCGAGGCGGACGCAACGCCGCAGCAGGATCTGTTTTCCTGAAGCGGCGAAGAAAGGCCTGACCCATGTTGATGTCCAACCGCGACCGGATCGCCCGGCTTCATTATATGCCCTATAGTTTCCGCGTGTTGCAGGCGGGCGACCATGTCCTGTGCGCCGTGACCGGGCGGAAGATCGCGCTGGAGGATCTGCGCTATTGGAGCATCGCGCGGCAGGAACCCTATGCCAGCGCCGATGCGTCGGTGCAGGCGGAATTGCAGGCGCGGCGCGCGCGATGAGGCGGATCGGCCTGGCGCTGCTGCTGGTCTGCGCTGGCGCGGCGGTCGCACAGCCCAGCGCTCGTCCCATGGCGACGCGGACCGATTTTCAGCTGACCGGCACGGCGACCCAGGGCGGCACGCTGGTCGGCACCGCGCCCGCCGGGACGGTGGCCCTGAAGCTGGACGCGCAACTCGTGCCCGTGGACGCCGACGGGCGTTTCCTGATCGCGTTCGACCGCGATGCCGCGCCGACCGCACGCCTGATCGCCCGGTTGCCCGATGCGCGCACGATCGAACGCACGCTGACCGTTAGCCCCCGCGCCTGGCGGATCGAGCGGATCGACGCGCCGATGCGGCCGACCAAAAGCACAGAGGCCTTTCTGGCGCTGCGCAAGCCGGAACTGGAGGCGATCGCCGCCGCGCGCGAGACGGTGACGGACGCGCAAGGGTGGCGGCAGCGCTTCATCTGGCCGCGGATCGGGCGGATATCGGGGCTGTTCGGGTCGCAGCGCGTCTATCAGGGGACGCCCGGCGCCTATCATGGCGGCATCGATGTGGCGGGTGGGACCGGCGTGCCGGTGGTGGCGCCGGCCGATGGCGTGGTGATCCTGGCGGCGGCGGACAAGCCCTTCACGCTGGAGGGGCATTTGCTGATGATCGACCATGGCCATGGCCTCAACAGCGCCTTCCTGCATCTGTCGCGAATCGACGTGAAGGTTGGCGACCCTGTGGCACAAGGGCAACGCATCGGCGCGGTCGGCGCAACCGGGCGCGCGACGGGGCCGCATCTCCATTGGGGGATGAAATGGAACGAGGCGCGGATCGACCCGATGCTGGTCGCCGGGCCTATGCCGAACGGGCTGTAAGGGTCAGCTGACCCGTTTCATGCGCACGGCCCGGCCGCCCTCCACCTTACCCATGAAGCTGCCCATGGCGGCCCGCTTCAGTTCGATCTTCTGGCCCGGCTTGGGATCGCGCGCGGTCATCGCCTCGGTCGTCATCCATTGGGCGCCGTCCTCCAGGCCGATCTGCCACTTGCCATAGCCCAAGCTGCGGACCGACGCGATCGTGGCGTCGATATGGGTGACGCCTTCTGCCTGCGGCTTGTCGCCGGCCTCATCGTCGCCGCCGCCCAGGAAAGGCAGTTTGGGGAAGGAGAAGCCGAACAGCGTCTTGCGCGTTTTGTTGAGTTCGCTCTTGTCGAGCACCACCACCTCGTCACGCTGGGCGGCCGCGTCCATCGCGCCGACCTGCTGGTCGAAACAGGCCAGGCGCGCGGCATTATCCGTTAGGGTGCGGCATTGGAGTAGGTTGGTGAAGATTTCCGGCCGGGGCTGCTGCTTGGGCGCGGCCTGCGCCTGACCGATGACGAGCTGCCCGGCCAGAAGGCATAGGGATAGCACCAGAATCCCGTCGCGCTTGCCATTCATATCCGCTCTTCCTTGTCCGAACCGTCTGATGCCCATTAGCATGCACCCGTAAAAGATGTCGTCAATATGACAGTCCCGTCAGATCCACGCACCGGACAGCGCCACAATCGGTAGGTTGCACTGCACCATGATGCATGATTGCTACATCCTGTTGTAACTTCGCGTAATTATCTTGCAATACGGGCGTAAAACAGCGGACGCCGATGCTTGTTGCATTTATGATACAGCCGCCTCCAAAAGCGGTCATCGCCCTTTTCCACCGCTTTACAGCGCCCTGAACCCCGCGCAGTTTCGCGGCCATCCATATGGGGGGATCGCTGTCGGGCACCATATCCCTCTGTACGGGCCACATCTGTGGCAGGCTATCTGCCAAACTCCAGAGCAAGGGACTGGACCGTGAAAACATTTTCGAAGAGGGCACTATTGCGTGCCAGCGCCGCACCGGCGATTCTGGGCGCGTCGCTGATCGCGACGGCTGCGTTCGCACAGGACGCACCGCAGGCGGCGGAAGCCGAAGCGGGCGACACCATCATCGTCACCGGATCGCTGATCAAGAATCCAAACCTGGCGCAGTCGAACCCTGTGCTGACGACGACCGCAGACCAGATCGAACTGAAGCAGAACAACACCGCAGAAGATATTCTGCGTGAAATTCCGGGCATCGTCCCCAGCATCGGTTCGGCCGTCAACAACGGCAATGGCGGCGCTTCGTTCGTCAACCTGCGCGGCCTGGGTTCCAACCGCAACCTCGTCCTGCTCGACGGCGACCGTATGGTCCCCGCCGAACTGAACGGCCGTTTCGACCTTAACAACGTCCCCGTCGCTCTGGTCGAGCGCGTCGACGTGCTGACCGGCGGCGCATCGACCACCTATGGTGCGGACGCGATTTCGGGCGTCGTCAATTTCGTGACCAAGTCCGACTTCTCGGGCCTGGAAGCGAATTTCTCGAACCAGATCACCGATGAAGGCGACGGCAACTACGTCCGCGCCGACGTGACCATGGGTGCCAATTTCGACGACGGCCGCGGCAACGTGGTGTTCGCGATCGGCTACCAGCAGTCGGACCCGGTCTATCAGGGCGGCCGCGACTTCTCGGTCGACAATATCGATTCCTACAGCGGCGCAATCGGCGGTTCGGGCACGGCGACCCCGTCGCGCTTCTCACTGGGCGCGCTCGGCACCCGCCAGGTCACCGCAGACGGCACCGCCTTCCGCCCGACCAGCGCGTTCGACGCCTTCAACTTCAACCCGTACAACATCTTCCAGACGCCGTTCGAACGGTTCAACATGTTCGGTTCGGCCAAATATGAGATCAGCGACGCGGTTGAAGTCTATAGCCGCGGCATCTTCTCGAAGAACACGGTCAACACGATCATCGCGCCGTCGGGCTCCTTCGGCCTCAGCGTCCAGGTTCCAGTCAGCAATCCCTATCTGACCGGTGCCCAGCGCGCCGCCTTCTGCGCCAACAACGACTTCAATTCGGGCTTGGCCGGCATCCAGTCACTGACCGTTGCCGAGTGCAGCGCGGCCGCGGCCGCCACCAGCACGTCGGACCCGAACTATCGCCAGTTCACCACGACCTTGTCGCGTCGTGCGACCGAATTGGGGCCGCGCGTTTCGGAATTCACCACCACCTTCTTCGACTATAAGCTCGGCGCACGTGGCGGCATCACCGATTCGATCAGCTGGGATGTTTCGGGCGCCTATGGCGAATCGGAAAATATCCAGACCCAGACGGGTTACTGGCTGAACAGCCGCGTCCGCCAGGCTCTGCTGGCGACCAGCACCGACGCCTGCCTGACCGATACCAATGGCTGCGTGCCGCTCAACGCCTTTGGCGCGGACGGTTCGATCACCGATTCGATGAACAGCTATCTGACCGCCAACAGCCAGATCGCGACCAAGACCTCGCTGGCGCAGGTCAAGGGCCTGATCAGCGGCGACTTCGGCTTGACCGCTCCCTGGGCGGGCGACGCCGTCGGCTTCGCCATCGGTGGCGAATATCGCAAGTACCAGGCTTCGCAGGAATCCGATCTGCTGTCGCAGTCGGGTGATCTGGGCGGCGCTGGCGGCGCTGCGCCGAACATTGCGGGCGGCTATGACGTCTATGAAGCCTATGGCGAACTCGTTGTGCCGCTGGTGCAGGACAAGCCGTTCTTCCAGGACCTGACCGTCCAGGGTGGCGCACGCTATTCCAAGTACAGCATCGATGCTGCCGGTTCGCCGGGCTACGAAACCTGGACCTGGAACGTCGGCGGCAGCTGGACCCCGGTCGACGCGATCAAGATCCGCGGTAACTATGCACGCGCCGTGCGTGCGCCCAACATCGCTGAACTGTTCGCGCCCAACAATACCGGCCTGACCAACCTGTCGATCGATCCGTGCGCCGGATCGGCACCGCTGACCAACGCCAATCTGGCCGCAGTCTGCACCGCGCAGGGCGGCGGCGACTATCTGGGCCTGATCGAGAATGATCCGGCCGGCCAGGTCAACGCCACGTCCGGCGGCAACCTGTCGGTTGGTCCAGAAAAGTCGAACAGCTGGAAGATCGGCGCTGTGTTCCAGCCCGACTTCATCCCCGGCTTCTCGGCGACCGTCGATTATTACAACATCAAGGTCACCGGGGCGATCACCACGCCAACCCCTGGCGATGCGATCAGCGCCTGCTTCGACAATCTGTCGGCCGCAAGCGCCAGCGATCCGGCTTGCACGATCATCCGCCGCAACCCTGCGTCGGGTAACCTGTTCGGCGAATCGACCACCACGCCGGGCCTGTTCCTGGGCCTGTCGAACCTTGGCACGCTCAAGACCGACGGCGTCGACCTCACGCTCAACTATGATCGTGACATCGGCTTCGCCAAGCTGTCGCTCAGCCTGAACGGCAACTGGACGGGCAGCTCGAAGTTCCAGGCATCGCCGTCGTCGCTAAACCGCGAATGCACCGGCTTCTACTCGGTCAACTGCGCCTCCATTCAGCCCGAATGGCAGTTCTCGCAGCGCAGCACGCTGGCGTTCAAGGACTTCGACGTGTCGCTGCTGTGGCGCTACATCGACGGCGTCAGCTATGAGCCCGCCGCCTATGACGACGATCTGGCCGCTGCGGTTGGCGCAGGCTGCGCCGACCCAGAAGGTGCTGATCCAGACGGCTGCATGGTCGACCCGGAATTCCGCAAGATCCCGGCCGAACATTATTTCGACCTGACCGGCCGGTTCCACATCACGGACAACCTGACGTTGACCCTGACGATGCAGAACGCGCTGAACAACAAGCCCAAGGTTGTGGGTTCGACCATCGGTTCGACCTCCTACAACAGCGGCAACGTCTATCCGTCGACCTACGACGCGCTGGGCCGCCGTTATGCCGCTTCGGTGAAGTTCCGCTTCTGATCCTTTCGATCAGGCATGAAAAAGGAGGGGCCGGTGGCGACACCGGCCCCTTTCTTTATAGAAGCGCTTCAATGATGGCCGCCTGAACGGATGATCAATCCAGCAGCGGATTGGGCAAGGTCATCGCGATGCCGCCGTTGTCCGCCAGCATCCGCGCCCATTGCGCGACCTTCTCTACCTCCTCGCCATGGAGTTCCAGACCGCGCCGTGCGTCCTGGGCGCGCTGGCCCGGCGCGAAATCGCCGCCATCCTTGGCATTGCGGGCGAAGATCGGTCCGTTGACGATGCCCGCTATCGCGCTGTCGTCCAGCGCCAGGCCGAACAGGCGGGCCAGCGCCGCGAGACTGTCCGCCGGGCGGGCGACCAGCATGTCGCTGTCTAGCGTGGCCACCCGATCGCCCAGCTTCAGGGCGATATCCTGAAACTGCCGTTGCTGCGCCAGCCAGCCAGCGGCCGCGACCTGGATGTCGGTAAGGCCCAGATACTCGTCGGGCGCGATGCCCAACGGGGCCAGCATCCCTTCACGCAGCAGCTTGCCAAACAGGTCGCGCACCCACAGCCGTCCCCACATGCCCTTGCGCGCGATCGAGGCGAGATAGGCGTCGAGCGGGGCATGGAGCAACAGCGCGCGCGCCTCGGGCCGTAGCGCCAGGATTACTGGGATCAGGGGATTGACGATGTTGGAGGGCTTCACCACCACCGCCTCGTCCGGCGCGAAGGGCCGCGCGAGCAGGCGCAGCCCCTCGTCCAGCACCCGCGCGACGTCCGGCCCTTTCGCGCCGCGGTGCCGCCAGCCGACCAGGTCGTTGAGCAGCACCGGCTCCTTCAGCCCCATCGCGACGCCGGGATGGTCGAAGGCGGCGGCGAGCAGGGTCGAGCAGCAATAGGCCGAATGGAAAATGAAATGGATGGGCGCGGGGGCCGGCGCCTGCGCCATCGCATCGGCGCGGCGCAGCACCAGCGGCGCATCCGCCTCGCCCAGATGCTGGTCGGTCAGGAAGGGCAGCGCGGCGTGGCGCGCCCGCGCGACGCGGCGCATGTGAAAAGCATCATGGCCCGAATCATAGCGGTGGGCGAGCCATTCGGCGCTGCCCATAACGTCGCGGATCAGCAGAGGGGTGAAGGTCATGGCTCCAGCTTTCGCACGGGTTTGGGCGGCGAACAAGGCGTGGGGACTTTAGCCCACTTGCCAGCGCACCCGCTTGTGATAGCCATGATCGGCAAGAAGCTGGGGGGCTTTATGGATGTGACGGTCGAACGCTTGTTGCAACAAGCCATCGAAGCGCGGCGGCAGGGCCGGGCGGCGGAGGCGGAGCGTATATTGGGGGAGGCACTGGCGCGCCAGCCGGGTGAGCCACAGTTGCTGAACCTGCTGGGCCTGATCGCGCTGGATCGCCGGGACTTCGTCGTAGCACGCACCCAGTTCCAGGCCGCGGCGCAGGCCGATCCGGGCGAAGCGGCGCTCTGGATGAACGTGGCGTCGGCCGAACGGGGCCTGGGCGCGGCGGAGGCTGAACGGGCGGCGCTGAACCGGGCGATCACCATCGACCAGCGCAACCTGATGGCGCAGATCCGCATGGCGCAGTTGCAGCAACGGCTGGACGAGGCGCAGGGCGCGGCCGACAGCTGGAACAAGGTGCTGGCGCTGACGAGCGGCATGACCGACATTCCGCCACAGTTGGGCGAGACATTGGCGCAGGCGCGCCAGTTCGTCAGCGACCATCATGCCCGCTTCGCCGCCTTCGTCGAAGCGAAACTGGCCGAGCGGTTGGGCCAAGCCGACGCGGTGACGCAACGCCGGTTCCAGGCATGCCTCGACAGAGAGTTCGGCCGTCGCACCATCTATCAGAATCACTGTTCCGGCCTGCATTACCCCTTCCTGCCTGCCGACGAGTTTTTCGATCGCGGCCATTTCCCGTGGATGGCGCAACTGGAGGCGCAGTCCGATGCGATTCGCGCCGAGTTTATGGCGATGATCGCCAAAGATGGCGGCACGGTCCGACCCTATGTGCGGCAGGAGGCCGGGACGCCGGAAAATAAGTGGACGGCGCTCGACGGATCGCTCGACTGGGGCGCGTCCTTCCTGTGGGAATATGGCGTGCGCAACGAAGCGGTCTGCGCCGCCTGTCCGCAAACGGTCGCAGCGCTGGAGGCATTGCCCCGCGCCGACATTCCGGGTCGCGCACCGTCGGCCTTCTTTTCGCTGCTCAAGCCCAAAAGCCGGATTCCCGCCCATACCGGCGTCACCAACAGCCGCGCCATCGTCCATCTGCCACTGGTCGTGCCGCCGGGCTGTTTCTTTCGGGTCGGCGGCGAAACGCGGGCCTGGGAAGAAGGCGTCGCCTTCGCTTTCGATGACACGATAGAGCATGAAGCGTGGAACGAGAGCGAGCATGTGCGCGCCGTGCTGATATTCGACGTGTGGAACCCGCATTTGTCGCTTGAAGAACAGCAATTATTGAAGCAATTCTATGCAACAGCCGATGCGAGTAAGACGAACGACGTCCGCTCGACCATCTGATCGACGGCAGGCAGCGGGGTTCATGCGGAGAGGCAGGACCGGCCAGGCCGCCTTTCTGGGAGATTATAGGTGCCTATTTTTAAGACCATGATTGCCGCCAGCCTGTTCGCCATGGCGATGCCCGCCCTGGCGCAGGACAAGCCGGCGCTGGATCGCAACGATCCGGGCGCGACCCGTTGCAAGCGAATCGCCGTCACCGGATCGCTGGTGCGCAAGGAGCGCATCTGCAAGACCAATGCGGAATGGCGGGCGGTGAGCGAGCAGCAGAATCGCGATGCTGACGATCTGATCTCTCGCAACCGTGCAGGCATGAACCCCAGCGGCTGATCGCTTTGGCTTTTCGATACGCTATTCAGGAAAAGGCCCCCGAAACGATCGGCGGGCCTTTCTCGCTTATGCGACCGTCAGCTTGAGCGCGCCGTCGCCATCCTCCACCCGGACCGTCGATCCGTCAGGCACTTCGCCGCGCAGGATGAGATCCGCCAGCGGATCTTGCAGGTAACGCTGCACCGCGCGCTTGAGCGGCCGGGCACCATAGACCGGGTCATAGCCGACCCGGCCGAGCCAGGCCCGCGCCTCCCCGGTCAGGTCGAGCAGGATCTTGCGATCCTTGAGCAGCTTGCCGATGCGCGCGACCTGAATGTCCACGATCGGTGCCATATGGGCGGCACCCAGACGGTGGAACAGGATCACCTCGTCCAGACGGTTGAGGAATTCGGGGCGGAAATGACCGCGCACGATATCCATCACCTGCGGTTCGACCTTCTCCACCGGCTCGTCATCGGCCAGGCCCGTGAGATACTGGCTGCCCAGGTTCGACGTCAGGACGATGATCGTGTTGGTGAAATCGACCGTGCGCCCCTGCCCGTCGGTCAGGCGACCGTCGTCCAGCACCTGAAGCAGGATGTTGAAGACGTCGCCATGCGCCTTTTCGACCTCATCGAACAGCACGACCTGATAGGGGCGGCGGCGGACGGCTTCGGTCAGGACGCCGCCTTCCTCATAGCCGACATAGCCCGGAGGGGCGCCGATCAGCCGGGCGACCGAGTGCTTCTCCATGAATTCGCTCATGTCGATGCGCACCATCGCGCTGTCATCATCGAACAGGAAGCCGGCGAGCGCCTTGGTCAGTTCGGTCTTGCCGACGCCGGTGGGGCCGAGGAAGAGGAAGGAGCCGAGCGGGCGGTTGGGGTCTTGCAGCCCGGCGCGTGAACGGCGCACGGCGGTCGCCACGGCCTTCACCGCTTCGGCTTGCCCTACGACGCGCTTGCCGATGGTGTCCTCCATCGCCAGCAGCTTTTCGCGCTCGCCGGTCAGCATCCGTTCGACCGGAATGCCGGTCCAGCGGGCGACGACGCCCGCGATATCCTCGGGCGTCACTTCCTCGCGCAGCATCGCGCCTTCAGACGCGGTTTCGGCTTGCGCCAGCCGCTTCTCCAGCGCGGGGATCGTGCCGTAGGATAGTTCGCTCATCTTCGCGAGGTCGCCCGCGCGCTGGGCCTGTTCCAGTTCGAGGCGGGCGGCGTCGAGCTGCTCCTTGATCTTGGCTTCGCCGGCGATCTTGTCCTTTTCCGACTGCCAGCGCTGGGTCAGCGCAGCGGATTGCTCCTCCAGATTGGCGAGATCCTCCTCCAGCGTCGTCAGACGATCGGCCGACGCCTTGTCCGTTTCCTTCTTCAGCGCCTCCCGCTCGATCTTGAGCTGGATGATGCGGCGGTCGAGATTTTCGATCTCTTCGGGTTTGGATTCCACCTCCATGCGCAGGCGCGATGCGGCCTCGTCCATCAGGTCGATCGCCTTGTCGGGCAGGAAGCGGTCGGTGATGTAGCGGTTGGAGAGCGTCGCCGCGCTGACCAGCGCGCCGTCGGTGATGCGGACGCCGTGATGGAGTTCGTATTTTTCCTTCAGGCCGCGCAGGATGCTGATCGTGTCCTCGACCGTCGGTTCGCCGACGAAGACGGGCTGGAAGCGACGCTGGAGCGCCGGATCTTTTTCGACATATTTGCGATATTCGTCGAGCGTGGTCGCGCCGATGCAATGGAGTTCGCCGCGGGCGAGCGCAGGCTTGAGCAGATTACCCGCATCCATCGCGCCTTCGGATTTGCCCGCGCCGATCAGCGTGTGCATTTCATCGATGAACAGGACGACATGGCCCTCGGCGGCTTTCACCTCGTCCAGCACGCCTTTCAGACGCTCCTCGAACTCGCCGCGATATTTGGCACCCGCGATCAGCGACCCCATGTCGAGCGCCATCAACGTGCGGTCCTTGAGCGTATCGGGCACGTCGCCATTGGCGATGCGCAGCGCCAGGCCCTCGGCGATCGCGGTCTTGCCGACGCCAGGGTCGCCGATCAGGACCGGGTTGTTCTTGGTCCGCCGCGCGAGGATCTGGATGGTGCGGCGGATTTCCTCGTCGCGGCCGATGACCGGGTCAAGCTTGCCCGCGCGCGCCGCTTCGGTCAGGTCGCGGGCGAATTTCTTGAGCGCGTCATAGCGATCCTCAGCGCCCGCCGTGTCGGCGCTGCGGCCTTGGCGCAGGCTGTTGATCGCGGCGTTGAGGGCTTCGGGCTTTACCCCGGCGGCGGCGAGCGCCTTGCCCGCCGTCGTGGTGGTGGCGAGGGTCAGCGCGAGCAGCAGGCGTTCGACGGTGACGAAACTGTCGCCCGCTTTCTGGGCGACCTGCTCCGCGTCATCGAGCACGCGCACGGCGTCATTGTCGAGGCCAGGCGTCTGCTGCGCGCCGGAGCCGGACACGGACGGCACCTTGGCCAGCGCTGCGTCGATGTCGCGCAGCGCGACTTGCGCAGTGCCGCCCGCCGCCTTGATCAGGCCGGACGCCATGCCCTCGCTGTCTTCCAGCAGCGCCTTCAACAGATGTTCCGGGCCGATCCGCTGATGGCTCATGCGGATCGCAACGGTCTGCGCCGACTGGAGGAAGCCCTTGGCGCGGTCGGTGAATTTTTCGAGGTTCATGTTATCCCACTCACATCAGATGCTGCTGATGTAGTGTTGCTCAAAAAGCACACAAGGGGCGATGCGTGATTCTCCTTAGTGGGATGCCTTCTCCGCCTGTGGGGCGAACAGGTCACCGAAGAAATCCTTGGCGAACCAGCGCGGCGGCGCGTCGCCGTCCGCCATGGCGCGGGTGATGCGGTAATTGGCCTCCGCAAAGCGCGCGCCGGCGGTCCAGTCGATCTTTTGGCTCATGTCGTCGCCGGGGTGGTGATAGGCACCGCCAAGAAAGTCGCCCCAAGCCTTTTCGCCGCCATTGGCATAGCCGGTGGCGAGGAAGACGGCGGGCACGCCCTGTTTCACGAACATATAATGGTCCGAGCGCACGAAGATCGTTTCCTGCGGCATTGGATCGGGGGAGAGCGTCACACCCATGGGGGCGACCGCCTTGGCCACGATCGGCCCCAGGGTGGAATGATCCGCGCCGAAGGCGATGAGGTCGGTGAAGGGATAGAGCAGCAAGGGCATGTCGAGATCGACATTGCCGACGATCTGCCTGACCGGGACGCTGGGATGGCGGGCATAATAGTCGGCGCCGAGCAGCCCCTTTTCTTCCGCCGTGGAGGCGAGGAAGATGATCGAGCGGCGCGGTTTGTCCGGTGCCTGCGCCATGGCGCGCGCGACCTCCAACATGGTCGCGATGCCAGCGCCATTGTCCAGCGCGCCATTGTTTATCCGGTCCTTGTCGGCTGCGTCGCCGGGCTTGGCGGCACTGACGCCGATATGGTCGAGATGGGCGGAGAGGACGACATATTCGTCTTTAAGCTTGGGGTCGCTACCGGGCAGGATTGCGACGACATTGGGGCTGGTGACACGCTGGCTGACGGTGTCGGCCTTGATCGTCACGCTGGTCTTGAGCGCGAAACCCTTCGGCTTGCCGCCCGCCTTGTCGGCAGCCTTGCGGATCGCGGCGATGGTCGCGGGCGCGCCGGCGAACAGGGCCTGCGCCGCGGGGTCATTGAGCATGGCGGAGGCGCGCAGGCCCGGCGCGGCGTTGAACGGCACGCCTTCGGGCGAAACCCAGGTGAAGTCGGGTTCGTCGGCGAACTGCACCATCCGCGCCCAGGGACGTGCCTTGGCAGACTGGAGCGTGTTCAGCGCGATCATGCCGATCGCGCCATGGGATTCGGCGATCTTCCCCTTGGTGGCGGAGAGGTGTGCGCCCTCCTCGCTCGGCAGCCCTTTGGGATAGCCGCGCAGGGTGACGACGATCTTTCCCTTCACGTCGAGGCCGGCATAGTCGTTGAGGCCAAGTCGCGCATTTTCAAGGCCATAGCCGACGAAGACGAGCGGCGCGGTGACGTCAAGATGCGGCTGATCGGCATTGATGCCGAGGATGACGTCGCCGGCATGAGTGAAGCTTTTCGCACCGGCCGGGCCGGTGACGGTCAGCGTGGCAGGGGTCTTGCCAAATTCGGTCTTCTGGAAGGTGATGCGCTGGAGCCAACCGACCCCATTTGCATCGGTGTCGCCGGCGGGTTTCAGGCCGAGGGCGTCAAACTGGCTGGCGACGTAGCGGGCGGCGATCTCATGCCCTTCGCTGCCGGTGTCGCGGCCTTTCAACAGATCGTCGGCGAGAAATTCGACATGGGCGCGCATGGCGGCGGGGGTGAATATGGGGTCGGCGGCGTTCTGGGCCGAAAGAGCAGCGGGCAGCAACAACGCCGTCATGGCGGCAAGGGCGAGGGCGGTTTTCATGGCGGAGCGCTTTCCACTGGATGGCGGGTTGCGCCGAGGATTGCCGCCGTGCTGCGACCCTGTCCAGCAATAAGCGTATTGCGCGTCTAAAACGGCCCGCTATGCTGCGCCCATATGTGCAGCGGCTGCGTTCTGCCCCAAGTTCCGCTGCTGCAAAGTCCCCCTTTTCATGAGGTTCTCATGGCCCTTTCCCCGATGTCGCGCCGCCTGTCCCTGATGATGGGCCTGTCCGTATTGGCGCTTTCGCCGATGGCGCAGGCCGCCAAGCCCGTAGCGGCGGCGGCCCCTGCCCCGGTCGCCAGCCTCGTGTCGCAGGTCGATATTCCCTATGAGGAATTTACGCTGAAGAACGGACTGCGCGTCATCGTTCATACCGATCGCAAGGCGCCGGTGGTGGCGGTGTCGATCTGGTATCATGTCGGGTCGCGCTACGAACCGGCGGGGAAGACCGGTTTCGCCCATTTGTTCGAGCATCTGATGTTCTATGGGTCGGAAAATGCCGATGGACCCTTCTTCGGGCGGCTGGAGGATATCGGCGCGACCGATTGGAACGGGACGACCTGGTTCGATCGCACCAATTATTTCGAGACGGTACCGACCGGCGCGCTGGACAGGGCGCTGTTTCTGGAATCCGACCGTATGGGCCATTTGCTGGGCGCAGTGACGCAGGCCAAGCTGGATACGCAGCGGGGCGTCGTCCAGAATGAAAAGCGGATGGGCGAAAATGAGCCTTATGGCCTGGTCGAATATGCGCAGCTGGATGCGATGCTGCCCGCGGGCCACCCCTATCGCCACTCCACCATCGGGTCGATGGCGGACCTGAATGCGGCCAGCCTGGCCGACGTGCAGAGCTGGTTCAAGACCCATTATGGGCCGAACAATGCGGTGCTGGTGCTGGCGGGCGATATCGACGTAGCGACCGCGAAGACCAAGGTCGAAAAATGGTTCGGCAATATCGCCGCTGGCCCGGCGCCCAAGGATATGGATGCGACCGTGCCGACGCTCGACAAGGATGTCGAGAAGCTGATGCACGACAATGTCGCGGCGACGCGGCTGTATCGCAACTGGATCGTGCCCGGCGTCAATTCGGACGAGTTGCAGCAGCTGGACCTGGCGATGACGGTGTTCGGCGGGCTGGGTTCCTCGCGGCTCGACAATGCGCTGGTGCGCGACGAGAAGGTCGCGGTCAGCGTGAAGGCGAGCATCCAGCCGTTCGAGAAGCTCTCCATCGCGGAGATCACGGTGGATGTGAAGCCGGGCACGGACCCGGTGGCGGTGAGCAAGCGGCTGGACCAGTTGCTGGCGGATTATCTGGCCGAGGGGCCGAGCGCCGATGAGGTGCTGCGCGCGGCGACCACCCAGGCGGCCGGCACGATTTCCGGGCTGGAGAAGGTTGGCGGCTTTAGCGGCAAGGCAGTGACGCTGGCCGAGGGTGCGGTCTATTCCAACGATCCGGCCAAATATAAGAAAGACCTGGCCGTCTATGCCGCCGCGACGCCGGCAACGGTGAGCGCGGCCGCGCGCAAATGGCTGGGCCGGCCGGTGCTGCGCCTGACCGTCGCGCCGGGCGAGCGCAGCGCCGCCGACAATGCGCTGGCGGGGAATGCGACGCATAAGCCCGCCTTCTTCCGCAATCCCGATGCTGCCGCACCCGTCGCGGCCACGCCCCCGGCCCCGACCAAGATCGCTGAGCCGCCGATCGAGCCGGTCAAGGATCTGGACTTCCCCGATGTCGAACATGCGACGCTGAAGAACGGCATTCCGGTGGTGCTGGCGCATCGCGCGACCGTGCCGACAGTGCGGGTGTCGGTCGCCTTCGACGCGGGCAATGCCGCCGACGATCGCGCCAAGCTGGGCACGGCGGGGCTGACCGCTGCGCTGCTGGACGAGGGCACCACGACCCGGTCGTCGGTGCAGATCGCCGAAGAGCAGGAAAGGCTGGGCGCATCGATCAGCGCGGGTAACAGCATGGACCGGACCAATATCGGCCTGTTCGCGCTGAAACCCAATCTGGATGCGTCGCTGGGCCTGCTGGCCGATGTGATCCGCAACCCTGCCTTCGCCCCGGCGGAGGTCGAGCGACTGCGTGGGCAGGTGCTGACCCGCATTGCGTCGGAAAAGACCGAGCCGATGGCGATCGCGCAGCGCATGCTGCCGCCCCTGCTCTATGGTCAGGCACATCCCTATGGCATCCCCTTCACCGGATCGGGTACGGAAAGCGGCGTCAAGGCGGTGACGCGGGCGGACCTGACCGCCTTCCACGACGCCTGGCTGCGGCCGGACAATGCGACCATCTTCGTTGCGGGCGACACCACGCTGGCCGAGTTGATGCCGCTGCTGGAAAAGCGCTTCGGCGATTGGAAGGCACCCAAGACGGCGAAGGGGACCAAGACGTTCCGCATGGACAAGATGATGCGCCCGTCGCGGATCATCCTGATCGACAAGCCGCAAAGCCCGCAATCGCTGATCCTGGGCGGGTTGCTGACCAACAAGGCGGGGACCGACAATCCGGTGACGTTGCAGACCGCCAATGAAGTGCTGGGCGGCAGCACGACGTCGCGCCTGACGATGGACCTGCGCGAGACGAAGGGGTGGGCCTATGGCGCGGGGACGGCGCTGCCGGGCGTCAAGGAAACGATCCCGCTGCTGGTCTATGCCCCGGTGCAGACCGACAAGACCGGCGAGTCGATCATCGCCGCGCGGCAGGACATTAAGGACTATCTGACGACCAAGGGCACGACGGAGGCGGAGCGCAACCAGACGATCAACAGCCAGATCCTGTCGCTGCCCGGCAGTTTCGAAACGTCGTCCGACCTGCTGTCCGCGATGATGCGCAACAGCCTGATCGGCCGGCCGGACGATTATTACGAGACGCTGCCCAAAGTCTATCGCGCCATGACCGCCGCGGACTTCGACAAGGCCGCGCGTGAGGCGATCAACCCCGATCGGTTGATCTGGGTCGTGGTCGGCGATGCCAAGCTGGTGCGACCGCAGCTTGACGCGGTGGGCTTGCCAGTGGAAATGGGCACATTGGCTGATTGACGCCAACGTAAAGGAGACTGGATATGGCAAGTGTCGATGGCGCATATGATTGCGTGGCCAAGACGCCGATGGGCGACCAGAAGGGCGTGTTCACCGTCGTCAGCAGCGGCGACCGTTTCAACGGCACCTTTGCCGGGATAATGGGGTCGCTGGACGTGGTCGATGGCAAGGTCGATGGCGACACGCTGACCTGGAAGATGGAAATGACCATGCCTATGCCGATGACGCTGGAATGCGAGGCGCAGGTGGCGGGCGACGCCATCACCGGGACGATGCAGCTGGGCGCGTTCGGGGCATCGGCGTTCAACGGTACGCGCCGGGGATAAAAGCGCCTTCGATTGCGTCCAGGCGTACTCCCGCGCAGCGCAGGCGGGAGTCCAGTTCAGACCGCAGGACTGGACTCCCGCTTGCGCGGGAGCACGGCGCATTGTTGGTCGATCTCACGGCAACTATCCGTTGTGCGACAGCGAGCGAGACAGTTGTACGCCGTTGACAATTTTCATTAGTTAGCTATCTAATGAAAATGCCTCTGTCAGAACCCAAGCGCGCGCTCGCGCATAAAATGGCCCCGGTCGCCCGCGCCTGGCGGCAGTTGGCCGACACCGCATTGGCGGAATTCGGCGTGTCCAACAGCGCGGCATGGTGCCTGATCCATATCGACCGACTGGGCGGTGAAGTGGGCCAGAGCGCGCTGGCCGAGTCGCTGGACATCAGCCAGCCCTCTTTGGTTCGTACATTGGACCAGGTGCAGGCAGCGGGGCTGGTGCAGCGCGCGCAGCACCCGGACGACAAACGATCCAACGTCATCATCCTGACCGACATCGGGCGCGATCTGGTCGGCCGGATCGAAGCGAAGCTCGACGCCCTGCGGGTCGAATTGCTGAAGGACGTGCCGGACGGCGCGATCGAGGTGACCGTGTGGTTGCTCGATCTTCTGAGCCTGCGCATCGCCGAGCATAAGAGCCCGGCGTGAGCATTCGGCCATGAGCGGCAAAATCATCGGCGAGCGCTTCGGCTTGCCGGCCGCGCTCTTTTCCCTCAAATGCCTCGCGGCGAGCATGTTGGCGCTTTATGTCGCGTTCAGCATCGGGCTGGAGCGGCCCTATTGGGCGTTCCTGACCAGCTATATCGTCGCCCAGCCGATGGCCGGGGCGGTGATTTCCAAGGCGGTGTTCCGCACCGTTGGCACATTGGTCGGTGCGATGTTTGCGGTCGCGATCGTGCCGCCGCTCGTCAATGCGCCTGAACTGCTGGTGCTGGCCATGGCGTCATGGCTGGCGCTGTGCGTGTTCGTGTCGCTGATGGACCGGACGCCGCGATCCTATATGTTCGTGCTGGCGGGCTATACCGCCTGCCTGATCGTCTTCCCCGACGTCGATACGCCGCAGACCATCTTCACCGTAGCGTCGCTGCGCGTGCAGGAGATTTTGATCGGCATCGCCTGCGGCAGCCTGGTCCACAGCGTCATCCTGCCCGGATCGATCACCACCACGCTGCTGGCGCGGGTGGCGGCGATGCTGCGCGATGCCGAGCGCTGGTCGCGCGACGCGATCGCGACGGAACCGGTGACGGGTTTGGACGCGGAGCGCCGCCGGCTGGCGCAGGACGTCACCGAATTGCACCAGATGTCGGTCCACCTGCCCTTCGACATCAGCCGCCTGGCACCGCGGGTCCGCACCGTGCGCGCGTTGCAGGACCAGTTGTCGATGCTTTTGCCGCTGGGCGCAGCAGTAGAAGACCGGCTGGCGCAATTGAAGGCCGCCAATGGCGGGACCGTGCCAGCGCAGGTCGAGACGCTGATCGCCGATGTGCGCGCCTGGCTGGATTCGCCGGTGGTGGACAATGACAGCCGGGCGCAGTTGGCCCAGGCGCTGATCGACCGCTGCGCCGCCATGGAGCCGGCGGCGACGCCCGACATGGGTTGGGCCGACATGATGCGGCTGAGTCTCTATGCCCGGCTGGCCACGTTGATCGCGGTGCATCGCGACTGCCGCGATCTGCACGACCAGATGGCAACGCACAGCCGCGCCGCCGTGACGCCAAGGGTCGCGCAGCTGCTGGAGGGTCGCCGCAATCGCGAACTGCACCGCGATTATGCAAGCGCGGCGCGCGGCGCATTCAGCGCGTTCATCACCGTGACGCTGGGCTGCGCGATCTGGATATTGAGCGGGTGGAAGGATGGCGGGACGGCGGTGATGCTGGCAGGCGTGTTCCTGGCCTTGTTCGCGGCGGTCGATAATCCGCTCGCGCCCTTGAAGGGCTTCATGATCGGCACGATCGCCGCGTCGGCGCTGGGCGCGCTGTACGGCTATGCGATCATGCCCCGGCTGGACGGATTTGCGATGCTGGCGCTGGCCTATGCGCCCGCCTTGCTGCTGCTGGGCGCGATGATGGCGTCGCCGCGCTGGGCCGGGATTGCGCTGCCGACCCTGCTGGGGCTGGGCAGCCCGGTGCTGCTGTCGAGCCGCTATGTCAGCGCCTTTGGCAGCTATGTGAACGGCGCAGTGGCGCAGATCGTCGGCATCTGGTTCGCGATCATCATGGCCGGGCTGTTGCAGTCGGCCGGGGTCGAAGGCGCGATCCGCCGCACATTGCGCGCGGGCTGGACCGACATCGCCAATCGCGCGACATTGATGCGCCCGCCCGACCTGCGCGGCTGGATCAACCGGATGCTCGACCGGATCGCCCTGCTCGCCCCCCGGCTGGCGGCGACCCGCGCCGATAGCGGCAAGCCGCTCTACGACGCGCTGCGCGACCTGCGCACCGGGGTTGCGATCGGCGAGCTGCGCCAGTTGCGGCTGGACCTGCCGGTTCAGGAAGGCGCGCCATTGGCCGCGGTGCTGGGCGGGGTCAGCCGCCATTATCGCGGGCTGGACCCGGACGGGCCGGCACAAGCCGACCCGGCGCTGCTGCACGATATCGACAGCGCCATCAGCGACATCAGCGCCCATCCGCGCCTGCCGGTGCGGCGTGAGGGCGTGCTGGGGCTGGTGAGCCTGCGTCGCAACCTGTTCCCCGACGCCCATGCCTATCGGAGGGCCATCGCATGACCGGCGAAATCGCCCTGGGGGGCATCTATATCCCCACCCTGTTGCTGCTGGCGCTGGTCGCGCTGGTGCTGAGCTGGGCGCTGACCCGGCTGATCGGTGCCTTGGGCCTCTATCGCTTCCTGGCCTATCGCGCCGCGGTGGACCTCAGCCTCTTCATCCTGTTGCTCGGCGCCCTCGCCCTGCTCGTCCCCACCTTTGGAATCCGTCTATGAACCGCCTCTCGTCCACGCTGGTCCGCAGCGCCGCCACCATCTTGCTCGTCATCGCCGCGGCGCTGGTCGCGATCTGGATGTGGAATCATTATGAACGCAGCCCCTGGACCCGCGACGGGCGGGTGCGCGCCGATGTGGTGCGGGTGACGCCCGACATTAGCGGGCTGGTGACGTCGGTCGCGGTGCGCGACAACCAGCGGGTGAAGGCGGGCGACCTGCTGTTCGTGATCGACACGCCGCGTTACGCGCTGGCGCTGGACCAGGCACGGTCGCAGATCGCCAGCGCGCAGGCGACGCTCGCGCAGGCGCGGCGCGAGGCGCGGCGTGACCTGGCGTTGGGCGACCTGGTGGCGGCGGAAACGCATGAGCAGAATGTCGCGCGGGTCGAAACGGCGCAGGCCGCGCTGACCGAGGCGATGAGCGCGCGAGAGGGGGCGGCGCTGAACCTGCAACGGACGAAGGTCGTGGCGTCGGTCAATGGCGTGGTCACCAACCTGGACCTGCATCCAGGCGACTATGTCGGCGCGGGCAGCCAGGCGCTGGCGCTGATCGACAGCGATTCGATGCGGGTCGAGGGCTATTTCGAGGAAACCAAGCTGGGGCTGATCTGCGTCGGCGCGCCCGTGACGGTGCGGCTGATGGGCGAGTCGCAGGATCTGCATGGCCGGGTGGAGAGCATCGCCTTTGGCATCGATGACGACAGCCGGACCAATTCGGGTAATTTGCTGCCTGCGGTGGAGCCGACCTTCAGCTGGGTGCGGCTGGCGCAGCGGATTCCGGTGCGGGTGAAGCTGGACAAGGTTCCGGCAGGGTTGCGGCTGATTTCGGGGCGGACCGCGACGGTGACGGTTCAGCCAGCGGCGAAGGACAAGGATGGCAAGGCGGGAGTTTGCCGTCATGGGTGAGGGATTTTCAGTCCGTGTTCCCGCGCAGGCGGGAACCCAGACCCGCGGTTCGAACTGGGTTCCCGCCTGCGCGGGAACACGAATGGGTATGGGCGTTTCCCTCCTCGCGCTGGCGCTGAGCGCCTGCGCTACCGCCGGGCCGGACTATCGCCCGCCCGCCCGGTCCGCCGCCACCGCGCCCGCCGCGACCGGGGCGTTTCATTCGGCGCAGGGCGGACCCTATAGCCAAGCCGACCTGCCCGACCATTGGTGGCGCCTCTATGCCGATCCGCAGCTTGACAGCCTGATCGAACAGGCGCTGGCCGCCAATACCGACCTCGCCCAAGCCGACGCCAATCTGGCCCAGGCGCAGGCGGTGCTGCGCGAGGCGGAGGCCGGGCGCGCGATCACGACCGGGATCAGCGGCGGGGCGACGCTGTCGCGCCCGTCCAGCACCGGATACAGCCTGCCGGGCGTGGTCGGCTATGATCTGGGCCTGTCGGCCAGCTATCCGCTCGACCTCAATGGCCGGATCAAACGCGCGATCAAGGCGAGCGGCGCGGACGTCGAGGCGAGCGCAGCGGCGCGCGACTATGTACGGGTCAGCGTCGCGGCGGCGACGGCGCGCGCCTATGCGCAGGTGTGCGCGGCCAATTACAGCCTGGGCGTCAACCGCCAGGTGGTGGCGTTGCAGCGCGATACGCTGACCGCAACGCAGCGGCTGGCCAGAGGCGGGCGCGGTACGGCGTTCGACGTCAGCCGGGCGCAGGCGGCGGTGGACAGCAGCGCGGCGGCGCTGCCCGCGTTCGAGGCGCAGCGGCAGAATGGGCTGTATCTGCTGGCGACACTGCTGGGGCGGCCGCCGGCCGATTATCCGCGCGACGTCGAGAGTTGCGCGGCGCTACCGGCGTTGCGGGCGCCCCTGCCCGTGGGCGACGGCGCGGCACTGATCCGGCGGCGGCCCGACATCCGGCAGGCCGAACGCGCGATCGCAGCGGATACCGCGCGGCTGGGGGTGGCGACCGCCGACCTCTATCCGCAGGTCAGCATCGGCGGGTCGGTCGGCCTGTCGGGGCCGCTCAAGGATCTGGGTTCGGGAACGGCCTTTGGCTTCAGCCTGGGGCCGCTGATCAGTTGGAGCTTCCCCAACCGGCCAGTGGTGCGGGCGCGGATCGCGCAGGCCGATGCGGCGGTGCAGGGCGACCTGGCCGGGTTCGACGGCGCCGTGCTGGAGGCGTTGCGCCAGACCGAGACGGCGCTGGAAAGCTATCGCCGCGACGCAGAGCGGGCCGCGGCGCTGGACCGGGCGCGGGACAGCGCGGCGCTGTCTGCCAATCAAGCGGGCAAGCTGTTCCGCTTCGGCCGCGGCGATTTCCTGTCGTTGCTGGATGCGCAGCGCAGCCTGGCCAGTGCAGAGGTCACAGCGGCTGCGGCGCGGACGCAGTTGGTGCAGGACCAGATTGCGATCTTCCTGGCGCTGGGCGGCGGATGGGAGTGAGGGGGATCGCTGGATCGCCCTATTGAAAGCATCGAGTTTGAACGAAACCCGTTCGCCCTGAGCCTGTCGAAGGGCTATTCTTTCCTTCGTCGCCAAAGGAAGAACAGGGCTTCGACAGGCTCAGCCCGAACGGGAGAGAGGTACGGTGAGATTTTAGCTGCCGTTCGGGCCGCCGCCGGTGTTGCTGCCGCCGCCACCGCCGCCCATGCCGCCAGCGCCGACCGCGCCGATATTGCCGAAAATCTCGTTGAACAGGCTGCGGTTGCGACCCAGCGTGGGGGTCTTGTCCCCCATCGGCGAGATATGGGCGACTTGGTCCAGACCCATGCGATCGACGGTCGTGACATTGCCCGCCGGATCGAAGCGGACGCGCAGCACCGTCTGTTCCACCGGTTTGGGATTGGAGAAGGCCAGCGCGCGCATTTCACGCGAGACATAATACCAGTCCTGCTCGCCAAATTGCGAAATGAAGCTGGGGCGGCCCAGCGTCCCTTCCACCGAAGCGCGATTGTCGATGCCGGGCTGAACCGAATCGACCAGCAGCTTGTCGATCGAATAGCCCTGATGCGTGCGGATTCGCGTGCAGCCAGACGCGCCCAGCACCAGCGCGCTGAGGCCGATCGCGAGCAGGATGCGCCCGCTTGACGAATGACGGCTGAACTGACGCATGAAATTCTCCTGCGGGGGGCCGACCCGCGAACCCAAGAAACCAATGTCGCCATTGCATTGGGCGACGCAGCGATCAATATGGAAATGCGCAAGCCCCGGCAAGGGGCGCAAAACATCGGACGGCGCGTCGCCATCCGATCCGTCACGAAAAGCTGTTGTCCGATGTCCGCTTCCCCCTCCTTCCTCCAGCGCCTGTTTGGGCGAACCGATCCCAAAGAAGGGCTACGGCCGCTCTATAACGCCGTGATCCACGAGGGGCGGCAGCCGCACTGGTATGTCGAGGGCGCGGTGCCCGACACGATGGACGGGCGGTTCGACATGATCGTCGCGATCCTGGCGCAGGTGCTGATCCGGCTGGAGCAGCAGGATGGGGCGCAGGACAGCGTATGGCTGACCGAATTGTTCGTCGATGATATGGACGGGCAATTGCGGCAGGAAGGGATTGGCGACGTGGTGGTCGGCAAGCATGTCGGGCGGATGATGAGCGCGCTGGGCGGACGCATCAGCGCCTATCGCGCGGCGCTGACCGAGGGGGCCGATCTGGCAGACGCGCTGCGGCGCAACCTGTATCGCGGCGCGGCGGTGGACGACGGCGCGGTCAACCATGTCGAGGGTGCGTTGCGGGCGCGATGGACGCGGCTGGGCTGCGTATCGCGCGACGCGCTGCTGACGGGGGATATCGGATGACCATCAATCCCACCCCCAATCTGGCGCCCGAATTTTCGCGCACCCATAAAATCGACCAGATCGCGCGGCTGGCGGGAAAGCTGCATATCGCAGCCAAGCAGCCGGAGCGCGACGCGCTGGCGCTGCGATTCGGGTTGCTGGCGCTCGATCGGCTGGAGGCCGATTATGGCGTGGCGATGGAGGAGGGCGCGATCGTCGCGCGCGGACGGGTGCGCGCGGAACTGGCGCAACCGTGCGTCGCGACCGGGGTGCCGGTGCCAGAGATGATCGACAGCGATTTCGTGCTGCGCTTCGTGGTCGAGAGCGAGGAGGCGCAGGCGGCCGACGAACTGGAGCTGGACGCGGAGGATTGCGACACGATCGGCTATGACGGCCATGTCATCGACATGGGGGAAGCGGTGGCCGAGACGATGGCGCTGGCGATGACCCCCTTTCCCCGCGCGTCGGACGCGGACGCCTATCTGAAGGAGGCAGGCGTGCTGAGCGAGGAACAGGCCAGCCCCTTCGCTGTATTGCTGGGCCTGAAGGAGAAGGACGCGAATTAAGAGGCCGGCGTTTCCCTTTCGTTCCTGTCGGTGGCATAGAGCGAACCATGGACTCGGCCATGGATTCAGCGGTACGCAAGATCATCCATGTCGACATGGACGCCTTTTATGCGTCGGTGGAGCAACGCGACGATCCTTCCCTGTGGGGATTGCCGATCGCGGTGGGCGGGGGCGGTCCGCGCGGCGTGGTGGCGACATGCAGTTATGAAGCGCGCACATTCGGCGTGCGGTCCGCCATGCCGGGCGCGCGGGCGCGGCGGCTTTGCCCCGACCTGATCTTCGTGCCGCCCCGTTTCGACGTCTATCGCGCGGTGTCGGGCCAGGTGCGGGAGATTTTCAGCCGCTTCACTGATATCATCCAGCCGCTCTCTCTCGACGAAGCCTATCTGGACGTGACGGTGAACAAGCCGGGCATCGGATCGGCGACGCAGGTGGCGCAAGAGATCAGGCGGATGATCCAGGCGGAAACCGGCCTGACCGCGTCGGCCGGCGTGTCCTACAACAAGCTGATCGCCAAGCTGGCGTCGGACCAGAACAAGCCCGACGGCGTGTGCGTGGTGCGGCCGAGCGAGGGGCCGGCCTTTATCGCGGCGATGCCGGTGCGGCGCATCCACGGCGTGGGACCGGTGACGGCGCGGCGGATGCAGGCGTTGGGAATAGAGACGGGCGCGGACCTGCGGGAACGCGACATGCGCTTCCTCCAGACGCATTTCGGAAGCTCCGCCGACTATTATTATCGCGCGGCACGGGGGCAGGATGATCGACCGGTGCGCGAGCGCGAGGGGCGCAAGTCGGTGAGCGTGGAGGACACCTTCTTCGACGATCTGGTCGAGGAGGCGGCGTTGGTGGCCGAGATCGAGCGGATCGCGGCGTCGCTATGGACCCGGATCGAGAAGGCGCAGGCCTGGGGCCGGACCGTGGTGTTGAAGGTGAAATTTGCCGATTTCCGCATCATCACCCGGTCGCGCAGTTTTTCGACGCCGGTGCGGTCCCCCGAATTACTGGCGCAGGCGGGGCGAGAATTGCTGGTCGCGCAACTGCCGCTGCGCATGGGCGCGCGGCTGCTGGGGCTGGGGGTGCATAATCTGGAGGGGGAAGAGGAAGACGGCGAGGCGCAGGGCGGGCAGCTGGCGCTGGGGTTGTAGGGGTTCGCCAGTGGCGCACCCCCTCCACCGCCCTCCCCGTTCCGGGGAGGGTCAGAAAGGCAGCCAGGTGCGCTTTTCGCTGAACTTCATATAGCCCGCGTTGATGCCCAGCCGGTAACCAACGCCGAGGCGAATGGGGATCAGCACGACATTGCCCCAGCGCAGATAGGAGGCGGTGAAGCCGCCGACCAGATAGGCGGTGCCCTCCGCCGCAGGGAAGCGGTGGTAGAGTTCCTGGCTGTCGTAGAGATTATAGACGAGGACGAAGGTGTTGGCCGCATTGCCGCCGACGTCGAAGCCGATCGACGGGCCGGTCCAATAGACTTCGCGCTTGCCCTCAACCTTATGATTGAGCGTGCCCGACCCGTAGCGCAGGCCGACGACGAAGGCGCCCGACGCTTCGCGCCCGGAAATATAGGCGTTGGGGCGGCCCTGATCCTTCAGCACCTTTTCGATGAGGCCCGCAAGGCCTTCGGCGCCCTTGCCGAACACCCCTTCGGCCGCACCGATCAGGTCGTCTTCCTGATAGGATTCGGCGGGCGGGAGGGCAGCGGGTGGCGAGTTGGTCGTCACCGGCGCGCCGGTGGCGGTATTGCCCGCGGCGCTGCCCGCCGGTGCTTCATAGGGGGTGACGCCGGGGCTTACGCTGCTGTCGACGCCGGGATCGGTGGGGGTCGTGTTGGCGGGCGGCGGCGGCGCCAGGTCGGAATCGATCGCCGTGTTGGGATCGATCGTCTTGACCTGCGCTGTGGCGGCGAGCGGCGTCAGCGCCATGCCCGCGAGCGCCGCGACCAGCGCCGTGGCGCGCGCAATACGGCCACCTATCTGCCCATTGATGCCGATCATGCCCGATACTCCCCGAAAAACCCGCTTCCTAGTGATCATAGGGCATTGCGACCAGCAAGCTGAAACGACAATGAACGAACGGCGACCCGAGTCGATTCCACGCCGGAACGAAAGAGGAAAGGCGGCGAAAAATTCCGCAAACAGCCCGTTGCCATGCTGCCAAGCCCTCGCTATAGCCCCTGCCAGCCATTGCTCTCCTGTCTGGGTGGGCAAATTTCGTGCGGAGACGTGGGTGAGTGGCTGAAACCAGCGGTTTGCTAAACCGTCGTGGCCTTAAGGGGCCACCGAGGGTTCGAATCCCTCCGTCTCCGCCAATTTTTACAGGGTCCGCGCGTTGATCCGATCCCGCTTCGGCACCTTTCGCGGGCTTATCCGCCTCGCTTTGTCCTATCCGCAGCTGATGTTCGGCCGGTCGGCCAGCCGTGCGCCGGACCCGGCGCAGGTGCGGCGGTTGGTGTTCGTGTGCCAGGGCAATATCTGCCGCAGCGCCTTTGCCGATGTCGCAGGCCGGCGAGCGGGGCTGAATACGGCGTCCTTCGGCCTGTCGACAACCACCGGGCGGGCCGCGCATGACGCCGCGATCGTGGCGGCGCGGGCGTTGGGCCATGACCTGTCGGACCATAAGGCGATCGACCTGAACGATTATGTCCCGCAGGATGGCGACCTGCTGCTGGCGATGGAGGTGCGGCAATTGCACCGGCTGGCCACCGATTCGCGCCTGGCCGGCCTGCCGCGGGTGTTGCTGGGGCGCTGGACGCGGCCGATGCTGCCGCATCTGCACGATCCCTATGAGCTGGACGACCGCTATATGGCGACCTGCCTGGCGCGGATCGACAAGGCTATCGACAGGCTGGTCAGTGCCTTTCCCGGCGCACGGCTTTCCTGACCATCTGCGCCAGGTCGCGCAGCCAGGGCCGTATGTCCGACGCGCTGAAGACATAATAGCGCGCGCGCGGATCGACAAAGGCGAGCAGGTAGCTGGCGAGATCGACCAGCGGGCGACGGCGGAAGAAGGGATCGCCAATGCGGCCGGGTGCGAGCAGGATGCGCGCCAGTCGCTTGGTTTCCGGCACCATGTAGCGCGCGCGCAGATCGTCACGCGGCGGCGGGGCGGCATCGGTCTGGCCCAGCACCTTGCGCCGATAGGCTTCCCAGGCGAAATCGGCGCCGCAATGGCGCGCCAGCGGCAGGCTGCCCCAGAAACGGCCATTGACCTCCATCAGCCAATAGCGGTCGTTGTCGGGCTCGTAGCGATATTCCACCATCGCCTGCCCTTCCCAGTCGAGCGCGCGCAGCAGCTTTTCGGAAAGCGCCATCTGCGCGCCGTGCGCATCCGCCGGTTCGGCGCGGCACAGGGTCGATACGCCGCCTTCGGGCGGCCATTCGTGCAGGCGGCGATGCTGGAAGCGCAAGGTGGCCTGGCCATCCTGCATATAGAGCATCTGGCCAAGGCCCACGCCGCGACAATATTGCTGGATCAGCGGCCAGCGGCCGACCGGAGCATAGCGGTCCAGCAGCGCGACTAGCTGGTCGGGCCTGCGGACATAGTCGGTCTTGATCCATTCAAGACCCGCCTGCTCCAGCACCGCCATGATTTCCGGCGGATTGGCCCATTTGGCGACGAGCGGATAGCGCATCTGGGCAGCGCGGGCGGCGAAATCCTCGCCCGCGCGCGGCTGCCAGGTCTGCGGCACGCGCAGCCCGGCGGCGGCGGCGGCGTGGAGCGTCTGCAACTTGTCGAGCACCCGGCCCAGCGGTTCGGGCCGAGGGACGAGGAGATGGCAGTCGCCGATCATGGGCGGCAGGCCGGCCAGTTCGATCAGGTCGGTTTCGGAAATGGCCAGCACCGCCCGCGCGCCGGTGCTGGCGATCAGGCCGGGCAGCCAGTCGGCGATCGGGCCAGCCGGGCGCAGGGTCCAGTCGGCGCAATGGCGCGATGCCGTCCCGATCGATGCGGCGCTGCGGGCGATGCCGTGGACCGGTACGCCATGGCCGCCCAGCTCGCGCACGACCGTCAGGGCGATCGCATTTTCCATACCCAGAAGCAGCACATGCGGTAACGCCTTCACGCAGGCACCAGCCGATGTTCGTAGCGCCAGGTCGCCCAGGCCTGCTCCGCCATGCGCAGGCCGGTGCGCCACTGGCTGGGCGCGGCGCGGCTGAGGCTGCGCGCCGGGCGGTCGGCAAGGTCGGCGGGGAGGTCGTTGAACCCTGCGCCGTGCATATCGGGCAGGCGGGCGGCTTGCCGACACAGCGCCTCGAACCGGGCCATCACGGCGCGGTTAGGGCGCTGGCGATCGCGGGAGAGCATTTCGAAACTATGGGTGACGACGACGAAGGCGTCATGCCCTTCGCGCACGGCATGGCGCATCCCGGCGCGCATTTCGGCGGCCGACATGGCGCAGATCTGGGCTGGGCGGAAACCGCCGGGGCGGTCGGCGATGCCGGAGACGGGCAGTTCAATGACCCCTAGATGGCGGGTTGCACCAATTTGGGCCGGATCAGCGGTGATGCCGCATTCGCGGCCCAGATAGGCGGGATTGACGCTGCTGTCCCAGGCGACGTTCAGAGTTGCCAGCGCGCGCAGCGTGTCGTCATTGGCGCCGAAATTGCCGGCGCGGAAAGCGGTGATGGCGGGGGCGCCCGCCTGTTCCAGCCATTGTTTGGCGAGGCCGAGCAGGATGATCTGGTCGGCCAGCGAGAAGTCGCCGATATTGCGACCCTGCCGGCCACCGACGGGCGAATCCTTCGCCCATGCGAGCCATTCGCTGTGGATGTGCATCTGCACTTCATGCCCGCGCCCGACGATCGCGCCCACTATCGGCGCCAGGAAATCGGCGCCATGGACCAGAGCGGGCATCGGATCGAGGAAGAAGACCCCCTTGAGGCCATGGCGTTCGAGCAGGTCCATCTGCCAGCCGATGCCATAGGCCCTGCCCTGCGCCTGCGCCCAGATCGAGCGATCCACATTGTCCGCCAGACCGACCCCCCGCTGGTGCAGCGAAGAGGAGAGTTCGGTATCGACGGTGATGAGCAGCGCAGTCATGGGGGCGGTCCGGTCAGGGGGCGACAAGCCTGAGTAGATAAAGGGAGTTAAGGAGGGGTAATGGTTGCGCCTATGTCCTATCGGACAACGGCCTGCCGCCTCTTTCGATCCCCATGTTCCCAAGACGGCGCGGCCCGCGCGCTTCCTTCATTCGAGCAGCGAAAATTCCCCGTAATTGCCCTGGAAGAAGAGCAGCGGGCTGCCCGGACGATCGACTTCCAGCGCGACGACGCGGCCGAGCACGATATCATGGTCGCCCGCTTCATGCACCGCATCGAGCGTACAGTCGATCCAGGCGACGACATCGTCGAGGATCGGGGAGCCGTTGGCCGACACGCGATGGGCGATACCGGCGAACTTGTCGGGACCGGGACCGGCGATCTGGCGGCAGAGCGGCTTCTGGTCGCTGGCAAGGACATTGACGCAGAATTTGCCGACCGCCTGGATGCGCGGCCAGCTGGTCGAGCTTTTGGCGGGGAAGAAGGCGACCAGCGGCGGATCGAGCGAGACGGAGGTGAAGGAACCGACCACCATCGCGGCCGGCGTCCCGTCCGCCTCGACCGCGGTGACGACGCAAACGCCGGTCGGATAATGGCCCAGCACCCGCCGGAAGGTCGCACTGTCGAAACTGGCCATGCTCATATCTTGCTCCCGAAAGGGTCCTTAATCTCTTCGCATGCGCAACATGCACCTTGCACGTGCAAAGCACACATATCCGACGGGGGGTAAACCGCAGACGGCGCGCCCCGGATCAGAGCGCAACCCCGCCTGCCGCCAGCACCGCCAGGGTCAGCAGTTCAGACGCATTGGACGACATGGTCGCGATCTGTACCGATTTTTCCATGCCGACCAGCACCGGCCCGATCATCGACGTGCCGCCCAGTTCGCGCAGCAGCTTCGCCGAAATATTCGCCGATTGCAGCCCCGGCATGACCAGCACGTTGGCCGGGCCGGACAGGCGGCTGAACGGATAGTTTTTCATGACGGCGGGGTTGAGCGCGACGTCGGCGGTCATTTCGCCTTCATATTCGAAATCGACATCGCGTTCGTCGAGCAGCTTCACCGCGCCGCGCACATTTTCCAGAAAGGCGCCGGGCGGATTGCCGAAATTGGAATAGGAGAGGAAGGCGACGCGCGGATCGACCCCCATGCGGCGGGCGACCGCCACGGTGCCTTCGGCGATATCGGCCAGTTCGTTGGCGGTGGGGCGTTCGTTGACGGTGGTGTCGGCCAGGAACACGGTCTTGTCCTTGGCCACAATCACATGGATGCCAAAGGGGGTGCGGCCGGCCGCCGGGTCCATCACCCGCTTCACTTCGCGCAGGGTCTGCGCATAGGGGCGGGTCATGCCGGTGATCATGGCGTCGGCCACGCCCATCTTGACCAGCAACGTGCCAAAGATGTTGCGATCGCGATTGACCATCCGCTCGCAATCGCGGCGCAGATAGCCGCGGCGCTGGAGCCGGGCGTAGAGCATCTCGACCATGTCGGGCACCAGCGGCGAATTGACGCTGTTGTGCAGTTCGAAGCTTTCGGGATCGCGGACGCCCAGTGCTTTTAGCTTTTCCACCACGTCGCCGCGGCCGACCAGCACCGGGATGCCATAGCCGAGGTCACGGAATTGGATCGCCGCGCGCAGCACCACTTCCTCCTCCGCTTCGGCGAAGACGACCCGCTTGGGATTGGCCTTGGCCACTTCATAGGCGGTGGTGAGAACGGTGGTGGTCGGGTTGAGCCGGGCCTTCAAGGACTGACGATAGGCCGCCATGTCGGGAATCGGCTTTTGCGCAACCCCGGTTTCCATCGCCGCTTGCGCGACGGCGGCGGGCACCACTTCCATCAGGCGCGGGTCGAAGGGGGCGGGGATGATATAGTCCGGGCCGAAACTGTGCGAACGACCATAGGCCTTGGCCACTTCCTCCGGCACCTGTTCGCGCGCCAGATTGGCGATGGCGTGGGCGGCGGCCAGCTTCATCGCTTCGTTGATGCCGGTCGCCCGCACGTCGAGCGCGCCGCGGAAGATGAAGGGGAAGCCCAGGACATTGTTGACCTGGTTGGGGAAGTCCGACCGGCCGGTGGCGACGATCACGTCGGGACGCACGGCATGGGCGTCGGGCGGCAGGATTTCGGGATCGGGATTGGCCATGGCGAAGATGATCGGCTTTGGCCCCATCGACCTGACCATGTCCTGCGTCATCGCGCCGGCGACCGAGAGGCCCAGGAACACGTCGGCGCCCTTGACCGCTTCGGCAAGGGTGCGGGCGTCGGTGCGAACGGCATGGGCGGACTTCCACTGGTTCATGCCCTCGGTGCGGCCCTGGTAGATCACGCCCTTGCTGTCGCACATGATGACATTTTCATGGGGGACGCCCAGCGCCTTGATCAGTTCGGTGCAGCTGATGGAGGCGGCGCCCGCGCCGTTCACCACCACCTTCAGGTCCTTCATCTCACGCCCGGTCAGCAGCGCGGCGTTGATGACGCCGGCGGCCGCGATGATCGCGGTGCCATGCTGGTCGTCATGAAAGACCGGGATGTTCATCCGCTCTTTCAGCGTCTGTTCGATGATGAAGCACTCAGGAGCCTTGATATCCTCCAGGTTGATGCCGCCGAAGGTCGGCTCCATCAGTTCGACCGCGTCGATGAAGCGATCGACATCCTCGGTCTTCAGTTCGATATCGATGCTGTCCACGTCGGCGAAGCGCTTGAAGAGGACCGCCTTGCCCTCCATCACCGGTTTGGACGCCAATGCGCCAAGATTGCCCAGCCCCAGGATCGCCGTACCATTGGTGATCACCGCGACCAGATTGCCCTTGGCGGTATAATCATAGGCCTTGGCAGGATCTTTCGCGATCGCCAGCACCGGCACCGCGACGCCGGGCGAATAAGCAAGGCTCAGGTCGCGCTGGGTCGCCATCGGTTTCGACGCGATGATCTCGATCTTGCCGGGGCGTCCGGTCGAGTGGAAGAACAGCGCCTCGCGCTCGGAAAATTCCACATTCGATCTGTCGGACATCGTGGCACCCATATATTGGAACAACAGGGCGGCCCTAGCGGTATCGTTATCCTGTGGGCAAGTGCGAGAAGCGCAATTTTACTGCGTTTGGGCGAAGCGCTGGTTTCGATGGGAGGATCACGCTATCGGCTTTGGCCATGGCCCTTTCGACCGATACCGCCGCGCCGACACCGATGATGGCGCAATATATGGCGCTCAAGCGCCAAGCGCAGGACTGCCTGCTCTTCTACCGGATGGGCGATTTTTTCGAACTCTTCTTCGACGACGCCAAAATGGCCGCCGCGACGCTGGACATTGCGCTGACCAGCCGGGGCGAACATGGCGGCGCGCCGATCCCGATGTGCGGCGTGCCGGTGCATAGCGCCGAGGGTTATCTGGCGCGCCTGATCAAGGGCGGGCATCGCGTCGCCATCGCCGAACAGACCGAGACGCCGGCGCAGGCCAAGGCGCGCGGCGGCAAGACGCTCGTGGCGCGGGCGATCGTGCGCTACGTCACCGCCGGCACGCTGACCGAGGAGACGCTGCTCGACAGTCGGCGCGACAATATGCTGGTCGCGTTGGCGCAGGTCGGCGGCGAAGGCGCGGGCGAGATCGGCATCGCCGCGGCTGATATTTCCACCGGCCGGTTCGAGACGATGACCTGTCCGATCGGCGACCTGCCGGCCGAACTGGCGCGGCTGCGACCTAGCGAGACGGTGGTGGCCGAAGGATCGGCGCTGGACGTGGCGGATTGCCATATGTTCGACCGCGCGGCCTTTTCCAGCGCGGGGGCCGAGGAAGCGTTGAAGCGCCTGTTCGGGGTCGCGACGCTGGACGGGTTCGGCCAGTTCGGTCGCGTGGAACTGGCGGCGATGGGCGGGCTGATCGCCTATCTCGATCATGCGGGCAAGGGCACCCTACCCTTCCTCGCGCCGCCGCTGCGCAAGACCAGCGGCGGCCATGTGGCGATCGACGCGGCGACGCGCGAAAGCCTGGAGATCGTGGCGACCATGGCGGGCGCGCGGGCGGGCAGCCTGCTGGGCGCGATCGACCGAACGGTGACGGGCGCGGGCGCGCGGCTGTTGGGGCAGGATCTGTCCGCGCCATTGATGGACCTGGCGACGATCGAGGCGCGGTTGGGCCTCGTCCAGCTATTTCATGACGATGCGACGCTGCGCGACCAACTGCGCGGCGCGCTGCGGGCGTTGCCGGACATCGGCCGGGCGCTGGGGCGCGTGGCGGTAGGGCGCGGGTCGCCGCGTGATCTGGGGCAGTTGCGTGATGGGCTGGGCGAAGCCCGGCTGCTGCGCGAGCGGCTGGGGCGGATCACAGAGCCGCCGCTGTTGCTGGCGCGGCTATTGCCGGCGCTGGACGGGCATGGCGCGCTGGTCGATGCCTTGGCGCGCGCGCTGGTGCCCGCGCCGCCGACCGAGACGGCGAGCGGCGGCTATATCGCCGATGGCTATGATCCTGCGCTGGACGAGCTGCGCCGGATGGCCGGCGACGGCCGCCGCGCGATCGCCGCGCTGGAGGCGAAATATCGCGCGCAGACCGGGATTTCCGCGCTCAAGATTCGGCATAATGGCGTGCTGGGATACCATGTCGAGGTGCCCGCGCGGGCCGCCGATACGCTGATGGCGCCCGACAGCGGCTTTACCCATCGCCAGACGCTGGCGGGCGTGGTGCGCTTCAATTCGATCGATCTGCATGAGGAAGCCGGGCGCGTGGCGCAGGCGGGCGCCCATGCGCTGGTCGCCGAAGCCGCGCATCTGGAGGAGCTGATCGCCGCCGTGCTGGACCGCAAGGCCGACATCGCCCGCGCGGCCGAGGCGCTGGCGCGGTTGGACGTCGCTGCGTCGCTCGCCGAACGGGCGGCCGAGGGCGGGTGGCAGCGGCCGTATTTCGTCGCCGAGGACGGCGCGGGTCCGTGCCTGGACATCGTCGGCGGGCGGCATCCGGTGGTGGAGGATGCGTTGCGGCGTGACGGCCAGCCCTTCGTCGCCAATGACTGCCGCTTGAGCGAGAGCGACCGGCTTTGGCTGGTCACCGGCCCGAATATGGGCGGTAAATCCACCTTCCTGCGCCAAAATGCGCTGATCGTCATATTGGCGCAGGCAGGCGGCTATGTCCCCGCGCAGTCCGCGACGCTGACGTTGGTGGATCGCCTGTTCAGCCGGGTCGGCGCGTCGGATAACCTCGCCAAGGGGCGATCGACCTTCATGGTCGAGATGGTCGAGACGGCCGCGATCCTGGCACAGGCGACGCCGCGCAGCTTCGTCATACTGGACGAAGTCGGGCGCGGCACGTCCACCTATGACGGGTTGGCGCTCGCCTGGGCAGTGGTGGAGGCGGTGCATGAGGTCAATCGCTGCCGCTGCCTGTTCGCGACCCACTATCATGAGCTGACCCGGCTGGCCGAGACGCTGCCGTCGCTGTCGCTGCACCATGTCCGAGCGCGCGAGTGGAAGGGCAACCTTGTCCTGCTGCACGAACTGAGCGATGGGCCGGCCGACCGCAGCTATGGCCTGGCGGTGGCGCGGCTTGCCGGCCTGCCGCAGCCGGTGTTGAAGCGCGCCAAGGATGTGCTGGCGCGACTGGAGGCGGGCAAGGCCAAGACCGGCGGAATCGCGGCGGGGCTGGACGACCTGCCGCTGTTCGCGGCGGTGGCGATGCAGGAAGAGGCCGCGCCCGACCCGCTGCTGGCGGCGATCGACGCGATCGACGCGGATGCCCTGTCCCCGCGTGAGGCGCTCGATCACATATATCGATTGAAACAACTGGCCGCTGAGCGGCGGCCCGACTAGAGACAGCAGATGGTCATGCAGTTCCCCGCGCTGGGATCGCGCCGCGCGATTATCGACCGGCGCGCGATTTCCGACACGATCAACGCCCTGGCGATAGAGCATCGGGGCGATAGCACCCGGCTGCGCGCCGCCATCGTCAAGGAATTGAAGGCGGCGCTGGACGAGGGCCGGGCCGAGGTGGCGCAGCGACTGGAGGCGAAGCCAACGCGCGGGCGCGAATCCGTGACCGCCTTCGCCTTCCTGATCGACCAGATTTTACGCCTGCTCTACGACGCGACGACGCATCACCTCTATCCGGCGGGCAATCGCAGCACCGGCGAGCGGATCGCGCTGATCGCGGTCGGCGGCTATGGCCGGGGCGAAATGGCACCGCACAGCGACGTCGATATCGGCTTCATCACCCCCTGGAAGCCGACCGGCTGGACCGAGCAGGTGATCGAATCCATGCTCTATTCGCTGTGGGATCTGGGGCTGAAAGTCGGGCATTCGAGCCGGTCGATCGACGAGACGATGCGCATGGCCAAGGCCGACCTGACGGTGCGCACGGCATTGCTGGAAGCGCGCTATGTCTGGGGCGACCGTGCGCTGTATGAAGAAACGTCGGTGCGTTTCGACGCCGAGGTGATGCAGGGCAACGCCCGCGCCTTCGTGACCGAGAAACTGGTCGAACGCGACGAGCGGCACAAGCGGATGGGCGACAGCCGCTATGTCGTGGAACCCAATGTGAAGGAAGGCAAAGGGGGTCTGCGCGACCTACACACGCTCTTCTGGATCGGTAAATATGTGAACCGGGTGAAGTCTGTCGCCGAGCTGGTCGATGTCGGCTTGCTGACGCAACTGGAATTGCGCCAGTTTCAGAAGGCCGAGGATTTCCTGTGGGCGGTGCGATGCCACCTGCACACCATTACCGGGCGTGCCGAGGACCGGCTGACTTTCGACCTGCAACTGGAAACAGCGACGCGGATGCGCTTTACCGGGCGCGCCGGCCAGTCCGGGGTCGAGCGGTTCATGCGCTATTATTTCCTCAACGCGAAGATCGTGGGTGACCTGACCGCCGTGTTCCTGGCGCATCTGGACGATCAGATGGCGGAAAAGGGGCGGCGCTATATCCCGGCGATTTTCCGCCGGCCCAAGAAGCTGGACGGTTTCGTGCTGGAGCGCGGGCGGCTGAGCCTGCCGAGCGACGATTTTTTCCAGGCGGACCCGGTGCGGCTGCTGGAGATATTCGCCGTCGCGGACAAGCATGGGTTGCAGATCCACCCCAGCGCCATTCGCGCGGCCAGCCGGGACGCTGGGCTGATCAATGCGAAGATCCGCAAGGATCCGCGCGCCAACGCCGCCTTTCTGGAGGTGCTGACGTCCCCGCGCGACCCCGAAACGGTGCTGCGCTGGATGAACGAATCATCGGTATTCGGCCGTTTCGTGCCAGATTTCCGCCGCGTCGTCGCGCAGATGCAATTCGACATGTATCATCATTATACGGTCGACGAGCATACCATCCGCGCCGTCGGCCTGCTGTCGCGGATAGAGAAGGGCGAACTGCCGCAGGATCATCCGCTGGCGACCGACCTGATGGGCAAGATTCTGTCGCGGCGCGTCCTTTACGTGTCGGTGCTGCTGCACGACATCGCCAAGGGGCGCGGCGGCGACCATAGCCTGCTGGGCGCCGAAGTAGCCGAGCATCTGTGTCCGCGCCTCGGCCTGACCCCGGCGGAGACGGAAACGGTCGCCTGGCTGGTGCGCTATCATCTGCTGATGTCGGCGACCGCCTTCAAACGGGACCTGTCCGACTATAAGACCATCCTCGATTTCGTCGATGTGGTGCAGAGCCCGGAGCGGCTGCGGCTGCTTCTGTGCCTGACGGTGGTGGATATTCGCGCGGTGGGGCCAGGGGTGTGGAACAGCTGGAAACGGCAGTTGCTGGGCGACCTGTATGACAGCGCCGAAGAATTGCTGCGGCTGGGCCACAAGCAGAAGGGGCGGAGCGAGCGGGTCATCGTGAAGCAGGAGGCGCTGCAAAAGGCGCTGGCTATCGATGACGCGGCATTCGCCGCGTTCAGCAAGCGGCTGCCCGAATCCTACTGGATCGCCGAGCCGGACGACATCCTGTTCCACAATGCGCAGCATATATTGGCGGCGGGCGAATCGCCGCTGTCGATCGCCGCGCAATATTATCCGCAGCGCGGCGCGACGTTGGTGACGGTCTATGCCGCCGACCATCCGGGCCTCTTCTATCGCATCGCTGGTGCCATCCATCTGGCGGGCGGCAACATCATCGACGCGCGCATCCACACGACGCGCGACGGCGTGGCGATCGACAATTTCCTGGTCCAAGACCCGCTGGGCGGCGCATTCCACAGCCCCGACCAGTTGCAGCGCATCCGCAACGCCATCGAAGATTCGCTGTCTAACCGGCACCGGATGATCACCAAGCTGGCGGCGCGCCCCCTGCCCCGCACCCGCGCCGAAGCGTTCCGCATCGAACCCAATGTGCTGATCGACAACAAGGCGTCGAACCGCTTCACTGTGGTCGAGGTCAATGCGCGCGACCGGCCCGCGCTCCTGTTCAGCCTGGCCAATGCGCTGTTCCAGTCGAAGGTCACGGTCCACAGCGCCCATGTCGCCACCTATGGCGAGCGGGCGGTCGATACCTTCTACGTCACCGACCTGTTCGGCGGGAAGATCGAGAGCAAGGCGCGGTTGCAGACGCTGGAGCGGCGCTTGCTGGAGGCAGCCGGCGGCGAAGTGGGCGAGGCGCTGGAGCGGGCTTGATGCGCCTGTTTTAAATACACTCATTGCCGTTCGGGTTGAGCCTGTCGAAGCCCTGTTCCTCTTTGGAGGCCGAAAGAAAGGCCCTTCGACAGGCTCAGGGCGAACGGCTTTTATGTATGATGCGTGCTTTAGAGCGGCTTGCGATCCGATTGCATCGGATCAACCGCTCTAGATTATTGGTTTTACGCGATTTCCGAGTCATCAGATGATTCCATCTGATTAGAAATCGCTCTAGCGCACGATCTCCATCGCATCGCCCGGCGCGAGCAGCGGGAGCAGGCGGAGCATATCCGCCCGATCCACCGCGACGCAGCCGGCGGTGGGGCGGCCTTCGGACAGATGGAAGAAGATGGCGCTCCCCTGCCCCGGCACGGGCGGCGCGTCGTTGTGCCCCAGCACGACGATCACGTCATAGGCGTCGTCGCTGCGAATCAGGCTTTCGGCGGAAAAGGCGCGCGGCAGGCGGACCGGGCGGTTATAGGCGGGATCGGCGCTATCGTCCGACCAGCCGTCCTGCGCCCGTACCCAGCGCCAGGGGAGTCTTATGCCGCTCGCCACGACCTTGCCGGGGCGCAGCAGGACGCCGCGGATCGGCCAGAGGCCGAGCGGGGTGCAGCCGTCGCCTTCCTGCTTGTCGGCGGCCGGGCAGGCACCGCCGCGGCCGATGGTGCAATCCATCGACATGTTGCCGAAGGTCAGGCGGCCCGCGCCGCAATCGACGCGGACGACATTCACAACTGGTGGCCGGTCCGGTCGCGCTTGGTGGCGAGATAGCGTTCGTTGTGCGGATTGGTCGGCAGGATGATCGGCAGGCGCTCCGTCACCGCGATCCCCGCCGATTCGAGTCCGGCGACCTTGTTCGGGTTGTTGGTGAGCAGGCGCACCGCGCCCACGCCGAGCAGGTCGAGCATCCGCGCCGCGACCGAAAAATCGCGCGCATCGATGGCGAAACCGAGCCGGACATTGGCGTCGACCGTATCGAACCCCTGATCCTGCATGGCGTAGGCGCGCAATTTGTTGACCAGGCCGATGCCGCGCCCTTCCTGGCGGAGATAAAGAAGGATGCCCCAGGGCGCGTCGGCGATTTGGTGCAACGCTTCATGCAGTTGCGGGCCGCAATCGCATTTCAGGCTGCCCAGCACGTCACCGGTCAGACATTCGCTGTGCAGGCGGACGACCGGCGGCGAGGCATCGCGCTTGCCCACCACCAGCGCGACATGTTCGCGCGGTTCGTCGGGGCTGCGAAAGGCGATGATCTCGCCGCTCTCGCTGGCCGACACCGGCAGGCGCGCGCGGGTGGCGATGGCCAGGCGGGTGGCGTCGTCATAGGCCGCGATAGAGTCGGCGCTCACTGTCGCTTCGACCGAAGTATCGCCTTCCGTCAAGAAATAGGCGGGCAGGATGCCAGCGAGGCGGGCGAGGCGCAGCGCCGCCTTGGCGGCTTGCGGCGCGGCCAGTGGCCGCGCGCGAAACGGTCCTTTAAGGGGCGAAGCAAGGTCGAGCACCGGGTCGGAGATGGCGGTGGCGACATCGGCGTCGATCCAGGGCGCACGTTCGACCAGCACCGGCAGGTCAGGGTCGGCGGCGGCCAGCTGGTTGGCGAGTTTCAAGGTTTCGGCGCGGGCGGCGGAGATAAGGATATCGGCCTGGCCACGCGGGTCGAAATCCGCCAGCGTGACCGCATCCGCGCCCTCGATCGCCATCAGACGGATCGCGCCGTCGGGCGCGGTCAGGCGGATCGCCCAGCCACGGCGCAGCGCGTCGATCGCGCGCGCGGCATCGCGTCCGTTGGCCCGTCCATTGCCTGACCCCGGCATCAGAAGGCGAATTCGGTGATGATCGGGATATGGTCGGATGGCTTGATCCAGCTGCGCGCGGTTTCGACAACGCGGTGGCTGACCGCCTTGTCCGCAACATCCTTCGTCATCCACATATGGTCGAGGCGACGGCCGCGGTCGGATTCCGCCCAGTCCTTCGCGCGATAGCTCCACCAGGTGTAGAGGCGCGCGGGCGCAGGATGGAAATGGCGGCCGATATCGACCCAGTCGTTCGACGCCTGCAACCGGGCGAGGATGTCACATTCCCCCGGCGTGTGGCTGACGACGTTGAGCAACTGCTTGTGGCTCCAGACGTCACATTCCAGCGGGGCGATGTTGAAGTCGCCGGTCAGGATGGCGGGCTGCTTGTCGAGCGCGGACGACCATTGGATCATCCGTTCGAGGAAATCCATCTTCTGGCCGAATTTGGGATTCACCTCTCGATCGGGAATGTCGCCGCCAGCGGGGACATAGACATTTTCGATCCGCACCCCATTGTCGAGCCGCACGCCGACATGGCGCGCTTCGCCATTGGCCTGCCAGTCGAACCGGTCATCCTCATGCACGGGCACCTTGCTCATGATTGCGACGCCATGATGCATCCGCTGGCCGTTCAGCACCTGATGGACATAGCCCATGCGGCGGAACATTTCGGTGGGGAAAGTCTCGTTCACCACCTTGGTTTCCTGAAGGCACAATATGTCGGGCGCTTCGAGGCGCAGCAGTTGTTCGACGATGTCGATGCGCGCGCGGACGGAGTTGATGTTCCAGGAGCAGATGGAGAGGGTTTCGGCCATGGCATCCACCTAGGAGGCCGCAGGCGGACACGCAAGCGGCTGAAAGGGTGCCGCACAAAGTAAGACCCCCGCTCCGGGGGCGTGGAACGGGGGTCTCGATCGCGCCCTTGAAGCGCTTCGCGGCGAGAGATTGGACCGGGTAACAGGGGGGAAATCCCGGTTTGTCTCTCGCCTTGAGTTGTAATTAGCGCCCGCCATATGAGCGGCAGATGAACGAATGGCCAAGTTTTTCCATCCGTCCCGCAGGGCGCTCAGGCCACCTTGCGGAGCATGGAAGTCAGCCGCCCGCCGACCGTCCCCTAGGTCGCGGATCGGTCCAGCGGAAAGCGGAATCGGCCACCGGCGCGCCATAGACATGGTTGCTGAGCCGCACCGCCGTCCGATTATTCTGCGAATCGAGCGCCACCCAGCCATAAAGTTGCAGGCCCGCAGGACCGGAGGCATTGCGTTTGAAGATCATGGTGATGGTGCCATATTCGGGCCGCTTGGGATCGCGCGCCTCGACGCTCAGGATCGTGGGATCGCCGGTCGGCACGACCTTGCCATATTTCGACAGATCCTTGCTGGGATCAAGCAGCGCGCCCAGCGGCGAGTTGCCGATCGGCCAGCGCTGCACCTGGCGCACTTCATAATCGATCATGGTCAGCGACTTGCCGTCCCCCACGATCAGCAGCGGCACGCCCTTTTGATATTGGAAGCGGATCTTGCCCGGCTGCTTGAGGGTCAGCTTGCCGGTCAGGGTCTGGCCGCTGCGGTCGGTCTGGGTAAAATCGGCGGTCAGGGTGGTGACGCCGCGAATATAGGCATTGACCTGGGTCAGGTCGGGCGAGGCCTGCTGCGCGGCGACGGGCGCGGTCGGCACGATGACCGACAGGGCGGCCGGCGCGGCGGCAAGGGCCAGGATCAGGGGCGCGAGGCTGCGCTGCATGGCGTTCAACTCCGGTTGTTCAGGAATATGCGGGGTAAAAGGTCGGGCTTGAACCCGCTGTGAACCCGGCTGTTCCGAAATAGCAAGCTTTGGAAGAGTGATGGGGGAGAGCATGTCACAGACAGTCGGGACAGCTCCATCCCCCATGCTCCCGCCTCGCCCTGCCGGTCTGACCGGCGGCACCGCTCCAATTATGTTATCGGCGCGGCAGCAGCGTGATTCGCTTAGCCCTATTCGCGAACAAAAAAAAGGGCCGATCCGAAGATCAGCCCGAAAGTTTTAGGAGAGGATGCCTGAAAGGCCTGATCCTATTGCCCGGTCCCGCGTCATGCTGCAAATGCGAAGGCCGCAGGAGCGATTGCACGATACGCAATCGTAACCATTTTAGTCGGATCAGAGCGGCCAGCCTCAGAGCGGATTCCCATTTTCGTCGCGCAGCACTTCGCGGCGGCCGACATGGTTGGGCGGGCCGACCAGGCCTTCCTCCTCCATCTTCTCGATCAGGCGCGCCGCGCTGTTGTAGCCGACGCGGAGTTGGCGTTGCAGCCAGCTGGTCGAGGCCTTCTGGTTTTCGAACACAAGTTGGCACGCCTTGCGGAACAGCTGCGCATCCGGGCTGTCGTCGCCCAGATCGACGCCGTCGAGCGCGAAGCTGCCCTCTTCCGGTTCCTCGGTGACGGCCTGGATATAGTCGGGCTGGCCCTGCGCGCGCCAATGGTCGGCGACCATCCGCACTTCATCGTCAGACACGAAAGGACCGTGAACGCGGGTCAGCCCCTTGCCACCGTGCATGTAGAGCATGTCACCCTTGCCCAATAATTGTTCGGCACCCTGTTCGCCCAGGATGGTGCGGCTGTCGATCTTGCTGGTGACGAAGAAGCTGATGCGGGTCGGCAGGTTCGCCTTGATGACGCCGGTGATGACGTCGACCGAGGGGCGCTGGGTCGCGAGAATCAGGTGGATGCCGGCGGCGCGGGCTTTCTGCGCGAGCCGCTGGATCAGAAATTCGACTTCCTTGCCCGCGGTCATCATCAGGTCGGCCAGCTCGTCCACTACCACCACGATTTGGGGTAGCGGCTGGAAATCGAGCTGTTCTTCCTCATAGATGGGCTTGCCATTTTCGGGGTCGTAGCCGGTCTGGACCCGGCGGCCGAGCGGCTTGCCCTTCGCCTTCGCCGCGCGGACCTTCTCGTTGTAATTGGCGAGGTTGCGGACCGAGATGGACGCCATCATGCGATAGCGGTCCTCCATCTGCTCCACCGCCCATTTGAGCGCGCGGATCGCCTTGGCCGGTTCGGTGACGACCGGCGAAAGTAGATGCGGAATATCGTCATAGGTCGATAGTTCGAGCATCTTGGGATCGATCATGATGAGGCGCAGTTGGTCCGGCGTCATGCGGTAGAGCAGCGACAGGATCATCGCATTCAGCCCCACCGACTTGCCCGACCCGGTCGTGCCTGCGATCAGCAGATGCGGCATCGGGGCAAGATCGGCGATGATCGGTTCGCCGGAGATATTCTTGCCCAGGATGATCGGCAGGGTCGCTTCCTGCATGAATTGTTCGGATGTGATGAGTTCGCGGAAGGACACGCCTTCGCGATGGGCGTTGGGCAGTTCGATGCCGATCACGGTGCGGCCGGGGATCGTCGCGACGCGGGCGGAGAGCGCCGACATGTTGCGGGCGATATCGTCCGCCAGCGCGATCACGCGGCTCGCCTTGATGCCCGGCGCGGGTTCCAGTTCATACATGGTGACGACCGGGCCAGGGCGGACTTCGGTGATGTTGCCCTTCACATGGAAATCGTCGAGCACCGATTCGAGCAGGCGGGCATTGCGCTCCAGCGCGGCCTTGTCGATCTTGCCGCCCTGGTTGGCGGGGACGGGGTTGAGCAGGTCGGGCGAGGGTAGCGAGCTATGGCCGAACAGGTCGTCCTGGCTGATCGGCGCCATGGGGCGCTGCACCGGCGCGGGCTTGGGCGACTGGATGGTGATGGGCGGTTTGGGTTCGTGCGACACCTGCTTGCGCGGGGCGATGACGCGCCCGGCCAGTTCGTCATCGCCATCGTCGTCGGCATCGACCGCAGCGGCGGAACCGGCAAAACCGAGCGTCGGCCGCGGCAGGTTGAGTTTGGGCAGCGAGGGCCGACGCAGCGCGATGATCGGCTTTTCCAGCGCCAGGCTGCGATAGCAGGCGAACAGGCCCGCAATCAGCGCGCCAACGATGAGGATTCCCGTGATCCACGGTGCGGCGGCGGGCGCCTGCGCGGTCAGGCTGGCGATGCCCTTGGCCACGACCAGGCCGATCACCCCGCCCCAGCCCGCAGGCAGGCCGACCAGCGGCGCGCTTTGGAACAAGGCGAGCGCAATGCCGATCAGGGCGATGCCGAACAGGCATTTGCCGAACTGGCCCTTCCATTCGCGCATATCCTGGTCGCCCCACATACGACGGGCGGTGACCGCCATCAGCGGCAGGATGAGGGCGACGGGCACGCCCAGCAGCCAGAGCAGGAAATCGGCGGTCCAGGCACCAGGCGACTGCATGATGTTGGCGACATGATCGCCCGCGACGGTGTTCATCGACGGGTCGCTCGGCGCGTAGCTTAGCAGCGCCAGCGCCAGGAACAGAGTCGCCAGGACGAGCGTGATCGCGCCGATCAGCGCGCCGCTGCGCATCAGGCTGCGCTTCAACATTTCGCGCCATTCCGGCGTGCGTTTCACGGTGCGGCCGACGGCCATAATCCTGCTTGTCCCCCAAATGTTCCGTTTCGGCACAATGCGCCAAGCGGGGAGTCCCGGTCAAGAGCGCGGCCGATCGGCTCGTCCCGCGCGCCCGATCAGAGCGCGGCGAGCGCCGTCAGCGTGTCGCCATCGACCCGCTGCACCGTCCATTCGTCCATCGCCGTCGCGCCGAGCGACTGGTAGAAGGCGATGGCCGGGGCGTTCCAGTCGAGCACCGACCATTCGAGCCGGGCGCAATCGCGTTCGATCGCCAGTTGCGCCAGACGGGCGAGCAAGGCCTTGCCCGCGCCCAGTCCGCGCGCATCCGGCAGGACGAACAGATCCTCCAGATAGACGCCCGGCCGCGCTTCGAAGGTGGAGAAATTGTGGAAGAAGAGGGCAAAGCCAACCGCCCTGCCGGCATGCTCCGCGATCAGCACTTCCGCCATCGGCCGCGGGCCGAACAAATAGCGGGCGAGCGTGGCGCGGTCCGCCTTCACCGCATGGGCGAGCCGTTCATAGTCGGCCAGCGCCAGGATGAAGTCATGGATGATCCCGATATCGCCGGCCTGCGCGTCGCGAATGATGATGTCCGTCATGCCGTTCCCGCTTCCACATGGGCTACATTGGCCCCTTTACTGCGCGCGGCGATAAGACAGCCGGCGACGATGAGCAATGCGCCCGCCACCGTGGTCAGGGTCAATCGCTCGCCAAAGGCCAGCCAGCCCATCAGCGCCGCCCAGAAAAACGCGCTATATTCGACCGGAATCAGCCGCTGCGCCTCCGCCCGCGCATAGGCCCAGGCGAGCGCGGCGAGCGAGGTGAAGGCGAGGCCGGCAGCGAGCAGCACCAGCGGAATCGCAGAACGATCGGGCAGCACAGCCCAGACCGGCGCGCCCAGCACAAAGACGCCGAGCATCACGATGTGCTGGAAGAAGGCGACCTCGATCGGCGAGGCGCGCTGCGCCTGTTGCCGCTGGAGGATGAGGTTCCAGGCGAAGAGGACGGCCGATCCCAGCACCGCGCCCGCCCCCAGCAGCGCTTCGGCGTCATAGCGCCCCTGCAACCGCCCCGTCAGGATCACCCCCACGCCGACCAGCCCCAGCAGCGACGCCTCGATCGCTTGCCTCCCCACCGTCTCCCCCAGCAGCAGAGCGGCGAGGTAGAGCGCGATCAGCGGGGCGATGAAGGACAAAGCGATCGCTTCGGCCAGCGGCATCCGCATCAGCGCCCAGAAGAACAGCGCCGCCATCAGCGCGACGACCGAGCCACGCAACAGGTGCAGGCGCAGCACGGCGCGATCGGGCCAGCGCTGGCGGGTGAGCAGCATCAGCGTCAGGCCAAGCAGGCTGCCCGCGACGGCACGCCAAAGGAGGGCGTTATAGAGGCCGATAGCAAGGCTCAGCCCTTTCATCGCGGCGTCCATCACCGAAAACAGCGCGACGCCGATGCAGCAGACGGCAAAGGGAATGGCGAATCCGCCGGGCATGGTGCGCAACGGAATCGCTCCGCCTATTCCGCCGCCTCCGCCTTGCCCGCGTCGGTCATGTCGGCTTCGGCCTTGGCCGCCTCGATCTCCGCCGCCTTGGCCTCGACCAGGCGAACGATATGATCGACCATGCCTTCGTCCTGAATCACATGGTCGGTGATGCCCGACAGATAGACCATATGCTTGCCAGCCCCACCGCCGGTCAGGCCGATATCAGTTTCGCGCGCTTCGCCGGGACCATTGACGACGCAGCCCAGTACGGAGAGCGAGAGCGGTGTATGGATATGCTGGAGCCGTTCCTCCAGTGCCTGCACGGTGCGGATGACGTCGAAACCCTGGCGCGCGCACGACGGACAGGAAATGACCTTTACCCCGCGGGTACGGATGCCGAGCGATTTGAGGATTTCATAACCGACCCGCACTTCCTCTTCGGGTTCGGCGGAGAGGGAGACGCGGATCGTGTCGCCGATGCCGGCCCAAAGCAGATTGCCGATGCCGATCGCGCTTTTCACCGTGCCGCCGATCAAGCCGCCCGCTTCGGTAATGCCCAGATGCAGCGGGCAATCGACCGCGTCAGCAAGCTGCATATAGGCCGCGACGGCTAGGAAGACGTCGCTGGCCTTCACCGCGACCTTATATTCGTGGAAATCCTGGTCCTGCAGCAGCTTGATATGGTCGAGCGCAGATTCGACCAGTGCTTCGGGGCAAGGTTCGCCATATTTTTCGAGCAAATCCTTCTCAAGCGACCCCGCATTGACGCCGATGCGGATCGAGCAGCCATTGGCCTTGGCCGCATCGACCACCTCCTTCACCCGCTTTTCCGAGCCGATATTGCCGGGGTTGATGCGCAGGCAGGCGGCACCCGCATCGGCCGCTTCCAGCGCGCGCTTATAATGGAAATGGATGTCGGCGACGATCGGCACGCGGACGGCGCGGACGATCTGTTTCAGGGCCGCCGTCGATTCCTCGTCGGGGCAGGAGACGCGGATGATGTCGACGCCCGCTTCCTCGCAACGACGGATCTGGTCGATCGTGCCCTTGATATCGTGGGTCAGCGTGTTGGTCATGGTCTGGACCGTGACCGGCGCGTCGCCACCAACCGGGACATTGCCGACCATGATCTGACGCGACTGCCGCCGCGCTATGTCACGCCAGGGGCGCAGGCCGGGATTATGATCGGACATGTATAGAGGCTCCGTAAGCTACAGAGCCTCTATAGGGATGTTTGGTGACGGTTAGAAGCGCAGCGTCGCGGATGCCGCAACCTGATCCGCATTGCCGCTGGTTTGCGCCAGCGTCGTCGCCGTGACGGTGGCAGGCGAGGGGAAATAGCTGTCCGGGCGGATGATATTCGCCTTTTCCACGAAGGTATGGGCGTAGCTGAGGTTGAGCGCCAAGGCGTCCGACATGTTCCAGGTCGCGCCGCCGGTCAGCCAGACGCGGTCGCCATCGGGGACACGGGTGGTCAGATGCTGCGGATTGGTCGGCGAACGGTCGAACATGGTGCCGGCGCGCACGGTAAAGGCCGGGCTGACATCATATTCGCCGCCGACGCTGACCGAATAGCTGTCCTTGTAATCCAGTTCCTTGTTGGTCGTGCCGGCGGCGGAGGTGACGGCAATGCCCTTGAACTTCGACCAATTATACCATTTGCCGGTGACCATCGCGCGCAGTTGCGGCGTCAGCTTGTGCATCATGGAGACGGTGACGATGTCGGGCAGTTCCAGCGGCGCGGTGGCGGCGAATTCGCCATTGCCCGCGGCGACCGGCCCGACCAGGCCCGACACGATCTGCGTGCCGGCCAGCTTGTGGCTGACGCCGGACCGATAATGGACGCCCCAATTGGTGTCGCCGGTGGTATAGAACAGGCCCGCATTCCAGCCGATCGACCAATCGTCACCCTTCAGGCTGGCGAAGCCATCGGTGGTCACCAGAGGCGAGAGCTGCGGCAGGGCGTTGGTCAGCGTCGCCTTCACATATTGCACGTCGACGCCGCCGCCTATCGACAGATTGTCGCTCAGCTTATAGGCGGCCGAAGGCTGAATATTATAGGTTTTGAGGTCGGTGTAGAGCGAGTCATAACGGCCGAAGAAGCCGTCATCATATTCCAGCTTCAGGCCGAAGGGCGCATTGACGCCAAGGCCGACCCAGAGCCGGTCGCTGACCTGCGCGCTGGCGTAGAAGCTGGGGATGGGGATGACGCTTTCGAACGGATTGCCGCCGTCATTGCCGCCGACCGGGACCGACAGGGTCGATCCGGGGATGGTGCGGCGGGTGCTGCGATTGGTCTGGTGCGCCGACGCGAACAGCGCGACGCCGCCGACCGATGTCTGGATGCCATCCAGCTGCGTCATCGCGGCCGGATTGAAATAGATGGTGGACGGATCATCCCCGGCCGCCGCGCCGCCGGACAGGGCGCGTCCGGTTTCCTTGGGCGATTGTTCCTGCAGGTAGAAGCCACCGGCAAAGGCCGGGGTTGCGGACGCCATCATGGCGCCGGTCAGGCAAAGAGCGGAAAAATGGCGACCGCGAAGCAACATGGCAGATCCTCTACTGGATATGATATTGGCCTTGATCGGTGGCGTTCGAACGCCCGATCGGCTGTTTGGACGCGACCCGATTATCAGGATTGTGGTTAAATTCCAGTGAGCGGATCGCCCGATTCATCGCATTTCCGTGGCTATAGGCGTATGCGGGATGGCAAAACGCTACGGCAACAGGGCAGGACGGCGACCGGATCAAGACGAAAAAAAAGCCGCCCCGAAGGACGGCCTTGAAGTTTTAGGAGAGGATGCCTGAAAGGCGGGTTCCTTTTGCGGTGCAACGCAAAGTGTCGCAAATGCGAAACATGGAGGGACGATTGCGTTTCCTGCAATCGTTATCTGGAGCGATGCTTTCCGTAAGGGAAAGTAGCGAGAGAAAACGGATTAACGATACCAAAGTATAAGAAGGATACAGGCGCTTTTCAGGTCGATACTGCCCGGATGATGCCCGAATCGGCCAGTTGCGCATCCATCTGCGCGATTAGGCGCGCCAGTCCCGCCTCGTCGGCCGATTCGGCGCGCGCCACCAATGCCGCCTCGGTATTGGACGCTCGCAGCAGCCACCAGCCATCGGCGGTGCGGACCCGCACGCCATCGATGGCGCACATATCGGCGCCCGCTGCTTGCAGCCGGGCGAGGATATCGGCGATCACTGCGAACTTGCGGGCTTCGGCCACCGGAAAGCGCCATTCGGGGGTTATGATGCTGGTCGGCATCGCATCATGCAACGCGGTCAGGCTTTGTCCCAGCGATCCGACGGCGCGGATCAGGCGGACGGCGGCGTAAAGACCGTCGTCATAGCCGGGATAATCGTCGGCGAAGAAGAGATGGCCGGTGGTTTCGCCGCCCAGCGGGCTGCCAATCTGCTTCATTCTGGACTTGATATGGCTATGGCCGGTCTTCCACATGTCGGGCCATCCGCCCAGCATCGCGATGCGGTCGAACACCGTCTGGCTGGTCTTCACATCCGCGACGATTCGCGCGCCGGGCCGCTTTTCCAGAACGGTCTGCGCAAACAGTCCGAGCAGCTGGTCGCCCGCGATCGTCCGCCCCAGCCCGTCGATCACGCCGATCCGGTCGCCGTCGCCATCGAAAGCCACACCAAAATCGAGTTGCTTGGCAAGGACGAGCGCGCGCAGGTCGGCCAGATTCCGTTCCTCAGAAGGATCGGGATGATGGTTGGGAAAATGTCCGTCTATATCGGTGAAGAGCAGATGATGCTCACCGGGGAGCAGTTGCGTCAGGCCCTCCACCGCCGGACCGGCGGCGCCATTGCCCGAGTCCCAACCGATGCGGCAGGCCGGTCCGTCAAAACCCTGCATCAGGCGCGCGACATAGGCGGCCATGACGTCGGCCGTTTCGGCCTGTCCCACGCCACTGTCCCAGTCACCCGCCACCGCGAGGGCGCCCAGACGCTGGATATCCTCCCCGAAAAAGGGGGCATGACGGTGGACCAGCTTGAAGCCATTCTGATCGCCGGGATTATGGCTGCCGGTTATCTGGATGCCGCCATCCACATCGCCGGTCGATTCGGCATGATATAGCATCGGCGTCGGGCCAAGGCCGATGCGCAGCACATCAATGCCGGTGGCGGTCAATCCATCGACCAGCGCGCTTTCCAGCATCGGCGAACTCAGCCGCCCGTCATAGCCGACCGCGATACGTCGGCCCCCGGTGCGGGCGACGATCGTGCCGAAACTGCGCCCCAGCGCCCAGGCGTCGGCGGCATGCAGCGTATCGCCCACCCTGCCGCGCAGATCATAATCGCGCAGCAGCGTAGGGTCGAACCGGTGTGTCAAAGCTGCGTCTGATCGTCGAGCAACAGGTCGCGCGCGGCGTTGATCTGCGCGGCGAGCGCCTCCGTCCCACCCTTGTCGGGATGGACCGAGGCGATCAGGCGGCGATGGGCGGCGCGGATGGCGCCGGCGTCGGCATCGGGCGCTACGCCCAGCAGCGCGCGCGCTTTCGCCACGTCATCGGCAGGCGGCGGCACGGTGGGCGCGGCGGGGCGCTTGCGCGCTTTCGCCTTGATATTGCCCTGCTTGGCGAAGAACAGCGCCGCGCCGATCAACAGCGGCGCGCCGATCACCGGCTTGCCCTTGGCGGCCAGCACCGCGCCGACCAGCGCCGCGCCCAACGCCATGCCATCTTTTGCCGTCATGCGTTGCAGCTTTCCCGTCCAGATCAGCCAGATCGCAAGCGCTGCGATGAGGAGTGACAGCACGCCCATCAGGCCGCGCCGAGCAGGTCCATCGACGCCACGCCATCGCGCGTCGGCAGGGCCAGGCCAGACACCATTTCGCGCAATTCCTGGCGCGCGGCGATATGGCTGACGCCCAGTTCGCCCAGATGCCCCTTGTCGAGCAGGGTCAGGCCGGAGGGGAAGAGTTCGCGGAAGATGACGCGCTCCGACAGGCCGGGAATGACGCGGAAGCCGACCCGGCGGGACAGTTCCATCAGCGCGTCGCCGACCCGTTTCTTGTTGCGCGCGTCATGATGCTGGACCCGGTTGCGCAGCACCACCCAATCGATCGCCACGCCATCGACCTTCGCCCGCGTCTTGCGCGCTTCGAAGATGAGTTCGGAATAGAAGGACAGGCGGCGGACCTTGAAGGTTTCCGGGTCGACCTGGCCGATCAGGTCGAAATCGACGAAACTGTCGTTCATCGGCGTGACCAGCGTATTGGCATGAGGGGCCAGATGCCGGGCGAAGACGTCGTCGCGGCCGGGCGTATCGACCACCAGGAAATCCTTGTCCGCCGCCAGGGTCACCACCTGGTCGTCCAGCGCGGCGATGCTGTCGCCGGTGAAGACGGCGAAATCGGGCGTGGGCAATTCGATGCTGCGGCGGCGCGCGGTATCGAGGCGATTTTCCATATAGCGGGTAACGGTCCGTTGGCGCGGATCGAGGTCGATCATGCCGACGCGATGGCCCAGCGCGCTCAAGGCGATGGCGGTATGGACCGCCGTGGTCGACTTGCCGGTGCCGCCCTTTTCATTGGCGAAGACGATGAGATGCGGCTGCGGATTGCCCATTTGCCCCGGTTAACCCCGTTAATTGTCGCAATGTTTGTTGACGGTCGCGCCGGCACGAGCCTAGCAGGACAGCTATATCCCTGCCCTTATCGGAGCCGTTCCTTCCGTGCAAACGCTGCGTGACCTGCCCGCCCTTCGTGCCGCCGTCGATGCGCTGAAAAGCGATGGAAAACCGTTGGTATTGGTGCCCACCATGGGCGCGTTGCATGACGGACATATGGCGTTGGTGGAGGAAGCGCGGCGGCACGGCCGGCATGTCGTCGTGTCGATCTTCGTCAATCCGCGCCAGTTCGGCCCGAACGAGGATCTGGACGCTTACCCCCGGCGCGAGGCGAAGGATGCGCAGATGCTGGCCGCGGCGGGCGTGGACATCCTCTGGATGCCGCCCGTCGACGTCATGTATCCGGCCGGCTATGCCACCAATATCGGCGTGTCGGGCGTGAGCGAAGGGCTGGACGGCGCAGCGCGACCGGGCCATTTCGATGGCGTATCGACCGTCGTCGCCAAGCTGTTCAACCAGGTGCGACCAGACGTCGCGATCTTTGGCGAGAAGGATTATCAACAGTTGGCGGTGATCCGCCGCATGGTGATCGACCTCAATCAGGGAATCGAGATCCTGGGTATGCCGACCCAGCGGGCCGAGGACGGCCTCGCCCTCTCTTCCCGCAACGCTTATCTCAGCGAAGAGGAGCGCAAGGCGGCATTGGCCCTGCCCCGCGCCTTGGGTGAAGCGAAGCGGCAGATCGAGAAGGGCGAGCCGGTCGAAGGGGCGCTGGCCAAGGCGATTGCCACGCTGGCGGCGCATGGCTTCGACCCGGTCGATTATGTGAGCCTGTGCGACGCGGCGACGCTGGCGCCGATGACGGCGCTGGATCGGCCGGCGCGGCTGCTGGGCGCGGCAAAACTGGGCAAGACCCGGCTGATCGACAATATTTCGGTCGATCCGGCCTGATCGTCAGGCCATTCGCCGCCAAAGGATGCAGGCGGCGATAAACAGGCCGATCACCGCCCAGCCCTCCCATGTCCGCGGGCCATAGCCCCAGCCGATGCGCTTCGGACCGAACCATATGCGGGGATCGTTCATCGGACCTGCTCCATCGCTAAGCCTTAACTTCGCACTTTTCCCGCCGATTCTGACATTTCGTTGCGTCGGCGTGATCCTATCGGACATGCACGCCCGAAGAATAGCAAGAACGTCCGGTGTAGGACAGTCTGTTCTCGCGCAGGCGGGAATCCAGTCTTACGGTCAGGACCAGGCTCCGGCCTGCGCAGGAGCCGATGCGCCTAGAAAGGCTTCACGATCACGGCGATGACGATGACCGCGGCGGCGATGCCGGGGATTTCGTTCAGCATGCGCAACTGCTTGTCGCCAAGCGGGCGAAGGCCCCGCGCCAGCTTCTTCGTATAGCCCGCGATCCAGCCATGATAGCCCGACAGGCCGAGCACGAACAGCAGTTTCAGGTGAAACCAGCCGAAATGCCACGCGCCGATCTCCACCATCAGCATCAGGCCAAACAGCCAGACAAGGACCAGCGAGGGATTGAGGATGATCTTGAGCAGCCGCCCTTCCCGCTCGATCCATTTCAGATCCTCGGGCGATCCGGGCACGGTTTCCTGATGATAGACGAAGAAGCGCGGCATCATGAACAGCCCCGCCATCAGGAAGATGACGAAGATGACATGGGCGGCCTTCACCCAGAGATAGGCGGCACCGAGATAGGCCATCAGATGGAAACTCCCTTAAGCGGATTCATGCTCCTCGCACATAGCTAATGAGCGCTTCGACATGCGCAATGGGGGTATCGGGCAAAATGCCATGGCCCAGATTCATGATATGCGGCCGGTCGGCGAAGGCGGCGCGGATCGTATCGACCGCCTCCTCGACCGCGCGACCGCCCGCGATCAGCGCCAGCGGATCGAGATTGCCCTGCACCGGCATCCCTTCCGGCAAAGCCCGGTTAGCCCAGTGCGGATCGATGGTTTCGTCGACGCCGACCGCATCGACGCCGGTCTGCGCGGCATAGTCGGCGAGCTTCGCGCCCGCGCCCTTGGGGAAGCCGATGATGGGAATGGTCGGATGGAGCGCCTTCAATCGCGCGACGATCGCCTTGTTGGGTTCGATCACCCAGCGCTGGAACTGTGCAGGCGACAGGCTGCCGGCCCAGCTGTCGAACAGCTGCACCGCCTCCACCCCCGCCTCAATCTGGCCGCACAGATAGATGACGGTCGCGTCGACGATGGCGTCGATCAGCGCGGCGAACTTTTCCGTCTGCTGATAGGCCATGCGGCGCGCGGCGCCATGATCCTTGCTGCCCTGCCCCGCCACCATATAGGTCGCCACCGTCCAGGGACTGCCCGCAAAGCCCAGGAAGGTGACCGAAGGGTCCAGCGCCGCCTTGACCAGCCGCACCGTCTCATAGACCGCCTTGAAGCGGCTGAAATCGGGTGTCAGCGCCGACAGGTCGGTTTCGGCCAGGATCGGCGCGAGGCGCGGACCTTCGCCGGCCTCAAACCAGAGGTCCTGCCCCATGGCGTAGGGGACGATCAAAATGTCGGAAAAGAGGATCGCGCCGTCGAAGCCGAAACGACGGAGCGGCTGGAGCGTCACTTCGGCGGCGGCGGGGCTGTCATAGACGAGTTCGAGAAACCCGCCCTTGTCCGCCCGTAGCGCGCGATATTCGGGCAGATAGCGGCCTGCCTGGCGCATCAGCCACACGGGCGGGACGGCGGGACGCCCGCCCTTGAGGACGGCCATGAGCGGCTTGAGGAGCGACTGGTCTGGACGGTCGCTCGGCGCGTCGGGGCTCATCTATAGTCTCTCTTATTATTAAGATTCAAAAGGGATGATGGAGATAGTAGGGCTGTTGGCAGCGGGGTTTATGCGTTGCGCCCGGATTTGCCAACAGCTTGACTCAAGGGGGCCACGCTTTGCCGTCCGAGTCACCATGGTCATCCACGCTATCCACAGGCTGTGGATGAAAATGCGGGTCTGTTGGGGGCCTGTGGATAAGATTCCCGGCTCTGGGGATGGCGGAAAGGCGGGTTTTTATCCCCTATTTCATCCCTTGCTTTATCCACAGCCTGCCCACAGAGATATGCCCATGGCGCGCATCCATCTTCATCTCCTGTCTGACTCCACCGGCGAAACGCTGGAGAATATCGCCAAGGCGGCGATCGGCCTGTTCGAAAATGTGGAGGCGATCCGCCATTTTTGGCCGATGGTGCGGTCCGATGTCCATCTCGACCGGATCATGGAGGAGATCAGCGCCAATCCTGGCCTCGTCCTCTTCACCTTGACCAACCATCCTCTGCGCAAGCGGCTGGAAACGCGCTGCCGCGCGCTCGGCCTGCCCCATGTGGCCGCGCTCGACAGCGTGGCGGACGCGCTGTCCAATATCTTAGGGCAGGAAACGCGGACCCGGCCGGGCCGCAAACATATATTGGACGAAGCCTATTTCGCCCGGATCGAAGCGATCCAGTTCACCATCGCCCATGATGACGGCGTGGGCCATGAAAATTGGGAGGAGGCCGACATCGTGCTGGCGGGCGTGTCGCGCGCGTCCAAGACGCCGACGTCCATCTATCTCGCCAATCGCGGTTATAAGACCGCCAATATCCCGCTGGTCCCAGAATCGCCGCCACCGCGCAATCTCTATAGCCTCAAGCATCCCATGGTCGTCGGCCTGACCGTCAGCCCCGAACGGTTGATCCAGATCCGGCGCAACCGGCTGCTCTCGCTCAACCAGGCGCCCGAGACCGCTTATGTCGACAATGAGAAGGTGCAGGAGGAACTGGCCTTCGCCCGGCGGATGTTCGCCGACAATGGCTGGCCGGTGATCGACATGACCCGCCGATCGATCGAGGAGGCCGCTGCCGCCATCATCAACCTGTTCAACGACCGCGAACTGGCCGAAGGGGTAGAAGCATGATCGTCCTCGCCTCCCAGAGCGCGAGCCGCAAGGCGATGCTGTCGGCGGCGCAGGTTCCGTTTGAAACCCTCTCGCCTGGCGTCGATGAGGAGGCCGCCAAGGAGGCGCTGCGCGCAGACGGTCTGGATGCGCGCGCGCTGGCCGATGCGCTGGCGGAGCTGAAGGCGCTCAAAGTGTCGCGCCGGGTGCCGGGCGCGCTGGTGTTGGGCTGCGACCAGACATTGAGCATCGGCGATGGCGAAGATCGCGGGCAGATGATCGACAAGGCGGTGGATCGCGCCGATGCGACACGGATATTGCAGATATTGTCCGGCCGGGCGCATCATCTGCACAGCGCGGCGGTCATCGTGCTGAATGGCGAGCCGATCTGGCGCCATGTCGAGCGGGTGCGCATGACGGTGCGGCCGCTATCCGACGCCTTCATCGCATCCTATCTCGACGCGGACTGGGAAGACCTGCGCTGGTGCGTGGGCTGCTACCGGATCGAGGGACCGGGCGCGCAATTGTTCAGCAAGGTCGAGGGCAGTCAATTCGCGATTCAAGGTCTGCCGCTGCTGCCGCTGCTTGACTTTCTGCGCGTGCGCGGCGTTTTGGCGGCATGAGCGACGCCCTCCCCTATGCCGAAGTGATCGGTGATCCGATCGACCATAGCAAATCGCCCCTGATCCATAATTTCTGGCTGAACGCGCTGGATATCGAGGCGGAATATAAGAAGACTCATGTGACGCCGCAGGGGCTGGCCGCCTATTTCCTGATGCGGCGGAGCGATCCCGACTGGCTGGGCTGCAATGTCACCATTCCGCACAAGATCGCAGTGATGGACTATGTCGACGATCCGGGCGGCGTGCGCGAGCGGATCGGCGCGGTCAACACCATCGCCAGCGAAACCGGCGGGCCGCTGATCGGCACCAATACCGATGCGGGCGGCTTCCTTCAGCCGTTGCTGCGTGACAAGTGGAAGGGGCAGAGCGCAGTGATCGTGGGATCGGGCGGTGCCGCGCGGGCGATCCTGTTTGCGCTCACCAGCCTGGGCGTGCCCGACATCACCATCATGGCGCGCGACGTGGCCAAGGCGCAGGCGCTGCTCAGCCACAGCGGCGCGCCCGGCCGGGCGATCGGGCTGGGCGACGCGCTGCCGGCCGCCGACCTGCTGGTCAATTCGACATCGCTCGGCATGATCGGCCAGCCGGTGCTGGAACTGGACCTTGCCCCGTTGGCGGACAATGCGACCGTCTATGACATCGTCTATGCGCCGCTGGAGACGGGCCTGCTCAAGGCCGCGAAGGCGCGGGGCCTCAAGACGCTCGATGGCCTGGAAATGCTTATCGGCCAGGCGGCGCTCGCCTTCGACATCTTCTTCGACGCGCAGGCGCCGCGCGAGTTGGACGCGGAATTGCGCGCGCTGCTGCTCGCCGCCGACTGATGAAAGTCTATGGCCTGACCGGATCGATCGGCATGGGCAAGTCGGCGGTCGCGGCGATGCTGCGGCGCGAAGGCGTGCCCGTGTTCGACGCCGATGCGCAGGTGCATATTTTGCAGGGGCCGGGCGGTGCGCTGCTCCCTGCGATCGAGGCGCGCTTTCCCGGCACGACCGGGCCGAAGGGCGTCGATCGGGCGAAGCTGGGTGCGGCGGTGTTTGGCCATCCGCAGGAACGCCGGGCGCTGGAGGCGATCGTCCATCCGGCGGTGCAGACGGCGCGGCGGCTGTTCCTGCGCCGGCACCGGTCGCGGACATTCGTGGTTCTCGACATTCCTTTATTGTTCGAAACCCATGGCCACAGGCGGCTGGACGGCGTCATCGTCGTGACCGCGCCGGCGTGGAAACAGCGCAAGCGCGTGCTGGCGCGACCCGGCATGACGGCGACGAAATTCTGCCAGATCGTCCATCTGCAAACCCCCGACGCGCAAAAGCGGCGACGGGCGGACCACATCATCCACACCGGCACAACCTTTACCGACACGCGTGCGCAGGTGCGCCGTCTGGTCGCTTGCCTTGGCGCGCAGACAGGTCGATAAGGGTTGGCCCACAGAGTCGAAACGAAGAGGGCGATGCGCGAGATCATTTTCGATACCGAAACGACAGGATTCGATCCGGCATCCGGCGACAGGATGGTCGAGATCGGATGCATCGAACTGATCAACCGGGTGCCATCCGGTCGCACTTTCCACGCTTATTATAATCCGCAGCGCGACATGCCTGCCGCGGCCGAAGCGGTGCATGGCCTCTCGACCCATTTCCTGTCGGACAAGCCCCTGTTCCACACCGGCGCGGCCGACCTGCTCGCCTTTCTGGAGGACAGCCCGCTGGTCGCGCATAATGCGCGGTTCGACTTCGGATTCCTTAACCATGAATTGCGACGGTGCGGCCATGCCGACGTGTCGCTTGACCGGATGATCGACACGGTGGCGATCGCCCGCACGCTGCATCCCGGCGCCAAGCATAGCCTGGACGCGCTCTGCACCCGCTACGGCATCGACCGCAGCCATCGCGTCAAACATGGCGCGCTGCTCGACGCCGAATTGCTGGCGCAATTGTATATCGAACTGACCGGCGGCCGTCAGATCGGCCTGGGTCTGGCACAGGAGGAGGATAAAGAGATCGTCGGGGTGGAACTGTCGGCTGGCGCCGTGGTTCGCCCTGTTCGTCCTGCGCGCGTCTTCACAGCCAGCGCGCAGGAGCTGGAGCGGCATGCGGCGTTCATCGCGACGCTTACCAAGCCGCTCTGGCTGGAGGAGGCATGAGACAAGCCGGTCGTTGACCGGTCCCCATGGCTCCAGACCAACCGGACCGTCGTCCTGGCGATCCGGCAAGAACAAGGAGAAGATATATGGACATTCGCATTTCCGGGCATCAGGTCGAGACGGGTGAGGCACTCAAGAGCCATGTCACCGACCGTTTGGAGGCCATGGCCGAGAAATATTTCTCCCGCACGATTTCCGCCCAGGTGACTTTTCGCAAGGCGCCGCATGGCGCGTTCCACTGCGATATCGTGTGCCATGTCATGACCGGCCTGATCCTGAAGGGGGCCGGCGAAGCGCAGGAGGCGCATCCCGCCTTCGACCAGGCGTCCGAACGGATCGAAAAGCAGCTGCGCCGCTATATGCGCCGCCTCAAGGACCGCAGCAGCCAGGCGGCCGCCGCGGAAGCGCAGCGGACCAACGGCTATAGCGTCGATGATATCGACGGCGCTGGCTACACCATCTTCGCCAGCAACATGGAGGATGAGGAAGACGCTGCCGACGCGCCGCTGATCGTGGCGGAAACCCGCGTCGATATTCCCGAAGCCAGCGTGTCGGACGCGGTGATGATGCTGGACCTGCGCAATACCAATGCGCTGCTGTTCCTCAATGCCGGGACATCGGCCTATAATATGGTCTATCGCCGGCATGACGGCACCATTGGTTGGGTAGAACCCCGTGGCTGATGCCACGGGTGGTGGTTGGGTAGAACCCCGTGGCTGATGCCACGGGTGGTGGTTGGGTAGAACCCCG
>JAZJZH010000023.1:174927-242227 GCA_040389985.1 Pseudomonadota bacterium
TGGCTGACGCCACGGGTGGTGGCTGGGTCGATCCACGCGGTTGATCCTGCGCCCGGCCCCGGCCGCCTGTTGACCTGATGGTGCGGGCGGCTTATGGGGCCGGGCTTTCATTGTCCGAGGAAAGCGCGAAGACTGTGCCGCGCGGCTCGGCCGTTTCGGATTGACCATGGTTCACTTCAACGACATCGTTTCGGCCGAAGCGCTCGCGACGGGCCTTTCGGCCAACGGCAAGAAGCAATTATTCCAGAAGATCGCCGCGCTGGCGGCCTGCGCCTATGATCTGGACGCCGATGAGGTCGGTGACGCCCTGTTCGAGCGGGAGCGGCTGGGGTCGACCGGCTTTGGCGGCGGCGTCGCCATTCCCCATGCCAAGATTGCGGGCCTGTCGAAAATGTGCGGCGTGGTCGTGCTGCTCGACCCGGCGGTGCCGTTCGACGCGGTGGACGACGCGCCGGTGGACGTCGTCTTCGCCCTGCTGTCACCGGTGGATAGCGGCGCGGAGCATTTGAAGACATTGGCGCGGGTGTCGCGCTATCTGCGCGATGAAGGTCAGGTCACCCGGCTGCGCGGCGCACAGTCGACCGGGGCGCTCCACGCGCTGTTGGCGGGCGGCGAGGCGCGTGACGCTGCCTGAGACGGTGCCTGGCCCCGGCGCGAGCGGCGAAACCGCGCATTTCCGCGCGTTGGAGAATCTCTACCGCTCCGCGCCGATCAACCGGCTGTTCCGGTCGGACCTGACGATCAGCGAACCGGGCCGGTCCGTGATCGATTTCGACGTCGATGAAAGCCAGTTCCACGCCGCGGGCGCGGTGCATGGCACGGTCTATTTCAAGATGCTGGACGACGCGGCCTTCTATGCCGCCAACAGCCTGGTCAGCGATCGCTTCCTGCTGACCACCGCCTTCAACCTGCTCTTCACCCGCCCGATCGCACCGGGCCGGATTCGCGCCGAGGGCCGCTGGATCAGCGGCAAGCGCCGGGTCTATGTCGCCGAAGCAAGCCTGATCGATGCGGACGGCGAAGAGGTTGGGCGTGGCACCGGCACTTTCATGCGATCGCAATTTCCGCTCTCTTCGCTGCCTGGCTATGGCGCCTGAGGCCCGGCTCACCAGCACGATGCTGGTGGGCGCATTGCGGCGGCGGGTCGCGGCGGCTGGCGGTTTCGCCACGATCCTGGTCAAGGGCGACGAGATCAGCGGTGTGATTCTGGTGCAGACGCTTGAAAAAGGGCGCGAATCAGGTCTTTTCGAGCGGGTGTCGAACTTTGCCGGGGGTCATGCGTTGATGCGCTGTGGTCCTTCGGTTGAAGAGGGGCCGGAAGCGCTTGCCAACTATGTGGCGCGCCGGCGCAGGTCGGACCCCGACCTGTGGATAATCGAACTCGACATCGCGGAAGCGGAACGGTTTGCCGTGGAAACACTCTGCGATCGTTGACTCATCGCAATGGTTTCGGCACAGGCCCCCCACGCCAACGCGCAGGTTGCCGAATTCGCCCATTGGGGGGCGGGGCCGGTAAACACGCAGACGGGGGGCGGCCGAACGTCATAGAATATGCGTTGAAAACGACGTTTCTGGCCAATAACCGCATGTTTTTGAGTAATAATGAGTTTTCGTCTAAAAGCTGCCATCGCCGCAGCCTTTGCCCTGTCCGCCGCTGCTGCGGTCACGGCGTCCGACATGTCGATCGCGGGCGAATCGATCGCCACGGCCACCTCTCTCCCCCAGACGTTCCCGCAAACGTCCCCGACTGGCGCTCAGTCCGCCGTCATTTTCGCCGCGCCGCGTGAAGTCACGCAGCCGCTGGCATCGGCCAATAAGGCCGACCCCGATTTTTCTTCTGATTCCGACGCGCAGGCAACCAGCCTCGCTGCTCTGGTCGACGCCCAAGGCGCGCCTGAGGAGCTGGACGGCGACATGCATTGCCTGGCCGGTGCGGTCTATTTCGAATCCAAAGGCGAAAGCCTGGAAGGCCAGCTGGCCGTCGCGCGCGTGATCATCAACCGCGCCAGGTCCGGCCGCTTCGCCGACAGCCTATGCGGCGTCGTCTATCAGCCGAGCCAGTTCAGCTTCGTGCGCGGCCATGCGATCCCGGCCGTGCGCGCCGACAGCCGTAGCTGGCGCGAAGCCGTCGCCATCGCCCAGATTGCGATGAACGACAGCTGGGACAGCCGCGCGGAAGGCGCGCTCTTCTTCCACGCCCGCCGCGTATCGCCGGGCTGGGGCAAGGCCAAGCTGGCGATGATCGACAATCACATCTTCTATCGTTGAATTGGGACGGCGGCGGTCCTTGTGGCCGTCAAGATGGAGTGTCTCCGCGCAGGCGGGAACCTACTCCTTCCGTCTGAACTAGGCTCCCGCCTGGGCGGGAGCACATCGGGCATAAATGAAAGGCCGGTTCGGTTCGTCCGAATCGGCCTTTTCATATGTTCCTGTCTTGTTCTAAGGTGACAGGATGACTAGCGCCCCTATCGATACCTGTTCGCCGCTGACCGACGGCACCGCTTTGGCGGTGGCGCGGGGCACGCTGCGCTTGTTCTTCCGCCACGACATGAGCGGGATATTGGAAGTGCCGCTGCCCAATGGACGCCGCGCCGACATCATGGCGATCGACGGGGCCGGGCGGCTGACCATCGTGGAGATCAAGTGCAGCCGGGCGGATTTGCTGGGCGACATGAAATGGCCCGACTATTTCGATTATTGCGACCGCTTCTTCTGGGCGGTGCCGGCGGGATTCGACCTTAGCCCGTTCGAGAGCGAAGCGTTGTGGCCGACGCGCACCGGGTTGATCGTCGCGGACCAGTATGACGCCGAACTGGTGCGTCCGGCCCCGGTGGAGCCGCTGGCGGCGGCGCGGCGCAAGGCGGAAACGCTCCGCTTCGCCCGCCGCGCCGCCCGGCGGTTGACGGCGCTCAGCGACCCGGACCACGCTGCGGAACTGGGCTGGTAAGTCGTCAAGCAGCGTTGATTAAAACACCGGTCCCTGCACCGGACCCTTGGGCGCGGCGGCGGGCTTTGCGGCGTCGAGCGCTTCGTTGAGGCCCGGCGTGCGGCCGTCGCGCTTGGCATAGTCGCGGGCGGACATGCCGGCCATGGTATCGCGCTTTTCAGGGTTCGCGCCCTGCGCCACCAGTAGGCGGACCAGGCCGACGTCGCGCAGTTGCACCGCGCGGATTAGCGGGGTTTCGCCGCTGTCGTTCACCTTGTCGACCTGCGCCTTGTACGCAAGCAGCGTGCGCACGCCTTCCTCGAACCGGCCCTGCACCGCATCCATCAGCGGCGTGTTGCCGTCATTGTCGGTCAGGTTGGGATTGGCGCCCTTGGCCAGCAGGAAGGTCAGCCAGGTCGCATCGCGCCGGGCGACGATGATGTGCAGCGCATTTTCGCCGGTGGACACGTCGCGGCTGTTGATGACGGTGGAGCCGGGCTTCTGGATCAGGTCGGTGACCTTCTCCCCATCCTTGTCCTTCACCGCCTTCAGGAAGTTGTAACTGTCGGAAAATTGCGCCTGTGCGGGGCCAGGGACCAGCAGCGCCAGCGCCATCGAACCCAGCAATGTGGAAATCAGCTTCGTCTTCATCTTGGCGCCCCGTTGCATTTGCAAATCGCGTCCTAGCAGGGCATGGCTGGCCATGCCATGAACAAAGACGCCGCGCGCTCCATCCTGCCTTCAATTGCCCTGCCCTTCCTCGCGTTGCTGGCTGCCTGCAATATGGGGGCGGGCGGGAACGCATCAAGCGGCGACAGCGAACAGGGCGAATTGATCGGCGCGCGGATCGGCGCGCCCTTCACCCTGACCAATCAGGACGGCAAGCCGACCCGGTGGGATGATTATAAGGGCCAGTATCGGCTGGTCTATTTCGGCTACACCTATTGCCCGGACGTCTGCCCGGTCGATCTGCAACGGATCATGCAGGGCTTTGCGCGGTTCGAGAAGGCCAAGCCGGCGCTGGCCGCCAAGGTGCAGCCGATGCTGATCAGCGTCGATCCGCAGCGTGATACGCCCGCTGTGCTGAAATCCTATGTCGCGGCCTTTCACCCGCGGCTGATCGGCCTCACTGGCACGAAAGACCAGATCGCCAAGGTCGCCAAGGATTTCGTGGTGATCTACAATCCCGAAAAGTCTGATGGCGCGACCGATTATATGGTCAGCCACAGCCGCACGCCCTATCTGTTCGACGGCGAGGGCAAGCCGGTGGCGCTGGTGCCGGTGGACGATCCCGCCACGGCGGACGTGGACGAAGGCGCGCCGGACAAGGTGCTGGCGTTCCTGGAAAAATGGGTCAAGTGACGAACTTCTGGGAAAAACCCCTCGACAAGCTCGACAAGGTCGAGTGGGAAGCGCTGTGCGACGGCTGCGGCAAATGTTGCCTGCACAAGGCGGAGGATGAGGAGACGGGACGGATCTATCCGACCAACGTCGCCTGCCGCCTGCTCGACCGGCAGAGCGGACAGTGCAGCAATTACAAGGATCGGCGCAAATTCGTCCCAGATTGCGTGCGGCTGACCCCGGCGAAGGTCAGGCAGATCGGCTGGCTGCCCAGGACATGCGCCTACCGGCTGCGCGAAGAGGGATTGCCGCTGCCCGATTGGCATTATCTGATCTGCGGCGACCGGGAAGCGGTGCATCGCGCGCAGGAATCGGTGCGCGGCTGGACCATCGCGGAGGCCGATGCGGGCGATTGGGAAAATCATCTTGTCGACCGCGAACTCTGATCCTGACGTAGCGATCCTGGTCGACGGCGTGGCGATGCCGGTGCTGGTGCGCCGGTCGGCGCGGGCGCGGGCCTATCGGCTGACGATCGACAGCACGCGCGGCGCGCTGCGCCTGTCGCTGCCGACGCGCGCGAACCTGAAGAAGGCGCTGGGCTGGGCGCAGGATCATGAAGGCTGGGTGCGCGCGCAGATGGCCAAGCAGCCCGCCATCACCCGACTGGACCATGGCGCGGTCTTCCCGCTGGAGGGGCGCGAGGTGACGATCCATTGGGTAGAGGGCACGACCCGCACGATCAAACTGGAGGGCGACCGGCTGCTGCTGGGCGGGGCAGCGGAATCGGTGGGCGCGCGCGTGCAGCGCTGGCTCGTCAACCGCGCCAAAGCGGTGCTGGAGACGGAAAGTCATGCCATGGCGCATGACCATGGCCTGATCGTCGCATCGGTCGGCGTCGGCGACACGCGCAGCCGCTGGGGCAGTTGCGCCTCGTCCGGGGCGATCCGCTATAGCTGGCGGCTGATCCTGGCCCCGCCGGAGGTGCGCCGGGCCACCGTGGCGCATGAACTGGCGCACCTGCTGCACATGGATCACAGCCCCGCCTTTCACGCGGCCCATGCGCGCATCTATGGCGCCGACCCGCGCCCCGCGCGGGCATGGCTGCGGGCGCATGGCGCGGGCCTGCATCGCTATCGGGGCTAACCATGGCCCGCCGGAAACGCACTCTGACCGCCACGATGGCGGACGGCTATGTCAAGACGATCGGGCCGACGGCTGATCCCTTCACCCATTATTGGCGGATAGTCGCGGTGCTGGACAATGGCAAGACCGAGGTTTTCTGGGGCCATGTGCGCTCGCTCGCCGAAGCGAAGAAGAAGCGCGCCGCCGCGGCGGACGGGGCGAAGATGCGTGGTTGGAAACGCTATGATTTCGAGATTGCGGAACTGGTGGAGACGCAGGCTTAACCTGGAACACAAAAACCGTTCGCCCTGAGCCTGTCGAAGGGCTGTCCTTCCTAGGCAACGTCTCGGCAGAAAAGTGCCGGGCTTCGACAGGCTCAGCCCGAACGGCGTTTATTGTCTGCTCTTAGCGTCTATGCGGCCAAACACCGGACTCGTCACCGGCGCAATCATGCGCGCCATCGCGCAAATATGGCAGGCCACAGGCCTTGCAGGTGATATAGTCTCCGACCTTCAACCCATGGCCCACCGCCACGCGCTCATCGAAGACATAGCAGTCGCCCTGCCAGCGACTCTCGGCCTCCGGCATCTCCTCCAAATAGCGTAAAATGCCGCCCTTGAGATGATAGACGTCGGCAAACCCGCGCGCCTTGACCAGGGCGGTGGATTTTTCGCAGCGTATGCCGCCGGTGCAGAACATCGCGATCTTGGGCGCACGGCCCTGCGCTTTCAGGTCGGCTGCGAAGGCGTCAAACCAGTCGGGAAATTCGCGGAAGGAGCGGGTTTCCGGGTCGATTGCGCCCTCGAACGTGCCGACCGCCACCTCATAGGCGTTGCGCGTGTCGATGACGACCGTGTCGGGATCGGCGATCAGCGCGTTCCACTCGGCCGGGTCGAGATGGGCGCCGGCCTGGCTCGCCGGGTCGAGATCGCCCACGCCCAGCGTCACGATTTCCGCCTTCACCTTCACCTTCATCCGGGCGAAGGGCGCGGCGTCGGCCCAGGAATATTTGACGTCCACATCGGCGCAGCCCGGCAACGCCCGGATATCGGCGACCAGCGCAGCGATCGCGTCGGCATCACCCGCGACGGTGCCGTTGATCCCCTCCCCCGCCAGGATCAGCGTGCCGCGCGTGCCCAGATCGGCGCAGCGCGCGCGCAGGTCGGCGGCGATCGCATCCGGGTCGGGAAAGCGGGCGAAACAATAGAGGGCGGCGACGGTATAAGCGGGCGGGGTAGCGGACATGGCCAGCGCCTATAGGCGTTTGCGCGCCCTCTTGAAAGCCGGGGCGTTGAGGCGCATAGGCGGGCGATGGTTCCCCTTTCGTTCGCAGGTCATGCCTTCATGGCCCTGCCCGAGGCCGCGCTTTATTGGCCGGCGCAGCGGGCGCTGCTGGTCGCCGACCTGCATTTCGAAAAGGCGAGCTGGTATGCCCGCTTCGGCCAGTTCCTTCCCCCCCATGACAGCGAAGCAACGCTGGACGTGATCGAGGCGCTAGTGGCGCGCACCGGGGCGCAGGCGGTCTGGTCGCTGGGGGACAGCTTCCATGACGCAGATGGCGCCGCCCGCCTCGACCCGCGCGCGAGGGATCGATTATTTTCCCTTACGGAAAGGATGGACTGGACCTGGATTACCGGCAATCATGACGTCGGTGTCGCCACCATGCCCGGTGGAAAACGGGTGGCGGAGGCGCAGGTCGAGGGGATATGGTTGCGGCATGAGGCGGATGCGGATGATCCGCGCCCCGAAATATCCGGCCATTTCCACCCCAAGCTGCGCCTGTCGCTGCGCGGTCGGCATGTGTCGCGGCGGTGCTTCGTGGGGTCGGCGACCAAGCTGATTCTGCCTGCGCTGGGTGCGCTGACGGGGGGGCTGGATGCCGGTCATGGAGAGATTCGCCGCGCGGTGGGACCAGGAGCGGCCGCTCTGGTGCCGGTCGCGGACCGATTATTGCGCTTTCCGTTATCGTAAGGCGACGTTACGGAAAGCAGATGTTAAGCCGTTGCCGATAGGCAACAGAGCCGGATCATTCGGCCGTCAGCTGCGCCAAAAGGCGCAGAAAAGCTGGGCTCTATTGCCTTCGCCCTGCTGTGGCCGCATAATCACCCAACAGTTCCGACGCGGCGAAAAGTCGTGCGGACCAGGAGAGGATTAGCCAATCATGACAGACAAGAGTCTCTGGGCATCTGCCGCCATCGTCGCGCTGGCCGTGAGTGCGGTCGCGGGCGCGTCCGCCGCGCAGGCGCAGGAAGACGCCGCGCCGCAACCAGTCGCCGACGATATGGGTGCCAACATCATCGTCACCGCTACCCGCCGCGCCAGCCCCCTGTCCGACGTGCCGATCGCGGTGTCGGCCGTGGGCGCGGCCGCCATGCAGAATAGCGGCGCGAGCGATATCCGCACGCTGAACCAGCTGGCCCCTTCCCTGCTCGTGTCCTCCACCGGGTCCGAAGCCAATGCGTCCGCCCGCATCCGCGGCATCGGCACGGTCGGCGATAATCCGGGGCTGGAAAGCTCGGTCGCGGTGTTCATCGACGGCGTCTATCGTTCGCGCACTGGCTCTGGCCTCAACGAACTGGGCGAGATCGAACGGGTCGAAGTGCTGCGCGGGCCGCAGGGCACGCTGTTTGGCCGCAATGCGTCGGCGGGCCTGATCAACATCATCAGCAAGGCGCCGGAAAACACCTTCCATGCCAAGGGTGAGATCACCTATGGCAATTATGATTATTGGCGCTTGTCGGGCCGCGTCACCGGGCCGATCGCCGATGGCATCGCGCTCAGCCTGGACGGCGTGTGGAGCAAGCGCGACGGCTTCTACAAGCTGGTCGACGGCACGGGCGCGACGGTGGGCGACACCAATGACCGCGACCGCTATTTCGTGCGCGGCCAGGCGCTGATCGAGCCAAACGACGCACTCTCTATCCGGCTGATCGGTGATTATACCAATCGCGACGAAAGCTGCTGCGGCGCGGCCTATATCGAATCGCGCGAGCGGCGACCCGCGGCCGGCGGCGGCTATACCGACGCGCCGTTCAACCGCATCGCGGCGATCCTGGCCGGCCAGGGCAGCGTCATCCCGGCCGATCCCTATGATCGCGAACTCGCCACGACGCCGGGCCGCGACTATGTCAGCAAGCTCAAGGATTGGGGCGTGTCGGGCGAGATCAATTATGATTTTGGCGGCGCCAAGCTGACCAGCATCACCGCCTATCGCGATTATAAATCCCGCGACTATGGCGATTATGACTATAACCGCGCCGACCTGCTCTATCGTGATCCCAACACTTATCGCCAGTTCAAGACCTTCACGCAGGAATTGCGGCTGCAAGGGTCGGCCTTCGCCGACAAGCTCGACTGGCTGGTGGGCGGCTATTACGCCAATGAACGGCTGACGTTGCAGGACAATATCCGTTTCGGCGCGGACTATGGCCGGTTCGCGGCCTGCCGCCTGATGGCGGGGGCAAGCCTGAACAGCAATTTCACCGCCCCGCAACTCGCCGCCTGTGGCAGCGGCCTCGCTACCCAGCCACTCATCAGCGGCACGCAGGCGAACCTGAACGCCGGGCTGACCGCCGCGCTGATCGCGCGTGGCGTGCCGGCACCGATCGCGGCGGCGCAGGCCGGGGCGATCTCCACCGGGCTGGGCAACGGCCTGCGCGCGCTGTCGGCGATCCCGTCCGGCACTGGCGACGTCGCGTCGCTCTATCGCCAGAAGAGCGAGAATTGGGCGCTCTTCACGCACAATATCGTCCACATCACCAACCGGCTCGATCTGACCCTGGGCCTGCGCTACACCCATGAAAGCAAGCGCTTCTCGTCCGATTTCAACAACAACAACGCGACCTGCGCGGCGTTGCAGGCGTCCGGCCTGCCCGGAATCGCCACCAATCCGGCGCTGGGCAGCGCATCGACGCTGGCGGGCGGCATCCTGACGCTGGGGTGCCTGGGCAATGCGTCCACCGGGCTCAACGCGCTCGACCTGAATGACAAGATCAGCGACGGCGAATTTTCCGGTACGGCGGTGTTGTCGTGGAAGCCGATCGACGAACTGCTTCTCTATGGCAGCTATTCGAAGGGTTATAAGGCGGGCGGCTATAATCTGGATCGCTTCCAGCTCGGATCGACGGGTCTGAACGCCATTCCCGCCGTCTTTTCGCCGCGCACCAATGCCGACGTCGCCAGCCTGCGCTTCGCCGCGGAAAAGGTGGATTCGTTCGAGGTCGGCCTGAAATTTGCGCAGCCCAAATGGAGCGTGAACATCGCCGCCTTCCGGCAGGAGTTCAAGAATTTCCAGCTGAACACGTTCAACGGCACCAGCTTCGTCGTACAGAATATCAATGGCTGCGACAGCGCGCTCAGCGCTGCGCGGACGTGCGACAGCGGCGATGTCGGCCCCGGCCTGATCAGCCAGGGCGTAGAGCTGGAAGCATCGGTCACCCCGGCGCGCAACTTCCGCGTGTCGGGCGGCGCGACCTATGCCCGCGCCAAATTCGCCAACCGGCTGGTGGGCAGCGGGAACGGCGCTGTGCCGCTCGACCCCGCGCTGTTCCTGTTGCCCGGATCGATCAACAGCAATGCGCCCCAGCTGGTCACGACCGCCAGCATGGCCTGGACCCCGGATATCGGTGCATCCGGCCTATCGGCGCTTTTTTACGTCGATGGCCGCCTGACCAGCGACTATAATACCGGGTCCGACCTCTTCCCCGAAAAGCGGCAGGACGGCTATGCCATCGTCAACGCCCGCGTCGGCATCCGTGGGCCGGACCAGCGTTGGGCAGTGGAATTCTGGGGCCAGAATATCTTCAACCAGAATTACACCCAGGTCGCCTTCTCCAGCCCGCTCCAGTCGAGCAGCCCCGGCACGTCGACCACCGGCCAGTTCGGCCAAGGCGCGCCGATGGCGAACCAGCTGATCTCCGCCTATCTGGCCGAACCGCGCACCTATGGCATCACGTTGCGTGGGAGTTTCTAGGGGCGGCAGTTTCTAGGCGCGGGAGTTTCTAAGCATCCCTCTCCCGCTCGCCGGAACCGGACGGGCGGGAGAGGGCCTTTGCCCGAAGAGCGCGGTGCCAACGCGAATATCCGTCGCACCCAGCATGATCGCGGTTTCATAATCGCCCGACATGCCCATGGAGAGGCGTTCCAGCCCCTCCTCCCGCGCGATCTTGGCCAATAGCGCAAAGAAGGGCGCCGCCTCGATATCGGCGGGGGGCACGCACATCAGGCCGGGGACTGGGATGTCGGCGGCGCGCGCCGCGGCGATCAGCGCCGGCAGATCGGCAATGGCGCAACCGCCTTTCTGCTCTTCCGCGCCGATATTGACCTGGATGAAGCAGGGGACGCGCCTGTTCGCGCCGTCCATCGCCTTGGCCAGCGCGGTCAGCAGCGACGAGCGGTCGAGGCTGTGGATGACGTCGAACAGCGCGACCGCATCGGCCGCCTTGTTCGATTGAAGCTGGCCGACGAGATGCAGTTTGACGGCGGAAAATTCTTCGCGCAGCGCGGGCCATTTCTCCTGCGCTTCCTGCACCCGATTTTCGCCGAACGCGCGTTGCCCGGCATGGAGTAGCGGGCGGATCGTGTCGGCGTCGTGGGTCTTCGATACCGCGATCAGGTTGATGTCGTCGGCGGTCCGCTGCGTCAGGCGGGCGGCGCGGTCGGTGCTGTCGCGCAGGGTGGCGAGGCGCTGGGCGGCTTCGATTAGGCTGTCTGTGGTCATGCGCGCTGCTATAGGGCAACGCCATGGATCGTCGCCACCGCAAAAAACTGCCTGCCCTGTGGCTGATGACCGACGAGCGGGTCGATGCGGCGGCGTTGCTGGCGGCGGCCGCGCGCCTGCCCAAGGGGCGCGGCGGCATCGTCTTTCGCCATTACCGGACCGAACCGGCGCAGCGGCGCGCGCTGTTCGCGGCACTGCGGTCGATCGCGCGGCGGCGACGGCTTGTGCTGCTGCTGGCCGGGTCGGCGCGTGATGCGGCGGCGTGGCGGGCCGATGGCGCGCATGGGCGGGACTCGCGTGGCGTGGCCCGGCCGCTGGTACGCAGCCGCGCCGTGCATGATGAGCGCGAGGCAGCGACGGCGCGGCGGGTCGGTGCGGATATGTGTTTCGTCTCCCCCCTTTTCCCGACCCGGTCGCATGTAGGCGCCGAAACTTTGGGGCGGGTGCGCTTCGCCGCCTTGGCGCGGCAGATCGATGCGCCGGTCATGGCGCTGGGCGGGATGCGTCGAAGGCACCGGCCTATGTTAAATGCAATTGGCGCGGATGGCTGGGCGGCGATCGACGGGCTTACGGATTAAAGCAACGTGCTCCCGCGGAAGCGGGAGCCCAGCTCTGACGAAGCGTTGATGCGCGACGGTGGGACTGGGTTCCCGCCTGCGCGGGAACACATCGATCAGGTCCAGTCCACCCGCGTCCAGCCGCGGTCCGCGGCCAGCCTGGCCAGCGGCTTGTGCGGGTTGGAGGCGAAGGCGATATCCGCAAACTCCAGCATCGGCGCGTCGGACACATGGTCGGAATAGGCCCGGATATGCGCCTGGGCGCGGTCGATCGCCTGCGACGCCATCCATGCCTTGATCATCCGCAGCTTGCCGGTGTCGTAGCAATTTTCGCCGGCGATTCTGGCGCGGACATAGCGCAGGTCCTGGCTCAGATGATCGGTGGCGATCACCGCGTCGAAGCCCAGCCGCCGCGCGATCGGCTCGACATAGAGGCGGTAGGAGGCGGTGGCGAGCACCAGGGTATAGCCATTGGCCCGGTCCTGCGCGATCTGCGCCACCGCGCCAGCGCGCAGGTTGCGCGCCATCACCCGGTCGGCATAGCTTTCGACATGCGGCATCAGTTTCGCGCGTTCGACGTTGAAGCCGATCATCAGCGCCTGATTATATTCCTTGAGCCGCTGGCGGCTGATCAGCTTCACCACATAGGCCAGCATCAGCAGGATGACGCAGGGGAAAAGCACCAGCCGCCACGGCGCCATATGCCCCGCCACATGGATCAGGAAGCCGGTATAGGTGCCGCTGAAGGTCACCGTGCGGTCCATATCGTAGATGGCCAACTTGTGCGTCGTCATGCCGTATCCGAAACTTTTACCCGTGCCCGTCGTTCTGGCTTGCGGATGGGCCGTTTCGGCTTGCCGTGCAACCGATAATGGACCAGTAATCCCATCGCATGAACAAAGCCGCGGAACTAGTCGAGGAACAGCGCGACGGCAGCAATGTGGTCCGGCTTTCCGGATCGCTGGCGATCGCCTGTCTGGGTGATCTGCCGGGCCGGCTGGACGCCGTGCAGGGTCCGGTCGGCGCGATAGACCTGTCCGCTGTCGACCATATGGACACGATCGGCGCCTGGACTGTGCATCGCACGACCAAGCGTCTGGGCTGTGATGTCACCGGCGCCAGCGACGATGCCCGCCGCCTGATCGATGCCGTCGGCGAACTGGATGAGCCGGTGCCGATCAGGCCCGACCATATCCATCCATTGCGCCGCGTCGTCGGCCAGATCGGCGAGGCGGTGATCGCTTCGGGCGCGACCCTGATGGGGCTGCTCGGCTTTTTCGGCGCTACGCTGATCGCGACATGGAGCGTCATCCGCCATCCGCATCGTTTCCGCATCAATGCGGTGGTGCAGCGGTTCGAGGTGGTCGGCGTATCGGCGCTGGGCATTATCGGCCTGATGAGTTTCCTGATCGGCATCGTCATCGCCCAGCAGGGATCGGTGCAGCTGCGCCAGTTCGGCATGGAGATGCTGACGATCAACCTGGTCGGCCGCCTGACGTTTCGCGAGCTGGGCGTATTGATGACCGCGATCATGGTCGCGGGCCGCTCCGGCTCTGCCTTTGCCGCGCAATTGGGCACGATGAAGCTGACCGAAGAGGTCGACGCGATGCGCACCATCGGCGTGTCGCCGATGGAGGCGCTGGTGCTGCCCCGCACCCTCGCCGTCGTCATCATGATGCCGCTACTGGGCTTTTACGCATCGGTGATGGCGGTGATCGGCGGCGGGTTCCTGTGCGCGATCGCGCTGGAAATCCCGCCCATCACCTTCGTCCAGCGGCTGCGCGAAGTCGTGCCGATCACCGACCTGTGGGTCGGCCTGATCAAGGCACCGGTGTTCGGCGTCATCATCGCGCTGTCGGGCTGCTACCAGGGGATGCAGGTCAAGGGCAATGCCGAGGAAGTCGGCCTGCGCACCACCGCGGCCGTGGTGCAGGCGATCTTCATGGTCATCGTGATCGACGCCTTCTTTGCGGTCTTCTTTACCTGGGTGGGCTGGAACTGATGAGCGAGCAGGACATAGCCCAAGCCGAGGAGCGGCGCATCGACGAAGCGGTTCAGACCGCCGACATCGCGATTTCGGTGCGCGGCCTGCGCAACAGTTTCGGCGACCAGCTGATCCATGACGGGCTGGACCTGGACGTGCGCAAGGGCGAGATATTGGGCGTTGTCGGCGGGTCCGGCACCGGCAAGTCGGTGCTGATGCGCTCGATCATCGGCCTCCAGACGCCTGATGAAGGGGAAATTCACGTCTTCGGCGAGTCCATGGTCGGACGGTCGGATGATGAGGCGCTGGCGATCCGCAAGCGCTGGGGCGTGTTGTTTCAGGGCGGCGCGTTGTTTTCGACGCTGACCGTGGCCGAAAATGTCGAAGTGCCGATCCGCGAATATTATCCCAATATCGGGCCTCAGCTGCGCGACGAGATTGCCGCCTACAAGATCCGCATGACCGGCCTGCCGACCGAGGCCGGCCCCAAATATCCGTCCGAACTGTCTGGCGGCATGAAGAAGCGCGCTGGCCTGGCCCGCGCGCTTGCGCTGGACCCGGACCTGCTGTTTCTGGATGAACCGACCGCCGGCCTGGACCCCATCGGTGCCGCCGCGTTCGACGACCAGACCCGCAAGCTACAGCAGACGCTGGGCCTGACCGTCTTCCTCATCACCCACGATCTCGATACGCTCTATTCGATCTGTGACCGGGTGGCGGTGCTGGCGGACAAAAAGGTGACGGCGGTCGGCACGATCGACGAACTGCTGGCGACCGACCATCCCTGGATACAGGAATATTTCAACGGTCCGCGCGGCCGGGCCGCGACCGCGGCCGTGTCGCGCCATAAGGACCGCGAACAGACAAAGGCGGCGCTCAGCCCGTCGGACGGAAGGCGATAGGATATGGAAACCCGCTCCAATCATGTGCTGGTCGGCGCAGTCACGCTGTTGCTGCTGGCTGCCATCATGGCCGCCGCCTTCTGGTTCTCGCGCATTTCCGATGGCGAGAACAGGGAGTTCGACATCTTCTTCAAACAGTCGGTCAGCGGCCTCGCCAAGGGGTCCAGCGTCAATTACGCGGGCGTCCCATCGGGCAAGGTCGAAAATATCGAACTGTGGAAGCAAGACCCCAGCTTCGTGAAGGTCCGCATTTCGGTGAAGGATGGCACGCCGGTCCTGCAAGGCACGACCGCGACCATCGCGGGCGTCGGCTTTACCGGCGTCAGCGAAGTCGTGCTGGACGGCGCGGTCAAGGGCGCGCCGCCGATCGCCTGCCCGGCCAATAATGTCCGGGCCACCTGTCCCGACGGCGTGCCGGTGATCCCGACCAAGCCCGGCGCGCTGGGCGAACTGCTCAACAATGCGCCGCAGTTGCTGGAGCGGATTTCGACGCTGACGGAGCGCCTGACCGAATTGCTGAACGACAAGAATCAGCAGTCGATCGCGGGCATCCTGGCCAATGTCGAGCGGGTGTCGGGCGCTTTGGCCGATCGCAGCCCCGAAATCGCCGCTACCCTGGCCGAAGCGCGGATCGCGGTGCAGCGCACCGGCGTCGCGATCGAACAGATCGGCAAGCTCGCCGCGACGACCGATTCGATGCTGACCGAGGAAGGCAAGCCGCTGATGAGCGACCTGCGCAAGAGCGTGCAGGCCGCCACCCGCAGCATCGAGACGCTGGACAAGACCATCGGTGAGGCGCAGCCGGGCGTGAAGGCGTTCAGCACCCAGACCATGCCGGAGGTCAACCAGCTGGTCCGCGACTTGCGCGAAATGTCGCGCTCCTTCCGCGGCGTCGCGGAAAAGCTGGACCAGCAGGGTGCGGGATCGCTGGTCGGATCGCCCAAGCTGCCGGACTATAAGCCATGATGATGAGAGAGATGCGGACCATGTTCCATGTGAAACACCCCGGCGTGAACCGGAAGGGCGCGCTGGCCGCGCTGACCGCCGCCGTCCTGCTGTCGGGCTGCGTATCCTTCGGCGCCAAGCCGCCAGCGCAACTGCTGACGCTGGATGCCGCGCAGAAGGTGCCGTCGGGCGCCGCGCGGGTCGCAGGTGGCGGGCGCACGCTGATCGTGACCGATCCCGACGCGCCCAAGATGCTGGATACGGTACGGGTGCCGGTGCAACTGGGGCCGACCTCCGTCGCCTATGTGACCAAGGTGCAATGGGCCGATACGCCCCGCCATTTGTTCCGGGGGCTGCTGGCCGAAACCATTTCCGCCACCACCGACCGGGTGGTGCTGGATTCGGGGCAGTTTTCCGGTGATGGCGGCCAGCGACTGGGTGGCGAACTGGTCGCCTTCGGTATCGATGCGGCGAGCAACAGCGCCGTCGTCACCTATGATGCGGTGCTGACCACCCCCAATGGCGTGGCGCTGGCGCGGCAGCGGTTCACCGCCAGCCAGCCGGTGGGCGGCAAGATCGAAGCCGGGACGGTCGGCGCACCGATCAATATCGCGGCGAACAAGGTGGCGGCCGACGTCGCCGCCTGGACCGCGGCGGTGAAGAACTGACGCACGAAAGGTTCGCTTCGCGCCGCGAAGCGAACCGCTGTGGGCTGCTTATTCCAGGCTCTTACCCGCCTGTTCGGTGACGTCCTTGGACAGTCCCGGTTGCGCTAGGATGCGTTGCAATTCGGCCCGCATCAGCGCCGCGCGCCCTTCCTCGAACCGCTTCCAGCGCCCTAACGGCGGCACCAGCTTCGCCGCCGTCTGCGGATTGAGCCTGTCGAGCGCGATGATGCAATCGGCGAGCAGGCTATAGCCCTTGCCGGACTTGTGGTGGAAACCCCATTGATTGCCCGCGAACGCGCCGAACAGCGACCGCACCCGATTGGGATTGGCAAGCGTGAAATCCTTATGCTGGCTCAGTTGCGCGACCAGTTCCACCGTATCGGGATGCAGCGCGAACGCCTGGGTCTGGAACCATTTGTCGAGCGTCAGCGCATCGGCGGCATAGCGATTATAGAAGATATCGAGCGCCGCCTCGCGCTCCGCGCTGGCCCCATTGGCCAGCGTCCCCAGCGCCGCCTGACGCTCGGTCATATTGTCGGCCTCGCTGAACTGGGCAAAGGCGATGGCCGGTCCATCCTGCGCGCCCGATGCCACCAGATAATGGAGCGCCGCGTTACGCAGCTTGCGGGCGCCCTTGGCGGCCGGGGATAGGGAGAAGGCGTTCGCCTTTGTCCGGGTATGGATGTCGCGCCACAGCGGCTCCAGCGCCGTCCCGATCTGCTGTTGCAGCGCATCGCGCGCGGCATGGATCGCGTCCGGGTCAACCAGGCGCATCTGATCGCCCAGATAGGCTTCGCTGGGCAGGCGGATCACTTCCGCAACGAAGGCAGGATCCAGCAGCGGATCGGTGATGATATTGCGCACCGCATCGACCACGGCCGCGTCGTCGGTGGCGTGGCCCGCGATGCGGCCGACCAGCACATTGACCATCAACTGCTGCATCGCTTCATAACGGGCGAAGGGATCGTCATCATGCGCCGACAGGAAGGCGAGATCATCCTGGCTGCGGTTGGTTTCGACGATCACCGGCGCGGAAAAACCGCGGTTGATCGACAGGATGGGCGCGGCGGGAAAGCCGGTGAAGGTGAAGTTCTGCTTGCCCTCGGTCAGCATCAGCACTTCGTCACCGCGATGCTGGCCGGTGACGGGATCGAACAGAGCGGTGCGCAGCGGGATCGCCATCGGCTGTTTGTCGGTCTGGCCCGGCGTCGGCGGCATCGTCTGCTCCAGCGTGAGTGTGACGCTCTGGCTGACCGGGTCATGGCTGATGAGGGCGCGGACATGGGGCGTGCCGGCCTGCTCATACCAGTGGCGGAACTGGGTGAGGTCGATGCCCCCACCCTCCTCCATCGCCAGCACGAAATCTTCACAAGTGGCGGCCTGCCCGTCATGCCGGTCGAAATAGAGATCGGTGCCGGCGCGAAACCGCTCCGCGCCCAGCATCAGCGCCATCATGCGGATCAGCTCGGCGCCCTTGTTATAGATGGTGGCCGTGTAGAAGTTGCTGATTTCCATATAGGATTCGGGTCGAACCGGATGGGCGAGCGGGCCGCTATCCTCCGGAAACTGGCCGGCGCGCAGGATGCGCACATCTTCGATCCGTTTGACCGCATGGCTGCCCATGTCGGCGGAAAAATTCTGGTCGCGGAAAACGGTGAAGCCTTCCTTGAGGCTCAATTGGAACCAGTCGCGGCAGGTGACGCGATTACCCGACCAGTTGTGAAAATATTCATGCGCCACCACACCCTCGACCCCGTCATAGTCGACGTCCGTCGCGGTTTCGGGATCAGCCAAAATATAGCGCGAATTGAAGATGTTGAGGCCCTTATTCTCCATCGCGCCGAAATTGAAGTCGGCGACGGCGACGATGTTGAACACGTCCAAATCATATTCCCGGCCATAGACTCGCTCGTCCCAGGCCATGCTGTTCTTGAGCGCCTGCATCGCATGATCGGTCCGCGCGAGATCGGCTTCGCGCACCCAGATACCGAGTTGCACATCGCGCCCGCTCATCGTCACGAACCGGTCGGCATTGCAGGCCAAATCGCCCGCCACCAGCGCGAAGAGATAGCAAGGCTTGGGGAAAGGATCGTTCCAACGCGCCCAGTGGCGATCTTCGGCCAGGTCGCCCTGTTCGATCGGGTCGCCATTGGCGAGCAGGATCGGAAAACGCACCTTGTCCGCTTCCATCCGCACGCTGTAGCGCGACAAGATGTCGGGGCGATCGGGGAAGAAGGTGATGCGGCGAAAGCCCTCCGCCTCGCATTGGGTGCAGAGCAGACCGCCGCTGGCATAGAGGCCCATCAGCTTGCTGTTGCCCTCCGGTGACAACTCCACCAGCGTTTCGACGCTGTGCGCGCCGTCGGGTAGCGCGATGATGAGTGCGCCGGCCTCCAGATGCCATTCGTCCTGCGCCAGCGGCCGACCATCCACACACACGGCCAGCGGCACGATGCCCTCGCCGTCGAGGCGCAGGGGCCGGTCGTGATCGCCGTTGCGCGTGACTGACAATGTCGCGCGTACCCTGGTCAGCGCGGGATCGAGATCGAAGTCGAGCGTAACGTCGGGCACCAGCCAGTCGGGCGGACGATAGTCCATCCGGCGAATGATAGTGGGCGCAGCGGCGTGGGTGGATATCATGTCGGCCATCCCTGCAATCTAAGGAGCAGGGCGGCAAAACACCAGCGGGCTTTACTGCCACACAGCCCCGAACCTTTCGAACGTCGCCGTTATGCAGCGCGACGAATGGGGTTCGCGGGCTATGCCTTAAATGCGCTCGCCCGATAGACGCTGGCACAGCATGTCCAACTGGTCGAGGTTGGAGTAGCGTAGCGACAAAGTGCCGCCGGTCGATGCGCCTTCATGCGCAATCTCAACTTTCAGGCCCAATATGTCGGCCAGATGCTGTTCCAGCGCCGCAATGTCCGGGTCTTTGTCGCCCGCACCGACGCTGCGCCGGACCGCGGGCGCTTCTGCACCTGTTTTAACCCGGCGCACCAGTTTCTCGGTATCGCGAACCGACAGGCCTCTTTCCTCGACCTGCCGCGCCAGCGCCTCGCAATCGGGCAGGCCGATCAGCGCGCGGGCATGGCCCATGCTGATCCGGCTTTCCATCACCTGCTGCTGCACCGTCTGCGGCAGTTCGAGCAGGCGCATCAGATTGGCGACATGGCTGCGCGATTTGCCGACGATACGGCCCAGGGCGTCCTGGCTATGATGAAATTCGGCGATCAGCTTGCGATAGGCTTCCGCCTCTTCGATCGGGTTAAGATCCTCGCGCTGGATATTCTCGATCAGCGCGATTTCGAGCGTTTCCTGCTCATCGAAATCGCGCACGATCGCGGGAATGCGATGCATCTGCGCCCGCTGCGCCGCGCGCCACCGGCGCTCGCCCGCGATGATCTGGAAACCACCGCCATGGGGACGGACGATGATCGGCTGGATCACGCCGCGCTTGGCAATGCTCTCGGCCAGTTCCTGCATCGCGCCTTCGTCGAAATGGCGACGCGGCTGTTCGGGATGCGGCTGGATCAGCGACACTTCGATGCTCTGCACCGCCTTGCCGTTGGCGGGTATGGCGCTGGGCGACACCGGCTCTTCGCGCGCGACATCGCCGAGCAGGGCAGACAGCCCGCGGCCCAGACCATGGGGGCGCTTGGCGATCTTGGGCTTGTCGGTCGTTTCGTCTCTCAAGCGGCAACCTCCTGTCGGGGCAGGCGGGCGATCAGTTCGCGCGCCAGACGCATATAGGCTTCCGACCCCGAACAGCGGAAGTCGTAGATAAGGGCGGGCACGCCATGGCTGGGCGCTTCGGACAGGCGGACATTGCGCGGGATGACGGTGGAGAAGACGAGATCGCCGAGGCACGCGCGCACATCGTCGGCCACCTGGTCGGTCAGGCGATTGCGGCGATCATACATGGTCAGCGCCACGCCCATGATCGACAGGCCGGGGTTGAAGCGGCCACGGATACGCTCGACCGTCTGGAGCAGTTGCGACAGGCCTTCGAGCGCGAAAAATTCGCATTGAAGCGGAACCAGCAGATATTGCGCGCCGACCATCGCGTTGATGGTCAGCAGGCCCAAGGACGGCGGGCAATCGATCAGGCAAATGTCCCAACGACCCGGCGGCGCTTCGGCCAGCACGCGCTCCAGCCTGTGGGTACGCTGCTCATATTCGATCAGTTCGATTTCGCAGCCCGACAGATCCTGCGTCGCGGGAACCAGATCCAGCTTGGGAACGCGGGTGGCGACAACGGCGTCGTCCAGGGCGCAATTGCCGACCAGAAGGTCATAGCTGGACTGGGCACGATCGGCATGGCCGACGCCCAGACCGGTGGAGGCATTGCCCTGCGGATCAAGATCGACCAGCAAAACGCGCAGGCCAGTGGCAGCCAGACCGGTCGCGAGATTGATCGCGGTGGTGGTCTTGCCCACGCCGCCCTTCTGATTGGCGATGGCGATGCGGATCATCCTCGGCCTTTCCTTTTGGCGGGCTCTACGGCGTGGGCCACGATGATCGCGCTATCGCCATCCGTTACGCTGGGTTCCACGTGAAACACACCTTGCCATGTCGGACGCGCCGCCTCCAGTTCATTTTGCGCATTTCGTCCCTTGGGCAGCACCCAGAGGCTCTTTTTATCCGAAAGGTGCAGCGCCGATTCGAACAGTTTCGGCAGCGGGGCATAGGCACGCGCGCTGATAACGGCGGCCTGCGCGGGCGGGACCATTTCGACGCGACCGCCAAAGAGGCGGGCGTGGGCCAGGCCCAGTTCGGCGATCACGCTGTCCAGAAAATCGATCCGCTTGCGCCGGGATTCGACCATCATCACCGGGCGATCGGACAGGCAGGCGAGCACGATGCCTGGCAGGCCAGCGCCCGATCCAAGATCGATCCAGTCCCCCTCGCCCGCTTGCTTTGCATGAAGAAGCAATTGCGCAGAATCGACGATATGGCGCGCCCAGACATGAGGACGGGTCGATTGCGCGATCAGATTCTGTTCGTCCATGGCGGACAGCAGGATGGCGACATAGCGTTCCAGCTGGTCCCATGTTTCACGTGAAACATCGCAATGCGCTGTCAGCCAGGCGCGGGCTTCCTCTTCGGTCACGCAGCCACCCGGCGGACATGGACCAGGATCGCGGCGAGCGCCGTGGGGGTGATGCCGCGGATGCGCCCGGCGGCGGCCAGCGTGTCGGGACGGGCGGCGTCGAGGCGCTCGATCATCTCGGTAGAAAGGCCGCCGATGGTACGGAAATCGAAATCGGCCGGGATGATGACCCGTTCGTTGCGGCGCAGTTCGGCAATCTCGCTATCCTGTCGTTGCAGATAGGGGGCGTAATGGGCGTCCTCCAATATTTCGTCGCGCAGGTCGGCGGGCGCGTCGCGCAATGCTGGGGCAAGCGCGCACAGCAACGCCCGATTGACTTCGGGAAAGCGCGCCCAGTCGAACAGGCTGCGCCGTGCGCCATCCTGCCGGACCATGGCACCCGCACGCGCCATCTCACTGGCGGTTCTGGGCTGGGCCAGGTCCGCCTCGATCGCCGCGCGCTGGGTCTGTCTCTCAGCCAATCGGGCAGCACGAACCGCTCCGATCACGCCATGGGCAAGCCCGATCGGCCCCAGCCGGGTTTCCGCGTTGTCGGCCCGCAGGCGCAGCCGATATTCGGCGCGGGCGGTAAGCATCCGATAGGGTTCGGTCACACCCTGCAACACCAGGTCATCGATCATGACGCCGATGTAGGAACTGGCCCGGTCGAGGATCATCGGCGCTTCACCCCGCGCGCGGGCAGCGGCATTGATTCCGGCGATCAGCCCTTGCGCCGCCGCCTCTTCGTAGCCTGTCGTGCCGTTGATCTGGCCAGCGCAGAAGAGGCCGGTGAGTTGTCGGACTTCCAGCGTGGAATCGAGCGCGCGCGGATCGACATGGTCATATTCGACCGCATAGCCCGGCACGGCGATCTCGACCTGCTCCAGCCCCGGCATCGATCGCACCATGGCGATCTGCACGTCGGTCGGCAGCGAGGTGCTGATCCCGTTGGGATAGACGAGCGGATCGTCCAGCCCTTCCGGCTCCAGAAAAATCTGATGGCCGTCGCGATCGCCAAAGCGCACGACCTTGTCCTCGATCGACGGACAATAGCGCGGCCCCCGCCCCTCAATCGCCCCACTGAATAACGGCGATCGGTCCATGCCATCGCGGATGATCGCATGGGTGGCGTAATTGGTGCGGGTGATGGCGCAGGCGAGTTGTGGCAGGACGCGGCCCGACGAAAGCGGGGACATAGTCCATTCCTCCCCGTCCGATGGCTGCGTTTCCAGACGCGCCCAATCGATGGTGCGGCCATCGAGGCGGGGTGGCGTTCCGGTCTTGAGCCGGGCGATCGGCAGGCCGAGGTCGCGCAACTGGACGCCCAGGGCGCTGGCGGCGCGTTCGCCGATCCGCCCGCCGGTTTCGCGTTCATCGCCGCGGAACAGCTTGCCGCCGAGGAAGGTGCCCGTCGCCAGCACCAAAGTCGGCGCAGCGATGGTCCGGCCGTCGGCCAATGCGATGCCTGCGATCGCGTCTCCGTCGATCAGCAAGGCTTCGGCTTCGCCCTCGACAATCTCCAGCCTAGTTTGGGCATCAAGCATCTGGTGGATGGCGGCGCGGTAGCGATTGCGATCGGCCTGGACGCGCGGCCCTTGCACGGCGGCCCCCTTGCTGCTGTTGAGCATCCGATAATGGATGGCGGCGGCGTCGGCGGCGCGGGCGATCAGCCCATCGAGCGCATCGACTTCGCGCACCAGATGGCCCTTGCCCAGCCCGCCGATCGCCGGGTTGCAGGACATGGCGCCCACGGTATCGCGGGCGAAGGTGAGCAGCGCGACCGACGCGCCCTTGCGCGCCGCCGCAGCGGCCGCCTCACAGCCGGCATGGCCGCCGCCGACCACGATCACATCATAGCGTATTTGCATGGCCGCCCCTTATCAGAGTCAGGGGGGTGGGGTCAAAAGCGTTCCACGTGGAACATGCATCATTTGCCGATGCAAAAGCCCGAAAAGAGACGGTCGAGCATATCTTCGGTCCCCGCCTGCCCGGTCAGCGCATCGATGGTGCGGCGGGCCTGTCGCAAATCTTCGGCGATGACGAGCAAATCGGCGCTCGCACCGGCGGCGTTGAGATGCGCGTACAACTGTCCAACTTGCTGTCTCTGGCGCGTGTGCAGGGCATAGTCCCCCTCTCCCGGCAGCAGCGCCGCAGCGCTGTCCTGAAGCGTAGCAACCAATCTATCCATGCCTTCGCCGGTGCGGGCGGACAGGCGCAGGCCGGGACGATCAGGATCGCTACGGTCGGACTGGGCGGCAATCAACAGGGCATCGGCGCGGGGCAGTTCAGCCGCGTCGCCCAGCCACAGGATGATGTCGGCCGCGTCCAGCGCGGCGCGGGCGCGATCGATGCCGATCGCCTCGATCGCATCATCCGTCTCGCCGCGCAGGCCAGCGGTATCGGTGAAGAGGAAGGCAGTGCCGCCGATCGCGGCCGGCACTTCGATGCGGTCGCGGGTGGTGCCGGCGATGTCGGATACGATCGCTGCCTCGCGCCCGACCAATGCATTGAGCAGGGTCGATTTGCCGGCATTGGGCGGCCCGGCCAACACCACACGGATACCGTCGCGCAACCGCTCGGCCGATGGCGCGGCGAGGTTTGCGGCGACGTCCTGCGCCAGGGCGGCGATGCCTGCGCCGATCCGGGTTTCGATCGCGGCGTCGGGCACGTCATCCTCGTCGGAGAAATCGAGCGCCGCTTCGGCCATGGCGGACAGGTCGAGCAAGCCGAGCCGCCAGCCGTCGATGCGGCGGGAAAAATGCCCCTCCGCCATCAATAAGGCGGCGCGACGCTGCCCCTGGGTTTCGGCGGCGAGCAGGTCGGACAGGCCCTCTACCGCGTTCAGGTCCATGCGCCCATTGTTGAAAGCGCGACGGGTGAACTCCCCCGCCTCAGCCCGGCGTAATCCGGGCATGGCACCCAGGGCATCTTCGACGGCGGCCACCACGGCGCGACCGCCATGGCAATGGAGTTCGGCCATATCCTCGCCCGTGACGGTCGAAGGACCGGGCATCCACAGCAGCAGCGCGCGGTCGAGCGGCGCATCGTCGCGCGGGTCTTTCAGCAGCGCCAAGCTCGCAGTGCGCGGCGGCGGAAGGCGACGGGCCAAGGCCGCAAGCGCCGGCCCAGCCTGCACGCCGCTTATCCGTATGACCGCAATCCCGGCCGGCGGTGCACCGCTCGACAGGGCAAAGATCGTGTCGCCGTCGGAACCGGGCACAGGCCTATTTCTTGTCGCCGCCGGACATGCCCGCCAGGCCCATATTCATCATCTGCTGGAACAGGCGCATACCCGCATCGCCCATGGGCGAGAAGCTTTTGAACATCGTCTCCATCTGCTCGACATTGGCGACGCCGTCGAACCCGTCGAGCATGGTCTTGATATATTTGTCGTGGATGGGAGTGACGTCAGGCAGGCCCAGAAAAGAGCGCGCTTCGGCCGGGGTGCAGTCCACGTCGACGGTAACCTTCATGTCGCTGCCCTTTCCTTCGGCCTTTGCATCATATGCGCGCTGTCATGCCGCAATTGCCCCGACCAACGCAAATTTTTTAACGCGGCGGGCGGTTGCGCCCCGGTCTGGATCGGCCAATATGCGCTCCATTCTCATAGCGGCAAGGATATAGGCATGGGCGACTTCACTTCTATCACGACCCTGGACGGCGACGGGCAGTTCGACGCCTATGTGGCGAAACCCGAAGTGGAGGCGAGCGCAGCGATCATCGTCATCCAGGAAATTTTCGGGGTGAATGAGGGTATTCGCGCCAAATGCGACAGCTGGGCCAAGGCCGGTTATGTCGCCTATGCGCCCGACCTGTTCTGGCGGCAGGAGCCGCATGTCGAATTGGACGCCGACGTGCCGGAGGACTTTCAGACCGCGATCGGCCTGATGCAGAAGCTCAACCAGGACCAGGCCATTCGCGATATCGAGGCGACGATCAAGGCCGCGCGCGCGGCGGCGGGCGGTGGCAAGGTCGGTCTGGTCGGCTATTGTCTGGGCGGACGGCTGGCTTTCATGAGCGCCTGCCGCACCGATGGCGATGCGTTCGTCGGCTATTATGGCGTCGGTATCGAGGGACTGTTGGGCGAACAGCATGCGATCGGCAAGCCGGTGCTGCTGCATGTGCCGACCGCCGACCATTTCGTCCTGCGCGACGCGCAGAAGGCGATGCATGAAGGACTGGCCGACAACCGCCATGTCACGCTGTATGACTATGAGGGGCTGGATCATGGCTTCGCCGCGGAAATGGGCCAGCGGCGCGACGAAGCCGGCGCGGAACTGGCGGACGGCCGCACCGCCGATTTCTTTGCCGAGCATCTCGCCTGATGAGCGGCGCATGGCGCATGGTCGCCCGCAGCCATGGCGGGCCGGAGGTGATCGCGCGCGAGGATTTCGATCCCGGCGCGCCGGGTGAAGGTGAACTGCTGATCGCGCAGGATGCGGTCGGCCTCAATTTCATCGACACCTATTATCGCACCGGCCTCTATCCAGCGCCCCTGCCCACGCCCTTGGGATCGGAGGGCGCAGGCCGGGTCGCGGCAGTCGGGCCGGGCGTCACCGGCTTTGCGGTCGGCGATGTCGTGGGCTGCGCCAGCGGGCTGGGGTCTTACGCCACCCACCGGATCGTTGCGGCGGATAAGGTCGTGCGGATTCCCGATGGCGTCTCGACGCAGGACGCGGCGGCGATGATGCTCAAGGGCATGACCGCCTGCTATCTGGCTGAAGACACGATCGCATTGCAGGCCGGACAGGTCGCGCTGGTCCATGCCGCGGCGGGCGGCGTCGGCTCCGTCCTCGTCCCCTGGCTGCGCGACAAGGGCGTGATCGTGATCGCCCACTGCGGAACGGTGGAAAAAGCGGCGCGCGTCGAGGCGGACCACAGCCTGCACAGTTCGTTCGATGATCTGGCAGCGACGGTGCGTGACCTCACCGGCGGCCAGGGTGTGGACGTGGTCTATGACGGGGTCGGCAAGGACAGCTGGGCGGCCTCGCTCGCCAGCCTCAAGCGGCGCGGGCTGATGGTCAGCTATGGCAATGCATCGGGCGCTGTGCCACCTGTCAGCCTGCTGGACCTCAGCCGGGGCGGTTCGCTTTACGTCACCCGCCCGACCCTGTTCGATTATATCGCGACGCCAGAGTCACTGGCGCATACCGCCGATCGCCTGTTTGATCGGATGCGGTGCGGCGTGGTCAAGGCGGTGATCGGCCAGCGTTTTGCCTTGGCGGATGCGGCCGATGCGCATCGCGCGCTGGAGGCGCGGCAGACGACAGGGGCGACGGTGCTGATCCCCTAAATCATACAAGAAACCCGTTCGTTTCGAGCGAAGTCGAGAAGCGATAAACGCTGCGCCAGCGTTTCTCGACTTCACTCGAACCGAACGGCGATGGTGTAGAAACAAAAAAAGGGGCGGAACCTGTCAGGTTCCGCCCCTTTTTGCCGATCAGCCGAACAGCGTCAATATCCCGACCTGATGATCGACAAAGCCTTCATAGATCATCTTGACCGCGACATAGACGATGACCGCGAGGCCGATATAGGCGATCCAGCGGAAGCGCTCGATATATTTGGCGATGATGTTGGCCGCGATGCCCATCAGCGCGACCGACAGGATCAGCCCTATGATGAGAATGCCGGGATGGTCCTTCGCCGCGCCCGCGACGGCCAGAACATTGTCCAGGCTCATGCTGACATCGGCAACGGCGACGGCCCAGGCGGCGGCGGCGAAGCTCTTGGCCGGGCGCAGGCCCGACACATCGTCGTCGCTGGTGTCGCCCGGCGTATCCCCGCCCCGCTTGGGGTGCAGTTCGCGCCACATCTTGAAGCTGACCCACAGCAGCAGCAGGCCACCGGCCAGGATCAGGCCGACGATCTGCATCAACTGGCTGACCACCAGCGCGAAGGCGATGCGCAGTACCAGCGCGGCGATGATGCCGATCAGGATCACCTTCTGGCGCTGTGCGGCCGGAAGCCCCGCCGCCAGCGCGCCGACGACGATCGCATTGTCGCCGGCCAGAAGAATGTCGATCATCAGCACCTGGCCAAAGGCAGCCAGCGCGCTGGGCGATGTTATATTGCTGAAATCATTGACGATATGACCCCAGATATCGGCGGGCGAACCCAGCCCTTGGGCCGCAGCGGCGGCGGTGGCGAAAAGGTCGAACATGACGGCCTGATAATCCTTCCGCTTACTGGTTCATCGAATCGAAGAAATCTTCGTTGGTCTTGCTGTCCTTCATCTTGTCCAGCAGGAACTCCATAGCGTCGATCGTGCCCATCTGCATAAGGATGCGGCGCAGCACCCACATCTTGCTGAGCTTGGCCTTGTCGACCAGCAATTCTTCCTTGCGGGTGCCGGACTTGCCGACGTCCAGCGCCGGGAAGATGCGCTTGTCGGCGACCTTGCGGTCCAGCACGATTTCCGAGTTGCCGGTGCCCTTGAACTCTTCGAAAATGACTTCGTCCATGCGGCTGCCGGTGTCGATCAGCGCGGTGGCGATGATGGAGAGCGAACCGCCCTCTTCGATGTTACGCGCCGCGCCGAAAAAGCGCTTGGGCCGCTGGAGGGCGTTGGCGTCCACGCCGCCGGTCAAGACCTTGCCCGAAGATGGGACGACGGTGTTGTAGGCGCGGCCCAGGCGCGTGATCGAATCGAGCAGGATGACGACATCCTTCTTGTGCTCGACCAGGCGCTTGGCCTTTTCGATCACCATTTCGGCGACCGCGACATGGCGGGTGGCAGGCTCGTCGAAGGTGGAGGAGACGACTTCTCCCTTCACGCTGCGCTGCATGTCGGTGACTTCTTCCGGCCGCTCATCGATCAGCAGCACGATCAGGAAGACTTCGGGATGGTTGTCGGTGATGGCCTTGGCCATATTCTGTAGCATCACCGTCTTGCCGACGCGGGGCGGCGCGACGATCAGTGTACGCTGGCCCTTGCCCTGCGGCGATATGATGTCGATGACGCGCGCCGACTTGTCCTTCTGGGTCGGATCATAGGGGTCGAGCGTCAGCTTGGATTCGGGGTAGAGCGGCGTCAGATTGTCGAAGTTCACGCGATGGCGGACCACATCGGGATCGTCGAAATTGACGGTGTTGAGCTTCACCAGCGCGAAATAGCGCTCGCCATCCTTGGGCGCGCGGATTTCGCCATCCACCGTGTCGCCGGTGCGCAGGCCAAAGCGGCGGACCTGGTTGGGCGATACATAGATGTCGTCGGGACCGGCCAGGAAGTTCGCTTCCGGGCTGCGCAGAAAGCCGAAGCCGTCGGGCAGCACCTCGATCGTGCCCTCGCCCATGATCTGTTCGCCATTTTCAGCCTCGGCCTTCAGGATCGCAAACATCAGATCCTGCTTGCGCAGCGTCGACGCGCTTTCGACACCCAACTCTTCGGCCATCGTGACCAAATCGGCGGGCGCTGTTTTCTTGAGGTCCTTGAGGTGCATTGCGAATCGGTCCGATGGCGAGAGGGTGAATTGGAGCGGAAATTGGGAAGGATTAATAACCGAGCAGGACGCCGGTCGAGTCCCGTTCTGAACGGACGGGAGGGATCATCTAGCGTTTAGCGATCCAGATGCGGTCAAGTCAAGGCATGACAGCAAGCCGCAGCGGCGGAAAATCGCCTTTTAACCGCAATCCGCGCCGGGTGGTGGCGCTGGTGCGACCATGGCCTTCCATGGTATAAGCGCTGCATAAAAATGGAAGGATGAGGATATGGGACGGCTCCCTCTCTCGACGAGGGCGTTGCTGATGCTCGCACTGGCGATCGGTGGCCCTGCCCTTGCGGCCCAGGATGCACCGTTTCCCGCCCCCTCGATCCTTGATCCCGACGTACCGCCAGCGGTGGTTCAAACCGGTCCTGCGCTGGACGAGCGGGTGACCATTCCGATCTCGATTGACGGCAAGGGGCCGTGGAACTTCATCATCGACACCGGGTCGCAGCGCACCGTGATCGCGCGCGACCTGGCGCAAAAACTGGCGCTGTCGCCGCGTGCCAATGTCACGATCATCAGCATGACTGGCCGGTCCGAAGCCGGAACGGTCGCGGTGCCGCGGCTGGGCTTTGGCGGCGGCACGATCGACGATATCGAAGCGCCAGTGCTGGAGGGCGTGGATCTGGGCGCGCCGGGTCTGCTGGGGCTGGACAGCCTGCACGGTAAGCGGCTGACACTGAATTTCCGCACCGGGCGCATGGAAATCGGCAGCAGCAACCCGCGCCGCCGCCTGTCGGCCGATCCCGATACCATCGTGGTTGAGGCGCGGCGCAAGCGTGGCCAGCTGATCCTGCTCGATTCCGACGTCAACGGCATGCGGGTCAACGTCATGCTCGATACCGGCACTAATTTCAGCATCGGCAACATCGCGCTGCGCGACAAGCTGGTGGCGAAAAAGCGCGCGCCGGCAATGTTGACGGCGGCGCTGACCAGCGTCACCGGCGGCACGCTGACGGGACAGGTCGGGCGGATCAAATCGGTGCGGATGGGGCGCGTCAACCTGACCGAGGTGCCGGTGCTGTTCGCCGACGCCAGTCCCTTTGCGGAACTGGGGATGCAGGACAAACCGGCGCTGCTGCTGGGTATCAGCGCGCTACGGATTTTCGACCGGGTGGCGATCGATTTCGGCCGGGGGAGGGTCGACTTCCTGCTGCCCGACGGCAGCGCGCTGGAAAAGACCCACTTCGCCGCGAATGACGAGGTAAAGGGTTAGGACGACTAAGGATTGGGCGTCGGTCGGTTCGTAGGCTGTTGCTGACGCTGGCGGTCGCGGCCCAGCACATTGTCGATCCATTGCTGGTCGATGCGCGGCGGTTGTGGCCGGTCCTGCTGGGGCCGGTCTTCGGGATCGACTTCCATCTGCGGATCGTCGCTGTCAGGGTCCGAAGAGCGCGCGCGGGGGCGCTCGATCGGCAGGCCGTTTTCGTCGACCAGCATGCCGCCGCCGGTGCCGCCGTCCATGGCATTGTCGGGGCTGCCATAATAGGCCTCCTCGTCCGGCTCCAACTGCCATTCGGGCAAGGTCACCTGGGTTTCGAACTGCTCCACCGGGCGCTTGGACACGGCCACCTTCATATAATCGGCGAAGGCATGGGCCGGCGCACGGCCGCCTTGCAGGCCACCCACGGACTTGGCGTCGTCGCGGCCCATCCACACACCAGTCGTGATGCCGCTGGAAAAGCCCAGAAAATAGCCATCCTTGTTGCTGGTCGTGGTGCCGGTCTTGCCCGCCACCGGGCGGCCGATCTGCGCGGCCTTGCCGGTGCCGGTGCTGACCGCGGTCTGCATCAGGTCGGTCATGCCGGCGGCGACCCAGGGCGCGACCAGCACGCGGCTGGTGTCGTCCTGATGGCTGTAGAGCAGCCGGCCGTCGGCGGTCGTGACCTTGGTGATGCCATAGGGCGTAACCGCAATGCCCTTGCGCGCGATTGAGGCGGCGGCGCGGGTCATGTCGATCAGGCGGACGTCGGACGTCCCCAGGACCATCGAAGGGTGGGTATTGACCGGGGTCGTCACGCCAAAGCGGCGCGCCATGTCGGCGACGGTCGGGAAGCCGACCTCCACGCCCAGCTTCGCCGCGACCGTGTTGATCGAGTAGGCGAAGGCGGTGCGGATATCGATATCGCCGGAAAAGCGCCCCGAACTGTTGCGCGGGCTCCACCCGTTGATCGTCACCGGCTCGTCGGTCACGCCGGTATCGGGCGTGTAGCCCGACTCCAGCGCCGCCATATAGACGAAGATCTTCCAGGCCGACCCCGGCTGGCGCGTCGCGGTGGTGGCGCGATTATAGTTGGACGTCACATAATCCAGCCCGCCGACCATCGCGCGCACCGCCCCGTCGCGGTCCAGGCTGACCAGCGCGCCTTGCGTACCCGACGGCACATTGGTCTGGATCGCCGCAGTCGCCGCCTTCTGCATGCCAAGGTCGATGGTGGTGTAGACTTCCAGCGGCTCGTTCGGCTCGTCGATCAGCAGGTCGAGCTGCGGCAGCGCCCAGTCGGTGAAATAACGCACGCTGTTCTGCGGCGCTTGCGGCGCCAGCTTGACGCTCTGGATATCGGCGTCAGCACGCTGCGAGGCGGAAATCACGCCATTTTCCTGCATCAGGTCCAGCACCACCCCGGCGCGGCCGATCGCAGCGTCTGCGTCAGCGGTGGGGGAATAGCTGGACGGCGCCTTGACCAGGCCAGCGACGATCGCGGCTTCGGGCAGGTCCAGGCTGGTGGCGGGGTGGCCGAAAAATTTGCGGCTGGCCGCGTCGATCCCGTATGCGCCGCCGCCGAAATAGACCTTGTTAAGGTAGAGTTCGAGAATCTGCCGCTTGGAGAATTTGCGCTCCAGCGCCAGCGCCAGCACCATTTCGCGGATCTTGCGGCCGAAACTATAGCTGTTGTTGAGGAAGATGTTGCGCGTCACCTGCTGGGTAATGGTCGATGCGCCCTGCAAGCGCCTACCCTTGCCGCGATTTTCGATCGCGACCCAGGCGGCGCGCGCCATGCCGATCGGATCGACGCCGGGGTGCAGGTAAAAACGCTTGTCCTCGGTCGATACCATCGCATCGACCATGACCTGCGGAATCTGGTCATAGGCCATCCATTGGCCAAAGCTTGGCCCCAGCGAGACGATGACGCTGCCGTCGGCGGCATGAACGCGGATCATCTGGCCGTTGGGGGAGGATTTCAGGCTGTCATAACTGGGCAGCGACTGCATCGCGATCACCACCGCGATCACCACGGCCAGCAGGCCCGCCACCGCCGTCGCGAGGCCGATCTTCAGCCCGCGCAGCATCCATGTCTTCGCGCGGCCACGCGGCGCGCCCTTGCTCTTGCCTGATCCTGCCATCTGTGCCGCCCCGGATACGCGCTAATCCCGGCCCCTGCCAGCGCAAATCATGCGCCCGGCGTGGAAAAAGACCGTCGCGCCTTCCATGGGGATCGGCGCTTTACCGGGGATGAATGGGCCATCACATCAAAACCCTCCGTTCGTCCTGAGTAGCCATTAAGCCTGTCGAAATGGCGTATCGAAGGATCGCGCGCTGCGCATGATGCTTCGATACGGGTCTTCGACTTCGCTCAGACCCTACTCAGCACGAACGGGATACAGATGCTTACGCCTCTTCGTCGCGCGGCTTGAAGTCCAGGCTGGCGCTGTTCATGCAATATCGCAGGCCGCCCACCCCCGGACCGTCCGGGAAAACATGGCCCAGATGGCCTTCGCAGATGGCGCAGCGGACTTCGGTGCGGACCATGCCGTGGCTGGCGTCGCGAATTTCCTCGACCGCGTCGCTATCCACCGGCGCGGTAAAGCTGGGCCAGCCAGACCCGCTGTCATATTTCTCATCAGCGTCGAACAGTTCGGTGCCGCAGCCGGCGCAATAATAGACGCCGTCGGCCTTGTTGCCATTATAGGGGCCGGTAAAGGCCCGCTCCGTGCCCGCTTCGCGCAGCACATGATATTGTTCGGGGGAAAGGCGGTCGCGCCATTCGGCGTCGCTCAGGTTCAGCTTGTCCATGACCGCAATATGGCCTTGCCGGACATAGGGTTCAAGTCCGCTCGCGTGCCGCCTGCCGCGCGATCGTCAGCAATTCGTGGCGCACCATCAGGTCACCCAGCCCCCGCCCCGACCGGGTCGCGCGTTCCGCTTCCAGCAGCCGTTGCAGCACGCGAGCGATGCCGGGCGCGTCCCATTGCCGCACCTGACGCGACACCAGCCCCTTTTCCTTCCAGAACACCGCCTTGCCCGCCGCCTCGACCGCGCCGTCCAGCCGGCCGCTCGCGTCGAAATCGATGCGGATATTGGCGATTAGCATCGCGCGGTTCAGCAGCGGGCGGATGACCGAAGCCATGGCCGTGCCGGTTTCGCTCAGGCTGGTGAGTTCGCGGTGCATGGCCTTCATATCGCCGCCCAGCACGGCGTTGACCAGTGGTCCGACCTCCGTATCGGGATTGTCGGCCGACAAGGCGTCGAGCGCTTCGGCCGTCGCTTCGCGCGGGCGGTCGGGCGCGGCGTCGAGATAGAGAATCAGCTTTTCGATCTCGCCGGTCATCAGCGCGCGGTCGCCATTGGCCAGGTCGACGATGCGGCGGGCGAGGTCAGACGGCAGGCGCAGCCCGCCGTCGCGCGCGATGCCGACCGCAATCTGTTCCGATTCGCGTGCATCGGGCTGATAGGATATGCACGCCATCACCGCCTTGTGATCCAGCGCCAGCTTGACCAGCTTCGACGTCGCTTTCAGCGCCCCGGCGACCGCGATCACCGGGTTGCCGGCGGCCTGCGCCTCCAGCAGGGCGGTCAGCGCCGGCACCGATTCCTCACCCATGCCGCTAACCCGAATCCAGCGCTTGTCGCCGAACATCGAAAAGGACGCCGCTTCATCGGACAGCCGGGCGGGATCGTCCTTCAGCGTCGCCCCGTCCAGGTCGATGCGTTCGGCCTGCGGCCCCATCGCGCGCTCCAACCGCTTCGCCAGCGACTGGCTGCCCGCTTCGTCCGGGCCATAGAGCAGGAAGAAGCGGATATCGGCCGAAGCGCCCTGACCCGGCGCGTCGAGCGCCCGTTCGATCTGGCCGCGATTGGCCTTCAAGGATTGGCGGCCTTGCGCGAATAGAGCGCCAGCCGGGTGACGATCTGGTCCGCCACCGTCTGCGACAGCCGTTCCAGCGCCGTGTCTTCGGCCGCGATCGTGGCATATTCGCTTGACGTGACGTCGATGCCCGCGTCCGACCCGGCGGTATCGTCCAGCAATTGCGCACCGGTGGTTTCATCAACGAGTTGATACCGGGCACGTAAAGTGCGGCGCTCGCGCGTGATCGCGGCGTCGGATCGCAGGCCAAAGCCGCTGATATCGTCGTCCAGCTTCACCACCAACTTGTAGCGCGGACCCGACCCGCTGCGCATCGCCGATAGCCGGTCGTTCAGCGCATTGCGCACCAGCCAGCCGCCCTTGCCCTCGATCGGTTCGACCGTGACATTGCCCAAAGCCTGCGCCACAGCGCCCTGCCCGCCTCCGCCATAGACCGGGCGTAATCCGCAGGCGGTGAGGGAGGCAAGGGCGATCAAGAGCAGGGGCCAAGGCTTCATGCGAACCTCCATAACCGTTCGCCCTGAGCCTGTCGAAGGGCTTTCCTTGCTTTTCAGGAAGAAGCGGGCCTTCGACAGGCTCAGGCCGAACGGCGTTTTGTTAGATGACTAGGTTCACCAGACGATCGGGCACGACAATGATTTTCTTCGGCGTCGCTCCGTCCAGGATGCGAACGACATTGGGCGCGGCCAGCGCCAGCCGCTCCAGTTCCTCCTTCGCCGTCCCCTTGGGCACGGTGATGGTGTCGCGCAGCTTGCCCATCACCTGGCAGGCGATGGTGACTTCATCATCGACCAGCAACGCGGGATCGACCGGCGGCCAGGCGGCGTCGGCGATCAGGCCTTCCCCGGCCATCTCCGCCCAGCCCTCTTCGGCCAGATGCGGCGTCATCGGCGCGACCAGCAGGGCAAGCCCGCGGATCGCGGCGGTGCGCGATGCAGACGGCTTGGCCTTCTCGATCGCGTTGACCAGTTCGTAGATTTTGGCGACGGCCTTGTTGAAGCCCAGCGCCTCGATATCCCTGGCGACGCCATCGACCGTCTGATGCAGCTTCCGGTCCAGCGCTTTGTCGTGCCCCTCGGCGGCGGTGTCATAGTCGCCGAACAGCCGCCACACGCGGTTGACGAAACGCCACGATCCTTCGATCCCCGCCTCGGTCCAGGGCAGGTCGCGCTCCGGCGGGCTGTCGGACAGCATGAACCAGCGCACCGCATCCGCGCCATATTGGGCAATGATATCGTCGGGATCGACCACATTCTTCTTGGACTTGGACATTTTGATGACCCGGCCGACCTCAACCGGCGCAGCGTCGGCGATCAGCGTCGCGCCCTCGGACGTCCGGTCGATCTCGCCGGGCGCGAAATAGACAGGCGGCAGTCCCTCGCCCTGTTCGCGGCTATACGTTTCATGCGTCACCATGCCCTGCGTGAACAGGCCGGTGAACGGCTCGGCAAAGCCCAATTGCCCCATATGCTGGAGCGCGCGGGTCCAGAAGCGGGCGTACAGCAGATGCAGGATCGCATGTTCCACGCCGCCGATATATTGGCCGACCGGCAGCCATTTTTCGACCGTTTCTCGATCGAACGGCTTGTCGTCCGGCTGGCTGGCGAATCGGATGAAATACCAGCTCGAATCCGCAAACGTATCGAGCGTATCGGTTTCCCGCACCGCCGGCTGGCCGCAGGACGGGCAGTCGACATGCTTCCAGGTCGGATGGCGATCCAGCGGATTGCCCGGCACGTCGAAGGTCACGTCGTCGGGCAGAACGACCGGCAGCTGGTCCTTGGGCACGCCCACCGGCCCGCACGTCGCGCAATGGATCACCGGGATCGGCGTACCCCAGTAACGCTGGCGCGACACGCCCCAGTCGCGCAGGCGGAACACGGTCTTGCCCGCGCCCCAGCCTTCCGATTCGGACCGCGCGATGACGGCGGCCTTCGCCTCATCCACGCTCATGCCGTCGAGTAAGCGGGAGTTCACCAACTTGCCGGGGCCGGTATAGGCTTCGTCATGGATCGGGGTGTCGGCTTCGCCTTCCGGGGCAACCACGCGCTCGACCGGCAGCATATATTTGCGCGCAAAGTCCAGGTCGCGCTGGTCATGCGCGGGCACACCCATGACCGCGCCGGTGCCATAGTCCATCAGCACGAAATTGGCGATGAACACGGGCAGGTGCCATTCGGGATCGAACGGGTGCGCGACGGTCAGGCCCGTGTCGAAGCCCAGCTTTTCCGCCGTTTCCAGTTCGGCCGCCGTGGTGCCGCCCGCCTTGCATTGTTCGATGAACGCGACCGCATCGGGATTGGTCGCGGCGACCGCCTGCGCGATCGGATGGTCGGCGGCGATCGCCACGAAACTCGCCCCGAAAATCGTGTCGGGGCGGGTCGAATAAACCTCTATCTTCGTGTCGAAAGGGGCCACCGGCTCGAAATGAAATTGCAGGCCGACCGACTTGCCGATCCAGTTTTCCTGCATCAGCTTCACCTTGTCAGGCCACTGGGCAAGAGTGTCGAGGCCTGCGACGAGATCGTCGGCGAACTGGGTGATCTTGAGGAACCATTGGGACAGCTTGCGCTTCTCGACCAGTGCACCGGAACGCCAGCCGCGCCCGTCGATCACCTGCTCATTGGCCAGCACGGTCATGTCGACCGGATCCCAATTGACCGCACTTTCCTTGCGATAGACCAGGCCCGCGTCCAGCATGTCCAGGAACAGCGCCTGTTCATGGCCATAATAGTCCGGCTCGCAGGTGGCGAGTTCGCGGCTCCAATCGATCGCGAAGCCCAGCTTTTTCAGCTGCGCGCGCATATTGGCGATGTTGGAGCGCGTCCATTCGCCCGGATGCACCTTCTTTTCCATCGCCGCATTTTCAGCCGGCATGCCAAAGGCGTCCCAGCCCATCGGATGCAGCACTTCATGCCCCGTCATCCGGCGGAATCGCGCCAGCACGTCGCCCATCGAGTAGTTGCGGACATGACCGATATGGATGCGCCCCGACGGATAGGGGAACATCTCCAACACGTAGGAGCGCGGCTTGGACGATGCGTCGTCGGCCTTGAAACTCTGCCTTTCGTCCCAGGTCGCCTGCCAGCGGGCGTCGGCCTCAAGCGGGTTGAAGCGCCTCTGCATGTCATGTCCTTACAAATGCGATCGGGCTGGGCCTTTCCAAGCCCAGCCCCGATAGATCAGAAAATACGGGCGTCGCGCCAGCGCCGCCCAAAGCGCGGTGTCAGCCGATCGCCGTGCGGCGCAGGTCGCGCGCCTTGGTCAGGATCACTTCCTCCAGCTTCTGCACGGTGGCCGCAGCGACCGGGGCATCGACCCACTGGCCGCCCTGGTTCACCTGGCGGCTGGCCGCGACGCGCAGGGCGTCGGCGCGCAGATCCTGGTCCAGGATCGACACGGTCAGCTTCATCCGTTCATTGGGGCTGTTGGGATTGGAATACCAATCGGTGACGATCACGCCGCCGTTCGAATCGGTCTGCACCATCGGCATGAAGGACAGCGTGTCCAGCGATGCGCGCCACAGATAGGCATTGACGCCGATCGTCGTGACCTTCGATGCGGCAAGGTCGGCCTTGGGCCGGTCCTTGGCACCGCCGCCACAGGCAGCCAGCGGCATGAGTGCGGCCAGCAGCAGGCCGGTGGTTGCGAAGGCAGGGAGACGGCGGGCCATCAGGCATGTCCTAGCTTGAAAAAGACGAGAAACTCACCGCTTCTATAGTGGCCGTGCGGCGTGGGGCAAGGGGGCGCGAAGGCGCGCGCCAGCGGTTACGCGACGAGGCGCGGTGGTAGCGTTCCCGTTCGCAACCTTCCAGCCTGTGTGTTCCATGCAACAGGTTAGCCAAAAAGGCGTTCTGCCCCTAGTCAGTGGAGGCTTTGCGAGTGTAGAGCGTTACGCAAGATATATGAACGGGGACAAGAATCGGGTCATGCGTGTGAACAGGGGATATTTGGCAGGAACGGGCGCGGCGCTGGCCGTCGCTGGCTTCATGCTGTCTCCCGCGTTCGGTGCGGCGACTGATTTCATGCGGCTGCGTTCGCAAGCGCCTGTCTCGCTTGGCGGGATGGGCAGCATTTCTTCCTTCACCCCCACGATCAAGGACCCACGCTTGGCCGCGGCCTATGCCAAGATGGTTGCCTCGGCCAGCCGGCAGGGTTTCCGTTTCACGCCGACCAGTGGTTCGCTGAGCGGCCAGCGTTCGGTGACCGTGATGGTCCGGGCCGCTGGCGGTGCCGATCAGGTGGCCGTGAACCGCGCCATCGATGCGATCGATATCAAGCCTGTCGCCTTCAGCCTGAACGGCGCGCACAACTGGCGCAAATTCGCCCTGCCCGATTCGGTCGGCCGCAAGGCGTTGGACCCGGTGCCGGTCGAAACGATGGTGGACGCCAAGAATTTCTCGCTGGATGACGGCAAGAAGGATCGGTTCAGCACCAAGATGATGCTGGAAAATCGTCGCGAATCTGGCGTAGCGGCAGCGACCGTGCGCAATCCGTCGGCGGACAAGGATTATTCGCTGGATCTGGCGGGTTCCTATTCGCTGACCCGCAACCTGAACGTCACCGCCGGTGTGCGCTATAATAATAGCGTAGCGGGTCGCACGACGCCAATGACCGACGAGCGCCAGGACAGCCAGGCCGTCTATCTGGGCACCATCTTCAAATTCTGATGCGTTGATGGCGTAGCCGTCGGCCAATCGTGAATCCTATTACAGCGCATAATCATATGTGCTGCTCAGTCGGCTGTTCCACCGTAAATACGCGCGATGAAAAACGCCGTGCTCCTGCGCAGGCGGGAGCCCAGTTCCGCCGTTTCAATGGGAAACCTACGGGAAGGATTCCGTCTTACACCGAATCCGGCACCGGCGACGGCAGCACCGCCCCGCTGAAATAAGCGCGCAGATTGGCCAGCACCATCGCCGCCATCCGCGCCACCGCCGCATCGGTCGCGCCGCCGGTGTGCGGGGTCAGCACGCAGTTGGGCACATCGGCCCACCGCGCGGCATCGGTCGGTTCCTGCGCGAACACATCCAGCGCCGCGCCACCCAGCCGGCCATCCTGCAACGCGGCGATCAGCGCATCTTCGTCCACCAATTGCCCGCGCGCCACATTGACCAGCAGGCCGCCCGGCCCCAGCGCATCGATCACCGCCGAATCGATCATCCCGCGATTCGTCTCATCCGCCCTGGCCGCGACGATCAGCATGTCGCTATTCTGCGCCAGCGCGATCAGGCTGTCGGCGCGCGGCCATGCCAGGGCCGGCTTGGGGCGCGGCCCCCACCAGCCTACCTGCATCCGCATCACGTCGGCCCGCCGTGCCATGGCGATGCCGATCGCGCCCATGCCCACGATGCCCAGCCGCGCACCGGCCAGCGACCGGGTGATGGTCTTGGCACTCGCCACCCACGCGCCGGCGCGCAGCTGCTGGTCGCCGACAACGATCTGCCGCCGATGCGCCAGGATCAGGCCGATCGCATGGTCGGCGACATCCTCCGCATTGGCGTCGCCCGCATGGGTCACGGCGATGCCGCGCGCCCGCGCCCGCGCAAGGTCGATCCCGTCATACCCGACGGTGAAGCAGGCGATCAGGCCAAGCTGCGGCATCGCCTCCAGCAACGCGGGGTCGAGTTGGAACTCGCCCGCCGTCACGATCGCCCGTGCCTCGGCAATCCGCGCGCGCCCAGCCGCCTCCCACAAAGGCAGCGCCGCATAGTCCGTCGCCAGCAAGCCCAGCAACGGCGCCAGATGCGGCTGGGCGATGAGGATGACGGGCGGGACGACCGGGCGCGCGTCGCTCATCCGATCTGCCGCAACGCCTGGGTGAAATCGGCGATCAGATCATCGGCATCTTCGCAGCCGATCGAGATGCGCACCATATTATCGCCGATGCCCAGCGCCTTTTTGCGTTCGGCCGGCACGGACAGGTGGGTCATCGCGGCGGGATGGCTGGCCAGCGTCTCGGTCCCGCCCAGGCTGACCGCCAGCTTGGCGATCTTGAGTGCGTCGAGGAACGCGAACGCCTCCGCCTCGCCGCCCTTCAGGTAGAGCGAGAAGGTCGATCCCGCGCCGGTGCAATGGCGACGATAGATATCGGATTGCCGCTCGGTTTCGGGGAAGCCGAGATAGACGACCTTCTCCACCTGCGGCTGGTCCTTCAGCCAGGCGCAGACCGTCTCCGCATTCTCGCCGGCCCGGCTCATCCGCAATTCCAGCGTCTCCAGCGACCGCAGCAGCATCCAGGCGCTATGGGGGTCAAGGATCGTGCCGATCGTGTTGCGCATCAGCCGGATGGTCGTGATCAGCGCATTGGAACCCAGCACGCCGCCCGCAACCAGATCGCTATGGCCGCCGGCATATTTGGTCAGGCTGTAGATGACCAGGTCCGCGCCATGGGCCAGTGGCTTCAGCCACAATGGTCCCAGAAACGTATTGTCGATGGCGATCGGCGGGACATGGTCCGCGCCCGCGAACAGCGAGTCGCGCTGCGCGACAACCGCCTCCACATCGACCAGCACGTTGGTCGGATTGGCCGGGCTTTCCAGATAGAGCATGGCGACGCGGCCCAGCCCCTTGGCCTTCTCGATCACCGCGCCAATCTCTTCGGGCGTCGCGCCGGCCGGAAAATCGACCCATTGCACCCCGAACTTGCCCAATATGCGCCCGATCAGCGATTCGGTCGCGGCATAGAGCGGCGCCGAATGGACGATCACGTCGCCCGGCTGCACCAGCGCCAGCAATGTGGTGGCGATCGCCGACATGCCGCTGGAAAAGAGCAAGGCATCCTCCGCCTCCTCCCACACCGACAGCCGATCCTCGCAAATCTCCTGATTGGGACCGTTGAACCGGGAATAGACCAGCCCGTCCGATCCGCCGGGCCGGATGCCAGTCACGCCTTCGAAATGGCGCTTGCCCGCTGCGGCGCTTTCGAAGGCGAAGGTGGAGGTGAGGAAGATGGGCGGCTTGAGCGAGCCTTCCGACAGGGTCGGGTCATAACCATGGCCCATCATCAGTGTGGCGGGCTTCAGCTTACGGCCGTCAATCTCCATGATCGGGGCCTTGGGGCGGCGGCGGTTGCCAGGGGCTTCCACGCCGGTCAGGTCGGCTTCGGACAGTTTAGGGGGCGTTTCGCCAGTCATATCGTTTCTCCTGCTGTGGCGGCGTCTGATGCGCCGCTGTCATGGGCAGGAGTGTAACGCAGGGCGGCAGCGGAGGGCCAGAGGCGCGCGTAAGATTATTTCTCGCCGCTATATGATTATTCCGACCGCTGGCGGCAAAGGTCAGGCTACCAGCCCTTCCTCGACCTCCACATCGACCGTTGCCTGATCCTGCCCCACCCGATTGTGCGGGATGCAAAAACGGCCGACCTGCAAAGTCTCGGCATAAAAGCCCCACCATTGCGTCCAGAACGCGGCAGGCATGAACCAGATGTCGAAAAAGACGTCCGGCATTGGCTGGGTGCTGATTTTCTCGGTCATGGCCACTCTCCATGCGCTGTGCCGCGCGACACCCTATACGCCTGATCCCCTATGGAGTTGCGCGGTTCGGAAGGAAGATGCGTGCGTCTATCATGCCCGCAACCCCATGGCAAAGCGCAGACGGTGACAGCGGCACCATGGCCCCCTACATCTCCACTATGTCGCTTGCCCTTCCCGCCATTGTCGAAAGCTGGTTCGCGTCGCGCGGCTGGCAACCGCGACGGCACCAGATGGATATGCTGGCGGCGGCGGCGCGGGGCGATCATGCCTTGCTGATCGCGCCGACCGGAGCGGGCAAGACGCTGGCGGGTTTCCTGCCGACCCTCTCCGATCTGATCGCCCATCCGACCGACCGGTTGCACACCCTCTATGTCTCGCCCTTGAAGGCGTTGGCGGTCGATGTCCGCCGCAATTTGCTGACCCCGATCGAAGAGATGGGCCTACCGATTAGCGTCAAGACGCGGACTGGCGACACCCCATCCGATCGCAAGGCGCGCCAGCGGGTGCGCCCGCCGCAAATATTGCTGACCACGCCCGAATCGCTGTCGCTGCTGCTCAGCTATCCCGACGCCGCTTTGCTGTTCTCGGACCTGCGGACCGTGATTGTCGATGAGGTCCACGCCTTCGCGACGCAGAAGCGCGGCGATCTGCTCAACCTGTCGATGGCGCGGTTGCAGACGATCAATCCCGCGCTGCGGCGCGTCGCCCTGTCCGCCACGGTCGCCGATGTCGACGCCTATCGCGCTTGGCTCGCGCCCGATGGCGACATCGACACCGTGACCCCGGTGCTGGGGGAGGCAGGCGCGGAGCCGAACGTCGCCATCCTCATTCCCGAAGGCCGCGTCCCCTGGTCCGGCCATTCGGGCAAATATGCCGCGAACCAGGTGATGGCGGAAATCGAAGCGCGGCAGACCACGCTGGTCTTTTGCAACACCCGCGGCCTGGCCGAACTCATCTTTCAGGAACTCTGGTCCGCCAACGACGCGAACCTGCCGATCGCCATCCACCATGGCAGCCTGTCGATCGAGGCGCGGCGCAAGGTCGAATCGGCGATGGCGGCGGGCAAGTTGCGTGCGCTGGTCGCGACCGCCAGCCTCGACCTTGGCGTCGATTGGGGCAATGTCGATTGCGTGATCCAGATGGGCGCGCCCAAGGGCAGCTCACGTCTGCTCCAGCGCATCGGTCGCGCCAATCACCGGTTGGATCAAGCCAGCGAGGCGATCGTGATCCCCGGCAACCGCTTCGAATATCTGGAAGCGCGCGCCGCTCTCGACGCCGTCGAGGCGGGGGAGCGCGACGCCGACGATTTCCGCGTCGGCAGCCTGGACGTGCTGGCCCAGCACGTCATGGGCTTGGCGTGCGCCGGGCCGTTCCGGGCGGAGGAACTGCTGGAGGAAGTGCGATCCGCCACGCCCTATAGCGGGCTGACCGCCGAAGCATTCGACCATGTGCTGCACTTTATCGAGGGCGGCGGTTATGCCCTGCGCGCCTATGACCGGTTCAAACGCCTGACGCAGGACGCCGACGGCACTTGGCGCGTCTCCCACCCGCGGTTCATCCAGCAGCATCGCCTGAACGCCGGCATCATCGTCGATCAGCCCGCGCTCGCCGTCCGTTTCGCCAACGGCCGCAAGCTTGGCACGGTGGAGGAAGGCTTCGCCGCGCAGCTCCGCCCCGGCGACAGCTTCTTCTTCTCCGGCATGGCGCTGGAGGTGGTGCGGATGGATACGTCCGACCTCACGGTCCGGGCGACGTCGAAACAGGCGCGCATCCCCAGCTGGGGCGGATCGCGCATGGCGATGTCCACCCGTCTCGCCGACCGGGTGCGGCATTTCCTGGCCGAACCCGACGTCTGGCACCGCTTCCCGCCCGATGTGCGCGAATGGTTGGAGATGCAGAAACTGCGCTCCGCTTTGCCCCAGCCCGGCCAGCTATTGATCGAAACCTTCCCGCATGAAGGGCGCCATTACCTCGTCTGCTATAGTTTCGAGGGCTGGAATGCGCATCAGTCGCTTGGCATGTTGCTCACTCGGCGGATGGAGAGCCAGGGGCTGATGCCTTTGGGGTTCGTCGCCAACGACTATGCGCTGGCGGTCTATGGCTTGAAACCGATCACCGACCCGCAAAGCCTCTTTTCCGCCGATATCCTCGACCATGAATTTGTCGACTGGGTCGAACAGTCTAGCCTCCTGAAGCGCGCCTTCCGCGACGTCGCGGTGATTGCCGGCCTGATCGAGCGCCAGCATCCGGGCAAGCGCAAGACCGGGCGGCAGGTCACTTTCTCGACCGACCTGATCTACGACGTGCTGCGCAAATATCAGCCCGACCATTTGCTGCTCAAGGCTGCCTGGGCCGATGCGCGCGCGCGGATGACCGATGTCGGGCGGCTGGGCGACCTGATCGACCGGGCGGCGACGACGATGCTGCATGTAACCCTGGAGCGGGTCAGTCCCCTCGCCGTCCCCGTGCTGATTCTGATCGGCCGCGAGCATGTGGCGCAGACGGCCGCGGAAGACGCGCTGTTGATGGAGGCTGAAGCGCTGGTCGCCGAAGCGATGCGCGCCGACTGATCCTCAGCTGCCCAGGCCGTTCATCGCCGCGAACGGATCGTCGGTCGCATCCTCGTTCCAGCGATATTCGGCGCGATGCGCGACCCAATGCGCCATGTCCTTGCCATAGAGTTTCGCGATCAGGGCAAGCGCCATGTCGGTCCCGGCCGAAATGCCGGAGGAGGAGATATATTTCCCATCCTCCACCCAGCGCGCCTGCGGCACCCACGCGACCTTTGCGCCCTGCCCCGTCGCCCATTTCCAGGCCATCTTGTTGCTCGTGGCCTTCACCCCGTCGATCAGGCCGGTCGTGGCCAGCAGCCCCGATCCGGTACAGATGGTGGCCACCTGCGGCGTGGCCTGCGCGATATCCTTGATCGCGGCCATGAAGGCGGGGTTATTCACCTCCCGCCGCGTACCCATGCCGCCGGGAATCATCAGGATGTCGAGCTTGGGCGCATCGGCAAAGCCGAAATCGGCGATCGTGGCCGGCCCTGCGCCGCTCTTAACTGGCCCGGCTTTCTGCGCGATCATCACGATCTCGATCCGGTCTTTCAGCATCCCGAACATTTCCAGCGGACCGAAAACGTCCAGCAGTTCGAAGCCGTCGAACACTACCATGCCCAGGATTGTCTTCGGCCCGCTGGGCGGGACGGGCGGTTGCAGGGATAGCTGCGCGGCCGCGCCGCTGGACACAGTAAGCGTGGACAGGGCGGCGGCGGCAATCAGCAGGGCGCGGCGGGACGTATCGGCGGTCGTCGTAATTCCCTTCAAAGGGGCAGGCGAACTGGGATAACGATCAGGGCACCTCTTCCCGCATGGCTTCGCGCTCGCCGCCACAGCCTTTTAACGTCCCTTCCCCGAACGCCACCTGCACCCGGTCGGACCAGATCGCATCGCTCATCCCGTCGCTGCATGGCCCCGGCGTCAGGGTCATGGCGAAACCGTCGGCCTGATAGCGCACAGCCTTGTCGTCCGCGTGATCGCGCACGGCAAAGCGTAGCGGCGCCTTGTCCGGTCGCTCCAATATGGCCGTCGCCCCCCGGATGGTCACTGCCCAGAACGGTTCGGTGCCGATCGCGCGATAATCGGGGGGCGCTGGGCGCGGTGGAGGTGTTTCACGTGAAACCAAAGGCTTGGGCGGCATCGCGGGCGGCGGAACTGCCGCTACCGCTGCGTCCCCGGTGCTGATCGTATCGACCGGCGTGGCGATCGCGGTCGTCGGCGCAGGCTGCGTCTCATTCGTGGCCATTTCCCCGTCCCCGCAACCACTGAGCAGGGCGACGGGGATAAGCAGGCGCACCGCTTTCACGGCCGCAGCGCGTCGCGGCGGAAGCAGGCGGCGGCGTGGTCGTTGACCAAACCGGTTGCCTGCATCCAGGCATAGGCGATGGTCGGGCCGACGAATTTGAAACCGCGCGCCTTCAAATCCTTCGAAACGGCGACGGACAGCGGCGTCTGCGCCGGAAAGGTCACCCCGTCGCCCTGCACCGGCACGCCGTCGACGAAGGACCAGGCATAGGCAGCGAAATCCTCACCCGAATCGCGCATCGCGCAGAAAATCCGCGCGCCTGCAATGGTCGCGACGATCTTTGCCCGCGCGCGGACGATGCCAGGGTCGCCCATCAGCCGCTCGATATCGCTGTCAGTAAAGGCCGCCACCTTGTCGGGATCGAATCCGGCGAATGCCGCGCGGAATGTCTCGCGCTTGCGCAATATCGTGATCCAGGACAGGCCCGCCTGGAACCCCTCCAGCATCAACATTTCCCAGAGCATCCGCGAATCGCGCTCCGGCACGCCCCATTCCGCGTCATGATAGGCGCAATAGAGCGGGTCGGTCCCGGCCCAGCCGCAACGGACCCGCTCCATCACAGGTTTTTCATGCGCAGAAACGCGCATGTCGCCGTACCGGCCCACACCCCCACCCGGCCACCCACGGCAATATACTGGTTGGGAGGCCGGGTGGGTTCAAACGAGGCGCGTGACTCGTTTTGAAGGGCTGGCACCGTGACCAAATTAAACGTCCAGATTGGCGACGTTCAGCGCATTGTCCTGAATGAACTCGCGCCGCGGTTCGACCACGTCGCCCATCAGGCGCGTGAAAATTTCGTCGGCGACGTCCGCTTGCTCCACCTCGACGCGCAGCATCGAACGATTGTCCGGGTCCAGCGTGGTTTCCCACAGCTGTTCCGCGTTCATCTCGCCCAGCCCCTTGTAGCGCTGGATCGCCAGCCCCTTGCGCCCGGCGGCCAGGATCGCTTCGAGCAGTTCGCTCGGCCGCGTCACCATCGCGCCCTTGGCCGGCGCGATGGGCAGGTCGTCGTCGTTCGCTTCGGCGGCCAGCGCCTTGACCGTGATCAGGCGGCTTGGCGTCAGGTAGCTGCCGGCATCCTCGGCGGCGATGCTGTGCAGCTTGCGCGCCTCGGCCGACCCGATGAATCCGCCCTCGATCACATGATGGTCGGTGACGCCGCGCCAGGCGCGCTGGAAGTGGAACCCGCCCTCTTCCGCGACGCTGCCGGTCCATCGGCCTTCGACATCCTGCGCGCCCATCCAGGTTACGGTCGCGGCCAGCCGTTCGGCTTGCGCGGCCTGGTCCAGTTCGGGATCGAGCGCGCCATTCAGGCTCAGCGCCTCAATGATCGCGGGATTGTAGCGGCGCGGCACATAGCGCATCACCGCACGCATGCGGCGGGCATGTTCGATCAGGCTACGCAGATCCTCGCCGGTGCGCGGACCCTTGCCGGTTTCCAGCGCCATCGATTCGACGCCATTGTCGACCAGATATTGCTCCAGCGCGGCCTCATTCTTGAGGTAAACTTCGGACCGGCCGCGCGTCGCCTTATAGAGCGGCGGCTGGGCGATATAGAGATGCCCGCCATCGATGATCTGGGGCATCTGGCGATAGAAGAAGGTCAGCAGCAGCGTGCGGATATGCGCGCCGTCGACGTCCGCGTCGGTCATGATGACGATCTTGTGGTAGCGCAGCTTTTCCAGGTTGAAGTCATCGCGGATGCCGGTGCCCATCGCCTGGATCAGCGTGCCGACTTCCTTGGACGACAGCATCTTGTCGAACCGCGCGCGCTCGACGTTCAGGATCTTGCCCTTCAGCGGCAGGATCGCCTGATTATGCCGGTTGCGGCCCTGCTTGGCCGAACCGCCCGCCGAATCGCCTTCGACCAGGAACAGTTCGGACTTGGCGGGGTCGCGTTCCTGGCAGTCGGCCAGCTTGCCGGGCAGCGACGCGATGTCGAGCACGCCCTTGCGCCGGGTCAGTTCGCGCGCCTTCTTGGCCGCTTCGCGGGCGGCGGCGGCGTCGATCACCTTCTGCACGATCATCTTGCCGAAGGCGGGATTTTCCTCCAGCCACTCGGCCATCTTGTCGGCCATCAGGCTTTCGAGCGGCTGACGTACTTCGGACGACACCAGCTTGTCCTTGGTCTGCGACGAAAATTTGGGATCGGGCAGCTTGACCGATACGATCGCGGTCAGCCCCTCACGCATGTCCTCACCGGTCAGCGACACCTTTTCCTTCTTCAGCGCGCCCGACTTTTCCGCATAATTGTTGAGCGTGCGCGTCAGCGCCGCGCGGAATGCGGCCAGATGGGTGCCGCCATCGCGCTGCGGGATGTTGTTGGTGAAGCAGAGGACGTTCTCATAATAAGAGTCGTTCCACTCCAGCGCGACGTCGATGGTGACGTCGTCGCGGGTGCCCGAAATCGCGATCGGCTCCGGCATCATCGCCGATTTGTTGCGATCGAGATATTTCACGAAAGCGGCGATGCCGCCCTCGTAGAACAGCTCGATCTCCTTCTTCTCCTCATGCCGCGCATCGACCAGGAACAGGCGCACGCCGCTGTTGAGGAAAGCCAGCTCGCGATAGCGATGCTCCAGCTTCTCGAAATCATATTCCGTGTGATTCTTGAACGTCGCGCCGTCGCCCGGCACCTTCTCCATATTGGCCAGGAAGGTGACGCGCGTCCCCTTCTTACCCGCTGGCGCATCGCCGATCACTTCCAACGGCGCGGTCGCATCGCCAAAGGCGAAGCGCATATAATGTTCCTTGCCGTCCCGCCAGATGTTGAGGTCCAGCCATTCGGACAGCGCGTTGACCACCGACACGCCCACGCCATGCAGGCCGCCCGACACCTTATAGGCATTGTCGTCGCTGGTATTCTCGAACTTCCCGCCCGCGTGCAGCTGGGTCATGATGACCTCGGCCGCCGACACGCCTTCTTCCTTATGGATGCCGGTCGGGATGCCGCGGCCGTTATCCTCCACACTGACCGACCCGTCGGGGTTCAACGTGATGACGATCTTGTCGCAATGACCGGCCAGCGCCTCGTCGATCGCATTGTCGCTGACCTCGAACACCATATGGTGCAGACCGCTGCCATCGTCCGTGTCGCCGATATACATGCCGGGGCGTTTCCGCACGGCGTCCAGGCCTTTCAGCACCTTGATGCTGTCGGCGCCATATTCGTTATTATTGGGAGTGTTTACGGGTTCATCGCTCATGCCGAGCATATAGGGACAGCGGCCCCAAAACTAAAGCAAAACATGGCGGCTTCCGCTTGGGTCCGCCGGGGTCTATCACGGCTTTCATGCGCATCGTCCCTCTCCTCCTGCTGCCCTTGCTGTTGCCGCTTGGCGCCTGCTCGAAAAGCAACGACGTCTATGAGGAATTGCCCAACAGTTCGCTCGCCGGTGCCCCCCGCGCGGAGGTACCCGAAACCCGCATGGACGCGCCCGTCGCGCGCCCGGTGACGATCGGCGAGGATGGCCCGCGGATGGATGCCTGCGGTGGGTTGGGACGGGTGACGCGCAGCGGGGCAGGGGGTCTTCCCGTACTCGCCGCGCCCTTTAACGACGCGAAGACATTGGGGCCGCTTTACGACGGGCAGCGCGTCTATATCTGCGCCCGCACCCTCGACCAAAAATGGCTGGGCGTGGTGGTGCTGGCTGTACCAGCGACCGGCGAAGCGCCGCCGGCGGCCGATTGCGGCGTCGCGTCCCCCGTGGAACGCAAGCAACCCTATGCCGGCCCCTGCGCCAGCGGCTGGGTCGCCAGCGCCTATGTGCAGCTGATCGCGGGTTAAACCCCGCCTAGGAAATCCATCTTGCCCACCGGCACGCCCGCCTGGCGCAGCAGCGCATAGGCCGTCGTCAGATGGAAATAGAAATTGGGCAGGGCAAAGGTCAGCACATGGCTGCGGCCGGTGAAGGGAATCTCGGCCCCTGGCACCTTGAGCACCACCGCCGCATCCTCGCGCCCGTCAATCTTGTCGCGCGGCACCGCTTCCAGCAGGGCGATCGTCTTGGCGATGCGCGCCTGCAACTGCGCGAACGTCTGTTCATCGTCCGGCATCGCCACCGGCTCCAGCTCGCCCAGTCGCGTAACCGTCCCCTTGGCGGTGTCGCAGGCGAACTGCACCTGCGCCGTCAGCGGCTTCATGTCCGCGATCAGTTGCGCGCCGGTCAGCGTCGCCGGGTCGATGCCCTGTTCGGCGGCATAGGCGGCACCCTTGTCGAGCAGGCCCGACAACGCGGTCAGCCCACGGACGAACATCGGTACGGTCAGGTCGTATAATGTGGTCGCCATCGGGCGTCCCCCTCTCATTGGATGCCGGTGAACACCAGCTTCTGTACGCGCCGGCCGGTATTGACCTCGGTTGCATAGATATTGCCGTCGCTGTCGGTATCAATGCTGTGCAGCCAGGTAAATTGCCCCGCCTGCCGCCCGACCCGGCCGATCGCGCCCAGCACCTCATGCGTCTTGCGCAGCAATATCCAGATGCGCCCGTTCATCATGTCCGCGACATAAAGATAGGTCTGATCGGGATCGGGCGAGAAGGCGATGTCCGTCACCGTATGGGTGCCGCCCGTTTCCGGCGCGATCGCCAGGTCGCGTATGAAGGTCAGGCGGCCATCCTTCTCCCGCTTGAACAATTGCGCGCGGTTGTTGTTGCGGTCGCAGACATAGAGATGGCCGTCCCGCGTCGGCACCACGCAATGGACGATGTCGGCGAAGGTCTGGGCCTGGGGATTGGCTTGCTTGCTGGGGTCGACGGCATGGCTCTGGTCGAAATCGCCGGTGCGGGTGGGCGCGATCGGCGGTCTGGCATAGGCGCCCCAGCGACCCTTATAGGCGTTGGTCTGCGCGTCGAAGCCGATCACCCGACGGTTCACATAGCCATCGGACACCAGCACCATGCCATCGCTATGATTGACGTCGGACGGATTGCCCAGCTGGTCGGTCGCGTCATTGCCGCCGGTCTTGTCGCGCTGGCCGAAGCGGCGGATATACTGGCCTTCGGGGCTGTAATTCATGACGACATGGTCGCCCTTGCCATTGCCGCCGAACCAGACGGTGCCGGCCTTGTCGACAAAGACGCCGTGCAGACTGGCGGGCCATTGGTTGACGCCATCGACCGTGGGCGCGCTCGCGGTTCCGCCCCAGCCACCGATATAGCGGCCATCCTTCGCGAAGCGCACCACCGGCGGCGCAGGCTTGCAGCAGGCGGCGATCGGCGGGCTTTGCGCCAGGCCGGTGTCGGTCGCGGTCAGGCTGTGCGGGCGATGGACGACCCACACCGAATCGTCCGGCCCCACCGCCACCCCGCTCACCTGCCCCAGCAGCAGGTCGTTCGGCATCGCCGGCCAGGTGGCATCGACCTTGAATCGCGGCATTTTCGTGCCGACGGGCGCGACCTGTTCGAAGGCCAGCGGCGCGAGGGCCGGTTCGGGCGCGGGTTGGGACGGGACCGCGGCGGTCAACGGCAGGAGCAGGGCGACGGCGAGGAAGGGGCGCATGGGGGGATGCTCCTTGATCGGGGGGGAGGCGCGGCGGATCATGCCCGTCTGCCTGGCCCGGTCAATGACTATGCGCCTTATTTTCAAAGGAAAAAGGACCGGCCGATGCTTGGCGCATCGACCAGTCAGGGGCCTCTGTCACGCTTGCGCCGGGCGCTCCACCTCGGCGATGCGGAAAAAAGGCAGCGCATGGTGGACGATCCAGCCGATCGTCGCGGCATAGAGGATGGTGCCCATGCCCACCGTGCCGCCCAGCAACCAGCCGATCGCCAGCACGCCGATCTCGATTCCCGTCCGCACCCATTTGACTGGCATGTTCGTCCGGCGGCACAGCCCCGTCATCAAACCGTCGCGCGGCCCCGGCCCCATCCCCGCGCCGATATAGGCACCGCCGGCGATACCGTTCAGGATGATCCCCGCGACCAGCCACGTCGCGCGCACCCACAAGCCTTCGGGCGTCGGCAGGATCATCAGCGACAGGTCCACCGCCGTCCCGATCACCAGGATGTTGGCGATCGTGCCGATCCCTGGCCGTTGCTTCAGCGGCCACCACAGCAGCAGCACGATAGCGCCGATCAGGTTGACGGTCATGCCAAAGCTGAGGCCCATTTTGGGCGCAAGCCCCTGGTGCAGCACATCCCAGGGATCGAGCCCCAGATTGGCGCGCAGCATCAGCGCCATGGAAAAACCGTAGAGGCACAGGCCCCAGAAGAGCTGCCAAAAACGGAGGGCGTAGCGGTGGTTGGTCATGCCATGCTAATTCGACGCAACTGGCCTTTTCAAAAAGGACCAGTCTGGCATAAATGGCCTTGATCCATGGTCAGATTGGAATGTGCCCCATGTCCACTTCGCTTCTTCGTCCCCCGTCCCTGCTCCGCCTGCTCGGTGCCTGGCGCGCGCAGGACAGCGCCGAACCGGCCTATCGCCAACTGGCGCAGGCGCTGCGGATGCTGGTGCTGGACGGGCGGGTGGGCCTCAACGTCAGGCTCCCCGGCGAACGCGAACTGGCAGCAGCGCTGGGCTTGTCCCGCACGACCGTCGCCGCCGCCTTCGACCGGTTGCGTGACGAGGGCTATCTGGAGAGCCGCCAGGGGTCGGGCAGCGTCACCCGCATCCCGCCGGGTCGGACCGAAACGACGCCGGGGGCGATCGACGCGACGACCGGCGGCAATCTGCTCAACTGGACCCATGCCGCCCTGCCCGCCGCGCCCGGCGTCGCGCGCGCCTATGCTCATGCGGTGGAGGCGCTGCCCGCCTATCTGGGTGACCTCGGCTATGATCCGCTCGGCATCATGGTGCTGCGCCGCGCGATCGCCGCCCATTATGAGCGGCGCGGATGCCCGACCAGTCCCGACCAGATCATGGTCACCAACGGCGCGCAGCAGGGCTTTTCGCTGCTGCTCCAATGGCTGGCCGGACCGGGCGACCGGGTGGTAGTCGACCACCCGACCTATCATAACGCGATCCAGGCGTTGCAGCGCGCCCATGTCGTGCCGGTGCCAGTCGGCCTGCCGGCGCAGGGTTGGGACGTCGACGCCATGGAGGCGGCCTTCCGCCAGACCAGCCCCCGTTTCGCCTATGTCATTGCCGATTTCCACAACCCCACCGGTCGCAGCATGGACCCCGCCACCCGCCGCGCGCTGGTCGCCGCCGCGATGCGCAGCCACACGCCGCTGGTGGTGGACGAAACGATGGTCGCGATGGGCCTCGATTTCGCGCCGCCGCCGCCCGTGGCGATGCACGATCCGTCGGGACGGCAGGTCATCACTTTGGGGTCGGCCAGCAAGATTTTCTGGGGCGGGCTGCGCGTCGGCTGGATTCGCGCCGATGTTCAGACGGTCGCGGCGCTCGGCCGCCTGCGCACGACGATGGACATGGCCAGCCCGGTGGTCGAACAGATCGCGGTCGCCCAGTTGATCGACGCCGATGTCGGCCTGGGCGAGCGGGCCGGCCAATTGCGCGGGCGGCGCGACCATCTGCTGGGCCTAATCGCGGATCGCCTGCCCCATTGGCGGGTGGAATCGCCCGCGGGCGGCCTGTCGCTCTGGGCCGAACTGCCTCGTGCGGAGGCGACCGCGCTGGCGGCCTTGGCCGAAAGTCTGGGCGTCCGCATCGCCGCCGGCCCGCGCTTCGGCGTCAGCGGCGCGTTCGAACGCTTCCTGCGCCTGCCCTTCACCCTGCCCGAAGAGCAGCTCGACATCGGCATCGAGCGGCTGGTCGAGGCCGACGCCCGGCTTCACGCCCGTATGCCCAAGGGCCGCGATTCGCTGGCCATGGCGCTGGATGCGGACCGGCTCATATAGCTAACGGAGAAATGAAAAGGCCGTGCGGATCGATCCACACGGCCTTTTGAACTCTCGAAAGAAACCGGCCTTACGCCGTCTTCTTGCTCGCTTGATAGCGCGCGATCGCTTCCAGCGTGATCTGCTTGGCGTCGTCCGCCCCGCCCCATGTGCCGATGCGGACCCACTTGGTCTTTTCCAGATCCTTATAGTGGGTGAAGAAATGCTCGATCTGCTCCATCACGATGCCGGGCAGGTCGTCCTTCTCGCTGATGTCGGCATAATAAGGGAAGGTCTTGTTGTCGGGCACGCAGACCAGCTTTTCGTCGCCGCCCGCTTCGTCTTCCAGGTTCAGCACCGCGATCGGGCGCGCACGCACGACGGAGCCGGGAACGAAGGGCGACCGGGCGATGACCAGCGCGTCCAGCGGATCGCCATCGGGTGACAGCGTGTGCGGCACGAAGCCATAGTTCGCAGGATAGCGCATCGGCGTGTGCAAAATGCGGTCCACGAACAGCGCGCCACTGGCCTTGTCGAATTCATATTTCACCGGCTCGCCGCCGACCGGCACTTCGATGATGACGTTCAGGCTGTTGGGCGGATCGTCGCCGACCGGGATCAGTTCGATATTCATGGAAACGCCTTTTGCTACACGTTACGCTACGGGTGATTATGTTCTGGCTTTAAGCAACCTGTCGAGGCTGCCGTCACCCTCTCCTGTCTTGTCGAGGCGCGGATAGCGCAGCCCGCCCGAATAATCGAGTGTCAAAGTGCGATAGTATTTATCCTGCTTTAGGATGATCTGGATCGGCGTCTTGGCCTTGATCGCCGCTTTCCACACGTCGCCCGAATATTCGTCGCCATTGACCGCGAGTATCTTGGCGCCCGTCACCAGCCCCGCCTTGAACGCCGCGCTGTCCCAGATGACGCCGCTCACTTCGCCGTCATTCTTCACGATCGCGCCGATCCCGAAACTCTGGTCGACCATCTTGTTTGCGCCCTCGGCCGCCTTGGTGATCGCGCCCGGCTCCTCACCATAGACGAGGGTGTAGCCGCCCAGGATGAAGCCGCCCTTGGGCGTTTCCTTGGTCGGGCTATCGACATATTTCTGGAAGAAGCCCGCCCAGTCATAAGGCGCGATATCGTTCAGCGTCTTGATGACGTCGCCGCGATTATAGACGACCTGGCCCCAGTCCCCCGGATTGATGCCGAAGAACGCCTTGGCGAAATCGTCCAGCCCCTTCTTGCCGCGCGTCGCCTTGGCGATGATCGCGTCGGCCTCCAGCCAGATCATCAGCCCTTCATTATAATAATCCTCGGACCGCTGCCAGCTCGCCCAGCCCTTGGGCCGGCGGGCGGAGATGATCGGATCATGGGTGGTGTCCTCCATCGCGCGCCACTGGCGGCCGACCGCCGTATCCAGCTTCGCCGCGATCTGGGCATAGGCGTCCAGCGTCTCGGCCTTGGAAAACATCCCCGACCGCGCGCCCAGCACATAGCCCCAGAACTGCGTCTGCCCTTCATAGACCCACAGCAGATTATCCTGCATCGGCACGTTGAAATCGGGCGTCCACAGCAGGTCGGGGCGGCGGAACTTGCCGTCCCAGCTATGGGTGAATTCATGCGGCAACAGGTTGCGGTCCAGCAACGCCTCACCCTTGTCCCAGCTTTTGAAATAGCCCGGCTCGACCTGATTCTCGGACGAACGATGATGCTCCAGGCCGATGCCGCCCATCTCATCGGTGATCGCCAGCAGAAAATCATAATGGTTGAAATGATAGGCGCCGAACAATGATCCGGCTTCGGCGACCAGCTTCTTGTGCTTGGCCATCTGCTCGGGCTTATAGTCCAGCTCGTCCGCATCATCCGCGACGATGTTGAGCGTCACATTGCTGCCCAGGTCCACCGCCTTGAAATGCGTCCCCGCAAACACCGGCGAATCCTGCAAAGCCTCATAATCGATCGTCTCATAGGCGACGGCGTTGCCAGTCTTGGTCCCGCGCAGCGCGGTCGCGGCCTGCCAGCCGGCGGGATAGGTGACGGTCGCCTGGATCGGGATCTGCCGGGTATAATAGCCCGCCGGATAGAGCGACACGCTCTCCCACTGGATGTTTAGCATCTTGGGCGTCACGACCACGCGGCCCTGGGCGGGCTGGGTCGCAGACAGGAACTGGAACTGCGCCACCACCTGCGTTACGCCCTGCGGTACGTCGATCTGGAAGGCGAAGACGTTGAGCGGATCGCGCTTCCATGCCAGCGTCTGGCCATTGGCGGAGAAGGTGATGCCGGTCAGCTTCTCGATCTGCCCGCGCGGCGCATGGTTGCCCGGCAGCCAGGCCGGCATCATCAGCGTCAGCGGTCCCGCCGCGGCGACTGGGATCGTCTCCTTCACGCGGAAGATGCGCTGCACCGTGTCGGTCGCATCGACCTCTAGGCGGATGGTGCCGCCGGGATAGGGAATGTCCTTTGGTGCAGGCGCGGCGCTATCGACGGGCAGGGCGGTCGGCTTGGACCGGATCGCGTCCTGGGCGAAAAGCGGGCTGGCGATGGCGCTCGAAAGGCCCGTCGTCAGGCACAGGGCGGCAGCAAGGCTGCGGATCATGGATGTCTCCAGAAAGATAAGTGGGCCGGACGGCCCGATTGCCTTTAGCATGGCAAGGCGTCGCGGCGCCGTCCACCCCTGATGGACGCTCGTAAAAAGCGCGTTTCCTTGAGGCTGATTTGCCGTTAAAGGCCCGGCCCCATGGCGAAGATAGAAACGCCGCGCCCGGTGCGCGGAACGCAGGACATGTTGGGCGGCACCACGGAGGCGTTTGCGGAACGCTTCGCCCATGTGGTCGCGACGTTCGACCGGGTGCGCAAACTCTACGGTTTTCAGCGGGTCGAAGTGCCGGTGTTCGAATCCACCGCCGTCTTCGCGCGGTCGCTCGGCGAAAGCACCGACGTCGTCTCGAAAGAGATGTACACGTTCGAGGATCGCGGCGGCGACAGCATCACCCTGCGCCCCGAATTCACCGCCGGCATCAGCCGCGCCTATATCACCGAGGGCTGGCAACAATATGCGCCGCTGAAAGTGGCGACTCACGGGCCTTTGTTTCGCTACGAACGCCCGCAAAAGGGCCGCTTCCGCCAGTTCCACCAGCTCGACGCCGAAATCATCGGCGCAGCCGAGCCGGGCGCGGACGTGGAACTGCTGGTCATGGCCGACCAGTTGCTCAAGGAACTGGGCATCGCCGACGGCGTGACGCTCACCCTCAACACGCTGGGCGACGGGCCGAGCCGCGACGCTTGGCGCGCGGCGCTGATCGCGCATTTCGAGGCGCATAGGGATCAGCTGTCGGAAGACAGCGTGGAACGACTGGCCAAGAACCCGCTGCGCATCCTCGACAGCAAAGACCCGCGCGACCGCCCGGTCGCCGATAGCGCCCCGGACATCGATGCTTACCTCACCGACGAAGCGCGCAGCTTCTTCGAAAAGGTCACGGCGGGCCTGGATGCCGCAGGCGTGGCGTGGGAACGCAACGCCCGCCTGGTCCGCGGCCTGGACTATTATCGCCACACCGCGTTCGAGTTCGTCACCGACCGGCTGGGCGCGCAGGGCACTGTGCTGGGCGGCGGTCGCTATGACGGCCTGATCGAAAATCTGGGTGGTCCTGCCACGCCAGCCGTCGGCTGGGCGGCGGGGATCGAACGGCTGGCGATGCTGGTGGACATGCCTGAGAAAGAACGCCTCGGCGTTATCATCGCGGTCGAGGACGATCTTGCCTTGCCCGATGCGCAGCGGCTTATCGCCAAGCTCCGCCGCCGACACATATCTGCGGATATGATCGCAACCGGCTCACCAAGAAAGCGTTATGATAAAGCCACGAAGATTGACGCATTTGTTTTGCTGTCGATCCAGTGGAGAGACGATAAGTCTTTCGTCAAGCCGCCCGTATCTGCAATACCAAATGAAATGCTCGATAGGGTTTCCTCTATTTTAGACGAAGCGGACGCTATTGCCTGATGCCGACCTCAGTCAATCGCGCACCCCTCCCTCCGTTCGCCCCGAGCCTGTCGAAGGGTTTTTCTTCTTTCGTCAGGGAAGGAAGGGGCTTCGACAGGCTCAGCCCGAACGGATTTGAGGTGAGTGCCTGATGCAGATCTCCCCCGAACGCATCGCGCAGATCGAGGCGCGCCGGGACGAGGTGCAGGCGTCGATGACGCGCGCCGACCTCGCGCCCGATGCGTTCGTGAAGCTGTCGAAGGAATATGCCGAGATCGAGCCGGTTGCCCGCGCCGCGCATGAAGTGCGCCGCCTGCGGCAGGAACTCGCCGCGCTCGACTATATGGCGGGCGGGGTCGATGCCGATGCCGACCCACTGATGCGCGAAATGGCGCAGGAGGAAATGCAGCTGCTCAAGAGCCAGTTGCCCGCCGCCGAACGCGCGCTGGCGCTGCAATTGCTGCCCCGCGACGCGGCCGACGCCCGCCCCGCCATGATCGAAATCCGCGCCGGCACCGGCGGCGACGAAGCCGCGCTCTTCGCCGGCGACCTGTTCCGCATGTACCAACGCTATGCCGACACCCAGGGCTGGAAGATGGAGATGCTCTCCGCCAATGCGTCCGAACAGGGCGGCTTCAAGGAAGTGGTGGCCAGCATCAACGGCGTCGGCGTCTTCGCCAAGCTGAAGTTCGAAAGCGGCGTCCATCGCGTCCAGCGCGTCCCCGCGACCGAAAGCGGCGGGCGCATCCACACTTCGGCTTCCACCGTCGCCATCCTACCGGAACCGGAGGAAGTGGACGTCCAGATCGCCGACGGCGACCTCAAGATCGACATCTACCGGGCGAGCGGCGCAGGCGGCCAGCATGTCAACACCACCGATTCGGCCGTGCGCATCACCCATTTGCCGACCGGCACCGTCGTCATCCAGCAGGACGAACGGTCGCAGCACAAGAATAAGGCAAAAGCGATGCAGGTGTTGCGCGCCCGTCTCTACGAAGCGGAACGCGAACGCACCCACAGCGAACAGGCCGGCGCGCGCAAGGCGATGGTCGGATCGGGCGACCGCTCCGAACGCATCCGCACCTATAATTTTCCGCAGGGCCGCGTCACCGACCACCGCATCAACCTGACCCTGCACCGCCTGCCCGAAATCCTCGAAGGACCGGGCCTGTCCGACGTGATCGACGCGCTGGTCGCGGAAGATGAAGCCGCTCGCCTCGCCCAGCTGGACGGCGTCGGGTGAGTGATCTTCTCCCCTCCCTGACAGGGAGGGGCCGGGGGTGGGTCGCCTGCGTAGCAGGCTCGCGCCGCTCGCCACCCACCCCCTGCCCCCTCCCTGAAAGGGAGGGGATGTCGTTATGACCGTCCCCGACGCGCTACGCGCTGCAACTGTCCAACTCGCCGTCGCCAGCGACACCGCCCGGCTCGACGCTGAACTGCTGATGGCCCATGCGCTGGGCCTGTCGCGGGGTGACCTGCTGCTACGCCAGCGCGACCTGACCGTCCCCGAAACCTTCGCGCCCCTGCTCGCCCGTCGCCTATCGGGCGATCCGATCGCCCATATCATCGGCTCCCGCGATTTCTGGACGATCACCCTCGCCGTCACGCCTGATACGCTGATTCCCCGCCCCGACAGCGAAACGCTGATCGAGGCGGCGGTCGATCATTTCGCAACCCACGCCCCCGCCGCCATCCTCGACCTCGGCACCGGCTCCGGCGCGCTGCTGCTGGCGGCGCTTGCGGAGTGGCCCGACGCGCAAGGCCTGGGCATAGACGCCTCCGCCCCCGCGCTCGCCGTGGCGCAGGGCAATGCGGCGCAGCTGGGCATGGCCGACCGCGCGCGCTTCAGCCTCGGCGACTGGGCGCAAGGCGTCGAAGGCCCCTTCGACCTGCTGCTCATCAATCCGCCCTATATAATCGCCGACCTGCCGCTGTCCGGCGACGTGCTGCGCGAACCCTCCAGCGCGCTGTTCGCGGGCGCGGACGGCCTCGACGATTATCGCCGCATCGCGCCCGACCTGCCCCGGCTGATCGCGCCGGGCGGCATGGCCGCGATCGAGATCGGCTATGATCAGGCGGCGAGTGTCACCGCACTGCTGGGGGCAAACGGCCTGGCCGTCGCCCTGCGGCGCGACCTGGCCGGGCATGACCGCTGCCTGATTGTGACAAACCCAGGTTAGAAATAACCGATTTGCCGACATCTGAACGAAAATTGCTTGGTTTATGGCGCGAAAGCCACTACATCGACCTTAGGGACGGCTCTATCTTGTGACATGGTCGGTTAGATCGTTGATAGAAAAGGCCGTTTTCTTAGCTCCTTATAGTCATGACGGCGCATGCTGCGCATCGCCGCTGGCAGTCGGGGTGGTGATCCGGAAAGGATCATGCCGTGGCGGAGCCGTATCCGGCCTGAAGGACAGGCCGTGCTTGGGGATGGCGACTGAACAGTGTTTTCAGCCAATGATGTCATAGCGAACGCAAGGATCATATCTTGATCAACAACCGGCAGGCCGGCCGCCGCAATCGCGGCCGGAACAATAATAACAACGGACGTCCCAGCGGCAATAATCGGGGCGGTGGCGACAACGGTAACCGTATCGACAATCGCGCTCGCGGCAATGCGACCCAGCTTCTTGAGAAATACAAGAATATGGCGCGCGATGCCCAGATGGCTGGCGACCGGGTGAATGCCGAATATTATCTGCAATTCGCCGATCATTATTTCCGCGTGCTCGCCGACAATCGCGCCCGTCAGGACGAGCAAAACCCCCGGCAGCGCACCCGCGACGATGGTTTCGACCAGGATGGCGATGATTTCGACGGCGGCTATGACGGCGTCGACGATTTCCGCACCGATCAGCAGCACGCCTATGATCGCACCCCCCGCGAACCAATTCAGCGTGAACAAGCCCCCCGCGAGCAGAACCAGCGGGACCAGAACGGTCGTGATCACGGCAATCGCGATCAGAGCCAGCGTGAGCAGGGCAATCGCGACCAGGGCAGCCGGGACCAGAGCCAGCGTGAGCAGGGCAATCGCGACCAGCAGACCCCGCGCGACCAGCAGGATCGCCGGCCGGAGCGTCAGGACGACAATCGTGAAGCCCGCGAGCCGCGCGACAACCGCGAATATCGCGAACCCCGCGACAATCGCGAGCCGCGTGAAAACCGCGAACCCCGCGCCGGCAATGTCCGCCGCGACCGCCCCCGTCGCGATCGCTTCGATGGCGATGCGCCGGTGCAGCAGGAAATGGGTGTAGAGGGTCCGACTGGCAATCCCGCGACGGAAGCCCAGCGCCAGCCGGACATAGCGCGCCAGCCTGTCGCCCGTAACGCGCCCGTGGCCGCGACGCCCGAAGCGGCCGCGCCGGAAGCCGAAGCCCCGCGCCCTCGTCGCGGTCGCCCGCGCAAGGTCGTGGCGGAAGCGGACGCGCACGAAGGTCTGGACCTGGCGGTACTGCCGCCCTCCATCGCCCGCGCAGACAATGACGCCGAAGCGGCCGAGGACGCGCCCAAGAAGCGCACCCGTCGCGCACGTCCGGCGACCGAAGCCGCCGAATAAGCGGTCGATAGCGAAAAATCAGGGGACGGCGCCGCAACGCGCCGTCCCCTTTTTCATGTCCCCGTCTTTTCTCTCCGCTATCGACTAGTGGCCCGAATCTGAAGTTCGTCACATTATCTGGCAGGATCTGAGCGAACTTCAGATTCATCAGGGCCACTAGCAAATATTTGATTCTAGTGTGGTTTAGGGATTTGAAATACGCTCCGGGCCAAGCCGCTACAATGTGGCGTATTTCAAATCCACCACACTAGCCCGCTTTGCAACCCCGGCGCGATCCGGCACAAGGCGCTTATATATGGCGCATATCTGGAGAGATGCCGATGAGAGCCGCGCACCTGCTGCCCCTGATGCTGACCGCCCTGCCCGCCGCCGGGCTGGCGCAAAGCGCGGCCGATCCCACCGGTGCCACCGCGCAGGGCGATGTCGCCGTCACAATCTACAACAACGGCCAGTCGCTGGTGCAGGACGATCGGCAACTGGCCATGACAGCGGGCCGCAATCGCATTGAATTTCCCGATGTATCGGCGCGCATCCGGCCCGAAACGGTCAATCTGTCCGGTCCCGGCCTAGCCATTATCGAACAGAATTTCGACTATGACCTCCTCTCCCCCGACAAGCTGATGGACAAGGCGGTGGGGCAAGAAGTGACGCTGCTGCGCACCAACCCGGCAACCGGCGCGGAAACCCGCGAACGGGCCAAGATCCTCGCGGCCAATGGCGGCATCGTCCTGCAAATCGGCAGCCGGATCGAAGTGCTGCGCGATGATGGCCTGCCGGTCCGCGTCATCTTTGACCGGGTGCCGCCTAATCTGCGCGCCCGCCCGACCCTGTCGGTCATGGTGCAGGCGGATCGCAGCGGCACGGTGCCCGCGCGCCTCTCCTACCTCACCCCCAATCTGGGCTGGACCGCCGATTATGTCGCGCTGTTCGATGCGGCCAGGCAAGCGATGGACATGCAGGGCTGGGTCACGCTCACCAACAATACGGGCACCACCTTCACCGACGCGAAGACGATATTGGTCGCGGGCAACCCGGCCAATGGCGGGGGCCGCACCAATTGGTGGCCGGCTGGCAGCGGGGCGATCGATCAGGCCGGCACCGAAAGCGGCCCGCGCGAACGGCTGGGCGACTATTATCTCTATCCGTTGGCCGCCCGCACCACGATCGCCAACGCGCAGCAGAAGCAGGTCAGCTTCCTCGACGTAAAGGGCGCCCCGGCCCGCGCCACCTATGAATATGTCAATGGCTGGCTCGGCAGCTCCGCCGAACCTATGAGCGCATCGAGTGTCCTCAAATTCTCGACCTCGAAGGAAGGCGGCCTGGGCGATCAACTGCCCGCCGGCACGATCCGCGTCTATATGCGCGACGCCCGCGGCAACCCGCAATTCATCGGCGAAAACAGCATCGACCACACGCCCATGGGCTCCTCCATGGCGCTGCGCACCGGCGAGGCGTTCGACGTCAAGGTGCGACCGACCGTGGAGCAGCGCACGAAGAAGGGCAGCGCGCGCTGGGAAACCAAGATGCGCTACACGCTCACCAACGCCCGGCCCGAAGCGGTGACGATCGACCTGGCGCAGCAAGGCTTGTGGGGCGACACCCGAGTCGTCGCGCAAAGCCTGGAAGGCAAGCGAATCTCCGCTGACCGGATGGAATGGAGCGTACCGGTGCCCGCGAACGGCACGGTCGACCTCAGCGTCACCTTCGACTCGCGTTATTGATCGGCGCGCCATGCTGGCCCGATCAAGATGCCGTGCTCCTGCGCAGGCAGGAGCCCAGTTGCAACGTCGGAACTGGTTTCCCGCCTTCGCGGGAACACGGTCTTTTTTGATGCTGTTGTTGTGGGCTGTTGCTGCGCCGACGCAGGCAGACACCGTCCTCTCCGCCAAAGCCGATTCGGTCGCGGTCACCGTCTATCGCGCGCCCTTTCGCGCCAAGGGGCCGATCGACCGCAACTGGCCGGGCGGCTATGCGCTCATCACCGAAAGCCGCACCGTCGATCTGCCACAGGGCGAATCGGTCGTGCGGTTCGAAGGGGTGGCCGAAGGGCTGATGCCCGAAACTGCGATCCTCTCCGGTATGCCGCGCGGCGTGCGGGAAAAGAACAGGGACGCCCGGCTGCTGTCGCCCGCCGGGCTGGTCGACGCTTATCTGAAACGCAGCGTCACCCTGCGCCGCACCGACCGCAAGACCGGCAAGGTGACGCAGCAGGATGCCATCATCAGCGCCGGGCCGACCGGCGGCGTGATCCTGAAAACCGCGCAGGGCTATGAGGCGCTGGGGTGCAGCGGCTTGCCCGAACGGATGCTCTATCCGCAGAAACCTGCCGACCTGTCGCCCCATCCGACCCTGTCGGTGATCGCCACCAGCGACCGCCCGACTCGCGCGACGCTGCAACTCACCTATCTGGCCGAAGGATTCGACTGGGCCGCCAATTATGTCGCGGACATGGCCGATGACGGCGACACGCTCGACCTGATGGCCTGGCTGACGGTCGCCAATGGCGGCGTCACCGGCTTTCCCGACGCGCAGTTGAGCGTCATTGCGGGCCAACCCAACAAGCAGGCGCGCAGGGTGCAACCGCGCCCGACCGGCGGTCCGCTGCGCCTCCAATGCTGGCCGATGGACGTCACCAGCACCCATCCGGCATGGGTGTTATTCCCGGTCCAGATGACAGAGCGGATGATGATGGAGGGTGCGCAGGATGTCGTTGTGACCGGCCAGCGCATCACAAGTCGCCAGTTTGTGCCGTCCCCGGTCATGGCCCCACCACCGCCGCCGCCACCGCCGCCTCCCCCACCGCCGGAGGATGTCGGCGACCTCAAACTCTATCGCGTGCCGGTAATGGTCGATGTCGCGGCCAACGCGCAAAAGCAGGTCGCGCTGTTGCTTCAGCCCGGCGTGAAGGTCGAACGCCTCTATGCCGCGACCGTCTATGGCGAGGCGGAATCACAACCGATGACGCTGCGGCTGCGCTTGCAGAATCGGAAAGGTGATGGCCTCGGCCTGCCCATGCCGTCGGGCCGGGTCGCGGTATTCGAGCAGGTTCAGGACATGCGCCTGCTCGCGGGCGAAGCCGATATCGGCGACAAGGCGGAGGGCGAAAGGGTCGATTATGACATCGCGTCCAGCGCCGACGTCCGTATCGCCGCGGGGGTAACCGGGCAATCGCGCAAATCCCGCGACTGGGCGATCACCCTGACCAACGCCCGGCCCTTCCCCGTCACGGCGGAAGTCACCATCCCGCACGACATCGCCCCGCGCCCAACAGGCATGGAGCGGCGCGGCAATGGCTGGATCTGGCGGACCACGATCCCCGCCAACGACGCCCTGACATGGTCCTATACGGAGCGCCTGGCCCGCTGACCGTTAATAACGTCCTATGTCAGGCGTCGGGGGCAGGGGCCGGGGCCGATGGTTGGCGTCCAGCGCGACGAATGTATAGACGCCGCTGGTCAGCAGCACTTCTTCCATGCCGACGCCGCGTATCGCCACCACCTCGATCCGTATCGCGACCGACGTGCGGCCGCGCCGTTCCTCGATCGCATAGACCGACACGACGTCACCCAGCAGGATGGGGGTGATGAAGGTCATGCTCTCGATCGCCACCGTCGCTACTGCGCCCCGCGCGATTCGAGATGCGACGATGCCGCCGGCGATATCCATCTGGCTCAACACCCAGCCGCCGAAAATATGGCCATTGGCGTTGATGTCAGTTAAATGCGGCACCAGCCGCAGCACTACCTCGCCCCGCGCTCCGGTTTTCGTTGTGTCAGTCGTCAAGCGGCACCTCGTCCTTCAGCCTGTCCATCACCTGCTCGTCATGCCCGGTGCCGCTCGACAAAAATGTCAGCGCCATCAGGCCGGTCCCCAGCATGAAGGTCAGCCATACGCCCAAAATAGTGGCAATCAGCATGTGAATCGGCAACTGTCCGGCCCACCAATGCAGGAACAGCAGGGCCAGCCCGACGCAGATCGCACCGCCCAGCGCCATCCACGCCATGATGCGGCGGAACCGGGCCCAGGCGATGGCGGCAATCTGGGGATCATCCAGGGCTTGCTTGCGTGTCATCTCTTTTCATTGGGCCGTGAAAGTGGGATCATCAAGCGCCTATCGGGGAATGTCTCGGAAAAGGAGAGTGGTCATGAGCATCGCAGCGATTTTGCAGGGCAAGGGCGACGTCATCAGCGTGCGGCCGACGGACAGCCTGCTCTCCGTGGTGCAATTGCTGGCGGAAAAGCGAATCGGTTGCGTGCCGGTGGTCGAGAATGGGCAGGTCGTCGGCATTTTTTCCGAACGCGATGTGGTCTATCGGGTGGCCAGGGACGGCGCAGCCGCGCTCGATCATAATGTGGGTGAGGTCATGACGGCACCAGCCATCACCATCGACCATCAAACCCCGGTGATTCACGGCCTGTCTTTGATGACGAAGCGGCGCATCCGCCATTTGCCCGTGGTGGTCGATGGCGCGCTGGTGGGCATGATCTCGATCGGCGATCTGGTCAAATATCGGATCGACACCATCGAATCGGAAGCTGCGGCGCTGCGCGACTATATCCAGACCGCCTGATTCGGGCGCTTTTCCGGTTCAGGCGGGCGCCTGGACCGGCGGCGCGCGGCGCACCACCAGCGCGACCAGTTCCATCAGCGTGCCACGCGCGCACAGCATCAGCGCGGCGAGGAAGGCGATCCCCCCCGCGGGCACCAGCACGCACAGCCGCAATGGCGCGGACAGCGGCGGCAGCAGCCGATCAACCGCCATCACCACGCCCGCCATCAATATCGAACAGCCCAGCCCCGGCGCTGCGGCGCGGATCAGGTCGGCGAATCGCAACCCCATCGGCCCGCCCGCCAGCCGGGCGGTGACGGCGGTCAAAATCGGGAAGGCGATCAGCCACGCCCAGGCCAGGCCGATCGCGCCGGACCTGATGCCGATCAGGAAGGCGATCGGCATCAGCACCGCGCCGACTGCCGCGACGCGCGCTGTCGTGCCGGGGCGGCCCAGCGCATTGCTGACCGGTGCAAACATCACCTGCAATGTCATGAACGGCATCGCCAACGCCAGAATCGCGACGAAGGGCGCCATTTCCAGCCATTTCTGCCCGAACAGCGTCTCGACCAGCGGCTCTGCCGTCACCGCCATGCCCAGATAGATGGGACAGGTCAGCAGCAGCAGCAGCTTCACCGCCTTGCAGAAGGACCAGGCCACCCGCGACACGTCCTTCTGCATCCGTGCATAGGCGGGAAAGGCGACATCGTTGAGCGGCGGCACGAATTTGCTCACGAAAATCTGGGTCAGGAACAAAGCTTCGGCATAGAGGCCCAGTTGATGCGGTTCCAGCATGCGGCCGCCGATGAAGATATCGGCCTGGCTCTGGACGATCCAGAACAGCTGCCCGCCCAGCAGCGACGCGCCATAGGCGACCATCGCCCCAGTGCCGCGAAAATCGAAGCTGGGAATCGGCTTGAATCCGGTGGCGATGACGTAGCCCACCGCCTTGACCCAGAAACCCGCGATCGGCGCATAGACCAATGTCCACACGCCCCATCCCGACAAGGCGCCGACCAGCGCTACTGCGGCGGATGCGATCGCGGCGATCAAATTGACCAGCGCGGGCCGCTTGAAATCCAGCGCGCGTCCCATGATCGCTTCGGGCACGGAGATGAAGGGGGTGGAGAGGTAGAGCAAAGCCTGCACCCGCAGCAGGTCTGCGACCATCGGCTGGTCATAATAGTCGGCGGCCAGCGGCGCGATCGCCAGTTGCAGCAGGGCGAGCGCACCGTTCAGCAGCAACATGATGGTGAAGGCCTGGCGCAACCGATGCGGTTCGACCCGGTCGGACTGCACTAAGGCGCTCACCAGCCCATAGCCGTTCAGGAAAGTGGCGAAGTTCAAGATCACCTGGGTCATGGCGAACAGGCCGTAATCGGCGGGATCGAGCAGGCGGATGACGGCCAGCGTCACCAGCCAGCTCATCATCTGCGACACGATCTGGCTGCCCGATCGCCAGAATATGGCGCTGCGTATCCGTGCGCCGAAACCCGCGTCATTCGCGTCGGCATCCTGCAATGTCATGCGCCCATATTCCCTGAAACCCGATCGATCATGCACCTGCTCTAGCGGCCAACTCCCAAAAATTTCTGAAATAAAATTGCAAAAACTGTTTGACGGGTCGGGGCGACCGGCCTAGAGGGCTGTTCACCGGACGGGGCGCTTCCAGCAGGTAGCGCTTTGGATGGTCGCCGACATAGACGGGCACTAGTCCTCCGAGACGCAAGGATCGGGGAGGCGAAGTTGTCCGCTTCTGGTGTCGGTTTGGTTCTTTGACATTGTTGGATAGATGAAGGGACATGTGGGCGGCGGCTCCGGTTATCTACGGCTTTCAGGCGTAGATGTATCGGTTAAATTAGGCCGTTCCTTATTGGAGCCTTCTGGTGCTTAGGCGCTGGTTGGTTGTCTATATGTCTCAGTATATTCCACTAGAATATATTGTGCAGGAATGGCTCCTGGAAATGAGCGGTATGTATCGGCCCTATTCCGGCTGGTACGTATCGGACATCAAACTTGAGAGTTTGATCCTGGCTCAGAACGAACGCTGGCGGCATGCCTAACACATGCAAGTCGAACGAGACCTTCGGGTCTAGTGGCGCACGGGTGCGTAACGCGTGGGAATCTACCCTTGGGTTCGGAATAACAGTTGGAAACGACTGCTAATACCGGATGATGACGAAAGTCCAAAGATTTATCGCCCAGGGATGAGCCCGCGTAGGATTAGCTAGTTGGTGAGGTAAAGGCTCACCAAGGCTAC
>JAZJZH010000024.1:0-60929 GCA_040389985.1 Pseudomonadota bacterium
TGGAGGCACGCCCCCACCCCAACCCCTCCCCTGAAGGGGAGGGGCTATATGTCCGACTTTGGCGACGCCAGAGCTAAAGCTGAACGGCAAAAAATATTCGGTTTCTGCCCGGCCCGCTTTCTATTCTGAAACCGGACAGTCAGGTGATCCGAAGCGCACCATGATCCGCAGACCACGAATGGCGATCAATGGGTGGATAGCAGTCATAGGTTGCACAGGTAACCGTGAAGTAGATAGACTGCGGCAATGAGCAGGGCAGACCGTGAGCGTTGGGCGATGGGCGCGGAGCAATGGCCGCACCTGCAAGATTTCATCTCAAGTCGTCTGGCGGAAAGTCTGTTTGAGGAGACTGACCCGCTTGTGGGCACCGTGCAAAGCGAAATTGCTGACCTTGACGTCGAGCAAAAGGCACAGATCGCAACTGAATGTTGGATGTTCATGAGCGCCTTTAGGGACCGTCATGATGATCGTCAGTTCATTCGAGATGGATTTGGGGCGCACGGATGGATCGGAAACGATGATCGCGGGCGCGGGCAAACCGGCCTCGATCGTTTGAAGCTGGTTTATGGCGCGCTTGCCGCGTCCATACGTCGAGTGGACCCGGATTGGCGTCCGAACCGCTAAGTCAGAATGTCCGCAAGCAGGGCGTTAGCCGTCATGATCCGGCGACGGGCAGATCCACCTTCACTGCGTGGGTTTGGATCGGCGTCAGCAGAAACACCGCTGCGCTCAGCAGACCAAAGATCCCCCACACATACCTGCGCGCGCGCAGGTCGAACAGAGCCTTAGCTATGCAATAGATGGCTGCAGCAAGCGCCGCGAAGTTCCAGAGTATGAAGGTCCACATATGGGGAAGGTATATATGACCAGAGCGGCAGGCAATGTCCGCAAATGGGGCGCATTCGGCCCCTTAACTACGACCACAGAAAAAAGGGCGCAGCCTCAGCCACGCCCCCTTTCCCTGACCTAACCGAAACCCTCAAGCCCCGGCAGGCGACGCCTCTCCGAACGGTCCCTTGCGCTTGCGGATGCGCGGGATAGAAGAACCTGCCGCCGGCATCACCGACGGTTTGATCGTCGTGCCGTCGTCGCGGGTGATTTCGCCCTTTTCCAGCAACGCCTTGATCTCGTCGCCGCTCAGCGTTTCATATTCCAGCATCGCGTTGGCCAGCAGATGCAGTTGATCCTCATGCCCCGTCAGCAATTCCTGCGCACGGGCATAGCCCTTCTCCACTAGTCCGCGAATTTCCGCGTCGATCAGCTTGGCCGTCTCGTCGGACATATGGACGCGCTGGCTCTGCGAATAGCCCAGGAACGTCTCGCCCTGCTGCTCTTCATATTGCAGCGGACCCAGCTTGTCGGACATGCCCCATTGGGTGACCATGTCGCGCGCCAGCTTGGTCGCATATTGGATGTCGCTCGATGCGCCGCTCGACACCTTGTCATAGCCAAAAATGATCTCCTCGGCCACGCGACCGCCCAGGGCGACCGCCATGTTCGCGTGCATCTTGTCGCGATGGTAGGAATAGCTGTCGCGTTCGGGCAGGCGCATCACCATGCCCAGCGCACGGCCGCGCGGAATGATCGTCGCCTTGTGGATCGGATCGGACGCCGGTTCATGGACCGACACGATGGCATGGCCCGCCTCATGATAGGCGGTCATCTTCTTTTCATCGTCGGTCATGACCATCGATCGGCGTTCCGCGCCCATCATCACCCGGTCCTTGGCCGTTTCAAATTCGTCCATGGCGACCAGCCGCTTGCCACGCCGCGCGGCCGTCAGCGCCGCTTCATTGACGAGGTTGGCCAGGTCCGCGCCGGAAAAGCCCGGCGTGCCGCGTGCGATGGTGCGCGGATTGACGTCGGGGGCCAACGGCACCTTCTTCATATGGACGGCCAGGATCTTTTCGCGACCGTCGATGTCGGGACGGGGCACCACGACCTGACGGTCGAAGCGGCCCGGCCGCAGCAGCGCGGGGTCCAGCACGTCGGGGCGGTTGGTCGCCGCGACGATGATGATGCCCTCATTGGCTTCGAAACCGTCCATCTCGACCAGCAACTGGTTCAGCGTCTGCTCGCGCTCGTCATTGCCATTGCCCAGGCCCGCGCCGCGATGACGGCCGACCGCATCGATTTCATCGATGAAGACGATGCAGGGCGCGTTCTTCTTGGCCTGTTCGAACATGTCGCGCACGCGGCTGGCGCCGACGCCCACGAACATTTCGACAAAGTCGGAGCCGGAGATGGTAAAGAAAGGCACACCCGCCTCGCCCGCAATCGCGCGGGCCAGCAGCGTCTTGCCGGTGCCGGGCGATCCGACCAGCAGCGCGCCCTTGGGAATCTTGCCGCCCAGGCGCGAAAATTTGGTGGGGTCTTTCAGGAACTCCACGATTTCCTGCAATTCCTCGCGCGCTTCGTCGATGCCGGCGACGTCATCGAACGTCACCTTGCCATGCTTTTCGGTCAGCAGCTTGGCCTTTGACTTGCCAAAACCCATCGCGCCACCCGCGCCGCCGCCCTTCTGCATCTGGCGCAGCACGAAGAAGGCGATGCCCAGGATCAGCAGGAACGGCAGCGACTGATAGATCAGGATCTGCCAGAAGCTGGGCTGGTCCTGCGGCTGGCCAGAATATTTGACATTATAATCGTCGAGCAGGCCAGTCAGGCCCGGATCGTTGACCGGAACGGTGGTGAACTTCTGACCGCTCGACAAGGTGCCGCTGATCTTGTCCGGCGCAATCGCGACGTCCTTGACCTGGCCTTCCTGCACCTTGGACCGGAATTCGGAATAGGCGATGCCCGTCCCCGCGCTGGACGCGGAACGGCTGTCGAACAGCGACACGAACATCAGCAGGGCGACGATCACGCCCGCCCAAATCATGGCGCTCTTGATCCAGGGGTTGCCCTGCGGGTCTTTTTCGTCGTTCATCATCACTCGCTTTCACCGGTCAAGATAGGGCGCGCCGACAAAAGCGCAAGCGCACGCCGCCCCGTCTCGATCGCTATTTCACGCGCCGGTCGGCAGGGGTTTAGGCACCGCCCACCAAGGTCAACGCGACATAGGCCAGCGCCAGCGCCACACCCCCCGACAGACCGCACAGCAGATAGCCGACATAGAGGAGCAGCGGCGGATGCGGGTGCCCCCGTTGGCGATTACGCTGCGCCGCCGAAAGAATGACACTGGCCAACAGGCCATAGGTCAGTGCCGCAAACTCCACCATGCACCGGATTCCCCGCTAGAAAGGTCGCAGGATAGCCATGACAGCCGTTAAGGAAAGGCCATTGCGCCGCATCAAATCGGCGAAGCGTGGGGGTATCGCGACAATCCGTGGAACCTTTCCGTAACGATCTCTACGGCGTCCGGCGCGGCGGCGCGGGATGCAGCGTCCACACCGCCCCACCCTTCAACAGCCAGTCGCCAAGACTGGCCTGCCTGCCCGCCATGGCGGCGGCGATCGCCCGATCCAGGCTGTCGCCGCGTGGCGGCGGCGCGGCGACCCGCTCCAGCATAAGCAGCAGCAACCGCCGCAGATATTCGCGCGGCAGGTCGGTCCGCTCCAGCCGCCACCCCGCTCCATCAGGCCTAACATGCGCCGCGGCGAGCGCCGCTACGCTCCACTCGATCGCCTCGTCCGCCTCGGCCAGCGCCGCCGCGCTGCGCGCCGCCGCCTCGACGTCCAGACAGGGCGCGTGCGCCAACGCCGCGCGCAGCGCTGCCCGGTCAAAGCGCGGATCGACATTGGACGGATCATGGACATGGGGCAGCCCTTCGCCCACCGCCAGCGCCTCCAGCGCCGCCTTGCGCACGTTCAGCAGCGGGCGGATCACCCGGCCCGCGCCTGCCCCCGACCGCGCCCGCACGGCGGCCAGCCCGCCCACGCCCGACCCTCGGTTCAGTCGCATCACCATGGTTTCCAACTGGTCGTCGGCATGATGGGCGGTCATGATCCAATCAATCCCCTGCACAGCCCGCCACCCCTCGATCAACCGATAGCGCAGCGCCCGCGCCCAGGCCTGGACATTGCCCGCCACTGGCCGGTCGGGGATCAGCGTCGCATGGGCGATGCCCTGATCGGCACACCAGCGCGCTACCATAGCCGCTTCCTCCGCCGATTGCGCACGCAACTGATGATCGACCGTCACCGCCGCCACCCGCCCTGGAAAGGCGCGCGCAGCCAACCATAGCAATGCCATGCTGTCCGGCCCGCCCGACACCGCGACGCCGAACCGCGCCACGGACACGTCCCCGACCAGCGCCCGCGTCGCCGCGTCCAGCCGCGCTACCAGCGCGCTCGCATCTTTGGTCAGCTGCACTTCGCCTTGGCGCGACCCGCGGTCATCATGCCGCGCAGGGTGGAGGAGAGGCTCTCGCCATAGACCTGCTCCAGTTCCTGATAAACCTTGCACGCATCTGCTGGCTTTTTAAGCTGGATCAGCGCGTCGCCCAGATAGGCCAGGCTGTCGGGCGCGCGGTCGCCGCGCGGGCGCTTCTGGTAATTTTCATAGAAGGCGACCGATGCCAGCGCCGGTTTGCCATCGTCCAGATAGGCGCGACCCAGCAGGTTTTGCGCCTTGCTGGCCACCGGGCTGGCGCCATATTTCTCGACCGTCGTCTTCAACTGGCCCTGCGCCTCGGGGTAGAATTTGGCATCCCACAGGCGATAGCCATAATTATAGGCGTCGCTTGCGGCGTCGCCGGTGTCGGGCCGCTCGACCGCCGCGACGGCGGCCTTGCGCGCTTCGCTCGCGACCGGCGGCGCAGCGACCGGTGCCGGCTTGGGCGTGGCGGCCGGGGCAGGCTTGGGGGCGGCGGACCGCGGCGTGACCGGCGCCGGCGCGACCGCGACGGGCGCGGACACCGGCGGCGCTTCGGCGACGGGCGTCATGCGCGCGTCATTCTCCGCCTTATATTTGTTGAACGCTTCCTCCAGCTGGCGCAGCTTGTAGCTATTCTCCTCCACCTGGCCGGTGATCGACGCCAACTGCGATTCCAGCGCGCCCACTCGCGCCGTCAGGTCAGATATCGGCGTGCCGGACGGACTGCCCGGCGTCACAGTCGGCGTGGCGGGACGGCTGATCTCCGCCTCGATCGGCGTGCCGGCCGGAAACACCTTGCGCTGCACCGCGCGCATTTCCTTTTCCAGCCGGTCGACCCGCACATCCACCGGCGCGTTCTGCGCGGCGGCGGGCAGGGCCATGACAGGCAGGACGACGGCCAGCAGGACTGCCGTTGTCGCAAGAAAGGCGTTACGCATGATGATCCCCGACTGATATGCCTAGTGGATTGATTTTGACATTTGCATCCCCTGACGGCTGGGATGGGTCTGCCAATGTCAAAATCGTAAAATCCACTAGAATCTAAAGACTTCCAGTGGTCCAAAAGGATTCTGACATTCGAGCGCGACTTGGCTTCAAACGGTATCGAATGTCAGAATCGGACCACTGGCGTAACCATAAGGCGTTATTTCGTGCGGTAAAGCGCGACGTCGCCTGTCGCCCCGGCGGCGCGCGTCAGGGTTGCGGCGCCGCGGCGCCATCGGCCGAAGGCCCAACCGGCGCGGGCGCGGCTGGCGCAGGCGTGTCGGCCGGGCCGCTTCCCTCGCTGGAGGCCGGGGCGCTCCGCCGGGGCGCGGCACGCGGCGACGAAGCCGCCGGACGCGATGCAGGCGCGGGGGTCGCCGCCGGGGCCGTAGCAGCGCCGCGCGCCAGCAGCGCTTCGGCGCTGACCGGCACGTCGGCGATGGTGCGATCGGCCGCGCCCAGCGCCGGTATCGGCTTGCCGCCTACCGTCACGTTCAGCGCCTGGGGACGCCCGGTCAATATGGTCGGCCCCTTGGCGCCGGCCGGCAGGGTGAAGCTTTCGCCCTTCTTCAAAATGCCGTCCTTCAACCGTTCGCCGGCCTCGTCGACGATCCGCAGCCAGACATCGTCGATGGCGGTGAACACCACCGGCTGCGCGGCGGGCGCAACGGGCGCGCCACCGGCGGGACGGGCGACGGCGGGCGCGGCCTGATCCTGCGCGATTTCCTCGCCAGTCGGCGGGGTCAGCAACTGCGTGCGCCAGATGGTGAAGCCGGCGATCAACACGATAACGATCAACGCCGCGGTCCAGGCCAGCGTGCGCGATGGCACCCGCGCCGGATCGACCGGCTCGAACGCCTCATACCGTGCGCCCATGTCGCTGTTATGCACGCCATGGCGCACCTGCGCCGCGATCTCCACCTCGTCCAGATCGACCGCGCGGGCGTAGGCGCGGGCGAATCCGACGGCGTAGGGGATGCCCGGCAGCGCCGCATAATCGTCGCGCTCGACCGCCTCCAGCTGACGCACCGCGATGCGCGTGCGGGTGGCGACATCCTGTATCGAAAGGCCCCGCGCCTCCCGCGCGGCGCGCAGCTTGGCGCCGGGGGTTGAAGGCTGCGCTTCCGGCGCGCTGTGTGCGCCGGTTTCGAGTTCTGGTTCGTCTGCCATGCTGCTCCGCGACCTGTGATGGCCGGCCTTGTCTCATTGCGGGACGGGCGTTGTCAACGCCGCGTCCGCCCATTTCAGCTCAGTTCGATGTCCCGTTCGACCGCCCATTGCGTCAGCCGCCCGCGAATGTCGATGACCCCGCCATCCAGCAGCCCGCGCATGACCGTCCGCAACTCTTCGGCGTCGATCGCGCGGATCATAGCCTTGACCGGGCCGACCGACGCCGGAGTGATCGACAGCCGCCGCACGCCCAGGCCAATCAGCGCCATCGCCTCCAGCGTGCGCCCGCCCATTTCGCCGCATACGCCGACCGGCACCCGATAATCGTGGCAGGTCCGCACCACCCGGTCCAGAAAGCGCAGGATCGCAATGCTCAGCCAGTCGTAGCGTTCCGCCAATTTGGGATGGGCGCGGTCGGCGGCGAACAGGAACTGGGTCAGGTCATTGGTGCCAATCGACAGGAAATCCAGCTTGGGCAGCAATATGTCCAGCACTTCGGCCAGCGCCGGCACCTCGAGCATCGCGCCATAGCGCACCGCGATCGGCAATTTCTTCTTTTGCGCATGCAGCCATTCGCGCTGATGCTCGACCAGCGCGCGCGCCTTTTCATATTCCCACGGCTCCGACACCATCGGGAACATGACATGCAATATCTTGCCCGCGCTCGCCTCCAGCAAGGCGCGCGCCTGCACCTTCATCAATGCGTCGCGATCCAGCGCCAGGCGCAGCGCGCGCCAGCCCATCGCCGGATTATCCTCATGCTCGTCATCGTCGCGCTGCATATAGGGCAGCGCCTTGTCGCCGCCGATGTCGACGGTGCGGAATATCACCGGCCGGTCGCCCGCCGCGTCCAGCACATCCTTGTAAAGCCGCTGCTGCTTCTCGCGCTGCGGCAGCGTGGCCGACACGAGGAACTGGAACTCCGTGCGGAACAGGCCGATGCCGTCCGCGCCGACCAGGTCCAGCGCCTGCGCATCCTCGCGCAGCCCCGCATTGACCATCAATTCCACCCGCTGCCCGTCCGCCGTGACGGACGGCAGGTCGCGCATGGCGACAAATTCCGCGCGACGCTTCTGCGTCACGTGCAACCGCGTCTCGAACGCTTCCTCCATGTCGGCGGTCGGCCGGATCAGCACCGAATTGGTGCCGACGTCCATCAGCACCAGGTCGCCCTCATTCACCAGATGGCGGATGTCGCGCACCCGGCCCAGCACCGGCACGCCCATGGCGCGCGCGACGATGGTGACATGGGCGGTCAGCGACCCTTCCTCCAGAATCACGCCCTTCAACCGCCGCCGGTCATATTCCAGCAATTCGGCCGGCCCCAGGTTGCGCGCGATCAATATCGCGTCCTGCCGCAACCCCATCTGCGCCGCCGTGCCCAACTGCCCCGACACGATCCTTAGCAACCGGTTGGCCAGATCCTCCAGATCGTGCATCCGGTCGGACAGCAACGGATCGTCGATCTTGCGCATCCGCATCCGGGTATGCTGCTGCACCCGCTCGATCGCCGCTTCCGCCGTCAGGCCGCTGTCGATCGCCTCGTTGATCCGGCGCGTCCACCCCTCGTCATAGGCGAACATCTTGTAGGTTTCGAGCACCTCCTGATGCTCGCCCTCCATGCCGAACTCGGCCGCGCCGGTCATCCGGTCGATCTGCTCGCGCATCTTGGTGAAGGCGGACACGACCCGCTGCCGCTCGGCCTCCGTATCCTCCGCCACCGTATGTTCGATATGGACGCGCGGCTGGTGGAAGACGACATGCCCCCGCGCCATCCCCATCACCAGCTGCAACCCGTGCAACATCGTCGTGCCGGTATCCGTCACCCGCTGGTCGGTCGGCCCATCGTCGGCCAGCTCCGCATTCGCGATCAACTCCGACATCACCATGGCGACGGTCTGGAGCGCTTCTATCTCCACTTCCTCATATTTGCGCGGGTCGGCATGTTGCACGCACAAAACCCCCAACGCCCGCTCGCGCCGCACGATCGGCACGCCGGCAAAGCTGTGGAACAACTCCTCGCCGGTTTCGGGGCGATAGGAAAAATCCGGGTGCGACGCTGCCTCGTCCAGGTTCAGCGTCTCGACATTGGTGGCGATCAGGCCGACCAGCCCTTCGCCCATCGCCATGCGCGTCACATGCACCGCCTCCTGCTTCAACCCGCGGGTCGCAAACAGTTCCAGCACGCCCTCGCGCACCAGATAGATGGAGCAGACCTCGCTCGACAGCGACTCGCCGATGATCTCGACCACCTTGTTCAGCTTGGCTTGCGCGCTGTTGCGGGCAGCCATCACCTCCTGCAGGCGGATGAGGATCTGACGGGCGGCGGCGGCGGGTGTGCTGGGCATATTATTGCGCTATCAGATAGACGCCCGGCTTTCCAAGGCGTTTCCGTTCGCTGTGCCGGCAATAATGTTCAACGGGGCATATTTGCATGGCGGAAACATTCTGTACAATCGTCCAGCAAGTGAAGAGTCCTTCAATGGGCTTGCAGGGAGAACAGGGATCATGGCGACGCAATTTCAACCGGCAGTGGAACAGGATCTGATCGATCGCGGCTATTCGCGCCGCCAACTGGCGAAGGTCGCCGCCCTGCTCGGCGCAGGCGCCGCCGCCATTCGCGTGACGGGCGCGGGCGCGCAGCAAGCGGCCAAAGCTGTCGCGGGCGCGGTGCGCATCGGCGCCAACGAATGTTGGACCGGCCCCTTTCCCGTCGCCGCAGAGGCCGCCTTCAAGCTGGTGCAGGAAGGCAATCGCTACGAACCTGACAATGAACATCAGAAATTGTTCGACGCCGTCGCATCGGTAGAGGGCATCCCCGCCGACCGCGTTGTCGCCTGGCCCGGCTCGTCTGATCCACTGAGCCGCGTCGCGGTCGCCTACGCCTCGCCCACGCGCGGCATCGTCACCGCCGACCCCACCTATGAAGCCATCTGGCGCACCGGCGACTGGCTGGGCGCGAAGGTGACGAAGGTGCCGTTGACCAAGGATTACGCCCATGACGTAAAGGCGATGCTGGCGGCGGACCCCAATGCGGGCGTCTATTATATCTGCTCGCCCAACAACCCGACCGGCACCGTCACGCCGATCGCCGACATCGAATGGCTGGCCAATAACAAGCCCAAGGATTCGATCCTGGTGGTGGACGAAGCCTATATCCATTGGGTCGATGGCCCCAACGCCGCCAAGCTCGCCGCCACCCGCGACGACGTGCTGATCCTGCGCACCTTCTCGAAGCTGTTCGGCATGGCCGGCATGCGCCTTGGCCTCACCTTCGCCGCGCCCTCGCTGATGGAAAAGATGATGCGCTATGACGGCGGCCAGGTGACCGGCATGCTGCCGATGACCGCCGTCGCCTGCGGCACCGCCTCGGTTACCGAATCGGCGCTCATCAAGGCGCGCCGCGCCGAAATGAACGCCGCCCGCGAAAAGTCGGTCAGCCATCTGAAGGCCAAGGGGATCAAGGTCATCCCCGGCAGCCAGGCGAACATGTTCATGATCGACTGGGGCAAGCCCGCCAAGGACATGCAGGCCGCTCTGCTCGCCGCCAATGTGCAGATCGGCCGCAGCTGGCCGATCTGGCCCAACGTCTCGCGCGTGTCGGTCGGCTCGATGGCGGAAATGGAAGCGTTCAACGCCGCAGTCGACACGGTCTGGAAGGCGTAAGCCCAGAACCGACCATGGCACCGTAGCAAACGCATAAAATTGCGAAAATACAGGGCGGCGCATTGTGGAAATGCGCCGCCCTTTCGTTTTCCCCATTGAGATTTGAAACCGAAATCGGACGGGGACGGACGACATGACCATGATGCTGACCAAAGACGCCAAAGACGACATGATCGAGCGCGGCTATTCGCGCCGCCAACTGGGTGAAATCACCGCGCTGCTCGGTGCCGGCGTCGCCGCCAGCTCGCTGCTGGGCGGAAGCGCCATGGCGCAGCAGCAGGCCGGACGCGGCGTCAAGGGCGCGGTCCGCATCGGCGCCAACGAATGCTGGACCGGCCCCTTCCCCTCGGGCGTCGCCGCCGCCGCCGAGGCCGCCTCGTTCGGCAACTGGTACGACCCCGACAATTATAAGGGCGACCTCATCAAGACCGTCGCCGGGGTCGAAGGCATCCCTGAAGCGCAGGTCATGCCCTGGCCCGGTTCAGGCGGCCCGCTGGTCAGCATCGTCGCGGCCTATTGCTCGCCGACCAAGGGCCTGGTGACCGCCGACCCGACTTTCGAATCCGCGTGGCGCACCGCCGACTACATGAAGGCCCCCATTGCCAAGGCGCCCCAGGCGATCGGCAAGGGCCATGACGTCAAGGCGATGCTCGCCGCCAACCCGAACGCCGGCCTCTATTATATCTGCACGCCCAACAACCCGACCGGCACCATCACCCCGCTGGCCGACATCAAATGGCTGCTGGACAACAAGCCCGCCGACGCCATGCTGCTGGTGGACGAAGCCTATATCCACTTCTCCGAAGCGCCCAGCGCCGCCACGCTGATCGGCACCCGCAAGGACATCATTGTCATGCGGACCTTCTCGAAGCTGTTCGGTATGGCCGGCGTGCGCCTGGGCCTCACCTTCGCCGATCCCGAAGTGCAAAAGCGCATCTCGCTGTTCGGCCCGTCGGCCGGCGGCCTGGCGATCACCGCCATGCATTGCGGCAATGCGGTCTATAAGGAAGCCGCCCTCATCAAGGCGCGCCGCGCCGAAATGATCGGCAACCGTGACGAAACCATCGCATGGCTGACAAAGAAGGGCATTGAAGTCCATCCCGGCAGCCAGGCGAACATGTTCATGGTCGATTGGAAGAAGCCCGCCAAGGAGATGCAGGCCGCGCTGATCGCGTCCCCTGAACGGGTGCAGATCGGCCGCAGCTGGCCCATCTGGCCCAACGTCTCGCGCGTGACGGTCGGTTCCGCCGACGACATGGCCAAGTTCCGCGCCGCCGTGGACAAGGTCTACAAGGCATAAGCGCCACATATCGTTACGAAGGAAGGGCGTCCGGGCAACCGGGCGCCCTTTGCTTTTGGGCTGTCGCGACACCCAGCCCCAGCCCCGTCCCGTTCTCTACCGCATTCCTGATCCGCCAAGGCGGCGCTAAGCGCTCGCCGCCGACGTCTCGCATAGCGCCTGAAACTGCGCCATCATCTGGTCCCAGCCGGGATGAAAGCCCATCGCTTCATGCCGCGCCTTCGCCTCGGCGTCCCAATGGCGCGCGGTCGCCGTGAAGCGCGTGCCGCCATCGCCGTCCACATCCTCGTCTGCAAAGTCCCAAACCGCCGTGATGAACGGCGTCTGCGGCACCCATCCCACGGCATAGGCGTCGGTCGTCACCACCCGTTCGTTCGGGACCACCTCCAGAAACACGCCCTCCATCGGCCCCGTCTCTTCGCCATCAGGACCGAACATCTGTAACGCGCTGCGGCCGCCGGGGCGCAAATCCTCCTCGATCACCTCGGCGCGCCAGGGCTTGGGGCAAAACCATTCGTCCTTCAGGTCGGTCCATACCTTCCAGCAAATCGCACGCGGCGCGGCGATATGGCAGCTTACCGACAACTCGTACTCAGCGTCGCTCATACCGTCTCTCCGTCAAAGGCCGCCTGCATCGCGGCGGTATCCAGCTTCTGCATCGTCATCATCGCCGCCATCATGCGGGCGATCGCCGCCTTGTCGTCACTATGATAATTGGCCATGATCGCGTTGGTGACCAACTGCCAGGACAGGCCATATTTGTCCGTCACCCAACCGCACGGCCCCGCCTTGCCGCCGTCCCCGGTCAGCGCGTCATAATATCGATCCAGCTCCGCCTGGTCCGCGCACCCGACCGACAGCGATATAGCCTCGTCAAAGGTGAATTGCGGCCCGCCATTGAGAGCCTGATAGCTTTGCCCGAACAGGGTGAACTCGACCAGCAGCACGCTGCCGCCCGCCATCGGCGATGGCGAGAGATTCTCTTGCGGATAATAGCTCACATGATCGACCGACCCGCCGAAGACGCCCGCATAATAATGCGCCGCCTCCTCGGCCTGGCCGTCGAACCAGAGGCAGGGCGATATCTTGCTCATCACGCCTCTTCCTTCCCGCCGACCAGCGCGAACATCGCGCCCTGCGGATCGGTGGCCTGGATGATCCACGCGCCGCCCGGCACCTCCATCGGGCCGTTCATCACCACGCCGCCGCTCGCCGTCACCCGCGCCACCGCCGCATCGATATCGCCGACGGTGAAGTAGAATAGCCAGGCCGGAACCGGCATTTCCTTGGGGCGCGGCATGATGCCGCCGGTCATGTCCGCGAAATCCGTCCCGCCGGTCTGCGACACCAGTTGGTAAAGCCCCATCTCGCCCATATCCATGGCATCGCCCCTGGTCCAACCCAGCGCGCCGGTGTAGAAGGCCATGTCCGCGTCGAAATCACCGCTATACAGTTCATGCCAGCCGACATGGCCGGGCGCCATCGACGGGGCCGCCTCCATCCCGTCCGGGCTGGACCCCTTGAGCAGCATGAAGATCGCCCCGCCCGGATCGCTCATCACCGCAAAGCGGCCGACGCCGGGAATATCCTCGGCCGCACGCTTCACCGTGCCGCCCGCCGCGCGCAGCCGCGCGGCGTCCGCATCGACATCGGCCGACCCGATATATCCGCCCCACCAGGGGGTCATGCCGCAGTCCCTGGCCTCCGCCGGGATCGCCATGACACCGCCAACCGCGCCCGCGCTGCCCGACACAACATGATAGGGATCGTCAGTCCGCTCGCCGCCAAAAGGCTGCGACGTCCATCCCACTACATCGCCATAGAAAGCCAGCGCCGCCTGCGGATCGCTAGTCATCAATTCATACCAGAAGAATTTGCCGGTCAGATCGGTCATGGTCTTCCTCCTGCATGGGTGCGCCCTTAGGCCTTGGCGTCCAACAAAACCTCGAACCCGCCATAGATCAGCCGCGCGCCGATAAACGGCATGTCCTCGCCCGCCTTGGGCTGCATGCGTTCATCTTTCATGACCTTCTCGGCGCCGGCGTCGCGGGTCGCCTTGTCGGGCCATTCGATCCAGGAAAAGACGACCTCCTCGTCCTCTTCCGCGATTACAGCGGTCCGAAAGTCATTGGTCTTGCCCAGCTTGATGTCATTGCCCCAACATTCGACCACGCGGGTCGCGCCATATTCGATGAAGATCGGCGCGGCGAAAGCGGCGACCTCCTTATAGCGTTCCTTATTGCCCTTGGGCACCGGGATAACGAAACCGTCCATATAGGCCATCGTCTCTCTCCTCTTCTGTCCTCGCAGCGGCGCTCTTTCCCTGCGGAAGGCGACTCATCGCTTGCACTTTTTGCGCCCCGATCTTATCTATTGCAACATTAAGTTAGAAAAGATAACCATTGAGTCAGAAACGCGCTTATCAGGACGGATGCGCCGTCGCCCATGCGCTCGACATCATCGGCGATCGCTGGGCGATGCCCATCATGCGCGAATTGATGCTTGGCCCCAAGCGCTTCACCGACCTGCGCGCCGGCCTGCCCGGAATCAGCGCCAATGTGCTGACGCAAAGGCTGGAGGATCTGGAGGCGGCCAGCATCCTGATCCGTCGCCGCCTGCCCCCGCCCGCCGCCAGCCAGATTTACGAACTGACGGACTGGGGCCGCGAGTCGGAAATATTGTTCCAGGTGCTGGGCCGCTGGGCCTGCCGATCGCCCACGATGGAGCCGGGCAAACCGATGAGCCAGGTATCGGTGATCCTGTCGATGCGCACGATGATCGACCGCACCCGCATCGGCGACCTGAACGCGAAGCTGGGCTTCCGCTTTGGCGAGGAGGAATTTCGTGCCACATTCAAAGACGGCGATTGCCGGATAGACCGCGGCGCGGCGGCGGGCGCGGATGCAATCATCAGCGGCGACCAGAATGCGCTGGTCGCGGTCCTTTATGGCGGCGCAAGCTATGCCGACATGGCGGGCACCCTGAACGTCGAGGGGGACCGGGCGCTGGCCGACCGCTTCGCCACCCTCTTCCCCCTGCCCCCAAAGGCGCCCTCCACCGTCAATGCTGGTTGAGCATCCCGAACACCTGCGCAAAGTCGCCGCGCTGCGTCGCTTCGCTCAGGAATTTCACCCGTTCGACATGGATTTCCGCCAGCGCCGGTTCCTGCCGCAATAGCGCCATCGTCTCGGCGATGAAGTCGGCCAACGGCATCATCTGGTCATTGTCCGCATGGCCGGGCATCAAATCGGTCTGCACGCCGGGCGGCACGATCTCGATCACCTCGACGCTGGTCGCCTTCAACTGCTCGCGCAGCCCCAGCGACCAGCTATGGATCGCCGCCTTGGTCGCGCTATAGGTCGGCGTCGCCGCCAGCGGTACGAAGGCCAGGCCCGACGACACTGTCAGGATCGTCGACGCCGCCTGTGCCTCCAGATGCGGCAGCAGCGCATGGGCCAGCCGGATCGGCCCCAGCAAATTGGTCGCTACCGTCGCCTCGGCAATGGCCAGGTCGATCTTCTCCTCAGCCACCATGATCCCGGCGTTGAGCAACACGGCGTTCAGGGCCGGAAAGTCCGCAACCAGCTTTTGCGCGAACGATACAATCCCCGTCGCATCCGCCATATCCAGCACCATAGCGGCCATGCCGGGATGCGCCGCCACGACCGCGTCCAGCGCCGCCTGCCGCCGCCCGGCGATGATCACCTGATTGCCTGCTGCGTGCAATTCATGCGCCAGCGCCGCGCCAAGGCCCGAACCGCCGCCGGTGATGAGGATGGTGTTGCCTGTCAATTGCATGTGTCAGTTCCTTTCAAATGGCTTGAAAGGCAATTTAGGCTTATGCTCTCTTTTGGAAAGTAGGCACCGAAAAGTGCTGTAGTCACCCAAAGGTAAGAAATGGCAAATCCGCTCCAAACACGCTTCGCGCCCGACGACATCGCGCAGGCCGAACGCTATCTGACGACCGAACCGCCCGCCGAACTCGACCCGCGGGTGGAGCGACTCGTCAATGATCTGATCGGCCGCATCGCCGACAAATGGACGCTGCTGGTGCTGGAACTGCTGGAGGAGAAGGGCACGCTGCGCTTCTCCGCAATCGGTCGCCAGGTGGAAGGCATCAGCCAGAAGATGCTGACGCAAACGCTGCGCCAGATGGAGCGCGACGGCCTGCTCACCCGCACCGTCCATCCCGTCGTGCCGCCGCGCGTCGATTATGCGCTGACCCCGCTCGGCAACAGCCTCAGCGCCGCCTTTTGCGGCGTCTGGGTCTGGGCCGAACGTCATCTCGACACGGTCGAAGCCGCGCGCGCCACCTTCGACGCGCGCGACTGACGCCTCATTCGCCCGTCGTCGGCAGCGGCTGCACCACGAGTTTGGGCTGGCTGTTGTCCGGCAGGGTGCGGGTGGCGGACGGCGGACCGGACGGGGGTGCCGTCCCGGTCTGGGCCGCTGGCGTAACCGGCGGCCTGGCGGCAGCGGCCGTGGATGTCGTCACGCTCGGCGTCCACCCCTTGGGCGGCGCCTCCCCCGGCGGGATCGGCGGCGGCGGCAGCGGCGTGGGCGATACCACGACCGTCACCGTCGCGCCGAAGCGCGACTGCCATTCGGCCAGCCGGCGCAGATAGTCGGCATAGGCGGCGTAGAAATCCTGAAATGGCTTTTCCAGTTCGGCCAGCAGGGCCGGCGCGGATTCCAGCAACTGGGCCGCGGGCATTGCGATCATCTTCGCGCCGACCGTCACCGCCACCGGGCAGAAACTCTTGATGACCGGCGGCAGCGCGAAGAAATTATAGACCACCGTGTTCAACCGCTCGCGCGACGCCATGCCCGAACTGCCATAGGCGACGCTGTAATTGCGGTCGACCGCCGCATTGGCCCCGTTCAACGCCGCCTTATGCACCGCCAGCAACTGATTATATTGCAGCCGCGCGGCCGGGCCATATTTGTCGCAATTGAGCGCCGCGACGTTCAGCCCCATGCGCAGGTGCCACAGCGCCGTGTTGGACGTGACGCCGCGATTGGCGGTCAGATATTTGCCGTCCGCCGCCTGCTCGGGGATGCTCATGCCCTGAACCGCGTTCGATGGCGGCATGGGCTTGATCGTGGCCACCACCGGCGGCGGCGGGGCCGGCGGCGGTGGTGGCGGCGGGGTCGAACAAGCCGCCAGCACGGCCAGCGACGCAAGGGAAAGACGGCCAAGACGGCGCGATGACAACATCAACTTCTCCGATGGGACTGTGCGCCGGTCATGCCGTGCATTTTGTGCGGAGGAAATATGCCTAACGCTCGGTTCGCCGCAACCCCTTAGGCGACTCGCCGCTCCAAAGCCGTGGCAGCCTGATCCAGCAGTTGCGCGATGATGTCGGCGACCGGCTCTTCCTTGGTGACCATGCCGACCGACTGGCCCGCCATCAACGACCCGCCCTCGACATCGCCGTCGATCACCGCGCGGCGCAGCGCACCGGCCCAATAATGTTCGATCTGCAACTGCGCTTCCATCATATCGACTGCGCCGCTGTCCAGCAGGTTGGCGACTTCGCGCTGCTTGGCGGTGAAATTCTCCATCCCCGCATTTTTCAGCGACCGCACCGGGATCACCGGCAAACGCGGGTCGATCTGCACGCTGGCGATCGCATCGCGCGCCGACGCGCGGAAAAAGGCTTTCTTGAAATTGGGATGCGCGATGCTCTCGGTCGCGCAGGCGAAGCGGGTGCCCAGCTGCACGCCAGCCGCCCCCATTTCCAGGTAAGCGGCGATCGCCTCACCCCGGCCAATCCCGCCCGCGACGAACACCGGCACTTGGGCGGCCATCTCCGGCAATATTTCCTGCGCCAGCACGCTGGTCGCAACCGGCCCGATATGGCCACCCGCTTCCATGCCCTCGACCACCAGCGCATCGACGCCCGACCGCACCAGCTTCTTCGCCAGGCTCAGCGCGGGCGCAAAGCAGATCAGCTTCGCCCCTTTCGCCTTGATCGCCTCGATGCTGCCCTTGGGCGGCAGGCCACCGGCCAGCACGATATGGCTGACCTCATGCTTGGCGCACACATCGATCAGGTCGAACAGCATCGGATGCATGGTGATCAGGTTCACGCCGAACGGCTTGTCCGTCAGCGCCTTGGTCGCCGCAATCTCCGCGTCGAGCAATTCGGGCGTCATCGCCCCGCACGCGATCACGCCGAAACCACCCGCATTGGAAATCGCCGACACAAGGTTTCGTTCGCTAACCCAGCTCATCGCCCCACAGAGGATCGCGCTTTGGCTGCCAAAAAATTCGGCACCGCGGGCCATCAGGGAGTTCAGCTTGGCGTGGGTCATGTATCGAACCTTCAGAATCAAAAAAGCCCCTCCCCTTCAGGGGAGGGGTTGGGGTGGGGGCGTGCCGCAACACGCACCCTTAGCCCTTCCGTGCCTCTCCCCTGACCGGGGAAAGACAAAAAATCAAGCCACCGGCGCGTCCAGGCCATAGGCCGTATGCAACACCCGCACCGCCAGTTCCGTCTCGTCCTCATCGATCAGCACCGAAACTTTGATCTCGCTGGTCGATATAGCCTCGATATTGATGCCGCGATCGGCCAGCGTCTTGAACATCGTGGCGGCAACGCCCGCATGGCTGCGCATCCCTACGCCTACGACGCTGATCTTGGCGACTTCGGTGTCGGTGATGATCCGGCGGAAACCGATCGCATCCTTGTTCGCTTCCAAAATGTCGACGCTGCGGGCCAGGTCCGCGCGCGGGACGGTGAAGGTGACGTCCGTCTCTTCCGTATCCTTGCTGTCATTCTGGATAATCATATCGACGTTGATCGCTGCATCGGCCAGCGGCACGAAGATGTTGGCGACCGCGCCCGGCTTGTCGGGCACGCGCGTCACGATGATCTTCGCCTCATTCTTGTCATGGGCGATGCCGGTGATGAGCTGACGTTCCATCTTGTCTTCCTTGAGCTTGGCTTCCAGTTCCACGTCGCTGACGATCAGCGTGCCGGGCAGGTCATCCTGCGTGGGATCGTCGAAGGACGACAGCACCTGCACCACCACGCCCTCCTTCATGGCAAGGCCGACCGATCGCGTCTGCAACACCTTGGCCCCGACCGACGCCAGTTCCAGCATTTCCTCGTAGGTGACCAGGTCCAGCTTGCGCGCGCGCGCCACGATCCGCGGGTCCGTCGTATAGACGCCGTCGACATCGGTATAGATGTCGCATCGATCCGCCTTGATCGCCGCGGCCACCGCGACCGCCGACGTGTCCGACCCGCCCCGGCCCAGCGTCGATACCCGGCCATCGGCCATCATGCCCTGAAAACCGGGGATCACCGCGACCGTGCCCGACCGCATCGACGCCAGCAGGTCCAGCGTGTCGATGTCGCTCACCCGCGCCTTGGCATGGGCCTCGATCGTGCGGATCGGCAATTGCCAACCCAGCCAGCTGCGCGCATCCACGCCCATCGCCTTCAATGTCATCGCCAGCAGCCCGCTGGTGATCTGCTCGCCCGCCGCGACAACGACATCATATTCTGCCGGATCGTACAGCGCGGAGGCTTCCTTGCAGAAACCCACCAGCCGGTCCGTCTCGCCCGCCATGGCGGACACGACGACGGCGACTTCATGGCCCTGGCTCACGACATGTTTGACGCGCGCGGCCACGTTGCGAATCCGCTCCATCCCCGCCATGGAGGTGCCGCCGAATTTCATCACGATGCGCGCCATGTGTGTGTCGAGCCTGCCTGTAGCTATGAAAGAAAATGTCCCAAAAGGGCCAAACGGCGCTCCTATTAGCAGCCGCCACGCATATGGCAAGCAATCCTGCCATATGCGTCGCGCCACCCGGCGCTCACTCTTTTGGCTTCGACGGGACAGGCCCATTTGCCTCCCGCCCATGGCCTGCTAAAAGCCGCATCAGGATAATCGAAACCACCCCTCCCCGTTCGCCCTGAGCCTGTCGCAGGGCTGTTTTTCTTTCCAGGGGCCGCAGACCAAGGCGCATCATGACCGACACCATCGCCACGATCGACCCCAAAGAGGCCGCCCATTTCGGCGAAATGGCCGCCGACTGGTGGAACCCCGCCGGGTCCAGCGCGATGCTGCACAAACTCAACCCGGTGCGCCTCTCCTATATCCGCGCCGCGATCGACCAGCGCTGGCCGGGCGACGCGCATGGCTTCCGCCCGCTCGCCGGACGGCGCGCGCTCGACGTCGGCTGCGGCGCGGGCCTGCTGGCCGAACCGCTCGCCCGCCTCGGCGCGACCGTCACCGGCCTGGACGCCGCGCCGGAGAATATCGCCGCCGCCCAGGCCCATGCCGCGCCCCAGGGCCTCACCATCGACTATCGCGCCACCCCGGTCGAAGCGATGGCCGACAGCGGCTTCGACCTCGTCACCTCGATGGAAGTGATCGAACATGTCGCCGATCCCGCCGCCTTCGTAGCCGCGCTGGCCAGCAAGCTCGCGCCCGACGGCGTCATGATCCTGTCGACCCCCAACCGCACGCCGCTCTCGCGCCTCGCCATGATCACCATCGGCGAAAGCATCGGCGGCATCCCGAAGGGCACGCATGACTGGCACAAATTCATCCGGCCCGAAGAACTGACCGCCCTTCTCGAACAGGCGGGCCTCGCCGTCATCGACAGCAGCGGCCTCAGCTTCGATCCCGGCCGCGGCTTCACCCTGTCGGCCAATGACGCGATCAACTACCTCCTGACCGCGCAGCACCGACAGGACTGACCGCGCTTTCCGACCAGAATGGACCCATGATGCGACACCTGCCCTTCTGCGCGCTGCTCGCATCGCTGAGCGCTTGCGCCCCGTCACCCGCCGACCAGCCCGCCAACAACGCCCAAGCTGCCAAGGCCGCCCCCGTCGCCAGCGCGCCGCCCGCGCCCGCCTGCCCGGACAAGGCCGCCGCCCTCCCCGATACAGGCCTTTGCCCGGCGGATGCCGCCGCGCTGCTCCCCGCCGACGACCGCCCGCCGTTGCCGGACGGCTGCACCTGGTCAATCAACGAAGCCGCCCTGCCCGATGCCACATGGCTGCTCTACCGCGCCGCCCGCTGCGATGGGAAAACCGCCGCCCTTGCCTACGCGCCGGCCAAGCCGCTCGCCCGCCTCGTCTACGCCCTTTCGCCGATGGGCGGCGATCAGGCGAAGGGTGCGACGCTGGTCGCCTTCGCCCCGTCCGACCGCCGCAATCCGCAGGCCACGATCCTCGCGCTGACTCGCGCCGCCATCACCGATCCGGCCGACGACCAGGACTGTCATGTACGCAAGGCTGACATCCCCGGCTGGCCCGCCGACGCGCTGGTGGTCGACATCCCGGCCGCACAAGCCACCAAGATGCCGCAGGATGAAATCCGCAGCGCCTGCGGCCCGCTCGGCATGGATCAGGGTTCGCAACTCTACTGGCGCATCAGCCAAAACACCGCCTGGCATTTCGACCTCGGCCAGGAAGCCCCGGAAATCAACCCCCGCTCGCTGACCCTGGTTCGCAAGGATGCCAGCGGCGAATGGACGCCCCTCTCTCAATAATTCACAGGAAATCCGGCTTTGCGACGCTGATCCGGCGATAGCGCGCCTCGATCAGGCTGAACATGCCAAACAGCGCCAGACCACAGGCGACGACGCTCAGCACCAGCACGCCTTCGGGCTGGGCGCGCAATTCCATCAGCGCTTCGCCCAGGCCGCCCGCGCGATCGGGGTCGTGGTTCAGGGCCGCCGATATCAGAAACCATCCGATGATCGCAAAGATCAGCGCACGGGCGGCGTATCCCAGCCGGCCGATCCACCGCACATAATCGGGCGCGGGGATTTGTCCGTCCAACTCGTCGAAGCGGGCCTTGTACGCCTTGATCCCTTGCGCGATCGCCACCGCGAAAAATCCCGCCCCTACCGCGACCAGCATGGCCACACCGCCCGGCTGCGACAGCAACCAGGCCGACCAGCTTTCCGCGCTGCGATCGCCGGGGCTGCTGCCCTGCGCCGATGTCTGCCGCAGCGCCAGACGCCCGGCCGCGACCGCCAATGTCACATGCACTATCCCGCTGACGGCGTGCCCGACGCGCTTGAACCGCCCCTTCATGTCGCCGCTCAGCCGTTCGGGGTCAGTGATCGCCTCCGTCAGCCGCCAGATCGCATAGCCTGCAAAGCCCAGCGCGCAGATGCCCAGCAGCACATGGCCCAGCGGGGCATCCACCAGCGTCCCCAGCACGCCCTGATTGTCCATCGGCCGCCCGCCATGGATCGCCACGTCCAGCGCGAACCAGCCGATGAGGATATAAACCAGCCCCCTCGCAGCAAAGCCGATCCGGGCAAAAAGGGTCATTCTGTCATTATAGGTCATGCCGCTCTCCTGTCGCATCGCCAATGCGCCAGGTCGGCGGCCGTTCCCTTATCCTGATGCGGCAGCGGCCGGCACGCCTGCGTCAAGCGCGCGCTACAGCCCCACTGCCTCAGCCCGCGCCACCACCGCCCGCGCTTCCTCGACATGCATCGTCTCGATCATCCGCCCCTCGAACCGCTCCGCCCCGCCGGTCGCCGCCTCGATCAGCCGCCGCGCGTCCGCCACCGCCTGCGCGTCCGGCCCAAACACCTGGTTCGCCACCGGTACTTGGGCGGGATGGATCAGCGTTTTCCCATCGAAGCCCAAAGCATGGCCCGCCGCACATTCCGCCTCCAGCGCGCCCAGATCGTCCAGCCGATTATACACCCCGTCGAACACCGCGATCCCCGCCGCCCGCGCCGCCAGCACCACCGCCTGCATCGCATGGCTCAGCCCCTCGCGCCCCGCGCCTGCCGGGATGCCCAGGTCGCGGCGCAGGTCGTTATTGCCCATGAACAGCCCCGCGCACCCTTCCGCCGCGGCGATCTCCACCGCCGCCAGCACGCCGCGCGCGCTTTCGATCATCGCGATCACAGGCTTCTGGCACACTCTGTACACGTCCTTCACCTGCCGCGCCGTCTCCACCTTGGGCAGCACGACATAGTCCGCGGCCGACGCCTTGACCGCCACCATCTCCGCCCCGTGCCATGGCGTCCCGGCGACATTGATCCGCACCGCGCCGATCCGCCCGCCAAAGCCCTCGCCCAGCGCCGCGACCGCGCCGGCCCGCGCATCCTCCTTGGCGTCGTCCGGCACCGCATCCTCCAGGTCCAATATCACCATGTCGCACGGCAACGTCCGCGCCTTGGCGATGGCGCGCGCATTGGACGCGGGCAGGAACAGCAGGGAACGGGCATGACGCAGCAACATCGTATCTCTCCTCGGTTTGCCTTCCCCCGTTAACGAAACAGGCGCATAGTCCAACCCTGTTTCGGGAGAAGATGATGCTGACGACCTTCGCACTGACGCTCACGGGCCTCGTCCTCTTCTACCTCGCCGTCAGCGTGAAGGTGGTGCGGCAGGGCTATCAATATACGATCGAACGCTTCGGCCGTTTCACCGAAGTCGCCAAGCCCGGCCTCAATTTCTACCCCGCCTTCTTCTACGCCGTGGGTCGCAAGATCAACATGATGGAACAGGTCGTCGACATTCCGGGGCAGGAAATCATCACCAAGGATAACGCCATGGTGTCGGTCGACGGGGTGGTCTTCTTCCAGGTGCTGGACCCGGCCAAGGCCGCCTATGAAGTGTCCGAACTCTATGTCGCCATCATGCAACTCGCCACCACCAACCTGCGCACCGTCATGGGCTCGCTGGACCTCGACGAAACCCTGTCCAAGCGCGACGAGATCAACGCCCGCCTGCTCTCCGTGGTCGATCACGCCACAAACGCCTGGGGCATCAAGATCACCCGCGTCGAACTCAAGGACATCCGCCCGCCCGCCGACATCGTCAACGCCATGGGCCGCCAGATGAAGGCGGAGCGCGAAAAGCGCGCCAACATCCTGGACGCCGAAGGCGCCCGCGCCGCCGAAATCCTGCGCGCGGAGGGCGAAAAGCAGGGCCAGATCCTGCAAGCCGAAGGCCGCCGCGAAGCCGCCTTCCGCGACGCCGAAGCCCGCGAACGCGAGGCGGAAGCCGAAGCGAAAGCGACCCAGATGGTGTCCGACGCGATCAGCGCGGGCAACCCGCAGGCGCTCAATTACTTCATCGCCCAGAAATATGTCGAGGCAGTCAGCCAGTTCGCCACCAGCCCCAATGCCAAGACCATCCTCTTCCCGGTCGAGGCGACCCAGTTGATCGGCACGCTGGGCGGTATCGGTGCGCTGGCGAAGGCAGCCTTGGGCGACGACGACACTCCCACGCCGACCCCGCCCGCCCCGCCCCGACGCGGCCCCTTCGGCCAGAGCCAGGGGTGACGGCGATGGCCGCGCCTAAACCCCTGCGCATTCACCCCTCGACGCCCCTTCCTCCGTTCGTTTCGAGCGAAGTCGAGAAACCGGGGCATAGCGCGACCTGCTTCTCGACCCTTCGACAGGCTAAGAACAGGCTGCGCGCGAAACGAGCGGCTATTCTGCCTGAGGTCCAACCGCACAAAACCTATGTCTGCGACAGTCCAACTACCCCACCCCCGTTCGTCCTGAGCTTGTCGAAGGACCGGCTGAGCCTGTCGAAGCCCCTTCCCTTCTCACCATCACCTCGCCCGACAACATCGCAACGCCCCCGGAGCCCGCACCAATGACCCACTGGCTCTCCCTGCTCCAGGATCATTGGGGCTGGCTGGTCTTCGCGGCCTTGCTGGGCATGGCGGAGGTGATGATCCCCGGCGTCTTCCTGATCTGGATAGCGATCGCCGCCGCCATCACCGGCCTGGTGGCGCTCGCTTTGCCGATCGCCCTCCCCTTCCAGTTCCTGCTGTTCGCGGCCCTCAGCATCGCGGCGGTCTATGCCGGCCGCCGCTGGTATGTGGACAACCCCGTCGCCTCCACCGACCCCCTCCTCAACGACCGCGCAGCGCGCCTGATCGGCCATAGCGTGATCGTGGTGGAACCCATTGTGGGCGGCGAAGGCCGGGTGAAGGTCGGCGACAGCGTCTGGAGCGCGACCGGACCGGACACGCCGATGGGCGCGCGCGTCCGCGTCATCGGTGTCGATGGCACGATCCTGCGGGTAGAGGGCCTTTAAGCCCCCGCCCTCCATCAAAAGCGGCGATGATCCTTGCCGTCGATCAGGTCGCACGATCCCCGAAAGGCATAGGGGTCAAGACCATGGATGCTGATCTGCCCGCTGCGCCGGTCGATGGTGACGCTGGGCTTGTTGAGTCCGTTCAGGCGATATTTGGCGTGGATCATGTCCGGCTGCACATCGACATCATATAAATCCCACCAACCGTCATTGCCACGCGAATTGATCGGCGGGACCAGCTTCTTGGGCAGGCTGATGCGGCCGCCGCCATCCCATAGCTGGATCATGACTGACGCATCGAACTGCTGCGAAGTCATTTCCGTCCGATTGCCATAATCGTAGCGATTGCGTCGGCTGTTCCACGACCAGCCATAGCTGGTCGCGACGCCGGGGCGCTGGCCATCGCCAAAACACACCAGCCCCAGATCGACGTCATTGTCGCCCACGCGCAACGGCCCGCCCATAGCACCGGCTGCACCCGAATAGCTGGGCGCCTCGCGCTGCGGATAGGGTTGCTGATAGCCGCTACGATCCTCCATGCGGTGCGCCCCACGATCGTCATGGCCGCCCGCCCGCTGGTCGCAATCGGGCGCCGGACTGGTGGTAATGGACGCATATCGCCCGTCCATCGTCGCGACCGTCACGCACTGACGCGTCTTCGGGTTCCACCAATAGCCATATTTGCGGTCGTCGCCCGTCTGCGTCTTGACGAACCGGTAACCGCGCGACTGCATCGCCGTCTCCGCCCCCGCCGCGCGCGCGCCGACCAGGTCGCTGATATCGCCGGGCGTCTGCGCCTGCGCGCCGCTCGTCAAAGCCGCCATGGCGATCGCAATCATGGCCGATGTCTTCATGATCCTTCTCCTCTGCCTGTCACAACAATCCTTATGCGCATCCTGTTGCACCGACGCGACATCGCCTCAAACCACCATCAATGCGATGGTGATGAACATGATAAAGGCACATGCCATCGCCACCAGCGCCTGACCGAAACCGGCGAGAACCGATATGCTGAGCCGCTTGGAAAACCACAGCGACTGCACCCCCAGATACCATGCCAACGCGACCAGCAGGACGACCAGCCCGGCATCTCGCCACACCGCCGCGGTCATGCCGTAAGTCAACGTCGCGATGCCGATCAGCAAGGCGAACGGCGCGGTGGTGAAACATTGCCCGTAAAAGGGGCGACGCAAACTGGCATGGGTCAGCCGGACGCCCTGTCGGCGCAGCGTCCACACCGCCATCATCAGCGCAAAGAGACTGAACAACACCAGCCGAAGCGCCAGCAGCGCCAGGTCCGAATCGACCAGCGCCGCCAGCCCGTGGCGATCCTTGATCAACGGATTCTGCCCGGCGACGGCCACTTCGATGCCATGGGATATCATCAGCGTCAGGAACAGGAACAGCGGCGGGCGGATGGCGTCTTCATATTGGTCATCAGGCCGATCCGACACTTCGCGATCGGCATAGGCCATCATGTGCAACGGCCGCACCAGCGCCCGCCACAGCGTCAGGGGATAGAAGATCAGCCACCCCATGACCGTATACAGCGCCTCGTCGAGGGACTCGATGATCTTCATGAAATCCATGGGAGGAAAGGTCGATGCAATCAGCCCATTTGTCGAGAGGCTTTGGTCGTCAGCGCCCCGTTAACCCCGAGTCCCGCCACCCATCAAATATCCCTGTCCTACATATGGGGATTCATGCCACCCATTTTGACATGAGCACGCCAGACCCTCTCCACTTCACCCCGGTCCCCCATGCCCGCCGCGCACGCGGCTGGACCCCGGACGCCCAAACCGCCTTCATCGCCGCGCTGTCGCGCAGCGGCGTGGTCGCGCAGGCTGCCCGCAGCGTCGGCTGCTCCCCGCGATCGGCCTATTATCTGCGACAGCGTCCGGGCGCGGAGAGTTTCGCCGCCGCCTGGGACTGGGCGCTCGACATGGGCCTGGACGACAGTCGCGCGCGCGCCGTCGCCCTGGCCAGAGGCAAGGAGGAGCGACCGATCGTGCGTCGCGGCCGGATTGTCGGCACACGGATCGAAACCAATCACCGTCTGCTGTTCGCGGCACTGCGCGCGCTCGGATCGGAACGCAGCGGCGCCCGCGCGGCCATGCCGCATCGCATCCGCATCGCCACCCGGCACATGCTCGGCGCGCTGGCCGATCTTGGGCCGTTCACGCCGTCCGAATGGACGGCGCTCCGTCCCGCACTGGCGGCGCTGGGCGGACAAGACGGAGACGCCCCGCCGCCGGCATCCTTGTCATAATCTGTCGCCGGCAGGAAATAAGATGTCGAAATTGGCGGGAAATATGCGAAGTTAAGGGCGATATTGCTACCGGAGATACCCGCCTCATGCAGACCACCCGCCGCGATCTTCTCGCCGCCGGCGCTTCCGCCTTTGCCATTGGAAGCATTGGGACCGCCCGCGCCGCCGTCACCGGCCCGGACGCAGCCGCACAGGCGCTACTCGCCGACATGGCCGAAGCGATGCTGGCCGACGCCCCGGAAACCGCCAGCGGCCTTGGCCTCGACACCGGCGCGCGAGCGCCCCTCAAAAGCCGCCTCGGCAACAAAACGCCCGCCGGTCAGGCGCAAATCGCCGCCCATGTGGCTGAACGCCTCGCCCGGCTGCGCGGGATCGATCTCGCCCCGCTCTCGCCTGCCACCCGCATCGACGTGGAAGTGGTGCGCACCGCCCATGAAACCGCGGCCGAAGGCTTCGCATTCCCCTTCGGCGACATGGCGATCATGAACAGCAACTGGTCCTACCGCAACAGCCCCTATGCGGTCGCCCAGAACACTGGCAGCTTCGTGGAAACCCCCGATTTCCTCGACAGCAACCATGGGATCAAGGATCGCGCGGACGCCGACGCCTATCTTGCACGCTTATCCGCCTATGCCGCGAACCTGGCCGGCGAAACCGACCGGTTGCGGCATGATGCGGGCGTCGGCGTCACCGCCCCCGCCTTCCTGCTCGACAAAACGCTGGGCCAGATGCAAGCGGTGCAGGCGCTCCCCCTCGACCAGTGGGTGCCGGTCGCCTCGCTCGCCCGCCGCACGAAGGACATGCCCGGCGATTACGCCGCCAAGGCGCAGGCCATCGTCCATGATCGGGTTGCTCCCGCCCTCGCCGCTCAGGTCGCCGAACTTACCCGCCAGCGCGCCACCGCGACGATGGACGCAGGCGTGTGGAAACTCCCCCAGGGCGAAGCCTATTACGCTTGGGCGCTCAAGGCCGGGACCACCACGACCATGGCCCCGGACGAGGTCCACCAGCTCGGCCTCGATCAGCTCGCCGCGCTCCAATCCGAAATGGACGGCCTGCTCAAACAATTGGGCATGACCAGGGGCACGGTCGGCGAACGCATGACCGCGATGGGCAAAGACCCGCGCTACCTCTTCCCCAACAGCGACGCCGGCCGGGCGCAGATCCTGTCCTTCATCGACGGCCGCCTCGCCGACATTCGCACCCGCCTGCCCCGCGCCTTCGCGACGCTGGTGCCCGCGAAACTCATCGTCAAGCGCGTGCCGCTGGAGATCGAAGCGGGCGCGCCCGGCGCCTATGCCGGCGCCGGGTCGATCGACGGCAGCGTGCCGGGCAACTATTATATCAACCTGCGCGACACCAGCATCTGGCCCCGCTACAGCCTGCCGACGCTCTGCTATCATGAGGGAATACCGGGCCATATCTGGCAGGGCGAATATACGTACAAACTGCCGCTGATCCGCTCCATGCTCGCCTTCAACGCCTATAGCGAGGGCTGGGCGCTCTATGCCGAGCAACTGGGCGCGGAACTGGGTGCCTATGACGGCGATATCGCCGGGCGGCTGGGCTATCTCCAATCGATCGCCTATCGCTGCTGCCGCCTCGTGGTCGACACCGGCCTCCACGCCAAGCGCTGGACCCGCGAAAAGGCGATCCACTGGTTCGCCACCACCAACGGCTCGACGGTCGAGGATGTCCAGGGCGAAGTCGATCGCTACTGCGCCTGGCCGGGCCAGGCCTGCGGCTACAAGGTCGGCCATGGCGAAATCGTCCGCCTGCGTGGCATGGCGAAGACGGCGCTGGGCGATAAATTCGACTTCCGCCTGTTCAATGACGCCGTGGTCAAGATCGGCGGCGTGCCCATGACCGTGCTGGGCAAAAGCATCGACGCCTGGGTCGCGGAACAGAAGAGCGCCTGACTTTTATTCTCCCCTCCCTTCCAAGGGAGGGGCCGGGGGTGGGTCTGCCGCGCAGCGGCAGTCTGACATCTCAGTGTAGAAGCTCGCTCCGCTCGCTACCCACCCCTAACCCCTCCCTTGGAAGGGAGGGGAACAGAATATGACAAGGCCGGAGGATCGCTCCCCCGGCCTTTCCTATCTCTGCGCGGACTGTGTTACCCGACGAACGCCCGCTCGATCACGAACTGCCCCGGCGCCGCATTGGAGCCTTCGGTAAAGCCGTTCGCCTCGAACCAGGCGCCGAACTGCTTGATCATCTCCATGCTGCCGCACATCATGATCCGGTCGGTTTCGGGGTCGAACTTCGCCGCCCCCGGAATCCCCTCGAACAACGCGCCGCTCTCGACCAGCTTGTCGATCCGCGCGGTGTGGCCGTCAAACGGCTCGCGGGTCACGGTCGGCACATAATGGAACTGACCCGGCGCCTGCTCCGACACCAGCGGGTCTTCGCTCCACTTCGCTTCCATCTCATCGCGGAACGCCAGGTCGCTCACCCGGCGCACCGAATGGACCACCACGACCTGCTCGTAAAATTCATAGACATCCGGGTCGCGCGGCAGGCTCAGGAACGGGGCAAGCCCCGTGCCCGTCGACAGCATGAATAACCGCTTGCCCGGCAACAGCGCATCGGTCACCAAAGTCCCGGTCGGCTTGCGGCCCAGATAAATCTGGTCGCCCGGCTCGATCTTCTGCAACTTGCTGGTCAGTGGACCGTCCTGCACCTTGATCGACAGGAACTCGATCTCCTCGTCCCAGGCGGGGCTGGCGATCGAATAAGCGCGCAGCAGCGGCTTGCCGTTATCGCCCTTCAGGCCGATCATGATAAACTCGCCCGACCGGAAACGGAAGCTGGCCGGCCGCGTGATGCGGAAGCTGAACAGATGCTCGTTCCAGTGCTTCACCGACAGCACGGTTTCCACGGAAAGCGCGCCGGTGGGTTCCAAAACCGGCTTTTCGATCGTCTCGTCGGTCAACAGTCTATCCTTGCACTACGCACAGCATCGCAGCGGGGCGATGCTTCTTGCGGATCGTTCGCAATAATATCGAAGTCCGCGAATGGCCCGTCCACCGTGCGAAGGCAAGACCAAAAAAACTTGGGGGCCATAAACCTGCTACCGGCAGGAGCGCGTTTTCACGACCGCTCCGCCGCCGCCTTGTTCAGCCGAACAGGCCCTTGGCGATGCCGCCCAGTTCGTTCATCGGATTGCCGTCGCCATCCTTGTCGAAAAAGCCGCCCAGCTTGCCCAATATCGCTTCCGGCCCGCCGAACGTAGCCAGCAATTCCTGCAACTTATCGGCCGACACGCCATGTTCGGCGGCGGTTTCGGCCAGCGCCGACACGCTGGTTTCGCCGGACCCGATCTTGGCGCTGATCTCGCTCATCAGGCCCTGCATCTGCTCCGGCGTCACGCCGATCTGCGCCGCAATGGCTTCCAGCCCGCCCATTTTGCCAATCAGATTCTCGAACATGCCCGCAACTCCCGCATGAGGGTGAGCATTCAGAATAGCAGCTTGCGCCCTTAACCAAAAGCAAAAGAGCCGGAGGATCGATCCCCCGGCTCTTTGTTTTAACCCGTCGCCTGGAATCAGGCGGCGACAAGCGCCGCTTCGCGCACACCATCGTCGACATGGTCCACAAACTGCGCGAAATTGTCCACGAACGCTTTCACCAGCGTCGCGGCGGTCGCGTCATAGGCTTGCTTGTCCGCCCACATGGCGCGGGGATCGAGGATCGTCGGCTCCACGCCATTGACCGCCACTGGCACGTCGAAGCCGAAGTTCGGATCGGTGCGGAACTCCGCTTCGTTCAGGCTGCCGTCGAGCGCCGCGTTCAGCAGCGCGCGCGTCACCTTGATCGGCATCCGCTTGATGCCCGGCATCGTCGCCTTGCCGCCGGCCCAGCCGGTATTGACCAGCCAGCAAGTGACGCCGCCCTTGTTGATCCGCTCCTTGAGCAGATTGCCATAGACGCTGGGATGACGCGGCATGAAGGGCGCGCCAAAGCAGGTCGAGAAGGTCGCGGTCGGCTCGGTCACGCCGATCTCGGTGCCCGCGACGCGCGCGGTATAGCCGGACAGGAAATGATACATCGCCTGTTCCGGGGTCAGCCGTGCGATCGGGGGCAGCACGCCATAAGCATCCGCGGTCAGGAAGATGATGTTCTTGGGCACAGGCCCCAGATTCTTCTCCGACGTATTGGGGATGAAATCGATCGGGTAGGAACCGCGGCTATTCTCGGCCAGGCTGTTGTCGTCCAGGTCGATCTCGCGAGTCTCCTCGTCGATCACGACATTTTCCAGCACCGTGCCAAACCGCTTGGTGGTGGCGAAGATTTCCGGCTCGGCCTCCGCCGACAGATTAATCATCTTGGCATAGCAGCCGCCCTCGAAATTGAAGACGGCGGTATCCGACCAGCCATGCTCATCGTCGCCGATCAGCGTGCGGCTGGCGTCGGCCGACAGGGTCGTCTTGCCGGTGCCCGACAGGCCGAAGAAGACCGCCGTGTCGCCGTTCGCGCCGATATTGGCGGAACAATGCATCGGCATCACGCCCTTGACCGGCAACAGGTAATTGAGGATGCCGAATACCGACTTCTTCATTTCACCGGCATAGGCGGTGCCGCCGATCAGGATCAGCTTCTCGGTGAAGTTGACCGCGACCACCGTTTCGCTGCGGCAACCATGACGGGCCGGATCGGCCTTGAAGGTCGGCAGATCGATGATCGTATATTCGGGCGCAAAGCCCGCCAGTTCATCGGCCGTAGGACGCACCAGCAGCGTGCGGATGAAGAGATTATGCCAGGCGCGTTCGTTGATGACGCGCACCTTCACGCGATGTTCGGGCTGCGATCCGCCGAACAGGTCGGCGATATACAGCGTGTCCTTTTCGCCCAGCGCCTTGAGGAAATCGCCCTTGAGCACCGCGAAATGCTCCGGCGTCATCGCGACATTGGTGCTGCCCCACCACACCGTATCTTCGGTTTCGGCGTCGCGGACGATGAATTTGTCCTTGGCGCTGCGGCCGGTATGCTTGCCGGTCTTGACGACTAGCGGGCCGTCCTTGGACAATATGCCCTCGCCGTTGCGCACCGCTGCTTCGACCAGCGGCGCCGTGCCCAGATTCCAGAACTGGGTGGCATTGGTCTTGATGCCCTGGTCTGCCAGGGTGATTGAGGATTTGGCCTGCACGCCTTTGCTCCTGAATATGTTGTGCTCGTATCGCGTCATTCATCATGTTCGCGACCGATCCGCCCCTTGGGCGCCGCTTGTATGGCACGGCGTCCCTTGCTGCTGACAATCAAAGGCATAGGGCTTTGCATGGAAAGCGTCAAATCCCCGTGCGCAGCGATATGTCCCGAATTTCATCACCTATGTTCGTGAAACCGCCGCCCGCCTTCCTTGCGAGCCCGGCCCCCATGGTCTAACGCTCCTTCCATCCCCTTTCACGATCATCTGGGACACCGCATGACCGCAACCATCGCCCTGGTGGATGACGACAAGAATATCCTGACCTCGGTGTCGATCGCGCTCCAGACCGAAGGTTTTCTGACGCGCATCTATTCCGACCCGGAAAGCGCGTTGAAGGCGCTGCTGGACAATCCGGCCGACCTCGCCGTCTTCGATATCAAGATGCCCCGCATGGACGGCATCGAATTGCTGCGCCGGCTGCGCGAGAAAAGCCAGATGCCCGTCATCTTCCTGACGTCGAAGGCGGACGAACTGGACGAGGCGCTGGGCCTGGCGATGGGCGCGGACGATTATATCGCCAAGCCCTTTTCCCAGCGGCTGCTGCTGGCGCGCATCCGCGCCATCCTGCGCCGCGCGGAGGTCAGCAAGACGCCCGACGCCCCCGATCAGCCGGTCGCCGACCCGATCATTCGCGGCCGGCTGGAAATGGACCCGGCGCGCCATCGGGTGAAGTGGAACAGCCAGGACGTCACCCTGACCGTCACCGAATTTCTGATTCTGGAAACACTTGCCGCGCGCCCCGGCGTGGTCAAGAACCGTAATCAGTTGATGGACGCCGCCTATCAGGACGACGTCTATGTCGACGACCGCACGATCGACAGCCATATCAAGCGGCTGCGGCGCAAGTTCCGCGAGGTGGATTCCGAATTCAATGCAATCGACACCCTCTATGGCGCCGGATATCGTTTCTCGGAAGAATGACGGCGGCGATACCGGCTTGCGCTGGTCCGGCCGGATCAGTCTCACGCCGCGTATCCTGGCCGTCAACGTCTTCGCGCTGGCGCTGCTGGCGGGGGGCTTCTTCTATCTCGACAGCTATCGCACGCGCATCGTCGACGCCCGGCTGGAACAGTCCGCGCGCGAACTCAAACTGCTGGCCATCGGCCTTGAAAACGCGCCGGCCGATCGTCACGACGCGCTGATCGCCGCCTATGCGCGCCAGACCGGCGACCGGGTGCGCCGCTATGCGGTAGGCGGCGGCCTGATCGCCGACAGTTTCGCGATGAACGCGCCGCGCTACCGGCTGCGCCTGCCGTCGGAGGAGGGATGGCAGCGCCACGTCGCCCGCTTCCTCGACAAGGCGATCGACCGGATCGTGTCGGCTGATCGTCCGCCGGACTTTGTCGAACCAGCGGTGGACCGGGCCGATGCCTGGCCCGAACTGCTGCTGGCGCGCAAGACGGGGCAGCAACATGCGATGAACCGCTACGCCCCCGACCGCACCTTCATGATCTCCGCCGCGGTCGGGATGCGCGACGGTACGGCGCTGCTGGCGACTGAAAATGCCCGCGACATCACCCGTATCGTGCGCGCAGAACGGCTGCGCTTCAGCATGGTGCTGGGCGTCGCGGCGCTCGCCTCGATCCTGCTCTCGCTGTTCCTGGCCCGCACCATCGTCCAGCCGCTCCAGCGCCTCGCCCGCGCCGCCGTGCGGGTGCGCCTTGGCCGCGCGCGCGAAGTCACCGTGCCGCGCCTGCCCGAACGGCGCGACGAAATCGGCATGTTGGCCCGCGCCTTGTCGGACATGAGCATTGCGCTGCGCCAGCGGATCGATGCGACCGACGCCTTCGCCGCCGATGTCAGCCACGAACTCAAGAACCCCATCGCCTCGCTACGCTCCGCGCTCGATGCGCTCGATCGGGTGGGTGCAGACCGGATCGACCTGCGCGATCAACTCATGGCGATCGCACAGGACGATGTGCGCCGGCTCGACCGGCTCGTCACCGACATTGCCGAAGCCTCGCGCGTTGACGCTGAACTGTCCCGCACCCGATTCGAGCCGATCGACCTTGGCCTCCTCATCGAACGGATGGTCATCGCCCGCGAAGCGCGCGGCGTGCCGCGCGGCGTCCGCCTCGCCTTCGCCCGCCCGCGCAAGGATGTCGCGGTGGTGCTGGGCGAGGAAGGCCGGCTGATCCGCGTGCTCGACAATCTGATCGACAACGCCATCTCCTTCTCCCCTGACGACGGCCTGGTTCAGATCATCGCCACCGTCGCCGACCATGAAGTGCTGGTCAGCGTCGAGGATGAAGGACCAGGCGTCCCGCCATCCGAACGCGAACATATTTTCCGCCGCTTCCACAGCGTCCGGCCGGAGGGGGAGGCGTTTGGCAAACATTCGGGTCTGGGCCTCGCCATCGCCCGGTCGATCATCGAAGGGCATCAGGGCAAGATCGGCATCGGCGACCGGGAAGATGCGCAGAGCGGCGCCCGTTTCATCCTGCGCCTGCCAATGGCGGTGGAGCGCGATCCGGGCATCGTTTCGGAATAGGACGAAACGCCGCCGCAACGGCATTTCCATCACGGCCAACACAGGTTAAGAGGATGTCGGGGATATGGCGCGCGCACTTTCATCAGAAACGCTGCATGCAACGAGCGTGGCCATTGCTGGCCGTGTCGTGCTGCTTTGCGGCCCCAGCGGCAGCGGCAAGTCGGACCTCGGCCTGCGCCTGATCGACCGTGGCGGCATCCTCGTCAGTGACGATTACACGCTGGTCAAACGCATCGACGGCCGACTGGTCGCCACCGCCCCCGACACGATCCGGGGCAAGATGGAGGTGCGCGGCCTTGGCATTATCGCCATGCCCGTGGCGCAGGATGCGCCGGTGGCCCTGCTCGCCGATCTGTTCGACATCGTTGATCGTATGCCGCTGGAGCCGATGTTCCGCGCCGTCGCCGGCATTGACGTGCCGGTCATGAAGATCGCCCCGTTCGAAGCCTCCGCCCCGATCAAGGTCGAACTGGCGCTGAAATCCCTCGGACTTGCGCCATGACACCGCCCAAAACCATCCTCCTGCTCTCCGGCCTGTCTGGCGCGGGCAAGACCACCGCGCTCAAGACGCTGGAGGATATGGGTTGGGAAGTGGTCGACAACCTCCCCCTCGTCCTGCTCGACCGGCTGCTCGACACCCCCCTGCCCGCGGGCCATGCCGGCGCGGACGAACGGCCGCTGGCGCTGGGCATCGATGCGCGCACCCGCGATTTCGACGCCAACGCCATCGTCAAGCGGATCAAGGCGATGCGCGAACGCCACGGCCACGACATCGAAACGCTGTTCCTCGATTGCTCCGGCACCGAACTGGAGCGCCGCTTCGCCGAAACCCGCCGCCGTCATCCGCTCGCGCTCGACCGCCCGGCCGCCGACGGCATCGCGCGCGAACGCGAACTGACCGAACCGCTCCGCCGCTGGGCGACCCAGGTGATCGATACCACCGGCTTCACCAGCAACTCGCTTCAACAGGAAATTCGCAGCCGCTTTTCGCGCGAGCGGCTGTCGGACCCGGTCCTGACCGTCCTCTCCTTCGGCTTCTCCCGCGGCGTGCCGCGCAATGCCGACCTGATGTTCGACATGCGCTTCCTGCGCAATCCGCACTGGGACGCCAACCTTCGGCCCAAGACCGGGCAAGACCCGGACGTCGCCGCCTATATCCAGGCCGATCCCGCCTATGAGGAAGCGGTGGGCAAGATCCAGGATCTGCTCGCCACCCTGCTGCCCCGCTATTCGGAAGGCGGGAAAGCCTATATCACTGTGGCCTTCGGCTGCACCGGGGGCAAGCATCGTTCGGTCCATGTGGCAGAGCGCGTCGCGAACTACTTGCAAGATGCGGGCTTTTCGCCCACGGTCTTGCACCGCAATATTGAATCGACGCCCCAGGATAGTCTGGAGAAGCGCCGTCCGGGAGGCCCGAAAGCAGTGTCATGAAGCAGGTGGGCCGCAAAAGCACATGATTGGACTCGTACTCGTCACCCATGGGTCGCTGGCGACCGAATTCGTCGTGGCCATGGAACATGTGGTCGGCCCGCAGCAGCAGATCGAAACGATCTGCATCGGGCCGGAAGACGACATGGAATTGCGCCGCGCCGACATCGCGACGGCGGTTGCCCGCGTCAACGACGGATCGGGCGTCATCCTGCTGACCGACCTGTTCGGCGGCACCCCCTCCAACCTCGCCATCTCGTTGCTCAAGGCGGGCGAGATAGAGGTGATCGCGGGCATCAACCTGCCCATGCTCATTCGCCTGGAAAGCGCGCGCAAGGTCATGGACGTGCGCGCTGCGGTTGCGGCCGCGCGCGAAGCCGGGCAGAAATATATCAGCGTCGCATCGGAATTGTTGGGCAGTAGCACATGAACGAAATCAGCCAGGACGTCAGGATCAGCAACAAGCGCGGCCTCCATGCCCGCGCCAGCGCCAAATTCGTGACCCTGGCCAGCGGCCTCCCTGCCGACATCCTCGTCAGCAAGGACGGCAACCACGTCACCGGCACGTCGATCATGGGCCTGATGATGCTGGGCGCGGCCATGGGGGACAGCATCACCATCAAAGCCACCGGCCCCGAAGCCGCCGATTCGCTAGGCAAACTCGTCACCCTGGTCGAGGACAAGTTCGGCGAGGAGTGAGGCTGCGGTTGTCTGGGATGGTGGGTAGCGGACAGTCAGGTTTTTGGATAAATTCACCGATAGCAGACGTTACCCGCTTACCCGGAAGGGATGCTTGGGATTGCGCCGGATGAAATCCTCAACATCGCGTAGTCGTTCTGGCATAGGCTCAATATCTCGCCATCGAGTATGATTGATGAAGCGAAATCCCGCATTCCATAGCGCTCGAACCTTGGCCCATTGATCAACGTCTGATTTTCGAGGCACCTTAAATGCACGCCCCATCCAATGGAGATCAGCCTTGCATTCGGGGCATATGGCGCTCGCTTCCTCAGCCAGCTTCCACGACTTCCGGCATTCGAAGCAAGCATATGGCCAGAGGCATTCTGGGCCACGATGCCGAGGCGGCACGTATGGCTCATGAACGACTCGGTTTCCAGATGCTCGCCGCAACTCCATGCGCTCGGATTTAGAAAGATCGGCCATTCTCTGAATTTGAACTATGCACGGAACGCCGGCAATCAACAATTACGGCGCACGGGACAAATGGCAAATTCTGGTCGCAACCGGAAATTCCTCCCCTTCCAGGGGAGGATTTGCGTCCGCTTCTGGTCGCTTCCGCCTCCGGCCAAACCCCTTCCAATGTAGGATTTTATCTGATCTATCCTGAAAGATGGAACAGCCCCGTCGCGCGCCCTGCCCCACCGCCGCCATAACGCTGCCCCGCCGCGCACCTGTCGCGCGGATGTCGCGTCACTGGCGTGTCCGCGTGACCCACCCGTTACGCAACAGCAACGTCGCCATGACCTCAGCGTTACGTCCCAGTGGCTTTACCGGCACTATTGCCCGATTCACCCGACAACGGTGTGAACTTCGGCCTGGCGCGTCACCCCTCCGCCTCAGCCACCTCCGCCGCGCTCCGCATCCGCGTGAAAATATCCCAGGTCGCGATGAACAGCGCCGCGATCACCGGCCCGATGACGATGCCGTTGAAGCCGAACATCTCCAGCCCGCCCAGCGTCGAAATCAGCACGACATAATCGGGGATTCGCGTCTCGCGCCCCACCAGGATCGGGCGCAGCACATTGTCGACCGACCCGATGACCAGCGCGCCGCACGCCACCAGCACGCCCCCCTGCCAGATCGCCCCGGTCGCAAACAGATAGATCGCCACCGGCACCCAGACGATCGCCGTGCCGACTGCGGGCAACAAAGACAGCGCGCCCATCAACACACCCCACAGCAGTGCGCCCTCGATGCCCAGCGCCCAGAAAACGATGCCACCGATCAGCCCCTGCACGATGGCGACGACGATGCTGCCTTTTATCGTCGCGCGGATGACCACCACGAACTGCTCGATCAGCGCCTGCCGCTGGCTGGCGCGCAGCGGCGCGGCCGCCGCGATCCGCTGCGACAGCATTTCCCCATCGCGCAGGAGGAAATAGGTCAGGTACAGCATCACGCCCAGCGCCACGAAGAAGCTGAACGCGCTCTGCCCGATCTGGACCGCCTGTGTCGCCAGCGTGCGGAAACTGCTGGTGATGCCCTTCGTCACCATATCCTGCGCGGCATAGAAATTGGTCAGGCCCAACCGCCGCAGATAGGGCGTCGCCCAATCGGGCAGCGCCGCGACCACCTGCCCGAACAACCGTGCGAAGTTAATCTCGCCCGACTGGACCTTGGCGTAGAAATAGGCCCCCTCCTGCAACAATGCCGCGCCCAGGACGAAGGCCGGGACGATCACCACCCCCAGGATCAGGAACAGGGTGATCAGCGCCGCGCCATTGCGATGTTTGGGCATGGCCGACAAAATCTGCCGGTTGAGCGGCGCGAACAGGATGGCGGCGATCACGCCCCACAGCACCGCGGCAAAGAAAGGCTCGATCACCATCGCGAAGGCGATGGACACGATCAGCACGACGCCCAGGAAGAATCCATCCTCGATCTTGGGCGAGACATGCAGCGGCGGAACCGGCTTGGGGGTGACGAGCGGCGGGGGTGTTTTGGCGTCCATCGCCGACCCTTCGCAAAATTCGCGGCCCAAATCCATCGCGGAACGCTGCGCCGCGGCTTCCCCCTGTCCTTTTGGACATTCCATGGCTAAAGAAGCCGCTTACTTCCGCTCATTTGGGACCAGCAGCTACCGTGGCACGCGAAATCACCGGATTTTCCAACCCGCTGGTGAAGCGCGTCCGCAGCTTGCGCGACAAGAAGCATCGCAAGGCCGAAGGCCTGTTCCTGGCCGAAGGCTTGCGCATCCTGACCGAAGCGCGCGAGGAAGGCGTGCTGCCCGAAATGCTGTTCCACGCCGGGTCTACCCACCCGCTCGCGCTCGACCTGATCGATGCGATGGAGGCGACCGGCGGCGACGTCATCGAAACCACCCCAGACATCCTGTCCAAGATCAGCGGCAAGGACAATGCCCAGGCTGTCGTCGGCGTCTATCGCGACCGCCTCACCCCGCTCGACACGCTGGACCGCAGCAAAGCCGACATCTGGATCGTCGCCCAGTCGCTGCGCGACCCTGGCAACCTCGGCACCATATTGCGCACCGGCGACGCCGTGGGCGCGGGCGGACTCATCCTGATCGACGATTGCGTCGATCCCTTCTCGGTCGAATCGGTCCGCGCCTCCATGGGCGCGCTTTTCACCCAGACGATCACCCAGGCACGCTGGGACGACTTCCTTCCATGGTTGCGTCAGCGACCGGGCGAACTGATCGGCACCAGCCTGAAAGCCACGCAGGATTATCAGGAACCCCGCTATACCAGCCCCAGCTTCCTGCTGGTCGGCAACGAAGCGCAGGGCCTGCCGGAAAGCTACGAGGCGGAATGCGATCTGTTGGTCAAGATGCCGATGCTGGGTAAGGCTGACAGCCTGAACGCGGCGGTGGCCACGGCCGTCATGGCGTATGAATTGTTGAACCAGAAACGGAAAACCTAAAGGACCGTCGTTCCCGCGCAGGCGGGAACCCATCTCCCGACCTTGCGGCAAAGGATAGCGCCGGAGATGGATTCCCGCCTGCGCGGGAATGACAGAATGAGATGATGAGGGGGCAAGAAGGCATGACGAGCACAAACGGCATCGGCGAAATGTGGCGGCACAAAAGGGTGCTGTCGGCCAGCCTGATCGGCACGGCGGTCGAATTTTACGACTTCTACATCTACGCCACCGCCGCCAGCCTGATCTTCCCCTCGCTCTTCTTCCCCTCCTCCTCGCCCTCGGCGCAGTTGATGGCCTCCTATGGCAGCCTCGCCCTCGCCTTCTTTGCGCGGCCCGTGGGCGCTGCGGTGTTCGGCCATTATGGCGACCGCATCGGGCGCAAGGCCACGCTGGTCGCCTCGCTGATGCTGATGGGCGGTTGCACCCTGCTGATCGGCTTCCTGCCCACCTATCAGATGATCGGATATTGGGCGCCGCTGATCCTGTGCCTGCTGCGCTTTGGCCAGGGCTTTGGCCTGGGCGGCGAATGGGGCGGCGCGGCCTTGCTGGCGGTGGAGAACGCCCCGCCCGGCTGGCGCGCGCGCTTTGGCATGTTCCCGCAACTGGGCGCACCGGTCGGCTTCATCGCCGCCAACGGCCTGTTCCTGATCCTCGGCGCTTTCCTGACCGACGAAGATTTCTTCGCCTGGGGCTGGCGCCTGCCCTTCCTGGGCAGCGCAGTGCTGGTGATATTGGGCCTCTGGGTCCGCCTCAAGCTGACCGAAACCCCGGAGTTCGCCGCCGCGCAGAAGGAAACCCCGCCGCCCGCCGTGCCGCTGGCCACCCTCCTCTCCTCACATCTTGGCGCAGCGATCGCGGGCACTTTCGCCTGCGCCGCCTGTTTCGCGGTCTATTATATCGCCACCGCCTTCGCGCTGGGCTACGGCACCACCGCACTGAAAATCGACCGCAGCAGCTTCCTCGCCATCCAGCTGGGCGCGATCCTGTTCATGGCCGTCAGCATCGTCATCGCGGGCTGGTGGGCGGACCGCACCAGCCCCACGACCGCGCTCGCCTGGGGTTGTGCGGGCACGGTGCTGATGGGCCTCGTCTTCGGCCCGCTGATCGGCACCGGCGCGCTGCTGCCGATCTTCGTGGCGCTCAGCCTGGCGCTGTTCGTCATGGGCTTCATCTACGGCCCGCTCGGCGCGTACCTCCCCGCTCTCTTCCCCATCCAGCTGCGCTACACCGGTGCCTCCTTCGCCTTCAACCTGGGGGGCATCGTGGGCGGCGCGCTCGCACCGATCGTCGCCACCTGGCTGATCGGCGCACAGGGCGTCGGCTGGGTCGGCCTCTACATGTCGGCCGCCGCCCTCATCAGCCTGGTCGGCCTCTGGTTCACCAGCCGCGCCGCGCCAATCAGATGAGCTTGCGCATCAGCAGCATCGGCACGCCGCTATCCTCGAACGGGCGCACCCCTTCGAAACCGAAACTGCGGTAGAGCGGCACCCCCGCCATCGTTCCTGACAGTTCCAGCGCCGCGAACCCCTCCGCCTTCGCCGCCGTCTCGCACAGCGACAGGATCAACGTCCCGACGCCTTTGCGCACATGATCGGGGTGGGTGTACATCGCCCGCACTTTTGCCGGCTCGGTCGCCGGGTCAAGCAGCCGGTCGTCCCGCCCGGCGCTATGGTTGCCGCCATAGGCGGTCGCCCGCCGGCTCCAACCGCCGCACCCGGCGATCTCACCCGCATCCTCGATGACGAAATAGGTGCCGTCCGCGATCAGCCGGCTGTCCAGCCCCATGAAAGCGTGGCTGGCCGCCACCTGATCGGGCGTCAGATACGCCGATTGCAGATGTTCGATGGCGCGGGTCATCAACGCAGACAGGCGCGGTTCGTCGGCCATGGTGGCAAGGCGATGGGTCAGGGGCATGGGCGTCAGCCCTAGATAGGAAAGCCGGTCTGCAAAAGACCGATCGTAACGGAAAACGGGTGGCGATCGCTCGCCACCCGTTTCCTGTGCGATGACGTAACCCTTTAGAAGGTTACGTTCACGCGCGCATAATAATAGCCGCCATTGATGCCAAAGGGCGAGATGGTCGGATATTTGCTGGTCGAATAGCCACGCTCGCGGTTGGCCAATTCCGCGCTGCGGATATATTTCATCGACCGTTCGGTGGGATATTTGTTGAACAGATTATTCGCGCCGATCGAAACCTTGATCGGGGTAGCAATCTGATAGCCCACTTCCAGGTCGGTGATGAAGCTGGCCTTGACCGGCGTCTTGATCAGGTCGCCCGCATCGAAGTCCGGCCCGGCCACCCGCGCGGTATCCAACGTATATACCTGCGAATAATAGCTTTCGCGCAGGTTCACGCTCAGCTTGTCCATTTGCCAGAAGGCATTGAACGTGCCCCGGAAGCGTGGCGTGCTATGTTCCAATTCGACTTCGCTCGACGCATCGATCAAGCGCGTCAGCGCCGGATTGGCCGTGCTGGAATAGAGCGCCGATGGCAGTGCGTTGATACCCAAAACCTTGTTGGCATTGTAATTGCCCGTGAAGGTCAGGTCCAGCTTGCCCAGGTCGCCCAGTTGCTTGCTGTAGTTCGCCACCAGATCGATGCCGCGGGTGCGCATCTTCACGCCGTTGACGAAACTCTGCACCGAAATGCCGCCTTCGGTGTTCCGGTCGACGCCATTGTCGGCCAGGATGACATAACCCGGGATGGCACCGCCCAACGCAGCCTGCACCGCGTTATAGACGGCCGGTTGGTTGTAGATGGCATAAAGGTCGGCATCGAAGGGCAAGCAAGCTTCGGCGTTCGAGCCATCATAGTCCGCCGGGCAGCGATTGCCCGTAAAACCAGAGAAGGCTGTAGATGTCATGATCCGGTCGCGGATCGTGATCTGGTAGGCGTCAAGCGTGATGGTGAAGTTTGGCACCGGATTGAACACCGCGCCAAGGCTGAAATTGGTCGACTTTTCGGGCTTCAGGCCACCAAAGCCCAATGACGATGCCGCCACCGAAGACGGAGGCAGCACGCCGCCAACGAAGCCCGGACCCACATTCAGGCCGGAATAGCCGCCTTCCGCAAGGGTCGGTGCGCGAAAGCCCGTACTAACCGTCCCACGAAGCGCGAAGGTGTCAGTAAAGTCATACCGGGTCGTCAGCTTGAACACGGTGGTATCGCCAAAGTCGCTATAATGTTCATGGCGAACCGCGCCATCGACCAGCCATGCTTCGGTCGGCTTGAAACTTACGTCCAGATATTGCGAGAAATTGTCACGCTTGTAGGTGCCGGCGTCATTGGGCGAATAGCCGAAGAAGGATTGCGCCCCGCCGCCATAATAGGACGCCGGATCGCCCGCCCGGATACCATAGGTTTCGTGCCGGAATTCCAGGCCGGCCGCGACGGTGATCGGCTCGGAAAGGCCCGCATCGAACTGATGGGTCAGGTCGAGCGTGTTGCTCCACTGCGTATTGAAGAAGTCGCCATTGTGGAAGGTCGTCGGCGTGAAGCCGGTGTCGGCATAGAGCTGGGCATTGCCCGAATGATAGACATAGACCTCGACCACGTCCTTGCCATAGGTCGACGCCAGGTCGAACGTCGTGTCGCCCAGCATTCCCTTGAAGCCGCCGGTGAAGCTGTAATCGGTTTCGTCGATACGCTCCTGCGGCTGGAAGCCGGCCGGGTAGAAGGGAACGCCGGTCGAACTGATGATCACGCGCGGATTGCGGGTATTTTCATAGGCGGCGGCCTTTTTGTGGCCGTAGCTGCCGAAGCTGTAGATCTCATATTCGCCGAACTCATAGCCGGCATTGTAGTTGACTACCGTCTGGTCGATATGCGGATCGCCGATGATCCGGTTGGTGTAAGGATAGCCGGGCAGATTGGCGACCTCAGGATAGGGCGTTGAAACATTGCCGGTGCCGGTGGCATAATCCTGCGACTGGGGGTTGATGTCGCCGCGGAAGCTGAAGCCCTTGTGCTTCTTCTGCGCGGAGATGTTCAGATAAGCGCCCTCGAACGGCGCGAGGCCGATATTGCCGCCGATCGCATAGGTCTTACCGCCCTGGTCATAATATTCGCCGCCGGTGACATTGATCGACCCGCCATGATCGGCCCGCTTCTGGATGAAGTTGATGACTCCCGCGATCGCGTCCGTGCCATATTGGGCGGCGGCACCGTCCAGCAGGACTTCGACGTCTCCCACAGATTCGGGTATGATAAAGCTTATGTCCGGGGCGGCGGAACCGCCATAGGGGCCACCTGCGACCGAGACGTTGGCGGTGCCGTGGCGGCGCTTGCCATTGACCAAGATTAGCGTGTGATTGGGGCTGAGGCCGCGCAGCTTCATTTGCAGCGTATGCGCCTGAAGGTCGGACCCGAATGCCTGCGCTTGGATCGAGGGGAGTTGCTGCGCCAGGCTCTGGAGCAGGTCGGGCGATCCGGTGCGCGCCAGCGCTTCAGCACCGATGATCTGGATGGGAGCCGGGCTGTCGGCGGCCCTCATACCCGTGACGCGCGTTCCGGTGACGATGATGGCGTCGCCACCCGTGTCTGCGGCGGCTTGCGGCGCGCTGTCTTGCGCAAATGCTGCAATAGAAGACATCATGGCTACGGCGATAGCCGTGCGCGAAACTAAACCCCTATACTTCATATAGCCCCCTAATAATCCTTATTAGCCAAGGCCTCTCCCTTTTTTTATTATAGTATTGGACGTATTTTCACTCATTCAATCGACATGAACGACCCCTCCGCCAAATCGGTTAAGACTTGGCGAGTGAAACAATCTGTAACAATTGGAAACGGAAGGCTGACATAAATCCACCATCAACAAAATGGCCCTTTTTGCCGCAGCGCAAAATCTTTCTTACCGGGCAAAGCCGGACGATCGTCAAACTTTGTCAAATCCTTGTAACATAAAGAAAAAGGCGGCGACCCTGGGGGTCGCCGCCTGTATCTTTTTTACAACTGTCAAGAAGCGTCGTTAACCGTTCACCTTTGTGCAGTTAACCTTCGCGCCATCAACCTTCGCGGTTATCGCGGCGCTCGGCAATGCGAGCGCGCTTGCCGGTGCGGCCGCGCAGATAGTAAAGCTTCGCACGACGCACGACGCCACGGCGGACGACGGTGATCGAATCGAGGTTGGGCGAATAGAGCGGGAACACACGCTCCACGCCTTCGCCGAAGCTGATCTTGCGCACGGTGAAGTTGGAACCCATGCCCTTGTTCGAACGGGCGATGCACACGCCTTCGTAGTTCTGAACGCGGCTACGCTCGCCTTCGATGACCTTCACGCCGACGCGCAGCGTGTCGCCGGGGCGGAATTCGGGGATGTCCTTGCCGAGGGCGGCGATGTTTTCCGCCTCGATCTGCTGGATGATGTTCATGTCAACTCAGTCCTTGGTCGTTCGTTGCGCACCAGAGGGCGACTGGACCCGAACGCCGATGTGACGTTCCCAAAGGTCCGGCCGCCTTAGCCGTGTATCATCTTCCGCCTGGTGTTTCCGCCAGGCAGCGATCTTCGCATGATCCCCCGATCGCAACACCTGCGGGATCGTGCGCCCCTCCCATTCTACCGGGCGGGTATAATGCGGATATTCGAGCAATCCCGTTTCAAAGGATTCCTCGACTCCGCTGGAAGCCGCGCCCATTACACCGGGAAGCAGCCGAACACAAGCATCGAGCAGCAGCAAAGCCGCCATTTCCCCACCCGACAGGATGATATCGCCCATGCTGATCTGCTCGATCGGCCGGGCGTCGAAGATACGCTCGTCAAACCCCTCGAACCGGCCACACAGCAGGGTCACGCCCGGCCCTTCCGCGAGGGTCCGCACACGCGCCTGGGTGATGGGCGCACCTCGCGGCGTCATTGCCAGCACGGGCAGGTCGGGCCGCTGCTCCAGCGCGTGATCGACCGCCTTGGCTAATATATCCGCGCGCAGTACCATCCCCGCGCCACCCCCCGCGGGAGTATCGTCAACGGTACGGTGCCGGTCGGCGGCGAAATCGCGGATATGAATAGGATCGCACGCCCACTTGCCCTCGCTGAGCGCCCGTCCCGCCAGAGACACGCCCAGCGGCCCCGGAAACATGTCGGGATAGAGGGTCAATATCTGCGCGGCAAAGCTCATTTCCGGCGTCTCGCCCGCAGTCGCGCTGCGGAAAAACCGCCCACCAGACAGATGATGCCGCAAACGAGCAGGGTCAGCCCCAACTGGATCAGCACATCCGACCAGGCATTATGGCGCATCGCCCCCGGAATGATGAACAGCAACGGCATGGGCAGGACCAGCGCCAGCATCACCGCCATCTTGATCCGCACTGTCCAGTCAATGCTCGACAGCCGCCATCCGGCTGCGACGAGGAACAGCAGATAGGCGCCGAGCAGGATTTGGGGGATGACAGGCATAAGGCGCGCTTAGGCGATGCGGGGCGCAGCGTCCAGATCAGGGCGTCTTGATTGCCATCTTCAATTCCTGAATCTGCGCGGTCTGCATCGGGGCCAGCAGGATAGACCCCGCCACGCGCCCCTTTTCACAGGTCCAGGTGAAGCTGCCCGACAGGTTGCCGCTGGCCTTGATCGGGGCATCGGTGCGGCACGCCCCGACCTCGCTTTTGAGCGCGGCGAGTTTCTTGCGCCAACTGTCCATGTCGCTGTCCAGCAGGAAATTCATCGCCAGCCGGTCTCGCCCCGCTTGCACGTCCCCGGCCGCATAGATGCGCCCCGTCGCGGCATAGCCATCCGCCAGCAGGGGCGACACCGCCTGCGCCCGCTCGACCAGCGCGCCGGCCTTCTGCAACGCCATGGCCGCGTCCCAGGCAGGGCCAGCGCCGCCATTATAGGTGCGGTTGGTGAAGACGAAGATGCCGACGCCATGGTCGGGCATCAGCATCACATGGCTGCCATAGCCGGGATAGCCGCCGCCATGGGCCAGCGTCAGGCCCAGGTCGCAATCCTGCCCCACCCGCATCCCAAAGCCATAGGCAGCCGCCTGACGACAGGCGGACGGGCCGCTGACGCCATATCGCGGGGCGAGGCTAACGAAATTGCTCCCCTCCGCCAACATCCGCACCGCCGAACGCGGCACCGGCCCGGCGTCGGGATCGTCGCGCGCGGGCCAGGCGGACAGCAGGAAGGCGACCCAACGGGCATAGTCGTTGGCGCTGGTCTGCAACCCGCCCATCGCGCCGAATGCGCCGTCACGCATCGTCGGCTCGACCTTCCAGCGTCCCTCTTCCCAGCGATAGCCGATTGCACGGCGATCGAGCGGCCATTCGCCGACCTCATAGCCGCTCGACGCCATGCCCAACGGCGTCAGCAACGTCCGCTCGACATAGCGGCGATAGGGCTGACCGGACACAGTGGCGACGATCCGGCCCAGCAGCGCGAAGCCGAAATTGCTATATTCATAATGGCTGCCCGGCGCGCTGCTGAACGGCACCCCCTGCTGCAGCATCCGGGTGAAGTCCGCTTCCGGCAGCGGCGTCTGCCGATCGCCCCAGGGATTGTCGTCGACCAGCCCCGCGCTATGGGTCAGCAGGTCGCGGATGCGGATGCGCGGACTATCCTTGGTCGGATAGGTCCAGCCGCGCATCTCCTGCACATAGGTTTCGGCCAGATCGTCGAGCGAAAGCCTGCCTTCCTCGCGCAGTTTCAGGATCGACAGCGCGGTAAACGCCTTGGTCATCGACGCGATGCGGAACAGGCTGTCGGTCGTCACTGGCCGCCTATCGACCAGATCCTGTACGCCCACCGCCTTCACATGGATCAGGCGCCCGTCCGCGACGATGCCGTACACCAGCCCCGGCGCATGGCTGTCCACCTGGAAATCGGCGAACAGGCGATCGATCGCGGGGATCGCCTGAGCGATTTTCTGCGCGTCGGCGGCATCGGCCGTGGCGGGCATCCAGATCAGGAGAGGCAGGATTAGAAGCCAGCGCAGCGTCATCGAGTCCAGTCCTCCACTTTCAGGCCTGCAATGTCAGCGAAGTCAGCCAGATTGCGCGTGATGATAACCAGGTCGAGGCTCAGCGCTTGCGCAGCCAGCAATCTATCAAAACGACCGCGCCGGAAAGGCATCCGCCCATAGGCCCAAGCAGCGTTCTCATCGAATGGCATTAACGGCATTTGGACCAAAAGCCGCTCCAGCGCCGCCATCGGCGGCGCCTTACCATTCATGCTGCCGAGCGCGAGTTCTGCCAACACGATGGCAGACAAGCCCACATCGCCCTGGTCGGTGGCGCCCATCCGTTCGGTCAAGCACGGAAACTGATTGGAGAAAAGATAGATGCAGCAGTTGGTATCGATCAAATACCGCACCTATTGCTCCTTCTTCCTGTCCAGCAAATCCCAGTCGCGCGGTGGATCGTCGAAATCCTCGCTCGGCATGTCCTGGAGCCAGGGCATCGTTCCGGCAATGCCCGTCAGGTCGATCTTGCGAGGCGGCGCGTCGGCCGGCGCGAAAATGAACTTACCCTGCTCCTCGCGCATGATCATCTCGGCCCCGTCCTCAAAGCCGAGCGCCTTCGGCAGGCGCAAAGCGAGGCTGTTGCCCGACTTGAAGACCTTGGCCCGATATTCTTCGCCCATGACACGCCTCCGTATATACGAAGCGTATATACTATTCGACGAAGATCGCGTCAATGATGGCGCGGTCCGCTTCCAGCGTCACCGCATGCATCGGCGCCATGAAGCGCTTGCCCTTCTTGCCCTCGACCGGCGGCCGCTCGACCTCGATGATGTCGCCCGCGCCGAAATTCTCGATCGCGATGATCTCGCCCAGCGCTTCGCCCGCATTGGACAAGCAAGGCAGGCCGATGATATCGGCATGATAATATTCGCCCTCGCCCAGCTGCGGCAGGGCGGAACGGGGCACCGTCAACGCCGTACCGCGCAGGGCTTCGGCTGCACTACGATCGCCGATCTCGGCGAAACGGGCGACCGCGCCATTGGGGCCGGGGCGCACAGACTTCAACGTCAATATGCGCCCCGCCGCATCGAAGCTCTTGTAGCTCTTGAGGCTTTCGGCCCCTTCGCCAAAGAGCTTCAGACGGACATCGCCCGCCACTCCATGCGCACCAACGATCGCGGCGAGAGTGACGGGCTTGTCGGTCAAGAGGCTCAGCCCTCGGTCTTTTCAGCAGCGGCGTCTTCAGGCGCAGCAGCTTCCTCAGCGGGAGCAGCGGCTTCTTCGGCCGGTGCCTCGACAGGCGCCTTGGCGGCTTCTTCAGCGGCAGCCTTGGCGGCTTCGGCAGCTTCAGCTGCTTCGGCGGCCTTGGTGGCGCGGTCTTCAGCGCGATCCTTGGCCTTCTGGCCCGGCTCCGCCTTCTTGGGGTTGTTGCGCACGATGCGCTCCTTCACGCCAGCGGCATCGAGGAAGCGGGCGACGCGGTCGGTCGCCTGGGCACCGGCGGCAACCCAATGCTTCGCACGCTCGACGTCCAGAACGACGCGCTTCTCGTCGCCCTTGGGCAGGACCGGGTTGTAGCTGCCGATGCGCTCGATGAACTTGCCGTCACGCGGCGCGCGGCTGTCGGCTACGACGATGCGATAATAGGGGCGCTTCTTGGAGCCGCCGCGCGACAGACGAATGGAGGTTGCCATGGAACTTGACCTTTCTACTCAAACCAAAAATGTTGAAATTGCTTACTTCTTCATGAAATTCTGAAAGCCTGGCGGCAATTTGGGCATGTTGCCGCCCAATCCACCCAGGCCCGACAGATCGGGGCCACCCCCGCCTGCGCCGCCGTCCGGGCCGCCAAGGCCACCCAAACCGCCCATGCCACCGCCGCCGGCGAACATCTTGGCCAGCCCTTTCAGGCCGCCCATCTTGCGGATCTTCTTCATCGCGCCTTCCATCTCCTGATGCATTTTCAGGAGGCGGTTGACGTCCTGCACGGTCCGCCCGGCACCCTTGGCGATGCGGATCTTGCGCTTGGCGTTGATCAGGGCGGGCTTCTCCCGCTCCTTGGGCGTCATGGAGCCGATCAGGGCGTCCAGATGCACCAGCGTCTTGTCGTTCGCGCCGCTATTGGCCATCGCCTGCTGCGCCTTCTTCAGCCCCGGCAACATGCCCGCCAGCGCACCCAGGCCGCCCATGCGGCGCATCTGGTTCAACTGGCTGCGCAGGTCGTTCATGTCGAACTGACCCTTGGCCATCTTCTTGGCCAGCTTGTCGGCTTCGTCCGCATCGATCGTCTCTGCGGCGCGCTCGACCAGGCTGACGACGTCGCCCATGCCCAGGATGCGCTGCGCGACGCGCTGCGGATGAAACAGCTCCAGCGCATCGAGCTTTTCGCCGGTGCCGGCAAACTTGATCGGGCGACCAGTGACCGCGCGCATCGACAGCGCTGCACCACCGCGCGCATCGCCGTCCATACGGGTCAGCACTACGCCGGTCAGCGGCACCTGCGTCGCAAAATTCGTCGCGACATTGACCGCGTCCTGACCGGTCAGCGAATCGACCACCAGCAGGATTTCGGCGGGATCGGAGGCGTCGGCGACTGCCTTCATCTCGTCCATCAACGCCTGATCGACATGCAGGCGACCGGCGGTGTCGAGCATCACCACGTCGAAGCCCTGGAGCTTCGCCGACTGGAGCGCGCGCTTCGCGATATCGACCGGCTGTTGGCCGGCAACGATCGGCAGCGTGGCGACGTCGATCTGCGTGCCCAGCACGGCCAACTGTTCCTGCGCGGCCGGGCGCTGAACGTCGAGCGACGCCATCAGCACCTTCTTGCGCTCTTTTTCCTTCAGGCGCTTGGCAATCTTGGCGGTCGTGGTGGTCTTGCCCGAACCCTGCAAACCCACCATCATGATGACGGCGGGCGGGGTTACGTCGATCAGCAGATCCGACGCTTCGGAACCCAGCGTTTCGGTCAGCGTGTCCGAGACGATCTTGACGACCATCTGCCCCGGCGTGACCGACCGGAGCACGTCGCTGCCGACCGCCCGTTCGGTGGCCTGGTCGACGAATTGGCGCACGACCGGCAAAGCGACATCGGCTTCCAACAGCGCGATTCGCACCTCACGCATCGCGGCGCGGACATCGTCCTCCGTAAGCGCGCCGCGCCCACGTAGTTTGTCGAATACCCCACTCAGACGATCGCTCAGCGAATCGAACATCATCACCTCATTTGGGCCACAAAGGCCCGGAAAATCTTGCTTCCCTGCCAAACGACAAAATCGCCGGTGGGCGAAACCTCGCCAACCAGCGTCCATACAAAGCGCCTCATGCATCCCGTTTCCGGCCGCGCGCTCAATGGATAAGTCAGGGACCGAACGGTAAACCGCTCGATTGCAGCAGCGCCCTTAGCGCAGCCTTGCGATAATCGCAAGTCGGGCCATCCTCATCCGCCATGCCAGCGCAGGCTGGCATCTCACTTTGCCTTTCCAGCGGGGCGATCCTAAGAAAAGACAGTTGCCGGCCGACGCCGATAAAACAGATAAACAAGGGAAGCCACACGATGAGCTGGACACGCCGCAAGCCGATGAGCGCGATGACGCCGCAGGACGCGGGCCATCAACTGGCGCGCACCCTGTCCTGGCCACATCTGCTGGCGCTGGGCGTCGGCGCGATCGTGGGCACCGGCATCCTGACCCTCATCGGCGTCGGCGCGGACCGCGCTGGTCCGGCCGTGCTGCTCTCCTTCGCCATAGCCGGGGCGATCTGCGCATGCGCGGCGCTCGCCTATGCCGAACTCTCAACCATGATGCCCGCGGCGGGCAGCGCTTACAGCTACAGCTATGTCGCGCTGGGTGAAGGCATCGCCTGGGTCGTGGGGTGGAGCCTGATCCTGGAATATAGCCTGGTCGTGTCAACCGTGGCGGTCGGCTGGTCGGGCTATGCGGCACCGCTGCTGACATCGATCGGCTTCCCCGAATCGCTGACCGAAGGGCCTGCACTGGGCGGCCTCGTCAACCTGCCCGCCATCTTCATCATCGCTGTGGTCGCCGGCCTGCTGATGCTCGGCACCCATGAAAGCGCGCGGCTGAACAGCGTGCTAGTCCTCATCAAGATCGCGACCTTGAGCCTGTTCGTTTGGTTCGCCCTGCCCGCCTTCGACGCGCAAAATCTGGAACCCTTCATGCCATTCGGCTTCGCCAAACATATGGGACCGGACGGAGTGGAACGCGGTGTGATGGCGGCCGCGGCCATCATCTTCTTCGCTTTCTATGGCTTTGACGCCATTTCGACGGCGGCGGAAGAAGCCAAGAACCCGGATCGCGATCTTGCCATCGGCATCGTCGGGTCGCTGGTCGTCTGCACCCTTATCTACGTGCTGGTGGCGGCCGCCGCGATCGGCGCACTGCCCTTCATCCGCTTCGCTGACAGTCCCGAACCACTAGCGCTGATCCTGCGCGAAATGGGCCAGGGCGGCGTCGCCCGCATCGTCGGCATTGCCGCAGTCATCGCCCTGCCGACCGTGCTGCTCGGCTTCCTTTACGGCCAGAGCCGCATCTTCCTGGTGATGGCGCGCGACGGCTTCCTGCCGCAAAGCCTGGCAAAGATTTCGAAGCGCGGCACACCCGCGCGCATCACCGCCGTCACCGCCGCGCTGGTGGCCATCATCGCCGGCCTGCTGCCGATCGACGAGATCGCGGCGCTGGCCAATGCCGGCACGCTAATCGCCTTCACCGCGGTCGGCTGGTGCCTGCTCGTCCTGCGCCGCCGCAGCCCCGACCTCCGCCGCCCCTTCCGCACCCCCGCCGCCTGGTTCGTGGGCCTGGGCGCGATCGGCGGGTGCGCCTATCTGTTCATCAGCCTGCCGATGCAGACGATCATGGCCTGCTTCGCGTGGAATGGCATTGGGTTGGCGGTGTATTTTCTTTATGGACAGATGCGGGCGACGGCCGAGTAAGGGGGCGAGGGTGAGCACTATATTTGGTCTTTTTCTGGCTGCAACTCTTACGCAAGCGACCCCGAGCGGTCCGGCGGCTTGGCTCAGCAACAATGATTATCCGGCGGGCGCGAAGCGGCGTCATGAGGAAGGCACCGTCGGCTTTGCCCTACTGATTTCCCAGCAAGGGCGCATAGAGAAATGCTCCGTCACGGAATCTAGCGGATTTCCTGAACTGGACAATCAAACCTGCGCGGTGGTGGCTGTGCGGGCTCATTTCAAACCCGCGACTGATGAAAATCGGATGGCGGTTTACGGCTTTTATAGCGGCCGCCTAACTTGGCGACTTCCCGGCGCAAAGGGCAGCCCGCCCCGCCGCTCGGCCTCGGCTCCGCCCAGCGACATAGAGCTAGATGTCCAAAGACTGCCTAACGACGCACTGGAAGAAAGCATCGGAGTCGTCACGAAGATCGATCCGACAGGACGTGTGATCTTGTGCGAACCGTCCGACCAAAAAGAAGGCCTATCAAAGCCGGTCGCAATCGCCTGTTCGCAGGCCAAAGACCTCGTTGTTTTCCTAACAAAGAACGATGCAGGCAATCCTGTTACCCTGATCCGCAATTTACGCGTGACGTTCAAGGTGGCCCCCAAATAGCAGCGCGTCGGCCTCTGGCACTTTACGCTGTTTCTCCCTACATGCCGCCATCATGGGACGCTTCTCCAAAATGCACGGCTTGGGCAACGACTTCGTCGTGATCGACGCGCGTGAAAACGCGATCGACATGACAGAAGCGCGCGCCCGCGCCATCGCCGATCGCCATGCCGGGATCGGCTGCGACCAGCTGATTCTGATCGGCAACGCCCCCGACGCGGATGTGTCGATGCAGATTTTCAATGCCGACGGCAGCGAAGTCGAAGCCTGCGGCAACGCCACCCGCTGCGTCCCCCTGTTCGTCGGCCGCGACGTGCTGATCCGCACCAAAGCGGGCCTGCTCGACGCCAAGGCGGTCGATGGCGGCGCCAGCGTCGATATGGGCGCACCCCGCTTCGACTGGGACGCGATCCCGCTCGCCTACCCCATGGACACGCTGATCATGGGCGCCAGCTGGGAAGACCTGCCCGCCCCCGCCGCGGTCAATGTCGGCAACCCGCATGTCATCTTCTTCGTGGACGATCTGGACGGTGTGAACTTCGACCATCTCGGCCCGCTGATCGAGCTTGATCCGCTGTTCCCGGCGCGCGTGAACGTCAATTTCGCACAGGTCGTCGGCGACGATCATATCCGCCTGATTGTGTGGGAACGCGGCGCGGGGCTGACGCGCGCCTGCGGGACCGGCGCCTGCGCCACCGCCGTCGCCGCCATCCGCCGCAAGCTGGTAGCGGGGCCGGTGACGGTCAGCCTGCCGGGCGGCGATCTCGTCATCCACTGGGCGCCGGGCGGCACGATCCGCATGACTGGCCCCGCCACCCATGTCTTCGATGGCGAGGCGGACTGGGACCGCTTCTGATGAGTGGTCCAGACATCATCACCATGGGCTGCCGCCTCAACATCGCGGAAAGCGAGGCGATTCGTGACATGGCGCAGAATCAGGATGACCTGATCGTCGTCAACAGTTGCGCCGTGACCGCCGAAGCCGTGCGCCAGACCCGTCAGGCGATCCGCCGCGCGCGCCGCGAACGGCCCGACGCCCGCATCATCGTCACCGGCTGCGCCGCCCAGACCGAACCCCAGACATTCGCCGCGATGGCCGAAGTCGATGGCGTGATCGGCAATCGGGAGAAGATGGAGGCCGCCTCCTTCGCACCGGTGACAGAAAAAGTCCGCGTCTCCGACATCATGGCCGTGCGCGACACCGCGCCGCATATGGCCAGCGCTTTCGCCGATCATGCCCGCGCCTTTCTGGAGGTGCAGAATGGCTGCGACCATCGTTGCACCTTCTGCATCATTCCCTATGGACGGGGGAACAGCCGCTCCGTCCCCGCCGGCGCGGTGGTGGAGAGGGCCAAGCAACTGGTCGATGCGGGCTATAGCGAAATCGTGCTGACCGGCGTGGACGTTACCAGCTATGGCCCCGACTTGCCCGGCAACCCATCGCTCGGCCTGCTGATCGAACGCCTGTTGAAGGGCGTGCCCAACTTGCCCCGCCTGCGCCTGTCCTCGATCGATAGCGTGGAAATAGACGATCGGCTGTTCGACCTGATCGCCCATGACCCACGCATGATGCCGCATTTGCACCTGTCCCTACAGGCTGGCGACGACATGATCCTCAAGCGCATGAAGCGCCGTCACAGCCGCGCCGACGCCATTGCCACCGTGCAACGGCTCAAGGCCGCCCGCCCCGGCATCAGCATCGGCGCGGACATCATCGCCGGCTTCCCGACAGAGGATGATGCGATGTTCGCCAACAGCCTGAACCTGATCGCCGATTGCGATATCGTCCATGGCCACATCTTCCCTTATTCGCCCCGCGCCGGCACCCCGGCCGCACGAATGCCGCAGGTCAATCGCGCGACGATCAAGGCCCGCGCCGCCCGCTTGCGCGACGCCTGCGCCGCGCGACGCGAGGCCTGGCTGGGTAGCCTGATCGGCACGACCCAATCGGTGCTGGTCGAACGCAGCGGCCTGAGCGGCCATGCCGAAAATTTCGCGCCGGTCCGCTTCACGACGACACAGTCCCCCTCCTCCATCGTTTCTGCTGCCATCACGGCGCTTGAGAATGGCGCGCTGATCGCGCAAGAGGCGCAGCAATGACAGACACCGGCACCAGCTGGCGCGACCGCCTCTTCGGCGGATTGAAGCGCACATCCGACAGGCTTGGCGACAACCTCACCGGCCTTTTCTCCAAGGCGGCGCTCGACGACCAGACATTGGACGAGATCGAGGAAGCCCTGATCGTTTCCGATCTCGGCCCGGCGATGGCCGCGCGCGTGCGCGAACGGCTGGCCGAAGGGCGCTTCAACAAGGAACTGACCGAGGAATATCTGCGCGAGATCATCGCGGAGGAGATCGAGAAGGTGCTCGCCCCGGTCGCCCGCCCGTTGGAGATCGAAGCCTTTCCGCGACCGCAGGTCATCCTGGTAATCGGCGTCAATGGCTCGGGCAAGACCACCACCATCGCCAAGCTCGCCCATAATTTCCTGGAGCAGGATTATGGCGTGATGCTGGCCGCAGGCGACACCTTCCGCGCGGCGGCCATTGGCCAGCTCAAGGTCTGGGCCGAGCGGCTGGGTATCCCCATCGTCGCGGGCAAGGAAGGCGGCGACGCGGCGGGTATCGTTTTCGACGCAGTCAAGCAGGCGACGGAGACCGGCATCGACGTGCTGATCGTCGACACCGCCGGACGGCTTCAGAACAAGACCGAATTGATGGACGAGCTGGCCAAGGTGCGCCGCGTACTAGGCCGATTGAACCCGGCCGCCCCGCACGACGTTGTGCTGGTTCTGGATGCCACCACGGGACAAAATGCGTTGAACCAGATCGAAGTCTTCAAGGAAACCGCGCAGGTCACGGGGCTGGTCATGACCAAGCTCGACGGCACGGCGCGCGGCGGCGTGCTGGTGGCGGCGGCGGAGAAATTTCGCCTGCCCATCCACGCCATCGGCGTGGGCGAAAAGATCGAGGATCTGCGCCCCTTCGATGCGGGCGACATGGCCCGCGCCATTGCGGGGACAGCCTATGCCCGCTGACGCCAAGCCCGCTGCAAAGCCTGCCCATGGCGGCACGCTCAGCCTGGCGCTCGATTTCGGGCCGCTGCTCATCTTCTTCCTGACCTACAAGGGTGCCGGCTGGTTCATGGGGGCGGGCAATCCGATCACCGCCATGACCTTTGGCACGGCCGCGTTCATGGCTGCGATCGTGATCGCCGTGATCATCTCGAAAGTGAAGCTGGGCCGCGTGTCGCCGATGCTATGGCTGTCGGCGCTGCTGATCCTGTTTTTCGGCGGCCTCACCATCTATTTCCATGATCAGAGCTTCATCCAGTTGAAGCCCACGATCATCTACAGCTTCTTCGCGCTGATGCTGTTTGCAGGGCTGTTGCGCGGCAAGCCCTTGCTCAAATATCTGCTCCAGGCCGCCTATGATGGCCTCAGCGAAACCGGCTGGATGAAGCTGTCGCGCAACTGGGCACTCTTTTTCGTCGCCATGGCCATCGCGAACGAGATGATGCGGCGGTCCATGAGCTTCGACAGCTGGCTGGCGGTCAAGGTCTGGGGCGTGACCATCGTGTCGGTCGTCTTCGCCGCCGCCAACATCCCGATGCTGATGCGCCACGGCCTGACGCTGGGCGACAGCCTCGACAGCGACGAGGTCGGCGAAACCACGCCACCCCAAGGATAAGCGCTTATTTCTGCGATCGTTTCGCAATAGGCACATATCTGTTTTCTTGGGCGTTGGGGGAGCATATGGGAAGCGGCGGAGGCGTCCACGCCCCGCATGGACCATATGACCAATCGGCCGCTCCGACCCGCGTGCGGCCGCCCCATAACGAACCCGAGGAGTTCCGCCATGGCTTTTGTTCTGCCCGACCTACCCTATGCCAAGGATGCTTTTGGCGACATCCTGTCCGTCGAAACCTTCGATTTCCACCATGGCAAGCATCACAATGCCTATGTCGTGAAGGCCAATGAACTGGTCGCCGCCGACGCCAGCCTTCAGGGCAAGTCGCTGGTCGAACTGATCAAGTCGGCCAAGGGCGGCCTGTTCAACCAGGTCGGCCAGATCTGGAACCACACATTCTACTGGCAGTCGCTGTCGCCGACCAAGACCGCGCCGACCGGCGAACTCCTGACCAAGATCGAAGAAGCCTTCGGTTCGGTCGATGCGCTGATCGAAAAGCTGAAGGCGGAGGCCGTCGGTCATTTCGCCAGCGGCTGGGCAGCGTTGGTCCTGAAGGACGGCAAGCTGGAAGTGACCAGCTATCATGACGCCGACACCCCGGTCGCGCATGAAGGCCATGCGCCGCTGCTGATCGTCGATGTGTGGGAACATGCCTATTATATCGACTATCGCAACCTGCGCCCCAGCTATGCCGACCGCATCCTCAAGGAAGCGATCAACTGGGACTTCGCAGCGCTGAACCTGGACGGCGAAGGCGCCAGCCGCGCCGACCAGCCGGCCTGATATTGAAAAAAGGGACCGGTCGCATGGACCGGTCCCTTTTTTATGCGGTGCGTGGCTGAAGCGATCTGATCAGGCCGCTTCCAACTGCGCCACAAATTGTTCCGCCGCGCGCTGCAACGCCTTGGCCGTTTGCGACAAACTCGAAGCGGCGCTGGAAACGCGACCCGACAGGCTTTCCGTGTCGCGCGCGACGTCGGCCACCCCTTCCATCTGCCGCGTCATGATGGCGGCATCCTGCGCCGTATCACGCGCCGATTCGCCGATCGCGCTGGTCGCATCGCGCTGATCGACGACCGCTCGCTGGATAGCGTCCGCCGCCTCCGCCAATTGTTCGACGGCACCGGCGACGTCGGAAAGCGCCTCGCGCGCGACGCCCGCCCCCTGACGGGCGGACCAGGCCAGAGCGTGAATTTCGCCAGTGGCGTTGGCCGCCTGGCCCGCCAATTGCTTCACTTCTCCGGCCACCACGGCGAAACCGCGGCCCACCTCCCCGGCGCGCGCGGCTTCGATCGTGGCGTTGAGCGCAAGAAGATTGGTGCGGGCGGCGATATCCGTGATGGAATCGGCGAAACTGGTGATTGATGTGGTGCGATCCTCCAGATCGTGCACGGCCTGATGCCCCCTGGTCGATACCCGCTGCGCTTCGCCGCCAAGCATGGCCTGCTGGTGCGAGGCGGACGCGATCGCGGTGATCGATTCCGATAATTGGTCGATTCGTCGGGCCAGCATGGTCGCATTGGCGGAAGATTGTTCGGCGATCGCCACAGTCTCCTCGGTGCCTTCGCTCGCACGTTGGGCCAATTGATTGAGCTGCCGGGCAGAATCGTCGAGTTCCTGAGCAGCAGCGCCAACCGCGCCCACGATTTCCGCCACCGAATGTCGGAAATCGCCGACCAGCGTCAAAGTGGCCGCCCGCCGATCGATGGCCATGCGGGCCTTCTCCGCCTCTTGCTGTTCGCGCAGGCGCGCAGCGCGAGTCTCCATCTCGCTGCTCGCCGTCATCGCCGCTTCCGCAGCATGCCGTCCCTTTTCGGCTTGCTGGGCCAATTGCCCGGCCTGCGCCATATGCCCGTCCAGAGCCAGCAGCATCGCGCGTAACCGAATCGTCAGGTAACATAGTACGGCCGCTTGCAACACGACCGCCACGCCATGGATTGCGACCCGGCCGATATTGGCATTGTCCGGAAAGACCCAGGTCGGCAGGAACAGGCTGAGGGCTAGATGATGGGCAGCCGTCAGCGAAGCCGCCAGCAGGATCGGCCGCCAGTCATAGAGCAGCGCCAGCCCCGCCAGCGCCACGAAGAAGAACATATGGCCATCCATCTGCCAGCCATGGCCGGACAGCAGATACAGCCCGATCGCGGGTTGCACCGCGGCCAGCGTGCCCATGGCCAGACGCGCTTCGAGGTCGCGCCTCTCGCGCATCACGCGGATGGTGGGCAGCGCATTGACAAGGGCGGACAGGAACAGGGCGCGCCCGCTATGTTCCGCCCCCAGCAGCAGGCCCGCAAGGCCGATCGCCACGGTCCAGATCCAGTTGGCGAACAGGAGGATGCGCAGTCCCTGTAGGCGCAGCCGATCCAGGCTGGTCATCGCGCTCATCAAGCTGGTGCTCCGCAACCGCTCATTTGCGTCGACAAGGCGACTATTCCGCGACGCAGGAGCGCAGGGGTCAGTTCGTCCCGCCTGCCTTCGACCAGCAAGGAGCCGGTCCAGGGGCCTTTCGCGACCAGCCGGGCGCCATTGGCGATAGCGACGGACACTAGCGCGCGCCTCGCCCCGTCGGTCAACGGCAGCAGGACCATCCGTCCGCTCGTCGGCGGAACAGCATATAGCCCCAGAAGACCAAACAGAATCAGGCCGCATTGCCCCGCCAAGGGCAGGACGCGGCGATAGGGGGCAACCAGCTTCATTCCACCCGATTAGGAGGAATTGGTGAGGAAAATGTTAAGGATGTTCTGGCGCGTGCAAACCCAGAGTTTCCGCCAGTTCATCCAGGTCGGCGCCGGGCCGGACCAGCAACCATTCGCGGCTGGCGGCGCCATCCACCACGGTCACGGCACCCTTGGGGCATATGCCCAGGCAGTTGACCTCAACCACGCCTGCCGCCGCCTTGCGCCCCGTCTTCAAGGACAGATGCTTGCGTAGCGCCTTGGCCAGTCGTTCGCCCCCACCGGGACCGAAGCCGCCATCCAGCTTCTTGGAACATTTGCGGCAAACCAGAACCACATTGGACCAGTTCGACCGGACATGATCCTTCAAGCCTCCGCTCCGCGTGGTTTCCAGGTCCGACGCTCTTCGGCCGCACGCAGCACTTCATAGGCTGCCTGGATCGCCTGGAACCGCACGGCCGCGTCACTGTCATTAGGCCTGACGTCGGGATGATATTCCTTGGCGAGCCGACGCCAGCTTTTCTTTACATCCTCGAAACCGGCGTCGTCTTCCAGTTCCAGCGCCTTGAGCGCATGCATTTCATCGCGCGATCGGCTGCCATCGCCCGGTCCGCCCCAACTATGATAGGCGCTGGATTGGTAACCGCCCGCATCCCGCCGCTCGGCCTTTTCACGGGAAGCGCGTTCTTCCTCGTCCAGCCCCTGAAAATAATCCCAGTTGCGGTTATATTCGCCGGCATGGTCAGCGCAGAAATACCAGCGCTCCGGGCTGTTGGGCGATTTGGGCGCGGGGCAGTCGCCTGGCTTGTCGCAACCGAAGCGATCGCACATGCGCACGCGCTGCGCTTCGCGCGCCGCGCCATAAGCGCGCCATCGCGGAAATCCCCAGTCATTGGATCGGCTGTGTCGTGCCATATCGTCGAATTAGGGAATAAGCCGGGGAAACGCTACCCCGCCTGCGGATTTTGAACAGGAAAATGCCAGAGGGCCTGTAAGCCGGGTTCTGTCCACCCTGTTTCCAGGGATAGGCGACCATTCCTCTAGGGAACGGATTGCTCCGTTCCTCAAGCAACCAACCCGGGCGGTCTCGGCCGAAACAGGCCTAGCGGTCAAAGCCGCGCGCCGCCCCTATTCGGTCTTGCTCCCGGTGGGGTTTACCGTGCCGCCTTGCGTTGCCGCAGACGCGGTGCGCTCTTACCGCACCCTTTCAATTTCGCTTAGCCGAAGCTGTAGCGACCTGCTTTCTGTTGCACTGTCCCTTGGATCACTCCAGCCGGTCGTTAACCGGCACCGTCATTTCGTGGAGCCCGGACTTTCCTCGCCGTGGAAGTTACCCGCCACGCCGCGGCCGCCCGGCCCTCTGGCGAAACGGGCCTTAGACCGATTTTCCGGCTTCGTCATCCCGCTTATTCATCGCCGCGCGGTTTGGGCAACAGCAGCGCCAGCAGGATGGCGCGACATTCGCCGTCGACCACACCGTCGATCAGTTCAGGGCGGAAACGGCGCTGGAAGGCGACCACAGCCGCCTGCGGATCGGCAATGTCATAGCCAAAGCGTTCCAGCGCCAGCATGAAGCCGC
>JAZJZH010000025.1:0-7723 GCA_040389985.1 Pseudomonadota bacterium
CGGATGCTGACTTGGACGCCATGGACGATGGCTATTTCCGCGCACTAGCCACCGGACGCGGGATTGATCCCGCCATGGCGATCGCGGCACTGCCCGATCGTGGACCGGATCGCATCCTCGATCTCGCGATCCGCACCGGCCCGTTCGGCGATCGCTTCGGCACGGTCGCCGACGGCCTGACACTCGACAGTTTCCGCGATCTCCCTGACGGCCTGATCGTTGCGCCCGCCATCCCGCGCGCGCATGAGGGGTTCGAAACCGCGTCGGGCAAGATCGACCTCACGCCTGCCCTCATCCTGTCCGACCTTCCCCGGCTGGAGCGGGCGCTGGTCGCCAATGATCCCTCGCTCGTCCTCGTCAGCCGCCGCCATCTCCGCTCGCTCAATAGCTGGATGCACAACATCGATACGCTGGTGAAGGGCAAGGATCGCTGCACCCTGCAAATGCACAGCATCGACGCCGCCGCTCATGGGCTGGTCAACGGCGATCTGGTCGCGCTGACCTCTGCATCGGGCGAAATCCATGTCCCGCTGGAGATTGACGACGACATCCGCCCCGGCGTGGTGTCAATGCCGCACGGCTGGGGGCATCGCGATCCACAGACCCAAATCGCGATCGCCCAGGCGCACGCCGGGGCCAACACCAATATCCTCAGCCCCGGCACGATGGTCGACGTCATTTCGGGCAATGCCGTGCTGAACGGCATCCCGGTTCAGGTCCGCAAGGCTGATCGTCAACCCCGCGAAACAATTGGAGCAACTGCGTGAACAAGATATTGGGTTCCTTGTCCGGCGTGATCGGTTTCGCCCTGATCGCATTCGGCATCTACGCCCTGGTCGCAACGACCGCCATTACCGACATGACCGCGCTGCAACCCAGCGGGGTGGCTGGCCTGAACGAAGCGCGTGCAATTTACGCTGGCTCCTTCTGGGCCATGGGGGGACTTATCCTCTACGGTCTTGGAACGCCTCGTTTTCGGCAACCCCTTTTGCTCGCCGTTGGCGTAATCTTTGCAGGCTTCGTGGCCGCACGGATCATTTCCATCGCGATGGACGGCTATGCGCCGATCCTCGCGGCTTCGATCGGATCGGAGGTTGTGGCGGCGCTCATTCTGATTGCTGCCAGCCGGACCGCGCCTGTATCCTCAGTCTGACAGCGCCGCCTGGCCGCCCACCGCGACATCGTGCGGATAGGGCGCACCGGGCAGTCGGGCACTCGCGAAAAACTCCACCGCCTGCGCCGCCTCTACCAGCCCCAGCACCATGCGATAGAGCCGCGCTTCGGCCGATGGCAGGGTGTCCGATCCGAACGCATCGAGATGCGCCATGATGTCGGCCAGCCGGGGCGCGGTAGTATCATAAAACTGCTTCAGCGCATCGAACGGCATGTCCTGGCGCGCGCGATAGCGGCTTTCCATCGTCTCCAGTCCGATCCACAAATGGGCGAACGGTTCCAGATCAGCGAAGGCCGCGGGCAGGCTGGCACTCATGCCGCGCTCCTCATGTTCGCCTGCGCGCCGTTCAAAACGGATCGGATCACCGCCGCGCGGTGTCGGGGAAGCATCTCAGCCTCGCCATAATAGAAGCTGTCGGTTGCGCCGGACGCCAGCCCCTTTTGCTGCCGCGCCATCACCATGAAATCCTCCATCCCCGAATCCCGCCCGAATGCGGTCGCCTGGGCGATCGCCAGGCGTTCGCTGGCTGTGACGGGGGCATGATAATAATAATGCGCCGTCCAGCGATGGCTCTGCGCCGTCAGCGGCCAATGCTGCTGCGTGAACCAGCCGCCTGCGCCGGGATGGATCATGAAATTGGGAAATATCGCCAGCGACGCCGGCGTCTCTGCGCTCGGATAGCCCTCGCCCGCTACGCGCCCTGCCAACGCCCCCATCGTCTGCACCGCAAAGGACTGGACGATCCGGTCGGCGCGTGGTCGCCAACTCGGATTACCCTGCGACCAGCCTGCCGCGTGCGGCCCGGCAAAGGCCATCTTGCGGAATTCGGAAAAGGGGTTGGCAGACGTCACCGATATTTCGCGGATCGTCAGCGCATGGACCGTGCCGACATGATAGCCCTCATATTGCGGGTCGAGTCCCGCCTTCCAGTTGGCCCCGACTTCGTAGGACAGACTGTCCCGGTGCGTGAAGCGGTTCAGCGTCGTCGCCTCCAGCAGTGGCGCGATGCCGCCCAGAAACGCCTGGAGCGACAAGGCCGGCTGCGGATCGAGATTGATGAAGACGAACCCTGCATACATATCGATCGCGATCGGCACCAACCCCAGATCGCCTGCATCTAACGCCGGAAAGCGCCGCTGGTTGGGGATGGCCTTCAGGCTGCCATCCAGGCGGAAGGTCCAGCTATGATAGGGGCAGCGAAATGCCTCTGCCTTGCCGCAGGCGCCGTCGGCGACAGGCATTCCGCGATGGCGACAGACATTGTGGAAGGCGCGCAGCACATCGTCCTTGCCCCGCACGATCAGCACCGACACGCCGCAAATCTCGACATTGCGCACAACATAATCGCCCGGTTCTGGCAGGTCCTCCGCGCGCACCATATAAAGCCAGCATCGCCGATATATCGCGTCGCGCTCGGCCGCATGCTGGGCCTCGCTCCAGAAGCTGTCCGCCGCTACACGACCATCGCGCAGGATCGCGGCGTCCGGCATCATCATCCCATGTCCCAGATCGAAACCGCCTTCCGGCGTCGCCGACAGTATATTGGTCATGCAACTGGCTCCCGCAGTCCCGCCTTGCCCGCCAGTCTATAGTCGCCGCCTCGCTCGATGCTCCGCCGGAAGGCAGGACGGCCATGCAGCCTGTCCAGCCAGGTCACGATATGGCGATAGGCGTCGATCGGCATCAGCGTCTGCGCGATTTCAGGGATGAAGCTCATCTGGATATCGGCAGCGGAAAAATCCTCGCCCAGAAGGAAGGGGGCGTCGGCCAACGCATCGTCGATATAGGCCAGCGCCGTCGCCAGTTCGGTATTGGCTGCCTCATCGATCGGGCTGCCATCCAGACCGAAGGCGCGGGCATAGACCTTGATCATGATCGGGTTCATGCCGGACGACACGGCGTAATAAAGCCATTGCCTATACCGCTCGTGCGCGGCCGTACCCGGCACTGGCGCCAATCGACCATCGCCATGCCGCTCGATGATATGCTCCGTAATCGCGCCCGATTCGATGACGATCCGTCGTTCGTCCTCGATCATCGGCGACTTGCCGACCGGATGCAGCGCCTTGAGCGCGGGCGGTGCCATCATCGATACTTGATGCCGCTGATAAGGCACCAGATCATAGGGCAAGCCCAGTTCTTCGAGCAGCCATATCGTCTTCTGAGCGCGGGAGTCGTTGAGGTGATGCACGGTCAGCATTGTGGGTGACTTTCAATCTGGAGAGGGAGCCGATCAGCATCGCGTCCGATACTCGACCGGCGTCATGCCCGTCGTCTTGCGAAAGGCGGCCGTAAACGCCGCCGCGCTGGCAAAGCCGCAGGAATAGGCGACTTGCTTGACCATCAATTTCTGGTCGTCGAGCAGCGCCTTCGCGCGGTTAAGGCGCTCTCGCGCGATATAATGGCGCAGGGTAACGCCCGTGGCGCGCTTCACCAGCGGTGACAAGGCACGCGACGTCACGCCACAATGCTGTGCCAGATCGACCACCGTGGGCAATTTGCCGCTTTCATGCAGAACCTGCCGCAACATCGTCATCTGGCCGGGCGAAAGGGCGCCGTCGCACTCCTGCGGCACCGGTTGCCCCAGCGTCGCACGGCGTATCTCGCCGCAAATGGCGAACAACAGCGACCGGACCATGAACCCGCTGTCGAGGCCCGGCGTGACGACCTCGTCAGCGATACGGGTCAGGCCGGCCTGGAGGAATGGGCTGTCGAGATTGAACTGATGGTCCCCGTCGAGACTGGAGAGGAACGACAGCAATTGAGGATAGTCGGCCAGTAATTCGGACCGAAAGCTACAGGATATGGTCCGAAGGCGGCCGCTGTTCCAGCGCGTCCGCACCGCCTGCCCTGGTGGCACGAGGATGACGGCATGAGACGTCACGAAGTTGCGCCCCGGACGTGCGCATTCGATATCATCCTCCCGGTACATCAGCCATTCCAAGAAGAATTGATCCGACAGGATTGTTGCTTCGCCAGGCTGCGACCATCGGACATTGTCGACCCGCATCGAATAATCCGGGTCCACCAGCGCGCCTTCCAGCATTCCGGTATAGAGCATTTCACCCCTGAAAGCCTGCTCCTGCTCCATGCGCCTATCCTCTTTCTAGATATGGGTGGCCGAGTCGTGCGCCATGACAGTCGTCGAATGTGAGCTGGAAAAAGCCAGCCGATCGATAGGGCCGGGCGCTCTGTTCACGATCGGCCCAGGGTAGCCATGCAGCAATTGCAGTGCGCGCATCGTGCGGCGGTGGAATAGGCCTATCAGGTCGGCATCCTTATCCGGCCCCACGTCTAGCACATAGCGCTCCAGCGCCGTTTCGACCGCCGCGGCGCTTTCGAAACGCTGGCCCAATAATCGTTCTGCTTCCAATCGGTCGCGGCGCGCGATTTCGTCGCCTATCGCTTCGCGACGCCGGACATGGCGGGCAAGCGACAAGGCCGGTGGTTCGCGCAGTCGCCCGCTCGCGGCAGGCAAGCCGGCGCAACTCGCGACCAGATTATCATAAATAATGTCCGTTGATTTTTCGACAGGCGCCAGATCGGTGACAGGCACGAGATCGACACCGCGCACCTGCGCCAACACATCCAGCGCGGCGCGCCGACAGCCAAGATCCCAGGACAGATATTCGACATAGGCAGGCAATTGGCGCTGCGTGCGGAGTGCCGATTCCATCCGCATGGGTACGGCAAGGAAAGACGCGATCGTGTGAAAATCAAGCGCAGCCCAGTCGATCGCGTTGCCGCTTTCAGCCGCATAGCGTTGCAGCAACGGCGTCAAATCGCCGATCGGTTCGTTGATGTCGCGCACCCTGATCGATGCTAGGTCCGCCATAGGGTCGCCTAAATGCGCCAGTTCCAGATCATAAATATGGGTGATCCTGTCCCCATCATGAAAAAACTGCGGCGCGTCCGCGATCAGCAGCGCCGTTTGCGTGCGATGCAGCGGAAGATTGCCCAGCACCCATTTGCGCAGAAAGGCGATCAACGGGTCTGGCCCATCGCGATGCCCTTGATAATGCCGATCCGCATCGCCAAAATAGGCGAGCGCAATGGCTTGCGGGCCTTGCGGTTGGGGCAATCCGATGCCCACGGCCTTCGCTATATCGATCCGGTGAACGGACGCCATGATCGCCATATAATCGCCGACCAGCCGATGCAGGTTTGTATCCCGGTCGGCGCCGCCCGCAAAAGCCGTCGCATCGATGCGCTCCATGGCGATTGCCGCGGGGTTGTCGCACCAGCCATGGATATGCGGCACAGCGATGCCCTCGTCCGCCAGCAACCGCAAGACATCATGTTCTACGCGCAACGGCTGCGTTTCCTGCCCCGCGCCCCGATCACCGCGAATATGGATATGGACTACGCTCTCTGGCGTGCGGACCGATGCGTTCCACGCCGGGCGCCATCCCGGCAGGATATCCATGGCGACAATATCGCCCATCGTCGCTTCGATCCAGCGCCGGATATTCTGCTCATCTATCAAGTTCGGCTGGTCGGTCACCAGGCATCCTCATGCATGTTCGTCACACCGCAACGCGGATGCGATCTTTATGTAAACAGCGTTATCTTAATAGGATAACACTGTTCATTCAAGCGAATTTATCGCGGGGCAATGCGCCGTGATTACGCTATTCACCACCCGACATCAGACAGGAAAGCGCGCAATGGAGAGCAATGCTAAGGGCCACCAAGATATCCTAGTCGCTGGCAACACGGCATCGCCTCGTCGGGCGCGCAGCGCAGAGGCTAAAGATCATGTGCGGCAAGCATTGATTGACGCGGGACGTCATCTGCTTCTGGCTAAGCCATCAGGACCGATATCGCTCCGTGGAATTGCCCGCTATGCTGGCTATTCCACCGGCGTGGTGTATCGGTATTTTGCGGATCGCGATTCACTGTTTCTCGCGATCCGTGACAGCGAATTGGCCAATTTCGCTGACAGGCTAGAGATGGAATTCGCCACATATGACGACGCGGAAAAGCGCCTGTTCGCCGTTGCCGATCGGGCCTTCGATTTTTCACGCGACCAGATCGCCGCCTTCGGCATGAACAGCCTGTTCCTGTTCTGGTTCGACACCGCTGGCACGCAGAATGGCGCTCCCATTCGTGATACTGCACCCGCAGCAGCACGTATCCATGCCTTTTTCGAACAGGCGGTCAGGTCCGTGATGACACCCAGTTTGCATCAGAATTCGAACATTCAATCGGCAGTTGGCGCCCTGATGGCGTCGATATCAGGGGCCGTACTCTTACCGCGGGGAAGCGATCATGATGACTTCCCAGATGGCCGTATCATATTGCGTGACACCCTTGAAGCATTGATCTGCCGCTGGCAGGCTATGCAAGGGCCGTCAAAGCAGTAATCTGTGGATTATCTATAGAGATTCTGCCAAATATGGCCGGTGGCCTGGGTCCAATTCACAATAATATTCATAAAAAATGTTTTATTTTAAAGTATATTTTCGAAAATAATCCGATTATGATATTTATTTATTAAATATCTCTATGATTTCGTGCGTGAATACATCCTTGTGCTCTGGGATAATCATGGGATCGGAGCACGGACCGGTGCAACATGATTAGTTAAGCCAGACCTATCGGTCTCTACGAATGCGCCGGGATAAAGGTCGAAAATCCGCTGACGCTTTGCATTGATCTCGACGGATTTCCAACCCACATCGCACCGAAGGCAAGCTTCCGGCCGTGATCAGGAACCAAGAATTGGACGCTGAGCGGCAAACAAGGTTTCGATCAGGCATTTTCTTGAATGCCCCACGCCCTGCTCTACACATCGGCCGCGCATCATTGGCAGCCGTCGTGTGCGGTTGTGCGCGCCCAATCCTACTTGCATTCTAGAGAGGGTCGCGGCACCCAGCCCGGATGCACACGCAGAATGATCTGGAAACTACTCTGCTCGGCCCGGTCCTCTCCAACCGGGCGTGCGGCGATTGCACGATGTGCTGCAACATCCTCACTGTGGATACGCCCGATTTCCAGAAACCGGCTGGCATACGCTGCACTCACCTAGCCACTCACGGATGCAGCATCCATGCCGAGCGCCCACACATTTGCCGGACTTGGTTTTGCGCTTGGCGCAGAATCGCAGACATGCCTGAGGAGGCCCGTCCAGACCGGTCCGGCATTTTGGTGTCGCTCGATTTTGTCCGCGAACCGCGTAATTGCTTCGAAGGCTTATCGATCATGGTCCGCCTGCTCCCCAAGAGCGAGGCGATAGAGAATGGCGTCGCCCGGGCCATTCTCGACAGCCTTTGCGATCGGCTGGTGCCAGTCTGGTTCAGCGACGGAGCAAAGAAGATGTTGATGCACCCCGAAAACGGTGTGGCCGCCCTCGTCATGTCAGGAGGCACTGCGCCTGCACATTTGAGAGACGAGGTGGCAGCCTGGCGAGAGCGATACGCTATGTTCGCGACCATGGGTTAGCGGACGGACCGGAACTGGAAACGGAAGATGGTCTGTTAAATGACCGCCAAGGGTCGACATCGGTAGACGGGACGTGGGCTTTACTGCCGTTCGCGACAACGTGTC
>JAZJZH010000026.1:0-34652 GCA_040389985.1 Pseudomonadota bacterium
GCGGTTTTTTTCTGCCTTTTTTCCCGGATTTGCGCGGTTTCCTGAGATCGCAACGAGGATCACCAGAGCGCGGCAAATCCCAGGACGTCGATTTGCATTTGGGGGTATTTTCTGGGGTAATCGCCTGCGTCCAGCAGGAGATACCCCCATGCCCCTCAAGGAGCTCGAGGTTCGTTACGCAACGAAGCGTTCGAAGGATTATAAGCTGGCAGATGGCCAAGGCCTTTATCTGCTGGTCCGTCCTACCGGCTCGCGCCTTTGGCGCATGAAATATCGGTTCGACGGTAAAGAGAAGCTGCTTTCGTTCGGACGCTATCCTGAGGTTACTCTCGCACAGGCACGTCTGCGTCGCGCCGAGGCCAGGCTCGCCCTTGCCAGGGGCGAAGATCCCGGACCCAAGGCGGCAGCGCCGATCGTCAGCTTTGAGGTTGCCGCACGGGCCTGGCATGACGCTCGGGTGAGCGCGCTGGAGCCTCGCCATGCAGCACGCATCCTTTCGCGTCTGGAGCGGGACGTGTTTCCTGTGCTGGGGCAGCGCGATCTCCAGCAGATCTCGGCCGCCGATATATTGGAGATGCTCCGGGCGGTCGAGGCGCGCGGGGCGCTCGATGTAAGCCGCCGGCTGCGGCAGCATGTCAGCCAGATCTATCTGTTCGCCATCCCGCAGGGCTGGGCCAGCCATGACCCGGCTGCCGGACTGGCTACCCTGCTGCGCCCCAAGCCACGGGTGCGCCATATGCCGCGCGTCGGGGTAGGGGAATTGCCTGCGCTCGTGAGGGCGATCCACGCCTATGATGGTGACGAAAATCCCCGGCGCCGGGCGGTGACGCGCGATGCTCTGATGTTCACGCTACTGACATGGGCGCGGACCAATGAGACGCGGCTTGCCACCTGGGAAGAATTTGAGGGGCTGGATGGCTCTGCCCCAATCTGGCGGGTGCCTGCTGAGCGTATGAAGATGGAACGGGAACATATCGTGCCGCTTTCGCGCCAAACTGTAGATTTGCTCAAGGCGGTGCGGATCTACAGCCCCGGCCACTACGTGTTTGCAGGCGACAAGCCCTCATCACCCATATCCCAGAATACGATGATCTATGGCTGCTATCGCATGGGGTATCGCGGACGACAGACGGTGCATGGGTTTAGGGGCATCGCTTCGACCTGGGCGAACGAAGCGGAATGCTATCGGCCTGACTGGATCGAGATGGCCCTTGCTCATGCCGATCGCGATGAGGTGCGTGGCGCATACAACAGCGCCCTCTATCTCACGCCGCGCCGGCGCATGTTGCAGCAATGGGCGGATTATGTGTTCAGCATGATCGAGGTGCCGCAAAAGGCTGACGCACCCGGTCGATCAATCAGTCTTTAGTAGGTGTTCGCTCATTATCCCCACGCTCTTTTTGTCAGGTGGGTTTGACCATCTTCTAAACGCGGGCAGGGCGCGGTGCCTTGGCAGGGCCAGGCTCACCGCGCGCGGCTTGCAGCTCAGGCCAATCTTGTGGGCGAGCTCCTTGCGCTGCGCGGTTATAGCTGTCGATCCGTCATCGACCCTAATCAGTCGCCCAGCAGCCAATTTTCGCTCCCCAGGTGCAGACGGTCAGCTATTCTGGCGGCTGTCGACCCCATTATGGACGTTGAGTGCTGCCCTCCCGCGCCTCAATTCGCGGCGTGGACGGGGGTTTAGCTGATCACCCCTTCGTGCGAACGCTCCATGGCGCGCTTGTAGGCGTCGCGGCCCGTAGTGCGGGCGAGGTAGGCTTGTTCGGCGTCGCCGAGGGTGATGCCGCAGTTCCGTTGACCCAGGTTCAGGGCGTAGGTCATCGAGATGTCGGCGGCAGTGAAAGCCTCGCCCGCGAGGTAGGGCGAACTGACAAGCCGTTGGCTGACCAGCTTCAGCCGCTTCTGGAACGACTGCAGACACCAGGTCGCGCCCCAGTTCTCCCGCTCGGCCTCGGGCGCGATGAAGCGGCTGACGACGACGGGCATCATCAAGGTTGCGAGGCCGGCTTCACCTAGGTGCAGAAACTGCTGGTAGGCGGCGAAGTTCGGATTTTGCGGCGCGGGCGCCAGCGGCGTCGGCCCATAGCGGGCCATCAGATACTCCATGATCGCGATCGACTCGACCATAACGACGTCGCCGTCCTGGATCGCCGGGATGTAGTCGGCGGGATTGACCGCTAGGAACTCGGGATTCTGCTCGGCGGCCAGCATGTCCACCTGCCGCACGCGGTAGGGAATGCCCATCTCTTCCAGCACCCAGACGACCCGGATCGATCGCGACGTCTGTCCGCCCCACACTGTAATCATGCGCCGGTCCTTTCCTGTTGTGACTGACGATCGACCTTAGCGAACCTTATATGGCCCTGGCACCAGGCGCATGCGAAGCTTAGCTTCGGCGAGGTCCGTTTTCCACCCAGCCTTTCGCGTACATCGGCGCGGCGTGGCCGCCGCGCCTGATCATTGACGCCGATCGAGTTCCGATGCGCTCTCGGATTGCGGTTGCTGGCTGACATAAATTTGAGGCATCACGATGCCCGAGACAATTACCCTGAGCGTTTGAACGCAATGCAACATAGTTGCCCCCTGACTGTCATAGATGCGACGCGGGATAGACGGAAAACCGCAACCATCCCCACCTAACGCGATGCTGCAAGCGCGAAGGCGCGCCATGTTGTGGGGACTTATAGACATGAACAAAACGCACTCGCCTTTGCGGGCATACCTGCTCGTCGGCGCTGGTCTGCTCTCGCTGGTGGCCAGCGCACCGGCCTTTTCGCAGACGGCCACGCCAGCCGAGGAACAGGCGCCAGACGGGCCTGGAGAGGCGGGTTCGATTATCGTGACCGGCGTCAAGGCGACACGATCGGCAACGGCCATCACCACGACGGAAATCCAGAAGATCCTGCCGGGCGTCGCGCCGTTCAAGGCGATCCAGACCCTGCCCGGCGTCATGTATGTGACGGCCGACCCGTGGGGCAATAACGAGCAGAATGCGTCACTCTTCATCCACGGCTTCAGCGGCCAGCAACTGGGGCATACGCTGGACGGCGTGCCGCTGGGCGACCAGAGCTACGGCAATTTCAACGGCCTCTCGCCCCAGCGCGCGATCATCTCCGAAAATGTCGGCAGCGTGATCGTGGCGACCGGCGCGGCGGAACTGGGCATCGCTTCCACCAGCAACCTGGGCGGCGCGATCGAGAATTTCTCCAGCGATCCGCGGGCACAGATGGGCGCGCAGTTGAACCACACGTTCGGCAGCTATGGCACCGCTCGCACGTTCGTACGGCTGGATAGCGGCGAGTTCGGCGACGGCAATAGCGGCTATGTCTCGGTGTTGCGGCATCGCGCCCGCGCATGGGACTTCCAGGGCAAGCAGAAGGGCTGGGCCGCCAACGCCAAGTTCGTCCATGACGACAGCAATGGCAAGTTCACCGCCTATTTCAGCTATTCCGACAAGCAGGAGCCCAATGAGGACGCCACCACCGTCTTCAAGACCCCGACCAACGCGGCGCAGGCCTATCAGCCCTATACCCGCCCCTTCTTCTACCCCGATTTCGACGCGGCGGTTGCCTATCTGAACGCCAGCGGCAATGTGCCCGCCGCCGAAGCGCAGAATTATCGCAACTATTACAGCGCGGCGATCCGCACCGACTATCTGGGCTATCTCAAATATCAGGCCCATCTGTCCGACAAGGTCGACTGGTCGAACCAGGTCTATTATCACAATAATGACGGCGCCGGCATCGTCGCTGGGCCCATCACCGTGGCGGGTCTGCCCACTCTCTTCTCGCTCTATTTCCCGGGCCAGAACCTGAAAGCCGCCACCGGCAATTCGGGTTACGCCATCCGCACCACCGAATATCGCATCGATCGTGGCGGCATACTGTCCTCCATCGACGCCACGCTGGGCAACCACCAGGTCCAGCTTGGCGCCTGGTATGAATATAACAGCTCGGCCGCCTATCGGAACTGGTATGCGCTCGACGTCACCCGGCCGCAGGATTACAGCCCCTACAAGCTGCCGCCGCACGACCCGCTGTTCACGCAATATGCCAGCGAGATGCGCACCAACGTGCTGCAATTCCATGTGCAGGACAGTTGGCAGGTGACGCCCGCCCTGTTGATCCAGGGCGGTTTCAAGTCCAGCCTGCAATTTGCCAGCGGTAATTTCGTCGTCCAGCCGATCATCGGGTCGCTGCCCGGATCGTCCAGCGCGCTGCCCGATGGCGAGATCAACACCAAGCGCTGGTTCCTGCCCGCGATCGGCGCGAAGTGGGACTTCACCGACAGCGAACAGGTTTATGTCAACGTCCAGAAGAACTTGCGGCATTTCCAGCCTTATGGCGGCGGCGGTGTGACGCCCTGGAGCAGCGGCAGCCAGGCGGCGTTCGACAATCTGAAATTTAACGGCCGCCCCGAAACGTCGTGGGTCTATGAAATAGGCCTGCGCAGTCGCCGCACCATCGACAGCGCGTTCCTGACGGGTATCGAGGCGCAGGTGAACTATTATCATGTCGATTTCAGCGACCGTCTGCTGGGCATCACGCCGGCCGGCGCGATCGGCGGCATCGGCGGCGGCGGCATCAGCGGCGGGACACCCGCCGTGTTCAACGTCGGCGGCGTAAAGACAGATGGCATTGACGCAGCGCTCACGCTGCGCTTCGGGCAGGTCTTCTCGCTCTACAATGCGCTGTCCTACAACCGCTCCATCTACGACAGCGACTATAGCACCGTCACCGGCGCCGCGACCGGCACGCGGATCGGCGGCATCGCGACCGTGGGCGGCGTCGTGCCGACCGGTGGCAAGTTGATCCCGGTCAGCCCCAAATGGATGAACAAGACGGTCGCGACCCTGACCCTAGGCGATTTCGACGCGCAGGTGATCGGCGACTATGTCGGCCGTCGCTTCACCACCTTCACCAACGACGCGTCGGTCAAGTCGGTCTTCCAGGCCAGCGGCCGGATCGCCTATCGCCTGCCTGCCAGCATGGTCGGCCTGCAAAAGGCGGAGATCAGTCTGAACGTCACCAACCTGTTCGACACGACGGGCGCATCGACGGTGCAGGCGAGCGCCAACACCAACAATTATAATGTCTATCCCATACCGCCGCGCCAGTGGTTCGCGACCCTGTCGGTCAACTATTGATGCAGGACATGTCCCTGTCCCGCCGGTCCCTGCTTCAGGCAGGGACCGGCCTGACCGTCGCGACGATGGCAACCGGGGCAGGGGCGATCGCAGCCCCTACCCGGCGCGCAGGCCCGCCGCTGCTGATCGCGCATCGCGGTGCCTCGGCGCTGCGGCCCGAACATACACTGGCCGCCTATGCCAAGGCGATCGAGGACGGGGCCGACTATATCGAGCCCGATCTGGTCGTAACGAAAGACGGCGTCCTCGTGGCGCGACATGAGAACAACATCGCCGACACGACGGACGTTGCCGCACGGGCGGAATTTGCCGGACGCAAGACCGTCAAGACGATCGACGGCGAGCGTCAGGAAGGCTGGTTTACGGAGGATTTACCTACACCGAACTCAAGACCCTGCGCGCGAAGGAGCGGCTCGGCGCCATGCGTCCCGAAAGCCAGTCGTATGACGGCGCGTTCCAGATCGTGTCGATGGAAGAAATCGCCGACTTCGTGGCGGCCGAAGCCGCGGCGCGTGGCCGGGCCATTGGCCTGATCCCGGAAATCAAGCATTTGACCTATTTCGCCGGCATCGGCCTGCCGCAGGAACAGCGGCTGATCGATATCATCGGCAAGAGCGCCTATCTCCAGCGCTCGCCCTTTGCGATCCAATCGTTCGAAGTCGCCAATCTCAAGGCATTACGGGCAAAGACCAGCGCCTGGCGCAATATCCGGCTTGTCCAGTTAATTGGCGATCCTGCCCAGCCGCCAGCGGATATGCAGGCGGCGGGCCTCAAAACAACCTATGGCGAAATGCTGACGCCCACGGGTTTGGCCGAGATCGCCCGCTATGCCGACTATCTGGCACCCCATGTCCGCATGATCATTCCCCTCGACAAGGATCAGCGCCTGACCAGGCCAACTGGTTTGGTGGACGCCGCACACAAGGCAGGTCTGTTGGTCAGCATCTGGACGTTCCGCCCGGAAAATCACTTCCTGGCCGCAGATTTTCGCAGCGAAAAGGGTGATGCGGCGCGCAACGAAGTCGGCAGCATTGCAGAGATGCAGCGCTATTTGGCGACTGGTGTCGATGCGATCTTCACCGATGACCCGGCTCTGGGACGGCGCGCTTTTTCGTAAAATTGAAAGTACAAGGACATATTATTCCAGATCGACCCTTCCCCGACATTCAACTATCCACCTGCACATTCCAAAAGCGGAAATTCGTTTAACGAACACGGGCTTCTGACAGGCGTTGCATCAACCGGATTTGCGCTTGGTCCTGACCTTGGAAGCAGGCAATTCCTGGGATGTGATACGAACGATCTCGGCAAGCCACTCACGGTCATCCCACTTTTCCGCGTCGATCAGGAGACAGGGCTTTGCACCGGGATATGGAGGGGCTTCTTCCGCACCGGCAGCGAATGCCCGCCCTCCAACCGTGGGCTTTACGAATAGGTGGTCGTCGCAGACCAATGCGACCATTTTTCCATCGCAATAAATGCCGAATTCGCCAAACATCGCCTTGGCTGAAACGGTGCCGCCGCCTGCCATCTGCTCAACAAGGAATTCAACGGTTTTGCGATCGGACGCCATAAGGTGATATCGCCGGTCCTGATGAAAAGGTCGAGGGTCAATCGACCCTTATGCGACATTCAGCCCCCAATTTTCCATCTCCAGCTGCGGTCAGTCCGGTTTTCCGCGTTTTCCCCTAAGACGTGGAGCAATGCGACCTCGTAGCGGGAACTGGCTGGACGGGTCTTGTCTCTAGGTTCCCGGCGCGGCAGAAGCTGTGCCACGATGATCGAGTTTCACGCCCCAGCCGCGGACGCCCCGGAATTGGGGCTTTCTCCCCTCCATCGAGCAGCCGTGCTGACTTTGCGTCATCTCGTCGAAGCCGGCCCGATCGGCCTCACGCCCAATAGGGCGTTAAAGCGCTACTTCGTCACCTAGGCCGCCGAAGCCTTCAATTGGCCCGGCTACACCGCCGACAAACTTTATGCGATCAACAAAGTCCTGAACGAACAGGACTTCCCGCCTTTGGCCATCCTGCATTATTCGCTGTTGGCCGCAAAGCTCGCTCGCCACCGCAAAGGCTTCCTGCACATAACCAAGATGGGCAAGGACCTGTTGGCGCACCCGGCGAGCCTCTGGATCACCCTGAGCTAACATCTACTCCTTTCCGCCGGTCACGATGACATGCTGGAAATCGAATGGGTTTCGATTCTCAACGCCCTGAATGTGGAAGCTCATTCAGGTGTGACGGATAAGCAATTCTGCGCCAGGCTGACAGGCGGGGATGATAAAGACCACCATGTAAAATCGCTCATCTATGTGCATGTCCTTCGGCCTCTTTGCTGGCTCGGCCTACTGCATGAGACCCGACAGAACCGGTCTGAGCGTTTTTCACGAAGACAGCGCTCTGGTCCCTTACCTTGACATTCGAGGGAAGCTCGCAGTTGTCGCCTGTTACGAAACATTAATGGGCCACCTGGGCCTCGAGAACGACCCTTTGTGGACGCTCAGCTGTAAATTCTGGATCCCCAATTGCGGACAGTCCGCTATCCCGGCAAATATCGACCAGATTTCACCGTTTCAGCAGATCACGGTCACGTCTGCTGACGTCTGAACGGGTCATTCGCTGTTTGGCCATTGTGCGGCAGCAAACGCTCTGATGCAGCCGGCATTGGCCGTGATGCGATCAGCATGACTGTCCATTTTCCAATCGCGCTCCTTCCTTTACGGTCGAAGCCAATGGCAAATCCAGCCGCGCCCTCGTACCGCATTCATCCGTGGATACGGCAAAAATGCCGCCCAGTTCGGCCGCCCGGCGCGCCGCATTCTCCAGGCCGTTTCCATTGATATGGTTTGGCATTAAGCCATGTCCGTTATCCGTTATTTCGATCACTAGCTGGCCTGCGCCTATATCGACCAAAATGTCGGCTTCCGATGCGTTTGAATGCCGAATGATATTGCTGACGCTTTCGCGCATGATCGAGGAAAGATGACGGTAGCTGACATAGTCAAGCACATTGTCCTGCTCGCCCGCTGAGATAAGCGGCCACCGCAGGTCTATATTCGCCGCTTCAAGACGCGTTTGGGTTTCATGTCGCAAATTGGCCATGAGCGCGTTGAGGGTCTGTGGTTTCCCCGACAGGCCGGTGACGATCGTCCGAATGTCCGCCATCGCACTGCGGACATCATCCTGAATGGCGTGCGTACTGGTGCGATGGAGACTGGTCAGCAGGCGTGCGCTCACATCGTCGTGCAAATCGCGCGCGATCCGGCTGCGCTCTTCGGTCACGCCACGCACATAGGCATCACGCGCCTCCGCCATCTGGCCGATGAGGGTGCTGAAACGCCTGGCGATATCCAGATCGGATGAGCCGAACATCCGCACGCCCCCACCCGCATAGCGAAGGCGCAGCGCCGTTCCGTCCACGGGGGACGGCAGATATAGCGTGCTGCCACTGGCTTCGATGGCCGGATCGCTGGTCGCATAGGGGGTAGGAATGACCTCCAATGGTTCGAACATAGCGGTGATGGCGGCGAACCAGGCCTCACGCGCAGCATGGGGCGTGACGGCCAGCGCGATATTCCCCGCATATTGGAGGAGATCGCGGCTTTGTCCATCGCGCAACCGTTCCGCCCGGCGAAGCATCCACTCGCGCAGGGGCAAATAGAAGATTATCCCAAGCGCTGCCGAGATGAAGAAGGCAAGGTCGCGTTGCTGCGTTACGGTCGCCAGCAGGACGGCATCGATGACGAGGAAGAGAATGATGGCGCAAGCCGATAGCAGCATCCCCAGCGCCCAACGGCCCAAGGTGAAAAGCCGACTCCTTATGACCGCTACGCCAAGCCCCAGATAGAGCATCAACAGCAGGGGCGCGCTCATGTCGGGCGATACAAGCGGTTTTCCGCCGTTAAGCTGCCCCGCCAGCGTCAGGACGCAAAACAGAATGACCGAAATACCTGTCCCTATGGCGATTGGTTTCAGGGCGGCGGCGCCGGCAGGATCGTGGCGCGCGCGCCACGCTTGCAGTGCGAGCAACAGGATGATCAATATGCTGTGGATCACACCGGCCAATATGGCGACATCCACAGCGCCGGGCAGGATATCGAAGGTTACGTCGATACCCACGGCCACACTTGTAACCGCCAGAAGCCATAGCCAGATCGGACCCAAAAGCGGAGCCGGAAAGCGTGCAAACAAGGCCACCAGGGTCGCGGAGCATAGCAGGCCCCAGCTATAATTCGCGACCAGCATGACATGATCGACGGTGCCCGTCAGGCCAAGGCCGCCGCTGATATTGACCGCAATGGTCGCGCAGCCGACGAACAGGCCGACGCCGCTGAGCGCGAACATGATCGGCGCCCAGCTTTGCGGTCGCAAAACCCAAACCCATAAGCCCGCCAGGGCGGCGATGGCTCCTGCGCCGAGTGAAAGCCAGAAGCCGATGGTGAGGTCGGACAGGGTGCGCGATCGTGCGTGCGCGGTGAAATGCCGCCCCGCGGCCGTCACTTCGACCGGGCCATTTGCCAGCATGTCGGCCAGACGATCCCGGTCCTGCCAGTAACGCTGGTTGGCGGCCCTGTCGCCGCGCGGTTCGGCGACGCCGGGCAACAGCGCCGCTGTTAGCGCGACCCTCTGACCCGTGGAGGATCGAAACGCGATCGCCTCGTCTCCGGCTACGTTCACGCTACGCGCGCCTTCCACGATATCGATCGTCCCGCCCGCGCCCATGGCGGCATCGACCGATATAATCGGAACATGTATCATGATCGCAATGGTGCCGATGCTGCTCAGCATGACGGCCAGTGCAAAAGCTCGCATCACCATATGGGGCCTGCCAAGCGTGGCCACGACCACGGTTCGCCAGCCCCAGGCAATTAGCCTGCCCCGTTTTTTCACCATGCTTCCCCCCCCTACGGATTGGGGTAGCATAACGGCCAAGACAAGACTGTCGACTATTCAGCTTCGATTGACGGAAAATTCCTCTCTAATTCTAATGCAGTGCAGGAATATTCTTTCACAACTCCGGCTTTAGCCTTGCGATCATCATTTTCTCTACGCCGCCCAGAGCAGCCTCCACATCCCGTTCCCAAATAATGGGGTCGACCCTGATGTCATATTTGCGCGTTTTCGAGGTTCCTCCACCCATCAGCATGCCCAAGGCATTCCCGATCGTTTCGGACGTCTTGTCGCCCCCGGTGCGCGAATCCGTCATCGCCATGATCGCGTCGGTATCGATCAGCAGGGGCGCCTGCACCTCCAGCCGCATACGGTTCAGCATGTCAGTCACGCCGGGCTTCGCCTTGGGCGTCATCAGCCATAGCTGGGTCGCAATGGGGCGGATCGCGATCCCCGCCTTGGCCGATGTCTTGGCGCTACTGCGCAGCAGGCGGAACGGCGAATTCTTGTTATTATTATCCAGGCTCGCAAAATCGACAACGGCCCGGAACCCCAGCACGGCGGCACCCGATTCTTCCATCAGGGCTTGTTCGCGCGGCGGCAGCATCGCGGTGCTGAAACCCCCGAACGATCCGGCTCCGGTATAGGCGACATCCTGGGTCGGCAGGAAATAGAAATTCATGCCCGTGGGCGCAAAGAATAGCGAGTTGACGCCTTCATGCCCATCGACTTTCGTCCCGCTCGGTTTCCCACCCGCTTGCAGCTTGGCGAAATTGGGGAAGGCGCGTGCGGCATCGGGACCGACAACCGTAAGGCCCGCAGTCGTCAGGTCGGCCAGAAATTCGGTATACAGGCGATCCGTGATCGACTGCATCTGGTCCGGCGTTGGACCGACCAGCTTCACCAGGATTTTGGATGATGCTTTGCCCGCATGGGAACTAGTGTCGCTATTGACGACGAACTGGACTTGAAAAAAAGGGATGATCACGCTGGTGACGCCCTGCGCCGCGCCCGGCTTGTTGACCCAGATAAGGGAGGACGCCTGTTGGCCATGATCGGCAGCAGGCGCGAAGATGACGGGATCGGCGACCTTGGGATATTTTTCAGCCGGCGCCGCGGCTGCCCACAAGAACAAGGCCGATAATGCAGCAACTTTGGTCGCGGTTTGGATCATGATTACCCCCAGATGGTGTCGCCCACTGCGTGTAAATCAGATGGAGCCGCCATCGCATCCCCTGTTCGGGGGGGGGGGGGGCTAAACCAGCCCGCGCCGCACCGCTTCTATCGCAGCTTCCGCCCGCGATCCGATGTCCAGCTTCCGATAGATCGTCTTGAGATAACCCGACACCGTAGTTTCACTGAGGCCCAGCGCTCCGGCTGCTTCCGACACTTTGAGACCGCGACCAACGAGCCGCAGCACATCGGTTTCGCGCGGAGTAAGCTGCGCAGGTTCTGCTTGGCCGCCCATGAACCGGGCGTGGTTGCGGAAATGCGCCAAAATACGCTCCGCCATAGCAGGGGAGATCGGGCTTTCGCCCTTTTCCATCGCTCTTAATCGACGAATGATATCCGCCGGCTCATGGTCCTTCAACAGATAGCCGGTCGCACCCGCCGCCATCGCCGTCAGCAGATGTTCGTCATCGTCATAAAGCGTCGTGACGACGGCCTTCGCCGTGGGAAACCGCCCCAGCAGTTCGCGTATGAAATCCACGCCCGACCCGTCGGGAAGCCCCAGGTCGACCAGGCAAAGCAGGGGGAGGGGCTCTTGCTGACGATGCAACCATTCCCGTGCATCGGCCAGGCTGGCGGCCTGCGCGACCAATGTTTCTGGATAGGCCTCCAGCATAAGCGTACGCAGCCAAGCCGACGTGACGGCCAAATCTTCAAGTATAAAGACGGTCTTTATATCCACGGCCTCTTGTATCGCCTCCACCCACCACACTTGTCTGTAGAATAATACATCATTTTGATACCCCCTGTTCAAGGGGATGTGCCCGACCTTTCGAACTCATAGACGATCCTTACCAGGGCCGTCAGGGGACGGTGGAAAGATTTTGGGGGAGTTTTTATGCCAGGAAACAACGATATTGCCTGCCACGGCGAAAGACTGCACGCATCCGGTTTGCGCCGGGCCGCACAGTGCATGGCCCTTCTGGCTTCAGTCGCGACCATCCCGACCTGGGCACAAAGCGTGCAGAATTCCGGATTCGAAACCGGTGACACGACGGGCTGGACCACCAATGGCGGCTATTGGACGAGCGGCTGGCCAGTGCCGGAATCTCAATATCAAGATCCCGCGCACCTCATCAGCATGATGCGTGCAGGCGATGTGGATCCCATCACCGGCGCGCCCACGGTATTCGAGGGCAATTATGCCTTGCGCCTCAACGATTCGTCCGGGGGTAACGACATCAGCGCCCTGTCGCAGGTCGTCACCAACTATGGCGGCAACAAGCTATATTATGCCTGGAATGCGGTCGTCGAACCATCGCACGGCGCGGACGACAGCCCGTCCTTCCTGATCAAGGTCGTCGATCAGACGACTAACACGGTCGTAACAAACATCGCCTATAGCGCCTATACGGCCGCTTCGTCGCCGATCTTCCGCCAGGTTGGAGCCTTCGTCACCACCGACTGGAAGGTGGAGGACATCGACGTCATCGCCGGGCATGACTATAAAATGGTCTTCGTCGCGGTCGATTGCATCTATGGCGCGCATGGCGGCTATGTCTATGTCGACGGGTTTGGCAACAGCATCCCTGTGCCCAATGCCAACGTCAATTTCAATCCGGCCACTGATATTACGCGTGGCGCCACCTTCCTGATACCGATCGGTGGCACGCCCGATATCGATCTTGCCCAGCCCTTTTATCTGACGAGCGCCGTCGATGCGGGCGCCGTGCTGCCCAACTTCGTCGGCGGCACGCTGCGCGTCGACACCCCAGGGCCGATCGCGACGCCCTTTACCGTGCAGGCCGCAGGCGGGACGATCGACACCGATGGCAGCTCGGTCGTGTTCACCGGCGGCTTTTCTGGCGCGGGCGGCTTGACGAAGACCGGGGCTGGCGTCGCGACGCTGGCCAATATCTCGACCCTGGGCGGTTCGATCGTGGTTGATAGCGGTAGGTTGAATGTCGCGGGGACATTGTCTGCGCTTGACGTTCAGGTCAATGTCGGTGGCATCCTCTCCGGTGCGGGCGGCGTGGTTGCGCCGGTCGTCGTGAATGCGGGCGGCACGCTCGCTCCGGGCAATGCGATCGGCACCCTCACCGTGACCGACAATGTGGCGATGATGGCGGGATCGACGCTGGCGCTCGACATTGATGGGAAAAACTACGTGGCTGCCGGAGGCGCGGGCACTTACGACCGGCTTGTCTCGGCGGGCGGCGGCGTGTTCACGCCTGGCGGCACGCTGGCCCCGACGCTGCGAGGAATCGAAGCGCCTGCGAACAATAATTTCACGCCGGCTTTGGGCGATCGCTTCACAATCGTGACCGCAGGCCATGTTGACGGCGGCGCCTTCACGTCCGTGGCGCAGCCTGTGGACGGGCTCGCAGCCAATACCCGTTTCGATGTCCTTTACGGCTCCACTTCTGTCCAATTAGTGACGACGCCCGGCAGTCTCGCGACGCTCGGTGCGGCCTCGGGCTGGCGGCGCAACGCTATCGCGGCCGGCGCGGGCCTGGACGTTGTGCGTCCTGCTGCGGGATCGCGCGGGGGGGCGCTACAGCCACTGTTCGATGGGCTTTATGGCTATGAAGCTGCGGGCTATGGTGCCGCGCTTCAACAATTATCGGGCGAAATCCACGCCCAGGCGCTGGCCACAGTCGCCAATGCCGCGCATGATAGCAGCAATCTGGCGCTAAATGTTGCGGCGGTCACGCTCGGCCGTGAAACCTGCGCCGACGGCGGGGATCGTGCTGCGACAGACGCATCCCAATGTATGGATCCTAGCAGGCGTCCTGCGCTCTGGACCAAGCTTTTCTACCAGAAGAGCCACCTTGACAGTGATGCCACCGCGGCAGGACTGACCAACAAGCAATATGGTTTTGCGACGGGCATGCATCTCGTCAACACTGACGATACGCGCTTTGGCGTTGGCGGGCGCTATTCGCAGAACGAGGCGAGCAGCCCGATCGGCGGCAGCATAGACGCCGACAGCTACACGCTCTTTGGCTATGCGTCGCATGATGCCGGTGCACTGACCTTGGCAGGAACGCTGGGGTGGGGCCGGGCCCAATTGGATGTCGACCGGGCCCAGGCGTTGGTGACCGGCGCTGGCATGTCATCGGCCCGCTATCAGATGGAGACGGTCAATGCCGCCCTGGAAGCACGCATCACCGTGCCTTTGGGTAAGGTGGCCGCCTTCCGGCCGGTCGTCGGCATAACCTACGACCATGTGTCCGCCGACGCCGTGCAGGAACATGATCCGGTCAATGCCAGTGCAGCGCTTACTCTGCCCAAACGGTCGTGGGGCGTGACCCGCAGCAAGCTTGGTGGCGAACTGGGCCTCAGCCTTGGTGGCGCGCTGACGGTGACGGCGGGCGCGACTTGGAACCATGTCATCGATGGTGACCCGACTGCCCGTCGGTCCGTCACGTTGGGCGCGGCTCGCTGGACGGCATCGAGCATAGTTGTAGGCGACAATAGTTATGAATTTGGCGGTGGCATCGGTGTGGCCGTTGGCCAGCGCGCCAAGTTGCGGCTGGATTATACCGGCATTCGCGACGGCAGAAACTATAAGGCCGACCGCGCCATGGCGGGTCTCAGCTACGCCTTCTAACGGCACGGAGACTTCCTGCGCTAAAAATCAGTGAACGCTTCCGCATTTATTCATTCTAACATATTCCTGAAATTAAAGATGATCGTGGCGCCTTTTTACCAAGGCGTCGCGATCATACTCTGGAATGAACCGCGTATATTTGAGTGAATCTGGGATCATATTTTGGTGCTGTCGGTCTAATGCGAACTCGTCTCCACCAGATGGATTTCGGCTGAGACTGGGACACGCTCTTGATGAGCCGCCATCCATCGCCGAATGGCCTCGAGCCGACACGGGAAGATTACGAGGCGCAGGAACCCTTGGGTCCTTGCAACGGCAAGGACCCAAGGCAGTTTCAGATTTCAGTGCCCTCTGCGAGGGTCAAAGCGTCCTCCACGTCCACGCCGAGGTATCTGACCGTGCTTTCGATCTTCGTGTGCCCAAGCAAAATCTGGACAGCGCGGAGATTTCCAGTCGCCTTGTAGATGATCGACGCCTTGGTTCGGCGCAAAGAGTGGGTGCCATAATCTTCGCCGGGAAGTCCGATCCCCGTGACCCATTCGTCAACAAGGCGAGCGTATTGCCTGGTGCTTATGTGGGCTGCGTGATCGGTACGGCTAGGAAATGCAAAATCCTCCAAGGATCCACCTCTCAGTTCCAGCCATTTGAGCAGGCTGGCGCGGGCATCAGTCATCAGTTCAAACTGAACCGGTCTGCCAGTCTTTTGCTGTACGACCGTGGCCCTCGTTCGAATTTTCCGATCACACACGATATCGCTGATCCTGATCTTCACCAGATCGCATCCGCGAAGCTTGCTATCGATGGCCAGGTCAAAGAGGGCCCGGTCGCGGACCCGCCCATGCTGGTCGAGAAAGAAGCGGATCGCCCATATCTGACGAGGCTTGAGCGCTCGTTTTGCTCCAACCTTACGCCCGGCGTTCCAAGATACCCGCTCGCGAGCGGCGGGATCAAACTCTGATAATCCCATGACACATCTCCTGTGGCCGTAATGGCCATAGGGAGAACGCTTCAGGAGAGGCCGACCCTTTCACGACATTCAGACCCGCGTTTTCGGTTCCCAGCTGGGGACAGGCAGCTTCTTCATGATGCGAGATTGACCGCGAGTGAATTGGTAGTTTGTCGGATGCCGCAAGCGGATAGCGGCTTAGCATCCACGCAGCAGCGGATGATCCGTCCTGATGCACGGTGTTTCAGGCGAAAAGAGACGCTTGGCTTTTCTGCCATAGCTTGGAGTAGGCTATGCTACAGGGCTTGCACCGTCTGCGATCAGATATAGCGCAGCTGGGTCCCACCTTTGCCGACTTATTGAGAGGGCAAAGCCCGATCACAGCGGATGCATTACCTTTAGTGCAAATCGAACCGCCGGGTTCGTCCTCGCGCAGATGATGCATACGCTATGATCGCATCGCGGCAAGACTATAGCCCCAACCCGCCCAGCTTGTAGGTCAGCTGCATGAACATGCTGCGGCCCACACTGTCGAACCAGCTGATGTCATAATAGGGGTAGCTGGCATAGGTGGCGTCCTTGACCGGCTTCGTGTCGAGCAGGTTGGTGACCGTCAACGATCCGCGCAGATGATCGGTGAAATCATATTGCAACGTCGTGTTGAACAAATAGCTCGCCTTGATGAAGGCATCCTCGTCATAATTGGGCAGCTTGCCCAGACGTTTGCCCTCGACCGTCCATTGCAGACCCTCCAGCGACCAACTGATGCTCGCGGTGCTCTTGTCGCGCGGGATGTAATAGCCGCTGTCGTTTGCCAGTTTGTTGATCGATGCGTCACCGGGATATTGGCGGAACTTGTGATCGAACACGTGCGTGTGGGCCACCGAGAGAGAAAAGTCGCCGAAGCTGGTCGGCAGATTGCCGTGGATCGCGATGTCGATGCCGCTGGTCCGTTCATGCGCAATGTTGATCGGGTTAACCGACACCGCGTTCAGCTCGCCTTCGTTCACGCCGCCGGCGAACCGGTTGACCCGCGCGATCGCGTCCTGACAGGTCGGGGAGTTGATATCGACCGCGCTGCCCGAATTGGTTTCGCCCAGACGGCAATCGGCTTCGTCGCGCAATAGCGTGTCGATGCTCAAATCCTGCACCTGGTTCGACAGCGAAACCCGGAAATAATCGACAGATACGTCGAAATGCCGCGAGGGCGCCCATACTATCCCGGCGTTGAGCGACTTGCTGGTTTCCGGCTTCAAACGCCGATTGCCATTGCGCTGCGCGACGATTCCTTCGTCTGCATAGCTGCAATCACCGATATCCTCGTCCGGCTCTTCGGTCCGGCACAGATAATAGTCGGTAGCCGAAGGATGCGTGTTGCCCGGTCCGGTGAAGACATAGTGCAGGTCGGGCGCGCGAAAGCCGGTGCCGTAGGCGGCACGCAGCAGCAGCGTCGACATTGGTCGCAACTCCAGACCGGCATTGTAGGTGAACTTGCCGATGCTGTTCCCTGCAAAGCGGAAACGATCGTAGCGTGCCGCGCCCGAAACCTGAAGGAAGCTGGTCACTGGCGCGCGCAACTCGCTCCCCAGCGCCCAATGGTCACGCTTACCGCTGCCCGCACTGTCCTTGAGACCGTAATAATAATCGGTCAGCGCCAGCGGATCAGGCTTGAGGTCATAACCCTGCTTGCCCAATTCGGCGACAGCGGCGAAGCCGACTGGCCCGGCGGGCAGGTCGAACAACCGGGTGCTATTGACGGTCGCTGACAGATTGTCGGTCCAGCTCCTGGGATTATAGACGCTGTAAACGGCGATGCTGTCATATTCGGCGCGCGTGAGCGGAGTGTAGAGACGGGCCGGATCGGCGTTGAAGATCGGATAGCCGCTGTCCTCATCCACCCCTTGCTGTTCACCCAGGAACAGCGCGTTTGCCTTTGCGGCGATGATCTGAGGGAATTCGACCTTCGCCTTATATTCGCTGTGGTTGAATGACAGCTCATAGGCCCATTTATCGGCGAACTTGCCCTTGATCCCCGGCGTGATGCTGAAGGTCTGCTGACGGTTGCGGGTCATGACATTGGCAAAGCCACCCGATTCCTCGGGCGTGAACTGGCGGGACCAGTCATCGAGCGTGCCGTCGAAGCTGTTGTAAAAGGTCGCGTCGCTGCTGCCAGAACTGTCCTGGAAGCTCCAGCTGAGCACGTCGGGCATCAGCGCCACTTTGCTGATGCCAAATTGCGCATCGACAAAAAGCTCGGCATTGTCGGACAGTTCGTAGCCAGCAGAGGCGAAGCTGTTGAAACCTTCCCGACGGGAAATCACCGTGCCATAGCCGATCGAAGTATCGCTGCCGCAAAAACGGCCCGGGCCATAATCGTCCAGCGCCTCGTCGAAGGCGCCGTAACGCGGGCGCGAAGCATAATAGGTCGATCCACCGTTGAGGTACGAAAGGCCCGCGCAGGTAGCAGCGCCCGGATCGACATATTCGTCGGCGTCGGGATTGTAGCGCAGGAAAGTGCGGCGTCCGATCGTCGTTTCGGTGGTCGGATTGTCCGCAGTGCTGTCCTGAATCTTGCGGTCATAGGCCCAAAGCGGCCGCTGCAGCAGATATTCCGCCCCGCCCACGATGTGGAAACGGTCGCTAGACCAGCCGGTCGTCGCCGTGAAACGGTGTGACGTGCCGCCGCCATGTTCCGTCCGGCCATGGCGATAGTCCAGTGTCGTACCGTCGACCTTGTCCTTCAGTTTGAAATTGATCACGCCCGCGATTGCGTCTGACCCGTAGATGGCCGATGCGCTGCCACTGAGCACTTCGACCCGTTCGATAAGGCTGACGGGGATGTTGGAAACGTCGGTGAAATTGCTGCGCCCCTGAAAGGGCAGCGGAAAGTCGGCGATGCGGCGGCCATTGACCAGCACGAGCGTATGGTTGGGGCCAAGGCCGCGCAGATCGACCTGCTGCGCACCTGGCGTGAAGCTGGCGCCGCTGAACGACTGCTGGCTCTGCGTCTCTCCACCGTTCTGGGTGACGGCGCGCAGAATGTCGGGCACGCTGGTATAACCGTTAGCGCGTATGGTATCGGCGGTGATGGTGGTAACGGGTGCCGGCCCTTCCTGCGCGACGCGCGGAATGCGCGAGCCGGTGACGATGATGTCGCTATCGCCTCTTACTTCACCCTGCTGCGCCCAGGCGGGGGCAGCCAGCGCCGGCAGGCAGCAGCCCAAGCCCAAGAAAATCCGTAGCGCGCGACGTCCAACATCGTTCATCTCTATAATGCCCCCCGGCCTGTGTGTCGGCATGGCAGCGCCACACCCGCGCTGCCCCATCCGCTTTCATCAGAAACATTCAGCAATATCAATCATTATGCTTGCGCAATAAGTCATATTGTTTCTTAATAGGGTCAAAGTGTAACATAAATCCATCATATTGAAGGGCCGAAGGCAATGTTGCTGCGAAGCGTCCAATTCCGCATCACTGCCGGTCCGTCCTGCCGGTCGGTTTTGCGTTGATGCCCGTGTCGGGTAACAATCTGGACGATCTGGACGAACACCTCCTTGGCCTGCTCCGCGACGATGCGCGCCAACCGATCGCCCAACTGGCAAAGGAACTCTGCATTTCGCGCGGGCAACTTTACTCGCGGCTTGCCCGGCTGGAAGAGATCGGGGTCGTTGCGGGATATACCGTTCGCCTCGGCGCAGCTTTCGCCGGTCGGCGGGTTCGCGCGCATATGATGATCAAGACCTTGCCCCGCTACCATCGTGAGGTGGAGCAGGGATTGGCGAAGATCATCCAGGTTCAGGCCATCCACGCGATCAGCGGAGAATATGACATCATCGCCATGCTGGAGACAGAGGAAAGCGGCCAGCTCAACGATTTGATCGACGACATAGGCTTGCTCGAAGGCGTGCAGCACACGACGACATCGGTGATCCTGGCGACCAAGGTGGAGCGGTAGCAATGCGCCCAGCTCAGCGCTTAGCTCTCCGCTTGCCGGTAGCGTTCCTCCGCTCCCTGTCGCGCTTGTATACGTCCGTCGACGACATCAAGCTACTCGCGGCGGATCACATCATGCGTAACATCTTTCTGATGCGGCAGGCAGGGCTAAGTATGGCCTGTGCCGCCGTCCTGTCTTGGGCCCCCTTGGCGGAGGCATCGACACTTATTACCGGTGCAATCATCCATGACGGTTCGGGCGCACCCGGCAGGCGGGCATCCGTCCGGATTGACAAGGGCAGGATCATCGCGGTCGGCGTGCTGCGACCGCGCAAGAGAGAACGTACCATCCCTGCGAATGGGCTGGTGCTGGCGCCCGGCTTCATCGACGCTCACAGCCACCATGATCGCGGCGACTATGTCGACAGGTCCATGCCTTCGCTACTGGCGCAGGGCGTCACGACGATCGTGATCGGACAGGATGGCGAAAGTTCGGCACCCTTTGCCGATCTGGCGGCTCGCTTCGCTGCCCGGCCCGCCGCCGTCAACGTGGCAACCTATACCGGCCATGGCTTCCTGCGCGAAAAAGTCATGGGCGCAGACTTCAAGCGAGCGGCCACGGACAGCGAAATCGCGGCGATGCAGGCTCTGCTCGACGCGGACATAAAGGCGGGGTCGCTGGGTTTATCGACCGGACTGGAATATGATCCCGGCATCTATTCGAACCATGACGAGTTGCTGGCCCTGGCGCGGACGGCCGCTGTCGGCGGCGGACGCTATATCAGCCACATGCGCAACGAGGATGTCGGCTTCGACACAGCGCTTGACGAACTGCTCGACCTGGGCGAAACGACCGGCATCCCGGTGCAGATATCCCACCTCAAGCTCGGCATCGTCGATCGCTGGGGGAGCGCCCGCGATGTCCTCGCCAAGCTTGACGCAGCGCGAGCCCGCGGCATCAAGGTCACCGCAGACATCTACCCCTACGAATACTGGCAATCCTCGCTAACGGTGCTGTTCCCCAAGCGGGACTTCACCGACATGGCTGCGGCGCGATTTGCCCTGCAGCACCTGACGACGCCAGAGGGGATGCTGATCGGCTTCTACGCGCCCGATCCGTCGCTAGTCGGTCGCACCGTCGCCAGCATCGCCGCTGAACGGCGCGAGGAACCGGCGAAGACCTATCTGTCGCTGATTCACGTCGCCGAGGCGTGGAAGCTGGCCAACCCGAATGGAGGACGCGCCGAGGCAGTCATCGGCACCGCGATGGACCCGCGCGACGTTGCCGACTTCATAGCCTGGCCGCACAGCGTCATCTGTTCGGACGGCATGATCGGATCGCGCCATCCGCGCGGGGCGGGCTCCTTCGCCAAGATATTGCGGCTTTACGTCCGCGAGCAGAAGCGGCTGACCCTGGCAGAAGCCATCCACAAGATGACGGGCCAGACCGCCGGGCAACTGGGCATCGCCGGGCGCGGCCTGATCCGGCCCGGCTTCAAGGCCGACCTGATTTTGTTCGATCCTGACAAGATCGCTGACAATGCCACGGTCGAGACACCCGGGGCACGGGCCGAAGGGGTATCGATGGTGATCGTGAACGGCGTCGTCGTAGCCGAAGACGGCAAGGCGACCGGCGCTTATCCCGGTCAGTTCCTGCGACGGGGTGTGCAATGATCCGGCGTCGGGAATTGCTGGTGGCGGGGGCCGGGCTCGCCTGCGTCGGCGCAAGCCGCGCCTTGGCCGCGCCGGTCCTTTCAACGAATAATTTCGGCCTCACCCTTGCCAAGGCAGCGCGGCGCAACGGTTGGATAGAGATCGACGAGGCCGCGTTCGAGGCAAATATCCAGGCGGTGCGCGACTGGATCGGCGCGCCGCGCCTGTGTGCCGTGATGAAGGCCGACGCATATGGTAACGGCATTGCGCTTCTCATCCCCGCGGTCCGCAGGATGGGCATTACCGACGTCGCCATCACGTCGAATGACGAAGCTAGGGTCGCCCGCAGCCTTGGCTATCGGGGCCGCCTGATCCGTATCCGGACGGCGACGCCGGAAGAGATGGAAGATGCCTTCCCACTGCGGGTGGAGGAACTGATCGGCAATCCCGATGTCGCGACACGTCTTGATCAGATGTGGCAAAAGGCAAATCGTCGTAACGCGCTGCCTGTCCATCTTGCCCTCAACGCGGGCGGCATGTCTCGCAACGGCGTTGAACTGTCGACCGCCTATGGCAAGGCTGACGCCCGCGCCCTGCTCGCGATCAAGGGATTGGCCATATCAGGCGCGATGACCCATTATCCATCCGAAGAGGTCGAAGACATTCTCGGCCAGTTGCGGCGCTACCAGGAGGATATGGCCTGGTTGCAGGACGAGGGATTGAAAACCGACCATCTTGTTCGGCATACTGCTAATACGTTCGCCGCGCTCAAGCATCCCGAGACCCGGCTCGACATGGTGCGCATCGGCGGCGCCATCTATGGCGACCCGGGATCATACCGCACTGACCGTTTTATCCAGACTATGACGATCAAGTCGCGCGTTGCGGCCGTCAACCATTACCCGGCAGGCCAGACCGTGAATTACGACCGGACCTACCGCCTCGACCGGGAAAGCTGGCTCGCCAATATTCCGCTTGGCTATTCGGATGGCTACCGGCGCGGGTTCAGTCACGCCAACCGGGGTGAATTTGCAAACGAGGCCCGCAACCGCAGCGAGGTGCTGATACGCGGCCAGCATTTCCCGATAGTGGGTCGGGTTACAATGAACACGTTGATGGTCGATGTTACAGGAAGCCAGGATCAGATTCGGCTCGATGATGAAGTGGTGCTGTTTGGCACTCAAGGTGACGCCCGCATCACCCAGGCCGAATTTGAAGCCAACGGTACGGCCTATGCGCCTGAAATGCTGGCAGTGCTGGGCGCTGCCCTGCCTCGCGTCCTCAAACCTCGCGCGGCATGATGGAAGAAACCGCAAACACCATATCGAGAACGCCAGCGATGATGCGAGTCGGAACTGAAAAAGGAAACAAGACGATGGCGGGCGGGCAATGGTTGAGACTTATCCTCACTCTGGCGGCGTTGCTTGCTCCATGGACGGCGAACGCCACGCCGGAAGGCTATGTGCGTTACTTTATCGGCGATCGTCTGGCAGCGAAGCCCGGCAAGCGTGAGCCAGGATTGCTGCTCGCAGGCGGCGGCGATTGGGACGTGCGCGCGTTTCGCTGGTTCGCGGCCAAGGCGGGCCATGGCCATATAGTGGTGCTGCGGGCTTCAATGGGGCCAGAGGCAGGCGAAGAGTTTATGAACGAAATCGGCGGCGTTGCGTCGGTCGAGACATTTGTGTTCGAGAGCCGCAGAGCAGCCTATGATCCACGCATATTGTCCGCGCTGGAAAAGGCGGATGGAATCTTCATCGCCGGCGGTGACCAGTCTCGCTATGTCCGCTTCTGGCAAGCAACGCCTTTGTCCGCCCTGCTCGATCGGCTGGCGAAGGACCGCCCCATCGGCGGGACCAGCGCTGGCCTCGCGATCATGGGGTGGAACAGCTACGGCGCATTCGGCGACGGCATAACCTCGCCCGAAGCGCTCGAAAATCCGGTAGGCCCCGGCGTCACGGTCGTGAATGATTTTCTTCATCTGCCCAATATGCGCCGGATTTTCACCGACTCCCATTTCATGATCCGCGAACGGATGGGCCGCCTGATCGCCTTTCTGGCCAAAGTGCGTCAGAGCGGTGAACGGCAGGTTGTGGGCCTCGGCATCGACGAGCGTGCGTCGGTGGTCGTGGAAGCCGATGGGCAAGCGAAACTCGTCGCGCCAGCCGGCACCTATGCCTGGTTGGTGGAACCGTCCGGCCAGCCGCAAAAAGCCAGGCTTGGGCAACCCCTGGACTATGCGACCGTGCGCATTGTCGGCATCGGTGCTGCCAGTCGCCTAGACCTCATCAGCCTGAAGGTCGTTGATCCCGCCTTTTCGGGCACAGCGCAGGTGAGAAATGGACAACTCACTGGCATTCCAGTGCCGCCACCCGGGCCGTGACGTCACATAACAGTCGCCTCTGCCTTCGACCCTTTGCAGACGGTCATGGGTCAAGTGTCCGTCGCCAAGTGCAGACGTTCCGCTTTGGTCGTAGAGAATATCGTTTGTCATCGACACCGACGAGATAGTGCCGGTAGACTACGGTGTCGGCTTGCACGTCGATCAAGTGCCGGTGATTAAGGACCGCGAATGCATGCGGCACCGATTTAAGCATGGGGAGGTGTGATCACTAACTTTCTGCTATACCTTCCCAAGACATGATTGGCCTCACGGGCAATAGCGGAAGGCAAGTATCGGCGAGCGGATCTAAATCGCGAGAGATAGTGTTGCCGCATTGCCGTTCTGGCGCTGTGCCCACGTCTCCGTTGCTTTTTAAGCGCCTCTAAGCGGCTCCAAGATTGCGGCTATGTCGCGATGCCCCTCGCCTGCCGCATCTGCCTCTAGGAAGCGTTCCCGAGCAGCCTGGGCTATGGCGGAGGTGATGCCGACATCGGCCAGCGCCTGCGCTGCATAGCCCAGATCCTTGGCCATCAACGGCACCAGAAAATGGGGCGCATAGTCGCGGTCGAGCATTCTGCGGCCAACGCCCTTCACCATCGGGCTGGCGGGCGCGCCGTCGAACAGGATGGACATCGCCTGCTCCACGTCCAAGCCATGTTTTTCGAACAGGGCGATCGCTTCAGCGAGACTGGCGGCCTGGACGCCGCACAGGAAGTTATTGGCGAGCTTGACCGTCGCCGCGCTGCCGACCGGGCCAAGATGGACGACGGCGCTCCCCATGGCGTCGAAGGCCGGGCGAGCGGCGTCGATCGTAGCGGCGTCGCCGCCGACGAGGAAGCGAAGCATACCCTGCGCCGCCTGGTCGCGGCTGCCCGTGACCGGGGCTTCAATGAAGCGCACGCCATGCGCAACGGCTTCCCGCGCGAGTTCGAACACCCAGTCGCCGGTCAGGGTGCTGGATTCGATCGCGATCGCGCCCTGCTCCATGACCGCGAGCGCGCCGTCGTCGCCGGTCCAGACGGTCCGCGAGACATCATCATTGGCCAGCATGGCTACGACGATCGCTGCGCCGGTCGCCGCGTCGGCTGGCGTCTCGGCGATGCGCGCGCCGGCGTCCCCCAGCGCCGCGGCTTTTCCGCGGCTGCGGTTCCACACCGTCACGTCGAACCCGGCGGCGAGCAATTGCCGCGCCATGCCGGACCCCATGATGCCCAGTCCCAGAACCGCGATTTTCATGTTCGTCATCCGATCACCTTGAAGCGCGAGAGAGCAGCCTCGTCGATTTCGAGGCCCAGACCGGGGAGAGTGTCGTCCAAATCGATATGGCCGTCCACCGCCTGCGGTTCGCCCTTGAAGATATACCAGAAGAGTTCGTTACCGACCTCGACATCTACCATAGGGAAATATTCGGCGATGGGGCTGTTCAGGCTGGCCATCACGACATGATAATTATGCATCTGCCCGGCATGGGGGACGACGGGGATGGAATAGGCCTCGGCCAGCGCCTGGATCTTGCGCGCGGCGGTGATGCCGCCGACGCGGTTGGTGTCGAACTGGAAATAATCCAGCGCCTTGGCTTCGATCATCTGGCGGAAGCCGTAGCTGGTGAACTCATGCTCGCCCGCCGCAATCGGCGTGGTGCCGAAGCGGCGCAGTTCGTGATAGCCGTTAATGTCGTCGGGGATGATCGCTTCCTCCAGCCAGCGCAGGTTGAAGGGTTCGATGAGGCGCATCATGCGCTTGGCGTAATCCAGGCTCCAGCCCATATAAGCGTCGGCCATGATGTCGATTTCATCGCCCACGGTTTCGCGCACGGTGCGGATCAGGTCGACGTTGCGCGCCATGCCCGCCGCGCCGTCGATCGGGCCCCAGCCGAAGCGCAGCTTCATCGCCTTGTAGCCCTGCGCCTTGTAGGCGGCGGCTTCCCGCGCCAAGTCTTCGAGCGGGATCGAATAGAGGCGGCTGGCATAGACCGGTATCTTCGCCTTCGTCCGCCCGCCCAGCAGACGGAAGACGGGCTGTTGCGCGGATTTGCCCACCAAGTCCCAGATCGCGATGTCGAGCGCGGAAATGGCGACCAGGGCCACGCCCTTGCGGCCGAAGGCCATGGTCTTGCGATACATATGCTGCCACAGAAACTCGCTATCCCATGGGTCTTGGCCGATGAGCAGGGGTGCGAGATATTGATCGATCATCTGCTTGGTGACGAGCGGGGCGAGCGCGGCGTTGCCGATGCCGACCAACCCGGCGTCGGTGAAGATTTCCACGATCAGCCAGCCATGGAAGGTGAAGGTCCCCATGGTTTCGGGCGACAGCATCGGCGAAACAAGGTCCATTGGGTTCGTGCAGAAATGCGGCGGCAGCGGTACGGTGTCGCCTTCCCACTGGACGACGCGGGTGCGGACTTCGGTGATTTTCAAGGGACAGCCTTTCGCAGGAAAGTAAGACGGGAAATGCGGGGGATCGACAGGCAGATCAGCGCGAAGGCGATCAGGTGCAGGGTCGCGGCCACGGTCAGGACCGGGGTGTAGCCCAGCCCGGCGTCGAGCGCCCAGCCCGCCGCCTGGCCCATGACGATGCCACCAAATGCGCCGCCAAGGCCTACCAGCCCGGCAAGGCGACCGAGCGCGCTGCGGGGAGCAAGGTCGGTCGGCAGGGTCATGACGAGGGTGGACCAGCTTTGCTGCCCGAAGAAAGCGAGGCTGAAGATCGCGATGATCGCGGCGATCGATCCGGTGGTGGGCGCGAGCATGACCCAGGGCATGCAAGCGGCGCTGAGGGCCAGGGCGATCTTGCGCGCGGCATCGACGGAGCGACCGGACGAGAGGAGACGACTGGAGAGCCAGCCGCCGCACAGGCTGCCTACGCCAGAGGCGGCATAGGGAATCCAGCCGATCGTCGCAGCCTGTTTCAGGTCGAAACCATGCGCTTCGAAAAGATATTTGGGGAGCCAGAAGAGGTAGAAATACCAAGCGCCGTCACTGAGGAATTTGGCGGCGACGAGGCCGCACACTTCGCGGCGTGCCAGCAGCATCGCGATGGTCGGGGCGGGGCTGTCCGCTTCATGGGTGTCGGTGTCGACAGCCGGTGGCGTGCGGTAGGTGGCGAACCACCAGAGCGCCCAGGCGAGACCGAAGCCGCCGGTGATGAAGAAGACCCAGCGCCAGCTCGACAGGCCGAACCAGTCGCCATAGGCCAATATCCCCGCGATCAGCGGCGGGGCGATGACCGCACCGACCGCCGTCCCGGCATTGACCAGGCCCATGGCAGCGGCGCGGCGTTCGGGCGGAAACCATTCGGCGATGGCGCGGGTGGCGGCGGGGAAGCCGCCGCCTTCGCCCACGCCCAACAGCAACCGGCTGACCACCAGTGCCGCGATGCCGCCTGCCAACCCATGGCTGGCGCAGGCGAGCGACCAGAAGATCATGATCGCCAGAAAGCCGCGCCGGGTGCCCCACCGATCCAGCAGCCAGCCGCCGCCCAGATACATGAGGCCATAGGTGGCGAGGAAGGCGGAATCGAGGAACGCCTTGGTCTGGTTGCCGATCGGGATGTCGGCCTCAATATATTTGATCGCCCAGGGCAGGGTCTGGCGATCGAGATAGCTGATGGCGATAGCGACGGTAATCATCGCCGCTATCGCCCAGCGTCCCGCGTAGAGCCGCCCCCCCACCCGTGTCATGACCGCCACCCGCTTGTCCTTACTGGCCGTCAAGGACGATCAGGGCGACGCCCTGGCGCGGCAGGCGCAGGTCGATGCTGGCGGCATTGCGTTGGCCTGTCGCTACAGGCAGCGTTTCCGCGTGTATGACCGATGCGGCTTCCAGCAGCTTATATTGGTCCTGGTCGGGGGATTGGGGCGAACCCATTTTTTTCCAGGCGGAAAAGGCGTTGGCATGATCCCCATCGACCCGCCACAGCTTCGCCTGCGCAGGCTTGCCCTTGATGCCGTTCAGGCTGAGCGTGATCTGCGCGTCCGGTCCGGCGAGATCGTCGTCATGATAGTGCCAGACGAGGAGTGCGATCTTGCCATCGGCGGTGCGGGTGGCGATGGAGCCGATGTCCGCGTCCCCCTGCACGCCGTCCTTCATCAGCACGTCCAGCGGCACCTGCGCATCGTTGGTAGTGGCCAGCTTGGTTTCGCCCAGTTGCGCGAAGAGGCGGAAGACGTTCAAGACCGGCAGGTCGACGCCGTTGGTCGATAGCTGGCGATAGCCGGCGAACCATGGCTGGTCCTCAAACTCGAAGGACCAGGACACGACGCCTTCCAGATTGACCTTCCGCCTTTCGGCCAGTTCCCAGATGCGCGCGAAGCTGGCGGCGGTGTAGCTGGAATACATGGTGCCGTTGCGATAGGCGTTGGCCGGCCCTGGACAGGCGGCGCAGCCTTCGGGGTCGCTTTCGCCGATGACGACGGGCTTATTGGCGAGCGAGGGGATCGACAGGACTTTGGTGAAGCCGCCATCGGTTTCGCGCAGATGGGTGGCGATGCCCATGCGGACATGGCCATCGACAAAGGTCGGCCGACCTTTGGCATGGAAGGACAGGAAGTCGGTCGGCGTGCCGGTCTGGCCGGTCGCGTAGTTTTTGCCCGACGACACATGTTTGAGGAAACCGTCCATGAAGCTGCCGCCCGGCCCCGCGACATCCGGGCCGCCGACGCGCGCGGTCGGCAGCGCCTTGCGCACGGCGTCGATCGCATAGTCGTGCAGCTTGTAGAATTCTTCGGGACTGGCGCTCCAGTAGAAGGCGCTGTTGGGTTCGTTCCAGACTTCGAAATACCATTTTTCGACCTCCGCCCGGCCATAGCGTTCGATATTGTGCAGCGTCCATTGATGGACCAGTTCGGCCCATTTCTCATAATCCTTGGGCGGATAGGTCCAGCCCGTCGCGATCAGATTATAGGCGAAGCCCGGACGCCAGCTATGACGGTAGGGCGTGCCGGCCGGCGCGTTCGCCATGGCCTCTGGCGTGAAGCCGATCTGGAGATAGGGACGGATGCCCTGTTCCAGATAGGCGTCGATAATGCCATCGACGATGGCCCAGTTATAGACCGGCTTGCCGCCCTTCGTCTCCGTATAGGCGTTGGTGCTGCCCCATTTGAAAGCGGCGGTGCCGTCTCCGCTGCTCAGCAGATTATGGGCGCGGAAATAGACCTGTCCCTTTTTCAACTCGCCCAGTTCGACGAGCAGCTTGCGGCCATCCTTCATGGTCGCATAATTGGGTTCGTCCGCACCGAAGAAGCGCCAGACCGGGGGCAGCTTGCCCACCGGCTTGGCCGCGTCCACGCTGATCGCGACCTGTCTCGCCTCCTGCGCCTGGGCCGCGTGGGGCATCGCCGTCAATAGGAACAGCGAAGCGAGCACCCTGGAAATCGTCATATGGCATCCTCTCGATAGGAACATCAGATCTTCGCCCGGAACCCGATGGCGAAAGTACGCGTGTAGAGAACGGTGTCGCGCGGGTAGAGGCCGGGGTCGTTGAACGAGGTCTGGTAGAGATTTTTGAGTATGTTGGTCGCATCGGCGACGATGGTGAAGTTGGGATTGATCTCATAGGAAACGGACAGGTCAAGATTGCTGATCTGGCCGTTGGTGATGAAATTGGGATTGACGCCGGTGAAGTGCAGGCCGGCATTATAGGTGTCACGCCAGACATAGGAGGCGCGGGCCGAAAAGCCGCCCTTTTCATAGATGAAGGTGCCGGTGGCAGAATATTTAGACACATTCTGGAACGGGATGTCGATAAAGCCGGTCACGCCCGGCAGCGGCGAGAGCGCCTTGTTCTTGCCATCGATATAGGTACCGTTGGCGCTGATGCCGATGCCGTCGAGCCAGGTCGGCAGCCCCTTGGGAAAGACGGTGAAGCCGCCCTCGATCCCCTGTAGCTTGCCGGAGCCGGAATTTTCCGGCCGGGTGATCTGATAGACGCCATTGTCCGCACCCAGATAGTCGATGTCGAAATTGCTGGTAACCGACTGGATGAAGCCAGTGACGTCGCGGCGGAAGATCGTCGCGGTGATCGAACTGGATCGGTCGATATACCATTCGAGCGACAGGTCGTAATTGTCCGACCGGATGGGCTTTAAGGCCGCATTGCCGCTGGAGCCGCGGCCGAAGGGCTGTTGCCCCGGCACGGGCGGGGTCAGGGTGAGCGCGGGATTGAGCTGGGCGAAGCTGGGGCGGGTGATCGTCTTGCTGGCGGCGAAGCGCAGGAAGAGATTGTCCTTGAGCTTGTAGCGCAGGGCCAGGCTGGGGAGGATGTCGGTGCTTTTGTTGCGGATGGTGACCGGCGACGTCGCGCCGCGCAGGACCAGGAAGGCGTTGGAGGTGATGTCGGTGCGGATGACGCGGACGCCGATCTGCCCGTCCAGTCGGCCGACCTCTATATTGGCCTGGCCGTAGCCGGCGTAGTTCTTCTCCTCGATGTCGAAATGCTGGGTGTCCTGGAAGGCCGGGTCGCCCGGCGCGAGGCCGAACAACTGGCGCAGCGAGCCGATATTGTTCAGCAGATAATCGGTGGTCGGGGTCGCCCATTGGCGCACGAACTGGCGGGTGCCGGTGTAGAAGTCGCCGGGCGTCACCGTCATCAGGCCGGGCAGGCTGGCCGCCTTGATGCTGTAGCATTTGACCGCGCCGGTGGCGGAGCAGTTTATCGTCTGGGTGAAGCTGTCCGACTTCGCGTCGCGCTGGCTGAGGCGGAGGCCCGCGTCGAGGCCGGAGAAGATCAGGAAAGGCGAACGCCAGGACAGGTCGCCGCGCCAGGCGAGTTCCTTGCCGTCGCCAACCGTGCGGGTGGTGGACAGACGTGAGAGATAATAGCGCGAGGGATCGGCGATGTCGTCATTGGGCAGGGTGAAATAGGGCGCGCCCGATCCATCATTGAACACCGCGTCGGTGCGCGAGGCGATGAAGTCGATATCCAGATTATTGCCGATGTCGGTCGCCTTGGACCGCGTGTAGGACAGCTCGGTCGAGGCTTTCCAGTCGCCGCTGGTCCAGTCGGCACCCAGCGCGCCTTGCCAGCGATCGGCCTTGTTCTGGTAGGCACCGCCGAAATTGGCGACGCGACCATTGGCGATGCTGAGCGACTGGACCAGCTTGGTGTCGCCCACGAAGACCAGCGGTGCGAGCAGAGCGCCGTTCGTCGACGTGAAATTCTGGTTGCTGTTGCCGCGCTCGCGATAGCCGTAGAAGAGGCCGTCGGCGTGGATGGTCAGCCGGTCGTCGGGTGCCCATTGCAGCGTCGCGTTGACCGCCGGACGGGTGCGCGTGCCGATCCGGTCGAAGGCGCCGATGACGTCGGTGCGGAACACTTTGGGATCGGTCGGGCTGGTGCCGCGCGGGTCGAGCGGGACGCCCGGCGTGTAGGGCGCGCGGCTGTTGTCCAGATTATAGCCGAAATAGCCGCCGCTATAGATGGTTTGGTCGCGATAGCGGGTCTTGTGGTAGGAGAGGCTGACAAGCGCGCCGATCTCGCCGATGCCGGTCGACCAGCGGTTGCTGATGAGCGCGCTGGCATAGGGGTCGATCCGGTCGGGCTGTTCGCTATAGACTTCGCGGCCTGCCAGCGCGAACTCGAAACCCTTGAAGTCGAAGGGCCGGCGGGTCCGGACGTTGATGAGGCCGGCGATGCCCCCTTCCAGCTGATCGGCGGAGCGCGACTTGTACACATCCACGCCGGAGACGAGGTCGGCGGGCACGTCCGCCAGGGACAGCGATCGACCGGTGGTGCTGAAGATGTTGCGGCCGTTGACCAGCGTCACAACGTCGGGAAGGCCACGGATCAACACGGTGGCGGATTCGCCGCGGGCGCGGGGCGACACCTGGATGCCGGGCACGCGCTGGAGCGCCTCCACCACATTGTTGTCGGGCAGCTTGCCGATATCCTCGGCCACAACGGAATCGACCAGTTGCTGCGCGTTCCGCTTGATGTTCTGGGCCGACGACAGGCTGGCGCGCATCCCGGTGACGATGATGTCGCCATCGCTCACACTCCCGGCCGCCTGACCAGCGCCGGTCTGGGCCGCCGCCGCTTGCGCCGCCGCCAACGCGAACAGCGAGATGGACAGTTGCACGCCATATTTCATTGAAGCATCCCCTTTGAGTCGTTTTTATTTCTCATACTAGATGACGTGTGTTGAGGAGGGTTTCAAGCCATAATTTGACGGAGTAATAGAGTGATGAGCAGAATCTGCATTTTTCCTCATACTAATTATGCCGTTTCGGGCATCCTGGCCTTGACGATCAGGACGACAGAGGTGACGAAGGCGGCATGACACAGCCAGACGATCACCCGCTTTCCCGTCCGGCCAACCCAGGCCAACGGGCGGTACATGACCGGATTGCCCATGATCTGGGCATTGCGATCGTCGGCGGTCGCTATCTGCCGGGCGACATCTTGCCGGGCGAGGAACGATATAGCGCAGAACAGGGCGTGTCGCGCACCGCCTATCGCGAGGCCGTCCGCGTCCTTTCGGCCAAGGGGCTGGTTTATAGCCGAACCAAGAGCGGCACCCGCATCAATGATCGACTACGGTGGAACATGCTGGATCTCGACGTGCTTGCCTGGATGTTCGAGGCCGGACCGACGCCGGAGTTCTTGCGCGACATATTCGAGCTGCGCATCGTGGTGGAACCGGCAGCGGCGCAGTTCGCGGCGTTGCGGCGCGACGGACAGGATATTTCCCGCATGGGCCACGCTCTGGAAGAGATGCGTCGTTTCGGACTGCAAACCGTGGAGGGGCGCGCTGCGGACCAGAGTTTCCACCGGCTGATCCTGCTTGCCACGCGCAACGAATCGCTGACTACTCTGGCTACTTCGGTTACGGCGGTGGTTGCCTGGACCACCCGTTTTGCACGAGACGATCGGCAGGAATTGCGGGACCCGATGCCGGACCATGACGCCGTATTCGAAGCGATCATGCGTGGCGAAGCAGAAGAAGCCCGTCTGAAGATGCTGGCACTGATCCGCAATGCGTCCGCCGATGCAGGTATGTTATAGGCAGCTTCGATAAATTTCTCATACTAGATTGCGAGGAGCTAGAGGCATTGCATCGCACGATGAATCTGTCTGACCAAGGTCGTCCTATATCGACTTTATGCTCGACTTCCCTGCATCTCGGTACTGGATTTACTGGGATTAGCCGAGTCGGGCACTCCTGTGTTACGAACATTTGAAGGGCACGTAGGCCGGACCAGGTCCGAGACGCGGTTTTGCGTTTGTCCGCAGACGACCCATTCCAACCATTTAGTGATGATTTTTTCAGTCTCAGCAACGGACCGTCAGCTAATTTGCTGCGGTGGCGACAACTGATAAGGGCCGCGCGAATGGATTAAGATTTGGACGGCAGATATTCGACAACCGCAAGACAGTGTCGCACTGGCGATAACGTAATTGCTCACGGGGTCGGCAATTGGTGGGCTGATCAGGCGACCACGAATCTGCCATCGACGAGTTCGCGGATGGCTACGAGTGCCGATTTGCCGCTGAGACGAGCGGTTCCGGTGACGGATCGATATCCAGCGTGGATCTGGGTGCCCCAGTCGGAGCGGAAGCCGTTGGTGACCTTGCGGAACACGACCGAGGGGCGGATCTCGCGCTCTGATATGTTGTTGGTCGCAGGGACGTCGCGGTTGATGAGGAGGAAGACGAAGAACTTGCCCCGCCAGGCCTTGATTTGTTTGAGCAGAACGCGTCCCGCCGGGTGCGCGACAGGCATCTGTACCAGGCGGGTCAGCAGATTGTCGGCCTTCGCGGCGTAGGCGGCCAGCGTTGTGTCCTTCAGGCTGCTTCGTCGCTTGCCGATCCGGATCGCCCAGCGCAGGTGGTCGCGGACTTTGGGGGCGAAGGCGGTATCCCCGCAGTCGATGGCATACTGAACATCGCGCAGGACATGCGCGAGGCAGACCTGATGCTCCTTGCCCAGTTCCTGCTGTCCAGCGTAGCGATCGGAGACCCACACATCAGGTTGGTGGCCGCCCAGCACCTCCTCAGCAACACTGCGCGCCCGGCGCGGGGCGATCTTGTGCAGGACCGCGTCTTTCGAGAGGAAGACCCATTGCCAATGGGCAATGCCATTGGTGCGCGTGGACGTCTCATCGGACGCGATAATCTTTGCCGTGAGCAACTTGTCGGTGATCGCCTTCGTGGCTGCTGTCATTCCGGCCTCCATACGCCTGAACGCGTTGGCGATCGCCCCTTGGGAGATCGTGAGGCCAAACAGTTCCGCGGCAATGCGCGAAAGTCGCTCGAAGCTGACATGGTGGCTGTGATGCAGATAGGCCAGCAGCGAGCGGATGCCGGGGCCAAACGGCGTGCCCGGCTCCATGCCCGCCGGTGCCGCGGCACGGTAGCGACGGCCACATCCCCCGCAGCGCGCACCAAACAATTCGATGCGAGTCACAATCGGGCGGATCGGCGGCAGGTCGATATGATCGTAGCGGTGGCGGCAATGCTGGGCCTGCGAGGATATATCGGTCCCGCAATGGCAGCAGTTTGCCGCCATGATGCGTTCGGTTTTGTCGGGCGTCTCGGCCAATGGGCGGTGCTTGCCTTCGCGCGGCGGGCGCTTGCCAGTCCCGGGCTTACCGCCTTTGCCGCCGCGCTTGCCAAAGTCGTCCTTCGATGGCGGAATATGTGAATTCCTGGATGTCTTGCGCGGCGTGCCGAGCAGGGATTCCAACTCGGAAATCCGCGCTACCAGTCGCTCGATCATCTCGTGCTGCGCGAGCAGCAACTCGTTCTTCTCGGCTTCGGTCAGCACATGAAGCGGCGGCGGTGACATCCGTAGGGTGAATCAGCCAATCGACCTTCGCGCAACACTTTTCTGCCAACACCGTGAGCAATTACGCGATAACCGGTCCTTCAAGAAGCCTGGCGCGCACTCATTGAAGCGTGGCAATCCGCCGATCAAAACGAGA
>JAZJZH010000027.1:0-111985 GCA_040389985.1 Pseudomonadota bacterium
GACGCCGGAAAACGCGGGGACCGCCCCAGCTACACCACGTCCTGGGACACCATCAAGAAGGATGACAAGCGGTCATTCCCCTCTCCGTTCGAGGCAACTTATGTGATATCCGACGGGCATGCCGATATCTGTGTTCGAAAATCGCTTCGAAGAGCCTATCATCTTCGTCCTGGAGCCCGGCGAGGTGCGACACGAGCTTCCGCCGCTTGCTCGCATCGGCGTCCGATACTCGTCCGGGTCGCAGGGATTCGACCGGACTTTTACCGATATCGGTGAGCGCACGATCCGGTTCTGGTGCGGCAGCGATGAGCGGGAAGTGGAGATCGTGAAACCTAACGCTTTCGACCTCTTGCTTTGGGACATATGCGTTAAGGGAGGCTACTGCGGCGGGCCAACGGCTCACGTCACTGACTTGTTACCCTCAAAGGGCGTCGTAACTGCTGCGCAGTTCGCAACCTTGGTCGTCGAAGCAGAGGGTGACGGCGGCAACGAAGGGTGGCTAGCCACCAAATTCGCTGAGCACATGGGTAGCTCTTCCGCGCCTGCCGAAATGCTCGTGCAAACCCTTGAAAATCCTTTCGATACCGACGCTGACTGAATGTCAGCCAGCGGCCATCCCATCCCCCAGCACATTAAGGGTTAACCCCCTCCCCATCGGCCGTGAATCGCATTAAGCCGTCGGCATGATCCGCCTCCCCGTCCTCTTCGCCCTTGGCCTGCTGGCCGCCTGCTCCGGCCCGCAACCCGCGGCCGACAATAGCGCACAAGCGCAGGCCGTCGCCGCGCTCCTCCCGGTCGTCATCACCACAGCCAAGGGCGCGCATCGCTTCGACGTCGAGGTCGCCGCTACGCCGCAGGAACAGGAAAAGGGGCTGATGTTCCGCAAGGAATTGCCCGAAAACGGGGGGATGTTGTTCCCGATGGACCCGCCGCGCACGGCGAGTTTCTGGATGAAGGACACGCTGATCCCGCTCGACATGCTCTTCATCCATACCGACGGGACGATCGCTTTCCTGCAAAGCAACACGCAGCCTTATTCGCGCATTCCGGTGTCCGCCGGGGTGCCCGTCTCCGCCGTGCTGGAACTGCGCGGCGGGCGGGCGGCGGCGTTGGGCATCGCGGAAGGCGATGTCGTCAACTGGGGCGGTTGCGCCGTGCCGGGCGGGACGGTCGCGACCGACCTTAATTTCTGTCCGGCTGCGCCGCGATAGCGCCATATCCTCCTTGCCCACGCCCGTCGCAGCGGCTAAGCGCTTGGCCCATGGGAATCCTCGGCAAGATCTTCACCTGGTGGGATGGCGCGACCATCGGCACCGCGCTCTTCACCTCCCGCAAGGGCAGCAAGGTCGGTGAAGACCATCAGGGCAATATCTATTATCAGGGCGGCATCGACCCCAATGGCCTGACGCGCCGCTGGGTCATCTATAATGGCGTCAACGACGCCAGCCGCGTGCCGGCCGAATGGCATGGCTGGCTGCACCACACGATCGAGGGTGCGCCCGAAAGCTTCCTGCCGCCGCCGCGCATCTGGGAACTGGAATCGACGCCCAACGCGACCGGCACCGTCAACGCCTATCGCCCTTCGGGCGCGCTCGAAAAGGGCGGCCAGCGCCAGAAGGCGACCGGCGATTATGAGGCGTGGAGCCCCGACGCGGCATGAGCCGGCGTCCGGCGGGGGGCATCCCGCCGCTCCTGCTTACCATTCCCCTGCTATCCTGTGCGCTGGCGTTGGCCGCGTGCGGCCGCGATGATGTGCCCGCGGGCAACCAGACGGGGCCGGTCAAGGTTCAGGGCGCGCCGATCCGGTCCGGTTCCGGCGGCGCTCTGCCCGGCACGCCGATGGCAGAGCGCACGGCGGTCATCGGCCTGCTCAACAAGCGCAACGGGCTGACCCGCGACCTGACGATGAAGCCGGGCGAGGCGCTGCGCGTGGGCGATGCGATCGTGCGCTTGCAGGCGTGCGAAACCAGCGCGCCATGGGAAAATGTGCAGGAAACCGGCGCTTTCGTGCAGCTGGACGTGCGCAGCAGCGCCGATGGCAAATGGCGGCGCAATTTTTCCGGCTGGCTGTTCCGCGACCGGCCTGATCGCAATGTCGTGCAGCATCCGATCTACGATGTGTGGGTCAGAAGCTGTGCGATGGCCTGGCCCGAAACCGGGCCGGAGACGGTCAAGCTGGGCGCCAAGGGCGAACCCGTCGCGGCATCGCCCGCCAGCGGCGCGAACGCCAGCGCCGCCGCTGCGCCCGAACCGGCCGACAGCGCGCCGGCCCCTGCCCCCAGCGCCACGCCGCCTGTCGCCGCACCCAGCAATTGAAGATAGTTGCGCTGGCTGATTTCGACCGCGCCCATGGTGCGCAGATGATCGGTCATGAACTGGCAGTCGAGCAGGGTAAAGCCGCCAAAACGTAGCCGCGCCACCAGCCAGGCCAGCGCCACTTTCGATGCATCGGTGCGGCGCGACACCATGGATTCGCCGAAAAAGGCGCGGCCGATCGCAACGCCATAGAGGCCGCCGACTAGCTCGTCCCCTTCCCATATCTCGATCGAATGGGCGAAGCCGGCTGCGTGCAGGTCGCGATAGGCGGCTTCGATCTGATGGTTGATCCAGGTCGATGGGCGATCGGGCGCGACCTGGGCGCAGAGCGCCAAAATCTGCGCGAAGGCGCGGTTCGCGGTGACGCGGAAACGGTCGCGGCGGATCAGTTTGGACAGCGAGTGCGACAGGTGAAAGCCGTCGAGCGGCAGGATCGCCCGCCGCTTGGGTTCGACCCAATAGACTTCGTCCGCATCGCGATCGTCGGCCATGGGAAAGACGCCGATGGAATAGGCCTGGAGCAGGACGAGCGGATCGATCATCATTAAAGACAGGATAGGCAGGCGCGGCGACGGGGGGAAGCCCTGTCCTGCCATGGCCCCTTATTGACTTGAAACGGTGCGGCCCTAGCTTCGCGCTCCATGAAAACCCTGTCTCTGGCCCTGTTGCCGATCCTCCTCGCCGCCCCCACCGTCCATGCCGCCGCCGATCCCTATGCGGACCGGGTCGCCAGGGTGCTCAAGGCCACGCCGCTCATCGACGGGCATAATGACTGGCCCGAAGCGCTGGCCGACAAGGCGAAGGACAAGCGCTGGACGATGGCGCTCAACCGGCTGGACCCGGCGACGTTCCACACCGACATCGCCCGGTTACGCGCGGGGGGCGTGGGCGGGCAATTCTGGTCGGTCTGGGTATCGGCGGACCTGCCGGAATTGCAGCAGGTGAAGGACACGCTGGAGCAGATCGACCTGGCCCATAGTTTTGCGCGCCGTTATCCGCGGGACTTCGCCTTCGTCACGACGGCGGCGGCGTTGCGGGCGGCGCACAAGGCGGGGCGGGTCGCGTCGCTGCTGGGCGTGGAGGGCGGCGGCCAGATCGATGGCAGCCTGGCCGTGCTGCGCAGCTATCGCGCGCTAGGCGCATCCTATCTGACGCTGACCCACAGCCGCACCATCGCCTGGGCCGACAGCGCGACCGACAATCCGCAGCATGACGGGCTGACCCCGTTCGGCGAGGCGGTGGTGCATGAATTGAACCGGCTGGGGATGCTGGTGGATTTGAGCCATGTCAGCGAGGCGACGATGCTGGACGCGCTGCGGGTCAGCAAGGCGCCGGTGATCTTCTCCCACTCCAGCGCGCGGGCGCTCTGCAATACCCCGCGCAACGTGTCTGACTCGCTGTTGCAGAAGGTCGCGGCCAATGGCGGGGTGGTGATGGTCAATTACGCGCCGCAATATGTGTCGGAAGCGCGCCGCATCTGGGGTGCGGCCCGCAGCGCGGAGGTGGCGCGCTATGATGCGCCGCCCTTTGGTGGGCTGTATATCGGCGATCCTGAGGGCGCCAAGGCGGCGCTGGCGGCGTGGGAAAAGGCCAATCCAGAGCCGGTGGTGACTTTGGCCCAGGTTGCGGATCATATCGACCATATCGCCAAGCAAGCGGGCGTCGATCATGTCGGCATCGGCAGCGATTTCGATGGCGTGGGATCACTGCCGCAGGGATTGACCGGGGTGCAGACCTATCCGGCTTTGCTGAGCGAATTGATGCGCCGCGGATGGAGCGACCGGGATATCGCGAAGCTGGCGGGCGAGAATATATTGCGCGTGATGGCGGCGGCGGAGAAGGTTGCCGCGGGGATGACGGGCGAGCCGGCGGGGAGCGGGACTTTGGCGAGATTGGATGGGAAGGGGTAAGGCGGACGGTCGTGGAGAAACCTCTTGCAGGCGATAAATATAGAGAGGGTAGTATAGGCCGATGGCACTGACTTATAGCGGCTTATTCATTGGCTTTGGTATCATCTGGATACCGATTGCGGCTATATTTTTCGCAAAGGCGGGAAATAGAAGCCAAAGAATTACTGGCGCATTATGGTGCGCACTAGGATGGGTAGTCAGCTTTTCAATATTTATTGGCTGGGGTGCATTGGAGTGTTGGTATAGGGGTGGCTGCGGCAGCTAACCTTCCCCCAACCCTCCCTAACTGACCGCCGCCTCCAGCAACCTGATCGTCCCCGCTTCCGCATCCATTTCCGCCATCACGCCCAGCGGCAGGCTATATTGGTTGGCGACATGGCCGAACTGGCCGCCCTGGAAGGCGGGGATGCCGAGCGGTTCGAGATGTTGTTGCAGCACTTCCAACAGGGTGAACCCGCCATAGCTTGTACCGCCCGGTCCACAGTCGGTGCATTGGCCAAAGGCGACACCCGCCAGCTTGCCCAGCACGCCCGCCAGCGAGAGCTGCGTCAGCATCCGGTCGATGCGATAGGGCTGCTCGCCGATATCCTCGATAAACAGGATCGCGCCGGTGAAATCGGGTAGCCAGGGCGTCCCCATCAGCGCCGCCAGCACGGTCAGGTTACCGCCGAGCAGCCGCCCGCGCGCCACGCCGGGGCGGAAGGTGCGGATGCGGCCGCTGCGCTGCGCCAGTCGATCCTCCTGCCCGACCGGAGTCGCGAAGGTCGGCGTCGCCGCGTCGAAGGCGACGGCGCGGAAGGCGTCCCAGCTAAATGCGCCCCAGCTGCTCGCGGCGTTGGGACCGTGGATGGTGGTGAAGCCCGCCTTGGCGGCGAAGGCGAGATGGAGCGCGGTGATGTCCGAAAAGCCGATAAGCAGCTTGGGATTTTTGCGGATCATCGCGAAATCGAGCCGGGGCAGGATGCGGGCGCAGCCCCAGCCGCCGCGCACCGCAAAGACCGCGCGCACTTGCGGATCGGCGAACATCGCATTGACGTCCGCCGCCCGGTCCGCGTCGGTCCCGGCCAGATAGCCATAGCGGCCCGCCAGATGCGGCGCGGCCTTGGGTTTCAATCCCATGGCGACGATCGTTTCCTTGACCAGGTCGAGATCAAACGCATCGTCGGTGAAACCCGCCGGTTCGATCAGGCCCACTATGTCGCCCGCACGCAGGTGCGGCGGCTTCACCAACGGCGCAGGCGCGGCCGCCGGGGCCTTTGCCGCCGCCAGCAGCGCACTCATGCCAGCGATCCAGCCGCGGCGGTCCAGTTGCAGCATCAATAGGCGCTCCCATCCTTGTGGCGATAAGCGCCGCGCGACCATAGCAGGTCGATATCGGCATAATGGCAATCGCCCGTCGGCGGCCGACCAAAGGCCACGAAAATGCAATCGGCCGTGCTTTCATTGACCAGATGATGGGCGTTCGGCTCGCCCTTCGGAAAGGCCGCCATGTCGCCGGCCGCCATCGGCGTGCGCGCGCCTTCCTCCACCAGCACGGCCTGACCCGCCAGCATCAGCACAAACTCGTCTTCATCCTCATGCCAGTGGCGCTGGGAAGAGGCCGCGCCGGGCTTCAGCACGACATGGCTGACGCCGAAATCGCTGAGGCCGTGGGCCGGGCCGAGCCGTCGCACCCAGCGGCCCTGCACGATGGCGGCATGGTCGGCGGGATAGCCGGTGCTGTTTGTCTGGTCGATGCTGTCCAGGTCGATCCGTGGCATAGGCCGCTCCTCCTCCTGTGGCTGGCCCCCTAAAGCTGGCCAACCGGCATGGCTTTCGCTAACGCGGCAACATGAGCATGACCAGCACCAATGACGATGTGGTGGCATTGGCCCAGCGCTTGCTGGCCTGCCCGTCCGTGACCCCGGCGACCGGCGAGGTCTTCGCCGTGCTGGAGGCGATGCTGGCCCCGCGCGGCTTTACCGTGGATCGTTTCACCGTGGGCGAGGCGCCCGACGGGCCGGTGGAAAATCTGCTCGCCTGGCGCACCACCGGGGCCGGACCGCATTTCGCCTTTGCCGGGCATCTGGACGTGGTGCCGCCGGGCGCGGGCTGGACCAGCGACCCGTTCGCGCCGGAGATTCGCGGCGACCTGCTCTACGGCCGGGGCGCGGTGGACATGAAGGGATCGATCGCCGCCTTCGTCGCAGCGCTGGACACGTTACCCGACGATTTGCCCGGCACGATCAGCCTGATCATCACCGGCGATGAGGAAGGGCCGGCGGTCTATGGCACGCTGGCGCTGATGGACCGGATGCAGGCGCGCGACCTGCGCCCGGACCTCTGCCTGGTGGGCGAGCCGACATCGTCGGCGCGACTGGGCGATGTGGTGAAGATCGGCCGGCGCGGGTCGGTAAATATGTGGATTCGCGTGGCTGGCAGCCAGGGCCATGTCGCCTATCCGCATCTGGCCGACAATCCGATCCCCAAGCTGCTGCGCATCCTGACGGCGATCGAGGCGGAGGTTCTGGATGAGGGGACCGACTGGTTCCAGCCGAGCAATATCGAGATTACCGACCTGGAGGTTGGCAATATCGCGCACAATGTCATCCCCGGCTTGGCGACCGCGCGCATTTCGATCCGCTTCAACGACCAGCATAGCGGCGTGTCGCTGATCGAACGGATCAAGGGTATCGCGGCCGTCGAGGGCGGCACGGTCGAGGCCAAGATCAGCGGTGAATCCTTCCTGACCGCGCCGGGCGCGTTCAGCGACCTGGTCAGCGGCGCGATCCGCGACGTGACCGGCGTGGAGACGGAATTGTCGACCACCGGCGGCACGTCCGACGCGCGCTTCCTGTCGCGCATTTGCCCGGTGGTGGAGTTTGGCCTGAACAACGCGACCATGCACAAGCTGGACGAGGCGGTCGCGGTGCAGGATTTGCGCGATTTGGTGCGAATTTATGCGCTGGTGGTGGAGCGGGCGCTGGGGTGAGTGGCTGGGGCGGTTTGGCCGCTATCGATCAAAGGCGGGCTTTCTTACTCCCCTCCCTTCCAAGGGAGGGGCTGGGGGTGGATGCGTCGCGATAGCGGCGCTCCGCCGTCGAAAGGGCAGGAGTTCGCTTCGCTCACTACCCACCCCAACCCCTCCCTTGGAAGGGAGGGGCTAATGGCAGCTATCCACCCTACCCCGCGTCGCGGACTTGGCCCCGCTGCTGCGCGCCGAAATGCGCCAGATAATCCTGCTCGCCGGTCGGGCGGGCGAGATGATAGCCCTGAAACAGGGTGCAGCCGATGACGCGCAGCACGTCCATCTGGGCTTCGCTTTCGATCCCCTCGACCACCACTTCCATCCCCAGCCCCTGGATGAGGCCGACGACAGCGGAGCAGATGGTGCGGGCTTCCGCGGAGGTGGCGATGTCGCGGACCAGGCTGCGGTCGATCTTGACCCGGTCGACCGGCAGTTCCTTCAGTCGTGAGAGGTTGGAATAGCCGGTGCCGAAATCGTCGATGGCAACACGCACGCCATCGCGGCGCAGCGCGCTCAGTTGCTCCAGCACGCGCGGGTCCATCTCCATCGCCAGCGATTCGGTGATCTCCAGCTCCAGCATGGCGGGCGGGGTGCCGTGGGTGGCGATGGCATGGCGCAGGCGCAGGAAGAAGTCGGCCTGCGCCAGTTCGCGGGTGGAGATGTTGACGGCGATCCGCTGATGCACGCCGGCCTGCGCCCAGCGCGCCGCGGTCTCGCACACCCGGCTCATAACCCAGTCGCCCAGCGCGACGATGGCACCGCTTTCCTCCGCCACCGGCACGAAAGCGCCCGGCATGACGAGCGCGCGTTCGGGATGCGCCCAGCGCACCAACGCTTCGGCCGATACCGCGCGGCCGCTCGAAACGTCGATCTGCGGCTGGAATTCGAGCAGAAATTCGTCCCGTTCCAGCCCGCGCAGCAGGTCACGCTCCAGCTCGGCACGGTCTTCCGCCTTCAGCGCGAGCGCGTCGGTGTAGATTTCCGCCCGGCCGCGCCCCTGATGCTTGGCATGATACATGGCGATATCCGCGGCATACAGCAGCTCCGCCAGCGTCGCACCATGATCGGGGTAGCAGGCGATGCCGATCGATGCGCCCAGATCGACATGCTGACTGCCCAGGTCAAAGCGCTCGCCCAGCGCGAACTGGATGGCGCGCGCGATCCGCTGCGCCGCGGCGGGGCCGGACAGATGGGGGAAGAACATCACGAATTCGTCGCCCGCCAGGCGGCCGATGACCGCGTCGCCGCCGCCGATGCCGATAAGCCCGCTGACCTGCGCCATCACGACTTCGCGTAGGCGGCCCGCGACGCGCGCAAGCAACTGGTCGCCCGCGGCATGGCCCAGCGTGTCATTGACCGACTTGAACCCGTCGAGATCGATGAAGAAAAGCGTGGCAAGGCCATTATCGTCGCGCTCCGCCAGCAGCCGTTCGACCTGGCGGCAGAAGCTGGTGCGATTGGCCAGGCCCGTGATCTGATCGAACAGCGCCAGCGCCTGAACATGGTCGAGATTGGTGCGGACCTGGCTGAACAGGCTTTCCATCGCGACCGAAAGGTCGGGCAATTCCTGGCCGATTTCCTTGGCGACCGGCGATTGCAGGTCGCCATGCGCGGCGGACAGCAGCCGGTCGGTGGCGGCATCGATGGCGGTGGCGGTGGTGGCGATGGTGCGCCGGGCCGACGCCCAGCTCATCGTGCCGCACAATATGGCGATGATCAGCGCGCGGCCGATCTGGATCAGGTCATCTTCCTGGCCCGGCGTATAGCCTAGCACCAGCGAGAGGATGAACACCAGCGCCCCTGCGGCACAGGCGAAGGCAGCAGCGCGGCTTTTCAACGTCACGCCCTGCATGTGCCTCCCAGCCCGATACCGGCCCCGATGCGAGGCCCCCGATCAGTCGGATATGAAGGACAGTGGTTAAGAAAGGGTCAGCAAAACGTCCGAAAAACGTCACTTTTTGCGGCGCAATATCAGGTAGAGCGCGCCGTCGCCGCCATGGCGCGGGTGGGCGACGCGCACACTGGCAATGCGATCGGCATAGGGGCTGGTTTCGAGCCAATGGCCGATTTCGCCCCGGATCGCGCCGCGGCGTCCTTTATCCGCATTCGCCGCGCTTTTCGGCGGTTTGCCGGTGACGACCAGCAGGACGCGGGCATCGCGCGACAGGGCGGCTGCGATCGCCTGGTTAAGGTACGCATGTGCCGCGGACAGCGTGTGACCGTGCAGGTCGATGCTGGTGTCTGGGCTGATGCTGCCGCTACGGATTCGGCGCTCCCACCCGGTATCGAGCACCGCCGCGGGGGTCCGTGCGGGCGGCGCGACAGCGGGCGGTTTCGGGGTCCGGACCGGTGTCGGCGTTAACCTTGTCTTGACCGGTGGTTCGATCGGCAGCGGCGCGTTGGTCGGGCTGGCGACGGGCCGGGCGCTGGGCCGGATCGGGCGCACGGTGCGGGCCAGCGCGGACCAGAGCGCTTCTTCCTCGCTGGACAGGCGACGCCGGGCCATGGCGCGGATCAGGGTCGGACGAGGCGCGCCGCCGAGCCGATCGGCAGCAGCACCAAAGCGCTGCCCCGCGCCGACATGCCGCCCGCTATGCCCCGCGCCCGCGCGCCCGCGCCCCAGAAACTGTCGAAACGGTTGGCGCCCTTGATCGCGCCGCCGGTATCCTGCGCGATCCACACGCCCGCCGGTTCGGCCCGGTCGAGCGACAGCAGCACCGGCGCGCCCAGCGGAATGAATTTGGGATCGGCCGCGACCGTCGCTTCGGCCGTCACCGGCACGCCGAGCGCGCCGATCGGCCCGGCGCCGGTCAATTCGCGGAAGAAGACGAAGCTGCGATTCTCGTTCATGATCGCCGCGCCTTCAGCCGGATGGGCGCGCAGATATTGCATGATGTCCTGCATCGACCCGGCCTGGATCAGCCCGCGATCCTTCATCAGCTTGCCGATGCCGGTATAGTCGCGGCCATTCTGTCCGTCATAGCCGATGCGCATGACGCCGCCGTCGGGCAGGTTCAGCCGGCCGCTGCCCTGCACCTGAAGGAAGAAGAATTCCACCGGGTCGGCGGCCCAGGCCAGTTCCAGCCCGCGCCCGGCGATCGTACCCGACACGATCTGGCTGCGATCATCATAGGGGACAAACTTCGTGCCGTTCACCTTGCCCCGGATCGTGCGGCCTTTCAGGCTGTCGCTGAACTGGCCGAGATCGACATCGATCAGGTCGGTGGGGCGGCGATAGATGGGTACTTCATAGCCCGGCTGGCGGGTGCGCGATCCGGCGATTTCCGGCTCATAATAGCCGGTGACGAAGGCCGCGCCGTCGCCCACCTGCACCGCTTCGAAATAGCGGGAGAAAAACTCGCTGGCCGATGCTTCGGGCCAACTGGATGCGGCGGCGCAGGCGTTGTTCCAGTCGGACCCCTTGGTCAGGCCGCTGGCGTCTGTGCGCTTCATCAGCGTCGGGCAGGAGATGCGGAAGGCCTGGAGCGCCAAGCGGGCACGTTCGCCCGACGGGATCAGGCTCGCAATATCCGGGCCGCGGGTGACGCCCAGACCCGCTGCAGTGCCCTTGTCCAACGCGGGGTCGGCAGGCAATTCAACCGGAAGGGTCGGGCGCGGCGTGGCGGGAACGGGACGGGTCGCTTCGCCTGACGGAATAGGGCGCGCGGGACCGGTGGCGGAAGGAGGTATCATGCCGCCCGCGCAAGCAGACAGCATCAGCGCTGCCAGCAGCGCCGCCCCCGACTGGCGCGCGATCATGCGACGTCGTCGGTTTCGCTAAGCTTCCAATTGGGGTCCGCGCTGCGGATGTCGCGAGTGAAGGTCCACACATCCTTGGTGCCGACCGCGTCCGTCATCGACCCGGCGACGACGTTGCCGTCCTTGTCGCGGGTGATGGCAGCGATGTCGGCCTCAAACCGCAACGCGACTTCGGCGATGCGGCCGTTGAGCGAGGCTTCGACGATCTGCGCCTTTTCGATTCGCACCAGGCGGTTGTCGAGCACATGGCCGTCAGCTTCCCGCGCGGTGATCGCTTCTTCGAACGAAGCGCGGACGTCATCGTCGCACAGCCAGGCCAGTTCGTCGCGGTCGCCGCGCCAGAAGGCTTCGAGCACCATTTTATAGGCGCTCTTGGCACCGTCCACGAACTGGGGAACATCGAAGCTGCGGTCGGCGGCGATCAGCGCGCGCACGCCATTTTCCGCGCCCGGCGCAATCAACCCTTCGGCCAAGCGGATGGAATCGCCGCTATTCTGCGCGACAGGGCCGGGTTGCAGCACCGTCACCTTGGCGCGTTCATCGGCCGGACGCAGCGCGGGTTCCTGTTCGTGGCCCGTGCGCTTGCCGAGCACCGAATAGAGCCGCAGCGCCAGAAAACCGGCGATCATGGCGAGGATGACGATCACATACACGGAAGGCTATACCCTTTTGCGTGGGACAATGTTCCAACCAACATAGGCATGTTTGCACCCAACTTCAAATGGCCCATCGCACAGGGTTTCGCCAGGGTGCGCCATTGCCCTGATCCAACGCCCCTGCTAAGCGCGCGGGTCATCATTGTCCGGGGGCCATCGCGCCGCCGCCAACAGCGAAAGTCTAGGTAAAGAGCATGGCCGACGAAACGGATCACATCACCACAAACTTGGGTAATGGCGCTTTGGGCAACGGCGCCGACACCGCGCCGCAGATTGCGCTGATCAGCCAATATGTGAAGGATCTGTCGTTCGAAAATCCGAACGCGCCGGCGGTCTATCAGTGGCAGGACCAGCCACAGATCGACGTCCAGTTCAACATCGGCGCCGAAAAGGTCGGTGATGAAGTGCTGGAAATCGCGCTGAAGATCGAAGTGAAGGCGGTTGCGCCGCAGGGGACCGCCTTTGCCGTCGAACTGCTCTACGCCGCCATTTTCGGGATGCGCAACGTGCCCGAAGACCAGATCCAGCCCTTCATGCTGGCCGAAGCGCCGCGCCTGATCTTTCCCTTCGCCCGGCGCGTGCTGGCCGACGCGATCCGCGACGGCGGCTTCCCGCCGCTGCTGCTCGACCCGATCGATTTCGGCGCGCTGTACCTGCAACAGGCGCAGCAGATGGAAGTCACGACGGGCGAACCGGCCGGTCACGCCTGATAATTCTGATATCCGTTCGTGCTGAGTAGGGACTGAGCTTGTCGAAGGCCCATATCGAAGCATCCGCGCAATTGCCCTTCGATACGCCACTTCGACTTCGCTCAGTGGCTACTCAGGACGAACGGATGTTTATCGCCAGAGGGATGAGGCCATGAAACTCGTCCGCGCCCTTGGCTCGGTAGGCGGGCTTACGCTGGTCAGCCGGGTGCTGGCGCTGGTGCGCGATTCGCTGGCGGCGCGTTATGTCGGCGCGGGCTTTGCGTCGGACGCCTTTAACGGCGTCGCCTTCCGCTTGCCCAACATGTTCCGCGCGCTCTTTGCTGAGGGTGCTTTTTCCGCGGCCTTCATCCCCCTGTTCAACAAGAAAGCGACGGGCGAGGGCGGATTACCCGCCGGTTATGATTTCGCCGAGCGCGCGATGGCGGTGCTGCTGCCGGTCCTGATTCTCTTCACGCTCATCCTGATCGCCGCGGCCTGGCCCGTCACATGGGCGCTGTCGGGCGGCTTTGCGCGACAGAATCCGAGCGCAGAGCAATTCGCCTTCGCCGTGACGCTCTCGCGCATCACCATTCCCTATCTGGCGCTGATCTCCCTCGCCTCGCTGCTAGGCGGCATCCTTAATTCGCTCGACAAATTCTGGGTCAATGCGGCCGCGCCGATCCTGTTGAACGTCGCCATGATCGCGGGCCTGTGGTTCTTTCACGGCGCCGACGAATATGAGACGGCGCGAGTGCAGGCCATGTCGGTGACGATCGGCGGGGCGTTGCAACTGCTCTGGCTGATCTGGGCGTGCAGGCGCGCGGGCGTGAAGATGACGATCAAGCGGCCGCGTCTGGACAAGGATGTGCGCGAATTGCTGCGCAAGATTTTGCCGGCCGCCGCAGGGGCTGGCGCGTCGCAGATCAATCTGCTGATCTCCACCGCCCTGTCAGGCTGGCTGCTGGCGTCAGGTTCGATCACCTATATCTATTATGCCGACCGGCTGAACCAATTGCCGCTGGGCCTGATCGGCATTGGCCTGGGCACCATCCTGCTCCCTACCATCTCGCGGATGTTGTCCAAGGGGGAAGACGCCGCGGCGATGGAGACACAGAACAGGGGCATCGAACTCGCCCTGTTCCTGACCCTGCCCGCGACCGTCGCCTTCCTGGTGGTGGCGGAACCGATCGTGCGCGGGCTGTTCCAATATGGCCGCTTCACCGCTGACGATGCGATGCGGTGCGGCTGGGCGCTGTCGGCCTTCTCGATCGGCTTGCCGTCCTACGTCCTCGTCAAGGTGCTGACGCCTGGCTATTATGCGCGCGGCGACACGAAGACGCCGGTGCGTTATGCGATGCTGTCGATCCTCATCAACATCATCGGCAACCTCGCCATGATCCCGACTTTGGGCCATATCGGCCCGCCGCTCGCGACGGCGCTCGCCTCCACCGTCAATGTCGCGATGCTCTACCGAACATTGGTGAAGCGCGGCCATTTCGCCGCTGATGCGGGGCTGCGCCGTCGCCTGCCGCGGCTGGCTATCGCCGCGCTGATCATGGGCGTTGCGCTGTGGGCGGGCGAGGATCTGCTCGATCCCTGGCTGTCCGGGGCGATGGTGCAGCGCTATGTCGCGCTGGCGCTGCTTGTCGGCGCGGGCGTCGCGCTGTACGGGCTGGCGTCCTTCGTCACCGGAGCCTATCGGCTCTCCGACATCAAGGCGCTGATGCGCCGCAAAAGTGCAACTTCGTAAGAACGGATCAATCCATGCGCGTCCTTTCCGGCATCCAACCCACCGGCAATCTGCACCTTGGCAACTATCTGGGTGCGATCCGCAACTGGGTGCGGATGCAGGATGAGATGACCGGCGATGCGCAGTGCTTCTTCTTTCTGGCCGACATGCACTCCATCACCGTGCATGAAGGGCGCGAACAGCGCATCCGCAATGTGCGCGATATGGCCGCCGCTCTGGTCGCCGCGGGAATCGACCCGGATCGCAGCGTGTTATTCAACCAGGCGCGCGTGCCCGCCCATGCGGAACTCGCCTGGTTGCTGAACGGCACCGCGCGCATCGGCTGGCTCAATCGCATGACCCAGTTCAAGGACAAGGTCGGCAAGGACCGCGAGGGCGCATCGATCGGCCTGTTCGTCTATCCGGTGCTCCAGGCGGCCGACATATTGCTCTACAACGCCACCCATGTTCCGGTGGGCGAGGACCAGAAACAGCATCTGGAGCTGGCGCGCGACATTGCGGCGAAGTTCAACAGCGATTTCGGCGTGGAACTCTTCACCCTGCCCGATCCGATCATCCCCAAGGAATCGGCGCGGATCATGTCCTTCCGCGATGGCAGCGCGAAAATGTCGAAATCCGATCCGTCGGACATGAGCCGCATCAACCTGACCGATGACGACGACGCCATCATGAACAAGGTGAAGAAGGCCAAGACCGATCCCGAGCCGCTGCCCGAAACGGCCGCCGGGTTGGTGGGTCGGCCCGAAGCCAACAATTTGATCGGCATCTACGCCACCCTGTCGGGCACCACGCCCGATGCGGTCTGCGCAGAATTTGCCGGCAAGGGCTTCGGCGCGTTCAAGCCGGCGCTGGGCGAGGTGCTGGTCGACACGCTGCGCCCGATTCGCCAGCGCTTCCTGGAATTGCGCACCGACGACGCGGCACTCGATGCGATCCTCGACAAAGGCGCGGCGAAGGCGGCGGCGGCGGCGGAACCGACGTTGCGGGCAGCCTATGACGCGATGGGCCTGATGCGATAATGTCACAGGGCTGGCCTAAACAGCCGACCGCTGGGCATGGCCTTTACGGGAAGGCAAGGCGAGCGTCGTCCATGTTTTCGACAGGGACATGGTTTGCGCCCGTTCGGTCGGTTCGCGCGTTCAAACGATGTTCAGTTGCGTTTTGCTATCGCAACGCGCAATGATGCTCAAAGGCTCATGCCTGGTACAGGACGCAGAAAAATGACCCGTTTCAAGAAGTTCGGCCTGATTGCGGCACCCGCTCTGGCGCTGGTGGCGCTCTCGGGCTGCACCACCGGTTTCAAGGCCGATGTCGCGCGGTTCCAGCAGCTCCCCGCTCCCGCCGGGCAAAGCTATATCGTCGTCGCCGACAATCCGCAGCTCGCCGGTGGCCTGGAATTCGCCCATTATGCCGACATGGTCGGGCGGCGGCTGGCGCAGACCGGCTATGTCCAGGCCAACGACCCGGCCCGCGCCGACCTGATCGTGCGCGTCGCCTATGATGTCGACAATGGCCGTGAAAAGGTCCGCTCGACCGGCATCGGCGGTGGTTATGGCGCCGGTTTCGGTGGTGCCTGGGGCGGCGGCTGGGGCCGTGGCCGCTGGGGTCGCCCTTGGGGCTATGGCTTCTATGATCCGTGGCTGTTCGGCGGTGGCGGTTTCAACGACGTCAGCAGCTACACCGTCTACACCAGCGACCTAAGCATGAAGATCGACCGCGCGGCCGACAATCGCCGCCTGTTCGAAGGCAAGGCGAGCGCCCAGTCGCTGTCGAACAAGCTGACCTATCTGGTGCCCAACCTGATCGACGCGATGTTCACTAACTTCCCCGGCCAGAATGGGGAAGATGTGAAGATCACCCTGCCGCCCGAAAAGAAGGGCTGACATCAGGCATAGCGGTTTTGAAAAGCCCGGCGCTTGCCCCCAAGCGCCGGGCTTTTTGCGTTGATGCCCCCTGACCACGCAGATAGCCAAGCCTTGCGCCATTTTCCGCTGTCCCCTGCCCCGGCATAGCGGATAGCGTGCCCCGGTCCGTTGCCATCGGCAGCGCCATTGCCAGCGTCTACGGGGGAACCACGCCTATGTCCTTGACCGTCCGCATCCTGATCGCGCTCGCGTTGGGGCTGGGCAGTGGCATTGCTCTGGCCGAATGGGGCGGCGGCCTGGAGAGCGGCTGGGCCGGCGAGGTCGTCGCGGTGGCGCAGCCGATTGGCAAGGCCTGGCTGGGCGGGTTGCAGATGCCGCTGATCCCCTTGATCTTCGCGCTGCTGGTGACAGGCATCACCCAGGCGGCGACCAGCGCGCGGACCAACTTCATGGCCGGCCGCGCGATCGCGCTATTCGCGATCCTGCTGACGGTGGCGGCCGCGGTCGCCGCGCTGATCGGGCCACTGATGCTGCATCTGTGGCCTGTGCCGCCCGGAGCGGTCGGCGCGCTGGCGGGCGCGGACGGCCTATCGGAGGTGCCGGACGTGCGCCCGTCGGCGGAATGGCTGTTGGGCTTCATCCCGGTCAATCCGCTGAAGTCCGCAAGCGAGGGGCAGGTGGTCGCCGTGGTGCTGTTCGCGCTGGTTTTCGGCTTTGCCGTCACGCGCATTGCACCGGATCGCCGCGCGCAACTGACCGGTTTCTTCCAGGCGCTGGCCGACGCGCTGCTGGTGGTGGTCGGCTGGGTGTTGTGGCTCGCGCCGATCGGCGTGTTCGCGCTGGCGCTGGTCGCGGGCGCCCGGTCGGGCCTGGCGACGGCGGGCGCGCTGCTCCATTATATTGGCTTCATCGTGCTGATCTGCGTCGCGGTGACGCTGCTGGTCTATCCGATGGTCGTGATCGCCGGGCGAATCGGGCTGGGCCGATTCGCGCGCGCCGCCCTGCCCGCCCAGGCCATCGCCTTTTCCACCCAAAGCTCGATCGCTTCCCTGCCCGCGATGATCCAGGCGAGCGACGGGCCGCTGGACGTGCGCGAAACCACGCGCAGCATCGTCCTGCCGCTCGCCATATCGCTGTTCCGCATCACCAGCCCGCCCGCCAATCTGGGCGTCGCCCTCTACGTGGCGGCGATGAACGGCGTGACGCTCGGCCCGGCGCAACTGCTGATGGGAGTGCTGGTGGCCGCGATCGTCAGCCTGGCGGCGGTCGGCCTGCCCAGCCAGATCACCTTCTTCACCACCACCGGTCCCATTTGCCTGGCCATGGGCGTGCCGGTGGAGGCGTTGCCGCTGTTGCTGGCGGTGGAGACTGTGCCCGACATCTTCCGCACGGTCGGCAATGTCACCGCCGACATGGCGACGGCGCGGATTTTGGATCGGGCGGGGGAGGCCAAGGCTTAGCGACGCCGTGCTTGCGCAGGCGGGAGTCCAGTTCCGCCGTTTGGACTGGGTTCCCGCCTGCGCGGGAACACCATAGCCCTATAGCCAAATGGTTTGATGAGGAATCGTCACCCGCTTAATGGCAACCGCCGCGCCGTGACGATCTTAACCGGGGCCGCAAGCATCTGCCCCTTCATCACGCCCTCTCCTGCGGTGGCGGATTTGGGCGCGGCCAGGATCGCCTTCACCACCTCCATCCCCTCGACCACATGGGCGAAGACGGCAAAGCCCTGATTGTCGCCCGATGCATCGGGATGCGCATCCATGGCGGGCATCTTGCCCAGTACGATGAAGAAGTCCCCGGTCGCACTGCCTGGCGCATAGCGGGCCATCGACAGCGCGCCATCGTCATGGGTGAGGCTGGTCTGGGTGGTCGGCTCATGTTTGATCGGCGGCAATATCCGCTTAGGATCATTTTGTGTCCCGCCCTGGACGAAGCCATAATCGGCAGCGCCTACGCCGCGATAGAAGAGCGTGCCGTCGAACCGCTTCTGATCGACATATCGCAGGAAATTGGCGGCGGTGACGGGCGCCTTGTCGGCATGGACGGCGACGACGATCCGCCCGGCATCGGTGTCCAGCGCGACGCGAACGTCGGCGGGTGGAGCTTGGGGCGTCTGGGCCGTGACAGGCGACAGGCCAAGGAGGGCGGCGAGGAGGAGCAGGAGCGGGCGAATCATGCGCTTACCCTAGCCACTCCGCCGCCGGACGCCAGAGGGCTGTGTCAGCCCTCCAGCAGGCGCTGGAGCGCGCGGACGTCGGCATCCATGTCCGGGTTGCTTTCGCGCAGCGCTTCGATCGTGCGCACGGCATGGATCACCGTGCTGTGATCGCGACCGCCGAAGATGCGCCCGATTTCGGGCAGCGAACGGGGCGTCATCTTCTTGGCGAGGTACATCGCCACCTGGCGCGGCCGGGCGACGGCGCGGGCCCGGCGCTTGGAGCGCATTTCCGACGGATCGATCTTGAAATGGGCGGCGCAGGCCTTCTGGATTTCGTCCACCGTAATGCGCCGCGCATTGGCGCGCACCGCGTCGGCCAACATGCCCTGCGCAAAGTCCAGGTCGATTGAGCGGCCGGTCAGTTGGCCATAGGCGACCAGCTTGTTGAACGCCCCCTCCAGTTCGCGCACGTTCGACCGGATCGCGCGAGCGAGGAAATCGATCACTGCGTCGGGAACCGGCGGATCGCCAGCCACCGCGCGCTTGGATTCGAGGATGGCGAGGCGCAGGTCGAGCCCCGCCGGCTGGATGTCGGCGACCAGGCCACCGGCCAGGCGAGAGAGAATGCGCGGGTCGATCGATTCGAGCATCTGCGGCGGCCGGTCGGCGGTCACGACGATGCGCGCGCCGCTGTCGATCAGGTCGTTGATCGTGTGGAGAAATTCCTCCTGCGTCGATCCCTTGCCCGCGATGAATTGAATATCGTCGATCAGCAGCAGCCGGGCGGCGCGCAGCCGGCCCTTGAACGCCATCGTCTCATTGGCGCGCATCGCGTTCACAAATTCCATCATGAAGCGTTCGGCCGACATGTAGAGCACGGGAGCCGCGGGCGAATGGGCCGAAAAGGCGCGGGCGATGGCGTGGAGCAGGTGGGTCTTGCCCTGGCCGGTGCCGCCATGGATGAACAGCGGGCTGAACCGCGGTGTGGCTTCGCCGGCCATCGCCTGGGCGGCCGACCAGGCCAGGCGATTGGTTTCGCCCACGACAAAATCGTCAAAGCCGTGGCGCGGCAGGAAGTTGGAGGCGATGGCGACGGGCGTGGCATCTTCGGCCAGCGTCGCCGGTTCGACATGCACGACCTCCAGCAGGCGCGGGCCGGTGGCGTCGGGGGCACGGCGCAACCGCACCTCGCGCACGGCGGCCCCGGCGCTGCGCCAGGCCATGCGCAGGCGGTCGCCAAACTGGCCGGACACGAAATTGGCGCTGAAGTCGCTGGCGACTAGCAGGTCGAGCGTCTGCGATTCGGGGCAATAGTCGCCCAGGCGGACGGGCTTCAACCACTGGTCGAACATGCGCGCGCCGACGTCACGACGCAGGCCTGCACGGATGCTGGTCCAGACGGATTCCAGACCCGCATCGGCCTGGATCATCTCTCCGTCTTGCCAACCAACCACGCCCACAACATCCTTCATATTTTTTGACGACCCTACCAACTATGCCCCCCGGTCCGGGCAGGAAAAAAGACGCAAAGATCCTCGATCGGAAAAGCCCCCGCCATCCCGAGTTCCTTACGATATGCAATCTCACATGACGGCCGCATCAAGGTGATTCGACAGCGGCCGGATTTCAAAAATAGACAGGGGCGCACCGCCGGATCAAGGGCAGCATGGTTCAAAAAAGTGAAATAAAGCCGTTGACTCAGCAAAGCCGCGGGAATCGAACGACAATGAAATTATTGCCTTATTTCAATGCTTTATGACTATGCAATCGTAACGCTTCGCGTCGAATCGCGGGAAATTGGCCGATCGTCAAAAATGACCGATTTATGAACTAACGACGAAAGGCCCGCCCCAGCGATGGGGCGGGCCTTATGATCTGCCGAAAAACCCGAAAGGGTTTAGGCGAGCGCGCTGACAGCCTTGGTCAGGCGGCCGAACTTGCGCGACGCGGTATTCTTGTGCAGCACGCCGCGGGCGACGCCACGGGCCAGCTCGGGCTGGACGGCCTGGAGGGCGGTCGCAGCAACATCCTTGTCACCGGCGGCGAGGGCGGCTTCCACCTTCTTGACCAGGGTGCGGATCCGGCTGATGCGGGCGCCATTGATTTCGGCGCGACGCTCGTTGCGACGGATGCGCTTCTTGGCTTGCGGCGTATTGGCCATTCTATTCCTCGGTTCTCATCAAATCTCGGGAAGAGGCCCGCCGAACAACCGACATGCCTCGTGAAGGTGCGCCCCTTACAGAGGTTCGGGGCAGGCGTCAACGGATTCGGGCCAGGCTATTTCTGACATTTGGGGCAGAAGAAGGTCGATCGTCCGCTATCCACCCGGCGCTGGACCTTGCCGCCGCACAGGCAGGATTCGCCTTCGCGCCCATAGACCCGCCATTGTTTCGAAAAATAGCCCAGTTCCCCGTCGGGCCGCGCATAATCGCGCAGGGTGGAGCCGCCCGCGACGATGGCGGCGGACAGGACGTCGCGAATTGCCTCGACTAGAACACCAAGTCGCGGTCGGCCGATCTTGCCCGCCGCGCGAGTCGGCGCGATGCCCGCCATGTTGAGCGCTTCGCACACATAGATATTGCCGAGGCCCGCGACGATTCGCTGGTCGAGCAGCGCCGCCTTGATCGACGTCGCCTTGCCCTTCAGCGCGGCGGCCAGGCGCGCTGTGTCGAAATCCGGCCCCAGCGGCTCTGGCCCCATCCGGGTGAAGGGCGTGTAACTAGCCCAAGCATCCGACCGCACCAGATCGAGCGAGCCGAAGCGCCGTGGGTCGTTGAGCGCCAGCACATGGCCGCTGCCAGTCTCCAGCAACAGATGGTCGTGCGTGCCGATCTCCGTCGGATCGATTCGCCAGCGACCCGACATGCCGAGGTGGAAGATCATCATGTCGCCGCGATCGGTTTCGATGAGGCCATATTTGGCCCGGCGCGACAGCCCCGTCACCCTCGCCCCGGTCATGCGCTGGCGCAGGTCGACGGGAATCGGCCAGCGCAGGTCGGCGCGGCGCGGCTCCACCCGCGTCAGCACCGCCCCCTGGAGGACGGCGCGCAGGCCAGCGACAGTGGTTTCGACTTCGGGAAGTTCAGGCATTGAGAACATCTAGGAAATGGCAGGTGCAATAACCAGCTTCTTGGCTGGAACGGCGCGCAATCTCTGTTTAGAGGGCTTATTCATGAACGACACAGCATCCTTCGGTTATCGCGACGTCGATGCCGCCGACAAGCAGGGCATGGTCCGCGAAGTCTTTTCCAACGTCGCGGCCAAATATGATCTGATGAACGACGCCATGTCCGGCGGCGCGCATCGGCTGTGGAAGGACCAGTTCGTGCGCCGGGTGAAGCCGCGCTCCGGCGAGCAGATACTCGACATGGCGGGCGGCACCGGCGACATCGCGTTTCGGATGCATGGGGCCGGCGCGCAGGTGACCGTGTCCGACATCAATCCCGAAATGCTGGCCGTGGGCGTCGAGCGGGCGCAGAAAAAGGGCTATGAAGGTCTGATCTGGTCCGAACAAAATGCGGAAGATCTGACGTTCGGCGACCGGGCGTTCGACGCCTATACGATCGCCTTCGGCATCCGCAACGTCACGCATATCGACCAGGCACTGAGCGAGGCGCACCGCGTCCTCAAATTCGGCGGTCGTTTCTTCTGCCTGGAATTTTCGACCACCACCTGGCCGGGCTTTTCGGACGTTTATGACGTCTATTCGCACAAGTTGGTGCCGCATCTGGGCAAGCTGTTCGCCAATGACGCCGACAGCTATCGCTACCTGATCGAATCGATCCGCCGCTTCCCGCCCATGCCCAAATTTGAAGGGATGATCCGCGAGGCAGGCTTTGTGAACACGAAGGTCGAGCCGATCCTGGGCGGGCTGGTCGCGATCCATAGCGGCTGGAAGATCTGAAGCCCGCATGACCGCTCACTTCACGCATATCTGGCGCCTCCTGAAATGGGGCCGCACGCTGGCGCGGCATGGCGCGCTGACCGGGATCGAGCGCGATCCGCTGACCCCGGCACCGGTGCGCCGACTGGTGCGGTTGGCGCGGCTGGGCGCGCGGGTGCCCAAACAGCCGCGCTATGCCGATGCTTTCCAGTCGATCGGCCCGGCCGCGATCAAGCTGGGCCAGACGCTGGCGACCCGGCCCGACCTGGTTGGCGATCATGCGGCAAACGACCTGCTGCGGTTGCAGGATGCCCTGCCCCCCGTCCCGTTCGAGACGATCAAGGCGCAGATCGAGCAGAGTTTCGGCCGCCCGCTCGACGCGCTTTACAGCCGGTTTGACGAAGCGCCGGTCGGTGCCGCGTCGATCGCGCAGGTCCACCGTGCGCTGACCACCGACGGCCGCGATGTCGCGGTCAAGGTGATCCGGCCCGGCGTGATCGAGAAATTCAACCGCGACATCCAGACCTATGAATGGGCCGCCGCCCATGTCGAGATGCTGGGCGGCGAGATCGCGCGCCTGCGTCCGCGTCTGGTGATCGCCAACATGAAGCGCTGGACCGCGCGCGAACTGGATTTGCGGCGCGAGGCGGCGTCTGCGTCCGAACTGTCCGAAATGATGGAGGCGATGCCGGGCTATCGCATACCCGCCATCGACTGGGATCGCACGACCGGCAAGGTCATGACGATGGAGTGGATCGACGGGATCAAGATCTCCGATCGCGATGCGCTGATCGCGGCGGGCCATGATGTGAAGGATCTGGCCGCGCGGCTGGTCAACGCTTTCCTGCGACAGGCGATCTCCGAAGGATTCTTCCACGCCGACATGCATCAGGGCAATTTGTTCGTGCGGGCCAATGGCGACATCGTCGCGATCGATTTCGGCATCATGGGCCGGATCGACCGGCGCGCGCGCATGTGGCTGGCGGAGATTCTCTACGGCCTGATCACCGGCAACTACAAGCGCGTCGCGGAAATCCATTTCGAGGCGCAATATGTGCCCGGCCATCATAATGTGGATGAATTCGCTACGGCCTTACGCGCGGTGGGCGAGCCGATGCGCGGCAAGGCGGCCAGCGAATTGTCGGTCGGCGGGATGCTGGACGGGCTGTTCGCCATTACCCGCGATTTCGACATGCAGACCCAGCCGCACCTGCTGCTGCTGCAAAAGACGATGGTGATGGTGGAGGGCGTGGCGCACAGCCTCGATCCCGACATCAACATGTGGGAAACCAGCGGCCCCTTCGTAAAGGGCTGGCTGCGCGACGAATTGGGCCCGGAGGCGAAGGCCGCCGACACGCTGATCGAAAATTGGCGCACGCTGCAACGCCTGCCGGGGCTGGTGAAGCGGATCGAGGAAGCCTTCCCCGAAAAGGGCGGCGCCCCGCCCCCGCCCCCCTTGAGCGAGATCAAGCTGATCCGCGTGGGCGGCGGCTGGCGCTACGCGCTGGTGGCGGTGATCGCGGCGACGGCCGGGGCTGGCGCTATGGCGTTGCTTACCTTATCTTGAGGCCATGACCCGCGAGGAAGCCATTGCCCGGATCAAACCGCATGAGGCGGAACTGCGCGCAGCGGGCCTTCGCTCGCTTGCGCTGTTCGGATCGGTGGCGCGAGGCGAGGCGCGCGCGGATTCGGACGTCGATCTGATGTGCGAGATCGATAAGACGAAGGTTTACGATCTGCTCGATTTCATCGGCATCCAATTGCGGTTGCAGGATATCGTCGGTCGAAAGGTCGACCTCGTCCAACAGGCATTCATGCGTTCAGGGATAGCCAGGGACGCGGCAAAAGACCAGATTTGTCTGTTTTGATGGCCCCCGTTCATCGCGATGCCAATCGGCTGGAACTCATTGCGCAATTGATCGCCGATATCGAGCGCCGTCTTGAAACCCTGTCATTGGCGGATTTTCTGGCCGATCGCGACGAACGGGATTTGACCGCGTATCGTCTGGCGACGATCGGGGAGGAAGCCAAGCAATTGTCGGATGCGTTGAAGGATAGATACGACCTGCCATGGCTGCAAATCTATGGCCTTCGGAACATCGTCTTTCACAATTATGTTCGCGTCGACCCTGACCTCATCTGGGGTGTCGCCAAAAACCGCCTTGGCGTGCTCAAAGCCCTGTGCCGCAGCGAACTGGACAAACTTGCCGAATGACCCAGCGCGTCCTCCTCATCATCTCCGGTGGCATTGCGGCCTATAAGGCGCTCGAACTGGTGCGCATCCTGCGCCGGCGCGGGGTCGCGGTGCGGGCGGTGTTGACCGAGTCGGCGCGGCAGTTCGTGACGCCGCTATCGCTGGGCGTGCTGACCGAGGATCATGTCTTCACCCAGTTGTTCGACCTGAAGGACGAGCAGGAAATCGGGCATATCCAGTTGAGCCGTCAGGCCGACCTGGTCGTGGTCGCGCCCGCGACCGCCAATATCCTGGCCAAGATGGCGAGCGGTATCGCCGACGACCTGGCTACCACATTGCTGCTGGCCACCGACAAGCCGGTGCTGGCGGTGCCCGCGATGAACGTGCGGATGTGGCAGCACAAGGCGACCCAGCGCAATCTGGAGCGGCTCCATGCCGATGGCGTCCACATCATGACGCCCGATGATGGCGCGATGGCGTGCGGCGAGTTCGGCAAGGGGCGACTGCCGGAACCTGAAGCGATCGCGGCGGAGATCGAGCGGCTGCTGGCGCTAACAATGGGGGCCGATCTGCTGGTAGACCAACCCGATTTCGCGGGAGAAGCGTCGCGTTTAGCTCCGCTGAACTCGGCTTTGCCTCGTTTCTCGACGTCGCCCGAAACGAACGGCGCTTTGGCGGGCAAGCACATCCTCATCACCGCAGGGCCGACGCATGAGCCGATCGATCCGGTGCGCTACATCGCCAATCGGTCGTCGGGCAAGCAGGGCTTCGCCATCGCCGCCGCCGCCGCAAAAGCTGGCGCGCGGGTGACGCTGGTGGCCGGTCCGGTACATCTGCCCACCCCGCCCGGCGTCGAGCGGATCGATGTGGAGACGGCCCGGCAGATGCTCGCCGCCGTCGAAGCCGCGCTGCCCGCGGACGCCGCGATCATGGTCGCGGCCGTCGCCGACTGGCGCACCGCCGATGCGCCCCACCAGAAGATCAAGAAGGATGGCTCCGGCCAGCCCGCCCCGCTCGCTTTGATCGAGAACCCGGACATCCTCGCGACGCTGGGCCGCCATGCCCACCGCCCCGCGCTGCTGGTCGGCTTCGCCGCCGAAACGCAGCATATCGCAACCCATGCCCAGGCCAAGCTGGCGAAAAAAGGCGCGGACTGGATCGTCGCCAACGACGTGTCGGGCGATGTGATGGGCGGCGATGCCAACGCCGTGCAGATCGTCACCGCCGCTGGCATCGAATCCTGGCCGACCCTGCCCAAAAGCGCGGTCGCCGACAAACTCATCGAAAAGGTCGCCCATGCCCTCGCCGCTCTCGCCGATTGACATAAAGCTCAAGCGCCTGCCCCATGGCGAAGGATTGCCCGTCCCCGCCTATGCCACCGCGCACGCCGCCGGCATGGATGTGGTGTCGGCCGAAGACCTTGTGCTCGCGCCCGGCGGGCGTCACGCGGTCGCAACCGGCTTTGCGATGGCTATTCCAGAGGGATATGAGGTGCAGGTCCGCCCCCGGTCCGGCCTGGCGCTGAAACACGGCATCAGCCTACCCAACACGCCCGGCACGATCGACGCCGATTATCGCGGCGAATTGAAGATCATCCTCATCAATCTGGGCGACGCGCCCTTCCCCATCGCGCGCGGCGACCGGATCGCGCAGCTGGTCGCGGCGCCGGTGCAGCTTGCCAGTTTCACCGAAGTCGATAATCTTGACGATACCGTCCGGGGACAGGGCGGGTTCGGTTCCACAGGAGTATGATGCGATGACGATGCTGCTTTCGCTGATGCTGGCTGCAATCCCGGCGCCGGGCGACGCCCCGGCCATGCCGCAGGATCTGGCCACCGTCCCGGTGATTCAGGGATGGCAGGGTCGTAAGATTTCACCGCGCTGGTCGGAAAATGTCGCGAAGCTCTACCGCCATGGCGGCTGTAGCGGCGCGGTCAATTATGAAGGATCGCGGCTATTGGAGATCGACATGCTGTTCCTGCTGTCGGGCGACGGCAAGCCGCTGAAGATCGCGCCGGTCAATGCGCGCTGCCCGGAGGTGGAGAAGTTCGTGAGCGGCCGCATCCTGGGCACGCTGCGCGGCTCCTTCCCCAAAACGGGTGCGGCGGAGCCACGCTGGATGCGCTCGCAGGTCCGCTTCCTGTGGTCCGACGCCCCGTGACGCTGAGCGACGATCAACTGGACCGTTACGCCCGGCACATCATCCTGAAGGAGATTGGCGGCGCGGGGCAGGCGCGGCTGCTATCGGCCGACGTCGCGGTGATCGGCGCGGGCGGCATCGGCAGCCCCGCAATCCTCTATCTCGCCGCCGCCGGGGTCGGCACGATCCGGGTGATAGACGATGACGCGGTCGCCCTGTCCAACCTGCAACGGCAGATATTGTTCGGCGCCGCCGATGTCGGCGCGCCCAAGGCGGAGGCGGCGATGGCCGCGGTGGCGCGGATCAATCCCGACGTGAAGCTGATCCCGATCAACGCCCGGATCGATGCCGACAATGCCGCGATCATGCTGCGCGACACGGACGTTATTCTGGACGGCTGCGACAATTTCGACACCCGGCTGGCGGTGGCGGACAGCGCGCAGCGCCTGCGCATCCCGCTGGTGTCGGCCGCGGTCGGCCCATTCGAGGGGCAACTATCCACCTATCGCGGCTGGGAAGCGGACAAACCCTGCTATCGCTGCCTGGTCGGCGCGCCGCAGGATGCGCCAGAACGCAATTGCGCCGAAACCGGCGTTATCGGCGCACTGACCGGCGCGATGGGCAGCCTGGCCGCGTTGGAGGTGATTCGCGCGCTGGTGCCGTTCGGCACGGACATGGCCGGGCGGCTGCTGATCGCCGACCTGCTCTCCATGCGTTTCCGCACGCTGGACGTGCCGAAAGACCCTGCCTGCCCTACCTGCGCGGTGGAATTATGCGCGCCCTGAACATCGTCGTTGCGACGGCCGATGCGGAGCGGCTGCGCGGCGCGCTGATGCTGGCGGCGGCGCAGGCTGCGCTGGGCGGCGCGGCGCGCATCTTCCTGCAACTGGACGCCGTGGCGCTACTGCGCGCGCCTATCGCCGCGCCGCGCGATAGCGCCCATCGCGCCGCAGGCTTGCCCGACCTTGCCGCGCTGCTGGACGACGCGCTGGAACTGGGCGTGACCCTGATCGCCTGCCAGAGCGGCCTGGCCCTGTGCGGCATGACGTTGGCAGACCTGCCCGAAGGCGTCGAAGCCGGCGGCCCAGTCGGCTTCCTGCAAGCGACGGACGATCAGGCCCGGCTGCTCTTCGCCTGATCCTATCGCAGGACCGGCAGGAAGCGCCAGCGTTGCTGCGCATGATCATGCGCGGCGGGGGTGATCGACAGGCCAGACGGCGAAAGCGCATCCGCGCCCGGCAAGGTCGCGAGATGGGCAACGCCCCAGGTGGCACCCAGGCAGAAGAAGGCGATCAAACCATAGCGAACCATCTTCATGCGCCCTGCCCTCCTTTCCGCCCGCCGATGCTATCGGCGATGCAGGCCGGGGGCAAGGCGCAGGCGCTTTGTCAGAAATCCCGATAGCGTTCGTTGCCGACGAAGCCCAATTTGGTCACGCCCGACCGGCGGATATCGGCCAGCACTTCATCGACCACCACATAGCGCGCCGCGGCGTCGGGCTGGAACTGCAGTTCCGGCTCCACCGGCAACGCCAGCGATCGCGCCAGATAGCGGCGCAGCGTCAGTCGGTCGATCGTCGCCCCGTTCCACCGGATCATGCCGGCGGGATCGATCGTCACCTTGTTCTTCACGGGATCGGGCATGGGCTGGGACGGCTGGACCTGCGCCTGCGGCAGGTCGATGCCGACGCTGTGCGTCTGCATCGGAATGGTGATGATGAACATGATGAGCAGGACCAGCATGACGTCGATCAGCGGCGTCGTGTTCATCTCGCCCATCGGCGCGTCCGCTACATCCGGGCGTGCAAGGTGCAAAGCCATAAACCCTCCTGTTGAAATATGTTATAACAACACATGAAACATGCGCTTTGCGACAGGCGTTGGCAAGAGGGCTTCTATTGACAGTGCGGGCGGCCCATTTAAGGGGAAGGCGCGGCAATTGGGGCCGCGCAACCTGCCCATTTCACAGAAAGCCATGTCCGTGTCCGCCATGCTCAAAATTACCCTGCCCGATGGTTCCGTGCGTGACGTCGCGCCCGGCACTACCCCGGCGGACATTGCAGCGGCGATCGGGCCGGGCCTGGCCAAGGCCGCCATTGCCGCGCGCGTGGACGGCGAATTGCGCGACATCACGCGCCCGCTGGAACAGGATTCGCACCTCGCGCTGGTGACGAACAAGGACGAGGCCGACGCGCTGGAACTGGCGCGGCACGACTTCGCCCATGTGCTGGCCGAAGCGGTGCAGGCGCTGTTCCCCGGCACGCAGATCACCTTCGGCCCGTCGACCGACGATGGCTTCTATTATGATTTCGCGCCAGCGGAGCGCCCCTTTACCGAAGAAGACCTGCCCGCAATTGAGGCGGAGATGCGCAAGATCATCGCCGCCAACAAGCCGCTGGTGCGCGAAGTGATGGACCGCGACGCGCTGATCGCCGCTTGGCGCACGGCGGGTGAGGCGTACAAGGCCGAGTGGGCCGCCGAACTGCCCGAAGGCGAGGAACTGACCGTCTATCGCTCCGGCGACTGGTACGACATGTGCCGCGGGCCACATCTGGCCTCCACCGGGCGGCTCGATCCCGCCGCGTTCAAGCTGACGCGCGTGTCGGGCGCCTATTGGCGCGGCGACCAGAAGAATGCGATGCTCAGCCGCATCTACGGCACCGGCTGGCTCAACAAGAAGCAGCTGGCCGAGCATCTGACGCGGCTGGAGGAAGCGGGCAAGCGCGACCATCGCAAACTGGGCGCGGAAATGGACCTGTTCCATCTGCAACAGGAAGCGCATGGCAGCGTCTTCTGGCACCCCAAGGGCTATCTGATCTGGCGCCAGTTGGAAGCCTATATGCGCCGCGCCATCGACGAGACGGGCTATCGCGAGGTGAAGACCCCGCAGGTGATGGACGCGCGCCAGTGGGAAACGTCGGGCCATTGGGGCAAATATCGCGAGAATATGTTCGTCATCCCCGACGAAGTGCCCAATGTGGACGATGAAGGCCCACTGGTGTCGGACGATGCCGAGTGGATGGCGCTCAAGCCGATGAACTGCCCTGCGCATGTCCTGATCTTCCGCCAGGGGATCAAAAGCTATCGCGACTTGCCGCTACGCTTTTACGAAAATGGCTGCTGCCACCGCAACGAGCCGCATGGCGCGCTGCATGGCCTGATGCGCGTGCGCCAGTTCACGCAGGACGACGCGCATATCTTCTGCCGCGAAGACCAGATCGTCGAGGAAGTCCGCGCCTTCTGCGCGCTCGCTGACCGGATCTATAAGGATTTCGGCTTCACTTACTCGATCAAGTTGGCGCTGCGCCCCGAAAAGCGCTTCGGCAGCGAAGAGATGTGGGACAAGGCGGAGAATGAGTTGCGCGCCGCCGTTGCCGCCGCGGGCCTCAATACGCCGGAGTTTGGCTGGGAAGAATTGCCGGGCGAAGGCGCCTTCTACGCGCCCAAGCTGGAATGGCATCTGACCGACGCGATCGGCCGCACCTGGCAGGTCGGCACCATCCAGTCCGACCGCGTCCTGCCCGACCGACTCGACGCCAGCTATGTCGGCGAAGATGGCGGACGGCACCGGCCGGTCATGCTGCATCGCGCGATCTTCGGCAGCTATGAACGCTTCATCGGCATCTTGATCGAACATTATGCGGGCAAATTCCCGCTCTGGCTTGCCCCGGTGCAGGCCGTGGTCGCGACCATCGTGTCGGACGCCGACGATTATGCCAAGGCGGCGGTCGAGAAGCTGCGCGCCGCGGGAATCCGCGCGGAAATCGATTTCCGCAACGAGAAGATCAACTACAAGGTGCGCGAACATAGCCTTGCCAAAGTACCCAATCTACTGGTCGTGGGACGGCGCGAGGCGGACGAAGGCACGGTCGCGCTGCGCGAGCTGGGCAAGGAGGGACAGAGTCTGCTGTCGCTCGACGATGTCATTTCGCGTCTTGCAATTGAGGCCCGCGCGCCCGATATGCGGTGAGGCAGCAATGCCACAAGGGTTCGTGATTCCGTTACGGCGGGGACACGGACCCCTTTCGGCTTTGCCAAAAAGCCGCTAAGAGCCACTCGTTTTTGCAACGACCATAGGAGATACTGCTATACGTCCCCCGATGATGCGCCGCCCGCTGGCGCCGCCGCCGAAGTCCGGCCCCCGGTATAACGAGTTCATCACCGTGCCCAAGGTGCGCGTGATTGACGACGAAGGCGAAAATCTGGGCGTGATGTTTACGCAGGAAGCGATCGAACAGGCGGCCGAAGTGGGCCTTGACCTGGTCGAAGTCTCCCCCAATGCCGACCCGCCGGTCTGCAAGTTTCTGGACATCGGCAAGTTCAAGTACGAAGCCCAGAAAAAGGCGAATATCGCCCGCAAGACCCAGAAGACGCAGGAACTCAAAGAGATCAAGATGCGTCCGAACATCGACGATCATGATTATGATACGAAGATGAAGAAGGTCCATGATTTCATCGGCGACGGCGACAAGGTGAAGATCACCCTGCGCTTCCGCGGCCGCGAACTCAGCCACCAGCAGCTCGGCATGGCCCTGCTTCAGCGCGTGGCGGAAAATGTGCAGGAAGTCGCGAAGGTCGAAGCCTATCCGCGCATGGAAGGCCGCCAGATGCTGATGGTGCTCTCGCCGAAATAAGCGACGCCGCGCCGTTTACGAACCGCAAGGGGGCGGAGTCTGGATGCAGGCTCCGCCCCCTTTGCTTTGGGGAAGGGGTTGGGCGCGAGCATCGTTCCCCCTCCCGCAGGCGGGAGGGGCATAGAAAAGCGGCCCCTACCCGTTTGGCGCCAGCAGATATTTCTCGCCCGTCCGCCGCGCATTATAAGTCAGCACCGCCTCGCGCGTCAGCGCGTCCTTGAGCGAGATGCGGGCCTTATAGTTGCTCGCGAAGGTGGTGGTCAGGTTATCGCGCACGCGCTGGCGCATCCGCTCTACCGTCTCGGCGCCAGCGCCCTGAAGGAAGGAAAAGAGCAGCCAGCCGCCCACAGTCCAGCTGAAACCGAAACTACGGTGCAATATGGTCGGCCCGGTGTCGAGAGCGCCATAAATATAAGCCTGCTTCGGGCTGGCGGAGCCATAGCGGCTATAGGCCTGCCCTTCAGACGCGACCTGCTCCATTGCGTGCAATATCTGCCCCACCATCGTCCCGCCACCGATCGCGTCGAAGGCGATCGTCGCCCCGGTCGCGCGCAATGCCGCGCGCAGATCGTCCGCGAAGGTCGCGCTGCTGCTGTCCACCACATGCGCCGCGCCGATCGCGTCCAGTATCGTCACCTGCGCCGGGCTGCGCACGATATTGACGAGCGGAACGCCATCCTCCTGCGCGATTCGCACCAGCATCTGGCCCAGATTGGAGGCGGCGGCGGTGTGGACGATCGCCTTGTGGCCATCGCGCCGCATGGTTTCGACGAAGCCCAGCGCGGTCATCGGATTGACGAAGGCGGACGCACCCTGCTCGGCGGTCGCGTCATCGGGCAGCACCATGACCGACCGGGCGTCCACCAGGCGATATTGGGCATATATGCCGCCCGGAACGCAGGTCACGCGCTTGCCCAGCAACGCCTGCGCCTCCGCCGCGTCGCCCGCGGCGATCACCGTGCCCGCGCCTTCATTGCCCACCGGCATCGCCTGGCCGACCCGCGCCGCCATCGCCCGCAGCGCGGCGTCGGGCATCCGCGCAACGATACGGCCGTCGCCATAATCGGCATTTTCGACATCGGCGGGACCGAACAGCAGGCCCAGGTCGGACGGGTTGATCGGCGCGGCCTCGACCCGCACGATGACCTCATGCCCCTGCGGCGGCGGCAGGCTTTCATCCGCCAGTTCGACGACCAGTCGGCCATCGCCATGCAGGGTAGAAAGGATTTTGAGGCCGTGCGTGTCGCCCATGGGCCTACTCCTGTGCTGATGACAGGCAGGTAGGCGCTGACAGCGCGATAACAAGCCGGGCGCGGATCAGGCCGAAGGCCGCTCCCGGTACAGCGTCGGAAACAACGCCTTGAACGCGGCCAGCTTGGGCGCGTCCCAGCGCATTATATAGGGGTGGCGCGGATTTTTGCGCATGAAGTCCTGATGGTCCTGCCCGGCATTCTGGAATCCGGTGAAGCGCTCCACCTTCGTTACGATCGGCTCACGCCACAGGCCCACCTTGCCCAGTTGCGCCAGATAGGCGCTGGCGGCCTTGCCCTGCTCCGGGGTCAGCGGGAACAGCGCGCTGCGATATTGGGTGCCATGGTCCGGCCCCTGATAGTTCAGCGTGGTGGGATCGGCGACGACCGAGAAGAAGATGCGCAGCAAGGTGCCGTAGCTGACCTGCGCGGGGTCGTAGGTAACGCGCACGGCCTCGGCAAAGCCGGTGTCGCCGACGCTGACCGTCTCATAATCGACGCGGCGATCGCGCGGTCCGCCGGCAAAGCCGGAGACGACGAGTTGGACACCTTTAACGTGGGAGAAGACCCCCTCCACACCCCAATAGCAGCCGCCAGCGAACACGGCCGTCTCCAGCTTGCGCGTGGGAGTGGCGTCCACGGTCGGCACCGGGGCAAGGACAGCGCGCTCCGCACGCAGGGGCGTGGCGACGCCGAGCGCCGCCAGACAGATCAGGGCGAGGCGGTTAAAGCGTCGCACTATCGGTCGATGTCGCCGCGATCGCAGGCGAACCCAGGATCGGTGCTTCCTCCGGCTGGAGCATGAACATGCCCACCGCGCCAATCGCGAACCCGCCCAGGAAGCGCAGGAACAGATCGGATTTCAGGAATGCCACCATGGCCAACGCCTTTCTAAAATATGGTTCAGGCCGTCTCGACCTGTCGACTACCTCCATGCGCCTTGCCCCTGACTGAACGGCCGGCCGCGCGGGAGCGGGTTTCGACCAGTGCCAGGGATAGAACGACGAAGGGTGGCAGTCCTTAAATCAGTTTCTCTATGCAACGGACATATAAGCCGCGCTGCGTCAATCGCAAGACGGCACGGCGGGAAAAGGACCGTTTCCATTTTGTGACATTTTCGGGGAAAGCATCGGCATTGCGCATCCATCCTCCCCTGGATGGGGAGGTGGCGACCCGCAGGGTTTACGGAGGGGGTGTCACCCTATCGAGAGCGGGACACCCCTCCGACTGGCTTCGCCAGCCACCTCCCCTTGCAGGGGAGGATTCTAGCGTTCTTAGCGAAGCGCGGCGCAGGCTTCCTGAATCCGCGTGCAGGCCTTTTTCAACACCTCGTCCGACGTCGCATAGCTGATGCGGAATGCGGGCGAGAGGCCGAAGGCGGCGCCATGGACGGCCGCGACCTTCGCTTCGTCCAGAAAATAAGCGATCAGCGTCTCGTCGCTGTCGATCGTCACGCCCTTGGGCGTCACCTTGCCGATCACGCCGCTCGCATCAGGATAGACGTAGAAGGCGCCTTCGGGGGTCGGGCAATCCAGCCCCGGCGCGTCGTTCAGCATCGCGACGACCATGTCGCGGCGCTTGCGGAACACGCCGTTGCGTTCCTCCAGAAAATCCTGCGGACCGGTCAGCGCGGCAACGGCGGCCGCCTGGCTGATCGAGCAGGGATTGCTGGTCGATTGCGACTGGAGCTTGCCCATGGCCTTGATGATCCATTCGGGTCCACCGGCAAAACCGATGCGCCAGCCGGTCATGGAGAAGGCCTTGGAGCAGCCATTGACCGTCAGCGTGCGCTCATACAGGTCCGGGCACACCTGCGCGATGGTGGCAAAGGGCGTCGATGCGTACCAGACATGCTCATACATATCGTCGGTCATCACCAGCACATGCGGGTGGCGCAGCAGCACGTCGGCCAGCGCCTTCAATTCATCCGCCGAATAGGCCGCGCCGGAGGGGTTGGACGGCGAGTTCAGCATCACCCATTTGGTGCGCGGGGTGATCGCGGCTTCCAGCTGATCGGCGGTGATCTTGTAACCCTGGCTCGCCGGCCCTTCGATGAAGACCGGGGTGCCGCCCGCGAAATTCACGATATCGGGATAGCTGACCCAATAAGGCGCAGGGATGATGACTTCATCGCCCACATCGACCGTCGCGACCAGCGCGTTGAACAGCGTATGCTTGCCGCCCGAATTGACGCTGATCTGGCTGCGCTTGTAATCCAGCCCGTTGTCGCGCTTGAACTTGAACATCACCGCTTCCTTGACGTCGGCGGTGCCGTCCACGTCGGTATAGCGGGTCAGGTTGTTGCGGATCGCGGCGATGCCGGCTTCCTTGACGAAATCGGGGGTGTCGAAATCCGGCTCACCGGCCGACAGGCCAATCACGTCCACGCCCTGCGCTTTGAGCGCGTTCACGCGGGCGCTCATGGCGAGCGTAGCGGACGGCTGGATACGACCCAAGGCGGCGGAAGTCTGGCTCATGGTAATAAACTCGCTGAAGAATCCCCAAGGCCCGCAATAAAAGCGGACGCGGCGTCCCTTAGTGCGCAACGGAAGACGGGGCAACCGCCAGATGCCGCTTATTGGATTTACGGCACAATAGACCGGCTATCGCCGCCTCGTCATCGCGACCATGTCGCCGCCGCCATGCCCCGCGCCGCATTGCCGATGAAGAAGCCGCGCTCCAGATCATAGGGGCGCAGATCGCCCTCCACCGCTTCCCCCATATCGATCAGGCTCTGGCGCAGGATGCCGGGCAGGATGCCCCGCGCCAAAGGCGGCGTCACCAGCTTGTCGCCCCGCTCGACGAAGATGGAGGAAAAACAGCCCTCGGTCAGATAGCCCTGCGCGTCGATCAGCAGCACTTCATAGGTGCCGCCCCGCCTAAGTGCGTCCTTGTAGAGGCTGCGGTCGCTGGTCTTGTGGCGCAGCCGCAGGTCATCGGCGGGTGCATGGCGCGGCACGGCGGCGACCTTCATGATCGGATCGGGCCAGCCCAGATGATCGCGCACCTCGATCGCGATCGCTCCGCCGCGCGAGACCATCAGCCGCACCCGGCTGCGGCCGCGCAGGCGGAAGGTCGCGGCCTGCAATTCGTTGCGCACATCATGGCGATCGATATGGAAGCCGAGCGCGTCGGCGCTGGCCTTGATCCGCGCCAGATGCAGCTCCAGCAACCTGATGCCTTCGAGCGGGTCGAAGGCCATGGTTTCGATGAGGTCGAACCGTCCGTCAGCCAATGCCATTGAAACTTTTCAAGCCCTTGCGCGCCAAAAGTCAACCACCCCTTTAAGGATCAAGCCCAAGGTTAGGAGAGCGAGAGGAAGCGCCCCTTGGCCAGACACTCCGCCCATTCGGATGCGCAGTCCGAATCCGCGACGATGCCGGACCCCAGGCCAAGCCGCCCCGTCCCTGCGCCCTCTTCGACGGAAATGGTGCGGATGGCAACATTGAAGGCGGCGTCGCCCTCCGGGTCGATCCAGCCCATCGTGCCGGTATAGACGCCGCGCGCATGGGGTTCGACCGAATCAATGATCTCCATCGCCCGCACCTTGGGCGCGCCGGTGATGGAGCCGCAGGGGAACAGCACGCGCAGCACATCGACCGGCGACAGGCCGGGCAATATGCGTGCGCGGACCGTCGACACCAATTGATGCACAGTGGGATAGGTTTCGACCTTGAACAGGTCGGGCACGGTCACGCTGCCCGCGCGCGACACCCGCGACAGGTCGTTGCGCAGCAGGTCGACGATCATCAGATTTTCGGCGCGTTGCTTCGCGTCGCTTTGCAGCCACAGGGCCTGCGCGGCGTCCGCGTCCGGGTCAGCGACGCGAGTGGCGGTGCCCTTCATCGGTCGCGCCGTCAGTTGCCCACGGACCTGGGTGAAGAAGAGTTCGGGCGAAAAGGACAGGATCGATCGATCGCCGGTACGGATCACCCCGCCATAGCCCGCCGCGGCGCGCGGCCTGACCGCGGCATAGAGGGCGAGCGGATCGCCGGTCACATCGACGTCGCAGGGGAAGGTCAGGTTAACCTGATAAATGTCGCCGGCGCGGATATAGTCCTGCACCTGGGCGAAGGCAGCGCCATAGGCGGCCTCGTCCACCAGCGGGCGCAGCGGGCCGACGGTCGCGCCCGCAGGATCGGGCAGCAGGTCGGGCAGCGTGCCGGGCGGGATCAGCCTGACCCCTTCAAACAGGCCGAACCATAGCAACGGCGCGCCCCCCTCGTCCTGCCCGCGCGCGATCGGTGCCAGCCGATCCTCCAGCGCCAGTCCTGCCGCATAGGCCATATAGCCCGCGACATGCAGGCCGCTTTCCTGCGCTTCGGCGATCCGGTCGAGCGCGGGTTGCACATCGGCCATGCGATGCGCGACGACGACGTCCACCGGGTCGCGGTAGAGGCGCGCTGGCGCGACGCTGCGCGCGCGCGCATCGTCGAACAGGCAATAGGCTTCATGGGGACCGGGCAGACGCATGGGCGCTTCTTAACAGGCTTTACAATCGGCGAAAGACGGTAAGGAGGGCGCACGCCGTTGCGCTTGGCCCTCAAAGACCCTAGCTGCCAGGTCATGACCGATCCTGCGCCCTCGTCCGACCGCCCGACCGGTGCCGCCATCGGCCATGGGCTGCGCGGCATTTGCCCGGCCTGCGGGCAAGGGCGGATGTTCGCGCGCTTCCTGAAAACCGCGCCGGCGTGCCCGACCTGCGGCCTGGTGCTGGACGTGCATCAGGCGGATGACTTCCCCGCCTATATCGTGATCCTGCTGCTGGGGCATATATTGGTGCCCCTTATGATCGAAGTGAACAGCGCGCTGGCCATACCGCTGGGCTGGCAGGCGCTGATCTGGCCCAGCCTGGCGATCGCGCTGGCGCTGGCGATGATCCAACCGGTCAAGGGCGCGGTGATCGCGGTGCAATGGAGCCGGCGCATGGCGGGATTCCGTTAAAGCAGCGTGTTCCCGCGCGGGAACACGCTGCGCTTGAAATCAGTCCGGCTGACGCAGAAAGTTCAGTTCCATCGCCTCGCGCAGCGTTTCGTCAATCGACCGCCGGCCTTCGGCGCCATGGGTGACGACCGTGGTGTCGCACGTGGCGACGCATACGCCCTTCTGGAACCCGGCCGAGCTGATCGTCCAGCTGGTGCGGCCGATATGGCCGATCGCGCAATGGACTTCGAACGGATAGGGGAAGTGCGATTCCTCGACGAAGTTCAGGTTCACGTTCGCCACCAGCCAGCGCACGCCCTGTTCCTGCGGATGGCGGCCCATATGATGGTGGAAGCGGATACGCGCAGTCTCGAAAATGCCGGAAATCGCCACATTGTTGATGTGGCCCATGGTGTCGAGATCCTGAAACCGCGTGTCGATGCTGGTGACGAAGCGATACGCCTCTGCGTTCAGACGCCAGGATTCGGGTTTGGCCATGTCCTGCTATTTCCCTGATAATGAGCGTGCCGTAGCGATTACCGATCGGACGGGCGTCCGACGCCCGGAAATCGCGTCAATCCAACAGATAAGCCTCTTAACCCGGATGACGGGTGATGCAATCGCGCCCATAAAAATGCCGCAACTGCGTCCTTTGGGACACAGAAGGCGACAGGGCGGCAACAAAGCGTTTCGCGCCCGCCCGATGGACTTGGCCATGCGGGCATCATAGTTTCGGGTCCGCCATGATCCAGGGAACCACCATGCAACGATACAGCCGGGCCGCCATCTTCCTGCACTGGGCGATCGCCGCCCTGCTCGCCTTCCAGATCGCCGTTGGCTGGGCGCTGGAGGATCTGGGCGCGCGCGGCTTCGCCCTCTACCAGTTGCACAAGTCCGTCGGCATCACCGTGCTGGCGCTGACGCTGGTGCGGATCGGCGTGCGATACTGGAAGCCGCGCCCGGCGAAACTGGAGGGCGGCTGGCAGGGCGCGCTGGCGTCAGGCGTGCATATCGGCCTCTACGCCTTCATGCTCGGCGCGCCGCTCACCGGCTGGGCGCTGGTGTCGACCGCGAAGGTGAAGGTGCCGACGCTGATCTTCGGTGCCATCCCCCTGCCCCATCTGCCTTTGCCAGCCACCGTACATGGCCTGGTTGAAAACGGCCATGGCCTGATCGCCTGGCTGGGCATCGCGCTGGTGGCGCTCCATGTCGCAGGCGCGCTGCGCCATCACATCCTGATGCGCGATGGCCTGATCTGGCGCATGATCCCGGCGCGATCGAGCGCGCTGCTGGTCGCGCTCCCTGCCCTGATCCTGGTCGGCTTCGTCGCTGGCCGCGCAATCCTGCCGGGGCCGCAAGCCGCGCCTGCGCCCATCGTGGCAGAACCCGCTGACGAAGCCGAACCCACGAACATCGCCGAAGCCGTCAACGCCGCCGCCGCCGAAGACCCGGTCGGCCCGCCCCCCGCCTGGACCGTCCAGCCAGGCGGCCGCATCGGCTTTGCGATCGGCAATGACGGCGAGGCGATCAGCGGCAGCTTTTCCAAATGGACGGCGCAGATCGTGATGGACCCCGAGCATCCCGACAGCGCCGACATAAAGGTGACGATCGACATGGCGTCGGCCAGCGTGGGCGACGCTTACAAGGACGGGATGCTGCCGGGCGACGAGTTTTTCGGCGTGGCCGCGCACCCGACCGCGACGTTCGTGGCGAAGGGCGCGGAGGCGACCGACCCCAACGCCTATCGCGCCCGCGGCACGCTGACGCTCAAGGGCGTATCGAAACCCCAGACGATCCGCTTCACCCTGCTTGGCAAGGACGCGACCCGTAAGGTGTCGGGCAGCGCCACCATCGCCCGCGCGCCCTTTGGCGTGGGCAACGGCGACAGCAGCACCGGCCTGACGCCCACGGTCGCGCTCACCTTCGCGTTCACCGCGAAGCGGAAGGATTGACATTCTCCGTTCGGTTCGAGCGAAGCCGTGTCCCGACCCTTCGACAGGCTCAGGACAGGCTTCGCTCGACACGAACGGGGGGCGTGATCTAGACTCGCACGCCTCCGTTAGGACAAGAATGATGCGCCGCATCCTCGCCACGTCCCTGCTCGCCGCGTCCGCCACCCCGGTCGCGGCGCAGGCGTTCATGTTCGAAACCGGCACGACCCTGCTCGCCAAATGCCGCAACACGGCACCCGAATATAGCCTGGCCTGCACCGGCTATATCGTCGGCGTGGTCGATGGCATCCGCAAGGACATGTTCATCGGCCGGGCGCGCCCGGTCTGCTGGCCCGACCGGATGAGTGCGGACGATGCGCGGCGCACCGTCATCGCCTATCTCGAACGCTGGCCCGACCAGCGCAAGACGCCCGCCTCGCTCCTGGTCAGCGTCGCCCTCAACGAACGCTGGCCCTGCCAGAAATAGACAAATCATTGCGCAGCGCCATGGCCCAACTGGTACAATCTTGCCTTGCCCCCCAGACAAGCGTAGGTGCGCCCCCTATTTTATCACATGCGAAGGAGATGAGACGTGGCGGCGAAGTGGACGCCGGATAGCTGGCGGAGCCAAAAGGGCATTCAGATGCCCTTTTACCGGGATGCAGGCGCATTGGCGTCGGTAGAAGCCCAGCTTGGCCAGTTTCCGCCCCTCGTCTTTGCGGGCGAAGCGCGCAACCTGAAGACGGACCTGGCCAAGGTCGCGTCCGGCGAAGCGTTCCTGTTGCAGGGCGGCGATTGCGCGGAGAGCTTCGCGGAGTTCCACCCGAACAACATCCGCGACACCTTCCGCGTGCTGCTCCAGATGGCGGTCGTGCTGACCTTCGCGTCGAAGCTGCCAGTGGTAAAGGTCGGCCGCATGGCCGGTCAGTTCGCCAAGCCCCGTTCGGCTGACACCGAAACGATCGGCGGGGTCGAACTGCCCAGCTATCGTGGCGACAATGTCAACGACATCGCCTTCACCGCGGAAGGGCGCGAGCCGGACCCGCAGCGGATGGTGCAGGCCTATAACCAGTCGGCCGCGACGCTCAACCTGCTGCGCGCCTTCTCGACCGGCGGCTATGCCAGCCTGGACCGGGTGCATGGCTGGATGCTCGATTTCATGGGCCGCAGCCCTTGGGCCGCGAAGTTCGAACTGATGGCCGACCAGATCGGCCAGGCACTCGACTTCATGCGCGCCTGCGGCCTGTCGGCGGAAACCGTGCCGCAGCTTGGCGGAACCAGCTTCTACACCAGCCACGAAGCGCTGCTGCTGCCGTTCGAACAGGCGATGACGCGGCAGGATTCGCTGACAGGCGACTGGTACGACACGTCCGCGCACATGCTGTGGATCGGCGACCGCACCCGCTTCGAAGGGTCGGCCCATGTCGAATATCTGCGCGGCATCGGCAACCCGATCGGCCTGAAATGCGGGCCTTCGCTGGAGCCGGACGCGCTGCTGCGCCTGCTCGACACGCTGAACCCCGCGCGTGAAGCCGGGCGCATCACGCTCATCACCCGCTATGGCCATGACAAGATCGAGGCTGGCCTGCCCAAGCTGGTGCGCGCGGTCTTGCGCGAAGGCCATCCGGTCATCTGGTCCTGCGACCCGATGCACGGCAACGTCGTCAAGGCAGCGAACGGTTACAAGACACGGCCCTTCGAGCGCATTCTGGCCGAAGTGCGCGGTTTCTTCGCCGTCCACCGCGCCGAAGGCAGCTTCGGCGGCGGCATCCATGCCGAAATGACGGGGCAGAATGTGACGGAATGCACCGGCGGCGCCATCGCCATCACCGACGAGGGCCTCGCCGACCGCTACCACACCCATTGCGACCCGCGTCTGAACGCGGCGCAGAGCCTGGAATTGGCCTTCCTGCTGGCCGAAATGCTGAATGAAGAGTTGAAAGAACGCCGCGCGGCTGCGTGAGAAATAGGCGGTGTTCGTCCCTCTGCCTGCATCATTGTGGGGCGACCGGTAAAGCGCGCCGTTCGATAGCGGCGGAATAGGAAGAGGTTTGCCAGGAATAGTATGGCAGCGCCGGAGCAGTTCAAATGGGGATCACGCGACCTGCACGATCGTCCGGGGGGCACGATTTGCTGTGCTCTTGTTCATCAACGTCCGGAAACGCTGGAGACGACCGGCCAGGATATAGCTGCTTGGCGGCGCGGAGGTCGCCCCATCGCAAACCATCGCGAGCGACGCCTGTTCCGCAAATTCTTCAGCCAACAAAGAGTATGTTACAGCACATCCAGTTAAATGTGCCGTAACCGCCATTGATCGCTGCTTCCGGCTACGGCGTGAAAAGTAGAAGAAATCCCACCCTCTCATAAATGTCCTTACATTTAGCGATACATTATCCGGTTGGTACAACGATGCGCTGAAAGGGTTAATGATTTTACTGGCGTCGGTAATATTTCTTCAAAACGATGATTTGGCATTATCTCGAAAATTAGAGCCGGATGACTTTAGGTTGAACTGCATAGAGCAAAAGTCATCGCGCCCCAGCCTTGTGCACTTCCACGCTGCCATTCTACTGCGCGCTTTTCCGCTTCTGCGCCCGCCGTGCGAAGATGTTGAGGCACTCCACCAGCGTCGAAAAGGCCATTGCCGCATAGATATAGCCCTTTGGCACATGCACGCCAAAGCCGTCGGCGATCAGCACCGCGCCGATCATCAGCAGAAAGCCCAGCGCCAGCATCACCACGGTCGGGTTGCGCGCAATGAAGTTGGCGAGCGGGTCGGCCGCGATCAGCATCACCGTCACTGCCACGATCACGGCGATATACATGACCGCCAGATTGTCCGTCATGCCCACCGCCGTCAGGATCGAATCGAGCGAGAAGATCATGTCGAGTAGGATGATCTGCGTGATCGCCGCGCCGAAGGTGATGGTCGCCACGCTTTTCTTGCCCAGCACGTCGTCGCCGCCCGCCGGATCGACCGTATGATGGATTTCCTTGGTCGCCTTCCAGATCAGGAACAGCCCGCCTGCAATCAGGATCAGGTCGCGCCAGGAAAAGTCGGTTTCGAAGGTCGGCGCGCCATGCTGGTCCAGCGGGCCGCTGATCCCCAGATCGAATACCGGCGCGGTCAGCCCGACGATCCAGGCGATCATCGAGAGCAGGACGAGCCGCATGCCCAGCGCAAGGCCGATGCCGATCTTGCGCGCCCTGGGCCGCTGCGCCTCCGGCAGCTTGTTGGTCAGGATGGAAATGAAGACGAGGTTGTCGATGCCCAGCACCACCTCCATCACCACTAGCGCGATCAACGCGGCGAGGGCCGTGGGGTCGGTGAAAGCGGTAATCAGGCTGTCCATATCGGTCCTTGCTCAATGCTAATCGGCACGGCTTCGAAACCAAAATCTCGCGCGCGCGGTTCCCTCATACATGCTTTGTAACATGACAGCGCTAACAGGCCGGTTTGAATGGGGCGATGGCTGGACTAGGCGGGCCGTCTGTCCTAGCGAAGGGCGCATCCACTCTTTCCCTGCCCGGCGTCCCACATTTCTTGCGAAAGGCGGCCTATGTCCCGAACCACCCTGACCCGTTTCCTGATCGAACAGCAACGCAACGCCAATGTCCTGCCTGGCGAACTGCGCCTGCTGATCGAAACCGTGGCCCGCGCGTGCAAGACGATCAGCCATGCGGTTAGCAAGGGCGCGCTGGGCGAAGTGCTGGGCAGCCTGGACAGCGAAAATGTGCAGGGCGAAATCCAGAAGAAGCTGGACGTGATCGCCAACGAACTGCTGCTGGACGCCAATGAATGGGGTGGGCATCTGGCCGCGATGGCGTCGGAGGAGATGGAGACGATCCACCTCATCCCCAATCGCTATCCCAAGGGCGAATATCTGCTGCTGTTCGATCCGATCGACGGGTCCAGCAATATCGACGTCGATCTTTCGGTGGGCACCATCTTTTCCGTGCTCAAGGCCCCCGACGCTTGCGCCGGCCGCGAAGTGACCGAAGAGGATTTCCTGCAGGATGGCCGTCAACAGGTCGCGGCTGGCTATGCCATCTATGGCCCGCAATCGCTGCTGGTGCTGAGTGTCGGCACCGGCGTCTATGAATTTACGTTGGACCGCGAAGTCGGCAGTTGGGTCATGACCGACGCGAACATGCAGATGCCGCAGGGCAAGTGCGAATTTGCGATCAATATGTCCAATCGCCGCCAATGGTCGCCCGCGATCCGCCGCTACGTCGACGAGCGCGTTGAGGGTGGCGCTGGACCGTGCGGCCAGGATTATAATATGCGCTGGACCGCTTCCATGGTGGCGGACGTGCATCGCATCCTCAAGCGCGGCGGCATCTTCATGTACCCTTACGACCATCGCAATCCGGGCAAGGCCAAGCTGCGCCTGATGTATGAAGCCAATCCGATGAGCTACCTGATCGAACAGGCGGGCGGCGCGGCGACCGACGGCTTCATTCCCATCATGGACGTGCCCGCCACCGGCCTGCACCAGCGCGTCGGCGTAGTGCTGGGCGACAAGGCGGAAGTGGCAGCGGTCGTCGCTTATGGCAAGGAAATGGAGACGGCCTGAGCCGGGCAAGAAAAAAGGGGGAGAGCGCGATGTGCGCTCGATCCCCCTGATGCTTCGGCTCGCCTTGCCGGTCTTACCGGCGGCTCCTCTCCAGAAACTTTTTTATTGGCGCGCCGAGCAGCAATGATCCTCTAGACCAACGGCGTGACAAAAAAAAGGCCGATCGCAAGACCGGCCCGAAAGTTTTAGGAGAGGATGCCTGAAAGGCACAGTCTTTTTGTCGGCGAAGCGGGATTTTCGCAAATGCGAAGGACGAAAGCGCGGTTGCAAAATCCGCAATCGCTTGCCGAAATGCCCCGCTGCCGTGATGGCCAGGCAGCCAATCGTCGCCCGCCTCCCGAGTCGCGCCCGCCCGCATAAAGCAAATGTCAGGGCTTGGTAGTTAAGCCCGGCACCATGCACGGACCAGCGCCAGCTTCGGGACCAGCGGATGGGGCCGCCGACGCCCCTCATGCCGCCGGGCGATACCGCCGCGACATAGACGGCTTGCGCGCGCTCGCGATCTTGCCGGTGCTGCTGTTCCACGCCCATGTGCCGGGTTTTTCGGGCGGCTATGTCGGGGTCGATATCTTCTTCGTCATATCGGGCTATCTGATCACCGGCATCATAGCCCGCGAAGTCGATGACCGCCGCTTCTCGCTCGCCCGATTCTACGAGCGCCGTTTCCGCCGGATCATGCCCGCACTGGCGCTGATGATCCTGGTCGTGCTGGGCGGTGCGGCCTGGCTTTACTTGCCCGGCGACCTGGAAGGCGTACCGCGGTCCGCGCTGGCGGCGACCCTGTTCGCCTCCAACCTGTGGTTTTTCACCGACACCGGCTATTTTTCCGGCGGCGCGGACGTGAAGCCGTTGCTGCACACCTGGTCGCTGGCGGTGGAGGAGCAATATTATATCGGCTTCCCGATCCTGCTGATGCTGCTGGCCCGCCATGCGCCGCGATGGCGCACCGGGGTCGTCGCCGCCATCGCGGCTGGATCGCTGGCGCTGGCCATCGTCATGCAGCGGGACACCAGCGGCTTCACCTTTTACCTGTTGCCGACGCGGGCCTGGGAATTGTTCGCCGGGGCTTTGCTGGCGCTAGGCGCGGCGCCGGTCGTCCGCGCGCGCTGGCTACGCGAGGCGATTGCGGGATGCGGGCTGGTCGCGATAGTGCTGGCGGTGGCGCTTTACGATCGCACGACGACCTTCCCCGGCGTCACCGCCCTGCCCCCCGTCCTGGGCGCTGCGGCACTGATCCATGCCGCGCCGGGCACGCGAATCGGGCGGATGCTGGGCTGGCGTCCGCTGGTCGGCCTGGGCCTGATCTCCTACTCGCTCTATCTGTGGCATTGGCCGCTGATCGTCTTCACCGAATATGCGACCGACCTGCCGCTGTCGGGGGGTACGCAGGTCGCGGTCATCGCCGCGTCGCTGTTGGCGGGGACGCTGTCCTGGCGCTTTGTCGAGCGCCCTTTCCGCGATTCGCAGCGCGTGCCAAGGCGGGCGATCTTCCTGTTCACCGGCGCGGCGATGGGACTGCTCTGCGTCATGGCGCTGGCCCTGCTGGCGATGGGGGGCTGGCCGTCGCGCTTCGCCCCGCGGGTGCTGGCGCAGATGGCCGGGCAACAGGATTTCGCACCCACGCGCAAGCAATGCCACGACACATTCATGCGCAACGCGACGCCCTGCGTGCTTGGCGCGGCGGTGCCGCCCGACGCGATGCTGTGGGGCGACAGCCATGGCGTCGAACTGGCCTATGCCTTGTCGCTGGACGCCAAGGCGCAGAATCGATCGCTGATCGAACGCACCACGTCCAGCTGCCCGCCGGTGCTGGGTTATGAGGCCAAAGATGCGCGCTGCGCCGCCGCCAACCAGGCGGCATATGATGCGATTCGCGCCGATCCGGGGATCAGGCGCGTCTATCTCGCCGCCTTCTGGGCCAATGGCGTTTTCGACGATCCCGCCTTCGTGCGCCAGCTGGACCGCACCATCGCCGCGATCCGGGGGCTAGGGCGGCAGGTGGTGCTGATCGGTCCCGTCCCGCCCCAGCCCTTCGACGTGCCCCGGCGCTTGGCCCATCTGGCGCAGGCCGGGCAACTGGAGCAAGCCCGCGGCATCGACCGCGCCCATGTGGAAGCCCGAACCGTGCATCTGCGCGCGCTCTTCGCCCGGTGGCAGGCGCGCGGCGTGTCGCTGATCGATCCTGTCGCGGCACTATGCCCGACCGGCACGTGCGCCATCGAACGCGACGGCAGGCCGCTCTATTTCGATTCGCATCATCTCAGCACCGCAGGCGCGCGGCTGGTAATCGCAGCCGGTCGCTAAACCTATTCGGCGGCGAGGGCATAGCGCGCGCGCGGCAGTTCTACAGCCAGCGCTTCGACCATGCGCGTCACGACGGCCTGCATCCGCGCTACCCCCGGCCCCGGCCGGTACAGCGTCGCGTCTAGATACAGCACGCGATCGATTTCCACCTGGAGCGCGTGCAACCCATGATCGGGCCGGCCATGCCGGTCGATCATATGGTCGCCCGCATAGGGATGGTTTTGCGCCACGGTCAGGCCATGGCTCGCCGCGACATCGGCCGCCAGCGTCATCAGCCGGCCAGATGCGCTGCGGCCGAATCGATCCCCCAGTACCACGCCCGGCGCAGGCTGCCCCGCACCGGTGGGCGCCAGCGGCGGCATGGAGTGGATGTCGATCAGGATCGCATGGCCATGCGCGTCGCGCGCGGCGGCCATCATCTGACCCAGCGCCGCATGATAGGGCCGGTGCAGCGCTTCGATCCGGCGGCATGCCTCCGCCCAGCGCATCGGGCCGCGCCACAATTCATGTGCGCCCGGCAGGCGTCGCGGGAAAAGGCCGAGGCCGCCGCGCAGCTTCGCGCTGCTGTGCAGCGCGGCGTCGCGCGGCAAGTCGGCGATCATGCCGGGGTCGATCTCGCGCTCATGCCGGTTGAGGTCGATCAGCGCGCGCGGCGCGCCAGCGACGATGACGGTAAAACCCTGGGCGATCAGCGGATGGACCAGAAGATCGGCCCAACGGTCCTCCAGCCGATGCATGATCGACAAGGGCACGCGCGCGGCGGCCAGCAAATCGTCATCATAGGCGCGCGCCGCGTGGGGGACGGAAATCAGGACGGGGCGATCGGGAATCGCAGGACCATAAAGGTCGAAAGCGGCTTCGCTATGAGTCGGGGCGCGCGGCGCGGGATGATCCAATGCGGCTCCTTTCGCCAGCGCGCCGAAAAATCTTGTCCGGCTGGATAATATTTACACCTTGTCGCATATAGTGCGGCTTCGCGCCACCCCGTCGGGTGCGTGCAAAGGGCTGCGGGGCAGCCGGATGAGAGTGTTGGGGGCGATGGTTCGCATTTTATTGGCCGAAGATGACGAGAGCATGCGGACCTATCTGGCCCGCGCGCTGGAACGGTCGGGTTATGAGGTCGTGTCGGTGGAGAATGGCCGCGACGCGCTGCCCCATATCGATTCGGACCGGTTCGACCTGTTGCTGACCGACATCGTGATGCCCGAGATGGACGGCATCGAACTGGCGCAACATGCCGCGGCCGTGGCGCCGGACATGCGCATCATGTTCATCACCGGCTTTGCCGCCGTCACGCTGAAGGCCGGCAAGGCGGTGCCGCAGGCCAAGGTGCTGTCCAAGCCCTTCCACTTGCGCGACCTGGTGCTGGAGGTCGAGCGGATGTTCGGCGCGCAAAGCGTGCCGGCGTCGACCGACAATCCCTGAAAACGGTTGTCGCGACGCCCGGACCTAATCGGGCACGACTTCTTCCATGTCGGGGGTTGGGTCGAGCGGGATTCCGGCCATGGCGGCGTTGAACCGTTCGCGGTCCAGCCCCTTTTCCCAGACCGACACCACCACCGTCGCCACCGCATTGCCGATGAAGTTGGTGAGCGCCCGCACTTCGCTCATGAAGCGATCGACGCCCAGGATCAGCGTCATGCCCGCCACCGGCACCGACGGCACGATCGAGAGGGTGGCGGCCAGCGTGATGAAGCCCGCGCCAGTGACGCCCGCAGCACCCTTGGACGAGATCATCGCGACCAGCAGCAGCAATATCTGCTGCTCCAGGCTGATATCGACATTGCACGCCTGGGCGATGAACAGAGCCGCCAGCGTCATGTAGATATTGGTGCCGTCCAGGTTGAAGCTGTAGCCGGTCGGCACGACCAGGCCCACGACCGACTTGCGGCACCCGGCGCGCTCCATCTTCTCGATCAGGCTGGGCAGCGCGGCTTCGGACGAGGAGGTGCCCAGCACCAGCAGCAATTCCGCCTTCAGATAGCGGATCAGGTGCAGGATGTTGAAGCCGGCGAACCATGCCACCGTCCCCAGCACCACTAGCACGAACAGCAGCGCGGTCAGATAGAAGGTCGCCACCAGCCCCGCGAGATTGGCAAGCGTGCCGACCCCATATTCGCCGATGGTGAAGGCCATCGCCCCGAACGCGCCGATCGGCGCCGCCTTCATCAGCAGGGCGACCAGCTTGAACACCGCATGGCTGGCGGATTCGAGCACCGTCATCAGCGGCTGCGCCTTGTCGCCGATCATGGTGAGCGCAATGCCGAACAGGATCGCCACGAACAGCACCTGGAGGATGTTGCCGTCCGCCACCGCCGACACCATGGTCGATGGGATGATGTTCATCAGAAAGCCGGTCAGGCTGCTTTCATGCGCCTTATGCGCATAGTCCGCGACCTTGCCCGCATCCAGCGTGGCCGGATCGATGTTTAGGCCCGCGCCGGGCTGCACCACATTGGCGACTATCAGGCCGACGACCAACGCCAGCGTCGAAAAGGTCAGGAAATAGGCGAAGGCCTTCGCCGCCACCCGGCCGATTGCGCCCAGTTCCTTCATGCCCGCAATGCCGGTGACGATGGTCAGGAAGATGACCGGGGCGATGATCATCTTCACCAGCTTGATGAAGGCTTCGCCCAGCGGCTTGAGTTGCTTGCCCGCATCGGGCCAGAAATGCCCGATCAGGACGCCCAGCGCGATCGCGACCAGCACCTGGACGTACAACTGACGATAGAAGGGCAGCCGTGGCGCCGTCTGAATCGGCGAGGATGGCGATGGCAGCATATGTCTTGGCGTCCCCTGTTTGGGTCGCAGCATATGGGCCGCCCCTGCCCTGTCCAGAAGAATATCGGCCCGTTTCAATTTCCTGCTTGCGCGCCAGCCCGACCCCCGTTATTGGCCCCCTCCACGGCGGGCGTGTAGCTCAGTGGTAGAGCACTGTGTTGACATCGCAGGGGTCGCAAGTTCAATCCTTGCCACGCCCACCATGACAAAGCCCGTCGCTTCTTTCGAAGCGGCGGGCTTTCTCTTTTCCAGTTTTTGTTAGACCCGGTTCAGCGGGCCGCGGCATGTCCCTGGCGCAGCTTGTGACAAGCGTCGCGCTTGCCCGCCAGAGCGCGCTCGACCTTGGCCCAGGCCTCTATGTCGGCAGCGGTGATCGTTTCCGCATCGGAAAATCGGGTGGGAAAGGGAATGGGAACGGGCATGTCGATGGTCAACTCATGAGGAAACATGATCTCGACTATAGTCTGCGCGGCTGTAACGGGGATGTCCCGCACATTACAGACAGGCAATGAGGGAAGGATCACAGCCATGACGATCGGATGCGAAACCATAAGCGCGCGGCGCGTGTTGTTCGTGATGGCGGTCGATGCCGAATATGGGCCGCATCTGCGCGCGCGCTTCACCCCGCTGCTGACCGGCGTCGGACCGATCGAAGCGGCGCTGGCCACTGGCATGGCGCTACAGGCGCTGGCGCAACAAAGCGCCCTGCCCGACCTTGTGGTCTGCCTGGGTTCGGCGGGATCGCGCCTGTGTCCGCTGGGCGCCATATTCCAGGTGGCGAGCGTGTCGTGGCGGGACATGGATGCGTCGCGGCTGGGCTTCACCAAGGGGGTGACGCCGTTCATCGACCACCCCGTCGACCTGCCGCTGGCGACGCCGCTGGCCCTGCCCCTCGCCCGCCTGTCGACCGGCGCGAATATCGTGGGCGGCGAGGATTATGCCGCGATCGACGCCGACATGGTCGATATGGAGACATTTGCGGTGGCGCGGGCCTGCGCGCGTTTCGATGTGCCGCTGATGGGGCTGCGCGGCATATCGGACGGGCCGGGCGAACTGGACCATATCAACAGTTGGACGGCATTGCTGAGCCTGCTCGACGAGCGACTGGCGGCGGCGGTGGACCTGCTGCCCGACGCGCTGGCGCGCGCCGCCTGACGGCTATTCGCCGTCGAAGGCGATGATCGCCTGCGCCGCGACGCCGTCCGCCATCAGCGACGCCATGCCGCCCAGATCGGGCAGGTCGATGGCGAACAGCGCCATCAGCACGCTCGCGCCCTGTTCGCGTAGCAGTTGCGCCGCGGCCAGCGCCGTGCCGCCGGTGGCGATCAGATCATCGACCAGCAGCACGCGGGCGCCGGTCGGCACCTGTCCTTCATGCATTTCCAGCCGGTCGGCGCCATATTCCAGGCAATAGTCGATGCCCACGGTCTTGCCGGGCAGCTTGCCCTTTTTACGCACGGGCACGAAGCCCTTGCCAAGCGCCAGCGCGAGGGCCGCCCCCAGGATGAAGCCCCGCGCCTCTATCCCCACGATCAGGTCAGGGTCGAGCGGCCGGGCAACCGCCGCCATGCGATCCACCAAGTCACGCAGGCCGTCACCATCGGCCAGCAGGGTTGTGATGTCGCGGAACAGGATGCCCGGCTTGGGAAAGTCGGGGATGGTGCGGACCAGCGCGGTCAGGCTGTCGGTGCTCATGGTGCCCCCATAAAGAAAGGGCGCGGTTCCCACAAGGAACCGCGCCCCGATCTCTACCACCGTCCGTGACGGACGCGGGTCAGGCGGCCGCCTTCTTCTTGTCCGCCCAGATATTCTGGTAGGACATGTAAGCCAGGCCCGTCGCGATCAGCAGGAAGAGGATGGTCGCAAGCCCCGCACGGCGGCGATTTTCGAGCTTGGGTTCGGCAGTCCAGGTCAGGAAGGCCGCCACGTCCTGCGCCATCTGGTCCACCGTCGGCTTGGTGCCGTCGCCATAGGTCACCTGACCATCGGCCGACAGCGGCGGCGCCATGGCGAGGTTCAGGTTGGCGAAATAGGGGTTGTAGTGCAGCCCTTCCGGCGTCTTGGAGTCGGGGAACTCCTTGAGCAATTCGGCCGGTTGCGCCTGATAGCCGGTGATCAGCGAATAGACATAGGCGCTGCCATGGTGGCGGGCCTTGGTCATCAGCGACAGGTCTGGCGGGATCGCATTGTTATTCGCCGCGGCCGCCGCGACATTGTTCGCGAAGGGCTTGGGGAAATAATCCGACGGCACCGGTTCGCGCGTGGAGGCTTCGCCCGTGGCCGGATCGACCGACGGGGTCTTGATCGCCCACTGCTTGGCGATCGCCTTCACTTCGGCTTCGTTATAGCCAAGCGCTGCAAGGTCGCGGAACGCCACGAACTTGAGGCTGTGACAGGCCGAGCAGACTTCCTTGAACACCTGGAAGCCACGCTGGAGCTGCGCCTGGTCATATTTGCCGAGCGGTCCGTCGAACGAGAAGGACACATGCTTGGGAGCCTTGTGGAACTCATGCTCCACGGTGGGTACTGGCGGCTCGGAGACATAAGCCACCGCGCCGATCAGGAAGGAAATGAACAGCCAGCCTGCAAAGAAGAGGCCGACGAGGAATGCGCCAATGCGAACCATGGTCTTATCTACCCCTTATTCGGCCGGGACCGCGACGGTTGCGCCGTCGGTCTTGCCATATTTCGCCAACACGGCCTCGGTGATCGAGCCGGGCAGCGGCAGCGGCTTTTCAAAGCGCGAGATCAGCGGAAGGATGATCAGGAAGTGGGCGAAATAATAGGCCGCCGCGACCTGGCTCATCATGACATAGGGTTCTTCCGCCGGCGCGCCGCCCAACCAGCCCAGGATCACCACGTCGAGGCAGAGAATCCAGAAGAACTTGTTGAAGGTGGGCCGATATTTGCCCGACCGCACCGGCGAGGTGTCGAGCCAGGGCAGGAAGAACAGCAGCAGGATCGATGCGAACATCGCCAGCACGCCCAGCAGCTTGGCGGGGATGAAGAAGAAGTCCACCGTGAAGGCGCGCAGGATGGCGTAGAAGGGCCAGAAATACCATTCCGGCACGATGTGCGCGGGGGTCGAAAGCGGGTTCGCCTCGATATAGTTATCCGGGTGGCCCAGGAAATTGGGGGCGAAGAACAGCAGGATCGAGAAGGCGATCAGGAAGATGCCCGCGCCGAAGCCGTCCTTGGCGGTGTAATAGGGGTGGAAGGGCACCGTATCCTGCGGCCCCTTCACTTCCACGCCGGTCGGGTTGTTGGACCCTGGAATATGCAACGCCCAGATGTGCAGGATGATGACACCGGCAATCACGAAGGGCAGCAGGAAGTGGAGCGAGAAGAAGCGGTTGAGCGAAGCGTTGCCGGGGGCGAAACCGCCCAGCAGCCAGGTCTGGATCGGTTCGCCAACCACCGGGATCGCGCCGAACAGGCCAGTAATCACCTTCGCGCCCCAGTAGGACATCTGGCCCCAGGGCAGCACATAGCCCATGAAGGCGGTCGCCATCATCAGCAGGAAGATGACGAGGCCGAGCAGCCACACCATTTCGCGGGGCGCCTTGTAGGAGCCGAAATAGAGGCCGCGGAAGATGTGGAGATAGACCACGATGAAGAAGAAGCTGGCGCCGTTGGCATGGGCGTAACGCATCAGCCAGCCCGCATTGACGTCGCGCATCGTCTGTTCGACGGTGGTGAAAGCAACCAGGTCATTGGCGCCATAATGCATCGCCATGATGACGCCGGTCACGATCTGGATCACCAGCGCCAGGCCGGCCAGAACACCGAAGTTCCAGAAATAGTTGAGGTTGCGCGGCACGGGATAGCCCGCGCCCACGGCGTTGTAGACGAGGCGCGGCAGCGGCAGCTTCTCGTCAATCCACTGTGTCAGCGGATTTTTGGGGGTGTATTGCTCAGCCCAGGGAAAGCTCATGGTTTCTTACCTCAGCCTACAAGAATGGCGGTGTCGGAAGTGAAGCTGAACTTCGGCACTTCCAGGTTCTTGGGCGCGGGGCCTTTGCGGATGCGCGCGGCGGTGTCGTAGGACGACCCATGGCATGGGCAGAAATAGCCGCCATATTCGCCGCGATTCTCGCCCTCGCCCGCGCCCAGCGGCACGCAGCCCAGATGAGTGCACACACCCATCGTCACCAGCCACTGCTTCTTGCCGTCGACGGTGCGCTCTTCCAGCGTCTGCGGATCGCGCAGCGTGGAGGCGTCCACCTTGTCGGCTTCGGCGATTTCCTTCGGCGTCAGCTGGCGCACGAACAGCGGCTGGCTGCGGAAGGTGGTCTTGATCGCCTGCCCCGGCTGGATCGCCGAAAGATCGACCGGCGATGTCGCAAGCGCCAGCACGTCGGCGCTGGGGTTCATCTGGTCGATGAGCGGCAGGACGACGGCGACAGCCCCGACCCCCGCAAAGCTGACCGCGGCGATGTTGATGAAATCGCGGCGGCGCACGCCATCTTCGCCCGATGGACCCGTGCCGTCTATATGTTCAACGCTCGCCATGCACCTCTACCCTTGCAATAACGTCCCTGACCCCGCCGCAATGCCGTGACCGACTCTGTTTATCAAGGGATTTAGGGTGCCGTGCAAGTACGGTCCCCGCCTACCCCCCGGCGTGGTTTGGGCGCCTGATAACCGGACTGCGCGCCCTTTGCCAACAGCAAAGTCGCGCCCCCTATGACAATTTGCCGCAGTGCATTAAGGCGCAGGCCATGCGTATCGCCCTTTATCAACCAGAGATCGCCGGCAATGTCGGCGCGATCCTGCGCCTGGCCGCCTGTTTCGCCGTTCCCGTGGACATCATCATGCCGACCGGATTCGCCTTTTCCGACACCCGCCTGAAGCGCGCGGCGATGGATTATGGCGAGGCGGCCGACGTCACCCGCCACGCCAATTTCGCGGCCTTCGATGCGGTGCGCCGGACGGAAGGCCGCCGTTTGCTGCTGATGAGCGCCCATGCCTCGCAGAAGCTGCCCGACGTGCAGTTCCACCCCGACGACGTGCTGATGATGGGATCGGAAAGCGCGGGCGTCCCTGATGATGTGCGCGATCTGGCCGATATTCGTGTCCGCATCCCCATGGCGCCGGGCTTTCGATCCTTGAACATCGCCGTTTCCACGGGCATCGCCGTCGCCGAAGCCCTTCGCCAGACCGGAAAGTTTCCCCAATGACCGCCAGCAACCCGATTCCCGTCGTGCCCTTCGCCCTCGATGCCCGGCAACAGGCGGCGCGCAGCTGGTTCGAATCGCTGCGCGACCGCATCTGCGCGCAGTTCAAGGCGATCGAGCGGGAGGCGGGCAGCGACGCGCGGTTCGACTATACCGCCTGGGATCGGGAAGCCGAAGGACAGGCCCCCGGAGAAGGCGGGGGCGGCGTGCGCGGCGTGATGAAGGGGAAGGTGTTCGAGAAAGTCGGCGTCAACATCTCGACCGTGGGCGGTGAATTCGCCCCCGGCTTCGCCCAGACCATCCATGGCGCGGCCGACAATCCGGCCTTCTTCGCCACCGGCATCAGCCTGGTCGCGCATATGGCCAACCCGCATGTGCCCGCCGTGCATATGAATACGCGCTATCTGGTCACCACCAAAAGCTGGTTCGGCGGCGGCGCGGACCTCAATCCTCCGTTGCCGCGCGCGGACGATACCGACCATTTCCATGGCGTGCTGAAGGCCGCCTGCGACGCGCATCACCCGGACTATCATCCGCGCTTCAAGGCCTGGGCCGACGAATATTTCTTCATCCCCCATCGCGGCGTGCATCGCGGCGTGGGCGGCATCTTCTACGACCATCTGGAATGTGCGGACGATGCCGCGTTCGACGCCCATTTCGCGTTCACCCGCGCGGTAGGCGACGCTTTCCTCGACGCCTTCCCGCCGATCGTGCGGCGGCGCATGAACGATGCGTGGAGTGAGTCGGATTATCGGACGATGCTGGAATGGCGCGGGCGTTATGCCGAATTCAACCTGGTGCATGATCGCGGCACGCTGTTCGGGCTCAAGACCGGCGGCAATATCGATGCGATCCTTATGAGCCTGCCGCCGATGGCGAGTTGGAGCTGATCTCATGGCGCTGACGCCGGTCGAGCCGGGCATGGTGGCGACCATCGTCACCCATCTGGAGATGCGGGACCGGCCGCGGCCCGCGCCGGTCCCGGTGGCCCCGCTGCGGCTGGTGCCATGGAAGACGCCTGACCTGGACGCTTATCGCACGCTGTTTCGTCGCGTCGGAACGCCATGGCTGTGGTTTTCGCGGCTGGTGATGGCCGATGCGGCACTGGCGGCGATTATCCACGACCCGGCCGTGGAGATCTATGCCGTCACCGATCCGCGCGGCGCCGCCATCGGCCTGCTGGAACTGAATTTCCAGTCCCTGCCCGATTGCGAACTGAGCTTTTTCGGACTGGTGCCGGAACTGGGCGGCAAAGGAATGGGCCGCTGGCTGATGGCGCAGGCCAAGTCGCTGGCCTGGCGCAAGGGGGTGACGCGATTATGGGTCCACACCTGCACGCTCGATAGCCCGGCGGCGCTCCCCTTCTACATCAAGTCGGGCTTCGTGCCCTATAGGCGGGAGGTCGAGACGTTCGCCGATCCGCGGCTGGCCGGCGTGCTGCCGCGCGACGCCGCCCCGCATATGCCGGTGCTGGGCTAGTCAGGACTCCATGCCTTCAAGCTGGCGGTAGATGCGAGCCGTCAACACCAGCAGATAGACGTTGAGCACCCCAGACATTAGCGCGACCGCCACTTCGCTGATCGACCGGCCAGCTTCCTTGCCGAACGCCAGCGTGCCGACCACGCCGACCGCAGACTGAACCGCCAACTGAACGATGAAGATCAGGATCATCGAAATCATCAGGAATGCCGCCATTCGGCCGACCTGCCCCTTCGTTAGCCCCAATGTCGCCCGCAGTGACGCGACCACACCCAGGCGGCGATCGATAACCACCGCGCTGAGCGGCACCAGCCGTCCCCCGACATAGAGCAGTGCGCCGGTCATAAGCAGAAGCGCAATCTGCACCCCCCCGGCCTTGCCAAGCACGCCCGCCAGCAGGCCGCCAACCAGCGCCACCCCAAACAACGCCAGCACCAGAGCAAGGCCAGCCAGCATCGACGCGCCGATCAGCGTAGGCAGGCGGGACAAGGCAAGGCGGATAGCCTCCGCCACGCTGATGCCCGGCCGCAACGCGAGCGCGTAGACCGACAGCGATCCCGCCACCATGATGATCGCACCCAAAATCACGCTCAGGCTGACACCGACCGGCAAAGGTGGCAGCGCATCCAGGGCCTGCCCCGGCTGAAGTTGCATGAAATTGGCCGGCACCATCTGCTGCACAATTGCGAGCGGCACCGACAGGAACAGCAAAGCAACGGGGAAAAGCAAGTGCCCTTCCCGCTTGATGAAGGCCTGGCTGTCTTCCCACGCCTTGCCGATCGACATTGTCGCCATATGTTGAACCTGATCTCTGTTCGGAAAATGGGAGAGCCGAGCCTTGATCGCTCGCCCACTTCAAGTCAAGGAAGCGCCATGAAGCCGCCCCTGCCCTTTCCCGACCAGGTCGAATGGCGAATCGCCGCCGCGCCGGTCGATTATCCAACGGCGCTGGCCGATATGGAGGCGCGCGCCGCCGCCATCCATGAGGGGCAGGCCAAGGAACGTGTCTGGCTGCTGGAGCATCCACCGCTTTACACCGCCGGGACCAGCGCCGATCCGGCCGAACTCCTGTCCCCACGGTTTCCGGTTTATGACGCCGGGCGCGGCGGACGCTATACCTATCATGGGCCGGGGCAGCGGATCGGCTATCTCAACATCGACCTTGGCCAACGGGGCAAGGACGTCCGCAATTTCGTCCATCATCTCGAAGGCTGGATGATCGCGGCGCTGGGCGACGTGGGCATAGCGGCGCGCCGGGCGGAGGGGCGGATCGGCATCTGGACCGACGATCCGGCGGGGCGCGAGGCGAAAATCGGCGCGCTGGGCATCCGGGTGCGGCGGTGGGTCACGCTCCATGGCTTTTCGATCAATGTCGATCCCGACCTGTCCCATTTCGGGGGCATCATACCCTGCGGCATCAGCGAATTTCCGGTGACCAGTATCGCGGCCCTTGGCGGTGACGCCTCCATGGCGGCGCTGGATAGCGCGCTGCGCGATCATTTCCCGATTTTTCTCAGTCGCTTGGCCCGTTGCGGCACGGGGGTTGAGCAATGCGAGGCGGGCGGCTAGGTTCGCGCCTTCTTTCGCCGGGCGGGGCCGCGCCTGAACCCTCTATCAAGGAGACCCGGATGCGCCGGACGACGAAGACTGTCTTTACCGCCGCTTTGCTGGCCGGTTGCATCGCGCTCGCGGCGTGTGGCGACAAGGAGCAGGGCGGGAACAAGGTGCAGATGAAGGATATGGAAGTGGTGGACGGCACCGCGACCGACGCCATGACCGACCTGGACGGCGTGCAGAGCGAAGGCACCGCCATCGCCCTGCCCAGCGGCAATGCCGCCGACAACAGCAGCGCGCCCGCCAAGCCGGCACCCGAAAAAGCGCCGGCGCAAGAGGCGGAAGTCCTGTCCGACCAGTAAGGCTGGCAGGATCGTTCAGGCCTGATATCATAACCGCATAATATGAAGGCGCTGGTTACCAGGCGCGTCCCGAGAGGCAGAATAGAATGACATTGCGTTCCCCGTTGCGCCGCGCGCTGGCCAGCCTCACCCTGGCGATCGCGCCGATGGTCGCGCAACCGGCATCGGCCCAGTTTTTCTGGTCGCCGCCCGACATGAGCGCCCCGCCGCTAACCGATGCCGCCGCCGCGACCGCGATGGGGCTGCCGGGCGCCACAGCGGCGGAGGTCAAGGCCGGGCTGGCGTGGAATTTGCGCGCGGCGCTCAATGTCGCGGCGCTACAATGCCAGTTCGAGCCGACCTTGCTGGCGATCAGCAATTATAATGCGATGATCGCCCATCATGATGCGGAGCTGGACACGGCGCAGGCCGTGCTGCTGGGCTATTTCCAGCGCACCGTGGGCAAGGGCAAGCCGGGCCAGTCGGCGTCGGACATGTATAACACCCGGATCTATTCAGGCTATTCGACGGTGCAGGCGCAAAAGGGCTTCTGCCAGGCCACCGCGGAAGTGGGCCGGCAGGCGATCTTTGCCGAGCGCGGCACGCTGAACGAAGTGGGGCGCGTGGGCCTCGGGTCGATCAAGAAGTCGCTGGTTGCGGCCGGCGAGCAATTTTACGGGACGCCGGGCTATGATTATGTCGTCGCCCTGCCCTCTTTCGCGCCCACATGCTGGAAGAAAGGCGTGCTGCTGCCGGTCTGCCATCAGGCGTGGAACGACCGGACGGGCGTGAAGCCGTGAGGGCTGTGCCGACTGCTTGGTGACATATGTTGCCGGGCAGACGGGAACCCACTCCCGACACCTGGACTGCCCTCCGGCGTGGATAGAAACAGGCGGCGCTTGGAGATTACACCGGACCAGCCGCTCTGATTCGGCGGCGCGCCAGGGTTGCGAAGCGTGGATTGAGACAGCGAGTGCGACAGTAGTAGCGATATTCAGCTGTTCATGAGCGGACGGAAGCAATACGCCCATTGGTGATTTCTACGCATCAATAGATAATGCGACACCCTACTCCTGCGCCCAAACAATTCCGTTTGGCTGAAAATCGCTCTAAAAACCGCTTCTACCGTAAACCCAGATATTTATGGGCCTGGACCGTCAGTCGCCATTGCGGCCGGTCCATCACCAGGGCGATGGCGGCGCGGGCGTTGTCGGCCGCATGGGGATCGTCCAGCGGCTGGAGCAGATGATGGTCGAACGCCCATCCCTCCATCGCGGCGACATCGGCCAGGCTATGCCCGCCATCGGGCTGCGGCCAGACCAGTTTCAGTTCATGGCCGGACCGCTGCACGACGTCGCTGCCCGCCTTGGGGCTGATGCAGATCCAGTCGATGCCGGCATGGGCGGCGATGGTGCCATTGCTTTCGATCGCGATGGTGAAGCCGCGCGCATGGAGCGCATCGACCAGCGCATCGTCGACCTGCAACATCGGCTCGCCGCCGGTCAGGACGATATAACGGCCCTCGACGCCCTCGCCCCAGAAGGCCAGCGCCGCATCGGCCAGCGCCTCGGCATCGGCGAACTTGCCGCCGCCCAGCCCATCGGTCCCGACGAAATCGGTGTCGCAGAAGCGGCAGACGGCATCGCGCCGGTCCTGCTCGCGCCCGCTCCACAGGTTGCAGCCGGCAAAGCGCAGGAACACCGCCCGCCGGCCGGCCTGCACCCCTTCACCTTGAAGGGTCAGGAACATTTCCTTGACCGCATAGCTCATCGTTCAGGGCTGCGTGGCATAGATGGTGGGATCGGGCAGACCCGCTTCCTGATAGCCCTTCGAGCGCAGGCGGCAGCTATCGCACAGGCCGCAATGCTTGCCGTCGGGCGTGGGATCATAGCAGGACCAGCTGATCCCTGCGTCCAGACCCAGACGGTCGGCTTCGCGGGCGATGTCGGCCTTGCTCATATATTGCAGCGGCGTCTGGATGCGGATTGGATGGCCCTCCACCCCCGCCTTGGTCGCCAGCGTCGCCATTGTCTGGAAGGCGTCTATGAACTCCGGCCGGCAGTCGGGATAGCCCGAATAGTCGAGCGCGTTGACGCCGATAAAGATGTCGCTCGCCCCCGCCACTTCGGCCAGGCCCAGGGTCAGCGACAGGAAGATGGTGTTGCGCGCCGGGACATAGGTGACGGGAATTTCGTCGCCCACCCCGCTCTTGGGCACGGCGATATCGGCGGTCAGCGCCGATCCGCCGAACGCGGTCAGGTCCAGCGGGAGGACGATGTGGCGGATCGCGTTGAGCGCTTCGGCGACGCGGGCAGCGGCGCGCAATTCTATGCGATGGCGCTGATTATAGTCGATCGACAGGGCCAGGATGCGATAGCCGGCCTCCCGCGCGAGTCCGCCCGCAACCATCGAATCGAGACCGCCCGACAGCAGCACGACGGCGAATTTTCCATTATTGGCAACCATGATCTCGCGCTACCGCCCGAAACGTCGCAGCGCAAGCGCAGCACGATCAGGCGTCACGATCAGGAACAGGCGCCGACACGCCGCCCTTCCGCAGCGAAGGCGAAGGGCGCGCCCTGCGCCACGCCCTGCGACCGGATCTGGACCAGTTTGTTGGTTTCCACGCGCAGGTCGGTGCGGCCATTGCCCGCCGCCGCGCAATCATAGGTGATCGTGATCGCGTGCGCATCGTCACTGATGGTGAAGCTGCGGCAGAGCGCGCGGCCATGCTGGACCTGCAATAGCTGGCGCAGGTCGCTGACGCACAGCTTGCGCGTTTCCGCGCCTTCGCCCCGGCCGCGCAATTCCCATTCGCCGGTTTCCAGCGTGCGCAAAGCCTGATGCGCGATCGGTGGAGTCGGGACGTTCGCCGCCTCTGCCATCGAACCGATCCACGCCGCGGTCATCGCCGCCATCATCATCGCAACCGCGCCGAGCGCGTGCCGTTCCGCCCTCTTCATGATTCCGCTCTATCCTGTGACCAGCCCAAAAGGCTCTCGCGGCCCATGGCCGCCCACGCTGTCCATGCCGTCCAATTGCGGCATTTTCATAGCGCAAGCGGCCATGCCTGCCCCAATTACAAATAGCGTTAGCGAAACGATTGCCGGATCAATGGGCGACGAAACTGTCGAGCGCGAGCGGGAACATCCGTGAGCAGAAGGCGCAATCCACGCCAATGATGCCCTGTTCGTCAGCCATGTCGATCCGTTCGCTGGCGGGAAAACGACCGATCACGTCGCGAATATGATTGATGTCGCAGCGGCACCCCTTGGCGAGCGGCGTCGGATCGGTCGCCCGCACCTCATCCTCTTCATGGAACAGCCGCCACACGATATCGCTTAGCGGCAGAGTATCGTCGGTCAGCTCGTCAGGTTTTAGCGTCTGGGCCAGCGCCTGAACATGCTCCCATTCCGGGTGGTCGTGGCGGACGTGCAGCCGCTCGCGCCCCACCTCGCCCTCCGGCAGATGCTGGAGCAACATGCCGGCCGCCACGCAGCCCGCGCCCTTGTCATGCCGAGTGGTGATCTGGATCACGCTGGGGATTTGTTCGGACTGGAAGAAATAATGTTCGGCCGCTTGCGCCAGCGACTGGCCCTCCAGCGGGACGATGCCCTGATAGCGCTCGCCGCTCACCGCCTGGTCGAAGGTGATCGCCAGATAGCCCTTGCCGAACAGGCCGAACAGGGTCGGGTCGGCGCCCTGTTCGGCCAGGCGATCGGCATCGAACTTGGCATAGCCGCGCACGTCGCCATCCTTATAATCGGCGACCAGCAGGCTGACGACGCCATTTTCGGTCTGCGCCTGCAAGGTCAGCTGGCCGTTCGCCTGCTTGAGCGTGCTGCCCAGCAGCGCCGCCAGCACCAGCGCGGAAGCGAGCAGCCGCTCGATCGCAGGCGGATAAGCATGGGCGGCCAGCACCTGGTCGAGCACCGGCCCCAGCCGTACAAGTCGACCACGCGCATGGCGCGCGGGGATGGTGAAGCCAATGGCCTGGTCGAGATGGGCGGCAGACGTCAATGTAGAACTCCGGTCGTCCGGCCTATCAGCGATCGGACAAGGTGGCGGCATCCTATGATGCGGGCGAGCTGCCTAAATAGGAAGCCCGCCCGCAAACTCAACCGAGGCGCCCCAATGCCCAGAGCAGCACCGATTTCTGGGCATGGATGCGGTTTTCCGCTTCGTCCCAGATCAGCGACTGCGGGCCGTCGATCACCTGCGCCACCACTTCTTCGCCGCGATGGGCGGGCAGGCAATGGAGGAATTTCGCGTCCGCTTTGGCTTTGGCCATCAGTTCGGGCGTCACCTGATAGGGCATCATCGCCGCCAGCTTTTCTTGCGCGTGGGACTGGCCCATGGAGATCCAGGTGTCGGTGACGACGACGTCCGCGCCGCTGACGGCTTGCACGGCATCGCGGGTCAGGGTGATGGTCGAGCCGGCGGCTCGCGCCGCTTGTGCGAAGGCCGGGTCGGGATCGTAACCGTCGGGGATGCCCATGCGAACATCGAATTTGAGGAGGCCCGCCGCCTCCACGATCGAATGGAGCACGTTGTTGCCGTCGCCCAGCCAGGCCCATTGGCTGCCCGGCAGCGCCAGACCATGTTCGACCACGGTCAGCAGGTCGGCGACGATCTGGCAGGGGTGCGACAGGTCGGTCAGGCCGTTGATGACCGGGACGGTGGCGTAATGGGCCATCTCCTCGATCTTGGCATGGTCGTCGGTGCGGATCATGATCGCGTCGGCCATGCGCGACAGGACGCGCGCGGTATCGGCTATCGTTTCGCCGCGGCCGATCTGGCTCGTCGCGCCTTCCAGAATCAGGGACGAACCGCCCAGTTGGCGGATCGCCATGTCGAAGCTGACGCGGGTCCGGGTGCTGTTTTTTTCGAAGATCATCGCGAGCGTGTGACCGGCCAGCGGCGCGTCGGCATCGGTCGCGCCCTTGGGCTTGCCCGCACGCGCGGCTTTGCGGTCGATGGCGTCCGCGATCATCGCGGCGATGGCGTCGCCGCCCGCATCAGAGAGATTCAGGAAATGCTTGGTCATTGGAAGTTTTCCCCGCTTCCAACCGCCGTTCGTCCTGAGTAGCCATTGAGCGAAGTCGAAATGGCGTATCGAAGGATCAATGCTTCGATACGGGCTTCGACTTCGCTCAGCCTCTACTCAGCACGAACGGGGGTGGGATTGGTCAGGCCGCCTGCGCCGCCGCGAAGCTCCGCGCGCCGGCGGAGATCTTCTCGATGCATTCGGCGATATGGCTTTCCTCGATGACGAGGGGCGGCAGGATGCGCAGCACATTCTGGCCGGCCGACACGGCCAGCAGGCCATGATGATCGCGCAGATGGCCGACGAAAGCGCGCGCGTCATGCGTGTCCTTCAGCTTGACGCCCAGCATCAGGCCCATGCCGCGCACATCTTCGAACATGTCGTCATGATTGGGAATGAGCTGTTCCAGTGCCGCACGCAGGCGTGCGCCCATGGCAGTCACGCGGTCGAGAAAGCCCTCAGCCAGCACCTCTTCCAATACGGCCAGGCCCACCGCCATGGCGAGCGGATTGCCGCCATAGGTCGAACCATGGGTGCCGAACACCATGCCCTTGGCCGCTTCCTCGGTCGCGAGGCAGGCACCGAGCGGGAAGCCCGCGCCGATGCCCTTGGCCACCGCCATGATATCCGGCGTCACGCCATATTGTTCATGGGCGAAGAAGGTGCCGGTGCGGGCATAGCCGCACTGGACCTCGTCCAGGATCAACAGCAGGCCATGCTCGTCGCACGCATGGCGCAGGCCCTTGAGGAACGCCTGCGTCGCCGGGGTGACGCCGCCTTCGCCCTGCACCGGTTCCAGCAGGAAGCCGGCGGTATTGTCGTCGATCTGCGCCAGCGCGGCGTCGAGGTCGTTGAACGGCACTACGGTAAAGCCGGGTAGCAGCGGTTCGAAGCCGTCGCGCATCTTGGGCTGGCTGGTCGCCGAAATGGTGCCCAGCGTGCGCCCGTGGAAGGCGTTGTCGAAGCTGATGATCTTGTGCCGGTGCGGCTCGCCATTGGCATAATGGTAACGGCGCGCGGTCTTGATCGCGCACTCGACCGCTTCGGCGCCCGAATTGGTGAAGAATACGGTGTCGGCGAATGTATTGTCGACCAGCTTCTGCGCAAATGCTTCCCCCAACGGCGAGCCGTAGAGGTTCGATATGTGCATCAGCGTCGCGGCCTGATCGGCGATCGCCTTGACCAGCCTGGGGTGGCCGTGGCCGAGCAGGTTGACCGCGATGCCGCTGGCGAAGTCGAGATAACGCTCGCCGCGCTCACCGATCAGATAGCAGCCCTCGCCTCGCACCGGACGGACATCGCACCGGGGGTAAACGGGCATGAGCGGCGTAATCGACATGAGCCTTCCCTTTCTGGGTGATGCTGCGCGTCCTGTGCGCATTGAATATAACGCAAAAAGGCGGCCCCCGCCGGGCCGCCCTTGTGCGAGTGCCGCCTATACAGGGGGCATGTTTGGGGCGCAACCCCGCCCGGACGGGCGGGCGCGCGGCCATTAACGGCCGATCTGGGTCCAGGCTTCGGCGATTTCCGCGACGATGGCATGGGCCTGATCGACCGGATCGGCCGACCGTTCCTTGGCACCGATCAGCAGCAACCGGCGCGCTTCACGATAGATTTGCGCCAGGCCGACTGAAATGTCGCCGCCCTTATCGAAGTCCAGGCTCGATTCGAGCGCGAACAGGATCGACATGGCCCGCGCCTGCTTGTCCGACACCTTGACCCGGTCGCCATTGCGTTCGGCCAGCGCCGCCGCTTCCAGCGCCTGGAGCAGTTCGTCGAACAGGATCTTCACCAATGCGTGCGGCGTCGCGCCTTCAGTGCGGCTGCCCGAATGGATGGCGGCGTAACGGCGCGCCGCGCTGGCGCCTGCATAACCCTGATTATAGAACATCGTCTGCGTCCCCGATTAACTATCGCTATTGTTCCAGACCTCGATCTGCTGTTCGAGGTAGCTTTGTGTCGCCTTGAGCGCGGACAACCGCGTCTCCATCGCTGCGTAGATGGTGGTCAGATGCTCCTGATAGTTGGTCATCTTCTCGTCCAGATCTTCGAGCTGCCTGGTAAATTCCTCGGCCTCGGCATCGTAGCGCGCCTGCGCGGTCTTGAGCGGGCCGTCTTCCTTTTCGATATTGTCGCGGACCGTATCCATCAGCGCCGACAGGCCGGGGCTGGCGGTGGTCGACACCTTGGGGTTGACCATGTTGGTAACGGCTTCAGGGTCCGCCTCCATCACCGATGCCAGCCGGACCGTGTCGAGCGTCAACGTACCGTCGCGATTGGTCGAGACGCCGATATCGGCCAGCGTCTTGTAGGTGCCGGTCGCCGCCAGCTGGGTCGATGTGATCGCCGACAGCTGCCGCTTCATGTCGCGCACGCCGGCCACGCCGTTCAGCACACCCGCGCTGGACGAATCCGCGCCGGTCGCCGTCGCGGTGTTCAGCGCGCCCATCAGCGTGTTGTAGGCGCTGACAAATTCCTTGAGCAGGTCGGACAGGCCGGCCGTGGGCTGGCTCATCGACAGGGTGACGGTGGTGCCGGGCGACGCCTTGTTCAGGTCGATCCGCAGATAGGGGATCGCATCGTCGATCGTATTGCTGGCATATTCATAGGCGACGCCGTCCAGCGTGATCTTGGCGTTCTGCGCATTCGACGTGCTGGCAAAGCTCATCTGGCTGATTGGACTTGACGAATCGTTTGCATCAGCAGGCGCGGCGCTAACGGAAAAGTCATTGTCCGCGCCGGTTTCGCCTTTGAAAACGAGGCGTGTACCTTGCGTATCAGTCACGACGCGCGCGGTAACGCCGGTGTCGGCGGCATTGATGGCTACGGCAGCATCAGCGAAGGTCGCGTTCTCATCGACGGTGATATTGAACACGGTCGGGTTTTGGGGGTCCGTGCCGGGTTTCGTGATGGTGAATGTGCCTGCGCCAATCAGGCTGCTCGCCGTCGCGCTGCTGGTCGCACCGGTTGAATAGACACGGGCGGACGCCAGTTGATCGACGGTCAGCTGGGCGGGCAGGCCTGCAGGGCTGCCCCCGCTGAGCAGGGTGACCGATGCGATGCTGGCGTCGTTGGAGGCGGCCGTGCCGGTATAGGCGGTGCCCGACAGCACTTCGGTCAGGGCGTTGGCAAAGGTGTCCAGCGAGCTGGCGGCGGAGGCCAGCGCCGAAATGCGCGAGGTGTTGAGCGTCTGGCGATTGGTGATCGCCGTCTGCTTGGGCTCGCGGGTCGCGCTCACCAGACTGGTCACCAACGCGGAGGTGTCGATACCCGACCCTGCGTTGAGCGCCGTCAAAATGCTGCTGCCTACCGAAGTCATGCGCCGTCCTTTCAAGGGGATAGAACGGCGCTAACGGCAAGACCTTTAGGAATGATTTGCGCTGCGCCGGAACCGCGGAAATCAGCCCGCAGACGTGACCTGCTCGACCGTGGCGCGCGACACATGGGCGTGCGCGCCATGGGCGTAGGACGCCCGCTCGACGATCCGCTTGGCAAGGACGGCGGCATGTTCCACCGCTTCCTTGCTGGCGGGCGGCAGCGGCACCAGCACCATGGGGCGGGGGATCATCGACTGGATCGCGTCGGCCGCATCATCGACGCCGCCGATGCCCGACTGGAGGTCCGCCAATATGTCGGCGATCCTGGCATGCACCTCGACATATTCGGCGATGCTGGCCAGATCATCGTCCACGACGACGCCGTCGCCTTGCGGGGACGTCCTGGCTGCCTGGTTTGCGGGGGTCTGGGTCGAACGACTGGGCGCCACAGGCTGCACAGCCTGGACGGGTGCGGGCGCACGCGAAACCGCCCTGTCGACGGGCGTCAGTTCGCTTCTGGAAACATAGTCGTTCATGACGCACCAATCCTAATGCGTCCCCAATGAAGAGAGTACGGACGGGTGCGGTTAAACTTTAATCCATCATGCACATTTTTTCGCGCATCAGATGAAGGGCGATCGCGATGGGAATAAGGCCCGGCCCCGGCCAGCCGGCCAGGCCCGTGGCGAATTGGAGTAAGGGCAGGAAAAGCCAGGATCGGCGCGATCCCGCCGCCGCCCCGCAGATGCGCAGCCGAGCCGCCATCGCGCCTATTGCTTCTGCCCGTCCGCGTTGAACCGCAAGTCTTCGGGCACGGTGATGAAGGGCCGGTCCATTTCCGTCGCCATCTTGTTTTCCACGCGGAAGACGAAGGCGAGGACGGTCGCCACGGCCATATACAGGCCTTCGTTGACGATCTGCCCGGCGCGCGACGTGAAATAGACGGCGCGCGCCAGTTCGGGATATTGGAGGACAGTCACGCCATTCTGGTCCGCCAGTTCGCGGATCGCCGCGGCGATCGCATCACAGCCGCGCGCGACCACGACCGGGGCGGCGTCGACGCCGGGCTTGTAGCGCAGGGCGACGGCGAAATGGGTGGGGTTGGTGATGATGACGCTGGCTTCGGCCACCGCCTGGCGAGTGGAGCCGTTCAGCACCTCGAACTGGCGGCGGCGCAATTGCCCTTTCATTTCGGGCGAGCCTTCGCTTTCCTTATGCTCGTCCTTGATCTCCTGCTTGCTCATGCCCAGCCGCTTGGCGCGCTGCATGATCTGGGCGGGGACGTCGATGCCGGCGATCAGGAACAGGCCGCCCGCCATCACCAGACAGGTCAGGATGAAGAGGTTGCCCAGGTCCGCCATGGCCGGCGCGACGCCCATCTTGCCCAGCGCCGTGATCTGCGTCAGCCGATCCCATATGAACCAGATGCCGATGCTGCCGAGCAGGCCGATCTTGGCGATGGATTTGACCAGTTCAATGAGGCCCTGCGTACCGAAAATCTTCTTGAGGCCTGCGCCGGGATTCATCTTCGACGCCTTGGGCGCGAAGGCGCCGGGGCGGAAGCCGAGCGAACCGAGCAAGGCGGGCGCCGCGATCGCGGCGATGAAGGTCGCGAGCATGACGCCAGCGGCCGGCAGGGCGATCGTGCCGAGCAGTTCGGCCCCGCGCGCGGCCGGCGAAAAATCGACGATATCCTCTCGGCGGAAGCGCAGCGCGTCGGTGAGCATGTCCGACAGGGCGTCGATCAATGACGGGCCGGTGATCGCCAGCCAGGCGATGCCCGCCATCACCACCAGCGCCGTGCCCAGTTCGCGCGACTGAAGGATGTCGCCCTTCTTGGCCGCGTCGTCCAGTTTCTTCTGGGTTGGTTTCTCGGTCTTTTCGCCGCCGCCGGGACTGTCCGCCATGGCTTAGCGTCCTTCCGCGATCGACTGGGCTTCTTCCAGCCCGGCCTTGAGCGAGGCGGTCATGCCTTCGGCCATGATCGGCACGGCGATGGCCAGCAGGATGATGCCCGCCATCATCGCCACCGGCATGCCTACCGCGAACAGGTTGAGCGAGGGCGCGGCGCGGGCCAGCATGCCCATCACCACCTGCACCAGCACCAGCGCGAAGGCGACCGGCAGCGCGACGGTGACGCCCGCGCCAAGCAACGCGCCGCCGAAGGAGATCAGGCGCCAGACCGTATCGTTGGACAGGATGCCCGCGCCCGGCGGGATCGCCTGGTAGCTTTGGACGACGAAGCTGGCGAGCAGCAGGTGGCCGTCCATGCTGAGCAGCAGGAAGGTGGCGAGGATCGACAGGAAGGTGCCCAGTACCTGGGTCGATTGGCCCGACGAGGGATCGACCATGGCGGCGAAGTTCAGGCCCATGGCGTTGCCGATCGTCTCCCCCGCGACGAAGGCGGCGGCGTAGCCGATCTGGACCGCGAAGCCCAAGGCGAGGCCCGCCATGACTTCGCCCGCGACCATCATCACGCCTTCGAAGCTGGCGACGCCATCCTGCGGCAGGGTAATGGTGACGCTGTTGAGCGCGGCAAGGCCGAGCGCCAGGCTGAGGATCAGGCGCAGTTGCAGCGGCACGGCGGGCGCGCCGAAGACCGGCGCGGCGATGAAGGCCGCGCCCGGCCGGATCATGGCGATCAGCCAGACCCAGAGCTGGTTTTCGACCCCGGCGAAGCCCGGCGCGATCATGGCCAGACGCTCACTGGAGAAGGTCCGGGATGCGTTCGAAGATTTCGCGGGTGAAGTCGGCGATCAGCACCATGATCGACCCGCCGAACAGCGCCAGCATGCCGCCGACGACGATGATCTTGGGGATGAAGCTCAATGTCTGTTCGTTGATCGAGGTCGCCGCCTGCACCATGCCGATGATGAGCCCTGCGATAAGCGCCGGGATCAGCACAGGCGCAGCCGCCAGCGCCGTGATCCACAGCGCCTGCTGGGCCAACCCCATGAAGAAATCGGCATTTTCCATGCGGACTAGATACCCCGTCCCGTTCGCTTCGAGCGCAGTCGAGAAGCGGCAGCGCAACCGTTTCTCGACACGCTCGAAACGAACGGATGTTGGAGCATGACGCCGGTCATGTCGCGAATGATCCCGCGAGCGACCCCATGGTCAGCGCCCAGCCATCGACCAGCACGAACAATAGCAATTTGAACGGCATCGATATGATCGTGGGCGACAGCATCATCATGCCGAGCGCCATCAGCGTGGAGGCGACCACCAAGTCGATGATGAGGAAGGGCAGGAAGATCATGAAGCCGATCTGGAACGCGGTCTTCAATTCGCTGGTGACGAAGGCGGGCAGCAGGATCGTGAAGGGAATGTCGTCGGGCGTGCGGAAGGCCGGCGCCTTGGCGAGATTCTGGAACAGTTTGAGGTCACTCTCGCGGGTCTGCTTGGCCATGAAGCCATGCAGCACCTTGCCCGACCGGCCGACTGCTTCCTCAATGCTGATCTGTCCCTTGCCATAGGGGTCGAAGGCCTGGGCGTTGATCGCATCGATAGCGGGGCGCATCACGAACAGCGAGAGGAAGAGGGTGAGGCCGACCAGCACCTGGTTGGGCGGCGTCTGTTGCAGGCCGAGCGCCTGGCGCAGCAGCGACAGGACGATGATGATGCGGGTGAAGCTGGTCATCATGAGCACGAGCGACGGCAGCACCGTCAGCAGGCTCATCAGGACGAGGATCTGGAGGCTGAGCGAGAGCGAGCGACCGTCGCCCGAAATCTGGCCCATAGCGCGACTCAGCGCGCCGCTATTGTCGACCGGCGGCGTGGCGGCGGGCGCGGCCTGGGCGAAGGCGGGGACGGTGAAGAGCAGCAGGGCTGCAAAAACCAAAATTGTCATCCCCGCGAAGGCGGGGATCCATCTCACAAACATTCCATATGGACGCAGGGTGGGGAGATGGATTCCCGCCTTCGCGGGAATGACGTCGTTCTTGAGGTCAGCGAAGGCGGACATGATCGCCTTCCGCGATCTTCTCGATCCGGCTGCGGGTGACGGACAGGAGGATTTTCTTGCCCTCAAACTCCACCACGGCGAGCTTGCCAAAAGCCCCCATCGGCAGCGCTTCGAGCAGCTTCAAGGAGCGGTCGCCCTGCCCCGCCATCATGCCAGGTTGATATTTGCGCCATAGCCACAGCGCGCCAAAGGCCATGCCGCCCACCAGCGGCAGCAGGATCAGCAGTTTGACGAAATACCAGAACATGAAATGGCCTGCCTGCAGCTATGGTTAACAGCGCCTGCGATCCGCAGTTTCGCGACCGAAGGCAAGCTTAAAATCAGAAGCGGCCCGTTAGCCGCGCCGTTCGATCCCGGCGAGGCGATTTTCGGTCGCGGCGATATCGACGATGCGGATGCCATAGCGGCCGTTCACGGTCACCACCTCCCCCTTGGCGATCAGTGCGCCGTTGACCATGATATCCAGCAGGTCGTCGGCCTGGCGATCCAGTTCGACGATGCTGCCTTCGGCCAGGTCCATGACTTCGGCCAGGCGCAGCGAGGTGGAGCCGACCTCCACCGACATGCGGACCGGGATATCGGCCAGCAGCTTGAACTGGCGGTTGTTGGTCATTTTGGTCAGCGGGTCTTCGCCCCGGTCCATGCGGGGGGCTTCGCTCATGTCGCTCATTGATCGGGTTCCTGTGCAAGCTTTTCAATCTGGAAGGCGGCGCGGCCGTCCTGTTCGCCGATCGTGCCATGCGCGACGATGCGGTTTCCGACGATCAACGGCAGCGATCGGCCGATGGTGACGGGAATGACGTCGCCGACCTTGAGTTGCATCAGTTCGGCCAGCGAGAGGTTGGGGCGCGCCAATACGGTGCGCGCGGGCATCCGGATGTCGCGCATCCGCCGGGCGATGCGCGTCTGCCAGACAGGATCGCGCTGCTCCTCGTCAGCGGGCAGGTTGCTGCCCATCAGCGCCTCTACGCCGCGCAGCGCGGACAGCGGAAAGACGATGTCGATCGGCCATTCCTGGTCGCGGGTGATGGAGATTGTGAAGCGTTGCAGCACCATCTGGTCGCCGGGCTGCGCCGACGCGGCATAGCCGACTGCGCTTTCACGCAGGATCAGCCCCTGCTCCAGCGGCAATATGTCGGCCCAGGTTTCGACCAGGCGGGTGACGATGCTATCGGAAAGGCGCGCGATCAGCCGGTCTTCGGTCGGGGTAAATTCGCCGCGCGCGGGCAAGGCCCGGTTGCCGATGCCGCCATAGAAACAATCGACCATGGTGGATATCATCGCCGCATCCATCCGCAGCAGCATCTGGCCTTTCAGCGGCAGCAGGCGATAGATGGACAGGCTGCAAAAGGCGGGCACTTCGGCCGTCCATGCGGCGAAATCCAGCACGCGGGTATCCTGCGCCACGATATGCGGGCGCACGCCGGCGATCGGCTCGATCAGGGCGCGCATGCGCCGGCCGAGCTTCTCGCTCAGCCGGTCCAGCCCCGACAGCATGATCGGCGCCTGCGAATCCCCGCGCCCGAAGGCGTAGGTCTGTACGTCGTCCATCTTGGTCCCCTGCCCCATGGCGGATCAGGGGACGTCCTGATCCTTTGGCGCAGCGCCATTAATAACGAAAATGGTAAAATTGGAGTTAACAGGGCGACGAACGGGGTCAGCGGACGGGCGCCGATGCGGCCGCCTTATTGAATGACGAAGTTGGTGAAATAGACGTTGTCGATGCCGCCATAGCCGGTCTTCTGTTTCAGCACATCGTTGATGATGACCTTGATCTTGCCCTGGAGCGCCTGCTTGCCCTGCGGCGTGTCGAGCACTTCCTGCGGCTGTTCCGCCAGCATCATCAGCATCTGGCTGCGGATCGGCATTTCATGCTGCTTGATCGCGGCAATCACGCGATAGTCATAATAGGTCGATACCGCGACGGAGATTTGGGCGAAGGCGTCGGTGTCCGACATGTTCGACGTAAAGGGCGCCTGAAGCTGGAAATAGGTGGCCTGATAGGCGGTCGGATTGGCCGGCGTGGGCAGGTCGATGCCCTTACCCGGCGCATGGCCCGCGGATACGGCATGGCTTTCGCCGCCGCCGGATTTGCCGCCGCCTTCCCCGCCGCCGCCCGCTTCGCCGGCCCAGCCATGAGCGGTCGCGATCGCCTGCGCATCCTCACCGGCCAGCACCAGCACGGGCTTGTTGGGGTCTTCCTTCGGCCCCTCCGCCTTCGGGCTGAAGAAACCGGCGGCGTACAGCCCACCGGCTGCGCCTGCGCCACCCACGACGACGCCCACGACCAGCAGCAGGATCATTTTCATGCTCCCGCCTTTCTTTTTCTTGGCCTTTGGCTCGTCGCTCATATGTCTGGTCCCCTAGGAAAAGCGCTGGTCACGCATAGCGCGCGCGAACGGCACCGCCGGCGCTTTCGCCCACGTCCGTATGGTTAAGAACGGCAGCGTCGCTCCCCGCTTTATGCCCCAGCGCGATATTTTCGCGTTGCTGGCCGCGGCCCTGCATATGCGACTGGGCCGATGACTGGCCCATGCTCTGGCCAGCGCCCTGGCCCATGGATTGACCCTGATTTTGAGCCTGATTTTGGCCTTGGCCACCAGACTGCTGCTGCGACGTTGTCTGGTTGCCGCTGCTGTCCGCACGCGCGGTTTCGGCGACATGCGGTGCCCGCTCGATCTTCATCTCGCTGATGCGCATGGCGGACAAGCCAGCGTCCAGCTTCAGCCGGTCGCCTTCCTGCCGTAAAGCCTGTTCGGCCGCCTCGGTCGCTACGGTCAGGCTAATGGTCGCGCCATCTTCGCCCTGCCGGATATCGACCTGGATCGGGCCAAGCTGATCGGCGTTGATCTGAAACCGGCCCTGTGCGCCATTGGCAGACAGGCCAGCGATATCGCGCGCCAGTCCGTCGATCCACTGGCCCGATACGCCCATATCCACCACCTGCGCGCCAAGGCTGGCGGACAGATCGACGGTCGGGATGGACGGCGCGGCGGTCGCGAGCGGCTGGACGGTCGGCTGCACCAGTGGCGCCAGAGACGGGCCATTGTCGCTCATCGCGGTCGGCAGGATCACGGACGCAGCGTCGGGGGCCACTTCGCGGGTCGGCACGACGGTTTCAGATCGGCGCGGCGCGCGCAGGGTCATATGGTCGCGGACCAACTGGAGCAGCGAGACAGCCTCGGCGCGCGGCTTGGCTGGAGCGGTCGGACCGAGCGATTGTGCGAGATCGACGGGCAGGTCCAAGGCTTCGACAGAGTCCGGCGTGGCTTGCGCGAGGGATGGAACTGATGGAATTTCCGGGGTTGGCACAGTTACAGCCGCGACTGGCGGCGGCGCGACCTGCTGGATCAGCGGTGCAACGGATGCGGGGCTGACAGTCGGCACAGGCGTTGCCGGTTTAGGCTGGCTGCTTGGACGCAGGGCGTCCGGCACGATCGCGGGACGATCGGCGACGACGATCGGCGCTTCTGCCGGTGGCGCTGGCGCGCCCCCTTGCGGATCGGCAACCTTTATGGGTGACGCCGCCATTTCGGGGGCGGCGGGCGCGGCCAATGACTCTGTGGTCTGGGCGACCAGCGGTGTGGCGGATGCGGGGCCGGGAACAGGCAGGGCGGTTGCCGGCGCGGGCGCGGTGACAGGATGATCGGTGGCTGCGATCGGCGCTTCGTCCGGCAACATAGGCGCGGCGTCATGCCGAACGACAGTTGGAACGGGTATCGCCTTCGTTTCCGGGGCGGCGGCTGCGACAGACGACGCGGCGGCCTGCGGTGCAAGCGGTGCGGCGGATGCGGGGTCGGCAATCGGCATGGGGGTCGCCGGCGCGGGCTGGCTGGCCGGACGCATGGCGTCCGGCATGGGCGCCAACTGATCCGCAGGCAGATCAGCAGCGATGATCCGCGTCGGGGTGGCGACCGAGGGCACGCCACCCGTTCCGGGCTCTACCTGCCTGGCCTGAGCCTGCTCGGTCGTGGCCTGTTCAGCCTGGGCCACGAAGGGCGCAACGACCGGAGCCGGTGGCGCCATGGCCATGACCGTCGGAAGGGCTTGGGATTGACCGTCGGCTTGTGCGACGGGCGTTGCTTCATCGCTGGAAGGCGCGGCGGCGTCCTCTTGCGTATCGGCCATGTCGATTGCTGGCGACGGGGCGACGGCGTCTGTTGGCGCGACGACATGCGCCCTGAACGGCGCGGGCGCAGCGACGACCGGTTCCTCCGCCGCCGTGGCGAGCGTGAAGGGCGTGGTAGACGGCGCGGGCACAGATATGGCCACGTCGTCCGGCCGTTCCAGCGAGGCGATGTCAGGCCCCGGTGAGGAGATGTCGGTGGGCGTCTCGCCCCTTATCGGGACCAGGACGAGCGGCGCATCGGCCCCTGCAAAAGGTCGCGGGCCGGATGCCGCGCCGCCGGGGGCGTGCGCCTCTTCAGGCTCGGTAGGTGAGACGGGGAGTTGGACAGCTAAATCGGATTTTTCTGTCTTCAATAGGGGTGCGGCAGCGGGAGCCGGAGGTGTCGAATGAGCGACAAAAGGATGCCAAGCCCTATCATCGAGATGCTGATATTCAACTGCTTCTTCAGATGTTTGGAGAGCATCCGCAGCAATGGAGGGCGATATGTCCGGTTGCGCGGTTACAGTCGGCGCCGAGCCAACGCTGTTCAATAACTGCGCAAAGTCGGTGCTGCCCTCGATCGGGATGGCGTCCGTCTGCACGCCCTTCTGCATGGGCGTCGTGAAAAGCAGCGCCTTGAGGCTGGTCAGCATGGTCATCGTCAAACGTCCCCGTTGCGCTGCATCCGTCGATAGCGCGGCAGCGCGGCAAGCTTTGTCTCGCGCCACGCCTCCAGGTCCGCGCGGGCGCGGTCCTTGAGGCGGGTGGCGATTTCCTTCTCGCGGTTCGCTGCAAGAGTCATGCCTTCTTTGGCCTCGACCTTGCGCTTGGCGTCATAAAGCGCGCCGTCAAGCTGTCGGCCGGCCTGTTCCAGCCGGGTCGCGAGTTCCTGCATCGCGGCGAAGGACGCGCCGGTGGCCATGCCTTCAGTTTCGAACAATTCGCTGCGCACCTTGGTTAGGCGGTCGATATTGCGGGCAAGGCCGTCGGCCTCGTCGCGGGCGCGGGCGGTTTCCGCGACCGCCATGGCGTGCTGGACATGGCGGACGCGCAGCACGCGCTGGCGGCGGCCGACCAGGCCCTTCATGCGCTAAAGCCCGCGACCAGCGCGTCGGCGCTGGTGTCGAGGTCGATGCGGCTTTTCTGGTCCTGACGGATGAAATCGAGGATTTCCTGGCGACGGCGGACCGCTTCGTCGATGACGGGATCGTTGCCGGGGCGATAGGCGCCCATCAGGATGAGGTCGCGATTTTCCTCATAGGCGGCCCAGAGGCGGCGGTAATTGGCGGCGGCCATGCGATGATCATCGTCCACCACATCGGCCATGACGCGCGACAAGGACTTGCCGATGTCGATGGCGGGGAAGATGGATTGTTCGGACAGGTGCCGCGACAGGACGAAATGGCCGTCCACAATGGCGCGGGCAGCGTCCACGATCGGATCGTCGGTATCGTCGCCATCGGCCAGCACGGTGTAGAGCGCGGTGATCGATCCGCCGGTGCGTGCGTCCACCCCTGCCCGTTCGACCAGGCGGGGAATGAGCGCCAGGGCGGATGGCGGATAGCCCTTCATCGCCGGCGGTTCGCCCAGCGCCAGGCCGATTTCGCGCTGGGCGTGGGCGCAGCGGGTCAGGCTGTCGATGAGGAGCAGCACTTTCTTGCCACGGGCGCGATAATATTCAGCGATGGCGGTGGCGCGCGCGGCGGCGCGCAGGCGCAGCACCGGCGGGTGATCGGCGGGGACGGCGACGACGATGCTCTTGTGCATCGTGTGCTTGAGTTTCGTTTCGAGGAAGTCGCTGACTTCGCGGCCGCGTTCACCGATCAGGCCGACCACGACGATATCGGCTTCGGCCCCGGCGATCATCTGGCCCATCAGCACCGATTTACCGACGCCAGAGCCAGCGATGATGGCGATACGCTGGCCGCGCCCGGCGGTGAGCAGCGCGTTGACGGCGCGGACGCCGAGGTCGAAGGCTTCGGTGACGCGGCCCCGGTCGAGGACATTGCCCTTCACGCCATTCAAGGGCCAGGTGCCGCCCGCGATGATCGGCCCCTTGCGGTCGAGCGGCTGGCCCATAGCGTCGATGACGCGACCAATCAGGCCGTCGCCGACCTGCACCATATTGGCCTGGCTGTCGGGTTCGACGCGGATGCCGTTTTCCAGCGGCGCGTCGGCATCAAGCGGGACCAGCAGGGTGCGGTCGCCGCGAAAGCCGACGACTTCGGCGCGGCAGACGGAGCCGTCGCTGGCCATGACGCGCGCGCCGGAGCCAATCGGGCGGCGAAAGCCGGTGACTTCCAGCATCCCGGCATCATGGCTGACGAGACGGCCAATCCGGCGGGGCGCGCGGTTCTGGACCTGGAGATGGTCGAACAGGCTTTCCGCCTGGGCCAGCGCGGCGCGGATCATGGCTTGCCTTCCATATCGTCCATCAGCGCGCGCAGACGGGCGAGGCGGACGTCCGGGCCATCCTCGACCCACCCGTCGGCAGTTTCGAGCCGCACGCAGCCGCGATGCATCGCCTTGTCGGCGACCAGCTTGACGCCGATCGTCTCGCCTTCCAGCAGGCTGATGTCTTCGGGGTGGAGATGCAGCGCGCTCTTGCCTTCATTATCTTCGATGAAGGCGGCGACGGTGTCGCAGCGCTGGACCAGCCGTTCGATGTCGATCTCTACTTCGCCCACAATCTGTTCGACCAGGCGAACGACGGTGGCGGAGAGCATGGTGGACAACATGCCGCTGGGCGCGGGCGCGAGGGTTTCGAGCGCTTCGGTGAGGCGGGTGCGCGCTTCGCTTTCCTGCCCATGGGTCTGGGCGGTGACGCGGCAGCCTTCGTCGAAGCCCATGGTGAAGGCTTCCATCCGGGCCTCCTCCATCAGGTCGATTTCCGGTTCCGCCTCGATCACGCCATTGCGCATCGTGCCGGCCAGTGGCGCTTGCGGCGAGGTGTAGAGGCTGCGGAAGCCGCCTTCGGCCGGGCGGAAGCCGGCGACCGCGACAGGCGTCGCATCCTCAACGGCGACATTGCCCCAAAAGTTAGACAAAGTCGTTCCCCTTGCCGCCCAGCATGATGGTGCCGGCGTCGGCCATGCGGCGCGCGGTGGCGATGATCAGTTTCTGCGAATCCATGACTTCGGCCAGGCGGATCGGCCCGCGTTCCTCGATCTCGTCGGCGATGGCCTGCGCCGCGCGCGCCGACATGCAGCTGAAGATCTTGGCCTTGAGCAGGTCGTTGACGCCCTTGAGCGCGACGACCAGCACGGCGCTGTCCACGGTGCGCATCAGCGTGCCCAGATTCTTGTCGTCCATGTCGATGAGATTGTCGAAGACGAACATCTCCTCCTCGATCGTCTGGGCGATCATCTTGTCGCGCTTGGCGACGGCCTTCATGATCCGCTGTTCATTATCCTTGCGGACGTTGTTCATGATAGCCGCGGCTTCGACGGTGCCGCCGCGTTGCGAGGCTGCGCCCTGCTTCTTGACTGGCCCCCGCAGCAGCAGCTGTTCCAGATCGTCCAGCGCTTCGTTCGACACCGGGCCGAGCGTGGCGATGCGATAGACGATTTCTTCCTGATATTCGGCCGGCAGCAATTGCAGCACGTCGGCCGCGACGGGCGCTTCCAGATGGGCGAGCACGATCGCCATGATCTGCGGATGCTCCGCCTCGATCAGCGTGCCGATTTCCTTGGCGTCCATCCATTTCAGCATTTCCAGCTGGGTCGAACGGGTCGGCGGGGTGATGCGGGCCAGGATGGTTTCCGCGCGTTCCTCGCCCAACGCCTTGGTCATCGCGCCGCGGATATGGCGGGTGGCGCCATAGCCGATGGTGGTGCGCTTCTTCGCCTTGGTCACGAAATGATCGAGCGCTTCGTTCACCTCTTCGGGATCGACATCCGCCACATCATACATGGCGTAGCCAAGCTGGCGCACTTCGTCGGGTTCCAGGCGGGACAGGATCTGGGCGGCCTCGTCTTCGTCGAAGAGCATGAGGAGGACGGCGGCGGCGGCGCTGCCCTTCAGCGCCTCGGGACGACCGGGAACGATCTCAGGCATTTTCCTTCTTCCCCTCCTTCAGGAGGTCGCGGACGACGAGCGCGGCCCGATCGGGGTCTTGCTTGACGAAGTTGCGGATGAGGTCGGCACGCTGGGCATAGTCATAAGTGGAGGAGATCATGTCGAGCGTGATCTTGGCTTCCGCGCCGTCCGGGCCGGCGACGACCGCCTGCTTGGTGATCTCGCTGGAAATCTCGCGGCCGATGCGCTGGCCTTCCTGCGGGGTCGGGGCCGCCAGAGCGTCGGGCGCAGCGGCGCGGCGCTTCAGGAGTGGGCGACCGATGCCGAAGATGACCAGCAGCGCGACCAGCAGGGCCGATACGTTGCGCACCAGCGGCGACATCCAGTCCGCCTCATACCAGGGCGGCGTCGCCTCTGCCGTCTTGAGGAAGCTGCGCGAGGACAAGGCGACCACGTCGCCACGGCCCTGGTCGAAACCGACCGCGCCCTTCACCAAGGCTTCAAGCGCGGCGATTTCCTGCGGGGTGCGCGCCTTGCCGTCGGGTGCAGTGTCGAGCGCCACGGCGACCGAGAGACGCTTGACCGTGCCGATGGCGTCGCGGGTGACGGAGACTTCACGGCCCAGCTCGAAGCTGCGGTTGAAGGTTTCCTCGGTCTTCATCAACGGATTGGGCGGCGTGCCGGGGGCCGCTTGCGCGCCCTGCGCCGTCTGGCCCTGCGTTACGGCCTGACCGTTGGGATTGGTCTGGGTCACGGTCGGGTTGACCGGGGCCTGATTGCTGAGCGCACCGGGGATGCCGGACGCTTCGCCCGCACCCTGGCCACGCGGATCGGAAGCCCAGGTGCCGGTTTCGTTGCGCAGCCGCGCTTCGTCCTGCGGATAGGTTTCGCGGGTCGCCTGACGCTCGGCGAAATTGAGTTCGGCATGGACCTCGGCCGAGAAATTGCCGGTGCCCAGGATCGGGGTCAGCAGCGCAATCACCGACTGGCGATAGCGATCCTCGATCTTGCCCTGCACCGCCAGTTGCCGATCGTCGGCGGCGTTGCCGTCATTATTGCTGAGCAGGCGACCATTTTGATCGACCAGCGAGATATCGTCCGGGTTGAGTTCCGGAATGGAGGAGGCGACGAGATGGACGATGGCGTTGACCTGCGCATCGGTGAGGGTGCGGCCATTGGCCAGGCGCAGCATGACCGAGGCCGAGGGCTTGGACCGTTCGCGCAGGAACACGCTGGGCGGTTCGACGGCCAGATGCACCTTGGCGGTTTCGACGCTGTCGATCGCCTCGATCGTGCGCGCAAGATCCATTTCGCGGGCGGTGCGCAGCTTTTCGCCCTCTACCGCGCGCGATGCGCCCATCGGCAGGCTGTCGATCATGCTGTTGCCGTCCGGCGCGCTCTTGGGCAGGCCTTGCGCGGCGAGCATCATCTTCGCCTTGAAATAATCGTCTTCGCCAACGGTCATGCCGCCGCTGTTGTCGAAGTCATATTTGATACCGCTCTGGTCCAATATCTGCGCGACGGCGGACTTGTCGGTGTCGGGCAAGGCGCGGAACAGGTCGCGCTGCGGCGGTTCGCGCAGCGCGAGCCACGCCGCACCAGCCACCGCGACAGTGCCGAGCAGGCCCAGCAGCGGCAGGCTCTTGGCCACCGCGGGCTGTTTGATGAAGCCGGTGAAGCGCGCCTTGAGCGCGTCCATTCCCTTGGCCCCGCTCCCGAAGGAGGCGCTGGCGGGGAGAACGGGCGGCGATGCGCCGACATTGGTGCTGAGTGCGTTTTCCATGGTTTAGACCGGCATGCTCATAATGTCCTTATAGGCGGACAGGAGTTTGTTGCGGACCTGGAGGGTCGCTTCGAAGCTGACCGACGCCTGCTGTTTGGCCAGCATGACGGCGGCGATATCGGTGGTTTCGCCACGTTCGAACGAGGCGGCGGCTTCACCGGCCTGGGTCTGGAGGCCGTTGACCTGTTGCAGGGCGCTGTTGAGCGCTTCGGTAAAGCCACCCGGCGCCGTGCCCTGGGTACCGCCGACGCCGGGTGCGCCGACCGTTCCGGTCGAGGCGACGTCGCGCAGGGCCGCGTTCTTTTGCAGGATGGCGTTGCGGATCGCCATGACGCTGTCGGTGGGTGAAACGCCGTTGATGGCCATGGTTCAGCCCTCCTTCAAGCCGCTGCCAGCTCACGCATTTCGGCGAGCCGATAGCGAAGCGTGCGTTCGGAAATGCCCAGTTTGCGGGCGGCGGCGGCACGGTGACCATCGGTTTCGCGCAGGGCGATGCGGATGGCCTCCAGCTTGCTGTGATGGGCGACGTCGCGCAGGCGGGTCGGTTCGGCATTGACGGAGGCAGGCGCGATGGACGCCGGCGCGACGGGCGGCACGATACGCAGCGGCTGCGGCGCGCCGGTCAGGTGCAGGTCGTCCGCCTCGATCATCGTGCCGTCGCGCAGCACCAGGGCGCGTTGCAGCACATTGCCCAGTTCGCGGGCGTTGCCGCGCCAGACATGGGCGGCAAGCTTGTCGAGGGCAGCGGCGGTCGGCCACACGAACGAGGCCTTCGCCATGTCCTGATGCCGCAGCAGCATGGCGGCGGCGATCGCGGCGACATCGCCAGGGCGTTCGGCCAGCGGGCGCAGTTCCAGCGGCATGACGTTGAGACGCCAGTAGAGATCTTCGCGGAAGCGACCGGCGGCGACTTCACCCGCCAGATCGCGGTTGCAAGCCGCGATGATGCGGACATTGACCGGGATGGGGTGGGTCGCGCCGACGGGCAGCACTTCGCCCTCTTGCAGCGCGCGCAACAGCTTGGACTGGAGCGCCAGCGGCAGTTCGGCGATTTCGTCGAGGAACAGCGTGCCGCCATCGGCCGCCAGGAACAGGCCATCCGATGCGTTCGACGCGCCGGTGAAGCTGCCCTTCTTATGTCCGAACAGCATCGCTTCCATCATGGTTTCGGGGAGTGCGGCGCAGTTGACGGCGATGAAGTCATGGTCGATGCGGCCCGACTGGGCGTGCAGGAAGCGCGCCATGCCTTCCTTGCCGGTGCCGGTGTCGCCCTGGATCAGGACGGTGGCGTCGCTGCGGGCGACACGGCCGGCCAGCGTCATCAGCCTTGCGCTGCCGCTGTCGCCGACCGCGGGGATCGCGCCGGGGCGGGCCAGTTCGGCGATCAGGGCGAAGGCGAAGCCCATGTCCGCAATGCCAAAGGCGACGCGCGCCGGCAGGCCGTTGGCGGCGGCCACCAGCGAAGGCGCACCGTCATGCACGTTGATCAGGATATCGCGATAGGTGGCGTGGCCGATCTCTGTCGCCAGCAGGATGCGCCGGCCTTCCCTGTCACGGGTATCGGCCCCGTCACGGGTATCGGCCCTGTCACGGGGGCCGGCCGCATCGACGATGCGCACTTCATAGAAGGCATTTTCAAGCCAGTGCTGCAAGCCCGGAAGAAGCGCGCAGACGCCACGGCTCACGTCTAGTGTCGACATGACCAAAACCCCATCATTTGGCTGGCTTGTACCCCCGTACGCCCCAACCCCCTTCGATGGTTAATAATTACGCGATCTGTGGTTATCAGATAGTTAATGCCGTCCGCCCGATTGCCGCCATGCGGCAGTTTTTTTCCGGCAAAAACGGCAATATCTTCGACCTTGGTCTAAAACGCGCACGTCGCGCCCGCGTAAGGGCGATTTCGGGCCGCCCGAATCATACCCTTTTCAAAAAAAACGACATCGGCGCTAAAAGCTCGTGGCGCGCCGCCGTTATCCCCTTTCGAGGCCGCAGACGCTCTGACGGATGGCAGCGACCTGATACAACTTTGAAAGGGAACACCATGACTGTTATCGGAACCAACACTGGCGCAATGCGCTCGGCCAACGCTTCGACCGCCGCCACCAAGGCGCTGGGCACCGCGATGGAACGCCTGTCGACCGGCAAGCGCATCAACAGCGCGAAGGACGACGCCGCTGGCCTCGCCATCGCATCCAGCATGACGGCGCAGATCAAGGGCATGACCCAGGGCGTCCGCAACGCCAATGACGGCATCAGCCTGGCGCAGACCGCGGAAGGCGCGCTGAACGAAGTCAGCAACATGTTGCAGCGTATGCGTGAACTGACCGTCCAGACGCTGAACGGCACCAACGACACCGACGCCAAGGCGAACATCCAGGCGGAAGTCGCCCAGCTCCAGACCCAGATCACCGACACGCTGGCCAACACCGAATTCAACGGCACCAAGCTGTTCGACGGTTCGGTTACGGACGTGACGATCCAGGCCGGTGCCAACGCATCCGACACGGTAACGATCACGCTCGACGATGTGACGACCGCCATGACCGACGCACTGGCGGTTGACGCCACCACCGCCACCACCGCCGACCTCGACACGTTCGACACCGCGCTGGCTTCGGTCGCAACGACCCGCGCCAACCTTGGTGCGGTGCAGAACCGCCTCGAATCGACGGTCAACAACCTGACCAACAACATCACCAGCCTGACCGACGCCCGCAGCCGCATCGAAGACGCCGACTTCTCGGCCGAAACGACGGCGCTCGCCAAGCAGCAGATCCTGAGCCAGGCGTCCACCGCGATGCTGGCCCAGGCCAATCAGAGCCAGCAGGGCGTGCTCAAGCTGATCGGCTAAGGCGTAACCAGATTGGTCGGCTGAGGTCTTGGTCACCGCCAGCCGCCCAAGTGGCCCCCGGCACATCAACAGTCCCCACCGTGCCGGGGGCGACACCTTCGATCGAACGACCAGCCTCATTGAAGCCTCCGTCCCCCCGGGCGGAGGCTTCTTCGCATGGGCGCGGATACAGACTTGGCTTCGCCGGTTGTCCGCCCCATGATAAAAGCCATGAATGAGATCAACCGGCGCGCGATGATCGCCGCCTCCGCATCCGCCCTGCTCTTTTCTGATTTCGTCAGGCCCGACATGCTGTTCGCCCAGACCGGCGGCGACGCCTTTTCCTGGGACCGGCTGGTGGCGCAGGCGCAGCGCCTGGCGCGCGCGCCGTTCAAGGAGACGCCGCCCCATCCGGGCGCGGCGAAGGTCGATTATGACGCGCTGCATCAGGCGCGGTTCCGTGACGCGCGTACCCTTTGGGGCGACCTGCCCGGTGATACCGGGGTCCGTTTCTTTCCGCTGTCGGTGAACGCCGCCCAGCCGGTGTCGATCGCGATCGTGGAAAAGGGCCGCGCGACGCCGCTGCGCTATGACCCGACCATGTTCGAAACGCCCGCGGGGAATGCCGTCGCGGCGCTGGGACCAGATGCGGGCTTTGCCGGTTTTCGCATCATGAATGCGGCGCGCGACGGCGATTGGCTGTCTTTCCTGGGGGCAAGCTATTTCCGCGCGCCCAGCCCGCAGAAGCAATTCGGCCTATCGGCACGCGCGATCGCGATCAACACCAGCCTGCCCGGCAAGGAGGAGTTTCCCCGCTTCACCCATTTCTGGCTGGAACGGACGGGCAATAGCAGCGTCACTATCTATGCGCTGCTGGACGGCGCGTCGATCGCCGGCGCCTTCCGCTTCGTCAGTAGCCTGGGACCGCAGGGCGTGCAGCAGGACGTCACCGCCGCGCTCTTCCCGCGCCGCGCCATCCCCGAATTGGGGCTGATGCCGATGACCAGCATGTTCTGGTACGATCAGGCGAACCGGGTTCAGGGGACCGACTGGCGGCCGGAAATCCATGACAGCGACATGCTGTCGATCGCGAGCGCCGATGGTTCCGCCCATGCCCGGCCGATCGTGAATCCTTCCGTCCCGCATTTCAGCGCCTTCAAGGAAGTCAGTCCCAAGGGCTTCGGCCTGCTTCAGCGGGACCGCGACTTCGACCATTATCAGGATGACGGCGTTTTCTACGACCGCCGCCCCTCGCTCTGGTCCACACCGACCAGGCCGCTCGGCGCGGGCGCGGTGCGCCTGTACGCCTTCCCCACCGACAGCGAATATACCGACAATGTCGCCGCATACTGGACGCCCGACGCCGCGCCGCGCGCGGGTGCACGGATCGACCTGGCCTATCGGCTCGACTGGTCGGCGGCGCGCACGCCCGCTTCGACCGGCATCGCCATCGTCGAGAATGTCTGGCGGGGACGCGGTGACGGCGATGCCGATCGGTTGGTGATCGACTTTGCCGGCGTCGCTGCGGGTAGCAAGCACGACATCTGGGCGGATGTGGCCGGCGGCACGCTCATCAAGAAAGCCGGTTATCCAGTGCTTGGCCGCGACGGCCTGTTCCGCACGGTGCTCGACATACAGCGCGCGCAGGGCAAGTCGGCCGATATCCGGCTGCAATTGCGGGCGGGCGATCGGGCCTTAAGCGAATATGTGCATTATCCGCTGGGTGTCTGAAGGGAACCGTCTATGCATCGGGCGGTTGTGACATATTGGGTCAATCGCGATGGGTCTGATGAATGACGGGGAATGGAGGCGTGCAGGCGCCGACCACCGATGCCGGGGGCAAGCCGCTGGCCCGCGCCTTTGAACAGGTGCCGCCGGAAAGCGCGCTGGCCATGCCGGAACAGGATTTCGGTGCCCGACCGGATTTGATCGCGCGTCGCCCGCTCAACATCGATATCTGGGCGCGCCGCTTGCTGGTGGTGTTGCTGGCCCTGCTCCCCGCCGCCATGGCCGCGCACGAAATGCGCCGCTCGATCGGGCTGGACGGCATTTCCGCGTGGGAGGGCGTCTATCTGGCGCTGTTCATCCCGCTGTTCGCCTGGATCGCCTTCGGCTTCGCCACCGCGATGATCGGTTTCCTGCTGTTGACGGTCGGCAAGGGCCGCAGCGTAACGCCCCGGCCGCTCAATGCCGCCACCCCGCTGAAGGGCAAAACCGCGATCCTGCTGCCGGTCTGTAACGAAGATTTTCTAGGCGTACTCGGCCGCCTGTCGATCATGGAACGATCGCTGGCGCAGGTGATGGGCGGCGAACGGTTTGAATTTTTCATCCTGTCGGATTCCAATCCCGAAAATGGCGAAATCGAGCGCCGCGCCTTTCAGGAGATGCGCGCCTCCTTCTCGCGCCCCGTCCATTATCGTCGGCGCGCGCTCAATATCGGGCGCAAGCCGGGCAATATCGCCGAATGGGTGCAGCGCTTTGGCGGCGGATACGATTATATGGTCGTGCTGGACGCCGACAGCGTGGTCAGCGGGCAGACCATGGCCCGCCTGGCCGCCGATATGGAACGACATCCCCATGTCGGACTGATCCAGACCGTCCCCACCGTGATGGGCGCCGCCACCCTGTTCGCGCGCTGGCAGCAGTTCGCCAGCCGCCTGTTCGGACCGACATCGGCCGCCGGCATGATTTGGTGGGCGGGATCGGAAGGCATGTTCTGGGGCCATAACGCCATCGTGCGGGTCAGCGCCTTCGCCGAGAGCTGTGGCCTGCCTGAATTGCCGGGCCGCGCGCCGTTCGGCGGGCATATATTAAGCCACGACATGCTGGAGGCGGCGTTGCTGCGGCGGCGCGGCTGGGACGTGCATATGGTCACCGCCGATGACAGTTTCGAGGAATTTCCGCCATCAATGCCCGACCTGTTCACCCGCGATCGCCGCTGGTGCCAAGGCAATATCCAGCATGTGCCGTTGCTTGTGAAGATCAAGGGCCTGCATCCGGTCAGCCGGTTCCAGTTGCTGGTCGGCGCATCGGCTTATTGCACGTCGCCCCTCTGGCTGGCGCTGATGCTGGTGGTGTTGGGGGGCGCGCTGTCCGGGGTGTGGCCGCCCGCCGCGATCCTGCCGTCGGGCGGATTGCTGGCGCTGACGGCGGTGCTGCTATTTGGTCCCAAGCTGTTGGCGATCATCTGGGCTATGGCCGATCCGGCGCGGCGAATCGGCTTTGGCGGGGCGGCGCGGATGACGCGCGGCGTTCTGGTCGATATCATCCTGTCGATCCTGATGGCACCGGTGGCGATGCTGACCCAAACGATCAACCTCTTCAGCATCTTGATGGGCCGCAAGGCGAGCTGGAACGGGCAGACCCGCGACCGCGACGGCATGGCAATGACCAGCGCGATCTGGCTGTTCAAATGGCATATATTGCTGGGTGCGGGACTGACCACCATGGCGGTGAAGGCCGGGAGCCTGGGCTGGATGTCGCCGGTGGTCGCCGGCCTATTCGCCGCGCCGGTGCTGGCGGCGCTGACCGCCCGCAAAGATCTGGGGCGCAGGGCGGAAGAGAATGGCCTGTTCCAGGTCGCCGATCCGTGGTGGCGGACGCAAAGCTATCGGCCGTTGCGGTTTCGCTGGCCGTCCACCGACGGTAGGCGGGTCGGGCCGCTGGCGGCGAATGATGAGTGAGTAGGACTAAAATGAAGCCGTTCGGGCTGAGCCTGTTGAAGCCTTCTACGTTTAAGAGGTAAGGCCCTTCGACAGGCTCAGGGCGAACGGCAATCTGGATATAGTTCAGTCGTTCCAGTCGCGCAGTTTCTCGCGCAGCTTGTCGAGCGCCGCTTTCTTGATCTGGCAGACCCGCGCCGCGCCTATATCCATGGTCTGGCCGATTTCCTCCAGGTTGAGTTCCTCAACAAAGTAAAGTTGCAGGACCAAAGCCTCGCGCTGGGGCAGTTCGCCGATGCAGGCGGCCAGCGCCTTTTTCAGCGATTCCTTCTCCATGATGTCGTCGGCGCGGTCCTCGACATCGGCGAACCACATCGACTGGTCCGAATAGACCTCGTCCATGCTGGTGTGCTGGACCATTTCGACGCTGTCAGCGATTTCGCGATAGGCGGCTGGCTCCAACCCCATGTCCGCGGACATTTCGGCCTCGGTCGGCAGTCGGCCTAGCTTCTGCTCCAGCCGATTACGCACCCCGGCAAGTTGTTTCCGCTTGGCCATGGCCGACCGGCAAATCGTTGCCTGCCGCCGCAGATGGTCGATCATCGCGCCGCGCACGCGCAACTGGGCATAGGCGGCAAAGCCCAGCCCCCGATCCTCGAAGCTGTTGGCGGATTCTACCAGCGCGACCATGCCGATCTGGAGCAGATCCTCGATATCGATCGCGGTCGAAACGCGGCCGTGGACGTGCCAGGCGATCTTGCGCACCAGCGGCATATATTGGCGGGCCAGCCGTTCGGGACTGTTGTCGCCGGGCTTGGCATAGGTGTGGGCGCCGGCCGCGATCTTGTTCATATACATGACTCAGCCTCCTTTCAGGCGACCCGCTCGCGCGTTTGTTCGCGCTGGGGCGCGGGGTCGTGGCGGGGCGTGGGGCGTTGTTCGTTGCCGACGACGGCCACGACCTCGACGCCCTTGCCATCGGGAATTTCGAGGAAGGACAATATCGGCGTTTCGGGCAGATGCGGCTTGAACAGGCGGGCCAGCGCGCGGCGCGCGACCGGCGATGTGACGATGGCGAAATTGCGCGCCTGCCCCAGCAGCGGCCGGGCGGCGTGGATCACCGCCTCCACGATGCGGTTGGCGAGAGCCGGTTCGATCGGATGCTTGGCATCGCCCGCAACGCGCATGGCCTGGGCGAGCAGCCCTTCCAGATCGCCGTCCAGGGTGATGACCGGCAGCGGCATCTTGACAGGCACGAGGCCCTGGATGATGAGCGCGCCGATGCGCTGGCGCACCGCTTCGACCAGTTGTTCGTGGCTCATGTCGGGGCGCGCGGCGTCGACCATGGCTTCGCAAATCCGGCGAAAATCCTTGAGCGCGATGCCTTCGGACAGGAGGGCGCGGCAGAGCGCACTGATCTGCGTCAGGCTGAGCGTGCCCGGCGTCAGGCCGTCGACCAGTTGCGGGGCTGCGTCCTTGAGCGTGTCGAGCAGCTTGCGCGCTTCGTCCAGGCCGAACATTTCAGCCGCGTTCATCGCGATCAGCTGGTTGAGATGGGTGGCGACAACCGTCGGCGGATCGACCACGGTATAGCCCGCGACCACCGCTTCGCTGCGCTTGGCCTGCGAAATCCAGACGGCATCCAGACCGAAGGTCGGGTCTTTGGCCGGGCGACCGGCGACCACGCCTTCCAGCGCGCCGCTGTCGAGCGCGAGCAGATCGTCGGGCCAGATTTCGTCTTCGCCGACGACTACGCCAGCGATGGTGATGCGATATTGATTGGGTTCCAGCGCTAGATTGTCCTTCACGCGGACCATCGGCACGACGAAGCCCAGTTCCTTCGACAACTGGCGGCGTATGCCGGTGATGCGAGCCATCAGCGGCGCGCCCTTGCGTTCATCGACCAGGGCGATGAGGCCATAGCCAATCTCCAACCCCAGGATCGCGCCGTCCGATACGTCTTCCCATTCGATGACGGCGGGATTGGGCGCGGGGGCGACCGGGGCAGGCTCGGCCGCCTTCTTCTGGACCGCCTTGCGCAATTGCCAGGCGATGCCGCCAGCGATCGCCGCAGCGGACAGGATGATGAGGTGGGGCATGCCGGGCAGGACGCCCAGGAAGCCCAGAATCGCGGCGACCGGCACCCAGGCGCGGCCGGACCCGAACTGACCGGCGATCTGGCCGCCCAGATCCTGCTCGCTCTTGACGCGGGTGACGATGGAAGCAGCAGCGATCGAGAGCAGCAGCGCCGGGATCTGCGCCACCAGCGCGTCGCCGATCGCGAGGACGATGTAGGTTTGCGCCGCTTCGCCGATGGCCAGGCCATGGCTAACCACGCCCAGGATGATGCCGCCGACGATGTTGATGACCAGGATCAGGATGCCCGCAACCGCGTCCCCCTTCACGAACTTGCTGGCGCCATCCATCGAGCCGTAAAAGTCCGCCTCGGTCGCGACTTCGACGCGGCGCAGCTTGGCTTCTTCGGGCGTCATCAGGCCGGCGTTCAAATCGGCGTCGATCGCCATCTGCTTGCCGGGCAAGGCGTCCAGGGTGAAGCGCGCCGACACTTCGGAGACGCGGCCCGCGCCCTTGGTGATGACGACCAGATTGATGATCATCAGGATGGCGAAGACGAAGATGCCCACGACATAATCGCCGCCGATCAGGAAGTGACCGAAGGCTTCGATGACCTGGCCTGCGGCGTCCGACCCCTCATGCCCCTGCACCAGCACGACGCGGGTCGAGGCGACGTTGAGCGCGAGGCGCAGCAGGGTCGCGAATAGCAGCACGGTGGGGAAGCTGGAGAAATCGAGCGGCTTGCCCGCGTTCAGCGCGACCATCAGCACCGCAAGGGAGATCATGATGTTGGTGATGAAGCCGATATCCAGCATGACCGCCGGAACCGGGACCATCATGAACACAACGACCATTAACGTCGCGAACGGCAGAACAGCGCCCTTGACGGCGCTCATCCAGATCTTCGCTTTGACTTGGGCGGGAGACATAAAGGGCCGTTACCTTCCGAGGGTGGCGAGCATGAGATAGGCGAGGCGCGCGGTCTGTGGCTGCGGGCGGATGCCGACATCCACCTGTTCGCTCAGACGCTGGGTTTCGATCCGCACATAGTCGGCGGGCTGGACCGTCTTCGCGCCCGCAGGCAGCGCAGCGGACGCATATTGGATGTCGGCGCCCAGGCCGTCGGAGCTTTTCTGGAGCTTGGAGGCGAAGCGATCACGGATGTCGGCGAAGCTGCGCGCGTTGCCGCTACGGTCGTAGAAGATCGAGCGGTTGGCGCGCGCCGCGGACGGGAACAGAGATGCCGCCGTAGCGTCCGGCGCGCGATCATGGACCGACAGGAATTTGGACGCACCGCCGACGCCTAGGAAATGGGCGAGATAGAGATCGACCGGCTCGGCTTCGCGGCCCAGCTTCGATTCCAGATAGGCCTTGTTGTCGGCGGCATGTTCCGCCGCCATCACGGACGCCGTCTCAGGATGTTTGCGCAGGTCGAGGATCTGCTGGCGCAGTTCCGGATCGGCGACATAGTAGCGGCCGCCGCTCTGCTGGATCGCATTGGATGCCCAGCCCAGCCCATATTCGCTGCCATGCTTGTCCACGACGGCGAGCCAGCTCTGGTCGATGAACTGATAGAGGCCAGTGGCGGACGATGTCGCCGCGCGGGCGGTGGGGTTCAGGCTGGATTCGATCTTGGCCTGGCCCAGCAGATAGGAGAAGTCGACACCAGTACGGCGGCTCGCCATCGCAATCGCGTTGGTGACGCGATTGCCTGTCGAAGTCCCGGTTGCTGATATGTCTGCGAAAGCCGACACGACTAAAATCCTCATTTGCTAGCGAGGACATTAGAGCAAGGCTTGTGCCAAGATTTGGTTAACGCGGGCGCAGGAATTTCGCCGGCAGAACGAAAAACGGCGCCGAAGGGCGCCACTTTAGTCGAAACTGGAAAAAAAGAGTCTATTAGCGGCCGTAGGTCAGCGGCGCGGCCTGCGCGCCATGGGCGGCGAGAATGGAGAGGCGTTGCTGGGCATGATCGGCCAGCAGCTTGACGCGGATACGGGCGCTGTCGAGCAGCGGCACCATGACGCTCAGACGTTCGATCACAGCCGGTTCAGACCGCCAGGCACCGATCGCGCGGACGGACGCAGCCGCGCGGCTGACGCGATTGCTGGCGAGTTCGATGGCGGCGGCATCAGTGCCATCAAGCACATCGCGAAGATCCTCGAAAGCGTCGAAGAGATCATCCAGCGCGGCAAGACCCAATGGCATGATATATGTCCCTTATCAGGCGGCCGACAGGTCGAGGGCGACCATGCGTTCCGCGATAGCGTTGGCGTTTACCGGGTAGTTGCCGGATGCGATCGCGGCCTTGATCGCGGCAATGCGATCCATATCGACCGGCGCACCCTGGGCGGCCATGCGCGCGGCGGGACTGGCCGACGCGGCGCTGGCGGAGGATGTGGCCGAACCGGTGGTGGCGGATGCGCGCGTCTTGGCCCCTTCCCGCAGGCGGGTCGCCTCTATGGCGGCGCTGATATTCTGGCCCACAGACTTGATCATTGGGTAAATCCTTCACTCGTCCCTACTGCCTATAACGGACAAGTTCAAAAATCATTAAATGCCGGAATACGCACGACGCCCATTTGTACGACCTGGGCGAAAATAGGCGAACTTTTCTTGTCTTCGCGCACGCGAATGGTTTCGCCCATAGCGCCGTCCTCGTCCGCCACCATCATGCGCGATACGCTGAATACGCTATTGCCGGCCATCAATTGCACAGGATCGCCCTTGCGCACGACCGCCTCTTTCGCGGCGACAGGCGCGGCGCGGGTGAAGCGGTTGGCGGCGGCGCCGTAGCGGGGCACCGGGCCAGATGCGGCGGCGGATGCGCCGGCGACCAGCGGCACGCGGATGCGCCAGCCAAGCGCGGCGCATTGCACCATCGCCGCGCCGAACACCGGCCCTTCGACGCTGGGCGTGGTCGGACAGGCGGCCAGGCGCAGGCGGCGATCGACCGGCGCAGCGGGGCCGCCCGGTTCGCCGAGATCAGCGCCGACGGTCATCGCCACCAGGCTGTCGATACGGTCGAGATTTTCGAATTTCTGATTGCCCTGCGCCTGGGCCAGCGCGGGCGACACGCTGGTCAGCGCGGCGGCGGCGAAAAGGACGGTCGAAAATCGCAACACGGCATGTCTCCTGACGGACGGACAGTCTTTGCCAGGATTTCAGCAATATCCGTGCCAAACATCGTTAACGGCCCGGCGCGATGTGAATCAGTTGCCCCTGCCCGGCCTTGTCGTCACCCTGATCGAGACCGCGGATCAGCAGCCGGTCCTGCGCGATGCCGTTCATGCGCAGCACGCGGGCGACTGCGCCCAGACGGGCGGCGGCGAGATCCCAGTCGTCGAAGCGCTGCCGGCCCTGGTCGGACCCGTCGCTGCGGATTTCCAACCCGCCAGGCTCCCGCGCGAAGCGCTGCGCCACCTTGGACAGACGCGCGCGACCGTCGTCGCTGAGCAAGGCGTCGCCCGGCACGAACAGCTCGGCTGCGCGCAATGCCACGCCCTGCCGCATCGCCCGTCCGCCAAATTGTTGGCTGACCTGCGATAGCATGGCGTCGCGCCGCGATCCGCTGGCTTGCAGCAGCACGAAGAAGGCGAGGAGCAGCAGCAGAAGATCGGCAAAACTGACCGCCCAGCGATTGCGCCGGGCGGCCGTGGCCGATGCCGTCAAGGGCGGCGCAGTCATGCGACTTCGCGGATCGCGGCGCGGCGCACGGGCGCATTTTCGCGGCGGGCGATTCCCAGCATCCGGTCGGCCACTTCCCGCTGCCAGGCCAATTCGCGCTCCGACAGGTCGGACAAGCGCGCGGCGATCGGCGCGGCGAGAAGATTGGCGATGACGACGCCATAGAAGGTGGTGAGCAGCGCCAGCGCCATGGCGGGGCCAAGCGCGGCGGGATCGTCCATGGCGGCGAACATGCCGACCAGGCCGATGATCGTGCCGGCCATGCCCAGCGCGGGCGCGGCGTCAGCGATCGACAGCCACGCCTTGTGGACCGCGCCATGGCGCTGCGCCCGGTCGGCCAGCGCCTGCGCCGCCCAGAGTTCGAACATGTCGGCGCGCTCGCTATTGGCCAGCTTGCGCGCGGCTTCGGTCAGGAAGGGGTTGGCGGTCTTCACCCGGTCGGTGCACGACAGGCCGCGCAGTTGCGCCACCTGGTCGATCTTCAGCATCGCCGCCCGCGCGGCGTCGCGATCGCGCGCCGGATCGGCCGTCATCAGCGGATGCAGCGCCGCCATGGCGCGCGCCATCGCCCCGCCGCCATTCTGGAACAGCGCCACCAAAGCGATCCCGCCCAGCATTGCCGCCAGGGTCCATGGATCGAACAAATGGCCGATAATCGCGATCATGAGCGCCTGTTCCCTTATCGTATCATTGTCGTCTCGTCCGACGGCGGCAACGCCCTGCCGCCGACCGGCAAAAATTTGCCGCCCTTGCCGCCTGCCTCACGAAAAGCCCGGTTTTCCGCAATTGTCCGCGCTGCCGATGCGTCACCCACGCAAATTGGCACGGCTCTTGCTGATCTCAGGCTGGTTCACCCGCAGGAGACGCCATCAGGTGTCAGAACGGCGGGCGACGCAAAACTTTTAGAGCGAATTTGACAATGTCGGTGGAAGACAATCTCTTCGGGATACATGGGAAGGCGCTGGCGCTGCGTTCGCAACGCCTGTCCCTGCTCGCGTCCAACATCGCCAACGCCTCCACGCCTGGCTACAAAGCGCGCGACATCGATTTCGAGGCCGCGCTGAAGGAAGCGACGACCCGCGTCGGCAGCAGCGCGACCGACGTGTTGCAGGCCGCCGACGATGCGATGGGCTATCGCGTGCCGTTGCAGCCCAGCCTGGACGGCAACACCGTCGAACTGAGCACCGAACAGACGCTGTTCGCCGAAAATGCGGTCAAATATCGCACGACCCTCTCCTTCCTTGAAGGTCGCATCAACACCATCAACCGTGCGCTGAAGGGTGAATGAGCATGAGTGGTTCCACGCCCATGAACATATTCGACATTGCCGGCCGCGCCATGAGTGCGCAGCTGGTGCGCCTGAACGCCACCGCGTCCAATATGGCGAACGCCGGCAATGTCACCGGCAGCGCGGCGGAAGCCTATCGCGCGATCAAGCCGGTATTCGAATCCGTGACCGACACGCCCGGCGTATCGACCGTCAAGGTCAAGAATGTCGTCACCACCAGCGCCGAGCCGACCAAGCGCCACGATCCCAATCATCCGCTGGCGGATGCGAACGGGGATGTGTGGGAAGCGGCGGTGGATGGCAATGCCGAGCTGGTCGACATGATCGAGACGGCCCGCATGTATCAAAATAATGTGCAGGTGCTCAACACCGCCAAATCCCTGATGCTCGAAACCATAAGGATCGGCAAATGACGACGACCACCGCAACCGACAGCGCTGGCCTGTCGGTCTATAATCCCAAGGCCATCGTCGGCACCGGCAGCGCGGAGATGGGCCAGGCCAGCTTCCTAACGCTGCTGACCGCGCAGATGCAGTATCAAGACCCGTTCGAACCGGTCGATAACGCGCAGATGGTGTCGCAGATGGCGACCATCACCAATTCGTCCGGCATCGCGGAAATGAACCAGACGCTCAAAAGCCTGGCCAGCGAACTGACCGGCACGCGGCTGGGCGATGCGGCGAGCTGGATCGGCAAGTCGATGCTGGTGCAGAGCAATATCGCCGCGCCCGATGCGTCCGGCACCTATGCGGGCCAGATCACCCTGCCCGCCGCGACCGAAGGCGCGACCATCGACTTGGTCGATAGCAGCGGCAATGTGGTCAAGACCATCGACATGGGATCGCAGGCCGCCGGCGACGTCACCTTCTATTGGGACGGCAAGGATGACACGGGCGAAACCGTCGCCACCTCCACCCTTCAGGTCAAGGTCAACGGGGCGACCCCCACCAAGGTCGCGACCTGGGCAACCATCGCCGCCGTCCAGTCACCCGCCGACGGTTCCTCCTCCAAACTCATCACCGCGCTCGGCAGCTACAGCCCGTCCGACGCGATCAGCCTGATGTAATCTTAGCTTTTTCAACCATCCTTTTCACCCCCCAATCCTTTTCACCCAAGGAGTAACGCCATGTCCTTCTATATCTCCCTGTCGGGTCTGAAAGCATCGCAGACCGACCTGTCGACCATCTCCAACAACGTCGCCAACGTCAGTTCGACTGCTTTCAAGAAGAGCAAGGCGCAGTTCGGCGACATCTTCGCCGCCGCGCCGATGCAGACCACCAGCCAGGTCGCCGGCCAGGGCGTGCGCGTGCAGGGCGTCGCCCAGCAGTTCACGCAGGGCACGCTGGAAACCACCGACAAGACGCTCGACCTCGCCATCACCGGCGAAGGCTATTTCACGGTCAAGGGCGAAGACGGTAATATCAGCTACACCCGTAACGGCGCCTTCGCCGTCGATGACGACCGCTATGCCGTCGACACGACCGGCGCACGCATCCAGGTGTTCGCCGTCGATCCGACCACCGGCGCGACGACCGTCGATCCCACCAGCGCAACCCCGGCCGACCTGACCGACCTCCAGATCCCCAACACCTTTGACGGCACCGCCACCGGCGCGCAGCTGACCAGCGTGGGCGTGGACAAAAAGGGTATGGTTTCGGCCGTCTATGCCGACGGTAGCACCGTCTATCTGGGCCAGGTCGCCATGGCGTCCTTCAACAGCCAGGAAGGCCTGCGGCAGGAGGGCGACGCCCACTGGACGTCGACCGTCGCCAGCGGTTCGCCTATCCTGGGCACCGCCAATCAGGGCATGTTCGGCTCGGTGAACAGCGGCATGCTGGAACGCTCCAACGTCGATATCACCGACGAACTGGTGAACCTGATCGCGGCGCAGCGCAATTTCCAGGCGAACAGCAAGGCGATCGAGGCGGCGAACACGCTGACCACGACCATCGTCAACCTGCGCACCTAAAGCGTTTGTTTGCGCGATTTCTTAACCGGCGATCGATGCCGATCGCCTCGAAATCGCTCTAAGGCTCAGGATAGAAGGCTTAGCCCATGGATCGGCTCGTCAATACGGCACTTACCGCGATGCGCGGTGCGATGGCGCGGCAGACGGCGGTCGCGAACAACCTCGCGAACGTCAATACCGTCGGCTTTCGCGCCGAGATCGCCAATGCCGAGACGCGCTGGATCAAGGGCGACACTTTCGACACCCGCGCGCAGGCGTCGGAACAGGTGATCGCGGCCGACATGGCGCAGGGCGCGGTCACCGAAACCGGCAATCCGCTGGACGTGGCGATGAACGGCGATGCTCTGCTCGCCGTTCAGGCCGCGGATGGCAGCGAAGCCTATACGCGCCGCGGCGACCTGAAAATCACCGATAGCGGCCTCCTGACCACCGGCGACGGCCTGGCCGTGCTGGGTGAAGGCGGCCCGATCACCCTGCCCCAAATGGACAGCGTGTCGATCGCCAAGGACGGCAGTATCTGGGGCGTGCCCCAGGGCGGCGACCCGGCCAATCCGCAGCAGGTCGATAAGCTGAAGCTCGTCAATGCGGCCGGCTCCAGCATCGCAAAGGGCACCGACGATCTGTTTCGCGAAGTCAATGGCGGCGCGTTGCCGTCCGATCCGCTGGCGTCCGTCACATCGGGTTCGGTCGAAGGATCGAACGTCAATGCGACGCAGGCGCTGGTCCAGATGATCGAAGCCAGCCGCGCCTGGGAAACCCAGGTGAAGATGATCGATACCGCCAAGCAGATGGACGACGGCGGCGCATCGCTCATGAAACTGGATGGTTAATACTGGCACGCATCTTGCAGTGATTGATGCACGAGCACCCTTCGGGGATGCGCCACGGAGAAATGAACGATGAGCAACGCCGCCCTTCATGTCGCCCGCACTGGCCTTGACGCGCAGAACACGAAGATGCGCGTCATCGCCAACAACCTGGCGAACGTCAACACGACCGGTTTCAAGAAGGACCGCGCCGATTTCGAGACGCTGGCCTATCAGCAGATCATCCAGGCCGGTTCCAATTCGGACAGCGAGAATAAATTCGCCACCGGCCTCAACCTCGGCTCCGGCGTCGCGTTGCAGGGCACCAGCAAGATCAACACCCAGGGCACGCTGAACCAGACCAACAATGTGCTGGATATCGCGATCGAGGGTTCGGGCTATTTTCAGGTGCAGCAGCCCGACGGCTCCATCGCCTATAGCCGCGCCGGCAATTTCAGCGTCACCGCCGAAGGCACCGTCGTTACCAGCGACGGCCTGCCGCTGATCCCGCAAATCACCGTGCCGCAGGGCGCGACGTCGGTGTCGATCGGCAATGACGGCACCGTGTCCGCCACGTTGCAGGGCGAAAGCGCGCCGAGCCAGCTGGGCCAGATCGAAATCGCCACCTTCATGAACCCGGCGGGCCTGACCTCCATCGGCGGCAACCTGCTGACCGAAAGCGCCGCGAGCGGCACGCCGCAGGTCGGCGTCGCGGGCCTGGAAGGCCGCGGCCTGATGCGGTCGGGCTATCTGGAAACATCGAACGTCAACATCGTGGAAGAGCTGGTCGACATGATCGAAACCCAGCGCGCCTATGAGGTCAACAGCAAGATGATCAAGGCGACCGACGAGATGCTCCAATACGTCAACCAGAATATCTAAGGCCAGATGATGCGCCTCTCCTACGCCACCATCGCCGCGATTTCGCTGATCGCGCTGGCCGCGTCGCCCGCCGACGCCGCCAAGCAGAAGAAGCGCGATATCGAGCGCGATTTCTATGCGCCGACCGTGATCCCCCTGCCCGTCGCCCCGCCGGCGAACGGATCGATCTTTCAGGCGTCGACCGGCTATACGCCGCTGACCAGCGGTGCGCGCGCCACCAGCGTCGGCGACATCATCACCATCGTTCTGGTCGAACGGACCCAGGCGAGCAAGACGACGAGCGCCGACACCGCCCGCAACGGAACGATCGGCGTCACGCCGCCGACCACCGGCATATTGTCCAAGCTGTTTTCCGCCAGCGACATATCGGCCGGCGGCCAGAACAGCTTCACCGGCAAGGGCAATGCCAGCCAGTCGAACGCACTGAGCGGCGAGATCACCGTGACGATCGCGGCGACCTACCCCAATGGCACGATGCTGGTGAAGGGTGAAAAGGCGCTGACGCTCAACCGCGGCGACGAATTTATCCAGATCAGCGGTCTGGTCCGCCAGGCCGACATCGCCCCTGACAACCGCATCGCATCGACCCGCGTCGCCGACGCCAAGATTATTTACAAGGGCAAAGGCGAGATCGCCAATGCCAGCCGCCAGGGCTGGCTCCAGCGCTTCTTCTCCGCGATCAGCCCCTTCTGATGGAAGCCGCAAACGCCATGATCCGCCCCCTCCTGTTGCGGCTGTTTCGCCTGCTCCTGCCGATTTTCGCTGTGGTCGCCGTTCCCGCCCAGGCCGAGCGGGTCAAGGATCTGGGCACCTTCCAGGGGGTCCGTCCCAACCAGCTGACCGGATACGGCATCGTCGTGGGTCTGGCCGGCACGGGCGACGACAGTATCGAATATGCGACGCAGGGCATGAAGGGCGTCGTCTCGCGCTTTGGCCTCACCCTGCCGCAGGGCGTCAATCCTTCGCTCAAGAACGCGGCGGCCGTGCTCGTCACCGCCGACCTGCCTGCCTTCGCCAAGCCTGGCCAGCGGCTGGACGTCACCGTGTCGGCGCTGGGCAAGGCCAAGTCGCTGCGCGGCGGCACGCTGATCCTGACGCCGCTGCGCGGTGCGGATAACGAGATTTACGGCATGGCGCAGGGCAACCTCGCCGTCGGCGGCCTGGGCGTGTCCGGTGCTGATGGCAGCCAGGTATCGGTCAACATCCCGTCGGCCGGGCGCATCCCCGGCGGCGCGACGGTGGAACGGGCGGTGGCGACCGGGTTCGACACCGCGCCGACGCTGACCTTCAACCTGGCCGAAGCAGACCTGACCACCGCGCTGCGCGTCGCGGACGGCGTCAATCATGCCTTTGGCGACCGCCGCGCCCGCGCGATGGACGCCGTATCGATCGCGATCGACGCCGCGCAGGGCGCCGAAGACCGCATCATGATGATGGGGATGATCGAGAATATCGAGATTTCGCCCGCCGATGCGCCAGCCAAGGTGATCGTCAACGCGCGCACCGGCACCGTCGTCATCAATGGCGCGGTGAAAATTCATCCGGCCGCGGTCGCGCACGGCAAATTGACCGTCAGCGTCAACGAAAGTCCGCGCATTTCCCAGCCCGCGCCTTTCAGTCAGGGGCAGACCGCGGTGGAGCAATCGACCAGCATCAGCATCGACGAGCAGAAAAAACCTATGGTTAACTTTAAAGGTGGGGCGTCGCTGGCCGATATAGTCAAGGCGGTCAATGCGATCGGGGCTTCCCCGGCGGATATGGTCGCGATCCTCGAAGCCTTGAAACAGGCGGGCGCGATGAAAGCCGAATTGGTGGTGCTGTGATGCAGGTAGCGACGACAACCTCCCCCGCCACGGCCAGCGCCAGCGCCGGGCAATCGAACAAGGCGTCGCTGCAAAAGGTGGCGCAGCAGTTCGAAGCGGTGTTCCTGCGCCAGATGATCGGCGCGATGCGGTCCGCGAGCCTGGCCGAGGGCATAGACGATTCCGCCGCGACCCAGCAGTTTCGCGACATGGCCGATTCCCGCACCGCCGACGCCATGGCCAGCAAAGGGGCGATGGGCATCGCCGAATTGCTGCTGAAACAATTTGGCGAACGGGTGAGCGATGCCCCTGCAACGCCGGACGCTTCGACCGCGGCGACGGGCGCATGAGCGACCTCTTCATCATCGGCGCTTCGGGGACCAAGGCCTATCGGTCGGCCATGGCCGCGATCGGCGAAAATATCGCCAATGCCAGTACCGACGGCTATGCACGCCGGTCGGTGCGGACGATTGAATCCGGGTCGTCCACCGCGACGATGGCGACCTATATCTCGCGCGCTAATTTCGGCGGCGTGCAGATCGCGGGCATCAATCGCGCAGCCGACCCCTATCTCGACGCGTCGGTCCGCAACACCGGCATGGCGCTGGGCAGCGCCACGTCGCGCCTGCGCTGGCTGACCGATTCCGAAAATGCGCTTAACGACACCAGCACCGGCATCGGCCAGCTGATGACCGGCATGTTCCAGAATATGGAAAAGCTGGCGGCCAGCCCCGGCGATACGTCGCTGCGCGTCACCACGCTCGACAGCATCAGCCGCGTTGCCCAGTCGTTCAACCAAACCGGCGCCGATCTGAAGGCCGTGTCCGAAGGGATAGCGACCGAGGGCCAGGCGTCGGTCGCCACGATCAACCGGTCGCTGGCGTCGCTGGCGGACATCAACAACAGCCTGCTGCGCGCGCAGCCGGGCACGTCGGCCTATGCGCAGCTGCTCGACAGCCGCGATTCGGCGTTGCAGACGCTGTCGGAAAATATGAACGTCACTGTCAGTTTCGGCGCGCATGACAGTGCGGAGATCAGCTTTGGCGGCCAGACGCTGGTCACCGGCGACAGCGCGACCAGCCTGTCCATGGCCGCCAATGATGATGGCACGCTGTCGCTCAGCCTGGCGAATGGCACGGCCCTAACTGCGCCTGCCAACGGCACGCTGGGCGGGCTTTTTTCCGCGGCGGACACTGTTGCCGATCGCCGCACCACCGTTGACACGCTGGCCGCGCAATTCGTCACCGACGTCAATGCCTGGCACGCGCAGGGGCGGACGGACGCGGGCGCGGCGGGCGGCGCATTGCTGGCCGGAACGACCGCGGCGACGCTGTCCGCGCTGGTGACCGATCCGACCCAGCTTGCGCTGAAATCTGCCGACGGGACGCTCAACGGCAACCTTCTTAACGTCAGTGCCACGCTGCGCGGCAATGGCAGCGTCGAACAGAATTGGACGAATTTGATCGCGTCCCAGGCGACGTTGCTCGCATCGACACAGGCCGAATATGACACGGCGAGCAGCCGCAACGATCAGTCGGTCGCCGCGCGCGAAGCGGTGAGCGGCGTGGACCTGGACATGGAGGCCGCCGACCTGCTGCGCATCCAGCAGGCCTATTCGGCCTCCGCCAAGATCCTGCAGATCGCCAAAGAGACGATCGATTCTATCATGAACATCATCTGACCCGGAAAGGACTGAGCCATGGTAGGTATCACCAATAAGATCATGCTCGCCGAAATCCGGCGGCAGCAGAAATTATCGCAGGACATTGTCGATGGGCAGACCGCGATCTCTACAGGGATCACGCTCAACAAGCCGTCCGACAATTCGCTCGCCTGGGTCCAGGTATCCGACATCGGCCGCGCCCAGGCGCAGCAGGCCGCCTGGCAATCCAACATCAGCTATGGCACCACCCGCGCCGGCAATGCCGAGGCCAATCTGTCGGAAATCGACAATCTGCTGACGCGCGCGCAGGAATTGGTGACGTCGGCCCGCAACGGGTCGCTCAACGACACCAGCCGCGCCGCGATCACCGAGGAAATGTCGACCATCCGCACGACGATCGACGAACTGCTGAACCAGAAGGATTATCAGGGCGTGTCCGTCTTCGACGACGGCCAAAGCGTGCTGGTGCCGGTCAGCCGGGGCCTGAACCTGGCGGTGGTCGGCACGAAGCAGGACGTATCGGAAGGGATCGACGTCGATGGCACGCCGATGTCGATCGACGACATATTGGCGCAGAGCATCGCCGCGATCCAGAACGGCGACGACGCGGCCATCGCCGCCACGCTTGAAGGGGTAAAGGTCGCACAGGGTCATATCGCGGTCGAGCAGGCCAAGCAGGGCGTGCGCAGCGATCGGCTGGATGTGGTGGGGACGCGGTTGACCAATGTCGACCTGGACCTGACCGAACGGCGCGCATCGCTCGAATCGACGGACCTGAGCGAAGTGATCGCCAATGTGAAGGCCCAGTTGCTGCAACTCGACGCGGCGCAATCGGCCTTTGCCCGGATCAACCAGCAGACCCTTTTCGACCTGATAAGCTAATCTCAAGCTAAAAAGCGGTGCTGTCCTAAACCGGACGCTAACCAGTCCGTATTAACCACAAGGACACAGCGTCGCACGCGACGTGGGGAGTTACCGCCTCCGGGCGCGTCAATCGGGGATTTTCATGTTCGCAGCCATCGGCCTAGTCATTCTGATCGTCATGGTGTTCGGCGGCTTCGCCTTCACCGGCGGCGACCTTGGCCCCGTGTTGCACGCGCTGCCGCACGAAATGCTGATCATCGGCGGCGCGGCCGTCGGCGCGCTCGTCATCGGCAATAGCGGCGCGGACCTGAAGGCGCTGGGCGGCGGCCTAGCCAAGGTGTTCAAAGGCGCCAAGTACAAGAAGCAGGATTTTCTCGACTGCATCTTCCTCGTCAGCAAGTTGATGAAGACGCTGCGTGTCGAAGGGCCAGTCGCGCTGGAACCCCATATCGAAGACCCGTCCAGCTCCACCATCTTCACCGAATATCCCAAGCTGATGAAGGACAAGGCGCTGGTCCACCTGATCAGCGACACGCTGCGTCTGGTCGTCATCTCATCCGGCACGCTCGATCCCCATGCGGTCGAAGACGTGATGGACAATACGCTCAAGACCCATCACCATGAAGCAATCAAGCCGGCCGACAACCTGCAAGGGCTGGCCGACGCCCTGCCCGCGCTCGGCATCGTCGCGGCGGTTCTGGGCGTGGTGAAGACGATGGGCTCGATCGACCAGCCGCCCGCCATCCTGGGCGCGATGATCGGGTCGGCGCTGGTCGGCACGTTCCTTGGCATTCTGCTCGCTTATGGCATGGTCAATCCCTTCGCCAACCGCTGCCGCAGCGTGATCGAAGCGGACGGCGCCATCTATCAGGTGGTCAAGCAGATCATCATCGCCTCGCTCCACGGCCATCCGCAGCCGCTGGTGATCGAAGCCGCCCGTTCGGGCCTGACCCACGCCAACCAGCCCGGCTTTGCCGAAGTGTTCGACGGCATGCGGGGCAAATAAGCCATGGCGGAAAAGAAGCGCGGCGCGAACGAGCCGGAACCCCGGCCGATCATCGTCAAGAAAATCATCGTCGAAGGGCATGGCGGCCATCATGGCGGCGCCTGGAAGGTCGCCTATGCCGACTTCGTGACGGCGATGATGGCGTTTTTCCTGCTGATGTGGCTGCTGGGTGCGACCACAGAAAAGCAGCGCAAGGGGCTGGCCGACTATTTTACGCCGACGCTGGTGCAGATGAAGGAAAATTCGGCCGGGTCCAATGGCATGTTCGGCGGTGACAGCATGATGGGGAAGGACAATTATCCGACCACCGGCGGTCAGGGCAATCTGGCCATCACCATCCCGCGCGACGCCAGTGGCACCAAGGACCAGGGCGGGAAGGCGACCCGCGCCGCCGACCGCCAGAAATTCGAATCGATCAAGAAAAGCCTGGAAGAGCGCATGATCGCCAAGGGGCTGGGCAAGCTGCGCAAGAATGTGCGCTTCACCGAAACACGCGAAGGGTTGCGCATCGACCTGATCGACGAGGCTGATTTCGCGATGTTCGCGATGGGCACCGACCGGCTGGTCCCCCAGGCCCGCGCGCTGATTTCAGAAGTTGCGACCGTGCTCCAGACCATGCCCAACCCGCTGATCGTGCGCGGCCATACCGACGGCCTGCCCTATGCGTCGGGCCGGACCATGACCAACTGGATGCTGTCGTCCAGCCGCGCCGAAACGACGCGCAAGACACTGGCCGACAGCGGCATCGGCAATGCGCGCTTCGCCCGGATCGAAGGGGTGGCCGACCGCGAACCGTTCATCAAGGACGACGCCTATGATCCCCGGAACCGGCGCATGTCGATCATCCTGGGCTGGACCCGCGGCGGCGGCGATGCCGATGACGGCGCGCCGGACGCCGAAACCAAGGCCGCGATCCAGGAACGCGACAACCCCGTCCGCGCGGCGAAGGAACAGGCGCAGAAGTTGGACATGGGCGGCACCGGCCTGCCCAACGGCGCAGCCCTGATCAACCCGGCCGCACCGGGAACGTCGAACAAGCCGGGCAAGCATTGAGTAAAGCGGGAGTGACGAAAAGGGTGGGAACAAGACCCTCCTCTCCCGCTCGCGGGAGGGGCAGCGAGACTTACGCGCTAAGCGCGCTAGTCGCAGCGGGGTGGGCCTTCGCGGCGGCGCGCCCACCCCCTAGCCCCCTCCCGCAAGCGGGAGGGGGAACTTGGCCGCTTCTGCTCGTTAGCCGACCTTCAACCCGGCAACACCAAGCTCGCTTCCAACCCGCCTTCGGGCCGGTTCGCCAACCGCAATTCGCCCTGATGTTCGGCCATGATCGCGCGGACCAGCGCGAGGCCCAGGCCCGAACCGCCGGTTTCGCGGTTGCGTGAGCCTTCGAGGCGGGTGAAGGGTTCCAGCATCTCTTCCATCCGGTCCTCCGCAATGCCCGGCCCTTCGTCGGCGACGGCGATGCGGATGGCGCCTTTTTCGTGCAGCACCGACACATGGGCGCGGTCGCCATAGACGATCGCGTTTTCGATCAGGTTGCGCAGCGCGCGGCGGATCTGCTGAGGACGGACGAAGGCGACGGCGCGGTCGCTGTCGGCGAGGTCGACGGGCGATCCCAGTTCGATGAAATCCTCCACCACGGCGTCGGCCAGCGCGGCCAGATCGACCTTCTGCGCGGCCTGCGTGCTGCGGCCCGCGCGGGCGAGCGAGAGGATATCCTCCAGCATCCGGTTCATCTCGTCGATGGTTTCGGACATGCGCGCGCGCTCGGCATCGTCCTCGACCGATTCGGTGCGCACGCGCAGCGAGGCGAGCGGGGTGCGCAGGTCGTGGCCGATCGCGCCCAGCATCCGGTCCTTTTCGTCCAGCATGGCGATGATGCGCGCGCGCATGGCGTTGAACGCCATGGTGAGGTCGCGCACGTCGCCCGGCCCGCGTTCGTCCACCGCATCGGCCGCGCCGGTGCGGGCGAATTGCTGGGCGGAGCCGGTGAGTTGTTTCAGGGGACGAGCGAGGCGACTGCCGACCCAGAGCAGCGGCAGCAAAACGATGACATAGAGGATGAGCGTCTGGCCAACCAGCCAGCCGCCAAAGCGCTGCGGCCGGTCGCCGCCGGAACGCGCTTGCGCCACTACCCATTTGCCCGGTTCATATTCCGCCGCCAGGGTCAGCAGGCCGACGCTATGATCGTGCGGCCCATCCCCATTGGCGCGCATACGGATACGTTCCCAGCGCCGGACGGGCATGATTTCACTCGTCTGGACCGCACGGACGCTCAGGATGCGCAGGCCGACATCTTCGAACATCACCGTCGCGCGCCGTTCGACATCGGGACGTGGATCACCGTTCAGTTGCGGCGCGCCGGTGACGAAGCGCGCGCGCATGCGGCCGCGTTGCCGGTCCCCTTCCCGTTCCCGCTCAACGCGGCGTTCCACGCGATTGTCGAGCGCATCGACGACGCGATAGACGGCGGGCGCCGTCTGGCCGGTCAGTTCGAGCCGCTGCCGTTCGCGCAGCAGCAGGCCGAAATTGATCGCCTGCGCCACGAACAGCGCGATCGCGACCAGCGCGATGATCTGGCCGACCAGGCTTTGCGGCCACAGGCGCAGCTTTTTCATGCGGGCCGCGTCACAGTTTGCGGACTTCGGCAGACAGGGTGTAGCCGCCGCCCCAGACGGTCTTGATGAGCGTCGGGTTCTTGGGGTCCGGTTCGATCTTCTTGCGCAGGCGGCTGATCTGGTTGTCGATCGCCCGGTCGAAGGCGTTCGCCTCCCGCCCCTGGGTGATGTCGAGCAGCTGGTCGCGGCTGAGCACGCTATTGGGGCGCGTGGCGAAGGCCAGCATCAGATTATATTCGGCGGTCGAGAGCGGCAGCGACACGCCTTCGCTGTCGACCAGCGTGCGTTCCTGCGTCTTGAGCATCCAGCCGGCGAAACTGTAATTGGCGCCGTCCGGCGCGGTGACGCGCTGGCCGCCGGTGGCGACGCGGCGGAAGATCACCTTGATCCGGGCAACCAGTTCGCGCGGCGAAAAGGGTTTGAGCACATAATCGTCCGCGCCCATTTCCAGGCCCACGATACGATCCGTCTCTTCGGTGCGCGCGGTCAGCAGGATGACGGGAATCTCGCTCGTCTCGCGGATGTGGCGGCACAGCGAGAGGCCATCCTCGCCCGGCATCATGATGTCGAGGATCACCATGTCGATCGCATTGGCGGCGAGGCGCAGCCGCGCTTCGGACGCGCTCTCGACGGCGGTGACGCGAAAACCGTTGCGGCCCAGATACTGCGCCAGCGGTTCGCGGATCGAACGCTCGTCATCGACGAGCAGGAGATGGGGTCGGTCGCTCATGCTGCCTGTCTGTCATGGCTGGAGAAAGGTTGGAAGGGCGAAGGCAAAGGGGACATGCCTTCGCCCTTCCGGTGCGGGTGGCGCTGGCGCGGAGCCAGGGGAGGAACCCCGCGTCCTGCGCCACCCGATGGGTCGATCAGTGCGCAATCAGTGTGCGATCAGTTCTGGGGCGCGGGCGGCGGACCCTTGCGGTCCTTCCATTCGGCCCGCATCGTCTGGCGCGCGGCCTTCATTTCGTCGGCGGTGACGAAGCCATCCTTGTTCGCGTCGGCCTTGTCGAACATCGCGACCGGGCGGGCCATGAATTCGGCCTTGGTCATGGTGCCGTCCTTGTTGGCGTCACCAAAGCCGCCGCCCGGACCGCCATGGCCCATCATGCCGCCACGATCGGGGCCGCGATGATGGCCGCCACGGCCGCGCCCTTCGCGTTCACCCGGCTTTCCGGCTTGCGCGCGGCGCTCCTGACGCTTGTCGGCGCGGGCTTCATGACCGGCGGTAAATTCGGTCTTGCTGATCTGGCCGTTCTTGTCGGCGTCGAGTTCAGCGAAGCGGGCGTCCTGACGCTGCTGGCGCATCGCGTCGCGATCCTTCTGGGTGATCTGGCCGTCGCGATCGACGTCCATCTTGGCGAAGCGGGCTTCCAGACCGGCGGTCAGTTCCGCCTTGCTGATCTTGCTGTCCTTGTTGGTGTCGGCTTGTGCCATCATGCCGCCGCGCGGGCCGCCGTCGGCGCCGGGCTGGGCATAAGCGAGATGGGTTGCCGCCAGGCCGCCGACGAGCAGCGAACCGACGGCGACGGTGGTGAAGAATTTGCGAAGCATGTCTGTCTTCCTTTTTGCATCTGTTGGGCGGCATGTCCGCTGCCCTTGACGATGTTTATGGAAGGAAGTTGTCCCGCAGATATGTCACGCCGCCCGCTAGTTTGTCGCATAGTGTAACGGGCGGCGGCATGGTCATTCCCGGTCGCGACGGCCCAGCAGACGCAAACGGAGCGCATTCAGCTTGATGAAGCCCGCCGCGTCGCGCTGGTCGTAGGCGCCCGCATCGTCTTCGAAGGTCACGACCTTTTCGCTGTAGAGCGAGTAAGGCGATTTGCGGCCGACGACGGAGACACTGCCCTTGTAGAGCTTCAGGCGGACGCTGCCGGCCACCTTTTCCTGGCTATGGTCGATCGCGGCCTGGAGCATCTCGCGCTCAGGCGAGAACCAGAAGCCGTTATAGATCAGCTCGGCATATTTGGGGGCGAGTTCGTCCTTGAGATGCGCGGCGCCGCGATCGAGCGTCAACTGCTCGATGCCGCGATGGGCGAGGTGATAGATGGTGCCGCCCGGCGTTTCATACATGCCGCGCGACTTCATGCCGACGAAGCGGTTTTCGACCAGGTCGAGGCGGCCGATGCCATGTTTGCGGCCATATTCGTTGAGCGTTTCAAGCAGGGCCGCGGGCGACATGCCGACGCCGTTGATCGCGACGCCATCGCCCCGTTCGAAATCGACGGTGATATATTCGGGCGCGTCGGGCGCGTCTTCCGGGTTTACCGTGCGCGAATAGACATAGTCCGGGGTTTCGTCCCACGGATTTTCCAGCACTTTGCCTTCCGACGAGGTGTGCAGCATGTTCGCATCGGTCGAGAAGGGGCTTTCGCCGCGCTTGTCGCGCGGGATCGGAATCTGATGCTTTTCGGCAAATTCGATCAGCTTGGTGCGGCTGGTCAGATCCCATTCGCGCCACGGCGCGATGACCTTGATGTCGGGAGCGAGGCCATAATAGCCCAGTTCGAAACGCACCTGGTCGTTGCCCTTGCCGGTTGCGCCGTGGCTGACGGCGTCGGCGCCCAGCATCCTGGCGATCTCGATCTGGCGCTTGGCGATCAGCGGCCGGGCGATCGAGGTGCCGAGCAGGTAGAGGCCCTCATAAAGCGCGTTGGAGCGCATCATCGGGAAGACATAATCCTTCACGAATTCCTCGCGCAGGTCGTCGATGAAGATATGTTCTTCCTTGACGCCCATCAGGCGCGCCTTGGCGCGGGCCGGCTCCAGTTCCTCGCCCTGCCCCAGATCGGCGGTGAAGGTCACCACTTCGCACTGATAGGTCTGCTGCAGCCATTTCAGGATCACGCTGGTATCGAGACCACCGGAAAAGGCGAGGACGATGCGGTCGATCTTGTCTGGTGTCGGGGCTGGCATGGCTGGGGCGATTCTTCCGTAAAAGGGGCGCGGTAATGACCGGCGCGCCGGTAACAGGCGGGGGGCCAAAGCGCAACCGATGGGCTGAATGAAAAAGGGACGGAAAGCCAATCGGCCTTCCGTCCCATGCGGTTACAACTTTCGCCGATTGTCAGCGGGTGCGCGGCTTCAGGAAGCCCGACGGCGCGCGATCATTGCCGAAGCGATAGACGGTCTGGCTGCGATCGATGGCTGCGGCGGGAACCGGCTCCGCATGGATCGTCTGCGGTGTGGGCGCAGCGACCGAGAAGGCCTCGCGCTGGGCGATCAGATGCTGGGCGCGGCGCAACCTCTTCGTCCGGGTAAGGAACGGATTGTCGGCACTCGGCGCAGCGGCGACTATCGCCTCCAGCGTCGCATCCTCGGTCCGGGCCGTGGCGAGCGCCGGGCGCGGCGCGATCGCAGGCGCAGGCATTACGGGAACGGGCGCGGGTTCAACCGTCGTCACCGGCTCGACGCGCGTGCCGGCAACCGCCTCATCGGGACGACGACGGCGCATCAACGCGGCGCCACCCAAACCCAGCAACAGCATCGCGCCGCCACCCAGCGCCCAGAGCATCGCCTGGTCGGTGCGAGCGGCCGATTGCGTAACCGGGGCGACCGGAGCGGCCTCCTGCACCGGCGCAATGGCCGGGGCCGACTGAACAGGCGGTGCCGTCTCGACCGGCGCGGGGGCGACCGGGGTCACAGCAGCGGCGCGGGCAGCGACGGGTTCAGCCATGCGATTGGCCGTCCACGCAGCGGAGCGAGCCGGCACCGGACGCGGCTTGGCGGCCTGAACCGCAGCCTGTTCCGCTTCCGCAGCGGCCGTCGCGGCGGCGATACGTTCCTCCAGCGGCGGGGTGGCCTGCACCACCGGCTGGCTGGGGGTAAATTCGGGCGTCGAGGTGGCGGATGGCGCAGCCATCGGCGCAGGTGCCGACATCACCGGCACGGGTGCGGCGGGAACCGTTTCCGGCGCGACGGTCGGAGCGACCGACGGCGCAGCGGTCTGAGCCAGCAGCGGGGTTGCAGTCAAAGCCAGAACAGCGGCAATCGCGGCCCTGGCGGGGCGGTTTATGCGAATATTTCCAGTCATAGCAAAGGACCAACGGCCGACCGCGCGATTCAACGCAACCAGCCAATCCAAATCACGACGAATTGTTATAGTTAGGGGGCAAGATGAACGATATGAATATTCGTTCACCTGAACATGAACGGCTTATTTACAGAATAGGCCGAATAGCACGCAAATAACCATCTGATATATAGTGCGGCATCCTAATCGTCGCTGCACTCGCGTCTTGCGCCATCCAGCAGGGCAATACGGCGCTGCTCCTCTTGCGCATCCGCCAGCCGTTGCGCCTTGGTGCGCCCGAAACGCGCGCGGTTTTCTTGCGCCGCCTGCGCCTTGTCCACGCGTGCCTTCGCCTTGCGTGCCTGCCGCAGATTGACGATGTTGGTCATGATCGGTCTTTCCATCGCTCCTGTGCCGCCACCCGATCATAAACTTGCCACGGGCGACTTGCCAATCGGTATCGGCTGTCGCCATGGTCGGCGCTTTCCGCTCCAGCCCCTTCCGCTCCAACCCCCTCTGCTCTAACATTGCGAAGACCCATGACCAGCATCCACGATGTCGCCGCCCTCGCCCAGGTATCGATCAAGACGGTGTCGCGCGTCGTCAACAAGGCACCCAATGTCAGCCCGGAGTTGCAGGCGCGGGTGGACGCGGCGATCAAGCAGTTGGACTATCGGCCCAACCAGTCGGCGCGGCGGCTGGCGGGGGGCAAGTCCTTCATGATCGCCTTCCTCTATAACAATCCCGCGCCCGGCTATGTCAGCCGCATCCAGATCGGCGCGGCCTGGCGATGCCGCGAACTGGGCTATCATCTGGTGGTGGAGCCGATTTCGCCCGGTGGTGAGGAACGGTTCGAAGTGCTCGACCGGCTGGTGGCGGCGCTGCGCCCCGACGGCGTGCTGCTGGTGCCCCCGCTGTCGGACGATGAAGGGCTGCTGGCCCGTCTGGCGGAAATGAAGCTGCCCTATGCCCGCATCGCCGGGTCGGTGGTCGCAGCGAGTTTCACCATTCATACGCCAGAGCGCGCCGCAGGGCGCATGGTCGCCGACCATCTGATCGCGCTTGGCCATCGCCGCATCGGCGTCATCACCCCGCCCCCGACCCACCGCGCGGCGCTGCGCCGGGTCGAGGGATTTCGCGACGGGCTGGCGGCCGCGGACATCGCCGTCGACGACGCGCTGTTCGTCCAAGGCCAGTTCGATTTCGCGTCCGGCATAGAGGCGGGCGAGGCGTTGCTGGCGTTGCCGCAGGCGCCAAGCGCGGTCTTTGCCACAAATGACGACATGGCGCTGGGCGTGCTGACGCTGGCGCATCGTATCGGGCTGCGCGTGCCGGAGGATCTGTCGGTGACCGGGTTCGACGACACATCGGCAAGCCTGACATCCTGGCCGCCGCTGACCACCGTGCGCCAGCCGCTGGAGGATATGGGCCGCTCCGTCATCGACGCGCTGGCCAACGGGCCGGTCGATGCACCGGAATTCCTGTTCACGCTGGTCGAAAGGGGCAGCTCGGGACCGCCGTCGCCGAGCCGCTGAAAAAGCGTGGAGCGGGTAGCGGGGATCGAACCCGCATCACAAGCTTGGAAGGCATCAGATATTCCCGCTTTTATGCGGGGTGGCGAGCAAATCAACCCGGTTATGCCTCGTTAGGTTTCAGCTACTTAGGCTCATCGCGCAAAACGGCAAAGTGCCGGGGCGGTGCTCGTGATTGACTATATCACTTGCTCCATCCCGGTGGATTTTTCGCGCCCGATATACGGTGGCCGGGTCATTTCAACGGTGATCGGAGAAGAAGATGAAATTCAAGAATATGCTGTTCTCAAGAGGCTCGGCGTTGAAGGTTCTCACTCTAGCAATGTTCATGTTCGTTGCATTGATGGATGCAACTTCGAGCTTAAGGGTAATCTTGTTAAGTGGTTACAAGGTCACAACCTTTACGGTAGTGATTGTTTATTTGATATTTTGCGCAGAAGCGTTGATGCTATTTTTCACAGGGCGTTTCCTGATCTCCCGGTTCCTACAGATGACCAGTTACTTGCAGCATCGTTGTCGCGTGTGGATATCACAGAAATGTTCCAGCTGGCCGATGCCGGGGAGGTCGCTCTCTGGCTACGAGCAGCAGCGCAAACAGCGGTAATTTCGCACAGAGGTCGAGGCTCGGTCACTAGTGATGGAAATACCCTCACGTGGGGCTGCGCTCGTGGCAAACGCGCTTCAAGCTGGGCGCTAATTGTCTATAACAAGGGCGCGGAAGTTGCGAAGCACCCTCTCCCTGCGGTAATGATGGCGGACGAAGAGGTTTTAAACTGGGTGGCCAAGTGCCTTCGGTTTGAATTGCGAATGACCGGGGCGGAGTTGAAGCGGCTTAACGTCCGATACGTGAGCCAGTGGATACCGGGGATGGCCCGGGCAATGTGGACGGCCAAGACTGGTCGATTGTTTTTTCAGGATACTGCCATGAGCATTCAAGAAATGGTGGGAGTAAAGGCACGCGTCCGGGATGCATATTATGCCTGGATGAACGGTATTGACCCCCGATCAGGTAGGTCGCTGGCAACGTTTAAGCGCCTTCGTAGTGAGGTAAAACAGGCCTACAATGTTGACATTTCTGTAGATAGACCAGAGCCGGGCCTATCCACGGTCGACATTCTGCCTTGTCGCCGCGTGCTTCAGCTACAGCCTGTTTTGATACCAAATTGGGCAACACGGATTGAAGCGAAATTGGCCGCTTGAGATAAACCGGCCTTTTGCACACGACCATTGGTTGCCGGTGTGCGATCTTATAACTCTTGGTGCCGGAACTTGGGAAGCTGGGCATCCGCGCATTATGGAAACGCGTCCAATTTCCCGAGCAATCTCCCTCCTAGCGCCCGCGAACGCAATCATCCGGCGACGGACCATATTGCTTGTTTAGAGCAGTTACTGCTTTTTTCCCTGCTAATCCTTGATCCGCTTGGACTCCCTCTTCTTATGTGGGGAAAATTGTGCAAGTCGTTGAAGGGTAGCAAGCACGAGGAAAGCATGGAACCTTTGACAACTGGGTTGGGGCTGGTCGTTGGAAAAGCCGTTTTCAAAGCATGGTTTAAGGATAATGAGTTCCTTTCGAGCGCGACCGAGAGCTCATTAGACCTCCTTCGCACCACTGTTGCTGATCGCCGAGCCCGGAGCGCGGCAGAACGGCAGATTGCCAGAATTAGCGAGCTAGCATCGGACACCCTAGAGACTTTCATAGATTTCGAATGGGGAGACCTGATGGTGTCCCAGGACGTGGTGTAGCTGGGGCGGTCCCCGCGTTTTCCGGCGTC
>JAZJZH010000028.1:0-45905 GCA_040389985.1 Pseudomonadota bacterium
CGGGGTCAATCGTAGCATGGGTCAGACCACCAAGCCGTCGCAAGTTATCACAGTCATAGCTGTCTCCGACGCTGCGAGTATCTGATGGAGCCATATTGGCTGCCGCGATCACTGTGGTGGATGAGGCCACCCCGGTGGACAGGGTGCCGTCGTGGATAGCCTGCTCCAAAGCGTCCAGCACGAAGCTGGCATTTACGGTTCGGCTGACCCGCCAACCTACGATGTAGCGGGCGTAAAGGCTGATGCCTATGCCGGCTATAATGCCCTGTTCCATGGCGACCGCCTGCCGGCGCCGCTGACCCGCGCCCTGTGCTGGAGCCACGCGCGCCGTTATTTCTTCGAGCTGGCCGTAGAAGCGGTCCGCCGTATCGACGCGATCTTCGACATAGAGCGTGCCATCAACGGCAGGCCGGCACAGGAGCGCCACGCCCTTCGCCAGGAACTCAGCGCACCGCTGGTTGCCGATATGGAAGAATGGATGCGCGACAACCGGTCAAAGCTGTCAAAGAACAGCGATGTGGCCGAGGCCATGGATTACATGCTCAAGGGATGGCCAGCCTTCGCCGCGTTCCTCGATGATGGCCGCATCTGCCTGACGAACAACGCGGCGGAACGGGCGCTTCGAGGCATAGCCCTGGGCAGAAAATCATGGCTCTTCGCTGGTTCAGATCGCGGCGGCCAGCGCACCGCCTTCATGCTGAGCCTCATCGGCACGGCGAAGCTCAACGACATCGATCCGCAGGCCTGGCTTGCCGATGTGCTCAGCCGCATCGCCGACATCCCACAGAACCGTCTCCACGAACTGCTGCCATGAATTGGCGCGCCGCCGAAGATCAACGCGAAGCCGCCTGATCCGCGGCCTTCACCGAATGCCTACGCTTAGCTCAACTCTCAGTATACTGCTGGCCTGAGAGTCCGACGGCGGATGCGCGGTAGCGCAGGCCGTCCACAAGGAGAGCAACTAAGCGTCGCGCAGGTATAGGATCCCCGTTGCTTGATGGCATGCAAAGGCTTGCGACCGCTCGGAGCAAATCGTGAGGCCGAGCGTCCGCACGCAGTTCTCCAGCAGCTGCGGCGGCGTCGAGGAGCGATTGCAGAGCAGGCTCGAAGCGGCTGTTGAAATAGGCAGGCAAAGCTTCGAACGCCGGACCCCCCGCATAAAGCGAGGCGGCTAAACCCCGCTTGGCTACGATGAAATCGACATAGCGCTGCATCCACCGATCTAAAGCCTCGCCAGGTTCATGCTGCTGCAAAAGGGCCACCGCGTCATCAGCGCAGGCATCCACTTCATGCCGAAAAACTGCCGCGATCAGGTCTGACCGTTGCGGAAAGTGGCGGTAGATGGTGCCGACGCCAACGCCGGCCTTCTCAGCAATTTCACGCATGGGCGCATCTACACCGGCAGTGGCGAACACATCCCTGGCTGATTTCACCAGACGACTGAGGTTTCGCTGAGCGTCTGCGCGCAACGGGCGACTGGTACCATCCGCAGGCGTCAGCGAGCCATCAGTTTCAATGTCGTCCAAGAGCAAAATGATCCTTGATAAACGGAACATCGTTCCGTATAAGCGGAGGAGTGTTCCGAATAGTGTTTAGCCAATTGGAGCGCCTTTGAAAAGGTCTGCAGGCGAATGCCTTGGGACGCGATCCTTGGATCTCAAACTTGGAGGGAAACCTTGTGAATAAGCACATAAGCGATGCCGCCCTGATTCCTGTTAGCGAAGAAGTGCCGTTCGTCTCCATCAGTCCGGTCACAATCGCTGCCCCCGAGCGGTTTGTAGACATGGAGCTGCGGGTATCGTTCCCTGCGACAGGCGAAAACCTTCCGATTATTCTGCTCTCGCACGGCCATGGCGCATCCAACTACTTGTCCTCTTCCAGAGGCTGTCTCCCCTTGGCAGAGTTCTGGGGGTCCCATGGCTTCGTGGTCATACAGCCTACGCATCTCAGCTCGTCGATGTTGAGTCCCCAGAGTTCAGAAGCACCTCTGTTCTGGCGATCACGCGTCGAGGATATGAAGCGCATTCTTGACCAGCTTGATATAATTGAGACGCTGGTGCCTGGCCTCAGCGGGAGGCTCGATAAACATCGCGTAGCGATCGCAGGCTATTCCATGGGGGGGCATACGGCGAGCATGCTGCTCGGCATGCAACTCCACGATGTCGATGGCGAAGCCGTTGCTGACCTTCGAGACGATCGGATCAAGTTCGGGGTCATCCTTGCCGGCCCAGGCAAAGGCGCTGACCTTAACGGGCAGGCAGGTGAACGCTATCCGGATTTGAAGAAGAATACGTTCGACAAGATGACGACGCCGGCACTCGTCGTTGCGGGCGAGAACGACGTGAACCCCATGTTCTCGGACCGCGCGGACTGGCGGTCCGATTCCTACCACCTGAGTCCGGCTCCCAAATGCCTGCTTACCGTAGCAGGTGCTGAACACGGGTTGGGTGGCGTCGCAGGCTATGATGCGGCGGAGACCACGGACGAAGACCCCAACCGGCTGAACGTCGTTCAGCGTCTGACTTGGGCCTATCTTTGGTCGGCATTCCACCCAGGAGACGACGCATGGTCGGCGGCCTGCGCTGCCCTCAAGGGGGACGCTGCAAGACTCGGATGGGTCGAGTGCAAATGACCTATTAGCCTCCTTGCGTTGCGGCCGGAAAACCGCATCCGAGGAGGTGTCGCCCTGCGATAGCGACAATATTGACACTCTTACGATCGGGAAAAATGACTGTTGGAATCACCGGCGCAGGCCAACTCGGCACCAATCTCGCGAAAGCATTATCATTGTAAGGAATACCGTGCGTTCTCTCCAATAGCCGTGGGCCCGATTCACTTACGAACCTCGTCGCCTGAGGATCGGCGTGCAAAAGGATCCCCTTAGCGGGGTGATCGGCGTCCAAGAGGACCCCCTCATTTCGATGGTTTAGGCAGTTACCTGGTTTTCCAGGTGGCGAGATCGGGATGTTGGTAGTGGAGACAGTTGTTCGGATCCGGCGAGAGTATGCCGGCGGCAAGGCGATCAAGGCGATTGCGCGAGATTTGCATGTTTCGCGGAAGGTGATCCGCAAGGCGATCCGGGCTCCGGAAGGAGCGTTCGACTATCGTCGGTCGGTACAGCCGCTGCCCAAGATCGGCCCGTTTCAGGATCGCCTGAACACGCTGCTGGAAGAGAACGAGCTGCGCGGCAGGCGTGACCGGCTGCGGATGACGCGGATCCATGACCTGCTGGTGCGAGAAGGCTTTGAGGGTTCTTACGATGCGGTGCGGCGCTATGCGACGCGCTGGAAGATCGAGCGGCGCAAGGATGCTGGCGATGGCGTCACCGCCTTCATCCCGCTGATGTTCAGGCCAGGCGAGGCCTACCAGTTCGACTGGAGCCATGAGGATGTCGAGATCGCCGGGGCACCGATGCGGGTGAAGGTCGCGCATAATCCCTGGTTGGCGCTCGAAATCTATGATGCTGCCGAAGAAATGACGCCCGTGGACGACTTGATCGGCCGGCCGTGCTGGGTGGGCGTGGACCTTTCCAGCGTCTAAGATTTGACGGCGGTGGTTGCCGTCTTCTCAGCGGACGATGCCGGCGACGGTCGGCGCTATGACGTGGTGCCAATGTTCTTTTTGCCCGAGGCCGGGCTGACCAAGAAAGGCGACAAGGACCGCGCCGATTATCTCGGCTGGAAGGAGGCCGGGCTGCTGACCGTCACACCCGGCAACGTGGTCGATCATAGTGCTATCGTAGATTATGTCGTTTCGCTGGGCGAACGCTATGCGGTGCAGGAAGTGGCAATCGACCGTTGGAACTCGACGGCGGTGAATACGGCTCTCCAGGATGAGGGCTTTACCATCAATCAGTTCGGCCAGGGCTTTGCGAGCATGGCAGCGCCGGTGAAGGAGATGAAGCGAGCCATCCTCGCCGGACACTTCCGCCACGGCGGCAATCCGCTTTTGCGCACGTGCTTTGGCAATGTCGTCGCGGATAAAGACCCGGCCGAGAATGAGAAGTTCACGAAGGAACGCGCGCGCGGTCGGATCGACGGTGCCGTGGCCGCCGCGATGGCAATTGGCCGCATCCTGACGAACGAAAGCGGGCCATCCCCTTATGAAAACCAGCGGCCCGAGGGCTTCCTTTATATCTGAGGAGTGACGGACATGAATGACGTAACAATCACTGGTTTGAACCGAGTGCGGATGCCGAAGCCGAATAGAGGAGGCAGCACGGTCATCGCGTATTTCGATTGTGAGGCGAACGGGTTGGCACTGCACAGCTGCGCGCTGGTGCGCACTCCGAAAAACGGCCTGACCGTCTGGCCGCCGAAAATCGATGGCCCGGAAGCCACGCGCCGATCAGTGACCTTCACCGATCGTTCGCTCCGCCACGCTGTCATGCTCAACGCCCGCGAATCATACCGCGCCCTTGGCGGCACCGATGCCGAATGGATCGGTACATCGATCCCAATGGGGCCGCGCGGTGAACCGGAAGGCATAGAGGATATGGACGGCGGCGAGGGCTTACAGCGCTTTATTTCGGCTAGCGCGGAATAGATTGAGTTTTCTGCCGGGTGGTTCCGCCGTGGTTCCGGCAAATCTCACGTCTTGTGACCGCCTCAGCAATCGCCCCAGAAACCATTGATTTATCGTTGATTTCTGGAGCGGGCGAAGGGATTCGAACCCTCGACCCCAACCTTGGCAAGGTTGTGCTCTACCACTGAGCTACGCCCGCTCGGGCGGCCGGAGGATGTGTCCCTCTCGGCGGGTGGCGGGGAACTAGCAGCGCTTGTCTAAAGGGGCAAGGGGAGAATTGCACAAAAATGAAATTCTCCTTCCCAGGCACAAAAACCCATGTTTCCCCGTATGTTAGATGGATACGGAATATGTCTCTGTCGGGTCGGTGCATCATCTGCGGCGCGAATCACCTCTTGGCCGCGTGCGAAAGGGTGGCTTGGCGCGCGCCGTGCTTCTGCTAGGCTGTCGTGACAAGTTTCTTGCCGCGGCGGGATCATTTGCCCTCGCCCTTCGTAGTGACCAGCAACCAACAGGAGAGACCAGCCATGTCGTCCGATCATTTGACGCGCCGCGGCCTGTTGCAAGGCAGCGCGGCGCTCGCCGCAGCCAGCCCCGTAGCGGCGCAGGCGCAAGCCGCCGCTGTCGCGACACCCAGGCGCAACGGAGGAAGCGCGATGATGCCCGTCGAATTGACCGTCAACGGGCGCGAAGTGCATCTGCAGCTCGACCCGCGCACCAGCCTGCTCGATACGTTGCGCGAGCATCTGCACCTGACCGGCACCAAGAAAGGGTGCGACCATGGCCAGTGCGGCGCCTGCACCGTGATCGTAGAGGGTCGCCGCATCAACAGTTGCCTGACGCTGGCGGTGATGCATGATGGCGAGAGCGTCACGACGATCGAGGGGCTGGGCACGCCCGACAAGCTGCATCCGATGCAAAAGGCCTTCATCGTCCATGACGGTTATCAGTGCGGCTATTGCACGCCGGGGCAGATTTGTTCGGCGGTGGCGGTGCTGGACGAGATCAAGGCGGGCATCCCCAGCCATGCGACGGCGGAGCTGGACGATGTGTCGCTGAGCGACGCGGAACTGCGCGAGCGGATGAGCGGCAATATCTGCCGCTGCGCCGCCTATCCCAATATCATCGCCGCGATGCGGGATGTGGCCGGGGAGAAAGTGGCATGAAGACCTTCACCTATGAGCGCGCGACCAGCGTGCAGGCCGCAGCGAAAGCAGCAGCGTCGGTGCAGGGCGCGCGCTTCATCGCCGGCGGCACCAACCTGCTCGACCTCATGAAGTTGCAGATCGAGACGCCGACCCATCTGATCGACGTCAATCATCTGGGTCTGGACCGGATCGAAAAGACCGATGCCGGCGGGCTGCGCATCGGGGCGCTTGTTCGCAATACCGATCTGGCCGCCGACAAGAGCGTGCGCCGCGATTATGCGGTGCTCAGCCGCGCACTGCTGGCCGGCGCATCGGGCCAGTTGCGCAACAAGGCGACGACCGGCGGCAACCTGCTGCAACGCACCCGCTGCCCCTATTTCTACGACACCCGCATGCCCTGCAACAAACGCCAGCCGGGCAGCGGCTGCGGCGCGCTACAGGGGATGAGCCGCGGCCTGGCGATATTGGGCGTCAGCGACGCCTGCATCGCCCAGCATCCCAGCGACATGGCGGTGGCGATGCGGCTGCTGGACGCGCAGGTCGATACGATGGGCGCGGACGGCGCGGCGCGGGCGATCCCGATCGCGGACTTCCACCTGCTGCCCGGCGACACGCCGCACAGGGAAAGCGCGCTCAAGCCCGGCGAGATCATCACCTCGGTCACCCTGCCCAAGCCGATCGGCGGCACCCATGTCTATCGCAAGGTCCGCGACCGCGCCTCCTACGCCTTCGCTTTGGTGTCGGTGGCGGCGATCTTCGGCAAGGACGGGACGGCGCGCTTCGCCTTCGGCGGGATCGGCGCGAAACCGTGGCGCACGCAAGAGGCCGACGCCGCAGCCAAGAGCGGTGCAAAGGCCGTAGCCGAAGCCGCCCTCGCCGGCGCGCGCACCACCCATCATAACGACTTCAAGAAGACACTGGTCGAACGGACGCTCGCGTCCCTCTATCGCCAGCGGGAGGCACGGGCATGAAGTTCGATACGCCAGCGGGCATCAACCCGATCGACAAGGGCCGGGTGATCGGCATTCCGCACGACCGCATCGACGGCGCGGCCAAGGTGACGGGCAGCGCGCCCTATGCCTATGAACGGCACGACGCCGCGCCCAACGCCGTCTATGGCTGGATCGTCGGGTCCGCCATCGCCAAGGGGCGGATCGCGGCGATGGACCTGCGTGCGGCGGAGGCTGCACCGGGCGTGCTGGGCATCGTCACCCACGCCAATGCCGGCAAGCTGGGCAAGGGCGCCATGAACACCGCGCCGCTGCTGGGCGGGCCGCAGGTGGACCATTATGAGCAGGCTGTGGCGCTGGTCATCGCCGACACGTTCGAAAATGCGCGTGATGCCGCCAAGCTGGTGCGGATCGACTATACGCCGCAGGACGGCAAATATGACCTGGCGGCGGAGAGCATCAGAGGCGTGATGCCGCCCGACAGTGGGGGCTCGCCGGCCGACACCAAGGTGGGCGATTTCGATGGCGGTTTCGCCAAGGCGGCGGTAAAAGTCGATCAGCGCTACACCACGCCGGACCAGAGCCATGCGATGATGGAGCCGCACGCCACGACCGCTGCCTGGAATGGCGACAAGCTGACTTTGTGGACGTCGAACCAGATGATCGCCTGGGGCGTGGGGGAAGTCGCCAAGACGCTGGGCATCCCCAAGGAGAATGTGCGGCTGGTATCGCCCTATATCGGTGGCGGTTTCGGGTCGAAGCTGTTCCTGCGCGCGGACGCGGTGCTGGCGGCGCTGGGCGCGAAGCAGGTGGGGCGGCCGGTCAAGGTCGCCATCGCCCGGCACCAGATTCCCAATAACACCACCCACCGCCCGGCGACGATCCAGCGCATCCGCATCGGCGCGGACAAGGACGGGGTGATCGACGCGATCGGCCATGAAGTCTGGTCCGGCGATCTGCCCGGCGGCAGCCCGGAAACGGCGGCGCAGCAGACGCGGCTGCTCTATCGCGGGGCCAACCGGATGACGGCGCACCGATTGGTGACACTGAACCTGCCCGAAGGCAATGCGATGCGCGCGCCGGGCGAGGCCGTCGGCCTGCTGGCGCTGGAAGTGGCGATGGACGAACTGGCCGAAGCCTGCGGCGTCGATCCGGTCGAACTGCGCATCCGCAACGACGTGCAATATGATCCCGAAGCCGGGCCGCAGCGCCCCTATTCCAGCCGCAAGCTGGTGGAATGCCTGCGCGCCGGGGCCGATCGCTTCGGCTGGGACAAGCGCAAGGCCAAGCCAGGGCAAGTGCGCGACGGCCGCTGGCTGGTGGGCATGGGCATGGCATCCGCCTTCCGCAACAATCTGGTCGGCAAGTCGGGCGCGCGGATCGGCGTGGACGCGCAGGGCAAGGTCATCGTCGAAACCGACATGACCGACATCGGCACCGGCAGCTACACGATCATCGGCCAGACCGCGGCCGAAATGCTGGGCGTTCCACTGGATCAGGTGATCGTGCGGCTGGGCGACAGCCGTTTCCCCGAATCGGCCGGGTCGGGCGGGCAATGGGGCGCGAACAGCTCGACCGCGGGCGTCTATGCCGCGGCGATGGCGCTGCGCGCGAAACTGGCGGAAAAGGCGGGCTATCCCGTCGATCAGGCGCAGTTCGAGGATGGGCTGGTCAAGCTGAACAATAAGTCCCAGACGCTCGCCGCGCTGGCCGGGCGCGAAGGCATCTGGGCCGAAGACAGCATGGAGTATGGCGATCTCGACAAACGCTATGCCCAGGCGACCTTCGGCGCGCATTTCTGCGAAGTGGGCGTCGATATCGACACCGCCGAAGTCCGCGTCCGCCGCATGGGCGGGGCTTTTGCGGCCGGGCGCATCCTCAACCCCAAATCGGCGCGCAGCCAGGTGATCGGCGCAATGACCATGGGCGTGGGCGCGGCGTTGATGGAATCGCTGGAGGTCGACACGCGCTTCGGCTTCTTCGTCAATCATGACATGGCCGAATATGTGGTGCCGGTGCATGCCGACATTCCTCAGCAGGATGTGCTGTTCGTCGACGAGCTGGACGACAAAAGCTCGCCGATGAAGGCCAAGGGCGTGGGCGAGCTGGGCATATGCGGCGCAGGTGCGGCGGTGGCCAATGCGATCTATAACGCCACCGGCATCCGGCTGCGCGATTATCCGCTGACGATCGACAAGCTGTTGAAAGCGCAGGCGGCATGAGGGCGACCCGACCCAAGGTATAATGGAGCCGCCTCGCCTCCACCCCTAGCGTCCCGTCCATAAAAGACGGGAGGATAGGCATGAAGGTGATGGCGGCTCTATTGGCGGGTAGCGCGTTGATCGGCGGGTCGGCGTTCGCGCAGGCCCCCGATGCCGGGGACACCGTACGGCAGCCGATCATCGTCACCGCGCCCGGCGGCGCGATCGATCTGGACGATGCGCTGACGCTGAGTGCCGCCGATATCGGCCGGACCGGCAGTCCCGATTTCCTGGGCGCGCTGACCCGCAATTTCGCCGGCGTCACGCTGCAGGATGCGCAGAACAACCCGTGGCAGCCCAATCTCGTCTATCGCGGCTTCGTCGCCTCGCCGCTCCAGGGGCAAGCGCAGGGCATCGCCGTCTATCTGGACGGCGCGCGTTTCAACCAGCCCTTCGGCGACACGGTGCAGTTCGACCTGCTGCCCGAAGCCGCAGTCCGGGGCGTCAGCCTGCTCGACAAGAGCGCGGTCTATGGCCTCAATGCGCTGGGCGGCGCGCTGGTGATCGACACGAAGACCGGGCTGAGCGATCCGGGGCTGGAGGCAAGCCTCTCGCACGGCCGGTTCGGCACGACCGAGGCGAGCATCGCGGGCGGCATGGCACGGGAGGTCGCGGGGGGCGACTGGAGCGCGTTCGGCGCTTTCCAATATACGCGCGACGATGGCTGGCGCGATTATTCGCCCTCCACCCTCTATAATGGCTATGCCGATGTCGGTTTCGACACGGCGACCGGCGGCCTGCACCTGAAAGTCGTAGGCGCGAACACCGACCTGACCGGCAATGGCGTGTCGCCGGTGGAGTTGCTGGCGGCGGATCGCAGCGCGGTCTTCACCTGGCCCGATAACAGCCGCAGCCGCTATGGCCGGGTCAGCCTGCACCCCTGGGTCGCGCTGTCCGACACCACCCGGATCGAAGCCACGCTCTATGCCCAGAAACTGACGCTGCGCTCGGTCAATGGCGATGCGGCCGACATCGAGGGATGCGAGGAAGAGGATGAGGCAGGACTGGTCTGCCTGGAGACCGTTGGGGACGATGACGAGGAAGAGGAACAGGCCGTCCTGACCGACGCAGACGGCAATGCCATCGTCGATACGCTGGGCGGCGAGGGCTATGGCGTGCTCAACCGCGGGCGCACGGCGACGCGGGCGATGGGCGCGCTGGCGCAGTTGATCGACAAGCGCGCGATCGGTACGGGCGAGAATGTCTTTGCGCTTGGCTTCAGCTACGACACCAGCCGCACGCGCTTCGACACCTCGACCGAACTGGGCGCGCTAACCGACGATCGCAGCGTCGAGGGGCTGGGATCGACCATCGTGCAGCCGGACGGCGCGATCGCGCCGGTCGGCCTGATCGCCCATACCGACTATTGGGGCGTGTTCGTGCAGGATCGCTTGCCGATCACGTCGCGCCTGTCGGCCGAGATCGGGCTGCGCTACAATCATGCCCGCATCGTGATGCTGGACCAGATCGGCACCGCGCTGAACGGCCGCCACCGCTTCCAGCGCCTGAACCCCGGCATCGAGTTCGACTATGTCGTTTCCGACGGGCTAACGCTGCGCGGGGGCTATGCGGAAAGCAACCGCGTGCCGACCCCGGCCGAACTGTCCTGCGCCGACGAAAATGCGCCGTGCAGCCTGACCAATTTCTTCGTCGCCGACCCGCCGTTGAAACAGGTCGTCGCCAAAAGCTGGGAGGCGGGCGCGAAGGGCCATGCCCAGGCGGGCGGCTTCACGATCGACTGGCTGTTGTCGGCCTGGCGCACCGACAATCGCAACGACATCCAATATGTCGCGTCCGAGATTCGCGGCCGCGCCTATTTCCGCAATATCGGCAGTACAAGGCGGCAGGGCGTCGAAGCGACGGTGCGCGCCAGCCGGGGCGGCTTGCACGCGGGCCTCAGCTACGCCTTCACCGACGCGACCTATCGCGCGCCGCTCAGCCTCTCCAGCCCGGCCAATCCGTCGGCGGACGCGGAAGGGCTGATCGCGGTCGCGCGCGGCGACCGGCTGCCCGGCATCCCCCGGCACAGCGCCACGCTGAACCTCGATTATGCGGGGACCGGCTGGTCCGTCGGCGGCGACGTGATCGCGCGGTCCGGCCAGTATCTCGTCGGCGACGAGGGCAATGACGAGGCCAGGCTGGGCGGCTATGCGCTCGTCAACCTGCGCGCGAGCGTCACGTTGATGAAGGGCGTCAGCCTGTTCGGCACGCTCAACAATGCGCTCGGCCGCCGCTATGCGACCTTCGGCACGTTTAGTGAGGTGGACGAGATCGCACTGGAGGAAGCGCCCGGCGCATCAAATCCCCGCGCCTATGGGCCGGGCGCGCCGCGCCGCTGGCAAGTCGGCGTGAAGGCGCTATTCTGAAAGTTAAATTACAGGAGAGAAAGAGCATGACCGCCTATTTCGTCGCCGTCCGCAACAGCATTTCCGACCCCGAAACCTTCGCCACCTATGGCGACCTGGCCGGCAAATCCATGGCGGGCCATGCGATCACGCCGCTCGCCGTCTATGGCAAGACCCGCGCTACCGATGGGCCGGCGACCGAAAGCGCCGTCATCATCGCCTTCCCGACCTTCGCGGAGGCCGAGGCCTGGTATGACAGCCCCGCCTATCAGGAAGCGCTGAAGCTCCGGCTCGCGAGCGGCGACTATCAGACCTTCATCATCCAGGGCGTCGACTGACCCTTGCGCCCGAAATGCCCGCTTTACGTTGTTTTTTAGATTATCGTAAGCGACTGTTTATAAAGAAAAATAGGAAATCATGCGTTCAGATCCGGCGCGTGGTTTCCTAAAAATCGTTATTTAACAACGACTTGAATTTCACGCATCTAAAACAACTGTCCAACTCGCTGTCGCATTCACGGCACATCCACCCGCGGCAGCAGCTTCGCCTCCAGCCCCGGATAGAGGTGCGACACGCTGCGTTGCAGTTCGTAGCGGGCGGCGGCCATGGTCGCGAAACGGGCGGGAATCGCGATCTCGCCCGCCTCGACCATGTCCAGCCCGTCCCGCACTGCCTGGGTCAGCGCCGCTTCCAGCCAGTCGATCCAGCCGCGCGTCTGGTCGATCGCCGCCGTGCCGCCCGGATCGAAGGGACCATGCCCCGGCACGACGCCGCCATGGGGCATCGCTTTCAGCCGATCGAGGCTGGCGCGCCATGGCACCAGATCGGCCGTCGGCGTGCTGGGCGCGCGGTCGTGGAAGACCAGGTCCCCGCCCAGCAGCAGGCCGGTCTGCGGGTCGAGCAGGGCCAGGTCCGCCGCGCTATGGCCGGACAGGGCGAGCAGGCGCAGCGTCCGACCGCCGAAATCCTCCTCCGACGCCGTGATCGCCCTGCCCGGCAACAGCAGGTCGGTGCCGCGCATCCAGTCGCCCAGCAGGCGGTACATGCCATCGGCATAGCCCTGCCCCTGCGCCCGAAGGGCATCGATCGTGCCGGGCAACGCCGCGACGATCGCCGGATCGAAGGCGGCCAGGCCCAGGCCATGATCGGGATGGAGATGGCTGACATAGACCCGCACGACCGGCTTGCCCGTCAGTTGCTCGGCCACCCGCCGCAGCGCGCGGGCGTAGCGGACGGAAGGACCGCAATCCCACAGCACCGTCCCCGCCGGCGTGGCGATGATCGCGATATTGGCGATCGCCCCGCCATTGCCCGCCTCGATCGGTTCGTCCGCGCCGCGTACCAGCCAGACGCCCTGCCCGATCGGTTCGGGGGTGATGGCATAGTCGGCCGCGCGCGCCGGACTGGCCGCCAGCGCCGCGACGCCGCCTAGCAGGGACCGCCGCGACAGGATCATCGGCCGCCTGGCATCGGAGACTGGCGCGCCATGGGCAGCGTCGCGCGATAGTCGCGCCCGTTGCTGTCCCGCGCTTCTACGGCCAGCCCCTCCCCTGCCCCATCCTCGACCATCAGCGTGATCGCAGGATCTTCGGCCACCGCCGCCCAGATATCCATCTCGCCCAGCGTCCGGCCGCCGCTGTCCTTCACGCTCAGCGCTTCGAGATGATAGGTGGCGATATTATCGACCAGGCCGGTGTCCATCGGATGGCGGAAATTGAGGCGCACGCGGGCCAAGCCGCCCGGCAAAGGCCAGGCTTCGCCGCGTATCTCGCCCAGATGCTCGGCCCAGTCGCCCTTGACCCGGCTGACCGGCGGGGCGGAGCAGCCGCCGCCAGCCGCGTCGATCCATCCGCCCGACACCAGCCATGCCCCGCTGGCCAGCTGCACCGCGCCGCGTACCGGGGTGCGCTGGTCCAGTTTGATGCGGGTCGCGACATAAGGGGCGGCATGAAGCGGGCGATAGTCGATGGCGATGGGGATAGGATTGAGATCGACCAGGATGACGATGCGAATGACGCCGGGGATGGCGCGCGCGTCGATCGCCACCGGGAAGGCGCGCTGATTTTCCGCGATCATCGGGAAGTCGACCTTGACGCGCGGGTCGAAGCGGACCGGATCGTCGCCGAACAGGGTGCGGGCATGGGCGGCCCACATCGGCGACCCCAGCGGATCGGCGGGTGCTGTCGCCCTGGCGTCGGCCGCGGCCAGCACCAGGGCGAGCGCGACCCAAAGGCTTGCCTGCCTTTGCAACATCCTTCTCCCTTTAGTCGGGGTCTATTCTCCTCCCGCGTCGGTTACCATTGGCCCTTGGGTCACCCCGGAGACGATCATGCGCCGCTTCCTCATCCCTGCCCTGCTGATCGCGTCTCAGGGAATCGCGCAGGAACCGCTGTTCGACCCGGCCGGCTATCGCATCGCCCATTATCGCTCACCGGTGCGGCAGGCGCCGGCCGGCGTCGGCCGGATCGCCCCGGCCGCCGCCGCGCAGCTGGCGCCGGGGCGCGACGCCCTGTTCATCGACGTACTACCGGCCGAGGGCGGGCATCGCGAGTCCGACGGGCGCTGGCGACTGGCCGCGCCGCACGAGTCCATTCCCGGCGCGCACTGGTTTCCCGCGGCTGGGCGCGGCGCACTGGGTCCGGGGATCGATACCTGGTTCACCCATGGAGTCGCGCGCCTGACAAAGGGGCGCCGCGATACCATGCTGATCCTCTTCTGCCGCGCCGATTGCTGGATGGGATGGAATGCGGCCAAGCGGTTGCGCGCGGCGGGCTACACCAATGTCTGGTGGCTGGCCGAGGGAACGGACGGGTGGAGCGACCTGCAAAAGCCGCTGTCCCGCGTCGAACCGAACGGCGGCATCGTGCCATAGGACCAAAGGTCAATTGTGCGCGCAGCCCCTGTGGCCGCACTCTCCATGCAATCCGGCAGAGAAAGCCGTCCGATTCCATGGAGAGTGATTTGACTGACCTGCGCATCCCGGCCTGTTTGCTGACCGCCGCCGTCCTGGCCTTTTCGCTGCCCGCCGCGGCGAAGGAGATTGTCGTCCAGATGAAGAATCAGGGCGCCGATGGATCGATGGTGTTCGAGCCAAGCTATGTGAAGGCCGCGCCCGGCGACACGATCCGTTTCAAGCCGACCGACGCCAGCCATAATGCCGAAACGATGGCCAACATGCTGCCCGCCGGCGCGACGGCGATGAAGGGGGGCATGAACAAGGAAGCGGTGCTGACCGTCGGCAAGTCCGGCCTCTACGGCATCAAGTGCATGCCGCATTATTCGATGGGCATGGTGGCCCTGGTGCAGGTGGGCAAGGTGACGCCGGCCGATATCGCCGCCGCCAAGGCCGTAAAGCTGCCGCCCTTCGCCGCCAAGCGCATGACCGCGGCGCTGGCCAAGGTGAAGTAAGGGCTGCGCACCTTTTCAATTTTTACGCATAGCAATCGGGAGTAGACACATGCTGCAGCAGGCGATGGAGCGTTTCGCGGGAAAGACGCTGATCCGCGACCAATATGACAATTATATCGGCGGCGCGTGGGTCGCGCCGGTGCAGGGCGGCTATTTCGACAATATCTCGCCCGTGACGGGCCAGGTTGTCGGCAAAATCGCGCGCGGCACTGCCGGCGATATCGAGCTGGCGCTGGACGCCGCGCACAAGGCGAAGGACGCCTGGGGCAAGACGTCCTCCACCGAGCGGTCGAACGTCCTGCTGAAGATCGCCGATCGGATGGAGGCCAATCTGGACCTCATCGCGATGGCGGAGACGATCGACAACGGTAAGCCGATCCGCGAGACGACCCATGCCGACATACCCCTCGCTATTGATCATTTCCGCTATTTTGCGGGTTGCGTCCGCGCGCAGGAAGGGTCGATCAGCGAGATCGACCATGACACGATCGCCTATCATTTCCACGAACCGCTGGGTGTGGTCGGCCAGATCATCCCGTGGAACTTCCCGATCCTGATGGCGGTGTGGAAGCTGGCCCCGGCGCTGGCCGCGGGTAACTGCATCGTGCTCAAGCCTGCCGAACAGACGCCCATGTCGATCCTGGTGCTTCTGGACGTGATCGGCGATCTGCTGCCGGCCGGCGTGCTGAACGTCGTCAACGGCTTCGGCGTGGAAGCGGGCAAGCCCCTCGCATCGAACAAGCGGATCAGCAAGATCGCCTTCACCGGCGAAACCACGACCGGTCGGCTGATCATGCAATATGCGTCGGAAAACCTGATTCCCGTCACGCTGGAACTGGGCGGCAAGTCGCCCAACATCTTCTTCGCCGATGTGATGGACGCCGACGACGATTATTTCGACAAATGCCTGGAAGGGTTCGCGATGTTCGCGCTGAACCAGGGCGAAGTCTGCACCTGCCCCAGCCGCGCGCTGATCCAGGAATCGATCTACGAGAAGTTCATCGAACGCGCCATCGCGCGGGTGAAGGCGATCAAGCAGGGCAGCCCGCTCGATCCGTCGACCATGATCGGTGCGCAGGCGTCGAACGACCAGCTGGAGAAGATCCTCTCCTATATCGAGATCGGCCTGAACGAAGGCGCGGAACTGCTGACCGGCGGCGCGCGTGCGCATCTGGATGGCGAACTGGCCGACGGCTATTATGTCACGCCCACCGTTCTCAAGGGCCACAACAAGATGCGCATCTTTCAGGAGGAGATTTTCGGCCCGGTGCTGGCCGTCACCACCTTCAAGGATGAAGCCGACGCGCTCGCCATCGCCAATGACACGTTGTACGGCCTGGGCGCGGGCGTATGGACCCGCGACGGCAGCCGCGCCTATCGCATGGGCCGGGGCATCCAGGCCGGCCGGGTCTGGACCAACTGCTATCATGCCTATCCCGCCCATGCGGCGTTCGGCGGCTACAAGCAGTCGGGCATCGGGCGCGAAAACCACAAGATGATGCTGGACCATTATCAGCAGACCAAGAATCTGCTGGTGAGCTACAGCCCCAAGGCGCTTGGCTTCTTCTAAAGCCGTTGACGGTTCGTCGAAGGCGGATTCCTCTCCATAAGGCCTTTGACGGCGGCGGGCATCCTTTCCCCGATGCCCGCCGCATCGTCGTTTTTCAGGAGCATGATCATGACCGGGCTGCCCCCACGCATATTGGCGACGCCGGCGGCGCAGGCGCTGATGCACAGCCTGACGCAAAAGCACGGGCCACTGATGTTCCACCAATCGGGTGGCTGCTGCGATGGGTCCGCGCCGATGTGCTTCCCGCGCGGCGAGTTCAAGGTCGGCGGGCAGGACGTGCTGCTGGGCCATGTCGCGGACGACATAGCGGTGTGGATCGGCGCGGCGCAGTTCGACTATTGGCGCCATACCCAAGTGACGATCGACGTCGTGCCGGGACGCGGCGCGGGCATGTCGCTGGAAAGCCCCGAAGGCGTCCGCTTCATCGTCCGGTCGCGCATATTCGACGACGCGGAAAATGCGCTGCTGGAAGCGGCGGGCGATCCGCCCAGGGGTGATGCGGTCACGGGATAGGACGAGCGTGACATTGGGACGCGACGCGGTGCATAACCCCCGGAAAAGGGGGAGGCCATGGGGGATAGGAACATGACCATGCTAGCGTCGGAAATCGGTTTCGCATCGAGCCATTCGCCCGATCCGGCGAAGGCGATGGCGGACGTCGCACGGCAATTGGGCGATGCGCCGCTGGCCGGGATGCTGCTTTTCTGCTCGCACCGCTTCGATCGCGATGCACTGGCGCGCGCGGTCAACCGGCATAGCGAACATGTCGTCGCGATCGGTTGCACCAGTTCGGGCGAACTGACCGAGGCGGGCTATGACGAGGACAGCCTGAGCGTGATCGGCTTTCCGGCCGACGCTTTCCACCTGACATCCCATATTTTCGACGATATCGATGCGTTCGATCCTGTTGCCGCGCGCGAGGCGATCCGGTCGCTGGCTGCGGTTGCCGACCGGGACAGCCGGCGGCTGGGCGAGGCGGTCAATCATGTCGCGCTGTTCCTGGTCGATGGCCTGTCCCACCGCGAAGAATTGCTGACGATGACGATTCAGGATGCGCTAGGCGACATCCCGCTGATCGGCGGATCGTCAGGCGACGGCCTGGCGTTCCGCGAAACCGCGATCTTCGAGGGCGGCCGTTTTCACAAGCGGGCCGCGGTGATCGCGATCCTGTCCACCCCGCGCCCGATCCACGTCTTCAAAGCGCAGCATTACAGGCCCGGCGCGGCGAAGATGGTCGTGACCGGCGCGATCCCGCAGGACCGGATCGTGACCGAGATCAACGCAGAGCCGGCCGCGCAGGAATATCTGCGGCTGGCGGGCCATGCCGGCGAAGCGCTGGGCCTGGCCTTCTACGCCGCACATCCGCCGATGGTGCGCGCGGGCGGCGACTATCATGTCCGATCGATCCAGAGCGCCAACCCGGACGGCAGCCTGACCTTCTACTGCGCGATCGACGAAGGGATCGTGCTGACCGTGGGCGAGCCGATCGACCGGATCGCGGGGATGGAAACGATGTTCGCCGATATCGGTGCCCATGTCGGACAGGTCGACCGCATCATCGCCTTCGATTGCGTGCTCAACCGCATCGACGCGGAACAGCGGCAGATCGGCCGCGCCGTGTCCGAACTCTATGGCCGCCATCGCGTGATCGGTTTCAACACCTATGGCGAGCAATATCATGCGCTGCACGTCAACCAGACGTTCAGCGGGCTGGCGATCGGGCGATGACGGAAACGACCCTTCCCTCGACCGACGCGGACCTTGCTCAACTACGCGAAGACAACCGCAAGTTGCGCAAGATCAATGCCGCGCTGATCGATCGGGTGGAACGGTCCAGCGACATGGCCGGCAACGCCTTTTCGATGTTCGAAACCGCCATCACGCTGGAAGCGATGGTGCGCGAACGGACGACCGAGCTGGAAGATGCGCTGGGACGGCTGGCCACCGCCAATGCCGACCTGGCCCATGCCCATGCGAGCGCCGACGCGGCGCAGTTGCGCCTGCGCGACGCGATCGATTCGATCAACGAAGGCTTCGTGCTGTTCGATGCGGAGGACCGGCTGGTCCTGTTCAACGACGCCTATCTGGGCTTCTGGCCCGAAATCGCCGACCAACTGCATGAAGGCATGTCGTTCGAGGATGTCGCGCGGCTGGCCGCGGCGCATCACCGCCCGCCCGGATCGGTGGTCGCCCCGGATCGCTGGGTGTCGGACCGGCTGGCGCGTCACAGCGTCGCTGATGGCGGTCATGTCCAGGCGCTGGCCGACGACCGCTGGGTCCAGATCAACGAATTGCGCACCAGCGAGGGCGGGATCGTCGGCATCTATACCGACATTACGGAAGTGAAGGCGGAAGACGCCCGCAACCGCGCGCTGGAACTGGCCGAACGCAATCTGGTGCTGCAATCGACGCTCGACAATCTGTCCGAGGGGGTGTGCCTGTTCGATGCCCACGGCCGGGTCGCCGCCTGGAACGAAGCGTTGCAGCATATCCTGCATTTGCCCGACGACTGGGCGCAGGAAGGGGCCAGCCATGGCGCGCTGCTCGGCTGGTGCCGCGATCGGCTGGGCATGGCGGACGGGGGCTGCCTGGACTGGCGGGGCGACCAGCCCGGCGCGGCGCGCCATGCACTGGTGGCGGCCGGGGACCGCCAGTTCGACGTCCGCAGCACGGCGCTGGAGCGCGGGGGCCAAGTGATCGGCTTCACCGACGTCACCGACATGCTGCGCGCGCAGGCGGGCCTTCAGGAAACAGCCGAGACGCTGGAGCGCCGCGTCGCCGAGCGCACCGCCGAACTGCGCGCCGAAGTGGCCGAACGGCGCGAGATCGAGGCGCAGTTGCGCGATGCCAAAACGGCGGCGGAGAAGGCGAACCTGTCCAAGACCAGCTTCCTGGCCGCCGCCAGCCACGACCTGTTGCAGCCGTTGAACGCGGCGCGATTGTTCGTCGCGGCGCTGGGCGACCGACGGCTGGCGTTGCCCACCCGTGCGCTGGTCAACCAGACATCGACCGCGCTGGATTCGGTCGAGGATCTGCTGGAGGCGCTGCTGGAGATCAGCCGGCTCGACGCCGGCGCGATCCAGCCGGAGATTATCGACTTCCGGCTCGACACGTTGCTGGGCACGTTGCGGGTGGAATTTGCGCCCGTTGCCCGCGCATCGGGTCTGGTGCTGGACATGGCGAGCGAGCCGCTCTGGGTCCGGTCCGACATAAGGCTGGTGCGGCGCATCCTGCAGAATTTCCTGTCCAACGCGCTGCGCTATACCCAGCAGGGTTCAGTTCGGCTCGATTGCGTGGTGGGCGAACGGACCATCCGCGTCAGCGTGATCGACAGCGGTCCCGGTATCGCTGCCGACAAGCAGGCGCTGGTGTTCGAGGAATTTCGTCGGCTTGACACTCGCACCAGCGGCAAGGGGCTGGGCCTGGCGATCGTCAAGCGGGCGAGCGACATGCTGGGCCATCGGGTGACGCTGGAGTCCGCGCCTGGCCGCGGATCGACCTTCGCGATCGACCTGCCGATCGGCGAGCCGGTGGCGGACCTGGACAACGGACCCGAGCCGATCGGTCGCGACCGATCGATGCGCGGTCTCAACGTGCTGGTGATCGACAATGAACGGGCGATCCAGACGGGGATGCGCACCCTGCTGGGCGGCTGGGGCTGCACCGTACTGGCGGCGGGCGGCTTTGCCGAAGCGACCGGCCTGTTCGCGGCGGACAACGCGCCGGACATCATCCTGATCGACTATCATCTGAATGAGGGCGAAACGGGCGACGTTGCGCTGGACCGGCTGCGCAACCATTTCGCCATGCCGATCCCCGCCGTGATGATCTCCGCCGATCGCGGCAAGGAATTGAAGGCGCGACTCGACGCGCACGGCATCCCCCTGCTCAACAAGCCGGTCAAGCCCGCGCAGCTCCGCGCGCTGTTGCGGACCATGCTGAAATAGCGGGTTCGCGCTCCTCTGGACCTGCGGCGATCAGGCGTTAGTAGAGGAGCAAAGCTGGACGTAGGGGGACGCGATGCATCCGATGCAATTGTTCGAATTGCTGGTCGCCATGCTGCTGGCGATCATCCTGTTGCATTATGCGGCGCACAAAATGGGCCTTCCGCCCGCCGTCGCGCTGTTAACCGGCGGCGCGCTCTTCGCCTTTCTGCCGGGCCTGCCGGTCATCTCGCTCGACCCGGAACTGGTGCTGGTCATCTTCCTGCCGCCGCTGTTGATGGACGGGGCGTGGTTCATCGCGCTGCGCCACCTGCATCGGCACATGTTGGGCATCATCGCGCTGGCGGTGGGTGCGGTGGTCTTTACCACGGTGATCGTGGCGGTGGTGACGCATATGCTGGTGCCCTCGCTGCCTTGGGCCGCTTGCGCGGCGCTGGGCGCGATCGTGTCACCGCCGGACGCCATATCGGCGCGCGCCGTGTTGCAACATGTCCGCCTGCCCCGCCGGCTGTCCATCCTGCTGGAGGGCGAAAGCCTGTTCAACGACGCCAGCGGCCTTGTCCTCTTCCGCTTCGCGATCGCGGCGGGCGTCACCGGGGCGTTCAGCATGGTGGAGGCGATGGAAAGTTTCGCGCTGCTGGCGATCGGCGGCGCGCTAGTCGGCGCAGCGGTGGGCATCGCCTGGGTCCGGCTGACGCCGCGGCTGGACGACAAATATCTGATGATCGCCTCTTCGTTGCTGGCGCCCTGGGCATCCTATCTGCTGGCGGAGACGGTGCATGTGTCGGGCGTGATCGCCACGGTCACGACCGGCCTCATCTGCGGCTGGTATCAGCATGTCGTCTTTTCCGCGACGGTGCGGATGAACGGCACGGCATTTTGGGCGGTGATGATCTTCCTGATGGAGGCGTTCGTCTTCCTGCTGATCGGATCATCCCTGCGCGGGGTGATCGACCGGGTCGGCGGGTTCGAACTGGTGCTGGCGCAGATGGCGGGGCCAGTGCTGGCGATCCTGGTGGCCCTGATGCTGGCGCGCTTCGCCTGGGTGTTCGGGTCCGACGGCGTCACTCGCCTGCTGCGGGGCTGCGGATTGCGCCGCTACGCACCGGTGGGCGCGCGGTCGGCCGTGGTGCTGGGCTGGGCGGGGATGCGCGGCGTGGTGACGCTGGCGGTGGCGCTGAGCGTGCCCGAGGGTTTTCCCGGCCGCGATTTCATCCTGGTCGCGGCCTTTGGCGTCATCATCGGCACTGTGTTAATCCAGGGAACGACGCTGGGCACGGTAATCCGGTGGATGCAATTGGAGGAACCGGAAAGCGACAAGGCGCGCATGAGCATGAGTGAGGCCGAAGCCGCCATGGCGCAGGCGCAGGTCCGGGTGGTCGAGGCCCATGCCTATGACGCGGACCGCACGCTGCTGCATCCGCGCCTGCTCGACCGATACCAGCGCCATGCCACATTGTCCGCCAACTATGCGGGCCAGGAAGCGGAACATGCCGACACCCTGCACGCGCATTTCAACCTTGTCCTGAAGGCTGTAGCGGCCGGGCGGGCCGAACTGCTGCGCCTGCATCGTGCTGGCGAGATTGACGAGGCGACGTTTCAGGAACTGGAACGCGACCTGGATATCGAGGAACTGGGAGCGCTGTCGGCGAAAGCCTGAAGCCTCAATCCGCGCCGAAATGCACGCGGTTAGCCTTGATCACCGCCTGGGTGCGGCTCAGCACGCCCAGTTTCTGCAAGATCGCCGACACATGCGCCTTGATCGTGGTCATCGACACGTTGAGGTCGTGGGCGATCTGCTTATTCAAGCGGCCGTTTACCAGATGGCCCAGCACCGTCTTCTGCTGCGGCGTCAGGCTGTCGATGCGGCGGGCGATGTCATCCTCCTCCGCTGACGGCGCAGCGCCCTCCCCCATGGTTTCGGGCAGGTATATTTCGCCCGACACGACGCGATGCAGCGCCTCCACGATCGCGCTGCGCTTGAGCGACTTGGGGATGAAGCCGGCCGCGCCTGCGGCCAGCGCTTCCTGCACGATCGACCGATCGAATGCGCCCGACACCATCACCACCGGCAGGATCGGAAAGCGATCGCGCAGCAGCTTGAGCCCATCCAGGCGACGCACGTCGGGAATGTTCAGGTCGAGCAGGATCAGGTCGAAATTTTCCTGCTTTTCCAGCGTTGCGACGGCCTCTTCGAGTCCTGCCGCTTCGAAAATCTCGATATTGTCGAAACTGATTGCGATCACGCTGCGCAATCCGTCGCGCACAAGCGGGTGATCGTCGATGATCAACACCCGCTCCATGACCGCTTCCCCGCCCATATAATGCCCCATGTCATGCCCCTGCCGCTGATGATCGGACACATCATGGGACGTGGCAAGCTGCAATGCGCCGGGCGGGATGGCCGGGGCCGATTGCGCATAATGTCCACGTCCCATGACGATCATTTGCCTAGTTCCTCACTTGGGCAGTTTGAACACCCAGAGCGCACCGCCCTGGTTGATGTCCTTGAACGACTTGGCGACTTCGCCGCCCCACAGCGGCACCGCGCCGCCCCAGCCGGACATGACGGCGACATATTGTTCGCCATCCTGTTCCCAGGTGACGGGCGATCCGACCACACCCGAGCCGGTCTGGAATTTCCACAATTCCTGGCCGGTCTTGGCATCGAACGCCTTGAGATAGCCTTCGGGCGTGCCGGTGAAGACCAGGTTGCCGCCGGTGGAGAGCACCCCGCCCCACAATGGCGCCTTGTTCTTATATTCCCACACGATCTTGCCGGTCTTGGGGTCCATCGCCCGCAGCGCGCCGATATGATCCTCCGCGATCGACTTGATGGTGAAGCCCGCGCCCAGATAGGCCGCGCCCTTCTTGTAGGCGATCGGCTCGTTCCAGATGTCCATGCCCCAGTCGTTGGACGGGATATAGAACAGGCCCGTATCCTGGCTGTAAGCCATCGGCATCCAGTTCTTGCCGCCCAGGAAGGATGGCGACGCAAAGACCGGCTTGCCCTTGCCCTCACCTGGCGCTGGCGGACGGCCTTCGGGGATGACGTTGGGCTTGCCGGCCTTGTTGAAGCCATTGGCCCAGGTCGTCTGCATGACGAACTTGTTGGCGCTGATGAACTTGCCATTGGTGCGGTCGAGCACGAAGAAATAGCCGTTGCGGTCGGCCTTTGCGCCCAGCTTCATCGGCTTGCCGTTGATGGTGGCGTCGAAGGGGATGAATTCATTCACCCCGTCGAAATCCCAGCCGTCATGCGGTGTGGTCTGATAATGCCACTTGATGACGCCAGTGTCGGGATCGATCGCCAGGGTCGATGCGGTGTAGAGATTGTCGCCGGGACGCAGATGGCTGTTCCAGGGCGCGGGGTTGCCGGTACCGAAGAAAAGCAGGTTGGTTTCAGGATCGTAGGTGCCGCCCAGCCAGGTCGCGCCGCCGCCGCTTTTCCACAGGTCGCCCTTCCAAGTGGCGTTGAGCGTCCCGGTGATGCCGTTATCCTTGCCCTTGAGCGTGCCCATATGGCCTTCGATCACGGGACGATGCCAGATCAGCTCGCCGGTGTTGACGTCGCGCGCATCCACTGCGCCGACGACGCCGAATTCGCCGCCCGAATTGCCGGTGATGACCATGCCCCGGACGATCAGCGGCGCGGCGGTGGCGCTATAGCCTTCCTTGTAATCGGCGATCTGCTTGTTCCAGATCACCTTGCCGGTGATGCGGTTGAGCGCGACCAGCCGCGCATCGAGCGTGGCGAAGATGATCTTGTCGCCATGGATGGCGGCGCCGCGGTTGACGACATCGCAGCAGGGCATGATGCCGTCTGGCAGGCGGGCATCATATTGCCATTTTTCTTCCCCGGTGCGCGCATCGAAGGCGAACAGACGCGAATAGCTGCCCGTCACATAGATGGTGCCGTCATAGACGATCGGTTGCGCTTCCTGGCCGCGCTGCTTTTCGCCGCCCAGCGAGGCGGAAAAGGCCGGCACCATCTTCGACACATTGCCGCTGTTAATGGCGTTAAGGGTGCTGAAGCGATGCGCTTGCGGCCCCATGCCATAGGTCAGCACGTCGCCGGTCGATTTGGCATCGTTCATCAGATCCGCATCGGTCGGCCCTTGCGCCACCAGCGGCGCAGCGCCCATTGCCAGCGTCATCGCGGCAACGCCCGACAGCGCCCGCATGATCGGTCCCTTCATAACCATCCTCCCTAGTTGAACGGGCGCTCTACGCCCCCCGTTTATGTGCAGACTATGCCGCCCAGACGGGGCGGCAATTGGACCTTTGGTCGGAACATTGTCCGGCCTTCACCCCGCGGCGTTCGCCGGTGTCCAGGTGACGCCGTAGCGCGCGAACATCGCCTTCATCTCGCCGTTGGCTGCCATGGCGGTGGTGATTTCCTCCACCGCATCGCCCAGCGTGCGGCTATTTTCCTTCACCGCCATGCCGATGTCCCAGCCGGGCGAGGTGAAGGCGGGCAATGGCCCCTTGCGCAGCGCGATCCGACTGGCGCGCTCGCCCGCGCGGTGCAGCCCCTCCTCGATCTGGGCGCGGCTGGCGAGCACGGCATCGGCCTTGCCGCCCGTCACTGCATCCACCGCCGCCGACCCGGTCGGGTAATGGGCCACATCCTTGGTCAAGACTCCACCGAAGCTACCGATCAGATAGAAATCGGGGATGCTGTCCAGTTCGGCCGCCAACCGGCGACCACGCCATTCGGTCGGCATCCCTTCCAGCGGCACCGCGCCGCCCAGGCCGGCCAGCGCGAAACTCTCGCGATAATAGGGTGCGACGACCGCCACCTGATCGTTGCGCGCGGCGAAGCTGCGGTCGAAGGGGACGTGCAGCATGACGTCGCCCGGTGTGAAGCCCAGCAGGCCGCCCTTCCAAACGCCGTTGCGCAGATCGTCGTCGGCGCTTTCGTCCGCGACGAGTTCCGCCACGTCGGCGCGCACGCCGAGCTTGCCCGCGATCGCCTGCGCCAGATCGACGTCCAGGCCGACGAGCTTGCCGCCTTCCTCCCACGACCAGGGACGGTTATCCTTATAGACGACCACCCGCAGCGTGCCGAGCGCCTTGACCTTGGCAAGTGGCGCGCCTTCGCTGCGGCCCGGTAGCAGGCCCAGCGCCAGCGCCGCCCCTGCCCCGCCCATCCATGCGCGACGGCTGAGCATCGCGATCAGCCTTCGTGCTTGGTTTCGAGCCAGGCGCGGATCGCCCAACCGGCCTTTTGCCCCAATACGTCGCCAAAGGGCGGCATATAGACTTTGCCGTCATGGCTGGAGCCGTGGCGATAGCGTTCGGCGAACCACTGGTCGCCCGACTCGCCTGCTTCCAGATAACGCAGGTCAGGGGCGATGCCGCCGCTTTCCGCGTCCAGCCCGTGGCATCGCGCGCAATTCTGGCCATAAGCGGACTGGCCGATCTCGATCGCCTTGGCGTTACCGCTATAGGGATTTTTCTCCAGCCAGGTTTCGCCAATTTCCGGCAATGCCGTGGTATCCACCGCCTGCGGCGTCACGTCGCCATGCGCCAGCAATGCGCTTGTTGCAGTCATGCCCAGCGTGGCGATGGCGCCCAGCAATGCGACCCTACCCAATATCTTCATTCGATCCTCACCCGGTCAGTTTTCCCCTGCCGACCGCCAGTGTAGGGAAGGGCGGGCCACACCCCCATTGGCCATTGGTACTATCCCGTAGCGCGTGGGCTGCGGATAGACCCTTGGACCCAGAAGAGGGACGGAGAGGAAGAAATATATGAAGCGCGTCATGATCGCAGGGCTGATGCTGCTGCCCGCCGCGGCCCCAGCCCCAATCCTGGCAGAAACTCTCCCAGAAACCCTCTATGTCTCCAACGAGCGCGGCGACAGCGTCAGCGTGATCGATGCCACGTCGGGCATGGTGACGGCGACCTGGGCCGTGGGCGGCCGACCGCGCGGCATCACCGTGTCGAAGGACGGCAAATATCTCTATCTCTGCGCCAGCCTGGACCATGCGGTGCAGGTGATCGATCGGGCGAGCGGCAAGGTGGTGGCGGAACTGCCGTCCGGGCAAGATCCGGAGCAATTCTTCCTGTCCCGCGACGGCGCGACCCTGTTCGTCGCCAATGAGGATGACGCCGCGCTGACCGCGATCGACCTTGCCAGCCGCACCGTCGCCTTCCAGGTCGATGTCGGCGGCGAGCCGGAGGGCGTGGCGCAAAGTCCCGATGGCCAATGGGTGGTGGTTACGTCGGAGGAGGATAATGTCGTCAACTGGATCGACGTCAAAGCCAAGGCGATGGTCGCCGAAACGCCGACGGACCAGCGTCCCCGCCATGTCGAATTCACCGCCGACGGCACGCAGCTGTGGGTTGCCGCCGAGATCGGCGGGACGGTGCAGATCATCGACACCGCCAGCCGCCAAGTGGCCGAGACGTTGCGTTTCGCCATCCCCGGCGTGCCCGATCATCGCATCCTGCCCTGCGGCATCCGATTCGCGCCCGATGGCAAGACCGCCGTCATCGCGCTGGGCCGGGCCGACCATGTCGCGCTGGTCGATGTCGCGACCCGCAAGGTGCGGGCCTATGTGCCGGTCGGCAAGCGCGTCTGGCATGTCGCGATCAGCGCCAATGGGACGCGCGCCTATGCCGCCAATGGCCTTTCGGACAATGTCTCCGTGATCGACCTGGCCAAGGGCTCGGTGGTGCAGACCATCGCGGTTGGCGCTGCGCCGTGGGGCATCGTCGCCGCGCCCTGATTCGCATCCTGTCCGAAGGGACGAGAACCTAAGTCCAATTTCTCGGTTCCCCCATCCGTCCCACTCTCCGCCCCAGCCGGACACAAGCCGGCGTTATGCAGGGAGGATGATATGAAGGGGACGTTGCGCCTGATGAGCGCGGCTGGAGCATTGATGCTCGCCGCCACCGCAGCACCGGCCATGGCCGGAACCACCGCGGATTTGCTGAAGCGGCTGCACGAAAAGGGCATCCTGACCGACGACGAATATCAGGAACTGTCGAAGGGCCAGACCGCCGAGGCGGCGCAGGTCGCGGCCGCCCCTGCCCCGGCGGTGACGCCGGACGCATCGGGCGGCGCCGGGTTCGTGCGGATGACCCAAAGCGGCATCGGCCTGCAAATGGGCGACGTGACGCTGAAATTCTCCGGCTCGGTCAATGGCTTCTATGTCCATGACAATGGCGATACGCCCAGCGCCACGACGGCGGTGACAGGCGGGGTCGCAACCGTGGGCGGCAGCACATCGGCCGTGCGCAACGGCCTGCTCCCCGGCTTCCTGAAGGTGGAAGCCTCGACCAGCCTGGACGGATGGGACGTGGGCGCCCATTTCGGCATGTATCCGGGCATCAACTCGGTCAATTATGCGGCCGGCGGCGGCGCCAACAGCGCCGGCAACCCCCGCGCGCTACAGACCGCGGGCATCGATTTCCGCCAGACCTACCTTACCTTCGGCCGCGCCAGCTTTGGCGAGGTTAAGATAGGCCGCGACATCGGCCTGTTCGCGTCGGAAGCGATCCTGAACGACATCACCCTGCTGTCGTCAGGCACCCCGGCGGGCAATGTCGCCCCGTCCAACACTACGCTGGGCCGCATCGGCACCGGATACATCTACACCGACTTCCAGCCGCAAATCACCTACACCACGCCCAATTTCAGCGGCTTTACCGCCAGCGTCGGCATTTTCGAGCCGCTCTCTTCGCTGACCGGCCCGGCCGAAACCAATAAGCAGCCCGGTTTCCAGGCGAAGTTCGTCTATGACGGCAAGTTCGGCGATGTCGGCACCCGGCTGTGGGTGTCGGGGGTAACGCAGAAGCATAATGTCGATGCCGGGCCGGACTATACCGGCTGGGGCTGGGACGCGGGCGCAAAGGTGACGTTCGGACCGGTCACGGTCGTTGGCACCTATTATGACGCATCGGGCCTGGGCACCACCGCGCTCAACCTGTTCGACACCGATGGGTTGGGCAACAAGCGCGACAGCCATGGTTTCTATTTGCAGGGGCTGGCGACCTTCGGCAAATTCTCGGTCGGTGGCAGCTATGGCGAGAGCAATCTCGACTATGCCAATATCGCCGATGCGCTGGCCAACCCGACGCTGGTCGACAAGAATAGCAGCTGGGTCGGACAGGTCCGCTATGGCCTCAACAGCTGGGTCACGCTGCTGGGTGAATATGTGCGCAGCAATTCGCAGGCGCATAACGGCAACGAAGCCACCTCCAGCGCCGTTGCGGCAGGGGCGATCCTCTTCTTCTGACCGAAGGAACAATGTCACGGGGCGGGGGCTGCATCTTACAAGGATGTGGCCCCTTTCCGTTTGCAAAAGGCATGGAAAATAAGGAGAGGGGCGTCGAGGGGATCGCCATGAAGACTGTCATATTGCCCGCTATCTTATTGTCCGTTCCGACGCTGGCCTTCGCCCAAGCGCCCGATGATGCGCCGGGCGAGGCGTCACAGATCATCGTCACCGGCGCGGGGCTGGACCTGCCCCCCGGCACGCCGGCCTATGGGTCGGTGGTGATCGACCGGCAGCGGCTGCTGGACAGCGCGTCGGGGCGGATCGAAAGCGTGCTGGCCGACGTCGCGGGCTTCCAGCAATTCCGCCGGTCGGACAGCCGATCGTCCAACCCCTCCAACCAGGGCGCGACCCTTCGCGCACTGGGCGGCAATGCGTCCAGCCGGACCTTGGTGCTGCTCGACGGCGTGCCGATCGCCGATCCGTTTTTCGGCTATATCCCGTTCAGTGCGCTGGTGCCCGAACGCCTGTCCGTCGTGCGCGTCACCCGCGGCGGCGGCATCGGCGCGTTCGGTGCAGGCGCGGTCGCCGGCACGATCGAACTGGCCAGCGCGATGCGCGCGCAACTGCCCGATTTTTCCGCCAGCGCCTTTTACGGCAGCCGCGATTCGACCGAAGTGTCCGCTGGCCTGACCCAGGATCTGGGCGGCGGCTATGTCTCGCTGTCGGGCCGTTGGGACCGGGGCGACGGTTTCCAGACCACGCCCAAGGACCAGCGCGTCACCGCCACCGTTCCGGCCGCCTATGACGGCTGGTCCACCAATTTGCGCGCGGTCGCGCCAATCTCCGCCACGTCGGAACTGCAATTCCGCGCCACCCTGTTCGAGGATAATCGCACGCTGCGCTTCGCCGGGGCGGACAGCATGAGCCAGGGGCAGGACGCCAGCATCCGCTACATCAATCGCGGCGCGTGGCAGGTCGATGCGCTGGCCTATATCCAGGCGCGCAACTTCTCCAACATCGTCATCTCTTCCTCCACGTTCCGCAAGTCGCTGGACCAGCGCAACACGCCCTCCATCGGGATCGGCGGCAAGATCGAAATCCGGCCGCCGGTCGGCCCGGACCATGTGCTGCGGCTGGGGGTCGATACCCGCTTTGCCACCGGCGACATGTATGAGGATGCTTTCAACGCCAATGTCGCGGCCAACCCGCGCACCTTCCTGCGCCATGCCGGTGGCGACCAGTGGACGACCGGCGTCTTTGCCGAGGATGACTGGACGCCAGAAGGCCTTGAGGGCAAGCTGGTGCTGACCGGCGGCGTGCGGGGCGATCGCTGGTCGATCCGCAATGGCTTCTATCGCCAGGCCAGCGCCACCACCGGCGCAACGACGGGCGGCGACTTTGCCGATCGGTCGGACTGGGAAGTGTCTGGCCGGGTCGGCGCGCTCTATCGCGCCAGCGACGCGCTCGCGCTGCGGACGGCGGCCTATAGCGGCTTCCGCCTGCCGACGCTCAACGAACTCTATCGTCCGTTCGTGGTCTTCCCGATCACGACCCAGGCCAATGCCGCGCTGACCCCCGAAAAGCTGAAGGGCGTGGAGGCCGGCATCGACCTGACCCCACTGGCCGGCGTCTCCCTGTCCGCCACCGCCTTCTACAACCGGCTGGACGACGCGATCGCCAATGTGACTGATCCGTTGATCGCCAACTTGCGTAAGCGCCAGAATGTCGATCGCATCGTCGCCAAGGGCGTCGAACTGACCGCGGCGGCGGCGCTGGGCGATATCCGCCTGTCAGCCTCCTACGCCTATAGCCACAGCACCGTCCGTGCGCCCGGCGCGGCGTTTAACGGCTTCACCCCTGCGCAGAGCCCGCGCCATGCGGCCAGCGCCACCGTCGCCTACAGCCCCGCATCAGGCCCCACGCTGTCAACCACGTTGCGCTACGTCGCAAAACAATATGAGGACGATCTGCAAAGCGACGTCCTGCCCGATGCGCTGACGCTGGATGCGGTCGCGCGCCTGCCGATCGGCCATGGCGTCAGCCTGGTGGCGCGGGGCGAGAATCTGTTCGACGAGACGGTCGTGACCCGCAATGCCGGTGGATCGATGGACCTGGGCACGCCACGAACGCTCTGGATCGGCGTCAGTTTCGGCGGCTGACGCTATTCGGCTGACGCTGCTCCTGACCGCTTTGCTGCTGGCGAATATGATCGCCTTCACCCTGTTTGGCATCGACAAGCGGCGCGCGCGGTTGGGGCTGCGCCGCTTGTCCGAACGCACGCTGCTGCTGTGGGCGCTGGCGGGCGGATCGGCGGGCGCGCTGGCCGGTCGGCGCTTTTTTCACCACAAGACGCGGAAGCAACCCTTCTCGACCCTGTTGTGGCTGATCGTCGCGGCGCAGGCGACAAGCGTCGCCATCTGGGCGATGTTTTGACAATCCAATGTCGGGGGAGAAATGGTGCTGCTGGGGAGGATTGAACTCCCGACCTCGTCATTACCAATGACGCGCTCTACCACTGAGCTACAGCAGCACTCTATTTCATCATTTCGTCGCCTTGGCGCTGTTCGCGCTTTGGAGGCCGGGCCTATGGCCGCCCCCCGGTCCGATGTCAAGGCGGGTTGCGGCCGATGGCGCATTTTGCTTAAGCGCGTTCATGGCTGAAACGCAGGACGAGAAAAAGACAAGGCTGGCGCAGGCGCTGCGCGACAATCTGCGCCGGCGCAAGGCCCAGACGCGGGAGGCTTCACGAGAGGGGGCAACACCGCCCCCTCCCGAAGATACCAAGGACTGACCCTTAAATCGGCGCGCAGGCCGCCTTGAGCCAGGCGAGCGCATCACCCTCCAACTGCGGGCCGACCAGGTTCAGCACTGCGCCGTGATAGGCGTCGACCCAGGCGCGTTCTTCGCTGCTGAGCAGCTCTGTCGCGATGAGGGCGCGGTCGATCGGGGCGAAGGTCAGCGTCTCGAAGCCAAGCATGTCCTTTTCCGCGCCGGGGACAGCGCGTTCTTCCACCAGCACCAGATTTTCGATGCGGATGCCGTACTCGCCGGTCTTATAATAGCCCGGCTCGTTGGACAGGATCATGCCCGCCACCAACGGCTCGTCGCCGCCGCCGAAGGTCGCGATGCGCTGCGGCCCTTCATGCACCGACAGGAAGCTGCCGACGCCATGGCCGGTGCCATGGGCGTAATCCAGCCCCTCGGCCCAGAGATATTGGCGCGCGAGGACATCGAGCTGGCCGCCGCGCGTGCCCTTCGGGAAAACGGCGCGGGCGAGCGCGATATGACCCTTGAGAACCAGGGTGAAGCGGCGGCGCATTTCTTGCGTAGGCGTGCCGATCGCCAGCGTGCGGGTGACGTCGGTGGTGCCGTCGCGATACTGGCCGCCTGAATCGACCAGATAGAGCGTGCCCGTCTCAATCGGACGGTTGGTCTTTTCCTCGGCCCGGTAATGGACGACCGCGCCGTTCGGTCCCGCGCCGCTGATCGTGTCGAAGGACAGGTCTTCGAGCAGGCCGGTATCCTTGCGGAACGCCTCCAGCCGGTCGGAGGCGGAGAGTTCGGTCAGACCGCCCTTGGGCGCTTCTACGGACACCCAATGGAGGAAGCGGCTTAGCGCGGCGCCGTCGCGCGCTTGCGCCGCCTTGTGGCCGGCGATTTCAGTACCGTTCTTGATCGCCTTGGCCAGCACGGCGGGATCGCGCAGCGACAGCACCGTCGCGCCGCCCTCGTCCAATCCGGTGAAGATCGCGGCGACTGCCCGTTCGGGGTCGGCGATGACGGTCTTGCCGGCGAAATCCTGAAGCGCAGCGGCGAAGTTCACACCGTCCATGACACGCACCGCATTGCCCAGATGCTGCGCGACCGCTTCGTCCATCTTTTCCGGCGCGACATAAAGGTCGGCGGTCGCATCGGCATGAACGATGGCATAGGCGAGCGCGACCGGCGTGCGCTCCACATCCTTGCCACGGATGTTGAAGGTCCAGGCGATCGAATCGAGCGCCGACAGCACCACGGCATCGGCCTTTTTCGATACCAGCCAATCGGCCATGGCGGCGCGCTTTTCCGCGGCCGACTGTCCGGCGAAACGATCGTCATGCACCACGAGCTTGGCGTCGCTGCGCGCTGGGCGATCGGGCCAGATGGCGTCGACCGGGTTGGTGTCCACCGCGACCAGTTCCGCGCCCTTCTCCGCCAGCGCTTCGGTCGCTTGGCTGACCCAGGCGCGGGTGTGGAGCCAGGGATCGTAGCCGATCCGCGCGCCCTGCCCGGCATGGGCCTTGAGCCAGGCCGCGATCGAGGTCTGCGGCACGCTTTCATATTGCCAATGGGCGCCGTCCACCTGCTCGCGCACTTGCAGCGTGTAGCGGCCATCTACGAAGATCGCGGCCTCCTCCGGCAACACCACGGCGCTGCCCGCAGACCCCTGGAACCCGGTCAGCCAGGCGAGCCGCTGCGCATAGGCGCCGACATATTCGCTCATATGCTCGTCGGTCAGCGGCACCACGAAACCATCAAGCGTCTGACGCGCCAGTTGCGCGCGCAGGGCCTTCAGGCGGTCTTCATAACTGGACATCACTATTCCCTTGGATCATGTCGGGCCTCTTGCATCGGCCATCATGCCGACAACATAGAGGGATGCGCGCGCTTATTCCAGCGCATGACCCTGTCTGGACCATGGATAGTTAATGACCGATCAAATGCAGCCCTCCTCCTTGCCCCCCGTCGCCGAGCGCCGTGCGCACAGTTTCACGCATCATGGCGTTACGGTGGACGACCCTTACGCATGGCTGCGCGACCCTAATTACCCCGATGTCCAGGACAAGGATGTCCTTACCTACCTGGAGGCGGAGAACGCCTGGTTCGACGGGGCGATGGCGTCGCACAAGCCTTTGCTCGACACGCTGTTCCAGGAAATGAAGGGTCGCATCAAGGAAGACGACCAGTCGGTGCCGCAGAAGGACGGCGACTATATCTATTGGCGGGCGTTCGAAACCGGGGCGCAATATCGCAAATGGTATCGTAAGCCTGTCGCAGGTGGCGACGATCATCTGATACTGGACGAACCGGCATTGGCTGACGGGCATGAATATTTCCGGCTGGGCGCTATGTCGGTCAGCCCGGACGGCCGCTATCTCGCCTATGCGATCGACACCAATGGGTCGGAGCGGTTCGAAGCGCGGATCAAGGATCTGTTTTCCGGCGAGATATTGCCCGAAGTCATCCCCGACACGCTGTCGTCGCTGGTGTGGACCGCGGACAGCAAGGGGCTGCTCTATGGCCTGGCCAACGAAAATTGGCGCACCGACAATGCCCGACTGCACTGGCTGGGCCAGGATGTAGCGAGCGACGTCGAGCTGTTCCATGAGGATGACGAGGGGTTCCGCGTTTCGATCGGCCTCACTTCCTCCGAAAAATGGATCGTCATCGCGACCGGCGACCATGTCACCAGCGAAGCCTGGCTGATCCCGTCCGACGACCCCACGGCCAAGCCTTTACTGGTCGCGGCGCGCAAGCCCGGCCGCGAATATGATGTCGATGAGCATGAGGGCACGCTCTACATCAAGACCAACGATACCCATCCCAATTTCCGGCTGGTGAAGGCGACGCTGGACGCGCCCGACCAGTGGACAGAAGTGATCGCGCCCGACGATCATTTCTACCTGACGGATTTCACGCTGTTCAAGGGATTCTATGTCACTGAAGGGCGGCAGGACGGGTTGGACCAGATCGAGTTGCGCGATTATGCTACGCACACGCCCAAGCGCATCCCCTTTCCGGAAGCCAGCTATTCGGCGTCGTTGGACGACAATCCCGAATATGACGTGACCAAGCTGCGCATCGGCTATGAATCAATGGTCACGCCCGATACCATCTATGATTATGATCTGGCGACAGGCGAGATGGATGTCCTGAAAATGCAGGACATCCCGTCGGGCTATGACGCCAGCCGCTACGCCACCGAGCGGCTGATGATTACGGCGCGCGACGGGACGCAGATCCCCGTGTCGATCGTCTATCCCGCCGACCTGCCCCGCGACGGCAGCGCGCCGCTGCATCTTTATGGCTATGGCGCCTATGGGCTGGCGATGGAGCCGGGCTTTTCCACCAGCCGGCTATCGCTGCTGGATCGCGGCTTCGCCTTTGCGCTGGCGCATATTCGCGGGGGCGATGATCTGGGCCAGCAATGGTATCTGGATGGGAAGCTGGACAAGCGGGTCAACACCTTCACCGATTTCGTGGACGTGGCGCAGGGGCTGATCGAGTTGGGCTATACGTCCAAGGGCAGGATCAGCATTTCGGGCGGATCGGCCGGTGGCGAACTGATGGGCGCGGTGGTCAATAGCGATCCTGACCTGTGGGGCGCGGTGGTGGCGCATGTGCCCTTTGTCGATGTGCTCAACACCATGCTGGACGAGACGCTGCCGCTGACGCCGGGCGAATGGCCCGAATGGGGCAATCCGATCGAGGATGAGGCCGCGTTCCACACGATCCGGTCCTATGATCCCTATACCCATGTCACGGCGCAGGCCTATCCGCCACTGATGGTGACGGCCGGGCTGAACGATCCGCGAGTCACCTATTGGGAGCCGGCCAAATGGGTGGCGAAGCTGCGCGCGACCAAGACCGACGACAATATCCTGCTGCTCAAGACCAATATGGGCGCGGGCCATGGCGGCAAGTCCGGCCGGTTCGAAAGCCTGCATGAAACGGCCGAGGAGTTCGCCTTCATCCTTTGGCAACTGGGTGTGGAGAGGTGACGGCGTCCAGCTTCACCAAGGCCTTCACGGCGCTGCCCGAGCATATCGATGTGCTGGGCCATGTGAATAATGCGGTGTGGGTCCAGTGGATGGAGCAGGTGTCGGTCGAACATTGGACGACGCATGCCCTGCCCGCCCATGTCGATGCCTATATCTGGGTGGTGACCCGGCATGAGGTCGATTATCGCGGCAACGTGACGGAAGGGGAAGTGGTGACCGCGCGCACTTGGATACCCGATCCGCCGCGCGGCGCGCGTTTCGATCGGCTGATCGAATTTACCGGGCCTGACGGCAAAGTGAAGGTTGCCGCCCGATCGACCTGGGCGATGATCGACAAGGAAAGCGGCCGCTTGATGCGCGTTCCTGCAGAGGTAGCGGCTCCGTTCCTGAACCTGAGATAAAGGAACTTAAAGTCAAAGGCGCACGTTTCTTGGCCGGTCATCATCATGATGGGAGAGATATGAACAGGTTTTTCAAGAACAGCCTTGGCGGTCTGCTCGCTGCTTCCGCGCTTGCCTTTAGTGCTGCGCCGGCTTTTGCCGGTGACGAAGAACGCGCGCTGGCCGCCATCGCCGAAGCCAAGGGCAAAATCGAGGCCGCTTCCAAGCTCAACCCTTCCCCCGAACTGATCGCCCGCGCCGAAGCGTCGCTGCGTCTGGCGCAGGATGCGCTCAAGAGCGGCAAGGAGCAAAAGGCGATATCGGCGGCCCTGGAAGCGCAGGCCAGCGCTGACACGGCGATCGGTGAAGGCCAGCAGCGCGCCGATGCCAATGCCCAGGTTCAGGCGCAGGCCACAGTGAATGCGCAGCAGCAGGCGGATGCCGCCAATGCCCGCGCCGATGTCGCCGAGCAGGCGGCTGCTTCCGCTGCGGCTGACGCGCAGGCAGCCCGTAATGCAGCCGCCCTCGCCGCGGCCAAGCCGGCCACCACCACGGTAACGACCGAGACGGTCAAGGCCGCGCCGACAGCGGCGCGCAGCACGGTCCCCAAGCGCAAGATCGTGCGCAAGACGACCACCACCGCGCCGCGCACAACCGTGGCCGAACGCACGACGACTACGGTCACGACTCAGAACTGAGCTGACGGTGCCCTCCTGATCGCAGGATCAGGAGGGCGTCACTACTTCGAATATATCGTCGATGCCCGGTTCAGCGGGCATGTCTTCCCGCTCCGCTGCTTGCCTGGTCCACATAAGCGCATAGAGGCCGTCGGCGCGGACCAGATCTCCATGGCGGCCGCGTTCGACGATTACGCCCTTGTCCAGCACGATGATCTCGTCCGCATCGACCACGGTCGACAGGCGGTGCGCCACCACCAAGGTCGTGCGTTTGCGGCTGATGTCGCGCAGCACGGTCTGGATCTCCGTTTCGGTGCGGCTGTCGAGCGCGCTGGTCGCTTCGTCCAGCACCAGCACCGGCGGGTCTTTGAGCAAGGTGCGGGCGATGGCGACGCGCTGCTTTTCGCCACCCGACAGCTTGAGGCCGCGTTCCCCAACGCGGGTGTCATAACCCTTGGGCAGGCTGAGAATGAAGTCGTGGATCGATGCCGCCTTCGCCGCCGCCTCGATCTCCTGCTGGCTCGCGCCTTCGCGGCCATAGCCGATATTATAGCCGATCGTGTCGTTGAACAGCACCATGTCCTGCGGCACGATGCCGATCGCGGCGCGCAGCGAGGCTTGGGTGACCCCGGCTATGTCCTGGCCGTCGATCGACACCTGGCCGCTCTGAATGTCGTAGAAGCGGAACAGGATGCGGGCGATGGTGGACTTGCCCGCGCCGGACGGGCCGACGATCGCCAGCGTCTTGCCCGCCGGGACGGTAAAGCTGACATCGTGCAGGATTTCGCGTTCCGGGTCATAGCCGAAGCGGACATGGTCGAAACGGACTTCTCCGCCGCGTGCCTGAAGATCGGCCGCGCCGGGCGCGTCGGCGATTTCCTGCGGCGTGTCGATCAGCTTGTACATCGCCTCCATATCGATCAGCCCCTGGCGGATGGTGCGATAGACCATGCCGAGCAGATCAAGCGGGCGGAATAGCTGGGACAGCAGCGTATTGACCAGCACCACGTCTCCGGTGGTGAACTGCCCCTGGCTCCAGCCCCAGACGGTATAGGCCATGGCGCCCGCCATCATCAGGTTGGTGATGAGCGACTGGCCGATATTGAGCCACGCCAGGCTGTTCTCGCTCTTGACCGCCGCCTGCGCATAGCGGCGCATCGAGGTGCCGTAGCGAGTGGCTTCGCGCTGTTCGGCGCCGAAATATTTGACCGTTTCGAAATTCAGCAGGCTGTCGACGGCATGGGCGACGGCGTTTGTGTCCATGTCCACCATGTCGCGGCGCAACTGATTGCGCCATTCAGTGACGGTGCGGGTGAAGCCGATATAGAGCGCCACCATAACCAGCGTCGCGACGACCAGGCCGGGGCCGAACTTGACGAAGAAGATGACGCAGACCGCGACCAGCTCCAGCACGGTTGGAGCGATGTTGAACAGCAGGAAATAGAGCATCGTGTCGATGCTCTTGGTGCCGCGCTCCACAATCTTCGTAACCGCGCCGGTGCGGCGGTCGAGATGGAAGCGCAGCGACAAACGATGGAGATGGACGAACACATCGTCCGCCAGCCGCCGTCCGGCCTCCTGCCCGACCTTTTCGAATACCGCGTTGCGCAGGTTGTCGAACAACACGCTGCCGAAACGCGCACCGGCATAGACCGCGACCAGCGCCATGGCGAGGCCGACCGCAGGCTCCAGCCCCGGCGCCATCCGGTCGATCGCGGCCTTGTAGGCGAAGGGCATGGCGAGGCTGACGGTCTTTGCCAGCAGCACCAACACCATGGCGAGCGCGACCCGGCGGCGCAGCGCGGCGGAGTCCGCAGGCCAGAGATAGGGTAGGAAGCGCCGGAGCGTCGCCCAGACGGGCGGGATCGGCGCGGAGGAAGCGGTATCGGGGGGCATTAGCCGCATGTAGGCGCAATGACGCGGCAATCCAATGGGATGATCCGACCATCGGAACAGTGGCAATCGAACCAGCGCCGTGGCGGCAGGACGCGCTGTCGGAACAAAGCGACGCCTGCCCCCTTTTCCTTTGCAGCGACGCGGGGCATGATGAGCCTGTCGAGGCGCATCGCAGGAGGCAAGGCAGGCGCATGTTCGGGTCATTATGGAATCGGATTTTCGGAAACAAGGCCGATCGCCCGGAACGCAAAGCGCCGCAGCCGACATTGGAGGCCAGTTACGACCCGGTCGCCGCGTTGCGCGACCTGGTGCGGCGCGATGTCGCAGGCGGTTTTTTCGACGACGACGCGATATTGACCAATGCGAACGACATGTTCGAGGAGGAGTTGCCCCGGCCGCTGCTGCGGGTCGAAGCGTCGGCGGCGTTGCGTGTGGCGCTGGCCGAGCATCGCGCCGCCGAACAGGCCTGGTCCGAGACGACCGATTGCGACCGGCTGGACGCCGCGTTTTCCGCGCTGGAGGAACAGGGCGTGGTCGCGCGGCAGAATTTCACTTGCTGCGGCACATGCGGCGCGACCGAGATCTGGGACGAAATCGAGGCGGCACAGGATGAGGGCGTGGCGGTGGAAGGCTATGCCTTTTTCCACATGCAGGACACCGAGTCCGCGGTGGAGGGCCATGGCCTTTATCTGAACTATGGCGCGTGCGAACAGGGCGAGGAGGCCGCGGTCGCCATGGGCCACCGCATCGTCGCCGCGCTGGAGGCGCAGGGGCTGACCACCGGATGGGACGGCCGGCTGGAGCAGCGGATCAGCGTGTCGCTGGAGTGGAAGAAGCGGCGCAGCGTGCGCGTGCTGGAAGGCTGATCGCACGCAGCGACACATGTAGGTCATAGGGCGAAGTTCACACCGTTGTCGGCCTTTTGGGGCCGATTGCGCCGCCTTTGCGTCTGCGACGCGCCTGCCGCGCCACCGATAGGCGTCGGCGACGCGACAGCGGCCCGACCCGCAACGCGCGGCCGACGCGCCTGTTAGGTGACGATCGCGCGTCTGTCGCGCCTTGGCCATGCGTCAGCCATGCGCCGACGCGGGGGCATGGAGATGGCCGGCGATCGGATCGGCCATGGCGCGGGCATGCAGCGTCAGCGCGTGGTGCCAGTCCCGGTCGAAGGCGGTGCCGGCCAGCCGACGCCGCAGGCGATGCGCGCTGGACGGCGACATGCCCGCCGCGCGCGCCGCGCCGGCGACGCTGCCACATTCGAACAGGGTGGTGAGGAAGACGCGCTGCCGGGCCGGAGTCCAGTGCGCGCGGGCGGTGGGGGATGCGGGTTGCTGTTCCATCCGACAGGATAAATCAGACGAAATCCTACATTGGAAGCAAATAGGATTCAGGCGTGGCGAAGATGCTGGCGGAACCAGTCGGCCAGGTCTTCTTCCGACAGCGAACCCGCCGCGAGGTCTAGAAAAGCGACGACCAGTTCGGCGTCGGTCGCATCCAGGCTATAGCCGTTCAGCAACAGGAAAGTTTCGCTGACCACCGCCGCGATCCGCTTGTTACCATCGACGAAGGGATGGTTGCGCGCGAGGCCATAGGCATAGGCGGCGGCCAGCGCCGCCGCGTCCGGCGCGCCATAGGCTGCAAGATTTTCGGGCTGGGCCATGGCGCTTTCGAACAGCCCGCGATCGCGCAACGCGTCGCCACCCCCGCCATGTTCAGCGATCTGTTCGGCATGGGCGGCCTCTGCCACGGCGAGCGTGACCCAGACCCAATTCTCCCGCGTCATTATTTGGCGAGTTCGCGCAGTGCCCGCTTGCGCCGCGCCATCACGTCCCGCGCGGCAGCCATCTGGGCGTCGAAATCCGGCTCAGCGGTCGAAAGCTCGATGCCGCGCGGGGTGACGACGACGGAAAGGCTGTCCCCGGCGGTGGCGTTAAGATGGGCCAGCAATTCCTTGGGCAGGATCACCCCAGCGCTGTTGCCGATCTTCGTGATTTTGAGGGGCATGTTCATACGGGTGTTATAACATGGTGAAGTGGCCGGATCAATCAGGGTCTATCGTGAAAACCTACGACATTGCTTATCGCTTTGGTGCCGGCGCACCTCTGAGCAAACCTTCCGTACTCAAATCTTCGTCAATCTCTGGCCAATGGATGCCATAACCGCCACCGGCGACTTCCCATATGTTCCGTTGAGCGGGCGCGGCTTGGGCTAGGCGCGGATACCACGCCAGAGGCACGGAAATAGTGCGGCCGTCCATCAGATCGACGATCAAACTATCATCGTCGCAACGGACATCGGCCACGCGTTCGTCGGTGATCCTAGCCGAAATATTCATGCCATGCCTCCAGCAACCGACTGCGATGCGCCGCGACCATAGCTATTATGCCATTGATCTCCGACCGGCGAAAGCCGGTGTTCTTCGCCATCGCTATCGGTTCGAGCCAGACTTTCATCGACGAGCCGCCCTTGTCGATATGGACATGGGGCGGCTCGTTCGGCTCATGGCTGTAGAAGTAGAAGCGATAGCCGTCGAAGCGGAAGATGGTCGGGATCAGCATATCCCCTATAATGAGGCTAACCATCTATCGCATGGGCTATTGCGACGTCCAAGGCATGACTGAATCGCCTCAGCGGCTTACGCCTTAATCATGCTCCCGCCCGCCAGCGCCCATATAGAGTTCGCTGCCGCTGTCCTTGAAGACCTTGCTCATTTCTTCCATGCCCTTGAGCGCGGCGGCCTTGCTGGCGGCGGCGGTTTCCGCGCCGGTGGGGCCGGTGGCGATGAAGCCTTCGACGCTTTGGTTCTGTTTGGCGGCGAAATCGCGGACTTCCTGGCTGATTTGCATCGAGCAGAATTTGGGGCCGCACATGGAGCAGAAATGGGCGCTTTTCGCGCCTTCGGCCGGCAGCGTCTGGTCGTGATATTGTTCGGCCGTTTCGGGATCGAGGCTGAGGTTGAACTGGTCGCGCCAGCGGAATTCGAAGCGGGCGCGGCTGAGCGCGTCGTCGCGGACCCTAGCGGCCGGGTGGCCCTTGGCGAGGTCAGCGGCGTGAGCGGCGAGCTTGTAGGTGACGACGCCGACCTTCACATCGTCGCGGTCGGGCAGGCCCAGATGCTCCTTGGGCGTGACGTAGCAAAGCATCGCCGTGCCGTACCAGCCGATCATCGCCGCGCCGATGCCGGACGTGATATGATCATAGCCCGGCGCGATGTCGGTGGTGAGCGGCCCCAATGTATAGAAGGGCGCTTCGCCGCAGACCTGCAGCTGCTTGTCCATATTCTCCTTGATCTTGTGCATGGGCACATGGCCCGGCCCTTCGATCATCACCTGCACATCCTGTTTCCAGGCGCGGTGGGTCAGTTCACCCAGCGTGTAGAGTTCGGAGAATTGCGCTTCGTCATTGGCGTCGGCGATGGAGCCGGGGCGCAGGCCGTCGCCCAGGCTGTAGGCGATGTCATACGCCTTCATGATCTCCGTAATGTCGTCGAAATGTTCGTAGAGGAAGCTTTCCTTGTGATGGGCGAGGCACCATTTCGCCATGATCGATCCGCCGCGCGAGACGATGCCGGTGACGCGCTTGGCCGCCATCGGAATGTAAGCCAAGCGCACGCCGGCATGGATGGTGAAATAATCGACGCCCTGCTCCGCCTGCTCGATCAGCGTGTCGCGGAAAATCTCCCAGGTCAGGTCTTCGGCGACGCCGCCGACCTTTTCCAGCGCCTGATAGATGGGCACGGTGCCGATCGGGACGGGCGAATTGCGGATAATCCATTCGCGCGTGTCGTGGATGTTGCGGCCGGTGGACAGGTCCATCACCGTGTCTGCGCCCCAGCGGATCGACCAGACCAGCTTGTCGACTTCGGATGCGACGTCGGAGGCGACGGCGCTGTTGCCGATATTGGCGTTGATCTTGACCAGGAAATTGCGGCCGATCGCCATCGGTTCGGATTCGGGGTGGTTGATATTATTGGGGATGATGGCGCGGCCGCGGGCGATTTCGTCGCGGACGAATTCGGGCGTCACATAGTCGGGGATGGATGCGCCGAAGCTCTCGCCGTCGCGGACATATGCGGCGAGGCGGGCGCGGCCGAGATTTTCGCGTTCCGCGACATATTCCATTTCCGGGGTGATGATGCCGCGGCGGGCATAGTGCATCTGGGAGACGTTCGCGCCGGGCTTGGCGCGCAGCGGGCGCTTGACCAGGTTCGGGAAGGGCTGGACGCCGCCTGAGCGATCTGGCCCCTTGAGGCCATTATCCTCCGGCTTGATTGCGCGCGCGTCATATTCTTCCACATCGCCGCGCGCCATGATCCAGTCGCGGCGCAGCTGGGGCAAGCCCGCCATGATGTCGATACGGGCGTCGGGATCGCTGTAAGGCCCGGACGTGTCATAGACGCGGACCGGCGGCTCGCCGCTGCCGGGCTCCAGATGGATTTCGCGCATCGCGACCTTGAGCGGGCCGACATGGATTTTCTTCGACCCGCGAATGGGGCCAGTGGTGACGCGCATCTCGGTGCGGGCGGGGACGTCTGCCATGAGGATACCTTTCAAACGGAAAATGTGGCGCGGCCGGTCAGCCCCGCGAGGAAAAGGAGGAGGCCGAGTATCAGGGCGATCAGCGCCCAGGTGCGGATGAAGCCCGTCGACCAGTGGCCGATGCGGATCAGGGGGCCGGGCACGGCCAGAAGCATCGCCCCTTCGATCAGGGCGACATAGCCGATCAGACTGACGATGACGGACAGCGGGTCGGTCCAGACGCTGTGCACCAGTACCAGGGTCGCGCCGACCGCGAAGACGGCGAAGCCCAGCGCGACGACCAGTCCCGGCGACCGGTTGAGATCATCCATCACCGCGCGCCAGCGCTGCGGGCTGGCCAGGCCGCCCAGGCCGATGACGATCATGTAGAGGCCGATAATCTCTGCCAGGCGCAGGGTCAGAACCGAAATCGTGTCCATGGGTCCGCCTTTCTTCGCCTCTTTTCAAGGGCGGCGGGCGGGTGCGGTCTGCTGGTCCAACAAGCCGTCCCTCCCTACGCCGGTCTCAACCAGATCAGGTTCAACGGGTCGTGGCCATATCAGCCACCTCTCAACCGTCTATGGACGGTCCCCCGGGGATGCTGGACAGGATAGGGGCGAACGGCCACAAGGTCCAGCACCATATGTTCGACACCCCACCGCCCCCTGATCTATCCACCAAAGCGGGCCGCAAGGCCTGGCGGCACGAGATGCGGATGGTGGCGGTGCGGCCGCGCCGTTGGGGGTTGTGGCTACTGACGCTCGGCTTCCTGCTGGTGATGGCGCCCTCCGCCTTTGGGATGCACAGCCTGTGGGGCTGGTCACCCAGTTTCATCGGGAGCCTGTTGATGCTGGGTGCGTTACCCCTGCTGGTCGCAGGCGCGCTGTTGCGGCGGCGCTATCGGCAGGGACGGACGGGCCGGCCAAAGGGGGATGAGTCATGAAAAAGAGGATGCTATTGTTGGTGACTGCGGCGATGTTGACCGGAGCTGGCGCGCCCCCTGCGCCCGCTCCTGCCCCTGCGGACGATCCTTTCGTCTGGCTGGAGGATTGGACCGGCCCGCGCGCGATGCAATGGGTGGAGGCCGAGAATAAGGCGACGGTTGCGACCCTTCAGGGCGACCCGCGCTATGCCGGCTACTTTAAGGACGCGCTGGCCATCGCATCGGCGAAGGACCGGATCGCCATGCCGATGCTGATCCATGGCCGCGTCTATAATGTCTGGCGTGACGCCGATCATCCGCAGGGCATCTGGCGCTATACCAGCGAGGCCGATTATGCGACCGACGCGCCGCGCTGGACGACGGTGCTGGATCTGGACGCCCTGTCGAAGGCCGACGGCAAGAAATGGGTGTGGAAGGGCGCGACCATCCTGGACCCCGACGAGCGATTGGCGCTGATCAACCTGTCCGATGGCGGCGAGGATGCCGTAACCCTGCGCGAGTTCGACCTGGTGGCGGGGCGCTTCGTGGAGGACGGGTTTGCCATTCCGACCTCCAAGCAGAATGAAGCCTGGCTGGACAAGGACACGCTGCTGCTTGCCCGCGATTGGGGCGCCAATGAACAAGCCGGCAGCATGACCGTGTCGGGCTATCCGTTCGTGGTGAAGACATTGAAGCGCGGGCAGACGCTGGCGGAAGCGCAGGAAATCTATCGCGGCGCGGCCAGCGATCAGGTCGGGACATTTCCGATGCTGCTGTCCGATGGCGCGGGCAATCGCGCGGCATTTCTGTATCGCGGCGTCACTTTCTTCGGCAACGAAACTTATCTGGTGACGGATGGCGGGGTGAAAAAACTGCCGCTGCCCGCCAAGAGCCAGTTGCAGGGCATGGTGCAGGGTCAGGTACTGATTCAGACCAGCGAAGCCTGGGCCAGCGGCGGCGTGACCGTGCCGAGCGGATCGCTGGCGGCAGTGCCGCTCGATGCGTTGCAATCCGGGGCGACGCTGAAGCCCGACATATTGTTCGCGCCCAATGCGCGCCAGTCGATCGACGGCGTGGCGGCGACGAAGGATCGGGTGATCCTGACGATCAACGATAATGTGCGCGGGCGGGTGCTGGTGCTGACACCGGGCAAGGACATGTGGACCACCACCCCGCTAGCCCTGCCTGACAATGCGACCATCTCGATCGCGACTGCCAGCGACAAGAGCGACAAGGCTTATCTGTCGGTTGCCGGCTTCCTCGCGCCGACGACACTTTGGGCGCTGGATGCCGCCAACCCGGCACCGCGTCAGGTCAAGGCGATGCCCGCGCGCTTCGATGCGGAGGGGTTGGTGGTCGATCAGTTCGAGGCGATATCGACCGACGGGACCAAAATCCCCTATTTCATCGTCCACGCCAAGGACATGAAGACGGATGGATCGACGCCCACGATCATGACCGCTTACGGGGGCTTCGAAGTGCCGATGACGCCCAGCTATGCCGCGATCACCGGCAAGCTATGGCTGGAGCGGGGCCATAGTTTCGTGCTGGCCAATATCCGCGGGGGCGGCGAGTTCGGCCCGGCCTGGCATGAGGCGGGGCTGAAGACCAAGCGGCAAATCATCTATGACGACTTCGCGGCCGTGGCCCAGGATATCTTCGCGCGAAAATTGTCCAGCCCGGCCAAGTTCGGCATCTATGGCGGGTCCAATGGCGGGCTTCTGATGGGGGTGGAATTCAACCAGCATCCAGAGCTTTGGAATGCAGTCACGATCCAGGTGCCTTTGCTGGACATGGTCCGCTACGAGCAGATTGCGGCGGGCGCATCCTGGGTGGACGAATATGGCAGCGTGTCGGTGCCGGCGGAAAAAGCGTTTCTGGAGAAGATTTCGCCTTATGCAAACATCCGCCGCGGCGTGAAATATCCGGTGCCCTATATCTGGACGACGACGAAGGACGACCGTGTCGGCCCGCAGCACGCGCGCAAATTTGCGGCACGGCTGAAGGATTATGGGCTGCCCTATTATTTCTACGAGGATACGGCCGGCGGGCATAGCGGGGACGCTGACATCGCGCAGGGTGCGCGTTTGCAGGCGATGCAGATGGTGTATTTCAGTCGGCAGTTGGAGGGGACTGACCGGTGATGGGGTGATGGAGAGGTGGCTGGATAGGTCGCTTTTCCATCTGCTAATGGCGCGAAGAAGGGCAGGCGATAAAAAACCCCGCTTTGTGGGCGGGGTTGTGTGTATTGTTCCGGGTACCCGCCTCCGCGGGGACAACGCAAAGCCTAAGCTCACTGCGTTCGCTAACGCTTTACGTTGGTTGCGGGAGTAGGATTTGAACCTACGACCTTCAGGTTATGAGCCTGACG
>JAZJZH010000029.1:0-4288 GCA_040389985.1 Pseudomonadota bacterium
ATATCTAGAAAGAGGATAGGCGCATGGAGCAGGAGCAGGCTTTCAGGGGTGAAATACTCTATACCGGAATGCTGGAAGGCGCGCTGGTGGAGCCGGATTATTCAGTGCGGGTCGACAATGTCCGATGGTTGCAACCGGGTGAAGCAACAATCCTGTCGGATCAATTCTTCGTGGAATGGCTGATGTACCGGGAGGATGACATTGAATGCGCGCGCCCAGGGTGCGACTTTGTGACGTCCCATGCGGTCATCCTCGTGCCACCGGGGCAGGCGGTGCGGACACGCTGGAACAGTGGCCGCCTTCGGACGATATCCTGTAGCTTTCGGTCCGAACTGCTGGCCGACTACCCCGAATTGCTGTCGTTCCTGTCCAGTCTGGACGGAGATCATCAGTTCAATCTCGACGGCCCGTTCCTCCGGGCTGGCCTGACCCGCATCGCCGATGAGATCGTGACGCCGGGCTTCGACAGCGCCTTCATGGTCCGGTCGCTGCTGTTCGCCATTTGCGGCGAGATCCGCCGCGCGACACTGGGTCAACCGGTGCCGCAGGAGTGCGACGGCACCCTTTCGCCCGGCCAGATGACGATGTTGCGGCAGGTCCTCCACGAAAGTGGCAAATTGCCCACGGTGGATGATCTGGCACAGCATTGTGGCGTTACGTCGCGTGCCTTATCACCGCTGGTCAAGCGCGCCACGGGCGTGACGCTGCGCCATTATATTGCGCGGGAACGCCTGAACCGCGCGAAGGCGCTGCTCGACGACCAGAAATTGATGGTCAAGCAGGTCGCCTATTCCTGCGGCTTTGCCAGCGCAGCGGCGTTCACGGCCGCCTTTCGTAAGACGACGGGCATGACGCCGGTCGAGTATCGGACGCGGTGCTGATCGGCTCCTTCTCCAGATTGAAAGTCACCCACAATGCTGACCGTGCATCACCTCAACGACTCCCGCGCTCAGAAGACGATATGGCTGCTCGAAGAACTGGGCTTGCCCTATGATCTGGTGCCTTATCAGCGGCATCAAGTATCGATGATGGCACCGCCCGCGCTCAAGGCGCTGCATCCGGTCGGCAAGTCGCCGATGATCGAGGACGAACGACGGATCGTCATCGAATCGGGCGCGATTACGGAGCATATCATCGAGCGGCATGGCGATGGTCGATTGGCGCCAGTGCCGGGTACGGCCGCGCACGAGCGGTATAGGCAATGGCTTTATTACGCCGTGTCGTCCGGCATGAACCCGATCATGATCAAGGTCTATGCCCGCGCCTTCGGTCTGGATGGCAGCCCGATCGATGAGGCAGCCAATACCGAACTGGCGACGGCGCTGGCCTATATCGACGATGCGTTGGCCGACGCCCCCTTCCTTCTGGGCGAGGATTTTTCCGCTGCCGATATCCAGATGAGCTTCATCCCTGAAATCGCGCAGACGCTGATGCCGATCGACGCCTATCGCCATATCGTGACCTGGCTGGACAGGCTGCATGGCCGTCCTGCCTTCCGGCGGAGCATCGAGCGAGGCGGCGACTATAGACTGGCGGGCAAGGCGGGACTGCGGGAGCCAGTTGCATGACCAATATACTGTCGGCGACGCCGGAAGGCGGTTTCGATCTGGGACATGGGATGATGATGCCGGACGCCGCGATCCTGCGCGATGGTCGTGTAGCGGCGGACAGCTTCTGGAGCGAGGCCCAGCATGCGGCCGAGCGCGACGCGATATACCGGCGATGCTGGCTCTACATGGTGCGGGCTGAGGACGTGCCGGAGCCGGGCGATTATGTGGTCCGCGATGTCGAGATTTGCGGCGTGTCGGTGCTGATCGTGCGCGGCAGGGACGATGTGCTGCGTGCCTTCCACAATGTCTGTCGCCATCGCGGGATGCCGGTCGCCGATGGCTCCTGCGGCAAGGCGGAGGCATTTCGCTGCCCTTATCATAGCTGGACCTTCCGCCTGGACGGCAGCTTGAAGGCCATTCCCAACCAGCGGCGCTTTCCTGCGCTGGATGCAGGCGATCTGGGGTTGGTGCCGATCGCGATCGATATGTATGCAGGGTTCGTCTTCATCAATCTCGATCCGCAGCCGGCCTTGTCGCTCCAGGCGTTTCTGGGCGGCATCGCGCCACTGCTGGAGGCGACGACGCTGAACCGCTTCACGCACCGGGACAGTCTGTCCTACGAAGTCGGGGCCAACTGGAAGGCGGGACTCGACCCGCAATATGAGGGCTATCATGTCGGCACGGTCCATGCGCTGACGATCCGCGAAATATCGGTGACGTCTGCCAACCCCTTTTCCGAATTCCGCAAGATGGCCTTTGCCGGGCCGCACGCGGCAGGCTGGTCGCAGGGTAATCCGAGTTGGCGACCACGCGCCGACCGGATCGTCCAGTCCTTTGCGGTGCAGACGATGGGGGCGTTGGCAGGGCGCGTAGCGGGCGAGGGCTATCCGAGCGCAGAGACGCCGGCGTCGCTGGCGATATTTCCCAATTTCATGATCCATCCCGGCGCAGGCGGCTGGTTCACGCAGCAGCATTGGCCGCTGACGGCGCAGAGCCATCGCTGGACGGCGCATTATTATTATCATGCCCCCGTCACAGCCAGCGAACGCCTGGCGATCGCCCAGGCGACCGCATTCGGGCGGGATTCGGGGATGGAGGATTTCATGGTGATGGCGCGGCAGCAAAAGGGGCTGGCGTCCGGCGCAACCGACAGCTTCTATTATGGCGAGGCTGAGATGCTTCCCCGACACCGCGCGGCGGTGATCCGATCCGTTTTGAACGGCGCGCAGGCGAACATGAGGAGCGCGGCATGAGTGCCAGCCTGCCCGCGGCCTTCGCTGATCTGGAACCGTTCGCCCATTTGTGGATCGGACTGGAGACGATGGAAAGCCGCTATCGCGCGCGCCAGGACATGCCGTTCGATGCGCTGAAGCAGTTTTATGATACTACCGCGCCCCGGCTGGCCGACATCATGGCGCATCTCGATGCGTTCGGATCGGACACCCTGCCATCGGCCGAAGCGCGGCTCTATCGCATGGTGCTGGGGCTGGTAGAGGCGGCGCAGGCGGTGGAGTTTTTCGCGAGTGCCCGACTGCCCGGTGCGCCCTATCCGCACGATGTCGCGGTGGGCGGCCAGGCGGCGCTGTCAGACTGAGGATACAGGCGCGGTCCGGCTGGCAGCAATCAGAATGAGCGCCGCCACAACCTCCGATCCGATCGAAGCCGCGAGGATCGGCGCATAGCCGTCCATCGCGATGGAAATGATCCGTGCGGCCACGAAGCCTGCAAAGATTACGCCAACGGCGAGCAAAAGGGGTTGCCGAAAACGAGGCGTTCCAAGACCGTAGAGGATAAGTCCCCCCATGGCCCAGAAGGAGCCAGCGTAAATTGCACGCGCTTCGTTCAGGCCAGCCACCCCGCTGGGTTGCAGCGCGGTCATGTCGGTAATGGCGGTCGTTGCGACCAGGGCGTAGATGCCGAATGCGATCAGGGCGAAACCGATCACGCCGGACAAGGAACCCAATATCTTGTTCACGCAGTTGCTCCAATTGTTTCGCGGGGTTGACGATCAGCCTTGCGGACCTGAACCGGGATGCCGTTCAGCACGGCATTGCCCGAAATGACGTCGACCATCGTGCCGGGGCTGAGGATATTGGTGTTGGCCCCGGCGTGCGCCTGGGCGATCGCGATTTGGGTCTGTGGATCGCGATGCCCCCAGCCGTGCGGCATTGACACCACGCCGGGGCGGATGTCGTCGTCAATCTCCAGCGGGACATGGATTTCGCCCGATGCAGAGGTCAGCGCGACCAGATCGCCGTTGACCAGCCCATGAGCGGCGGCGTCGATGCTGTGCATTTGCAGGGTGCAGCGATCCTTGCCCTTCACCAGCGTATCGATGTTGTGCATCCAGCTATTGAGCGAGCGGAGATGGCGGCGGCTGACCAGAACGAGCGAGGGATCATTGGCGACCAAGGCCCGCTCCAGCCGAGGAAGGTCGGACAGGATGAGCGCGGGCGTGAGGTCGATCTTGCCGGACGGAGTTTCAAATCCCTCATGTGCGCGCGGGATGGCGGGCGCGATGATCAGGCCGTCGGGTTCTTCACGGAAACTATCGAGTGTCAGGCCGTCGGCTACCGTGCCGAAGCGATTGCCAAATGGGCCGGTTCGGATTGCCAGGTCCAAAATGCGATCCGGTCCACGGTGGGGCAGCGCCGCGATCGCCATGTCGGGGTCGATCCCGCGCCCGGTGGCTAGTGCGCGGAAATAGCCATCGTCCATGGCGTCCAAGTCAGCATCCG
>JAZJZH010000030.1:0-53964 GCA_040389985.1 Pseudomonadota bacterium
CTAGTCCCGTCCGAGAAATTTTCGAGAAGGGCGCGCTTATACGTCGTTCCGACGTCGGCTTGTGCGTAGTAGATGGACGATCGTCATGGCGATCTTCCATTTCTCTGTTCAGGTCATCAGTCGCGCGGCGGGCCGCTCCGCCGTTTCCGCTGCCGCCTATCGTGCGGGCGAACGCCTGCACGACGAGCGCCTTGATCGCGATCATGATTTCCGCGCCCGCTCCGGCGTCGAGCATAGTGAGATCATGCTGCCCGAAGGTGCGCCCGAACACTGGCGCGACCGCGAACGCCTCTGGAACGATGTCGAGGCATTCGAAAAGCGCAAGGACGCCCAGCTTGCCCGCGAGGTCGAGTTCGCCATTCCGCGTGAAATGACCAAGGCGCAGGGCATCGAGCTTGCCCGTGATTTCGTGTCTGTCGAGTTTGTGGAGCGCGGCATGATCGCCGACCTTAATGTGCATTGGGACATAGGCGCGGACGGCCAGCCCAAACCGCACGCCCATGTCATGCTCACCATGCGGGAGGTTGCGCAGCGCGAGGACAGCACCGCTGGCTTCGGAGCGAAGGTGCGCGAATGGAACGATCATGAAAATGTCGAGCGTTGGCGCGAACGCTGGGAGACCCACGTCAACACGCGCCTGGCTGAACTCGACATAGACGCGCGCATCGATCACCGCAGCCTGGCCGATCAGGGCATCGACCTCGAACCGCAGAGCAAGATCGGCGGCCCCGCGCATCGGATGGAGCGCCAAGGGCTGGAAGCCGACCGCGCCGAAATGCACCGCGAGATCGCGCGCGAGAATGGCGAACGCATCATCGCCGATCCCGGCATCGCGCTCAACGCCATCACCCACCAACAGGCGACATTCACCAACCGCGATATGGCGATGTTCATCCACCGGCATAGCGACGGGCAGGAGCAGTTTAACGCCGCCATGCGCGCGGTGCGCGGATCACCAGAGCTGATCGCGCTGGGCAAGGACGGGCGCGGCGACGATCGGTTCACCTCTCGCGAGATGATCGAGACCGAACAGCGGATGAGCCGCGCCGCTGATCGGCTTGCGATGGACCGGAGCGATGGTCTATCGGCGGCGACGACCTACGCCATTCGCACCGCCGAGAGTGCGGGCCTTACCCTGGGGGCAGAGCAGGAATCCGCGTTGCGCCATATAACGGGCGAGCGCGGATTGTCACTGGTGCTGGGTTATGCCGGGACCGGCAAAAGCGCCATGCTGGGTGTGGCGCGCGACGTGTGGGAAAGCGCAGGCCTCAACGTGCGCGGCGCTGCGCTCGCGGGCATCGCCGCCGAGGGACTGGAGAACGGCTCCGGCATCGCGTCGCGCACCATAGCCAGCATGGAACATAGCTGGGCGCAGGGCCGCGATCTTCTAACCTCCCGCGACGTGCTGGTGATCGACGAAGCGGGCATGGTTGGCACGCGCCAGATGGAGCGCGTGCTGTCCCATGCCACCGACGTTGGCGCGAAGGTCGTTCTTGTCGGTGATCCGCAGCAATTGCAGTCGATCGAAGCGGGCGCGGCGTTCCGCGTGATCCATGAACGCCATGGCGGCGTCGAGATCACGCAGGTTCGCCGCCAACATGAAGGATGGCAGCAGGATGCCACCCGACATCTGGCCACGGGCAGGACCGGCGAGGCGATTGCCGCCTATGCCGACAAGGGCATGGTGCACCAGTCCGAGACGCGCGAGGATGCGCGACGTGATCTCATCGAGCGCTGGGACCGCGAACGGCAAGCAAATCCCGACGCCAGCCGCATTATCCTGACCCACACCAACGCCGAAGTGCGCGACCTCAATGAGGCTGCGCGCGCGGCGATGCGCAACGCGGGTGAATTGGGCAACGAGCGCCAGGTGAAGACCGAGCGCGGCGACCGGCAATTCGCATCAGGCGACCGCATCATGTTCCTGCGCAACGAGCGCAGCCTGGAGGTGAAGAACGGAACGCTGGGAACCATCGAAAAGGTCAGCCAAGGCCATATGTCCGTCCGCACCGATGACGGGCGTTTCGTATCGTTCGACACCAAACATTATCGCGACCTCGACCACGGTTATGCCGCCACGATCCACAAGGCGCAGGGCATGACCGTGGACAGGGCGCATGTGCTGGCGACACCGGGGATGGATCGTCACGGGGCTTATGTCGCCATGTCCCGCCATCGTGATGGCCTGGCGCTTCATTATGGCCGCGACGATTTTCGCGATCAGTCCCGGCTTGTCCGCACGCTCTCACGCGAGCGTGGCAAGGACATGGCGACCGATTACAGACATGCCGACCCGGCAAGGGAATATGCCGAGCGGCGCGGCATTAGCTTTGGCGAGCGGGTCGCGGAAATCGTCAGGCCGATTGTCGAGAAGGCGCGCGGGATATTCGACAATTTCCGGCCGAACATGCCGCAGCAGCAGGAACGCGACATTTTCGTAGGCTTCCAGCCCAAGGCCGAGCCGTTCGCGCAGGAGCGGGCCGTTCAGCGCCAGCCCGAATATGATCCGCAGCCGCTTCGGGCTGGCGGTTTGCGCGGTGCTGTGGAGCGCTATGCCAAAGCGCTGGACGCGATCCAGCAGACACGCGCGCAGGGCGTGGACGCCATGCCGCACCAACGCGAGGCGTTCGACAGGGCGCGCGATGCTCTGGACGCCATTCGCCCCGAAGGTTCGTCGGACCTGAACAGCGCCTTCCGCAGCAGCCCGGAGCTTGTCCGCGAGGCTGCCGAGGGGCGCGGCCAGTCCGCTGTGCGCGCGATGCAGTTGGAGACCGAAATCCGCATGGACCCGTTCCAGCGCGCCGACCGCTTCGTGGAAGGGTGGCAGCAATTGCAGCGCCATCATGCTGAGCTTGTGCGCGAAGGCAATTTCCGGGGCGCGAAAAGCGCCGCGCAGCAGATGGCGGGTATGGCGAAAAGCCTTGAGCGCGACGCCCAGCTTGAATCGGTGCTGGGCCTGCGTAGCCGCGAACTGGGGCTTGAGATCGGCCAGCAAGCGGGCGGCAGCCTGTCCCACGACCTCGCATCCTCCATCCCCTTCGATCACGGACGCGACATCTCTCGCGGCATGAGCCGCTAACCCAAAGGAGACAACGATATGGACGACGAGCAGAGCCTTTTGAACGAACCGGAGTCGGAACCCCGGCCCAATGCCGCCGCCGAGGCGTTCGCGCACCTCTCGGAGCGCGTCGCCGCTATGGAGGAGCGGCTTGAAGGGCGCATGGCCGTGATGGCCCGCGCGCTTGAGCATATCGCCATCGAGAAGCAGAGCCTCGAAATCCCCGACTATGGGCCGACGCTTGCCAAGATGAATGGCTATCTCGCGACGCTCGCCGGGCAGACGAAGAAAATCATGGAAGCACCCGCCATGCAGTTGACGCCGGAGGGTATGGCGGAGCGGATTGACGTAGCGGCAGATGCCGCACGAGCGACAGACAAGGCGACGATCAAGAAGTCGCTGGATTTGCATCATCAGACCCATGCGGATCACATGCGCGCGATTGGAACCGTTCGGACCAAGCAGGAACAGCGCTGGCACATGCTCTATTGCGGCGGCGGAGTGGCGCTGGCCATCTCGCTTCTGTGGCTGATCTATCCCGGCTGGGCGGCCAGCATCGGCCCGGAAAGCTGGCTCTGGCCGGAAAGGGTTGCCCGTCGCACGCTGGGCGAGCCGTCACTATGGGATGCTGGTATCCGCCTCATGCGTGCCGGTAACCCCGAAGGCTGGCGGGTGATTGTGGACGCCGCCGACCTGGCTCGTGAGAACCGCGATACCATTGCCACGTGCGAGAAGGCGGCCGCCAAAGCAGGCAAGCCGGTGCGTTGCACCATCGGCGTCAGAAGGCGTTGAGACTCTTGGGCGCGACGGCCGGAATCTGGCGGTGACGCTAAACCTCCGATTTCAGTTGTCGGGCACTTCTAGATTCCGACAGTGATTGTCGGTCAGTCGGTGGGCAAGGCCACCGCGCAGAGTTCCGCGCGACGGGAATTCGGGAAAAAGCATGGGCAACGTACGAAATTGACGGGCCTTGCGTCTGACAGAATGCGCCAATCTCGGTCATTGAATCGCAACCGTCATTCTCCTGAAAGCAGACGTTCATGGAGGGCTCCAGGCTCAATGAACAACCCCTACGTCAGCGCCACACTCTGGTTTTATGCACAAAAAGGCGTGAGCTGGACGTTCGGACGCGAGCGGAGCGGATCGAGGGCTCATGATCGAGCAAGAAGGCGCTGGCTACGCTGAAGCATTGTCGGCAACAAGCTATTGTCATTGCGCCGGGTATCAGGTTCAGTGACGGGGGAGCGGGGGAGATAGTGTTTGCTCGATCAGATGTTTACCGCGGAGAATTTTCGACGCGTTTTTGATATCGAGAACCGAAAGGGTCTGGATTTAGTCGGGCTGTTTTTTCCGCACCTGAATCCGATGACCCTCGCGATCAAAGACAAGGTCACGGAGATCCGGGCGCTGCGCGCGCAGCAGTCCACCATGTCGGTCGAAGATTTCGATGCTTCCTTTGCTGCGCTCAAGACCGACCTCGCGGCACTGAAATCGCAGAAGTCGGCAGCAATCGATGCTGAGATGGAAGCGCTGAGTGACGCCGTATCCCAGTCGAACTTCAAGCTGGTGCTGGAAAAAAAGACAGGACCCCTAGAAAAGCCCGTGTTCGTCATAGACGGTACGGCGGCAACATTCTTCGTCATCAAGCAGCTCCAGAAGAACGTCAACCGCATCTATGGCGTGAAGCAGTCCAATCGCCACGATCTCGCCTGTCAGGTTCGGGACACGATCCGTTCCGGTTTTCCGTTCGAGCTCGTTCGCACCGACATCTCCGCCTTCTACGAGAGCATCGACCGGAAAAAGTTGCTGACCAAGCTTGACGCCGATCAGCTTCTCAGTTCGTCATCGAAGAAATTTATCAAGCAAATTTTGGATTCCTACGGCCAGCTTAGCGGCAGCGCGGACGGCATCCCGCGCGGCGTGGGAATCAGCGCATATTTGGCCGAACTCTATCTCCGGCCGCTGGACCGGGACATCCGATCCATGCCCGGGCTCGTGCTGTATTGCCGCTATGTGGACGATATCGTCGCCGTGTTCGCAAAGCCGCCAGCGGGCGAGACGCTCGCGGCCTATGACGACCTCATCATCGCTGCGCTGGGAAGCTACCAGCTCAATCACAATCCCATAAAAACGACTACCATCAAGATTGGTGCGGGGAGCGCGAACACATTCGAATATCTCGGGTATCGATTCACCGTTGGCAACGGGCCGCTGACCATAGCGCCCAGCGATGCGAAGCTCGTCAAACTGGGGCAGAGGATCGACGCCGTGTTTGAGGCCTATCGAGAGCGCGCACCCGTGAATCCGCGCGAGGCCTATCGCGAGGTCGTGGCACGGGTGAAATTTCTCACCGGAAACACGCGGCTGCTCAACAGCAAGTCGACCGCTGCAACGGGCATCTATTACAACAATCCGATCGTCACCGATCTCACGGGCTTCGCGATCCTCGACACATTGCTGAAAAAGCGGATCAAGGCGATAAAGCGACCGAAGCTCAGAAAGCGCCTGCTTCGCTTCACGCTGGTTGGAGGCTTCAACGAGCGACGCTTCCACAGTTTCAGCTCGCGCGAGCTCCAATATATTGTGAAGGCGTGGAAGCATGCCTAAGCGCAGAGTTGCCCTCACGCATCGTAAGCAGCGATCGGTCCTGACCGACATGCTCCCCTTCGAGGTGCCACCAACCTTCTCAAACAGGGGCTTCTACAGCTTTCTCAAAAAGCACCGAATCGAATTCGAGAATGGAAGCCTGCAGTGGGCCGGCGGGGTGCCGGGCCTCGACGCCACCGTCCGGCTGCTGTTCGGCCTCAAAACCAACGCCGCCGTCACATCGCATATCGCGACCGCTTGGGGTTCCACAAAGGCGCGCAGTTCGGTGCCGGTAGGCGCGTGCCGGATGGACACGATCCCGTTCAATTTCCGCGTTGCCCACAAGCTCGAGGGTCGCACGCTAAGTGTCGTGCATCCCCGGAACCAGGTGCAGGTTGCAAGCTTCTACGCGAACCACAGCGCCCTGATCATCTACTATACCTCGTTGAGCCCCTTTTCGATCCGGCGGCCGGTCTCGGTGTCGCAATATGCGTTTTTTAAGGACAAGCTCCACGAGCAAAAGTTGGAGACGATTGCCTCTGGCGTCGAGGAAGAGGATCGGGAGTATGAGCAAATGGGCTCATATTTCGTCTATAGCCAATATCGTAACATTCACCGCTTCTTCGAATCCTATAAGTATCACCGCTGCGAAAAGAAATATGATGCAATGGTGCAGATCGATGTCAGTAAATGCTTCGACAGCATTTACACGCATTCTCTTCCATGGGCTGTCATCGGCAAGGCCCAAACTAAGTTCGGCCTCGAAAAATCCAAGTTCACATTCGGAGGGCGGTTCGATGCATTAATGCAGAACCTCAACCACAAGGAAACGAACGGGATCGTCATCGGTCCGGAATTTTCGCGGATTTTCGCCGAGATTATTCTTCAGTCGGCCGACTTGGAACTCGAGGCCCGCCTGAAGCAGGCATCCAATCTCATCCACAAGACCGACTATGAGATTTTCCGATATGTCGACGACTATTTCGTGTTCTACAATCAGGAATCCACGAAATTAAAGGTGATTGAAACACTACAGGAAACACTGAAAGCGAAGAAGCTCAACATTAATCCCGCAAAAATGCGGGAATATTGCAAGCCAATCATCACCGAGATAACGATCGCGAAGGAACGTGTGTCGTCGCTCCTCAATCTCGAAATCGATCCTGTGGTCGAGGAGGGCGACAGCGAAGGCGGTGCCGAGCCACCGAAGAAATTTTCGTGCCCAATCAACTCCAATAGGCTCATCATACGCTATAAGGCGGCCATTAAAGAGTCGAAGGTGGAGTATGGCGATCTTCTCAATTATAGTTTTGCTATAATCGAAAATAAGATTGAGCGGATAATCAAATGCTACCTTGAGAGTGATAAGACCGAGCGAGACAGGAAGAAATCCGTCTATTCTCTTCAGTCTGTCATGGAATTTTCCTTCTTCGCGTTTTCTGCCAGTCCCAAGGTCAATCACACGATCCGAATTTGCCGGATGATATCGACATCGATCGCTTTCCTGTCTTCGAAGGGATTTTCCTACGATTTAAAGCATGTCCTGTTCAAATATATCCACGACAATATCATGCAACAGCTTGAGAAGAACACCATGGGTGTTCATCGTGAAGTCGAAAACATGTATCTCCTGATTGCCCTGTCCGGCATCGGTAAGGAATATTGGCTCCCGGAAAAGACGCTGGCGAAACATTTCCTCATCACGACAAAAGCGGATACTGACGAATATGATCGGGTCGGTTTTTTGAGCCACTTCTCAATCACGGTTCTTCTATCCTACGTTAAAAACAAGAAGCGGTATAACAAGCTCCGTCAATTCATCGAGGCGCATAGCGTTGCGAAGTTGGAGTTCGTGAAGGCGCACTGCATAAACGATGCAGAAGCCCTCATTCTTCTTCTCGACATGGTCACCTGTCCTTACATCGCCGATGCCACCAAGGCCGCGCTGGGCAACTTATTCGGATTGGATGCGGCTGGGCTGGCAGCAGTGCAGAGCATCAACAACCATTGGTTCACCGCATGGGCGGACAAATTTGACCTAGCTAAAGAACTGGACGCGAAGCGAAGTCGCGAGGTATATTGAACTTGGCGCTCCGCTCTATCCAAATGGCTGTTGGCAGCTCACACACAAGCGCCCTCACGGCTCCTATATCCATTGGGTGTCGGGTAACCAGACGGCAGGAGCGGGCCGTCCACCCGGCACAGACTAATGGAAATGTCGCCGTCGCGCCCCTCTCCATCCCATCGCTGCCATTTTGCGCCATACAGGGCGCGGAGCCTAACGGATGGAGCCGGGCGAAGGCCGATCTGCCCGAGGCGAAGCAGGAACGACGCGCAGCGGCGGCCGCTTCTAAATGATTTTGGCACACGCTCGAGCGCCTGCATTCTTGTGTAAAGCGACACGATGACCCCTGATGTACCGACGAACGGCCCAGCATTTGAAGCCATGATGCGTGCGATCGATTCTAAGCTCGCTAACGATGGCAAGCGGATCGACGACCGAGCATTACTCGCCGTCCGGGACGTCAGCCTAAAATACATGATCTCCATCCCGCTCGATGGAGGTTCACGGCTGCCGCCCGATCTTGCTGTCTATGCGCCCCTCGGCGAGGCGATCCACCGCTGGTACCAGGAGAACTACGGCGAACGGCTGATGATTGACCCATGTCCAGGGCAGGTGGTGGTTCCCATCGACGCCGATCTTTATCTTCTCCGTGTCCCTCGGCTGTTCGGCGAAGTGACCTTTGTCGCGGTGCGGGAGTTCCTCGACACGCCGAAAATCGCGCGCGGGCCGGTTACGCAGAATATCGTCCAGCTTCTCGACGGCATGACACCGGCGCGTGCCTCACGGCTCAGCGACGGCACGCTGCGCAAGCTCAGCGCCATCTTCGAGCCAGTCCTGCTCTCTTTCTATACTCTCGAAAGCACCAATCATGAGCTGATGTATATTGCGCGCGGTGACGTAGCGACAGCGGTCGCGAAACTCATGGACCGCAGCGACCGCTACGGCGAATCCAAATGGGCTTCACTCCAAGCTGCCGAGAAAGTGCTGAAGGCTGCAATCTCGCTCCACGGACAGAGTTTCAAATTTACCCACGGACTCAAGCAATTGAACAATACAGCCAAGGCGGCAGGGATCGATATAGGCGATTCGGCGATCTTCGATCTCATTCAGTGCAAGCCGGGCATTCGCTACGGAGAGGAGCCATGTTCGCGCAACGAAGCGCTTCTGGCGCACCACGCTTCGCTCGACCTCGTCAATCGCTTAGGTGCTGCTGGGGCGAACTTCGAGAGCGGGCTCGGTTAGAGCAGACCGGCTATCAAGAGCGGTCTAGGGACTAGGCGGCACCTGACTCTTTGGCCCAGCAACAGGCAAGGTCGTCTTTTCACGATTTTCGCGGGGGAGCGGACGGTCTCCAATTGGCCAGTTTGCACGGCAAAAAGATTATTTCCATTTACCGGAGTTCACGCTTGAGAACTGCCAATTAGAAAGGCCCGGCTGCGTCCCTTGCTGTTTCGAATCATGCCATAGCGGCTCAATCTAAACGTGGGAATAAAAGTGGATTATTCTTGAGGGGGTCCGGGGTTTATCGTGTAAAAGCAACACGATAAACCCCTTGACTGGTAGCGGAGGAGGGACTTGAACCCCCGACACGCGGATTATGATTCCGCTGCTCTAACCAGCTGAGCTACTCCGCCCCATGGGCTCCGTCAGGGCCATGCCCTGCGGTGAGGCGGCGCTATACGCAGCGAGGACGGACTGGTCAACGGGGTTTGCGCAAATCTTGTGCGATCATTTCCGCCGGACGTCCCAGCCGGCCGGCAAGGCCGCGGGATAGCGGGTCAGAGCGCCCGAATCCACCGCCTCCACCGCTTCGCTGACCAGCGGGGCGATGCGTGTCATGTCGGGATTATGACCTGCGCCCGGCGCGATCAGCCAGTCGGTGGGGGACCGGGCGGCGGCGAACAGCGCGGCGGCTTGGCCCATGCCCACCCGGTCGTCGGCGGTGCCGTGCATCATCACCAGCGGCGCGCCGATCTTGGTCGCCGCGTCCAGATTGTTCCACTTGTCGGGCAGCAGCGCGCCCACGCCCGCCGGCGCGGATTCGGTCAGCTTGTCGAAGGTCGACAGGGTTACGACGCCGCTCACCTTGACGGTCGCCGCCACATGCAGCGCCACCGCGCCGCCTAGCGAATGGCCAACCAGAAAGACGTGCGCATCCGGCCCCACCAGTTGCCGCGCCAGCGCGACATAGGCGCGGCCGTCGGCCATCAGGCCCGCCTGGGTCGGGCTGCCCGGATTGCCGCCAAAGCCGCGATAGGACACGACGATGACATGGTCGCCCCGGCCGGTCAGATGCTCGGCATAGCGCGCCGCCACGCCCTGATGCGATCCGCGGCCGTGGAAGAAGAGCAGGACGTCGTGGTCAGCGGGGTCGCCGGGCCAGTAATAGCCGGTCAGCGCCACGCCATCCTCGGTCCGCACCGGCATCGCGCGGGGCAGGGCCTTGACCCATTGGGCGATGTCGATCCGTGTGTCGTTGGCCTTGTATATCTGCTCGCGCACGGTCGATGCGCACCCGGCCAGCGTCATCGCCGCGGCCGCCAGCAGCGCCGCCATCCCCGGTCCCACGTCCCGCCCTCTATGCCCCACCTTCATTCCCCCGCCGACCCGCCAGCCCTTAATAACGAAAGCACGGGCGGCATGCGTCATTTTTCTGTTGCAATCCCGTTTGCGGCGCGCCCTAATGTTGCGACGCACAACCGGCCATAGTGGCTGAGGGAGGAACGTCCAATTGCCCTTCCATGAAATGTTTGAGCCGGATGGTTCGATACGCCCCTGTTATGACGAAGTGCAGAAATGGGTGGAGCGAACGGGCATTGCCGGACTCAATCGCCGCATGGATGAGGCCGAGGCGATCTTCCGCCGCATCGGCATCACCTTCGCCGTCTATGGCGAGGGCGGCGATCCCGAACGGCTGATCCCCTTCGACCTGCTGCCGCGCATCTTCACCGCCAACGAATGGCGCGTGCTGGACAAGGGCATCCGCCAGCGGGCGCGGGCGCTGAACGCCTTCCTGCACGATGTCTATCATCGCGGCGAAATCGTGAAGGCCGGCATCATGCCCGCCGACATCATCTACAAGAACAGCGCCTATCTGGCGGAAATGGCCGACTTCACTCCGCCGGGGAAGGTCTATAGCCATATCGTGGGCATCGACATCGTGCGCACGGGGCCGGGCAGTTTCGAAGTGCTGGAGGATAATTGCCGCACCCCCTCGGGCGTTTCCTACATGCTCGAAAATCGCGAAATCATGACGCGTATGTTCCCCGAACTGTTCGCGCAGGGGATCGTCGCGCCGGTGGACGATTATCCCGCCGAATTGCTCAAAAGCCTGAAGGAAGTCGCGCCGCCGGCGTGCAAGGGCGATCCGGTCGTGGTCGTGCTGACCCCCGGTTCGCTCAACAGCGCTTATTATGAGCATAGCTTCCTGGCCGACCTGATGGGCGTGGAACTGGTGGAGCCGGCCGACCTGTTCGTCGACGAAGACCGGGTGTGGATGAAGACCACGCTGGGGCCAAAGGCGGTGGACGTCATCTATCGCCGCATCGACGATGAATATCTCGATCCCTTGGTGTTCCGCCCCGACAGCCTGCTGGGCGTGCCGGGCATCTTCAATGTCTATCGTAATGGCGGCGTCACGCTGGCGTCGGCGCCGGGCGCGGGGATCGCGGACGACAAGGCGGTCTATATCTACGTGCCGGAGATGATCCGCTTCTATCTGGGCGAAAAGCCGATCCTCGACAATATCCAGACCTGGCAGTGCGGCAAGCCCGACGAAATGGCCTATGTGCTGGAAAATCTGCACGAACTGGTCGGCAAGGAAGTCCATGGATCGGGCGGCTATGGCATGTTGATCGGCCCCAAATCGACCAAGGACGAAGTCGCCGCCTATGCCGCCCGGATCAGGGCCAATCCCGGCGAGTTCATCGCCCAGCCCACGCTCGACCTGTCGACCGTGCCGACGCTCGGCCCCGCGGCGGTGGTCGGCCGACACGCAGATTTTCGCCCCTATTGCCTGGTCGGCAAGCAGATTCGCCTGGTCCCCGGCGGCCTGACCCGCGTCGCCCTGACCGAAGGGTCGCTGGTGGTGAACTCCAGCCAGGGCGGCGGGGTCAAGGACACCTGGGTATTGCAGGATTGATGATGGGACACGGACCTGCCTCTACACCGTTCGCCCTGAGCCTGTCGAAGGGCTGTTCTTTCCTTGAAGTGAAGGGCAGGGCTTCGACAGGCTCAGCCCGAACGGAAAATATTCTGCGGGATTCCCACATATGCTGAGCCGGACCGCCGAAAATCTCTACTGGATGGCGCGCTATATGGAGCGGGCGGAGGCCACCGCGCGGCTGCTCACCATGGGGCAGCGCATGGCGATCCTGCCCGGCGCGCATCATCGCGACGAATGGCGCTCGGTCGTCCGCGCTACGGGTGCGGAGCATCGCTTTCCCGAAGGCACGATCGTCACCGAAAGCGACGCCGTCGCCTTCCTGATGCTGGACGCGGACAATCCCAGTTCGATCCGCTCCTGCCTTCTGAAGGCGCGCGCCAACGCCAAGTCCGCCCGCACCATGCTAACCCAGGATATGTGGGAAGCGCTCAACGATGGCTGGCGCAAGCTCGACAGCTATGATGTCGGCGAAGCGCGCCAGCAGCTACCGACGCTGATCGACTGGGTCAAGACGCGCGTCATGACCTTCCGCGGCGCCGCCCATTCGGGCCAGTTGCGCAACGAAGGGCACGACTTCCTGCGCTGCGGCTCCGCGCTGGAGCGGGCGCAGATGACGCTGCGGCTCCTTGACGTCAAATATTATGTCCTGCTGCCCGAAACCGAAGTCATCGGCGGCAATCGCGACCATTATCAATGGACATCGGTGCTGCACGCCCTGTCGGGCAGCCGCGCCTATCATCATGTCTATGGCGGCACCTATACGCCTTGGCAGATCACCGATTTCCTGATGCTCAACCGCATGTTCCCGCGCAGCGTCGCCTATTGCTACGACCAGCTGGCCTACCGGCTCAATCGCCTCGCCGGCTGGCATGACGCCCGCGCCGCCTGCCACGATACGGTGCAGGAAATGGTCGTCGCGCTGGAGAAGCTGGACAGCGGGGAAATCTTCCGCTTCGGCCTGCATGAAACGGTGCAGCACGGCCTGTCGATGACCAACCGGCTGGGCGGGGAAATCGCCCAGGCCTATCATTTCGGCTGATCGGGGTAGGGACGGCCGGGGTCAGGCTGGCTAAGGGGGGACTTCATGAAATTGCTCGTTCGCCACCAAACCGTCTATCGCTACGCCGCCACCGCGGGCCGCGTGGCGATGCGGCTGAAGCTGATGCCGGTCGATACGCCCGCGCAGACCGTGCTCGACTGGCGGGTCAGCATCAATGACGCGCCGCTCACCAACTTCCGCCGCAACAGCTATGGCGAGATGGAGACGATCTGGATTCGCCACGACCGGCTCGACCATGCGGTGATCGTGGCGGAGGGGCTGGTCGACACGCGCGAAAGCCACGGCGTCGTCGGTTCTCCCGATAGCCGCGTCGATCCGCGCTATTTCCTGCGCGACACGCCGCTCACGCACGCATCGGACGGCATCGCTGCCATGGCCCGCGCGGCGCCGACCGGCGAAAGCCCCCTGGCGCAACTCCATGCGCTGTCCGCGGCGGTCAGCGACGCGGTCCAGTATCGATCGGGCGTCACCACATCCGCCACCACAGCGGCGCAGGCCTTTGCGCTCGGCGCAGGCGTGTGCCAGGACCATGCCCAGATCTTCATCGCCGCCGCCCGCGCGATCGGCCGGCCCGCCCGTTATGTGTCGGGCTATCTGCTCGCGGGCGATGGCAGCGCGCTGCACGAAACCCATGGCTGGGCCGAAGCGCATGTGCCGGGCCTGGGCTGGATCGGATTCGATCCGTCCAACCGGGTGTGCGTCACCGAACGCTATCTGCGCCTGGCGAGTGGCCTGGATGCCGATGACGCCGCGCCGATCCGTGGCTCCGTCACGGTCGCGGGCGATATCTGGATTGACGCGGACGTCCGTATCGCGCAGGCGGAGGACGGCGTCGAGGAACGACAGCTGCAACGGCAGCAACAACAAAGCGTCCCGCCGCCCGAACAGACGGGTTAATAGAAGCGATCGCAAGTCCGATGGTGCATCCGGCGATTCGGCGATCGCGACAAACAGAATATAGGGGGCCAGCGGGCCGTGACTTATTGTGTGGCCGTGCGCGTCGATCAGGGACTGGTCATGCTGTCCGACACCCGCACCAATGCGGGCATGGACAATATCGCGCGCTTTCGGAAGAGCTTCACCTATCATGTGCCGGGCGAGCGCGCGATCACGCTGATGTGTTCGGGCAATCTGTCGATCACCCAGGGGGTGAAGGCGACGCTGAGCAAGGCGATCAAGGAATCGAAGCTCGACCCGGACGTCGAAACCATCCTCAACTGCGACACCATGCACCGTGCGGCGCAGATCGTGGGCGATGCGATGCAGAAGATGCAGCTACGCTATCGCGAGAATATCGAGATGGGCGGATCGGGTTCGGGCGCATCGATCATGATCGCGGGCCAGCGCAAGGGCGGCAAGCCGCGCCTCTACCTCATCTATTCGGCCGGCAATTTCATTGAGGCGACCGAAGACACCCCCTTCTTCCAGATCGGCGAGCATAAATATGGCAAGCCCATCCTGGACCGCATCATCAAGCGCGAAACCACGCTTGAGGACGCGACCAAGGCGGTGCTGGTCTCGATGGATTCCACGCTGCGCTCCAACCTCTCGGTCGGTATGCCCCTCGACCTGACGGTCATCGCCACCGACGCCTTCGACTTCCGCGTCCGCACCCGCATCGAAGCGGATAATGAGGAATTCGCGATGATCTCCCAAAGCTGGAGCGCCGCGCTCCGCAAGGGCTTCGAGGATCTGCCTAACGTCTTGGATTGAACGGGGCAGGGCAGGGCGCCCCGCTTCGAAGTTCAACCGAGGCACATGACAAGTTGAAAGGTTGGGGTAAGTGCGCGCGCACCCAACCGCCACATCGAGGAGCCTCCTCCCGTCATTCCCGCGTAGGGGGGATACATCTCCCGCCCATGCGAAAATGACGAAATGGCATGGATGATGAGATGTTTGCAGTTGTGCGTTGGTCACAACAAAGCCGACATTCGACGGCTCTTTACATGTCTTACTATTAGGCAGAGTAGATTAAAGGCTTGCCGTTCGCCCGCACCTTTGCAGGCTCTGGCAAAGGCCGCCTAAACGGCAAGCTGGGCAAATACGGCCAGAATGCCAATGGCGACCGACATGATAATTGCCAAAACTGACAGAGCAATCGCCCATTTAGCCAAGCGGTTTGCCGATCTTGCTTCTGCGGCCGACACCCAAGCGGCTTCTACGCCCGATCGCGTAACATCCCGGTCGCTGGCTTCCATTAATGCTGTCTGCGCCCGCGCTTCCGCATCGCACTTTGCAAGCCAATCGGCTGCAACCTGTCGAGTGATGGCATTCCACCCGCCGTTATTCACTCATGCTTCAACAACTTCACGCCCAAGGCGCTCAAATTGTTTTGGTCCAATTTCCGTCGCCATGTCAATTTACCGCCTCAACAAGCACTCACCTCAACTTCTCGATCTGCTCACAAGCAAGTCATTGCCGACACCCAACGCCTTCGGTGCGTCCGTTTATTTCGAACAGCGGTCGATTTCCTCCGCCACCATTGTTTTAATCGGCTCAAGGCTCATCGCTGCCTGCCAAACGAGTTGGGCATCGACGCCAAAATAGTCATGGCTCGCGAAGTTACGGAACGTCGCCATTTCGCGCCATGGCAAATGAGGATGACGCGCCTTGATCTCGTCGGGCAGCTTCTTGCTCGTTTCGCCGATCATGGCGAGACGATAGGTCAAAGCGTCATAGGCTTCGTCGTTCGCCACCAATGAGTCGAACGTCCGTCCCTCTACCGATTTTTCGGCCCGCGCGATCAGCAAGGCCAGATCATCCAATATGTCCAGCAACGCGGCCATCAGAAAACCCGGACCATCTCGCCCTCGACACGCGCCCGCAACCGCGGGCGCAGGCCGGCGCGCGATACCAGATCGACCTTCGTTTCCAGCGCATCTGACAATTCCAGCATCGCCCCGGCCTGATCGAACAGGCTGAAGGACCGTGCCGGGTCATATTCGTAGAGCAGATCAAGGTCGGACGCCGCGCTGGCTTCGTCCCTGGCGGTCGATCCGAACAGGTACAGCGCGTTGATGCCCCGCGCGCGCAAGCGGCGCTCAAAGGGCTTCAACCGGCTGATCGCTTCCGCCTTTTTCATGATGCCATCATGCACCAGCCGTCTGCAACGCGCAATTCGATGATGTGCGATCCTCCCCGTTCCGGCACACCGGCCCCTTCCAATGTAGGATTTTTCCTGATCTATCCTGTCGAATGGCCTCGTTCGCCCACGCACTATTTCCCGTCTCCACGCCACCTCGGCGGGCCAACCGTCGCGTCGCCGCCGCGCACCCCGCGCTTCCCCGCCGCGCGCCTGTCGCGTCGGTGTCGCGTCCCTGTCGCGTCGCCATGACCCTGGCGTCGCGCCGCTGTGACCCTGGCGTGACCTCGGCGTTACTTTCCGGTGGCTTTCCGCTGGCTTCGCCGGGACTATTGGCCCCCAAAGCCCGACAACGCTGTATACTTCGGCCCGTCGCGTCCCACACGCCCCACCACAGCCCCGCTTCCACGCCCCCAAGCAAATCCTTCGCTTGCGCCCCGGCGCTTGCCGCCTATCTCTGTCGCCCACCCGAATCGCATCTGAAAGCCTGATATGACCGCCACCCACAGCACCCGCATGTTGATCCTCGGTTCCGGCCCCGCGGGCCTGTCCGCCGCCATTTACGGCGCGCGCGCGGGTCTGGCGCCGATCGTGGTGCAGGGGATGCAGCCCGGCGGCCAGTTGACCATCACCACCGACGTCGAAAATTATCCCGGCTTCAGGGATGTGATCCAGGGACCATGGCTGATGGAGCAGATGCAGGCGCAGGCCGAACATGTCGGCGCGCAGATGATGTACGACCAGATCGTCGACGTCGACCTGTCGCAGCGCCCGTTCCGCCTGACCGGCGACGGCGGCATCGTCTATATCGCTGACACATTGGTGATCTGCACCGGCGCGCAGGCGAAATGGCTGGGCGTGGACGGGGAGGAGCATCTCCAGGGCAAGGGCGTATCCGCCTGCGCCACCTGCGACGGCTTTTTCTATCGCGGCAAGAAAGTGGTCGTGATCGGCGGCGGCAATACCGCGGTCGAGGAAGCGCTCTACCTCACCAACCACAGCCATGACGTCACCCTGATCCACCGCCGCGACACGCTGCGCGCGGAAAAAATCCTCCAGGAACGGCTCCACGCCCATCCGCATATCAAGGTGTTGTGGAACAAGGCGGTTGATAAGTTCGTCGGCGGCGGCACGCCCGAAGGGCTGGTCGGCGTCGACCTGATCGACACGGTGACCGGCGAAAAATCGCATGAACCGACCGACGGCGGCTTCGTCGCGATCGGCCATCACCCCGCGACCGAATTGTTCACCGGCAAGCTGCCGACCGACGAAGGCTATCTGCTGGTGGAAAAGGGCACGACCCACACGGCCATCCCCGGCGTCTTCGCGGCGGGCGACGTCACCGACAAAATCTATCGCCAGGCCGTGACGGCGGCGGGCATGGGCTGCATGGCCGCGCTCGACGTCGAGAAATTCCTGGCGGAACAGGATTTCGAGGCAATGGTGGAGGCGTAAGCCTTCGCCGCGGGCGGGGTGGGCTAGGCCAGCTTGCTCTGCGCAAAGGCGACCAGCGACCCGAACGTCTCGAACGTGTCGCCGTCGATATCGTCATCCTCGATCAGGATGTCGAAGCGATCCTCGATCTCGGTCAGCAGGCCTGCGACCGCCATGGAGTCCAGCTCCGGCAGCGCGCCGAACAGGGGCGTGTCCGCGTCGAAGCTATCGACCTGGGTTTGCGGCAGGCTGAGCACGTCGCGCAGCAGCGCCCGCATCAGCCTGTCCACGTCGAAGGTCCGGTCGTCCGGCTGAGAATTTTGCGCCCGCATGATGCGCGCTAAATAGGGGCTTAAAGCCTAACCGACAAGCGCGGAAATGGCGGTCCGCGCCGCGGGCAGCCAGGCAGAGGCGAAGCGGGGGTTGAAGGCGTCGATCCGATGGAGGGGGATACGCTTGTCCATCCAGTCGGTCTTATAGCCATTGTCGCCGGTGCCATAGTCGATCATGCGCACGCGATCCTGGTCGATCGCCTGCGCAAACATCGCATGGCTCAGCAATGTGCCGGGGGAACCATGGTCATGGGCGCTGTCATGGCTCAGCTTATGGATCAGGGCGACGTCCTGCTCCACCGTCCAAAACTGCGTCGCCACCGCGCGCGCGCCCAGCCGCGCAAAGCCCAGCCGCAACGTCCCCGCTACGCTTTCCCGCTCGGCCAGGTCGCGCAGGAAGTCAAGGCCCGGCTCCGCCTCCTTCCAGCTACGGTCATGCACATCGACATAGTCCCGCCACAGATCGTCGGTCAGCCGCGTGGCGATCGACAGGTCGAACGGGTCGCCGCGCCCCTTGCGCTTGACCAGATTGCGCAGCCGCCCAGGCCGCGCCGCCCAATAATCGGCAAAGCTGCGCCCTTCGAGCCTGAGCAGGTGGCGACCGCCCATGGCCCGCTGGACCGCAAACCACCCAGCGCGGCGCAGCGCGGCCAGCAGGGGCGCGGCATCCTCCAGCGGATAAAGGTCGATGTGCGCGCTGGTCGCCAGCAGATGCCGGGCCAGGCTTTCCAGCAGTCGCTGCCCGGTCGCCGCATCGGGTTCGCCGATAAAGACAGGCGCCCAGGCAAAGCTGTACCAGTTCGCGAGCGCGCTGGCGCGGCGGGCGGCGGGGGCCAGCAGGAACAGCCAGGCCTGCGCATCGCCCTCCTGCGCCTGCACGATGCGGATGGGCTGGTCAGGGAAGCAGCGATCGTGCAGAGCTTCGAACCAGTCGATCCGGTCGAACAGGGCCAATCCAGGCGCGCGGTCGAGCCGGCCGGCCAAAGCCTGCCGCGCTTCATCGAGCGTCTGATATTCCCTTGCCGCCAGCAACCGACTATCCCCGCCTCAACCGCGATCCAAAACCACCATGCGGCATAGGAGAAAAGTCTGGAAATGGAGTTAAGCCCGCCTGTGCCCACGGATGTCCCGATGATCGACGGCGCGCATTTGCGGCCGATCGACCATCTGCTGTTGCGCGGCGATCCGGCGCGGGCCGCGCTAGACGGTCGTTCGGGCAGCTACAGCTATGCCGAACTGGAAGAAACGCTGGGACGGCTGGCGGGCTGGCTGGCGGGATTCGGACTGGAAAAGGGCGCGCGAGTCGCCAGCTGGATCGCCAAGGGGCCGGTCGCCGCGCTGATGCCGCTGGCCGCGCCGCGCGCGGGCCTGGTCCATGTGCCGGTCAACCCGCTACTGAAACATGCCCAGGTTGCGCACATACTGGCGGACAGCGGCGCGCTGCTGCTGATCGGGACGGCGGCGCGACTCGACAGCCTGTCGCCCGGCGAGGTGCCAGCGGCTTGCCAACTGCATCGGGAGGATGACGCCGCTTGCGCGATGAGTGGTGGCCAGGGGATCGGCCCGTCGGCGTCAGCATCCGATGATCTGGCGGCGATCCTTTATACCAGCGGCTCGACCGGACGGCCCAAGGGGGTGATGCTTAGCCACGCCAATCTGTGGCTGGGCGCGGTGGCGGTGGCCGATTATCTTCAACTGACGGAGGGGGATCGCACCGCCTGCGTCCTGCCTTTCAGTTTCGACTATGGCCAAAATCAGCTGCTTTCGACCTGGTATGGCGGTGGCTGTGTCTATCCGCTCGACTATCTGACGCCGCGCGACGTGATGAAGCTGGTCGACCGGCGCGATATCACCACGCTGGCCGGGGTGCCGCCGCTCTGGGTGCAACTGACCGAACTGGACTGGCCGGTGGATGTGGCCGCCAAGCTCAAGCGGCTGACCAATAGCGGCGGAGCCTTGACCCGGCCATTGGTGATGAAGCTGCGCGCGCTGTTTCCACAAGCCGACCTCTATCCGATGTATGGGCTGACCGAGGCATTTCGCTCCACCTATCTGCCGCCGGCGCTGGTTGACAGTCATCCCGATTCGATGGGCCGGGCGATCCCCCTTGCCGAGATATTGGTGGTGCGCCCGGATGGCGGCATCACCGACGATGAGGAGCCAGGGGAACTGGTCCATTGTGGCCCGCTGGTGGCGCAGGGCTATTGGCGCGACCCGGTGCGCACCGCCGAGCGGTTCAAACCCGCGCCCGCGACGTCGGTCTATGGCGGTATGGCGGTCTGGTCGGGCGACACCGTGCGGCGCGATGCCGAGGGCCTGCTTTATTTCGTAGGTCGCGACGATGCGATGATCAAGTCGGCGGGCAACCGGATCAGCCCGACCGAGATAGAGGAGGCCGCCGCCGCTGTGCCGGGAGTCGCCGAAGCGGTGGCGCTGGGGATCAAGGATGATCGGCTGGGGCAGGCGGTGCGGCTGCTGATCCGCGCTAGTGATGCGGCGGTGGCGCAAGCCGTCGCCGTGCATCTCAAAAGCGAACTGCCCAATTTCATGCAGCCCAAGGATATCATAGTGCGCCCAGATTTTCCCCGCAACCCCAACGGCAAAATCGACCGGGTCGCGCTCACTCTGGAGCATGGCGCATGAAGCCGATGGGGCCGATTCCTGCCTGGTTCACGCAGGAAGAAGGCATGTTGATCGTCGGCGGCTGCGGCGCAGCGAGCCTGGTGGACGAGGCGGGGGATACGCCACTCTTCGCCTATGACATGGACATCGTGGAGGCACAGGTCCGCCGCTTTCGCGCCGCCATGCCCGATGCGCTGCACCTCCATTATGCGATCAAGGCCAACCCCTATGCGCCGCTGCTGGCGCGCATGGCGGGGCAGGTCGATGGATTCGACATCGCGTCGGGCGGCGAACTGGAGATGGCACTGGCGGCCGGAATGGCGCCGGATCGGATCAGTTTCGCAGGACCAGGCAAGCGCAATGACGAACTGGAAGCGGCGATCTTCGCAGGCGTGACCATCAACCTAGAGTCGGAGGGTGAAGGCCGCCGCGCGCTGGCCGTTGCCGACAAATTGGGCAAGGTGCCGCGTCTGGCCGTGCGGGTGAACCCGGACTTCGACCTCAAAGGATCGGGCATGCGCATGGGCGGCGGGGCCAAGCCGTTCGGCGTCGATGCCGAACGCGCCGCCGCTATGGCGCGGGCGATGATCGATGCCGGGGCGGATTGGCGGGGCTGGCATATTTTTGCGGGCAGCCAGAATCTCGACCCGCTGGCGATCATCGAAACGCAGGCGGCGACCATCGCGCTGGCGGCGCGGCTGTCGGACGATGTCGGTGCGTCGCCGCCGCTGGTCAATCTGGGCGGCGGCTTTGGCCTTGCCTATTTCCCCGGCGACGAACGGCTGGATATTCGGCCAATCGGCGTGGCTTTGGACAGCCAGTTGGACAGTTTGCCGGACATTCTGACCGGCAGCGCCTTCGCGATCGAACTGGGCCGCTGGCTGGTGGGAGAGGCGGGGGTCTATCTGACCCGCGTCATCGACGTGAAGGTCAGCCAGGGCGAAACCTTCGTCGTGGTCGATGGCGGCCTGCATCATCAACTTGCCGCCAGCGGCAATTTCGGAACGGTCGTGCGGCGCAACTATCCGATCGCGGTCGCCAACCGCTTCGGCGCGCCGCCGGCGGAGGCGCCCGTAACAGTGGTCGGGTGCCTGTGCACCCCGATCGACCGGCTGGGCGACAAGGTGGCGTTGCCGCTGGTGCAGGAAGGCGACCTCATCGCCATCTTCCTCGCCGGAGCCTATGGCGCGTCGGCAAGCCCCGGTGCTTTTCTTGGTCACCCAAGTCCTCGCGAACTTTTACTTGGCTGATTAGCTTGGGACTTAACTCCTAACGGTATCTTTACCCTTTCCCGGCAAGAAGAAGCCCGAAGCCATGTGCTGACCGGTTGCCTTGCCCTCTTTGGCGGCCGCCGGCGCATGGCCGCACAAAGAGGTGAGATTATGCGTTTTGTGTCGGTTTCCAGGCTTTTGATCGGTGTATCGCTACCCGCTATCGCCTTGTCGGGCTGCGCCTCCGCGCCGTCCGGGCCGCAATTGCCGCCCGCTTCTTTCGTGTCGACGCAGGAAGGGCCGGGTGAGGAATATATCATCGGCCCGCTCGATGACCTCACCATCTTCGTGTGGCGCAATCCCGAACTGGGTGCCAAGGTGCAGGTGCGCCCCGACGGCCGCATCACCACGCCGCTGATCACGGACATGCCTGCGGTGGGCAAGACGCCCAAGATGCTGTCCGACGATATCAAGCTGGCGCTGACCCAATATATCGAAAATCCGCTGGTGTCGGTGATCGTCAACAATTTCAGTGGCACGTTCAGCCAGCAGGTGCGGATCGTGGGCGCGACGGAAAAGCCGGCGTCCATTCCCTACCGCGCGAACATGACGCTGCTCGACGCGATGATCTCCGTCGGCGGCCTGTCCGAATATGCGGCGGGCAACCGCGCGCGGCTGGTCCGGTTCGACAAGAATACGGGCAAGCAGAAGGAATATCAGGTCCGCCTGGGCGACCTTCTGAAGAAGGGGGACACGCGCGCCAATGTGCTGCTGTCGCCCGGTGACGTCATCATCATTCCTGAAAGCATGTTCTGATCATGGCCGGTCTTTACGACGAACTGTTGGTCCTGCTCCACGGCATATGGAGCCGCCGCTGGGTGGCGCTTGGCGTCGCCTGGGGCATTTGCATGCTGGGGTGGCTGGGCGTAGCGCTCATCCCCAACAGCTACCAGTCCAAGGCGCGGGTCTATGTGAACACCCAGTCGCTGCTGGAGGACAAGGTGGGCATCACCCAGGTCCAGTCCCAGCAAGACTTGGACCGGGTACGCAGCACGCTGGCGAGCGCAGAAAATCTGGAAAAGGTAGTGCGCGACACTGACCTGTCCCAGTCGGTGTCAGGCCCGCGCGATATCGCCGCGAAGATCACCACGCTGCGTGAGAATATCACCGTCATGGCGCAGGCCGATCCCAGCATGATCGACATCAGCGCGATCTCCGCCGATTCGGCCCTGTCGGACGGCGCCAATGCGCGCATCGCGCAGCAGATCGTGCAGAAGCTGATCGACATCTTCCAGGAAGAGAACCTCTCGGGCGATCGTAACCAGACCAAGCAGAGCCTGGCTTTCCTCGACCAGCAGATCGCCGCGCGCGGCAAGCAGTTGGAAGCGGCAGACCAACGCCGCGTCGCCTTCGCCCAGCGCTATGTCGGGCTGTTGCCCGGCGCGGGATCGATCAGCCAGCGCATGGATGCCGCGCGGGTCGAGATCAACACCATCGATTCGCAACTGGTCCAGGCGCAGAGCGCCTTGAGCGCGATGAACGGTCAGTTGATCGGCACCCCGGCGACGCTGCCGGGCGTCAGCGCATCGGGCGGCGCATCGCCGCTGGCGCAGGCGCAGTCCAATCTGGCGTCGATGCGCGCGCGGGGTTGGACCGCCAATCATCCCGACGTGATCGCCGCCCAGCGCGAGGTCGATGCCCTGCGCAAGAGCGGCGGCGGCGGCAGCGCGAGTGGGGCGGGCAGCACGCCCAATCCCGCTTATCTGTCGATCAGGTCGATGCAGGCCGAACGGGCCGCCACGGTGCAGGCGCTCCAGACGCGCCGGGCGCAGTTGCAGGGTGACCTCAATACCATGACGTCGCGCCAGGTCGATGAGCCGGGCGTCGCATCCGAACAGGAAAAGCTCGACAGCGATTATGTCGCAGTCAAAGCGCAATATGACAAGCTGATGAGCGACCGCGAGGAAATCCGCCTGCGCGGCGAAGTGAAGACCGAAACCGGCTCCGTCCAGTTCCGCGTCATCCAGCCGCCCAGCACCCCGACCGCGCCGTCGGCCCCCAACCGGCCGTTGCTGCTGCTCGGCGTGCTGATCCTGGGCATCGGTGCGGGCATCGGCGTCGCCTTCGCGCTCGGCCAGCTCAAGGGCACATTCCCGACCGCCGCTAGGCTGGAAAAGGCGCTGGGCCTGCCGGTTGCCGGGTCGATCAGCCAGACCATCAGCGCGGCGCAGGTCGCGGTCGAAAAGCAACGCATGAAATGGTTCGCCGGGGTGAGCGGAGGGCTGGTGGCCGTCTGCCTGCTCTTGGTCGTCGTCGAATTCGTCCAGCGCGGTATGGCGTGAAGGAGCCAGGGAACATGAACCAGCACAGCTCCATCAAGGGCCGGGGATCGCTGATCGAGCGGGCCACCGAGATCTATGACTTCAACGCCGCGCTGCGTGGCCGCGCCGCGCCTGCGGTCGATGTGCCCGCCGACCTGCCGCCCGCGCCCGTCGCGCCGCCTGCGCCTGCGGCCTTCATGGCCGATGCGCCTGCCGAACCGACCTTCCGCGCGCCGGCCTGGACCGGGCCGGTACAGGCGATCGACCGGATCAAGCTGGTGGAGGACGGCTTCCTGTGTCCCGACAGCGCGGTCACGACGATGAGCGAGGAGTTTCGCCTGCTCAAGCGCGACCTTCTGTCGCAACTGCACAATAACCCACGCGGCAACCGTATCCTCGTTTGTTCCGCCCATAGCGGCGATGGCAAGACCTTCTGCGCGATCAACCTCGCGCTCAGCCTGGCGGCGGAGAAGGACCGCGAGATCCTGCTGGTCGATGCCGATTTCGGCAAGCCCGGCATCCCCGCCCAACTGGGGCTGGAGCCCGGACCTGGCCTGATGGACGCGCTCGCCGATCCCATGGTCGCGATCGAGGATTGCGTGATCCGCACCGACATTCCCTCGCTCGCCGTGCTACCTGCCGGGCATCGCAGCCATAACGACACCGAATATCTCGCCTCCGCCCGCACCGAGCAGCTGCTCAAGCGGCTGACCGACGGCCGGCCCGAACGGATCGTGATCTTCGATTCGCCGCCATTGCTGGCGGCATCGCCCGCCGCGGTGCTCGCCAGCCACGCCGCCATCGCGCTGCTGGTCGTGCGCGCCGACAAGACGCCCGAAAGCGCGCTACGCGACGCTGTGGGCCTGTTGAAGGGCGGCGCGCAGGTGCAGCTTTTGCTCAATGCCGTCCGCTTCAATAGCGGCGGCCGCCGTTTCGGCAGCTATTACGCCAAAGGGGAAGCCCAGTCATGACCGTTCGGCTCTGGATCGCAGGCGCATCCTGCGTCGCGCTGGCCGCAGCAATGCCCGCCCATGCGCAATCGTCTGCGGATGAGAAGCGCGTCGATGTGACCCCCTATATCGGGGTGGATCAGGTCGTGATGGGGCCGCTCAAGGGCGGCGGCGACGTGCTGACCTATTCCAACGTCACGGCTGGCCTGACCGCCGAAGTGCAGAACAGGCGCGTCGAGGCGGCGGTCGACTTGCAATATAATCACAGCTTCGGCTGGAGCAGCCAGGCGGTGGACCAGGATGTGCTGAGCGGCTTTGGCCATGCGACGATCAATGTCGCGCGCGGTCTGGGCATACAGGCAGGCGGCCTTGCGACGCGGGTCCGCACCGACGGTCTGTCGGGCGCGTCGACGCAGCGGGATACCTATACCAGCCAGGTCTGGTCCGGCTATGTCGGGCCGTCCTATACGACGCAGCTGGGCGACTTCAACGTCAACGCCGGTTATCGCCTGGGCTATGCGCGGGTCGATGACAGTGTGAGCCAGAATAATGTGCAAGGACAGTCCGGCGGCTCCTTCGCCGATAGCTGGACCCACAGTCTGAACGGATCGGTCGGCTTTTCGCCCAATACGGTGCTGCCGGGCATCGGCCTGACCGCCAGCGGTGGTTATGACCGCGAGGACGCCAGCCAGCTCGACCAGCGGTTCGAGGATCTGTGGGGCCGCCTGGACGCGACCGTGCCCATCACGCCAACGATCGCCGCCGTCGGTGGCGTCGGCTATGAAAAGATCGAGATCAGCCAGCGTTCGCCGCAACTGGGCGCGGACGGCCTGCCGCTGATCCGCAACGGCCGCTATGTCACCGACAAAAGCTCGCCGCGCGCGCTGGTCTATAATTTCGACGATATCATCTGGGACGCGGGCGTGTTGTGGCGGCCCAGCCGTCGCACGACGCTCCAGGCGCGGGTCGGCGAACGCTATGGCGGCATGACCTATCAGGGCAGCTTCCTGTGGCAGGGCCGCGACAGCAGCGTCTCCATCGTCGTGTTCGATGGCATCGACAGCTTCGGTCGCATGATCACCGCCGACGTCGCCGCCCTGTCGGGCAGCAATTTCGACGTCGCGCGCAATCCGTTCACCGGCGACATCACCGGCTGCGCCTTCTCCACCACCGGCGGCGGCCAGTGCTTCAACGATGCGCTGTCGGGCATCACCGACGCCAATTTCCGCTATCGTGGCGTGTCGACGCAATATTCGCTGCGGCGCGGGCCGTGGGGCTGGGGCGTGGGCGCTGGCTATTCGCAGCGCAAGTTCATCACGCCCAGCGGCCAGACCGTGCTGATCCGCGGATCGCGGGACGAGAACTGGTATGGCAATGGCTCGGTCAGCTATATGTTCAACGATCGAGACAGCATCGACCTGGTTGGCTACGTCAATTATTTCGACGCCAGCGGCGATCGACCGGATGTGTTGAACTACGGATCATTCGCAAGCTATTACAAGGGGTTGTCGCGCCGCCTCTCTGCTTCGGCCTCGCTGGGCCTGGACGGGGTGCAGGCAGACGATTTCGACACCATCATCAGCGCGATGGGGCAGGTCGGCCTGCGCTACAGCTTCTAACCGGTCGCCTTGGAGACGAAGAGATGTACGATCAATTCTACGGATTGCAGGGCCGTCCGTTCCAGCTGACGCCGGACCCGCATTATTATTTCGAAAGCGCGACCCATCGCAAGGCGCTGTCCTATCTGGGCTATGGCTTGGCGCAGGGCGAAGGCTTCATCGTTATCACCGGCGACATCGGCGCGGGCAAGACGACGCTGGTCGGCCATCTGATGCAGACGATCGATCCGGCGCGGCTGACCGCGGTCAAGATCGTATCGACCCAGGTGGAGGGCGACGATATGCTGCGCCTTGCCGCGCAGAGTTTCGGCCTGTCCACCGACGGCCTGTCCAAGGCGGCGATCCTGCAACAGGTCGAATCCATGCTCCACGCCCAGGCGCGTGCCGGGCGGCGCAGCCTGTTGATCGTGGACGAGGCGCAGAACCTGCCCGTATCCGCGATCGAGGAATTGCGGATGCTGTCCAACTTCCAGCTGGGCGGCCAATCCTTGTTGCAGATTTTCCTGCTGGGCCAGCCGGAATTTCGCGATCTTCTCAAGTCGCCGCAACTGGAGCAGTTGCGCCAGCGCGTGATCGCGACCCATCATCTGGAACCGATGATGGCCAATGAGATCGAACCCTATATCCTTCATCGCCTCGCGATCGCGGGCTGGAGCGGCAAACCGGCTTTCACGCCGGGCGCTTTTTCCGCGCTTTATGCCGCGACCGGCGGCGTGCCGCGCCGCCTGAACGCGCTGGCCAGCCGGGTGCTGCTACTGGGCGCGATCGAGCAATTGCATGTGATCGATGAAGAGGTCGTGGACGCCGTCGTGGCGGATATGGGATTGGACGTCGATGTCGCACCGGCAGCGATCGCGCCGTCGCTGCTGGATGGCGCTGAAGAGCCGCTGGCGTTCGAGCCGGAACCGGTCGAGCTTGCGGTTATGGACGAGAGCGTCGAGGAGGAGCAGATCGAAGATCAGCCCTTCGGCTACTATCCGGCCGAGGATCAGATAGTAGCGGATGCGCCGGTCGAGGACGACACCATCGAACTGGATGCCGCTTGGGCGCAGCCGGACTGGACGACGGCCGAGATCGAACCGGTCGCCGCGGCCGCCTTCGATCCGGTCGAACGGGAAGAAGATTATGCGGTCGAAGAGCCTGTGACGCCCAGCGTCATGGCACCCTTCGCCCGCCCGGCCTTCGCCGCCTTTGCGCCGCCGCGAGCGGTGGAGCCTGTGTTCGAGCCGGAAGCCGAACTTGACCCCGTCGAGGATGAAGTCGAGCCGGCAGAAGCTGCCGATTTTGCAGCGCCGTTTGCGCTGGAGCAGGACGAAGCCGAAAGCGGCGTGGAAGCCGAACCATCAGTTGCGGTCGAGGCTTTCGATGACATCGAGCCTTTGGTCGAGGCAGAAGCTGTTGTTGAAGCGAAACCCTCCGCCGAAACCACGGTCGAACCCTTTGCCATGGTCGATGCCGTCGACATCGACGCGCTGCGCGCCGACATGTTGGGTGAGATCGAGGCGTTGCGCGCCGAGATCGCGTCGCTGCGGGCGGTACAGTCGCACATTCCCTTCGGTCAGCCGGTACAGGCGGAAATCGATCCTGAAGCGCTCAAGGGCTGTTTCACTTTGATCGAGGAACGGCTGTCGGCGCTGGAGTTCCGCGCCGAGGAGCAGGATACAGCCCTGCGCCGCGTGCTGACGCTGCTGGTGGACTGGGTCGAGCGCGAGGAGCGGATGGCGGACGTGCAGGCAGGCGTCGCCGCCTGACGCCTATATGACGGATAAGGTTGGAGAATCATGCAGAACGCCCTGTCTGTCGATGTCGAGGATTGGTTCCAGGTCGGCGCGTTCGAGCGCACGCTCAAGCGTGCCGACTGGGATGGCCTGACCCATCGGGTCGAGGCCAATAGCGACGCCGTGCTGGACCTGTTTGCGCAGGCGGACGTCAAGGCGACCTTCTTCACCCTGGGTTGGGTGGCGGAACGCTATCCTGCGCTGATGCGCCGTATCGCCGATGCCGGCCATGAAGTCGCCAGCCATGGGTATGACCATGCCCGCGTCTTCACCTTCACCCCCGAAGAATTTCGCGCCGACCTGCGCAAGTCGCGCGCCATATTGGAGGATGCGAGCGGGCAGGCGGTCACCGGCTATCGCGCGCCCAGCTTCTCCATCGATCCGCGCACGCCCTGGGCGCATTCGATATTGGCCGAAGAAGGCTATCGCTATTCGTCCAGCGTCGCGCCGATCCGGCACGACCATTATGGCTGGCCCGATTCGCCACGTTTCGCCTGGAAGCCGGTGGCGGGATCGGATCTGGTCGAATTGCCTGTCACCACCGCCAAATGGGGCAAGCGCACATTGGCGGCGGGGGGCGGGGGCTTTTTCCGCCTGCTGCCCTACGCCTTTTCGCGCTGGGCGATCCGGCAGGTCAATGAACAGGCTGGCCGCCCCGCGATCATCTATTTCCATCCTTGGGAAATCGACCCGGACCAGCCACGTGTCACGGACGCACCGCTGCGGTCGCGCCTGCGCCATTACAGCAACCTGTCGGTGATGGCGGCCAAGCTGCGTCGCCTGACCCGCGATTTCGCCTGGACCCGCGTCGATGCGCTGGCGGATGCGGAAGCGGCGCGCGCGTCATGATGGTCGGCAATGCCGCCGGGATGGCGGTGACGATGCTGGACATCGATGACCCGGCCCAAGCCCAGGCCGCCGACGCTTTCGTCATGGCGCATGCCGACGGCACGCCCTTTCATCGTGCAGCCTGGCTGCGCGCGATCACGCAGGCGACGGGGCATCGTGCGCTGCTGCTCGCCGCCTTTGCGCCCTCTGGCCAGATCCGGGGGTTGTTGCCGCTGCACCATGTAAGGAGCCGGTTGTTCGGGGGTGCGCTAGTATCATCGGCTTTTGCGGTCGATGGCGGCCTTCTGGTTGCCGATGACCGGGCAGCCGCGCCGCTCGCCGCGGCGGCGCAGGGATTGGCGCGCGACAAAGGCGGGCCGCCGCTGGAATTGCGCGGCGGGCCTGCGCCGGGCGGCGACTGGCAGCGACGTGAAGGCGAATATGTCGGCTTCGTCCGGCCCCTGGCCGCAGATGACGAAGCGGAGCTGCGCGCCATCCCGCGCAAGCATCGCGCCGAACTGCGCAAGGCGCTCGCCAACCCGGCGCTCAGCGTTGAAACCGGGCGTAGCACGCGGCTGCTGCGCGAGCATTATCGCGTCTATGCGGCCAGCGTCCGCAATCTGGGCACGCCGGTTTTCCCCAAACAGCTGTTTCACTCGGTGTTGCAGCAGTTCGGTGAGGATGCCGACATTTTGGTGGTCCGCGAAGGCGATCGCCCGGTATCGGCGGTGCTGACGCTGTATCACCAAGGGCGGGTCATGCCCTATTGGGGCGGCGGGGTTGCCGATGCGCGGCAGTTGCGATCCAACGAACTCATGTATTATCGGCTGATGGGCCATGGGCGGGCGCGTGGCATGCGCCATTTCGATTTCGGCCGATCCAAGGTCGGCAGCGGCCAGGCGGCGTGGAAGAAGAGCTTCGGCTTCGATCCGGTGCCGCGCGTCTATCATGGCTGGTCGGTCGATGGTGCCAGGCGCGACGTCAATCCGACCAGCGCCAAATATCAACGGCGGATCGAACTGTGGAAGCGCCTGCCGCTGCCCGTCGCCAATCTGCTGGGACCGATGATATCGCGCGGCCTTGGTTGACACGCATACGAAATATTCAACCCTGACCATTAGGTTTGGGCGGGGGGTGACCGGGGAAATGACGTCCATGAATGCAATCACCGGCCTGGGGGTCATCGTCGATGAAGCGCGCCTGTCCGATGCCGCGACCGTCGCGGAGATCGACGCCTGGATCTGCGCCCAGCCGGATTCGACGCCCTTTCATCGGCCCGGCTGGATCATGGGGGTAGAGGCCGGGACCAGACAGAAGGCGAAGATGCTTGTGGCGCGCCAGGCCAACGGCACGATCGTCGGCCTGTTGCCGCTGACCTATATAAAATCGGCGCTGTTCGGACGCGCGCTGGTGGGCAGCGGCTTTGCCGTCGATGGCGGCATATTGACCAGCCATCGCAAGGCGGGACCGGCGCTGGCCGACGCCGCCTGGACGTTGGCGGAACAACTGGGCTGCGACACGCTGGAGCTGCGCGGCGGGCAAGCGCCCGGCGGTCCGCTATGGCAGGAGAAGGCGGATGCCTATCTGGGTTTCGCACGGGCGCTGGCGGCCGATGACGAGGCGGAACTGAAGGCCGTGCCAAAGCGGCATCGCGCGGAAATCCGCAAGGGGATGGCGAACGACCTGCATTTCGAGACAGGTCGCGACAAGCGGCTGCGCGACATCCATTACCGGCTCTACGCCCATAGCGTCCATAATCTTGGCACGCCGGTATTCCCGCGCGCCTTGTTCGACAAGATCATGGACCGGTTCGGCGAGGACGCCGACATCGCCATGGTGTCCAAGGATGGCGTGCCGCTGTCGGCGGTCATCAGCTTCTACCATCGCGGTGCCTGCATGCCCTATTGGCATGGCGCGGCCCATGGCGCGCGGGCTATGCGATCGAACGAATTTCTCTATTTCAGCCTGATGCGGGCCGCGCGCGAGCGGGGCTGCGCTGTCTTCGATTTCGGCCGGTCGAAGGTCGGCACCGGGCCTGCCGCCTGGAAGAAGACATGGGGGTTCGAGGGCGAACCGCTCGGCTATCATCTGCGCACCGCGCCGGGCAAGGAGACGCGCGACGTCAATCCGCTGTCTCCGCAATATCGGCGCAAGGTAGAATATTGGAAGAAGCTGCCCGAATCGATCGCCAACCTGATCGGGCCGCATATCGCGCGAGGGCTGGGATGACCGGCGAGATCCTTTTCCTCTGCCACCGCATCCCCTTTCCGCCGGACCGGGGCGACAAGATACGGTCCTATCATCTGCTTCAGCGGTTGGCGCAGGTCGCGCCCGTCCATGTCGGCTGCTTTGCCGATGATGATCGCGACCTGGGCTTTGCGAGCGACATGGCGCAGGTCGCGGCCAGCCAGCGCGTGCTGATGCGCGACCGGTCGAAGCTGGTCGCCGGGTTGACCGGCCTGGCCAAAAGCCAGTCGCTGCTGGTGTCGCTGTTCGACCATCCCGGCCTGCATCGCTGGGTCGCGCAGACGCTGGCGGAGCGCCCGATCCGCGCTGTCGTCGCCTATTCGGCGCAGATGGCGCATTTCGTGCCAGTGCTGCCCGCGGACGTGCGTTTCCTGATGGATTTCGTCGATTTCGACTCCGCCAAATATGCGACCTATGGCGCAGAAAGTTCGGGACCGATGGGTTGGATCAACCGGCGCGAGGGGCGAGTGCTGCTCGACTTCGAACGGCGGACGGCGGCGCGGGCGGACATCAGCAGCTTCGTCAGCGAGGCGGAAGCCGCCTTGTTCCGCGACGCCTGCGGTCTAGGCACCGACCGCGTGATCGCCATCGAAAATGGCGTGGCGCTCGACTATTTCGATCCAGCGGCGGACTTCCCTGCGATCGATCGGGGGGCGGGACCGCTCCTCGTCTTCACCGGCCAGATGGATTATCGCCCCAATGTCGAGGCTGTCGAAAGCTTCGCGCGCCAGAGCCTGCCCGCCATCCGCACGGTCCATTCCGATGCGCGCTTCGCCATCGTCGGGCGCAATCCCGCCAAGGCGGTGCAGGCGCTGGCGCAACTGCCTGGCGTGATCGTGACCGGCGGCGTGCCCGATGTACGCGGCTGGCTGGCGGCGGCGGACGTCGTCGTCGCGCCGCTACGAATCGCGCGTGGCATCCAGAACAAGGTGCTGGAGGCGATGGCGATGGCGCGGCCTGTCGTCGCCTCGCCGCAAGCGGCCGAAGGCATCGACGCCAGCGATGAGGTGCATTTCCTGGTCGCCGCCAATCCGGCCGAAGAAGCGGCGAAGATTGTCGCGCTGCTGGCCGACCCCGCGCGCGCGCAGCAGCTGGGCCTTGCCGCGCGGGAACGAACGCAGGAACGCTATCGCTGGTCCGCGACATTGGCGGCGCTGCCCGACCTGCTGCTGGGCACGCCCGTCAAAGGCGCGTGCGCAGCGTGAACGAACGGGCGATCCCCACGGACCGGATGCCGCTGAGCGACCTGACCGGCTGGCGCGGGCATCTGATCGCATTGGGCGTGGTCGCTTTTGCGATCATCGCGCTGTTCTTCGCCGATGTTCGCAGCATGGTGTCGATCTGGTGGAACGCCTCCACCTTTGGCCATTGCCTCTTCATTCCCTTCCTAATCGCCTGGCTCGTGCAGCAGCGCCTGCCCGGTTTGCGGCAATTGGAGCCGGTCGCCTGGGCGCCGGGGCTGCTCTGGCTGGCGGCAGGCGCACTGGCCTGGCTGCTGGGCGCGGCGGCGGGGGTGGCGATGGTGCGTCACGGCGCGTTGATCGTCATGTTGCAGGGCGCGACCATCGCGCTGCTTGGCCCGGCGGTGGCGCGAGCGCTGATCTTCCCGCTGTTCTACGCCTTCTTCATGGTGCCCTTCGGTGAGGAGATCGTCCCGCCGCTGCAATTGGTGACGGCGCGGCTCGCCATGCTGCTGCTCGACCTGTCGAGCGTGCCGGCGCATATGGAGGGCATCTTCATCACCACGCCGACCGGCTATTTCGAGGTGGCGGAGGCCTGTTCGGGCGCGAAGTTCCTGATCGCAATGACCGCCTATGGCGCGCTGGTCTGCAATGTCTGTTTCAAAAGCTGGTCGCGGCGGACGGTGTTCATCGCCGGCGCGCTCAGCCTGTCGGTGCTGGCCAATGGCGTGCGGGCCTTCGCCACCATATTGGTCGCGCATCTCACCACCGTCGATGCCGCCGTGGGTTTCGATCATGTCGTCTATGGCTGGGTTTTCTTCGCGATCGTGATGGCGATCGTGATGGCGACCGCATGGCCCTTTTTCGATCGCAAGCCCGGCGATCCCTGGTTCGATCCACGAGCGCTGCAAGGGGCGGTGCGTGGATCGTCGCGCACGGGTGCCATTGCGGGCGGGGCGCTGGCGGTGATCGTCGCTGCGCCGCTCTGGCTCGCCGCGACCGCCGCGGCGGCCGATCCGCTGCCCCCGGTGCTGACCCTGCCCAAGGTGCAGGGCTGGAGCCGAACGGACGCGCGCCAAGCCTATCCGTGGACGCCGCGCTTCGATGGCGCGGATCATTTCGTCATCGGCCGTTATCGCAACGGGCGGGGGCAGGTCGTTGATCTCGCCATCGCTGCCTATGCGCGACAGGATGAGGGCAGCGAACTGGTGGGCTTCGGCCAGGGGGCGGCCGATCCCGACAGCGAATGGGTTTGGTCGTCGCCGGCCCCCGCACCCGCTTATGGCCGGGGCGAGCAGATCACCGCGCCCGGTCCGGTGGTGCGCCATGTCGTCAGCTTTTATGGCATAGGCGGCGGCGCGACGTCGGGCAGCAAACCCGCGGTGAAGTTGGCGACGATGAAGGCACGATTGTTGGGGCAGGACCAGCGCGCCGTCGCCCTATTGGTGTCGGCGGAAGATGCAGAGGGGCGCCCGTCCGACGCGGCGATAGCGGCGTTCCTGAACGATTTGGGCGACGTGCGAATTTTGGCTGACCGCAGCGTCGGTATCCGATGAACGTCTTTTCCGCATTCTGCGAGCCGTCGGCTGTTCCAGCCGACTTCAGAATACTCTAGGGCTTATTCGCATGTGCGGCATAGCAGGCATTTTCCATCTCGAAACGGCCAAGCCCGTGGACCCGGCGCGGGTGCGCGCGATGCTGGACGTCATGCCGCATCGCGGGCCGGACGGCAGCGGCATCTGGACCGCGCCGGGCGTGGGCCTGGGCCATCTGCGCCTTTCGATCATCGACCTGGAAGCCGGTGCGCAGCCGATGCTGACCGAAGACGAAAGTCTGACCGTCGTCTTCAACGGCGAAATCTATAATTTCGCGGAGGTGCGCGCCGAACTGGAGGCGAAGGGCCATGTCTTTCGCACCCATAGCGACACCGAAGTCATTCTGCACGGCTATCGGCAATGGGGCGAAGAATGCGTGCAGCGCTTCAACGGCATGTTCGCCTTCGCGCTGTTCGACGCGCGGGCGCAATCGCTGTGGCTGGTGCGCGACCGGCTGGGGGTCAAGCCGCTTCACTATGCGCTGCTGTCGGACGGCAGCCTGATCTTCGGGTCGGAACTCAAGAGCCTGCTGGCCCATCCGTTGCTGCGCCGCGCGCCGGACCTGAGCGCGGTCGAGGATTATATGGCCTATGGCTATGTGCCCGACGATGCCTGCCTGGTGGCGGGCGTGCGCAAGCTGGGCGCGGGCGAGACGCTGCGGCTGGTCCGCGGCCGGCCCTTGCCCCAGCCGCAACGCTATTGGGACGTCAGCTTCGCCGACCGTACCAAAGCGAAACCGCAGGAACTGGAAGAAGAACTGGTCGCGCTGATGCGGCAGGCGGTGCGTTCGCGCATGGTCGCCGATGTGCCGCTGGGCGCGTTCCTGTCGGGCGGGGTCGACAGCAGCAGCGTCGTGGCGCTGATGGCCGAAGCCTCGTCCCAGGCAGTCAAGACCTGCACCATCGGCTTCGACGTCGCGGCGCTGGATGAGACGGCCTTTGCCGATCGCATCGCCCGCCGCTTCGCCACCGACCATCGCAGCCGGATCGTGTCGCCCGACGATTATGGGCTGATCGATACGTTGGCCTTTCACTTCGACGAACCCTTCGCCGATGCGTCGGCCCTGCCCACCTATCGGGTGTGCGAACTGGCGCGCGAGCAGGTGACGGTGGCGCTGTCGGGCGACGGCGCGGACGAGGCGTTCGCCGGCTATCGCCGCCATCGCTTCCAGATGCAGGGCGAACGCATTCGCGGCCTGATCCCCGCATCGGTGCGACAGCCTTTGTTCGGGACACTGGGCAAATATTATCCCAAGGCGGACTGGGCACCACGCGCACTGCGCGCCAAATCGACCTTCCTCGAACTAGCGGGGGAGGGCGGCGAAGCCTATGCCGCGTCGGTCGGCGTCACGCCGCGCGCTCTGCGCCAGCGCTTGTTCAGTCAGGAGATGAAGGGCCGGCTGGGCGCTTATCGGGCCGAAGATCGTTACATCAAGGCGATGGCGGACGCCCCCGCGCGCGATCCGCTCGACCGGGCGCAATATGCCGATATCCGCATCTGGCTGCCTGGCGATATCCTGACCAAGACCGACCGGATGAGCATGGCCGTCAGCCTGGAAGCGCGTGAGCCGCTGCTCGATCATCGGCTGGTCGAGTTCGCCGCGCGCCTGCCGGTGGCGCAGCGGATTCGCGGCAACAGCGGCAAATATCTGATGAAGAAGGCGATGGAGCCGTTCCTGCCGCAGGATATTCTCTATCGCCAGAAAATGGGGTTCGTGACCCCGATCAGCGCCTGGTTCCGCGGCGCGCTGGCGGGGGAGGCGACGGCGATCGCAGGCGGATCGGCGCTGGCGCGGACCGACTGGTTCGACACCAAGATGCTGGCGAAGGTCGCGGCCGACCATCGATCGGGCGTGTCGGATCATGGCCGGCTGCTGTGGCAGTTGCTGATGCTGGACAAATCGCTGACGCGGCTGTTTGGGGTCTAGGCATCCATATCCTTTGGTTTCGAGCGTGTCGAGAAACGCGGACACAACGCTAACCGCTTCTCGACTGCGCTCGCTGTGAACGGATGTGGGGACGCGAACCCCTTGCAACCCGCGCGCGCCAGTGCCAACGGAACGCATGGCGATAATCAGGGCGCATCGGTGACAGTCTCCAAGGAAGTTGTGCGGCTGCGGCTCTATGCGCTGTGCCTGGCGGGGGACATGGCCGGGCTGTTCTGCGCCTTCCTGGCCGCCAACTGGTTCGTGCTGGGTGCACTTTGGGGCGAGCCTGGGAAACCCCATGGCCTCGTCATGTTCGCCATGGTCGCGCCGCTCTACGCGCTGCTGGCGGTGCAGGGCGGCGCTTATGGCATCAATACGCTGGACCGGGTGCGGCGGGGGATCGTACGCGCGCTCTGGGCGCTGGCGCAGGCGGCGCTGCTGATGCTGCTGATCGTCTATCTGGGCAAGATCGCCGAACAACTGTCGCGCCTGACCTTCATCACCGGATTAGGGCTGAGCGCCGTTGCGGTGACTCTGGTCCGGCTCGCACTCGTGCGACTGGCGGTGCGAGTGCTGGGCGACGTGCCGCATCTGACCGCTGTCATCCTGGATGGCGTGGCGATCGAAACGGGACCGCATATGGACGTGATCGACGCTGATGCCGCCAATCTCCATCCCGAACGGCATGACGCTGACATGGCGGCGCGGCTGGCGGCGGCGGTCGGCATGGCGGAGCGGGTGATCGTGGCCTGTCCACTTGATCGCATGGCGGACTGGTCCGCCGCGCTCAAGTCGCTGTCGGCGCGCGGCGAGATCGTCGTGCCCGAATTGCTGCGGTTCGCGCCGGCACGTATCGATGAACTGGACGGCCAGCCGACGATCATCGTGGCGGGCGGTCCGCTGCATTTCCGCGATCGCCTCATCAAGCGTCTGTTCGACCTGATCGTCGCTACGGTCGCGACCATCCTGCTGTCGCCGATCCTGATCGGCGCGGCGCTGGCGGTGCGGCTGACCAGTCCCGGCCCGGCGCTGTTCCGTCAGCCGCGCATCGGCAAGGACGCCCGGCCCTTCGCCATCTACAAGTTCCGGTCGATGCGGACCGAGGCGAGCGACCACAAGGCCGCCACCCTGACCCGGCGCGACGACGACCGGGTGACGAAGGTCGGCGCTTTCCTGCGCAAGACCAGCATTGATGAACTCCCGCAATTGTTCAACGTGTTGAAGGGCGACATGAGCATCGTCGGCCCGCGCCCCCACGCCGCGGCCGCCAAGGCGGGCGACAGCCTCTATTGGGAGGTCGATGCCCGTTATTGGGAACGACATTGCATCAAGCCGGGCATGACTGGCCTGGCCCAGGTACGCGGCCATCGCGGCTCTACCGATCATCATCAGGATCTGATCGATCGGCTGCAATCGGACCTGGAATATGTCAGCGACTGGTCGGTCTGGCGCGACCTGCGGATCATTGTCGCGACGCTGGGCGTGCTGGTCCATCACAAGGCCTATTGAGCGGTGGCGACGAACCTGATCCTTGGCACCGTCCTGCTGCTTTGCCTGATCGCGGTGGCGTGGCCGTTCCTGTTCTACCCGCTGCTCCTGCGCGCGCTGCCTACCGTGCCGGAAGCGCCGGTCGATGGCCCGCCTCCCACCGCCTCCCTGCTGTTCTGCGCCTATAATGAGGCGGGGGCGATGCCGGAGAAACTCTCGAACCTGGCGATGCTCAAGGGGCGCTATCCGGGTCTTGAAATCCTAGCCTTCGACGATGGTTCGTCCGATGGCACCGGCGACCTGATTGCCGCGCAAGGCGATCTGGTGACGTTGCTGCGCGGGCCGGGGCGAAGCGGCAAGGCGTATGGCATGAAGCAACTGGCCGCCCGCGCGCGGGGCGAAGTACTGATCTTCACCGACGCCAATGTTCTGCTGGATGCCGACGCGATCGACAATTTGCTGGCGCGCTATGCTGATCCCGGAGTTGGCGGTGTGCTGGGGTCGCTGCACTATATCGGCGCGGAAGATAGCGCGACCGCCTCTGTCGGCTCGCTCTACTGGCGGATCGAGGAGCGGTTGAAGGACGAGGAATCCCGCACCGGCAATGTGCTGGGCGCGGATGGTTCCATCTTCTCGATCCGGCGCAGCCTCTATCCCGATTTCCCTGACAGCGTGCTGGATGACCTGACCGTGTCGATGGCGGTCCTGTTCGCGGGCAAGCGTCTGGTCAAGGCCAAGGACGTAATCGCGCGCGAACGCCTGGTGACCGCCCGCAAAGACGAATATCGGCGCAAGGTGCGGATCGCCGCGCGCGCCTGGCATACCCACGCCCATCTGCGCCCGCAGTTGCGGCGTTTGGACGCTCTGGACCGGTTCAAATATGCGTCGCGCAAGATCGTGCGCTGGTTTGGCGGGCTGTTCATCCTGGTCGGCGCGGTTGCGGCTGGCGCGCTGGCGATGCGGGTGTCGCCATCGCTGTATCTGGCGGGGGCGCTGTGTGTCGCGCTGCTGCTGTGGATCGGCGTGCGGGCGCAGAGCGGTCCCTTCGCCGCGCTGGTCGATGTGCTGATCGCCTATGCCGCGACCTTGCAAGGCGTGGCGAAGGCGATGACGGGGCGCACCGTCACCGTCTGGAACCCCGCCCAGTCTCGTTAAGCGGCGCGACCCTAGCTCAACTCCGTCCGTCCTGAGTAGCCATTGAGCGAAGTCGAAATGGCGTATCGAAGGATCGCGCTCAGCGTCTGATGCTTCGATACGGGTCTTCGACTTCGCTCAGACCCTACTCAGCACGAACGGATCTAGATCAGAGCGGCACAGAGCGCCGCGCTACTGCCCTTTCACATAGACCCGCTTGCCGCCGATCCAGGTTTCCAGCACCTGGGTCTGGCGGATGTCGGCGGAGCGCGCCGCCGAAATGTCGCGGTCGATCAGCAGAAAATCGGCGCGCTGGCCGGGGACCAGGCTGCCGAATTTCTTGTCGGCGAAACCGGCATAGGCGGCCTGGCGTGTGAAGCCGTCCAGCGCGGCTTCAAAGTTAACGCGCTGATCGGGCATCCAGCCGCCTGCCGGTTCGCCTTTGGCATCCTCGCGGCTCATGGCCACGGCGATGCCAGCGAAAGGGTTGGGGCTTTCCACCGGCACGTCGGAGCCGAGGGCGAGTGGCACTTTGTTGTCCAGCATCGCCTTCCACGCATAGGCACCGTTCAGCCGGGCTTCGCCCAGCCGCGCCGTTGCCATGCGCCAGTCCGACGCTTCATGGACTGGCTGCATTGACGCGATCGCGCCTAGCTGCCCGAAGCGCGGCAGGTCGCTGGGCGTCACGATCTGCGCATGTTCGACGCGCCAGCGCCGGTCGCCCTTATAGGTGTCGTTCAGCTCCTCGATCGCGTTCAGCACTTCATGATTGGCCGCATCGCCGATGGCATGCACGGCGACCTGGAAATTATCCATCGCCGCGCGGCTCATGAAATTGCGCAACTGCGTGTCGGAGATCATCGGCAAGCCACGCTGGCCCGGCGCATCGGCATAATCGGCGCGCAGCCATGCGCCGCGAGATCCCAGCGCCCCGTCGAGCAACAGTTTCACGCCGCCCATGCGCAGATGATCGTCATAGAGCCAGGGCGTCGGTTCCGGCCCCGCGATCAGCACCATATTGTCGATGCCATAGGCGTAGGACATGATCCGCACGCGTAGCGCGCCGCGATCGGCGGAACGGCGAAACGCCTGCCAGTCGTCGATGCTGGTGCCCATGTCGGCAATGCCGGTGATGCCCACAGCCAACAGCGCGCGCTGCGCCTTTTCCAGCGCGATGTCGCGGTCCTTGGGCGCGGGCGGGGGCGTGACTTTCTGGATCAGGTCCATCGCCTTGTCGACGAAGACGCCGGAGGGCTTGCCGCCCGCCATCTCGATCCGCCCGCCCATCGGCGCCTTGGTCGCGGCGGTGATGCCCGCGACGCGCATCGCGGCGCTATTGGCCCAGCCAGCGTGACCGTCCACCCGCTCCAGCCAGACCGGAATGTCGCCGACCGCCGCGTCCAGTTCTGCGGCGGTGGGGAAACGGCCCAGGCCCCATTGCTCCTGGTTCCAGCCGGTGCCGATGATCCATTTGCGGCCCACATTGGCCTGCGCATAGGCGCGAATTTTCGCCTGCGCTTCGGCCAGCGACCGCGTGTCCGAAAGGTCGAGGGTGATGAGCGACAGGCCATAGCCCATCACATGCCCATGCGCATCGATCAGGCCGGGGATCAGCGTCTTGCCGCCGCCATCCAGCTTGAAACTGGGCGCTTTGGGGCGTTCGGGCCAGGGTTGGCCTTTTTTCGGCTTCTTGGGCTTATATTCCGGCTCCTGATAGCGGCCGGGCAACAGCTTTTCGACCTTGCCGTCATCGTCGATCAGCAGCGCGCCAAAGCGCACCACCTTTCCGCTGGGGTCGAGCGCGATGCCGTTGACATTGTCGACCACGCCGCTGGCGTAGGCGGGGAGGGGAAGAGCGAGCGCGGCGATGGCCGCAAGATATATCGCCTTCATGCGCGGGTCACCCGACGCACCAGCGCGCTTGTGTCCTGACGGTTGCCGCCCAGCGCCTGCACGTCGGCGTAGAATTGATCGACCATCGCCGTCACCGGCAGGGTCGCGCCATTCGCGCGCGCCTCTTCCAGCGCCAGGCCCAGATCCTTGCGCATCCAATCGACCGCGAATCCGAAATCGAAACTGTCCTGCGCCATCGTCTTCCACCGATTGTCCATCTGCCAGCTTTGCGCCGCACCGCCGGAAATCGCCTCGAACACCATGTCCAGGTCGAGTTCGGCCGCCTGAGCGAAGCGCAGCGCTTCGGACAGGCCCTGCAACACGCCGCCGATGCAGATTTGGTTCACCATCTTGGTCGTCTGGCCCGCGCCTGCGCCGCCGACATGCACGATCCGGGCGGCATAGGCCTGCATCACCAGCTTGGCCGCCGCCACCGCCGGCTCGCTGCCGCCGCACATGATCGACAGCTTGCCGTTTTCAGCCCCGGCCTGACCACCCGACACCGGCGCATCGACGCTGTGGATGCCGCGACTTTCGCCCTCGACGAACAACTGCCGCGCGATCCGTGCCGACACGGTGGTATGGTCGATGAACAGGCTGCCTTCCTTCATCGATCGGAAGGCACCGTCGCGCCCCAGCGTGATCTGTGACAGATCATCGTCATTACCGACGCAACTGATGACGATGTCCGCATCCTCCGCGGCCTTGGCCGGGCTGATGGCGACAGCCCCGCCATAGGCTTCCGCCCAGCTCTTCGCCTTGCCGATGGAACGATTATAGACGGTGAGGCTGTGCCCCGCCTTGGCCAGGTGCCCTGCAACAGGGCCGCCCATGACGCCCAGGCCGATAAACGCGATATTAGCCATATGCCTCGTACAATTTATGCGTGCGCCCCGCCATAGGGCCAGTTTTGCGACAGTGCCAGTTTCTTAACCCGCAATTTTCGTTTAGGTGCCCGCTCATGAACACGCTCGCCAAGATCGAAAGCGCCCTGCCGCTGCCCGTCACCGTCGATGACATCCTTGCCGCTCGCACCCGGATTGCCGGTTCGATCGTCAAGACGCCGACGCTGATTAGCCAGACGCTGTCGAATATGCTGGGCTGCAACGTCTATCTAAAGTTCGAAAATCTCCAGTTTACCGCCGCCTATAAGGAGCGCGGCGCACTAAATCGCCTGATCCAGTTGGATGATGCGGCCAAGGCGAAGGGCGTGATCGCGGCGTCGGCGGGTAACCATGCCCAGGGCCTGGCCTATCATGGCAAGCGGCTGGGCGTACCCGTCACCATCGTCATGCCCACCACCACCCCCACGGTGAAGGTAACCCAGACCAAGGGCCATGGCGCAACCGTGGTGCAATATGGCGAGAAATTCGACGACGCCTATGCCCATGCGCGCCTGCTGGAGGTGGAGCAAGGCCTGACCTTCGTCCATCCCTTTGATGAGCCCGACATCATAGCCGGGCAAGGCACGGTAGCGCTGGAAATGCTGGAGGATGCGCCACAGATCGACACACTTATCATCCCGATCGGTGGCGGCGGCCTGTTTTCCGGCATGGCGACTGCGGCGCGGGCAATGAAGCCGGATATCCAGCTTTATGGTGTGCAGGCAGAGCTGTATCCCTCGATGTACGACTTCATCAAGGGCGCGGACTTGGCCTGCGACGGCGATACGCTGGCCGAGGGTATCGCCGTCAAGCAGCCTGGCGAACTGACGCGCCGCTTCGTGGAGCGGCTGGCCGACGACGTGCTGCTGGTGACCGAGCGGCGGCTCGAAGAGGCGCTCAGCTTGTTATTGCAGATCGAAAAGACCGTGGTGGAGGGCGCGGGTGCCGCGGGCCTCGCCGCGCTGCTGACCTATCGCGAGAAATTTGCGGGGCGCAATGTCGGGCTGGTGCTGACCGGCGGCAATATCGACACGCGCCTGCTCGCCAATGTGCTGCTGCGCGACCTGGCCCGGTCTGGTCGTTTGGCGCGTCTGCGGATCATCCTTCAGGACCGTCCCGGCGCGCTGTTCCATGTCGCTCGCATCTTCGATCAGGAGGCGGTCAACATTCTGGAACTGGCGCACCAGCGCATCTTCACGAACCTGCCGGCCAAGGGGCTGAGCCTGGACGTTGAGTGCGAAACGCGCGATCGCGCGCACCTGCAACGCCTGATCGCGGCGCTGGGCGAGGCTGGTTATGAGGTCGCGCCGATCGAGGTGGCGTGACGGCGGGAAGGGGCCGCAATTTTTCGTGGTAAACGCCCTTTTCAGAGCGGCAAGGTGGCGGCATAGTCAAAAACATGACTGACGTCCGCCGCCGCCATGAAAGGAAGCCTGGAGCGTGACTGCCGCCTTCCGTTTCCCCCGTTTCTTCGTCACCAATCCCAGCCCTTGCCCCTATCTGCCGGGCAAGAGCGAGCGGAAGGTGTTTACCGAGCTGAACGGGGACAATGCGACGGAACTGAACGACGCGCTGGGCCGAATCGGCTTTCGCCGCAGCCAGAATGTCGCTTACCGGCCAAGCTGCGCGGATTGCTCCGCTTGCGTGTCGGTGCGCGTCTGCGCCCATGAATTTCAGCCCAATGCGACTCAGCGCAAGCTGATCCGTCGTAACAGCGACCTACAGGTCACCGCCTGCAAGCCCTGGTCCACCGAGGAGCAGTTCGCGCTGCTCCAGCGCTATCTGGTCGATCGTCATCCCGGCGGCGGCATGACCGAGATGGACGAGATGGACTTCTCCGACATGGTTGAGCAGACGCCGGTCGACAGCTATATCATCGAATATCGCGAACCGAGCGTCGATGGCCGCCCCGGCAAGCTGATCGGTGCCTGCCTGACCGACCGACAGGGCGACGGCCTGTCGATGATCTACAGCTTCTTCGACACGCAGCTGGAGCATCGGCCGGGCCTGGGCAATTATATCATTCTGGATCACATCACGCGCGCGGCAAGCGCCGGGCTGCCCTATGTCTATCTCGGCTATTGGGTCGATGGGTCGCAGCGGATGCAATATAAGATCCGCTATCGCCCGCTGGAAAAACTCAGCCGAAGCGGCTGGGTGCGTTTTGACCCGCATGAGCAGGCGCAGGCCATTCGCGGCGCGCAGCAGCGTGACGAGCCGCCGCTGCCTGTCGAACTGGTGGGTATGTTCCGCAAATAAGCGGCAAAATCGACTAAAATTCGATATAGTCGATAATGGTTGGGATATTGCCCGGCTTTAGCGAATTTGTTTAATCTTCTGCGCTAATTTCTTGCTATGCGCGGGAAGAGGACCATCGCATCGGGGTCGGCTTGTGGACCGTTTCGCTGATCGCCGGTTTCATGACGCCTGGTTGACACCTGGCGAAGACAGGCTTGCGCACGGGTCATTCCTGCAGCGCAATGACCTTTTGTTTTCGCCGGTTTTCGATCGAGTTTCGCCGCCGCTGCTGCGCTGGGTGGCCGATCATCGCGGGCGGTTGATGGCGGTCGAGCGGGAGAGCAGCCGCTTTCTTCCCCGATTCGCGGTGGACCCGATCGGCCTTGGCTGGCGCGCGTTGCTGGCGGTAAAAGACCGGCGTACCCTGCTGGACGCGGCCCGCGCCAGCGAACGGCCCCAGCCACTGACCCTGCCATTACGCTGTACGGATGGGCAGGATCGCTGGTGCATGATCCGCATGATGCGGGTGCCGCTGCCCGGACGGCAGGCGCAATGGTATGGCACGGTCGAGGATGTGCACGAACGGCATGATCGCGATTCCCGCGCACTGGCCGCAGCGCTGGCCGAAAGTCGCGAACATTATCGTTCCTCCGTCGAACTCAGCCCGCAGGTGCCGTGGACGGCCGGGCCGGATGGCGACATTCAGGAAGTGGGGCCGCGCTGGTTCGATCTGACGGGGATGGCGCCGCATCGCGCGCTGGGCACCGGCTGGCTGGGTGCGTTGCACCCCGACGACATGGAACGAGTGGTGGCGATCTGGCGCGGTCATCTGGCCAGTGGCGCGCCGGTCGATGTCGATTATCGCATCCGCCTGCGCTGCGGGGACTATCGCTGGATGCGCGCGCGCGCATCGGCGCGCCGCGATGCCCGAGGATCGGTGCTACGCTGGTACGGGACGTTGGAAGACGTCCATGCCGAACGCATGGCGCAAAATGCGTTGAGCGACAGCGAGGAACGATTCCGCCTGGCGGTGCAGTCAGCGCGTCTTGGCATATGGGATTTTGATTGCGTCAACGGCATTCGCACCTGGTCGGACGAATTTCGCAGCATGCTGGGGCTGGATGAAGATCACCCCGCAACCACCGACATCGCGCTGAGACTGGTCCACCGGGACGATCGCGAACGGCTGCGGGTGATGCTGGACGCCGTCGCGGCCGGCGCGGTTCCGCCGCATTTCGAAGCGACGTTGCGGGTCCACCGCGCCGATAACGGCGCGCTCCGCTGGTTTCGCAGCACGGGCTGGACGACGCGATCGGCCGCCGGGCGGGCGTTGCGCATCGTCGTCACCTTCCGGGATATAACCGAAGAGCATGACGCCGAAGAGCGTATCCGCTGGGCCGCCACCCATGATCCGATGACCCGTCTGCCCAACCGGGCGCTGTGGCAGGCGACGCTGGAGGAAATGGCGGCGCGAGCGCAGGTTGATGGCAAGAATTTTGGTCTGCTGCTGTTCGATATCGATGACCTCAAGCGCACCAACGACTCGATGGGGCATGATGCTGGCGACGCATTATTGTGCGCCTTTGCCGAGCGATTGGCGTCGGTTGCGCCGCCCGATGCCGTGCTGGGCCGGTTGGGCGGCGATGAATTTGGCCTCGCTGCGGCGTCATTGAGCGATAGCGCGGCGTTGGAGCGGTTCAGCGCTGCCTTGATCGACAATATGCGCATGCCCCATGTCCACCAAGGGCGTTCGCTCGATTGCGGCGTCAGCATTGGCGGGGCGGTGCTCGGCGAACATGCCGAGCGGGCCGACGATCTGCTCAAGGCGGCCGACCTGGCGCTTTATGCGTCGAAGGGGGCAGGGCGCGGGCGGCTGACGCTCTTCCAGTCGAGCCTGCGATCGGAAGCGCAGCAGCGCGGCTCGATGATCCGCATGGCGCGACAGGTGGTCGCCGATCGCCTTGCCACACCCTATTATCAGCCGCGTATCGATATGCGCAGCGGGCGTGTGCTCGGCTATGAGGCGTTGCTGCGCTGGCATCATCCGCGCATGGGCGTGCAACTGCCTGGCAGCATCGCCGCGGCCTTCGACCATGCAGAGATTGCGGTGGCCCTGACCGGGCAGATGCTCGACGCCGTGCTGGGCGATGTCCAGCGCTGGCTACAGGCTGGCCTTGATCCGGGGCGGGTCGCGATCAACGCATCGGCGGCCGATTTCGCCAGTGGCGATTTCGCCGATCGGGTGCTGGGCCTGTTGGACCAGTCCGCCATCCCCACCGCCCATTTCGAGATCGAAGTGACCGAAAGCGTGTTTCTGGGCCGTGGCGCAGGACAGGTCGCCCATGCCTTGCGGCAATTTGCGGACGCGGGCGTCAGGGTGGCGCTCGATGATTTCGGCACCGGCTTCGCTTCGCTCACCCATTTGAAGCAATATCCGGTCGATGTTCTGAAGATCGATCGGAGCTTCGTCAGCAATATCGAGCAGGATGCGGGCGACGCAGCGATAGTCGATGCGATCGTGAAGCTGGGCGGCAGTTTCGGCATGGAAGTGGTCGCCGAAGGAGTCGAAACAGCCTCTCAGGTCGATTTTCTGCTGAACCAGGGCTGCGTCGTGGGGCAGGGCTTTCACCTTGGCCGGCCGCAGCCGGTCGATAAATTCAGCCCCCCCGTGGTTTGGCGGACATGAATAAGGGCCGGGCCTGTGCGGCCCGGCCCCGGTCCGGCGTCGTGACTCGCCGGACGAACGCTTATTTGCAGCGGCAGCTGCGCACGGCCCTGCGGCGCACCGGCTGGCGCACCCGTTCGGTGACATAGCTGGTCGTCGTGGTCGTCGTCGTGACGGCAGGGTTTATCGTCACGGTGGTTACTACCGGCGCGGGATAATAATATCCGCCGGAAATATAGCCCCCCCCCTGTTGCACCATGGGACCTTGTCCCGTCGACCAATGCGGCGCGCCGGCAGCATAGGACGGTGCATCATAATCCACGCCAGCGCCGCGCACTTCGCCTTCGAACCGGCCATCATAGGTGCCGCTCACCTGCCGCCCGTCGTCGGTGGTCCAGGTGCCGGTCCAGCGGCCTTCATAGTCATTCTGCGTGGTGACGCTGTCGTCGGCATAGCCATAGCCATCGTCATAGCCCACGCCCGGACGACGCGGCGGGGGCGGCGCGTTGCGGCGCGGCCCGTCTTCCGCCTTGTCGATCGCCATGCCCGCTACGGCGCCGACGCCGGCACCGATCAGCGTGCCTGCGGTCCGATTGCCGCGTCCAGCGATGCGATTGCCCGCTACGCCGCCCACGACCGCGCCGATCGCGGCACCGCCCATGCCATTGTCGCGGCGCGGTTCGTCATAATAGCCATCGTCATCGGGACCATAGCCGCCTTCGTAGCGACCCCAGTCGACGCCGCTGCGATGGTCGTAGACCCGGCCATAGCGGTCGGTCATCACCGCATCGTCATAATAGCGCGACCAGCCATAGCCATAGGCCGGCGCAGGCAGGCCATAGGCACCGTAATTGCCGATATAATAGCTGGGGCTGACCCAATAACGCGGCAGGACATAGCCATAGGCAGGGCGCTGATAGCCGCCCCAGCCGCCCGGCGCACGCCAGCCGGCGAACCAGCGGCCATTCTGGCGCTGTCCCCAGCGATGCCCGCCCTTGTTCCAGTTTCCGTTCCAGCCGCCGCCACCCGGACGCGGCATGTGCATGCCGGGACGGGGGCCGGTGTGCGGCATCGAGCCGCCGGGGCGGGGGCCGTTCGCGCCGCCCGCGATCGCCGGTGTGGCGATCCCGGCCAGCGCAATGCTCGCCCCCAGAAGCCATAGGGTTGGAGTCCGCATGGTTAACACTCCCTGTTTTGCACGGCGCGCCAACCGGATGCGCAGCCTAAAATACTAACACTCGGTTTAGCATGGTGATCCGCCGCTATCCATGATCCAGGCCGTCAAATCCTGTCCCGAAACGGGGCGAAAAGGGGCGCTGCTGGGCGGTGCCGTAAAGAAACAGGGTTAATCGATCAGGAAATGCGCGCCGCGATCCGCGCCGCCAGCGCCTCCAGCCCCTTGGCGTCATCCGAGTCGAACCGTGCGGGGAGCGGGCTGTCGAGATCGATCACGCCGATCAGCCGTCCGTCATGCAGGACCGGGACCACGATTTCGGACGCACTGGCCGCATCGCATGCGATATGGCCGGGAAAGGCGTGGACATCCTCCACCAACTGGGTTTCGCGGGTCGCCGCCGCCGCCCCGCATACCCCGCGGCCAAGCGGGATGCGGATACAGGCGGGCTTGCCCTGGAACGGGCCAAGGACCAGTTCATCCTCCACCATGCGGTAGAAGCCTGCCCAGTTGAGATCGGGCAGGAACTGCCAGAGCAGTGCGGACAGGTTCGCCATATTGGCGACCGGGTCCGGCTCCGACGCGGTCAGCGCATCGGCGGCGGAAAGCAGGTCGGCATAGAGGGTGGGCTTGTCGGCGGCGCTGGCGGAAAAATCATACATAGTGCCGATATAGGCGTGACGTTCGGTCGCGACCAGTCTGGATCAGGCCGCTCCGATGGCGCTGGACAAAAAGGGTTTGCACAGCTGCGAGTCGGCGCGGCCATGGGCATGGCGCACCTGCACGATCAAGCCGGCGAGCAGCGATAGCGGCGCGATCGGATTATAGGCCATGACCAGCAGGGGCGAAGCAAAAGCGAACCATGTCGCGATCCGCTCCCATCGCGCTAATTCCGCCCAACGGCCGTATAACAATATCGCAAAGCCCAGGCTGGCGACCGTTAGATCATAGTTGAAAATATAGGGCATCATGATGGCGGTCGCCGATGCGCTGATGAAGGCCAGTTGTTTGGGATGGGCGTTTCGCGCCTGCCACGCCAGCCCCATGGCGGCAGCCGCAAAGGCGCATTGCACACCAGCCGCCAGAATGATCGGGAACCCGCGCAGGGCGACATAAGCTGATGGCATCATGAAGAAATAGAATTTTTCGCCACTAGCATTCATGATGCGCGCTTGCAGGGCGGATGTTTCGACCAGCCATTGACGCCACAGGTCGAATCCGAAGGCAAGCCCGCTCAGCACGGCTAGCGCACCGGCGACGGCAAGCGCGATCAGAATGGCTGAGAGTGTTCGCCGGTGGAGCAGGGTCAACGCGATAAACAGGCCAAGATGTGGTTTGACCGTGAGCAGGCCGGCGATGATCCCCGCCTTGCGCGGCGCGAGATCGATATGCCGGAAGAAGAGCAGCCATAGGCCGCCGATGATGAAGCCGTAATGTCCCCACCATAGGTTGATGACGGCTGCGGGCGTAGCAATGGCCGCCGCCAGGGGAAGCTGCGCAGGCATGTAGCTGCGCGCGGCCCAGAGGAAAAAGCCAGCACCCGCCAAGGTCCATAGGATCAATGCCGGGAGATAGGGCAACGCGCCGAACGGGATGGCAAGGAACAGGCTTTGCGGCGGATAGGAGTAATTATAAGAATCGAGCGGGCCGAATATAGCCGTCTGCCAGGACATATAGGCGGCATAGTCGTAAAGGCGGTCCAGTTGGCCGGTCAGGGCCAGTCGGCCGCCGCTCCAGACGTTGAGGAAATCCCGCCCAATGACGAGCCGCGATTCTGTCAGCTTGATCCCGTCCAGTTGCAGGATGTCGGACCCGATAATCACCACGCCCAGAAGGATGGCGCTGATCCATAAGGCCCAATTCAGCGGTCTGCGAAGGGATGAAGCTGGCGAATGCGTGGGCATGTCATCCTCTAAATCGGGCCTTTGACGGCAATGCGACTGATAAGGGACAAATATGGTTAATTGGTAAAGCCTTGACGATGCGCGCGCTTTGATAGTCTCAAGCAATTCGTCTGGGAGCCTGTGAAGGGCCTATCAGTCCAATTGAACTTTCCCGCGCCCCTGCTTGATCGTGCCGCGCGCTTTCTTGGCGTCGGTGCGCCGCGCCTTGGCGGCCTTGCCCGGCTTGGTGGCGATGCGGCGGGCGTCGCGGACTAGCGCCTTGGCGATCATCTCGGCCAGCCGATCGCGCGCGTCCTGCCGGTTCGCCTCCTGCGTGCGAAAGCGGGACGCCTGGATCACGATCTCGTTGCCGGACGTCAGGCGTGATCCGGCCAGTTCCTTCAGCTTGCGATAGGCGTAGGGGGGCAGGGCCAGCTTGAACAGGTCCACGCGCAACTGGACGGTCGTCGCCACCTTGTTGACATTCTGCCCGCCCGGACCGCCGCCGGTGATGAAGCGCTCCTCCAGCGCGTCATCGGGAATCTCAAAGTCCGGCATCGTCCAGCAAATCCTGGCCGAAGCCGGCCGCGGCGAAGGTCGCGGGTAGGGCGGCCGTCGCTTCCGCCGCAGGCTTGTCGCCGCGCGGCATGCTCAGGAAACGGCTGTGCAGCAGCATGGCGGTGTTTTGGGCGCCCTCTCCGTTGCCATAGACCGGATCGCCGACGATGCCGAAGCCAAGGCCATGGAGCGCATGGACGCGGATCTGGTGGGTCCGCCCGGTCTGCGGAGAGAAGGCGATCAGCGATCGGCCATCCTTTTCCGCCACCTTGCGCCAGTGGGTGATGGCGTTCTTCCCTGCCTTGGCCGGGATCATGCGCCAGCCCTCTTCAGCAGTGCTGACCTTCGAAAGCGCCAGTTCGATCGTGCCTTCATCCTCCGTCGGCACGCCTTCGATCACAGCGACATAGCGTTTGACCACCGTGCCCGCCTCAAATGCGGCGGCGAAGCGCTTATGCGCCTTGGGATTGCGGGCCAGCAGCAGGCAGCCGCTGGTGTCGCGATCCAGCCGGTGAACCGGCAGCGGCCAGCGCTGGAAACCGAAGGTCAGCGAAGCAAGGTGATTTTCGAGCGCCATGGAGCCGTCACGCGGCGCATCCACCGGCAGGCCCGCAGGCTTGTCGAGGATCAGGGCTTCGCCATCGATGAACAGCACATGGTCGGTAAGCAGGGCCAAGGAAGAGAATCCGATCGGAACAAGAAGGGGTGGGGAATTGACGCGCGCGCGGCTTCCTATAGGCGGTGGAGGCGATGGAATACAGGGGGCATGATCGGCGTCAGGCGCAATTTCGGCTGGACTGGGTCGATGTCGCACGCGGATTGGGCATCATGGCGGTGGTGGTCGGCCATGTCTGGACCCGCGGGCCGCTCCGCGACGCCCTATATAGTTTCCATATGCCGCTCTTCTTCCTGCTGTCGGGAATGCTCTCGCGGCCCCAGGATGTCGGCGCGTTCACGCGGCGGCAACTGGTCGGCCAGATGCGGCCCTATGTCCTCTTCCTCGCGCTGCTGATCCTGATCGACCAGATCATCGAACCGCTAAAGGGCGGTCGGCCCATCTTCCACCAATGGCCGGACGATCTGGTGCCGATCCTGCTGGGCGGCTTCTGGTTGCGCGGGCCTTATACGATCTTCTGGTTCGTGCCTTGCCTGATGATGGCGCGCATCCTGTTCAATATCGCGCTCCGCCGCTGGCCCGACGTGCTGGATCGGCGCTGGGGGTTCCTCCTGCCGCCGGTGCTGGTTCTGGCCTATGCATTGGGCTGGTGGACGCAGGCGTCGCCGCTGGGGCTGTTAAGCGTGCCGATGGCTTTCGTGCTGCTATGGGTGGGGGCGGTCTGGCCGCGGGTGCGATGGCGGGGCTGGATGGTCGCGCCGCTGGGGACATTGGCCTTGGTCGGGCTTGCGGGCGTGGCGCCGACGCTCAACATGAAGGTCGCCGATTATGGCTGGCCCTTGCTGTCGATCGCCTCTGCCATCGCCACCGCGCTGCTGCTGTTCCGTCTCTCGGCCCTGGTCGTGCCCTTTGCCGGACCAGTCGGGGCGGTGGGGCGGGCGTCGCTCGTCATCATGTACGGCCATGTCGCCGTCATCCACTATCTCTCCCCCTATATGGGCAAGCTATGGCTGCTGCTGGCGGCGCTGCTGATCCCGTGCGCGATAGACCGGCTGATCCGCCGGTCGCCGACAGCCAGCCGCTGGCTGAATTAGCCGTCCTGTATCAAAGACATGCGATCGTCCGCACCCGCGCGGGCGACGATGGCATAGGCGGCCTGGGCAATAAGTTGCGCCTGGGTCAGCGACGCCTTGTCCTCTGCCGATACCTGCGCGGTGGCGACCGGATCAGCGACAGCGGCGGCCTGGGGGGAGGCGTAATAGCCCGCGTCGCTCAGCCGATCGGTCAAGGTCGCGTCGGGGGCGGGGGCGGCTGTCGCGGCGGTCACCTGGCGCGGGCCGGAGGAGGGCGCGCTGTAAGTCAGGGGTTCCGGTGCCGTCGGCGTCGCAACAACGGACTGCGGCGTGGGCGTCGATACCACGGATTCGACCGGGGCGGGCGTTGGGGTTGGGGTTGGGGTTGGGGTTGGGGTTGGGGTTGGAGCAGGTGTCGGGGTGGTGCTCGTCGCCGGAGGCGTTACTGTGCCGACGACTGTTTCCAGCGTCTTCTTGATCTGTCCCCACGCCGAGCTTGCGCCCGTCGCATTGATGATGCCGACCATTAAATAATCTCCCGTCCCCGCCGTTCTTATCCGTCATAGGGCCTGCCATGCCGTCAACGAAAAGGGTTGGCACGGCGTTAAGCGTCAATGCTGACGCCGCCGCTTGCCGTGCTGCGCACGACGTAGACGGCGCAACCATTGATTTGTCAGAATTTTTCGTCGCGAAGCGCTGGACAGGGTGGTGCGTTGCCCGCTAGCGGGCGGCCCCTATGTCAGTCATTGCCACAATCATGAACACGGCCACGGGCCAGCCCATCCAGAAAATGAAGTTCGAGCGTATGCCCAAGCCATGGGTGTCGCTGAATCTTGAAAATGGCGAATTGGTCACGGCGGACCGCGTTGTCGTCGGCAAGCCCGCGCCGGGCAAGTTCATCACGCCCGTCGAAGTCTGGGTGACGCCCAAGACGCCAGGATAGGCAGGCCGCCCGATCTCACGAAAAGGGGCTGGCGCATAGTCCCGATGCGCCAGCCCCTTACGGTGTAATTCAAGCCTTGATGCAACCCAAGGGCTCTCGCGACGCCGCCTATACAGACGGCGCGAAAGGCGATCAGCCGTGCAGCTTGATCGCGGTTTCCGCGATGCGGCGGCCCTGGTAGCGGGCACCGTCCAGTTCCTCTTCGCTGGGCTGGCGGCTGCCGTCGCTGTCGGCCAGCGTGGTCGCGCCATAGGGCGATCCGCCGCGCACTTTGTCCACGCCGCTTTGACCGGCAAAGCCATAGTCCAGGCCCACGATGGTCATGCCGAAATGCAGCAGGTTGGTGATGATCGAAAACAGCGTGGTTTCCTGTCCGCCATGCTGGCTGGCGGTGGAGGTGAAGGCACCGCCGACCTTGCCGTTCAATGCGCCGCGCGCCCACAGGCCACCGGCCTGGTCGAGGAACGCCGCCATCTGGCTGGACATGCGGCCAAAGCGCGTGCCGGTGCCCACGATGATCGCGTCATAGTCGGCTAGTTCCGCGACGGTCGCGACGGGGGCGTCCTGGTCCAGCTTGAAATGGGCGTTCTTGGCGACTTCGAGCGGTGCGGTTTCGGGCACGCGGCGGATGTCGACTTGCGCGCCGGCGGCGGTGGCACCTTCGGCCATGGCCTTCGCCATCGTCTCGATATGACCGTAGGAGGAATAATAGAGAACCAATACCTTAGCCATGATGTATCTCCTTAAAAGGGTCGGGAAAAGGGTGGCCGCCTGCATGAGGGGGATGCAGGCGGCCCGGCCCGTCCGAGGGGGGAGGGGAATGGACGGGCCGAAGGGGTTAGATGCTGTCCACGAGGACGATTTCAGCGTCCTCGATCGCGGTGATGGTGATCGGCGCGCCGCCCAGGATCGCCGCGCCGTCGCGGGCCTCGAAGGGCTGACCGTCAATCTCGATCCGGCCCGTTGCGGGAACCAGATAAAGGTGGCGGCCTTCCGCGGCGTCATAGGTCACGCTGTCGCCGGCCCGGACCGTGCCGCCGAGCAAGCGGGCATCGGCGCGGATGCGCAGCGCTTCCTTGTCGTCATCATAGCCGCTGGCCAGAACCACCAGCTTGCCGGATCGATCGCCCTTCGGGAAAGGCTTCGCCCCCCAACTGGGCTGGCCGCCACGGGTGCGGGGGATGACCCAGATCTGGAACAGGGTGGTGGTTTCATCCTCCAGATTATATTCGGCGTGGCGGATGCCGGTGCCCGCAGACATGACCTGCACGTCGCCCGCTTGCGTGCGACCCTGGTTGCCCAGGCTGTCCTTGTGCGTGATCGCGCCGGTGCGGACATAGGTGATGATTTCCAT
>JAZJZH010000031.1:0-7215 GCA_040389985.1 Pseudomonadota bacterium
TCCTGCCACAGGTCGCCATCTCGGCCGCTCTCGGGCAACTCTTCGTCAACGCACTCGATTATGATCCGGTCACGGTCTGGAGCCTTGGCAGCAGCGTGCTCGCACCGATATTTGCCGGCGGGCGCCTGACTGCCCAGGTCGATGCGACCGCCGCGCAGCGCGACCAGGCCGCGTTCGCCTATCGCGGCACTGTGCTTGCCGCTTTCGCCGAGGTCGAGACCGCGATGACCGGGATCACGCGCTATGCCGAGCAGATCCAGCGGCTTCACAATCGACTGACCATTCTGCAACATTCGGTGGCGCTGGCGACCGATCGGTATCAGGGCGGCTACGCCTCATATCTCGAGCAGCTCGACGCTCAACGCAACCTCTACGCAACCGAACTCGACGCCATCTCTGTGCGGCAATCCCAGCTCGAAAACATCGTGACGCTGTACCGGGCGCTCGGAGGAGGCTGGCAGTGGGCGGTTCCGACTGACGGGACCGCCCGCCGGTGAGGACACCAAAAGCGCATCCGGTTGCTGCTACTCGCGCCTGTCTTGACGGTGCCCCGGTGGCCGCAGCACCTGAACCGTGCTTGTCCCAGGCACCGTAAGGTTGACCCCTCGCCAGAAGCGAGGAGCCGATGGCCAGATTTCGGCATTCTCGGCGAGGGCAAGCGCGTCTTCCACGTCAATCCCGAAAAAATACCGCACCCTATTTTTGATCTTGCTATGACCAATTGCACCAGGTCGCAGCCCCACAGTTTACTGTCGATCGCCAGGTCGAACAGCGCCCGATCCTCGCAAGCGGCGGCGATGATTGAGGTAGAATCGAATCTCCCAAATTTGCTTCGGTTTCAGCGCACAATTCGCGCCGACGGTTCTTCGGGCTTTCCGGACGGGCCCGTGGTGGAGGTTCCAGTTTTAGGCATCTCCATGATCATTCTCCGATGGCCAGAGTGGCCGCTCGAAGAACGCTTAAGCGCTCCATAAGTGGAGGGCCTTGAGGCGCCTGCCGACTAGCTAAATCGTGACCTTCATCAATCCGCCTTTGGTCGTCCGCTTGCGACAAGAGCCGCCGTCCGCCATCCCTATAGGGAAGACCGGATTTTATATCTTGCGAGAACCTCCGGTGAATGAGGTCAGGGCACCGCTGGTTGAAGCGCTAGAAATGGAAAATCGCCGCCCGAGATGAACGCTCGCGCCATTCGGCCGTTACACTTGCTCAATCGGGATACTTCATGACAAATCTACAGGCATCACGCCGTACTGTTCTGGGCGCAACCGCCGCCGCGATGGCGTTTCCAGTGTTCGCCACAACACCCCCCACCACGCTGCTGCGTGGGGCTGACACCGTTCTCACCATGGCGGGCGTGCCGCTGACGGATACGGAAATATTGGTGCGCGAGGGGCAAATCGTAGCGATGGGCCGCGCGCTGGTTGCGCCCGGCGCCACCGTCATCGATCTTTCAGGCCACATTGTGCTGCCAGGGTTGGTCGATACGCATTGGCACATGTGGAACACCGCCGCGCGCGGCCTATGGCGCAGCGCCAAGGGGGGCTTTGCGCCGACGATGGCGGCGATATCCCCGCTGTTTTCGCCATCCGATGCGGCCATCGGCGTCGAACTTGCGCTTGCGGAGGCGGTGAACGGCGGAATAACCACAGTGCATAATTGGGCGCACAACAGCCGCAGTCCGGCGCACGTAGAGGCGGAGATCGCGGCGATGCTATCATCCGGCGTGCGCGGGCGCTTCGCTTACGGATATGCGCAAGACACGCCGCCCGACCGACCCATGGACCTGGGCCATCTCGCGACGCTGGCGCGACGACCGCCCTCGACGCTCGTGTCGCTTGGCATCTGCGCGCGAGGCCCCGATCGTTCCGAGACGGATGTGTGGCGCGCCGAATGGGCGGCAGCGCGCAGACTGGGACTTCCGATATCAACGCATATGGCATCTGACGCGATGGCGGCGGCGAAAGGTGGCATTGCTTCCCTGGCGGCAACCGACGGGCTGGGGCCAGACGTGCAACTGGTCCATCTGACCGCAGCAACACAGCGGGAAATGGAGGTGGTGGCACGCAGGGGCAGCCCAGTTTCGATCAGCCCGTGGACTGAATTGGAGGTTGGCTATGGCGTACCGCGGATCGCCGACATGGTCGCCGCCGGGGTGACCCTCGGCCTTTCGGTTGACAATATGGTGCTTGCAGGGAGCGCGGACATATTCTCTGTAATGCGGCTGACGACCGACCTTGCCCGTGGCATCGCGCGCGACGCATCGGTGGTAACCGACGAAATGGCGCTCCGCTGGGCGACTGTGGACGGCGCGCGCGGATTGGGGCTGAAAGCGATCGGCACGCTCGCACCGGGCCAGCGCGCTGACATCATCGCGGTACGCACGGACGCCATTAACATGACGCCCGCCGCCGACCCATTCTCCCTGCTCACACACGCTGCACGCCCAGAGAATGTCGCAATGGTGATGATCGACGGGGTTCTCCACAAAGCTGGCGGCCATCTCCTGCGGGTCAACATCGCGCAACTGCAAGAGCGGGCGGAGCAATCCATCAAAACCCTGCGCGCGCGCGCATCATTGTGAACAATGACCCTTTCAGGTTTAGGCCGACTGCGGGTCGGTACATAGAATTGATCCAGGTATACGCTAAGCATCGTCAGCCCCGTTCTGGCGTCGTTCAGGTGCGCCGGAGTGCCTGTGCCAACTCACCTACGCTGTCTCTGACGTGAGTGGCCGTTCGCCCGCCTGGAACCGGTCAGTAAGCCGGTTTAGCGAGGCTGATCGTTCACAGCGATACCACCGTTTTTACCAAAGCGGCGCGGAGAGATTCCCAACTGGCGTTTGAATGCGTTGCTGAACGCGCTTTCGGATTCATATCCGAATGCGTCCGCCACCACGTTGATTGCATCGTCTGAGTTGGAAAGTCGATCGCTGGCGAGCAGCATTCGCAGCCGCCTCAGATATTGCATGGGTGCCAACCCGACGCTTCGCCGGAAGCGGACCGCGAAACCGGTGCGCGACATGCCGGCCTGTTCCGCCAGCGCATGCACAGTCCACCGATGCGCCGGGTCCGCGTGCAGGGCGGCTATCGCGGTACTAATCTGTCGATCCGCAAGAGCGAACAGCCATCCGATCTGGTCAGCTTCGCCGCGCAGGGCATAAGCGCGTAGCACTTGCGCCAGCACCATCGTGGCCAGATGTTCAATGATCATCCGGCTTCCAGGCTGCTGTTCGCCAAACTCGTCCATCATCTGCTGTAGCGACCGGCCAAGACCCGGCCGACCGGTGTCTTCTCGCACGTGCGCGACGGCTGGCAAGATGTCGCGCAGCATGCTGCCATGGCGTTCCTCGATCGTAAAGGTGGCGCTGACGATAGTGGCGCGGCCGCCGCCATTCCACACCGTGACGCGCCCAGGCGCTTGGCCTTCGAGCACGACGCGATAGTCGACCGGCGGAAGACTGAGGTCGCTCGCCAGTGCATAGGCATGGCCATGGGCCAAGATGAGACAGTCTCCGGCCTCAAGATGGAGCGGGTCCGCCACACCGCCCATGGTAAGCCAGGCGTCACCAGCGGTGACTGCATGGCATTTCATTTCATGGCCTGCTGGGAAGGTAATGCAGGCCTCACCAGCATCGACGGCCCCGCACGCTACGTTGCGCGGCTTCAGGAGTGAGAGAATGTCGGATAGCGGATCAGCCGCATTTGAACGATCGAGCATAAATCATACCGTATCACGCATATCACGTCCCGCGCGAGACCTGTATTCATAGCGCGGCCTTTGGACCTTTAATGCTTAGAAACCCGTTGGAAAGTGAGAATGATGGCGGATGGCCGGATCTGGATTCTGGGTGCTACTGGCCGAACGGGTCGTGCGGTTGCGGCGCGTCTGATGGCCGATGGCTTCGCGCCGGTTCTCGTCGGGCGCGATGAGACGCGACTGCAAGCGGTTGCGGAACGTATCGGTGGCGGCGCCACCATCAAGGTTGCCGGATCGCTTTCGGCAATCGCCGAGATGATCGCAAGCCAGCGACCGGCTGTTGTTCTCAATACGATCGGGCCTTTTACCACGACAGCGTTGCCCATTGCCGAGGTCTGTCCGCCAGGCACACACTATATCGATCTCTCCAACGAACTTCCTTCGGTGCAGGCAATCCTGGCCTTGCACGGCCGCGCCGTTGCAGCAGGGAGCATCTTCGTGACCGGCGCGGGCTTCGGCGTTCTTGCCACCGAGAGCGTGGTCCTGAAACTGTGCGAGGGTCGCCCCCCGGCGGCGCGCGTGCGATGTGCCGCCATCCCGGCAGTCGCGGTGGAACCTGGCCTGTTAGGCGAGGCCTTCGCGGCGTCGATCACCGAAGGCCTCGCCTTCGGAGGACGGCGTTACGAAGGCGGCGAACTTGTGCGCGCGTCAGTGCTGGGCAATTTCGAGCGGATTCCCCTTCCCGACGGCAGAATGGTAGGAACGGCCGGCGCGTCATCAGGTGAACTGGAAGCGGCTCGACGTGCAAGCGGTGCCTCCTTTGCCGTCGCCGCGACCAGCATGGTTCCTTCGGCATCAATCCTGCGCGCAATGATGCCGTCTTTGTTCTCCATCATGAAGATCGGACCCGTTCGCCGCTTCGCGGCGCGCAGGATCGCAGCGATTGAGGTGAAGCCATCGGCTGCGGAAAAGCCGCAAGTCTCATGGTCGCACGCTCGGGTCGAATGGTCCTCGGGCGAAACACGTCAGGGATGGATGCGGACGGGCGATGCTATGGTCTTCACGGCAGAAGTGCTGGCTAGCGTTGCAGTTCGCCTTGCAAAGGGTGAGGGTATGCCAGGTGCCTACACCCCCGGTGCGCTGTTCGGACATGGACTTGCAGACAAATGCGGCGGGGAAATCACCGTAGATGCCCGCGACACATAGGGGGGCGTTGTTACATTTTTTGCACCCAGACCGAGACCTGCCTGCGAGCGTTAGCCCTGCACGCAGTCGATCATTGAACGCGATGGCGTCTGATCGGGTATGGGCGGGACCGAGTGGCTGTTGGCTGTACAGGTCGAAGGCGTGCTTGTCCGGCTTGCAGCCTAGCATCCGGCCATAGGTGGCGACCACGGCCTCGGCCGCGGAGTAGGTGTGCCGGGAATGGAGGAGCGGCATCGCGATCTCCAAGACACGGGGTCGACCGACCCGTTTCAGCATGTCCTGAAGCGCCGCATCCTGCTGCCAGAAATAGGCGGCCTCCCCGCCCCCAACTCTCAAGGAGTATTTCAACCCCGCCGTCTTCGATGTCGACCGGATGCGAGGTCATCCAGAACTTGCCTGAACGGGCGGCCAGTTGGTCGCTTTGGTACGGGCTGTCGGCGAACAGGCGATCGGCGACTTCCTTCGTAAAGGCGCCCGCAATGAACTCGCCCGCATGCGGGTTCTCGGGACATGGCATCCTATGGTCGGAGGCCTCGTGCTCGCACGACTGGCCGCGAAATGTGATCATGTAGTCGCGGATGAGGTCGGCGTGAGCGTCGAGATCGCCGCGCAGTTCGTTGTCGAACGTATCGATGTCCCAGACGTCGATGACGCCGACGTCGTCATCCGCACCGTTAGCCGAAATCATGCGCTCTCCGCTGCTTTTGCCACGATCCGTGCGCACGACGGCCCGATCAGTCCCCACACTTTGTCGATGATCGATTCCAAGGAAACATTCTCGAGTTCGACGGATGCCGCGTAGGCGCGCCATTGGCGCTGCTTGACCTCGTCATCGACCATCTCGGACGAAAGCCCCGATGGCCTTTCCGCCGGGATCGCCGTCTGGCGGTGCTCGAACGTCGCTGTGATGGCCGCGTCCAGATCGTCAGCGGCAATATCGAGTGCGCGCGGGATCGCCCACAGATCGTAGTAGTCTTTCATGCGTCCGTTCAGGACACCAAGCGCGACCATCGCCTGGAATTTCTCGGCGATCACCGTGGCGGGTGGATAGGCACGCACGTTGGGGTGCGGGCAGATCCAGCAATGTCGGATAGTCGAGTTGCTGGGTCGCATCGGCCATGGCGTCGCCAAAGCCGATATCGATCGTCACAGGGATGCGCGTCTTCTCGATATAGGCCGCAGTCTTTAGGCGAGTGCCGCCATATTCCATGTCTTCACGGATGGCTGTTGCGGCCAGGGCGTCGAGGTCGAAGACGAGGCCGTCCTCACTCTCGATCGCCATGATCTCCCGGAAGTCGGCGGCCAAGCGTTCGGGGTCGGGATCGCCATGGCCCAGGAAGTCCGCATCTCGGGTCACACGATTGTCGTCTTCGACCCAGACCGTGACCAACATCCCGCCCTTCAGGACGAAACGGTCGCGATGCTCCGAAACCGATAGCCGGTAGAGCAGACGTTCCAGCGCGAACCGCAGGACATCGAACACCCGGCCTTCCTGGCGGGCGATGTTAAGCAGCCGATCCTTGACGGACTTGGCCATGTTTATCGGTGTTTTAACCATTGGACGTGAGCGCGTCGAGATAGGGTTGCATGACCTTCCACGCGCCGCCGGCTTTCGCGCCCTGAGCAATCGCGCTTGGGGTCGCCTTGCGTTGTTCGATGGCGGCGCGCAGGCCTTCCACGGCGACCGACCGATCAACCAGCTTCGAATTGCGGAAGAGATCGGCAAGGGTCTTGGGGACGGAATAGATCGGGACATCGAGGCCAGCGATCATATGGTTCTCGACGCCCTGACGCAGATAACGCTCGGTGAACCGCACCATGCGCATCGGGGGATAGGACTGCACCGGCGCCCAATCGCTGGTGCCGATGGCCATCCAGATGCGGCGCGGCATCTGATCGGTCAGGCCGTGAAAGGCGAGCGCCGACACAAGAGCGATCACGCCCTTGGGGACGCGTATGGCGGCCTCGGCGAGGATCTGGTTCTCCTCGATCTCGGATCCACGCTTCTGGTAAACCCCGCGCGAGATGCGTTCGATTTCCCCGGTCTCGACGGCGCGCGCGATCGTTTGCGGGCTGATCCCAGCTTCGCGCATTTCCTGCGCGCGCATCATGCTCCGGCCATCGAGCAGATTTCTGAGTTGGACCCTTTGTGAATCCGAAGCGAGTGGCATGTGACAAATCCTTTAATCGATCGCGATTTTATCAGAGGTTTTGTCACAAGTCATCTAAGCAATAAGCGAGCCCACTCCTGCCTATCCGCCATTCTCCCATGGTGAACCCGGCGTGATGTAGAGCGTCTTCACGCCGATCTGC
>JAZJZH010000032.1:0-37821 GCA_040389985.1 Pseudomonadota bacterium
GGGTCCCTTTTGCGCGCCGATAAGGGGTCCCGTTTGCACGCCGATTGACAGGTCTAAAGGCTACAGGTCCGACTTGTGCGGTGTACTAACTCCCCGATCACTAGGGATCATGGTGTGAGGCCGACAGCGGGGGCGTACCGCGATCGGCTTCCGGGGGAATTAGTATGAAGAAGTTGTTTCTGATCGGCACCGCGCTGATGCTCGCGGGCTGCGTATCCATGGGGACCAACTACGACGCAAAAGCGGTCGAGAGCCTTCAGATTGGCATGACGAAGGCCGAGGTGGTTCGACTGCTTGGGCAACCCACTCAGACCGTCACCGTATCTGATGGTGGCCAGCGTTTGATCTGGGTTCACTCCACCGCATCAATGTTCGGCGCAAATGCACGTTCGGTCAGTTTGCCGTTTGATCGTGACGGACAGCTCGTTGACGTGCCGAAATAGCGTCTTCGCTTTTGCGTCACGAAAAGCTCTCCCAAGGCAAGCTCGACGCGGCGACGAAGATCGTCCGTCGCCAGCCGCGTCGTTTGGTCCTCGCGGTTTATGCGTGCGGAGAATGGGAGCTTTAGCCGGATCGCTATGTCGTGCAGCATGTTGATTGTGCGGTGATGATCGCTATCAGACGTCCGTCTCACTACCAAGTTGTCGTTCTAAGGATTGGCGGATCAGCCCGACGACGTAAGGCAGTTCAGCAATTTCCGACAGACGGACTTCCACGTCGCCATTCCCCCACCGACCGAGGCCCGACACATCTTTACAAAGCCCGCGTGGGTCATCGATCTCTGAAAAGCCGATATTTAGCGAAAGCCGCAATTGCTTCGCTTGGGGGACCACATCAACGAAATTTGTCTCGGCCTTGTAGGCGACATAGAGCTTCAGGAATTCCTCGCTCACGCAGGGATCAAGTTTGATAATTTCCGCGCGGAGCGCATCGAAGATTTCTCGCGACGGCGTATTCAGCAGGTGCGGGTGATCGCTGATTGAATAGGAGGCCGACTTCGAAATCTGCGGGCGATAGGCGTCTAGGATATCGGCGGCTATCTCAGGTGCGGACCACACCGATGCTGCCTTTCCGGCGATGTTGGAGGCGCGGGCTCTAATGGTATCCTCGTTCCAGCTATCGAGTTCACCAAGCCCCTTGTTGAGGCGCAACGGGCTTTGCTTAAACCCGCCTTCCATATCTCGCTTTTCGGCAAACGCCCGATTGCTATATTCGGAGTTATACCCGGTAAGCGTGAGGTTCCCCAGCGTATGCAGGTAGGACGCATGAATGCGCTCCCACTCGTCGCCCAGCGCCGCCTTCCAGCCGTTCGATAAGGATTCGCTTTGGGGCATGATGTGTTCGATCGTGTATTCGTTGACCGGCACCCGTTCCTTTCGGCCATAATTCTCAAACCGCCGAAGCCAGTAGCTACGGCTCCGGAAATTATAGAGGTCGCGGGTCTGCATATCGCGGATGAATTCATCGTCGGTGGGGAATCGCCGGTACGAAGGCATCAGGAGAAAATGTGCCTTGATGCTTTCGAGATATCGGTCTTTCTTGAGCGCTCTGGTGAACGTCGCAAATGTCTTGTTCAATGAGTTCGTTGGTATCGCGCAGATGGCCCGGCGGAAAACATAGGCCTCGATCAGACGCACCGTATCGAGCAGTTCGCCTTTGGCTAGCAGCCCATCCGTATAGTCGTGATACAGTTCCATCAGGAACGGGTAGGCGACATCCACCTTGAGTTCGCGAAGGTCGTCGAAAGCCAGTTTCAAATCTGGGTCTTCTTCGGCCTTGAGCGCCATCTTGCAATAGTAGCGGGCGAAATCGCGAATGTCTTTGACGAGCGCTTCAATTCCCATCGCGGCGACTTGCGGAGCGCGGGCATGGCCCTTGAATGCATCGTAGACATCATCAAGCCGAGGAATTTCCCCGGTCTTTACCGTGAGGTAATGACGCATAAAGCTATCAAAATGGGAGTTATATGCCTCTTGCCCAAATGCGACTTCCATCGGACGCCAGAATTGTTCGTAGAGGTGGGCTTGGAGCGTGGGCTCAAGCCCCATCAGGATGAAGTTTCGGATCAAATCGGCCTGGCTGAGTTCGCGCCCGGTCGAGTTCATGCTCTCGAAAATAAGCTGGGGATTGTCCTGATCGCGGCTGAGCGCGATATCCACGACAACCAATTTTGCTAGGCCGTTGCAGAGTGCAGCAAGGTTGCTCTTCTGCCCCTCGATCAGATCCTTGAAGAGGGCATGGTTTTCGGTCACCCGCAGAGACTGTTCGGATGTTGGTTCCGTTTCGCCGACGATCGATGTCAACGTGGCCTTGTCAGCCTGCGACAACAGCAATTTGAAATGGCGTTCGCCAATCTCTTCCGGGTTGAGCAGGTAGTAGTTTCTGAGTTTTCTGGCCGAGAATCCGTCGATTGGTTCAGCGTCCCCCAATGCGCCTGCGAGCGCGGCAAGGAGGATCGTCACCGTGGTCAACCGCTGCTGCCCATCGATGACGAGCAAAGGTGCCTGATGCGAAACCTGAGACAGCCCCGCCTCGATGTAAACGATCGAACCGATGAAGTGGACCGAGATCGCATCGTCGGTTCCGGCCCGAACTATGTCATTCCATAGTTGGCTACATTCCCGCTCGGTCCACGAATAGGTGCGTTGATAGATGGGAATGACGAATTGCGGCGACTTCTTGAGGAAGGCCAATAGTCGCGCTTCGGTCGCTTTCATTGCGGTGCTCCAGCCATTGACGGCATGTATTTCAAAGTCATGGGTTCTTCTTGCGCACGCAAGCGGCAACCAACTTGCCTACCGCTAGGATCGCGGCCTGAACGTCGGCTTTGACAATCGGCTGCGTTGGATTGTGCGATAGCGGGTTAAGGATCAGCTTTTTATGCTGCTTGATGCCGTCAATAGCTGCTTTGCGGTCAGGATCGTTCTTCGCGTGCGCGGCCACTTTTGTTAGCAAAGTATCGAGCTTTATTTTCTGCAGATCATCGGAATAAGGAAAGTCGATTCCATAATTTTTGCAATATCGGCGCAATGCCAACTCGCAGGCCGTGCGCGCGTAATTCGCGGCAGCCGCCGCCTGAGGAGGATTTTCTTCAAGGAAGCGGCCCGCTTGCTGGAGTGTCTCGTCAACAAGATTGTTTCCCGAATTCCAGATCAACGGACGGAGTAATCCATCGTGATCCACGCTCTCATAAATTTCGACGCTCTTCCACGGCTTACCCAAAAGTTGCTCCCGAGCCATCTCAAACCAAAAACGGTCGTGTGTAAGCAAAATGATCTGCCAATCCACGAATTCAGTGGCGATCACTTCCAGCACCGGACGGCGATGCGAATGGTCGAGGCTGATCAAAAGGTCATCAAGCACCAGCAGTCGAAGGGCGTCGTCATCGGGCGGCACGCTGGCCTTTCGTCCGGCGAGATACATCGCAATCGCCAATGCTGATTGCCGCCCCTCGTTCAGGAAGTTTTGAGGTGCCGTCGGGACGTGGGTCCGAAATTTGACGTTTGCAAAAAATTCCTTGTTGTGGATGGCGCGATCGGTCTCGTCATAACTGAGTCCGTAAAATGTGAATCCGATCAGATCGAGCGCATCTGCGGAAAATGCGTCAAGCAGCCGTCGCAGCATCGGCTGCGCGTATTTCTCCAGTGCTTCGATCGCTTGCTTCATGCCTTCGTTAAATTGCTCGCAAGCGTTTTGCATGTCGCGAATGTAGTGCTGGGGTCGCCGCTCGCCTCTGGCGGTCTGGACCCTCGCAGCGAATGCCTTTTCCACATCCGACCAAAGCTCGCCGATGCTCCGTTTGGTGCCACCCGCGAGCGTGGCTTCGAAATCAGCCAACAGGCGCTCTACCGCGACCTTAAACAGGTTGGGGCGGTCATTGGCGGTCGCGCCGGTATTCATCTCGATCAGCCGGGTGTGGCTTAAAAACGCCGATTTGCGCGCGACGTCCTGCACGGCCGCCGTTGGATGGCCCCCAGCCGACCAGTGAAATTCGGTCTTATCAGTGAGAGTGACTCGGACGCTGGGTTGCGGCGGGTCGGTAAAGACATTGTGCAGCGGCATGATTTCTTGCGCGGTCGATGAGAATAGGCCGCGCAACGCCCGATAGATCGACGATTTCCCCGCACCGTTTTCCCCATATGCCAGCAAGTTGCAGCCGCTAATGATGATGTCGGCAGGAGCGACCGCCGGGAAAGCGCGAAAATCCGAAATTTGGATTCGGTCGATTCCGACCGCCAGTGCAGCCGCCATCAACCGCGTCCTTCGATTATGCGGATAGCGTCGATGCTCTGGAGGTCGAACAGGGTCGCATAGAGTTTGGTGGCGGGGTCGGCGAGCTGGCGGGACCAATCGTCGGCTGCGCGGGCGAGCGCTTCGCCCTTCAATCCGGCTAGCTTGTCTAGCCCCGCCTCGCGAGCAACAGCAAAAGGCGAAAGGTTGAGTTCCGCCAGTTCTTCGGGGAAGAAGAGTTCGTAGACAAAGGCATTGAGAAGGGATTCTACGCGAGGACGCTGTGTAAGTTGCGTCGTTAAAGTCTCGACCAACAAATCAACATCCCTCTGTTGCATCAAAGAAGCTTGAGGAACGGGTATCTGGTTTACGTAAATGGTCTTAAATCTTAGAAACCCACCCTGGATCGATGGGGATATCTGCCGGTAAAACCAGTCTGCGCAGCTGCTGTTGGCGATCCCGATCACCCACCGTTCGGCAGTTCCAATCAAAAATGTTGTGTCCCCTGAATACGCTTCATGCTCGACAAACGCGAAAGCCACGGAGAGCGTTATATCCGGGTAAATGACTCTCGGCTGCGCGAATGCATTCCAATAAGCGCATGACCGCAGTTCCCAGAAATAGTGGCCCTGATCGGTTCGCGCGATCAGACGGTCCCGCAAATTTTCCTTCATCCACCAATCGTGGATGGCTCGATACTCTGATTTGAAGATTGCCTCAGCCTTGTCATCGGCGAGGCCGGTCCACGGGTGGGTGGCGTTTTCTGAAGAGGGGATTTTTATGAGCCATTTGTCATCGGGCTCCACGTGCCAACGCTTCACGTCCCGACCACGAAGGAAGGGCTTGATGATGTTTTCCGACCTAGGATCGGCGGCGATCAACGCAGCGCGCCGAGCCCCGTCGATTACGAACGCTTCATTGAGTCCTGTCTTGATCCCATAATATAAGCGGTCGCTACACCATTCCCCAAGCGGCTTGCCTGCTGCGCGCAGCTTAGCCAGTAGATCACGTCCCTCTTGCGGCTCCATTTGCCAACCGGCCGCGGACAAATCCTTTTGCGGCATAGCGAAAGATCCTAATGCGAACCGCACTGGGAAGGTCTCGACGGGCTCGCCCATCTCCCATTTCATCGCGTCGAACATCTCGCCGTCGCGCGGCTTGCCCGGTGCCGTCCGGCGGGTGGCGATCAGGATGGTGGGATAGGCAATTGCTTCGAACACCGGCGCGTCGCCGAAATCCATCAATTTGAGGATGCGAGCATTTTCGCGCAGCCACTCGCGCAGGCTCTTGCCGTAGCCCGCCCGATACCATTTGTTCGAAGTGATAAAGGCAAGAGCGCCCTCAGGCTTCAGCAATCGCAGAGCCCGTTCGTAGAAATAGACGAGCAAATCCGCTGAGCCCGCATAGGTCTTATAGTCGACCTTAAGCTGCGCCTTGCTGACGACCGGCTTGCCATTGATGCGGAAGGTTTCGATCTTTTCCTGTCGCACATAGGGCGGGTTGGCGAGCGCGATGTCGAACCAGCCTTCGGTGGCGGATGGCTCCAGCCCAAACATCCATTCGGCATCGAAGAAGGGCGCAAAGCTGTTGGGATCGAACGGGTCCCAATGCGCGAGTAATTCGGCCTCATGACCGGAAAAGATGCCGTCCTGCTTCACCAGCGCCGCAATCTCGTGTCGCAGGTCCAATATCTGCTTCTGCACCCGCCTCTTGTCCGCACCGTTGGCGGCGGCGAAGAAGGCTCGGTTGGCATTACGCAGCTTGCCTTGGGCAGCGCGCAAATCTTGCGTCACCAGCATGACGTTGCCGTTTCGATGCAGCGGCGTCAGCGTGTTGGCGGCAACCAGCTTGGTTTCGAGGTTCGGCAGCGGGGTGATGCCGCGATTGGGGCGGCTCTCATCGGCCTTTTGCTCAACGGCAAGACTGATGAAGCAACGCAGTTTGGCGATCTGCACCGCGATCGGCTGAATATCGACGCCATGCAGGCACCGTTCGATCAGATAGAGCTTGCGCGTATAATCGGGGTAGTGCCCGCTGTTGAACGCGGCATCGAACTTGTCGAGTTCCGCTTGCGCGGTGGACATCGCGGCTTCCCGCTCGTTGGGCGCGGGGATGGCTTCGGCGCGGGATAAATTGGTTTCATAATAGGCACGATTGCGGGTGCGCCATTTCTCCCCACCGGGATCAAGCACCGCGAGCGCATGAACGAGCTTTTGCAGCAATCCGAGTGGAAACGCACCGGAGCCTACGGCTGGATCGATCGCCTTGCAGCTTTCAATCGCCGCGATCAGCGCATCGACTTCCTGGGTCGTGAAATCATGGGTCCGGCTGGCGAAATCGAGCAGTGCGCGCAAACGGGCTTCGTTGCGGTCGGGCGTTTCGGCTTTGTCCGCCTTTTTCCCGTTGCCGGTTGCTTCAAGCTCCAACTCTCCGGGTGCCGCCCCGAAGTCGAGGCCGGGGGCCGTGGGGCGGATACCGCCATCGTCACGTGCTGGCGCGATCTTCGGTTTGAGATAGGCCAACAGCGCTTCGTCGACCATGAACTCGACAACTTCGCGCGGCGTATAAAAGCTGCCCGACTTATTTCGCGCGGTGGTCTTGGTATCCTCATTGTAGGAGGCCAGCAGGTTCTCGAACACCTTGCCCAGCAGTTCGGGATCAAGCGCGGCTTCCTCTTCGAGCGGGGTGTTCTCCTCGATCGTGAATTTGTAGCGTTCGAACAGGTCGATCAGGCCGGACACGTTGCGCGGGCGCACGGCCTTTTCATAATAGCCGGACAGATCGACGGCATTCTCGCCACCATAGAAAATGCGATTCTGCAAACGGGGTTGCTTGTCCGGCTGATCGGAAAAGCCATCGACGCGCAGGATCAGCCGTTGGCGTTCCTTCACCGCGCGATCTTTGCGCTCATCATCGGGACTCGTGATTTCGGTGTCGAGGCACTCGAAAAGCCCACCGTTGAGGAACGGCACCTGATTGAACAGCGCTTCCGCCGCGTCCTTATCGGCGAACTTCGCTTCGTGGCGGAAGACGTGATGCCCGAGATAATCCTTCGACTGCCCAGCCTCATCCTTGCGCCAGCGCCGCTGATCCATCTCGGTGTTGAGCGTTGCGAAGAACAGGTTCTGCAAGATCGCGAGGTAGAAATCGTGACCCGTGGGGTCCGACTGCGGCGGGGATTTGAGCAGCGAGGCAAGGCGGTCGGGGTTGAAGAGGTCGCCATCGACCAGCCCTTTTTCCTTGATAAACCAGACGAACATAAAGCGGGTGAGCAAGCGGATTAGGCCGACTTCCTTGCCGCCCTCATCCGCTGGCTGGCCTTTTGAGAACGCAACCAATTCCGGCTTCGTGCTTGCCCATGCGAACCAGTCTGCCAGTTCGGCATAGAAACGCTTGTTGAGTTCGGCGGCCGAAAGCGTTTCGATCCAGCGGTCATACAGATCGCGGAAATCGGCGGGGGCCTTCTTGCGCGCGATGGCAGCAAGCGAGAGGTCCGCCAGAATTTCCACATGGGCGCGATGCGGCTTGGCAAGGTCAATGTCTTTGACCAACGAGATACGCCCGCCGACAACATCGCGTGACGGATCGCGTCGGTTGGCGCGGCGATCAATGACCGCCAGCGTTGCGTTTCCTCCGTGACGGAACAAGATGATCGCGGGCATCGCAAAGCCACGATTGATTTCGCGGACAATGGTAACCAGCTCGCGCCGCGACCACGGCTGATCGTCAAGATCGACCGCGAGGAAGACGAAGCTATCAATCGCCCCGCGCTGGAATGACGCGCCTGTCTGTGGCTCGGTGTTGCGGGACAGGGCAGGGAGTTCGTCGCCGGTAAGCTGAAACAGGAAGTGGACGGCTGCGACCCGCGGAAGCAATTCGCCAAATTTGGCGGTGTCTATGCCAAGGTTTGCGAGGAAGGCAGTCGGGCCGGTATCGATCGCCAACGTCTTGGGGCTGGCGTATCCAATCGCTCCGAGCAGAGCAGATGTGTTGGAAGGCAGATTCTTTCCGCCGATCGCCGTTGCCGCATCACGTATGCGGACAAGTGTTTCCTGAGCATGGCTCACGCGATATCGGCTTCGCGCCGGACGATCAGCCAAGTGATCAACTCGAAATCCCCCTCATGGCGTGGCTGTTGGCCTTCATCGACCAGCTTGCCACCGCGTCCCGCTGCAAGCGCACCTAGCGCTCGCATTGCATAGCTTGCCTTGATTGAGTTCACGGCGGCAAGCGCCAGAGCATCGTAGCGCTCCATTTCTGCCCCTTTGCCTGTCTCTTTGTCGAATGCCGCACAAAGCGCTTCGAACGGCTCGGACCGTCCTAGGCAAAGCGCGCGCATTGCATCTAGAATAGACTTTGGCGCGGCAAAGCTGTGCCGGATGGTGCCGTCGTCGCGGACGTAGACCAGGAAGAAAGGATCAAGTCCACCAACGGCCTTTTCCTGCCCCTTGGGAACATCACCCTTGCGGCGAAGACAAAATATGACGCCGGGATCGAACGCGCCGCTCTCCAGTTCTGCAGGCGCGATTGCGCTGATGCCGATCGGCGCGGTGCGCAGCGCTTCCTCATTAATTCGCGAAAATTGCAGCAGGTCGGCCCTGAAATCTTCGAGCGAAAACTCTGCGAGAGTCACGCCCTCTTGGCCGTCCTCAAGGTCAAAAACTTCGTCTTTGAGGCGCATCAACTGCTTATCGCGCCATTTCAGGTCGGCCTCAGCCGCATCGCGTGCGTCCGCAAGAATATTGTCGTCGCCGGTTGCCGATAGATCGACAAGCGCCATGCGTGCTTCGACGCGATCCTTTAATTTGATGTAGTGGTTCAGGTCGGGCGTAGGCCAGAAATTCACCATCTGGATGCGGTCGTTGAGTGAGCCAATGCGATCAATCCGACCAAACCGCTGGATCAAACGCACAGGGTTCCAGTGGATATCGAAGTTGATCAGCAGATCGGCGTCCTGAAGATTTTGCCCCTCGGAGATACAGTCGGTCGCGATCAGGAGATCGATCTCATTATCCTGCGGCATGCTTTTCATAGCACGTCGCCCCTTCGACCGGGGGGCAAAGTTTACGAGAATATCCTGATACCGGGCCTTGCCCAATGTTGATCTGGTTTGCCCGCCGCCTGTGACAAGCGCAGCGTTGATGCCCATTGCTTTGGCGAATGGGACAAGCTGTGCGTAGAGATACTCCGCTGTGTCCGAAAAGGCGGTAAACACGATCGCTTTGCGGTTGGCTTCGCCATTGCGGTTGGTCGATGGATGGGCAGCCTTGTCTTCTATGATCTTTTTCAGTTCAGCGAGCTTTGCGTCGCGCTGTGGTGTTACCTCGAATGCGGATTTTTGCAGCGCATCTAGGCGCGCTCGGTCCTCTGCCAGAGCAATCGCCCACGCATCGATCTTCATATGGGCAAGATTGAATTTCAGCGCACCGCCGACCTCAAAAGCAACTTCTAGCTCATCGTCTCCTTCGATCTCGTCTGGCAAATCAGCATCAGAGAGAGCGCTGACCTCACCAGCTTGAAAAGCCGCGATGTCCTTTAGGCGAGCGTCGATACGATCGCACAATCGCGCCATTGAAGATGCAAATGAGTTGACCGAACTTTCGAGTCGCTTGAGCAGCCCCGATTTGATTATCCCGATCAGGAACCGCTCGCGGTTTCCCTGATCAAAATTACCGCCGGGATCGTACTCCGCGCGATACTGGTCCTGCACAAAGCCAATGGGATTATACAGAGCAAGTTTCAGCGCGCTTATCTCATCATGCACGTGCGCAAACGCCGGGAATGCCCCATCCGTGTCAATTGACGGGAATATCGACAAGGGGCGCGCCCGAACGGGAAACTTACCCATAGCGTCGATCGAAGAAGCGTAGTGGCGCTCAATATGCCGTCGTGATCGGGCAATCGTCACGCCATCGAGCAGATTGAAAAGCGACGGGGGTAGCCGACCGATCAGGGCGTCACGATCTTTGCCACCCGCTTTGATCCAATCTTTGAATTTACGCCTTGCGTCGCCGATCACGCCAGCAAGATTTGGAACACCCAGATCAGCAAATGCGTCGGACTTGCTCGCCACGATCAAATCAAGCTGACTTTTCAAGTCGGACAAGTCATTGTTTACGGGGGTTGCCGAGAGCATCAAAACCTTCGTCTTGATGCCTGATCCGACTACCTCGTCGATCAGCTTTTCGTATCGGCTCGGGCGCGCAGGTCCGCTGTCAGTCGAGGGCTTACCCCGCGAGGCGGTTCTGAAATTATGAGACTCATCAATGACGACGAGGTCATAGTTTCCCCAATTAAGTGTCCCCAAATTTATGTCGCCTACCTTCCCAGCAGTGCGGGTTAGATCGGTGTGCGATAGGACCGTATAGGAGAAACGATCGTCCCGCAGCGGATTGGTTTCGCTGTTGTTTTGCACGAGAAACTCAGTCCAATTATCCCGAAGCTTTTTAGGGCAAAGGACCAAAACGCGCTGGTTACGTAGTTCGAACCATTTGATCGCAGCCAGTGCGACGTATGTCTTCCCCAAGCCGACGCTATCGGCCAGGATACAGCCGTTATGACGATCGAGCTTCGACAATAGCGCACGCACACCATCCCGCTGAAAATCGAAAAGCGCCTGCCAAATCGCCGTTTCGGTGAAACGCGCGTCGTTCAGGCGCTCTTCCTCTACGGTTTGATCCGAGAGATACTGCTGGAATAAATGGAAGAGCGTTTTGAAATATAGAAACTCAGGGCTGTTGTGTTGGTAAAGTCGTTCAAGCTGGCCGAGCACCTCGTCGCGAACGTCTTCGGTCAAACTGCTGTCCGACCAAATTTCATTGAACCACCTGAGAAGGTCATCTCGATCCCGGTCGCTATCGACCACCAGATTCAGTTCGATATTCGGTTCGTCGGTATAGCCAAGGCCCCTCAAAGTGAAGTTAGAGCTGCCGACCATCGCATGTTCACGTCGTCCATCATGAACGTGATAAAGTTTGCCGTGAAGCAAGCCAGATCGCTTAACCGACCGGATTTCGACCTTCTCCCTGATCCATTCAGCACATCTCGACGCAGCGGCACTTTTGCGCATGCCTTCGGTCAACGACAAGCCATCTTCATCCAAGGAGAACGCTGGCGGAACGAGGCTTTCAGCATCCACGCTGTCGAGAAATCTTGGCTCGCCAAACAGGAAGCGAAGATGACCGATGTTGTCTAATGTCGCTGAAAGGCGATTATAGGCAAAACTTGTAAAGTATGCAGAGACAAACGAAAGGTCGCTTCCTTTCGCTACCTTAGTTTCTAGAAATTCATGCGCCGGGCCGCGACTACGATTGTCTCGTATACCCGATCGCTGTTTCGAATCCTGCATGCCACCCCTGTCGGCGTTCAATCAAATACCAAGCCTAGGGAATGGTTAGCGACAAACGCGCAAATCCGAAACCTCGAACTCGCGCATGAAGTAAATGCTCAGCCTGATCGTGATGGCGACCGTGAGGCGGCCGCGCTCGGAAAGCTAGCTATGGAAATGACTTCGGATGCGGGCAAATAATCGTGCCGCATCTGATACCCCAATGGGACCCCCCGCACGGAGGCCCGCTCAATCTCACATCTAAGTCATTGAAATATGGTGGACGCACTTGGGCTCGAACCAAGGACCCGCTGATTAAGAGTCAGCTGCTCTACCAACTGAGCTATGCGTCCACACCGGCCTGTTTCCGGTCCATATAGAACCGACTGCATCGGCCCGATGCAGTGGTGGACAGGGCTGGATTCGAACCAGCGTACGGGAAACCCGGGCAGATTTACAGTCTGCTGCCTTTAACCACTCGGCCACCTGTCCAGTGCCCTGCGCGACAAAGAAATTTGCGTTTCCGCCCCGCTGGAGGCGGCTCAATGGCGAAAGGAGACTTGCCTGTCAATGGGGTGATGTGAAAAGAGCGCATTCATGAAAAAGCCCAATCGCTCCACTAAGTCCAAGGGCGCCTTCCCGCGCTTCTATGGTCGTCATGCCGTCATAGCGGCGCTCGCCAACCCCAACCGCATCGTGCGCAAGATATGGGGCACGCGCGAAGCGCTGGGTGCCCTCGACCTGCCGCCGGTGCTGCCGATCGTCTATGCCGACGTCGCCGACATGGGCCGGATGGTCCCGTCCGACGCGCCGCATCAGGGCATCGTCGCCGAAGTCGAGGCGCTGGATGATGTCTGGCTGGGCGAGATATTGCTGGAAGGACAGGACGACAAACGGCCGATCCTGGTGCTGGACCAGGTAACCGACCCGCATAATGTCGGCGCGATCCTGCGCTCCGCCGCCGCGTTCGACGCGCTGTGCATCGTCACGCAGGACCGGCATGCCCCGCCAGAATCCGGCGTGCTGGCGCGCGCGGCGTCTGGCGCGCTGGAAAATGTGCCCTGGGTGCGGGTGGTGAACCTGGCCCGTGCGCTCGAAGAGATTGCCGAAGCGGGTTACTGGCGCATCGGGCTGGATGGCGACGCCGACACCACATTGGGCGAGGCGATCGGCGAATCGCGCGTCGCGCTGGTGCTGGGGGCGGAGGGCGAAGGGCTGCGCCACAATACGATCGCCCATTGCGATATCATCGCCAAGCTGCCGATCAGCCCGCGAATGGAGAGCCTGAACGTGTCGAATGCCGCCGCAATCGCGCTGTACGCCGCGACGGTTCGCTGATCCGCCAGGGAAGGAGAGCGCCATGGACCGCCGGTTTCCTGCCAAGCTGTATCGCACCCTGGGGGCGTTGGCGGGGCTGCTGGCGCTCTCCGCCTGCCTGGTGACGCCGGGGACGTTCGAATCGAGCCTGGACATCCGCGCCGACCGCAGCTTCGCCTTCGCCTATAAAGGCGAGATATTGGCCTCGGACATGGGCAAGACCGGCATAACCGGCGGCGCGCCGTCGACAGACGATGACAGCGAAGGCGAGACAGAAGCCGCGCCGACGCTGATGCAGATCGCGGCGCGCGACGAGGATTTCAGCGATGCGCTCGCCGATGGCGCGGACAAGGGCGACGAGGCGCAGATGCAGGCGATCGCCGCCGCGCTGACCAAGGAAAAGGGATTTCGGTCGGCCCGCTATATGGGCAACCGCAAGTTCGAGATCGATTATGCGATCACGGGCAAGCTGACCCACGCCTTCCTCTTCCCCTTCAACATCGATGCACAGATCATACTGCCCTTCGTCGTGGTGGAGTTGCGCGGGGACGACCGTGTGCGGGTCAAGGCGCCGGGCTTCGCCAACGGGTTCGACAAGAGCCAGGGACCGGCCGGGATGGGCGGCATGGGGAGCGGAGCGGGGGACGAGGCGGCGAAGGCGCTGAACGGCCGCTTCACCCTGACCACCGACGCGGAGATCGTCAGCCAGAATCAGGAAGAGGGCGCGCAAGCAACGCCACAGGGCAAGCGGATCATCTGGACGATATCGCCGCTGACTAGCGACGCGCCCGCCGCCACGCTGCGGGTCCAGCCATAATGGGATAATGGCGTGTTCCCGCAGATGTGGGAACTCAGTTCGGACGTTTCGACTGGGTTCCCGCCTGCGCGGGAACACATTATGCTTGCATCACAGGGCAGGCCTTTGGTGCGACAAGAACTATCGCACCCGCCATGTTCAAAGACGCATCAGTCTTCCGGCGCGATGGTGACGCGCAGGCCGTCGAGCGAATCGCTCAGCATCACCTGGCAGGACAGGCGGCTGGTTTCGTTGCGATGGTCGGAACTGTCGAGCAGGTCGTTTTCGTCCTCGCTCATGGCTGGCAGCGCGTCAGCAAAGGCCGGATCGACATAGACATGGCAGGTCGCGCAGGAGCAGCAACCGCCGCACAGCGCCAGCAATTCGTCAAAACCGTTGTCGCGGATGATTTCCATCACCGACAGGCCATTATCACCATCGACAGCCTGTTCTTCACCTGCACGGTTGACCACAATCAATTTCGGCATCTATCCAATCCCCTCGAATTTTCTCCGCCGCTCTGACCCAGAGACGCCGGGAAATCAAGGGCTGGACAGCAGAGTTATGGTTACGAGTGCGGAACAGTTGCGCGCCAGCCTGGACGCCATCGCCCTATTGGAGCCTGGCTTTGGCGCGGCGATCGGCCGGGTGGGCTATCCCGCGGCGCGGGTGCGGGCACCCGGATACGAAACGCTGCTGCGGACCATCGTGGGCCAACAGGTCAGCGTGGCGGCCGCGGCGGCGGTGTGGCGCAAGCTGGAGGCGGAGCTGGGCGAAGGCTGCGCGCCCGACGCCCTGTTGGCGCGCGACTTCGACGCCTTGCGCGCCTGCGGCCTGTCCCGCCAGAAACAGGGCTATGCCCGCAGCCTGGCCGAACTGATCCTGTCGGGCGCACTGGACCTGCACGCCCTGCCCGCCGATGACGAGGAAGCGATCGCGCAACTCGTCCGTATTAAAGGCGTTGGGCGCTGGTCGGCGGAAATCTACCTGCTGTTTGCCGAAGGGCGACCCGACATCTGGCCCGCCGGCGACCTGGCGGTGCAGATCGAGATCGGCCGCATCCTGGGCCTGCCCGATCGGCCGAGCGAAAAACTGACCCGCGAGGTCGCCCAGGCCTGGCGCCCGCATCGCGGCGCCGCCGCGATCATGGCCTGGCACCATTATAACACCGAGGTATTTTGACATGACTCTCCCCCCCAATCTCCCGCACGCCCGCTACATCGTCCTTCAGCATGAGGGCGTCTGGAAGATCAATCTGGACAACAAATATTACGGCCCCTTCCCCACCCAGGCGCTGGCCGTGGACAGTGCCACCGGCACGGCGCGGCAGGCGAGCGAGGCGGGCTATCCCGCGTCGGTGCTGCTGATGCAGGGGACGCAGTTCGAAACTTTGTGGACCAGCGTTACGGATTGAGTTTTTGGCTGACCTGTTCTTTGGGTCAGAAAGCCGCGTCTTTTGCGCCGCAACGGAACCAAGCGGCGGTCCGGGACTTTATTGGCTCCAAGTCTAACGAGTCAGGTGATGAGCAAGAAGGTTCTGATAGTCGAAGACGAGATTTTCGTCGCACTGGAGATCGAGCAAATCGTCGAGGACGCTGGATTCCAGGTCGGGGCGATCGCCGCCGACCGGGAAGGTGCCCTAGCTTCCGCGCAAGATTGCGATATAGCCCTGGTCGATCTCAATCTGCGCGATGGCCCGACCGGGCCGGAAATCGGCATGGAACTGGCGGCGCGTCATGGCATCCGCGTGATCTATGTCACCGCAAACCCGTCCCAGATCGGCGCGGCGTCAGTGGCGGCGCTGGGCGTGATCACCAAGCCGTTCCGCGCGCAAAGCATCAGCGCCACGCTACAGCTGGCCGCTGCCGAGCGACCCGACCTGACTGCTGCCGAAATTGTCGGCTTTACGCCGTTTCCGCCGCCCGGCTCATGGAACGGGATGGAATCCAGAGGCTGAGACGCAGGCCGTCCGGCCGCCAGTCCCGCTCGATCCGCCCACCCAGCTGCCGTTCGACGCTGAGCGTCATCAATCGGCTGCCGAAACCATCGACGCGGCCAGGCGCAACTGGCGGACCGCCTTCTTCCCGCCAGTCGATGCGCACGTCACCCCCTTCAACCGACACATGCAGATGCACCATGCCGTCGGCCACCGACAACGCGCCATATTTGGCCGTGTTGGTCGCCAGTTCGTGGAATAGCAGCGCCAGCGGCGTCGCCGAGCGATCATCGATCGCCGGATCGTCGCCCGACAACGCAATGCGCGATCCCGCCGCACCGCGATAGGGCGCGAAAATCTGGTCGAGTATGCCCCACAGGCTGCCCTGCCCCCCGCCCGCCTGCGGCGCGGATTCGGCACTGTGCGGCCGCACGAAGTCATGGGCACGGCCAAGCGCCAGGATGCGGTCGCGCAGATCGTCGGCCACATCGGCAATTTCAGGATGCTGCCGCGCCGAGAGGCCGATCAGGCCCGCAATCACCGAGAAGATATTCTTGATCCGGTGCGACAGTTCATGCGCGATCATCTCGCGCTCTTCCATCATCAGCTTTTGTTCGTGGATTTCGGTACAGGTGCCGATCCAGCGTATGATCGTGCCGGCACCATCGCGGATCGGCAGCGCCCGGCCCAGCGTCCAGCGATAATCACCGCTATGGTGCCGCAGCCGATATTCGATCTCATAGGGTTCGCCGGTCGCCAGGCTATGGCGCCAGCGCGCCCAGGCGCGATCCTGATCGTCGGGATGGAACATGCCGTTCCACGCCGCGCCATCGGTCGATCCGGCCGGTACGCCGGTATAGTCATACCAGCGGGCGTTATAATAATCATGATAGCCGTCGGGCAGCGTCGACCAGACCATCTGCGGCATCGCATCCGACAGGGTGCGAAACATGCGGTCGCTTTCGGCGATGGCGGCGGCGTCCATCCGCTGCCGCAGGATCATGTCGCGGTCGCGGCGCCGCCCTTCCAGCTCCACCATCACCTGTCGGGCGAGCAGGGTCAGGCCCTGCCGCTGCAACGGCGTCAGGTCGGCTCGCGGGACGGTGTCGATCACGCAGAGCGCGCCCAGGGGTTCGCCATTCGCCCCTATCAGGGGCGCGCCGGCGTAGAAGCGGATATGCGGCGGGCCGGTGACCAGCCCATTGTCGGCGAAGCGGGGATCGCGGGTGGCGTCAGGGACAAGGAAGATGTCCCCGCCCAGCATCGCCAGCGCGCAGAACGAAACATCGCGCGGCGTTTCGTCCGCATCGATGCCAACGCGGGACAGGAAGAATTGCCGCGCATCTTCGACGATACTGACCAGCGCAATCGGCGCGCCGCATAGTTGCGCGGCGAAACCGGTGATCTCGTCCAGGTTACGAAAGCCGCCGGCGTCCAGGTCGTAGAGCGACAGCAAAGCCGCTCGATCCGTCGCCAGTCCGTGCGCCTCAGCCATCGCTGACCCGCTCGATATCGGCGCCAACGGCCGACAGCTTTTCCTCTAGCCGCTCATAGCCGCGATCGAGATGATAGACGCGCTGCACCTGGGTTTCCCCTTCGGCGGCTAAGCCAGCGAGGATGAGGCTCATCGAGGCGCGCAGGTCGGTCGCCATTACCGGCGCGCCGACCAGCTTGTCGACGCCGCGGACGACGGCAGTACGGCCGTTAACGGCGATGTCCGCCCCCATGCGGGCCAGTTCGGGAACGTGCATGTAGCGATTTTCGAAGATGGTTTCGGTCAGGACCGACGCGCCGTCCGCCTTGGTCAGCATCGCCATGAACTGCGCCTGCATGTCCGTCGGGAAGGCCGGGAAGGGCGCGGTCGACAGGGTCAGGGGCTTCAGCTTGCCATCGGACGATATGCGGATGCCGTCCTTATGCGGATCGACCTGAACGCCCGCGTCGCGCAGCGCAGCCAGGATGGCGTGCATGTCGTCGGCATTGGCGCCGATCAGGTCGACCGAACCGCCGGTGATGGCGGCGGCGCAGGCATAGCTGCCGGCCTCGATACGGTCGGGCATGACGCTGTAGGTTGCGCCGTGCAGCCGTTCGCGCCCGTGGATGATCAGCTTGTCGGTGCCGATGCCCTCGATGTCCGCGCCCATGGCGACCAGCAGATTGCAGAGATCGACGATTTCCGGCTCGCGCGCAGCGTTTTCGAGGATGCAGGTGCCCTTGGCGAGCGACGCCGCCATCACCGCGTTTTCGGTGGCGCCGACCGACACAACGGGGAAGGTGAAGATGCCGCCGGGCAGGCCGCCGTCGGGCACGCTGGCGCGCACATAGCCAGCCGTCGTTTCGAGCGTCGCGCCAAAGGCTTCGAGCGCCTTGAGATGCAGGTCGATCGGGCGGTTGCCGATAGCGCAGCCGCCAGGCAGCGACACGCGGGCCTCACCGGCGCGAGCCAGCAACGGGCCGAGCACCAGGATAGACGCGCGCATCTTGCGCACGATGTCATAGGGCGCTTCGGTCGAGGTGACGCGGCCCGCGCGCATGGTCAGGACACGGCCGAAATCCTCCGGCCGGGCGCCTTCGATCATGGTCGACACGCCCAATTGGTTCAGCAGATGGCCGAAACTGTCGACGTCGGCCAGCCGCGGCAGGTTGCGGAGCGTCACCGGCTCGTCGGTCAGCAGCGCGCAGGGCAGCAGCGTCAGGGCGGCGTTCTTTGCGCCGGAGATGGGGAGGCGGCCGTTGAGCATATTGCCGCCGCGGATGTGAATACGGTCCATTGGACAGGGTTCATAGCGCCTCCAGCGCGCCGTGCAAGGCAGCTGACCGCCATTCGTGATGGTTAATCCGGCCGGACGGCAAACATCGGCAACATAATTGCAAAGCGGGCGGCAGGCTTGATCGAGTTTAGTGCGCATCCTGAAAATGCAGCCAAAAGGCGCATGGGGCGTTCTGCCATCGTAACGACAATTGGAAAAAGGTGTATTGGGTGGCTACAAGCTGTTTCGCGGAAAGGCTGGCAAAACAGGTGCCCCTGTCCGACGCGGAAAAGAAGGCATTGATCCGGCTTGAGGAAAATCCGCGTAAGGTAAAGCGCGGCGGAATGATCCAGCGGGTCAATGACACGGTGACGGAATTGTTCGTGCTACGCGAAGGCCGGGTGATGAGCTTCGTCATCCTGCCCGACGGCAGTCGCCAGATCCTGCGCGTCTATTTCCCCGGCGATTTCATCGGATCTGCCAGCACCATCTATAGCAAGGCGCCCGAATCGCTGGTCGCGCTGTCCGACGTGATCGTATGCCCGTTTGACAAACATGCGTTACGCCGGTTGCTGGAGGAATCGCCGCGGGTTGCAGCGCTGCTGTTCCTGCTGTCCAATGCGGAACGGGTGGCGATGACCGACCGGCTGGCCGCGCTGGGCCGCACGTCGGCCAAGGCGCGCGTCGCCGCTTTCCTGCTCGACATGTTCGACCGGCTGCGTGTCACCGACGACAGCATTGTCGACAGTTTCGACCTGAAGCTGACGCAGGAGGAGATTGGCGATTCCATCGGGCTGACGTCGGTCCATGTGAACCGGATGATCCGGCAGATGGAGCAGGAGGGCCTCATCAGCCGCTCCAACGGGCGCATCATCCTGAACGACATGGCGCGGCTGGAGGAGATCGGCCATTATACCAACCGCATGAAGGACATGGATCTGGACTGGCTGCCGGTCAGCTGAGCTATTTGCTGGCCCTGCGATCGGGTGCGAAACAGCGATCGCAACGACGCCAGCAGGTAACGCCGGGCATCGCGATCGCCGGACGCAGGTCGCGTTCGGGATAGAGGCCGGCCAGGATCGCGGGCGACACGCCTTCGGGCGCGGCGCGATTATGGCACATCAGGCAGTTACGGACATATTTGGCGCGGGTGAGCGCCGAATGATCCTCCTGCGCGAAGGCCGCGCCCGGCAGCAGGAGCAGGAGCCCCGCCAGCGCCGCGTGCGCCCTCACGCCATCAACTCGACATCCCAATAGAGCCAGTCATGCCAGCTTTCGTGGAGATAGCCCGGCGGGAAGGCACGGCCATGTTCCTGCAAATGCCAGCTGGTCGGGCGGATCGGTTCGACATGCAGGCGCATGCCCGCCTGCTTGGGCGTGCGTCCGCCCTTTTTGAGGTTGCAGGGCGAACAGGCGGTGGCGACATTTTCCCAGGTGGTGCGTCCGCCCGCGCGGCGCGGGACGACATGATCGAAAGTCAGGTCGTTCGTCGTCCCGCAATATTGGCAGGAGAATTTGTCGCGCAGGAACAGGTTGAACCGGGTGAAGGCGGGATGTTCGGACGGGCGCACATATTGTTTGAGCGCGATCACCGAGGGGATCTTCATATCCAGGCTGGGGCTGTGGACCTGCCGTTCATAGCTGGCGATGATGTCCACCCGGTCCAGAAACACTGCCTTGATCGCGGTCTGCCAAGGCCAGAGGCTCAGGGGATAATAGCTGAGCGGCGTGTAATCTGCATTGAGAACAAGCGCCGGGCAGTTTTCCGGATGCCGTATAAGGTCGGGATGGTACATAGAAACGCTTCTACCCCCTTGCCGACGCCGCTGATCCACCAACAACGTGACATGAGCATGACAGCATTAACGAATATCGCTCGTCAAGAGCCTGTATGACTCTATCCGCCGCGCTACCGCATATGGTGACCCGCTTCGCCCCCAGCCCCACTGGGTTGCTGCATGTCGGCCATGCGTGGTCGGCCCTGATGGGACATGACATGGCCCGCGCGGCCGCTGGCGCCTTTTGCCTGCGGATCGAGGATATAGACGGCACCCGGAGTCGGCCCGATCATATCGCGGGCATCATAGCCGACCTGACCTGGCTGGGCGTAGCGTGGGACGGCGATATCGTCTTCCAATCGCAGCGGCTGGACGTTTATGAGGCAGCGCTGGAAAAGTTACGCGCGCAAGGACTGCTCTATCCCTGTTTCTGCACGCGGGCCGACATCCAGGCCAGCCTGACCGCGCCGCACGGACCGGAGGGACCGGTCTATCCAGGGACGTGCCGGGGCCTGAGCGAGGCGGACGGTGCGCGGCGGATCGGTGCGGGGGAGGCTCATGCCTGGCGAATCGACATGAGCGAAGCGGTGGCGCGGGTTGGGGCGTTGACTTGGACAGACCTCCCCTTCCCGCCCGACCCGGATATCCACCGCGACGTAGCGGCCCATCCCCTCGCCCATGGCGACGTCGTGCTGGCGCGCAAGGATGCGCCGGCCAGCTATCATCTGTCCTGCACGCTGGACGATGCGGCGATGGGCGTGACCCATGTGCTGCGCGGCGACGACCTGCGCGGCGCGACAGACATTCACCGGCTGCTCCAGGCGCTGCTTGGGCTGCCCAGCCCCGCCTATGTCCACCATCCGCTGCTGGTCGGGCCGGACGGCAAGCGCCTGGCCAAGCGCAGCGGGTCGATCGCGCTGGCCGACCTGCGCGCGCAGGGGATGGCGGCGGACTTGCTGGCGCTACACCTTCGGACAGGACGCTTTCCCATTGGCATCAGCCTCGCAAGCGCCTAGCATCGCTGTATGAACACGATCCTCGTCATTGCCCTGATCCTTGCCATGGCCGCGACCCTGTACGCGCTGATCCGGGGCATCGTCGCCTTTCTTCAGACCACGAAGGAAGAGCTGAACCTGCCTGAAGGCGTGGTGCGGCCGTCCAGCCTGAAACAGAATAAGATGATGATGAACCGCATCCTGTTCCAGGCCGCGGCGATCATCATCGTGGCGATCCTGCTGATGGCCAAAGGGCACGGCTGAGGCATCAAGACTGCCACAGCACAATAGAACCGTTCGGGCTGAGCTTGTCGAAGCCACAGCCTTTCTTGAGCAACCCGCCTTTGTTGAACGAGAATAGCCCTTCGACAGGCTCAGGGCGAACGGGGTTCTAGAGGTATCTCGTCCAACATATGTCGCACCGGGGAGTGACAAGACCCTATGGTCAAGCTGAACAAAATCTATACCCGCACCGGGGACGATGGGACGACCGGACTGGTCGATGGATCGCGCCTGCCCAAATATGCGCCGCGGATGCAGGCGGTGGGCGACGTCGACGAAGCGAACAGCGCGATCGGGCTGGCCATCGTCGCGATGGGCGACCGGCCCGAAGCCGCCTGGCTGACCGTCATCCAGAATGACCTGTTCGACCTGGGCGCTGACCTGGCGACGCCCATTCCCGACGGCGCCGACGAACCCTGGGCGCTGCGCATCATCGCCAGTCAGGTAACCCGGCTGGAGCAGCAGATCGATATGATGAACGCCGATCTGACCCCGCTCGACAGTTTTATCCTGCCGGGCGGTTCGCCCGCCGCCGCCGCCATCCACCTGGCCCGTGCGATCACGCGCCGGGCCGAACGCAGCGCGACCGCCGCGGCCGTGGAGGTGGCGCTCAATGCCCAGGCGCTGGCCTATCTCAACCGGTTGTCGGATTTGCTGTTCGTGCTGGCGCGGCGGGTGAACGACAATGGCGCAGGCGACGTCAAATGGGTGCCGGGCGCGTCGCGCTGACTCCACTCGACTCGGCCCCTGCACGGGCCAGCCGGTAATATCGGCTTAACCCTGTTTCTTCAGGCCGCATTTAGATGCGACCCGGACGGTACGCTCCATCGCATCAGCCGGGGACCGCCATGCATTTCTACCTCGCCACGTCGTTCATCTTTCCGCGCTCGCTGCGGCTGCGCCTCTTCACCCTCTGCTTCATCGCTACCCATCTGCCGCTGCTGGCCTATCTGGGCTGGGGTTTCGCCAGCGGCCGGATCGCGCTCGCCGAATTCGTCCTGCTGACATTGGCCACGGTGGTAGGCACCGGCATCGCCCTGCTGGGCATCGGCGCGTTGCTCAATCCCATTCACGCGCTGGCGCAAACGCTGCACCGCGATGGCGAAGCGCCGGCCCTGCCAGAAGTCGGCGACGTCATCCATACCCTCTATGCCGGGGTGCAACGCGCCGCCAGCGTCACCCGCGAGCGGATGGACGACCTGCACCAGGCCGCGCATGAAGACCCGTTAACCGGCATCGCCAACCGGCGCGGCTTCCTGGCCCATATCGACGCGCTGCCGGACGATCGTCGCCGGGGGTGTATCGCCATCATCGACATCGATTATTTCAAGCGGGTCAACGACCTGCTGGGCCATGAGGAGGGCGATCGCGTGCTGGCCAGCTTCGCCACCCGCCTGTCCGCGCTGGTCCGCCGCGTCGACATGGTCGCGCGTTGGGGCGGCGAGGAATTCGCCATCTTCTTTCAGGATTGCATCGAGGATGAGGCGAGCTGGTCGCTGGCGCGCATCGCCAGCCGGATGCGCAGCGAGCCGATCGGCCGCGTGCAGGACCGGCCGATCAGCTTTTCCGCCGGCGTATGCCGCTGGACCGGCGGCGACCTGGACGTTGCGCTGCGCCGCGTCGATGATGCGCTCTACGAAGCCAAGCAATCGGGCCGCGACCGCGTCTGTCGCGCCGCGCCGATCCTTCAGGAACTGTGATCCTGCCCTAAAGATCACTGTCCGGAACCGCATGCGGGCTTATGCGCTTGTCCCTTGGAAGAGAGCGGCGCAACCGTATCGGAAAGGGCAGGCATGGCGAAAAGCTGGACGGAGGCGCATCAGGACGACCTGGAAGAGCGCTATCGCGCCGTCCGCGCCCTTACCGAGGCTCTGACTGCGCCACTGTCGGACGCCGACGCCACGGTCCAGTCGATGCCCGACGCATCGCCCGCCAAATGGCATTTGGCGCATGTGACCTGGTTCCTGGAAACTTTCGTGCTGCGCGACCATGTGGCGGGATATAGGCCGTTCGATCCGTGCTACGCCTTTCTGTTCAACAGCTATTATGAGGCGGAGGGCGCGCGCCACGCCCGCCAGATGCGCGGGATGCTCACCCGCCCATCGCTGACCGAAATCCGCGCCTATCGCGCCCATGTCGATGCGGCGCTGACCGGCGCGCTGGGGATGCTGCCGCAATCCGCGCGGGCGCTGGTGACTTTGGGGTTGCAGCATGAGCAGCAGCATCAGGAATTGCTGCTGACCGACCTGCTGCATCTGTTTTCGCTCAATCCGCTGGAGCCGGCGCTGTTCGGCGCGCCCAGCGCCGCGCCGGTCGCCCTGCCTGGCCCGCTCCATTGGATCGAGGGGCGCGAAGGGCTGGTCGAAATCGGCGAGGATGGGAGGGGTAGCTTCGCGTTCGATTGCGAGGGGCCGCGACACAAGGCGGTGTTGCGTCCGCACGCACTGGCGCACCGGCCGGTCACCAATGGCGAATGGATCGCCTTCATCGAGGATGGCGGCTATCGCACGGCGGCGCACTGGCTGTCGGACGGATGGGGTTGGGTACAGGGCGAAGGCATCGAAGCGCCGCTTTACTGGAAGCAGAGCGAGCAGGGCTGGACCCGCTTCGGCCTGGACGGGCGCCAGCCGGTGAACCCGGCCGCGCCGGTCACCCATATCAGCCTGTATGAAGCGGACGCCTATGCCAGCTGGGCCGAGGCGCGATTGCCGACCGAGGCCGAATGGGAAAGCGCGGCTCAGAATGTCGCGGCGGTCAGCGGCAACCAGCTGGACGGCCCCGCCTGCCCCCGGCCAAAGCCAGCAGAGGACGGGTCTGCGCTGACGCAGATGTTCGGCGACGTGTGGGAATGGACCGGCAGCGCCTATCGCCCCCATCCCGGCTTTCGCGCCGCGCCGGGCGCGGTGGGCGAATATAATGGCAAGTTCATGTCCGGCCAGTTCGTGCTGAAGGGCGGCAGTTGCGCCACCCCGCGCGGCCATGCGCGGGGCAGCTATCGCAATTTCTTTTACCCCCACCAGCGCTGGCAGTTCACCGGACTGCGGCTGGCCAAGGATCTCTGACCGCCATGCTGCTGACCCAAGACGCCGCCAACATCGCTGGTTCGATCGATCCGGCCTTCCGCCATGATATCGTCACCGGCCTGTCGCGCAGTCCCAAGGCGACACCGCCGATATGGTTCTATGACCGGCGCGGCTCGGAGCTGTTCGAGGCGATCACTGACCTGCCCGAATATTATCCCACCCGCACCGAAACCGCGCTGCTGGCGCGCCATGGGGCGGATTTTGCCGCAGCGGTGGGCGAAGGGCGGGCCGTGGTGGAATTTGGCGCGGGCAGTTCGCGCAAGACGCCGCACCTGCTCCGCGCGATCGCGCCCGCAGCCTATGTGCCGATCGATATTAGCGGCGAATTCCTGCACGCGAGCAGCGCGGCGCTGGGGGCGGCTTTTCCCGGCCTGCCGGTGTTGCCGGTCGTTGGCGATTTCAACCGGCCGCTGGCCCTGCCCGGCGCAATCGGGGGGATGCCGCGACTGGGTTTCTTCCCCGGATCGACGATCGGCAATATGGAGCCGGACGCCGCCGTCGACCTGCTGCGCGCGATGCGCCGGTTGCTGGGTGATGGGGCCAAGCTGCTGATCGGGATGGACCGGATCAAGGATCGCGATCGGCTGATCGCGGCCTATGACGATGCGCAGGGCGTGACTGCGGCCTTCAACATGAACCTCATCGAGCGGGTCAACCGCGAGCTGGAGGGCGACTTGCCGATCGACGGCTTTGCCCATCGCGCGATCTGGAACGACGAAAAGGCGCGGATCGAAATGCATCTGGAGGCGCAGCGGGCGCTCCATTTCCAGGTCGCGGGTCGATCCTTCCACATGGACGCGGGCGAGACGATCCATACCGAAAGCAGCCATAAATACGGCGCGCGCGACGGGCGACTGCTGCTGCGCGCGGGCGGATGGGCACCAGCCGCGGAATGGACCGACGATGACGGGCTGTTCGCGCTGGTGCTGGCGGAGGCGGGTTAGGCGGTCAGTCCGACGGCAACCACTAACGAATGTTGCGGTCGCGGATGAACGTGCGCCATGCTATCTCTTTATCCAATCGCTTTTCGGTCTGGCGTTTTATCAGCCCGCAGCAGGTAAGCCATATTACAGGCGCAGCAATAATACCAAAAATCGTTAGATCGAGCCACGCTGGCAGGGAAAGAAATCGTATCGCGAAGCCAGCAGCAAATAATGCGAGGGCTGTCCCATATATAAGCGCTGATTGAGATAGCTTCCTTTTCCGCACGGCGTTTCCTTTCCGCTCCCGCTATAAAACTGCCAAGTTAAAGACTGCTTCCCCCTATTGCGCCGCCAGCAACAAGTCGCGCAAATCCGTGAGGCTGGGGAGCACCTGCGCGCAGGCCAGCGTCAGTTGCTCGGTAGGCGGCAGCAGGTCGGGCACCATCACCGTCGCGATACCCGCCGCCGTGGCGGAACGGACGCCGACATGGCTGTCCTCCACCGCGACGCAATGCGCCGGATCGACGCCCAGCAGACGCGCCGCCAGCAGATAGGGTTCGGCATGCGGCTTGGGCCGATCGACATCGGTGCGGGTGACGATCACGTCGAAATAAGGGAGCAGGCCGCTCTTCTCCAGCCGTTGCTGCGCATAGGGCGCGGCGGTGGAGGTGGCGAGCGCCATGGGGATGCCCGCCTGCGCCAGATGATCGAGGATCAGCCGCGCACCGGGGCGCAGGGGGATGCCGGCGTCCACCGCGGCCTCGAACAGCGCGTCGCTGTCGGCGTAGAAGCGGGCGAGCGGAAAGTCCGGTCCCAGATGGGCGGCCAACATCCGCTCATTTTCGTCGCGGTGGATGCCGACCATCGACAGCAGCAGATCGTCCGCCATCGGCCAGCCGATCGCTTCGCCGGTTTGCGCAAAGGCGCGGCGATGCGCCGCCTCGGTATCGAGCAGCGTGCCGTCCATGTCGAAGATGACAGCGCGGATCGGGTCTGGCAGGCTGGATGCGGAAGTCTTGGAGGTGGATTGGCGTAACGGCTGGCTCATGGCGTCAATATGGCCGCGTCCTGTTCCAATTCCATTGCAAAGCGCGGCGCGGCGGTTGCGCGATATATTACCCTGCCGATGATAGGTCTATTCCGCCACCTGCGCCGACCATGTCCTGATCCAGTGCCACGCGCCGCGACATTCGCCCATGCTGGTGGCTTCGGTCAGGCGGAAGCGGTTGCCGTCCCAGACATAGGCTTCGCTGCCGCCGCAATCGCCCAGCCCGCGCCCCTTGGCGAAACTGTCGAGCCGCAACTTGTCGGCGGTCCAGCCCACATTGACCAGCATCGGCCGGGCCTCCTCCTCGCTCCAGCCGGGCTTCAGGTCGAAGCTGGCGAGGCGGAAGGCGCGGCGGCCCGCTTCTCCGGTCGCGATCACCGGGACCGACGTGAAATTATAGGCACCGCTGCCGCAGGGGACCAGAATCAGCGTTTCGGTGCGCGACAGCCGGTAAAGCTGAGGCGGCTCCGCGCCCTTCATCTCTTCGGTGCAACGGGTAAATTTGCCGAGCGCGGTCAGTTCCTCCCGCCACAAGGCCGCAGGAGCGGTCGCAGTTGGCAGGGGCGCACGGCGGATGATCGGCGGTGGCGGCGCGGCGCGCACAGCGAGCGGGCCGAGCGGCCCGGTGGCGACCAGCGCGGTGCTTGTTCCAGCCCGCCCCTGCCGCGCATCCATATAGCGCAATGCGGCCCCTGACCCGGCCAGCGACGGCTTGCCGAGCGACCGATTGCCCAGCCGCAGTTCCAGCGCATTGCCGCGCGCCATGGCGATCGCCAGCGCGGCGGCCTGAGGCCCTCTGATGGTGGCGTCGCCGTCCCGGCTCATCGCGCTGGCGATCCGACGGCCATCGACATGGAAGCTGATCTCGCCCCCGCCTTTGGCGTCGCGGCTGACCCACACGTCCGTCGCAGCATCCGGCCCGGCGTCGCGCACGATACCGACCATCAACGGGCTGTCCGGCCACTCGCCGCCTTCGGGCAACAGCGACACGGTTTCACAGCGGTTGCGATTGTCGCAGCCGATGGTCCAGTCCTTATAGGTTTCCAATGCGCCAGGCTTGGGCGCTTGCGCAGCCCCTATCCCCGACCAGCCCAGGGCCGCCAGAGCGACCATGAAATAATGTTTTGCCCCCATGGGTTAACCATAACCGATTTGCATCGGCAGCGGTAGCGTTTCCGTTACGATGCCGACTTGATCGACATCACAGGCTGAGCATCAGTCCTGCCAGCGCCGCGCTCATCAGATTGGCGAGGCTGCCGGCGACCAGCGCCTTCAGCCCCAGCTTCGCGATCATCGGCCGCTGATTGGGGGCAAGGTTGCCGGTGACGGCCATCTGGATCGCGATCGAGCTGAAATTGGCGAAACCACATAGGGCAAAAGTGATGATGGCGATGGTCGCGGGCGACAGCGCGCCCTGCACCTGGCCAAGGTTGATATAGGCGACGAATTCGTTGAGCACGACCTTCGTCCCGAACAGGCCGCCCGCCACCTGCGCTTCGGCCCAGGGGATGTTGAGCAGATACATGACCGGCTGGAAGACATAGCCGAGCAGCATCTGGAAACTGAGCGTCGGATAACCGAACCACGCCCCGATGCCGCCCAATATGCCGTTGGCGAGCGCCACCAGCGCGACGAAGGCGAGCACCATTGCGCCGACCGCGACGGCGAGTTTGACACCTGTCTGCGCACCCTGCGCCGCGGCCATGATCAGGTTGGCGGGCTTTTCCTCGTCATGGCTGGCCTGCGGCATGGGTTCGCCCGGCGTGCCTTCCGGCAGCAACGCGGCCGGGCCTGCGCCACTGATCCGCGTTTCGGGCAGAAGCAGGTCGGGATGATCGCCCAGCGGCAATTCGCCCTGCACCGGCACGCGCGGATCGGGCATCATGATCTTGGCCATCAACAGCCCACCGGGGGCCGCCATGAAGCTGGCCGCGAGCAGATAGTCGATCTTGATCCCCATCGACGCATAGGCGGCCAGGATGGTGCCCGCCACGCCCGCCATGCCGCTGGTCATCACCGCGAACAGTTGCGGCGGGGTGAGGCCGGCGAGATAGGGGCGGATGACGAGCGGGCTTTCGCTCTGCCCCACGAAGATGTTCGCGGCCGCGCACAGGCTTTCCACCTTCGACACGCCCGTCACCCATTCGATCGCGCCGCCGACCCAGCGGACGATGAACTGCATGATCCCCAGATAATAGAGGATCGACACCAGGCTGGCGAAGAAGATGATGACCGGCAGCGCCGCGATGGCGAAGCTGGCCCCGCCGATGTCGGGCCTGGCGAGCGGGCCGAAGATGAAGTCGGTCCCCGCCTGGGCATAGCCGAGCAGGTTGGCGACCCCGCGCGACATGCCAGCGATGATGCCGCGCCCAGCGGGCACATAGAGCACCAGCAGGGCTATCCCCGCCTGCAACAGGAAGGCCGCGCCCACCACCCGCGGCTTGATGGCGCGACGATCCGACGAAAGAGCGAAAGCGATGGCGAGGATCAGGAGAATGCCGGCTAGGCCGATGAGAAGATGCATGAAGCGCTTTCGCGTGGGAAGGACAAACCCTGCGACTATATGGGCCATGTCGCGGGGATGCCAGAGCGTTCGACGGCTACAAAGCCGCTACATTGGGCAATCGGCCGGAGACATGCTGCGATTAGGGACGATCCCGAGGGTCTTTGAGCAACAAGACAAGAGGGACAGGGTAGATGGCCGGACATGACGACGCACACGACCATGGGTTGATGCACGACCTGGAACAGATGCGCACGCTGGCGCGGGAGAGTATCGGGCGGCGGCGCACTTTGCGGCTGCTGTTTTCGGCGAGCGGCGCGGCGCTGATCGGGGCATGTGGCGGCGGATCGGGATCGTCGAGCGGATCGACCGCGACGCCAACGCCGACTCCTACCCCTGCGCCCACACCAACCCCTACGCCGACACCCAGCGGCACCTGCGTCGCCGATCCGACCGAAACCAACGGCCCCTATCCGGCCGACGGGTCCAACAGCAGCAACGGCAGCGTGGTCAATGTGCTGGACGACACCGGCATCGTTCGGACCGACATCCGGTCCAGCTTCGGATCGTCCAGCGGCACCGCGGCGGGCATCACGATGGAACTGACCATCACCGTCGTCAACGTCAACAACAGTTGCGCGACGCTGGAAGGCTATGCCGTCTATCTGTGGCACTGCACCCGTGACGGACTCTATTCGCTGTATACCGTGCCGGGCGAAAATTATCTGCGCGGCGTGGGCGTGACCGACGCCAATGGGCAGGTGACCTTCACCAGCATCTTCCCCGGCTGCTATTCCGGGCGCTACCCGCATATCCATTTCGAGGTCTATCCGAGCCTGGCCCGCGCCACCAGCTATGCCAATCGCGTGCTGACGTCGCAATTCGCCATGCCGGCCGACGCCTGCACCACGGTTTACGCCACCAGCGGCTATGCCAGCAGCAAGAGCAATTTCGCCAGCATATCGACCAGCAGCGACAATGTGTTCGGCGACAACACAGCGGCGCAGGTGACAGCGATGACGCCGACAATGACCGGCGACGTCACCAACGGCTATACCGGCACGGTGACGGTCGGCCTGGCGATTTGATCGGAGCAGCGTGCAGATGACTTTGCAGGAGGCGCATTCCACCGATATGCTGGCGCCCATGGATGGTTCGCGCATATTGGTGGTCGACGACGATGCGGACATCCGCACGCTGCTGTCGGATTTTCTGGAGCAGCACGGCTTTGCCGTAACCGCAGTGGCCGATGGCGCGGCCATGGACGATGTCCTGGCGGCGCAGGATTTCGATATCGCGGTGCTCGACGTGATGATGCCGGGCGAAGACGGGCTGTCGATCCTGCGGCGGCTGTCGGCGCGCGGCGGCCTGCCGGTCATCATGTTGTCGGCGATCGGCAGCGACATCGACCGGATCGTCGGGCTGGAAATGGGGGCGGAGGATTATCTGCCCAAGCCGTGCAATCCGCGCGAACTGCTCGCCCGCGTCCGCACCGTCCTGCGCCGCCACCGGCGACAGGTGGCGGAGACGGCGCAGGCGAGCGGCCGGAAGCTGCGCTTCGCCGGCTGGCATGTCGACATGACGGGGCGGTTGCTGACCGATCCCGACAATGTGGTCGTCACCCTGACCGATGGCGAGTTCCGGCTTCTGCGCGCCTTCATCGACCACCCCCGCCGGGTGCTGAGCCGCGACCAGTTGCTCGACTATTCGGCGGGCAATGAGAGCGAAAGCTATGACCGCGCGATCGACGTGCAGGTCAGCCGGCTGCGGCGCAAGCTGGAGCGCGGCGCGCGGGCCGACGGCGGGGACGAACTGGTCCGCACCATCCGTAACGAAGGCTATATGTTTACAGCCGAGGTCCGCCCGGCGTGAATTCGCGCCTGGACCGCCTGAACCCGTCGATCCTGACCCGGATCGTCGCGCTGGTCGCCGCGACCCTGCTGCTGGCGTTGGGCGCGATGATGCTGGTCGCCTTTCGCGGGCCGCCGCCGCACAGCCGGCCGATGATGCTGGGCGAGGCCGCCGCCTTGTTGCAGGGCGCCGCCGCTCCGGCGGGCAGCTGGACGGTAACGCGCTATCAGTCCGATCCCGCCCCGCTGGTCGAGCCGGGACAGATGGAGGACCGGCGCGCCGCTGCGCAGGTCGCCGCGCTGCTGGGCGCGCGCCCGGCCGACGTCCGCCTGGTGCGAGAGCTGCCACCGATGCGGATGGCCGATCCCGATCGGAAGGCCTGGCCCAGATTCAATTTCGGCCCCAACGGGACGATGCTGCACGGCGCGTTCCTGCTGGCGCGACGGACAGAGGGCGGCTGGCAGGTGGTGCAGGCGCGGCAGGGGGCGAACGGGCGCTGGTACGCCATCACCCTGTCGCTGATGGCGGGCATCTTCATCCTGCTGCTGCTACCCGCTTATTGGGTGGCGCGGCGCATTACCCAGCCGATCCGGCAATTGGCCGACGGCGCGGCGACCGAACGGCCCGAACGCGCAGACCCGCTGCCGTTGACTGGCCCGCCGGAGGTGCGCGCGGTGGGCGCGGCCTATAATCATATGCGCGCGCGAATCGCCGATTATCTCAATGAACGCACGGCAATGCTGGTCGCGATCGCGCATGATTTGCGCACGCCCATGACCCGCCTGTCGTTCCGGCTGGAGGCGCTGCCCGACGGGCCGCGCGCCAAGGCGCAGGCGGATGTGCAGGAAATGCGCGCGATGGTCACCGACCTGCTCGATTTCATGCGCGGCCAGGGCGAGGGCGCAGCGCAGGTGCGGATCGACCTGTCCGCCATCATCGAGACGCTGGCCGACGACCTGGCCGATATGGGGCAGGACGTGGCGGTGACGCATAGCAGCCGCGCGGTGGTGCGCGGCGACGCGGTGGCGCTGCGCCGCTGCATCGCCAATCTGGTCGAAAATGCGGTGCGCTATGGCGGATCGGCCCGAATCGCGATGACCGTGGCGGACGGGCGCGTGACGGTGGCGGTCGAGGATGACGGGCCGGGCGTGCCCGATGCCGCGATCGAGCGGCTGTGCGAGCCTTTCTATCGCGGCGAAGCATCGCGTAACCGGGAGACGGGCGGCGTGGGCCTGGGGCTGTCGATCGCCCGGCGGATCGCGGACAGCCATGGCGGACGGCTGGCCTTCGCCAACCGCGCCGGCGGCACCAGCGGATTATGGGCCAGCATCACCCTGCCCCTGGAACGCTGAACCCGGCGGAGTCGCCGATCAGTCGCCGCCTTCGAAGGCGAGCGAAGCCCAGGACGCGATGGCGTCCACCGCCAATGGCGACAGGCGGATCGCGCGGCGACGCCGGCTGCTGGGCGAACTGCGATGTTCATCCAGCAGGCCGCGCCGTTCCATCACGCCGACCTGGCCGACGACGACGCTGAGCGACAAGCGCAGCGTCTCGCTCATCTGCTCCAGCGTCAGCCCGCCGCCCTCCAGTTCCGCCTGATACAGCAGCAGCAATATGTCCCAGGCCGGATCGGCGAACAGATCAAGCCCGAACAGCGTTGAGCGCATCCGCCGCGCTTCGACATAGCGGGCCAGTGCGGGTCGCTGGTCGTTCCCCTCGCCGTCCAGGATCGCGGGCTCTTCCTGCCGGGCGTGAAAATTGGTCAGGCATCTTTGCAGCGCGACCACCAGGTCGACAGCCTCCTGACTCGGCATGTGGCGGTCAGGCGGGATATGCACGGTCATGCGACGCCTTCCGGTCGAGTTCGATGCCGATGATGGCGAACAGCATCAGCGGGATCACCCAGACCGTGCTGAGGCCCGCATAGATCATGTCCGGAAAATCGGGCCGCAACAGGGTGACGACATGGGTCAGAACCGTCATCAATTGGCAGGCGGCGACCCAGATCGGCCAATAGCGATTGCTGCGCAGCATCAGCCACAGCAGCGCCGCGAAGGTGGCCAGGTCCACGACCAACAGCCAAAATTGGGTCGCGTGCCATGATCCTGCGAGTTGCGCGGGGATGCTGAGCAGCGCGGCCGTGACCGAAATCACGACCAGCAGCCGCCCTTCGCGCCCGCCGAAACACACGGCGAAGGCGCAGGTCATGAGCATCAAAAGCCAGAAGAAAGCCGCCAGCATCTGCATTTCCGATTGAGAGGGAGAACAATGGTCATACAGATGCCGACGGCTTTCACCCCGATCAGGCGACCAGGGTCAGGTGACGCGCGGTTTCGCGCTGTTCGAGTTCCAGGCCGATGGGGCAGCCAAAGGCCGTCACCTCATGCTGGCTGCGTTCGATGCAGCGGGTCAGCAGCGCGGTGGCGCGGACCATGTCGCTGCGGCCCTCGATAATCTTGGTCGCGCTGTCGTGGATCTGCTTGAGGATACGCTGGCTCTCGCTGGCGGTCAGCCCCGATCCCTGCGACGCGGTGAGGAAGGCGGCGGTCAGCTGCGCGGCGTCGACCAGTGCATTGTCCAGCGCGGCAAAGGCCTGGCGAGTCTGGTCGGCGACGGCCTGGGTCTTGGTGGAATCGAGGTTGAGCACAAGTCATCTCCTTCGCACGACGCTCGTTTCACCGAGCGGTGCGTGTTCAGCATGGCGATTTGGGAAAGATCAGCCCAGGACCGTGAAGGCCCCGCGAATGAGCAGCAGCAAAGCGACGACACCGACCCCGGTCAGGACAGCGGCCCGGATCATCGCCAATATGCGGCCATCAATGCTCAGTTCATTGGTCGATCCCCCTAGCGGCGGGCCGAAGGCGAGGATGCGGCGCAGGAGCGTAGGGCGCTCCGTCTCCTCATCCGGCTTGTCCGGCTGACCAAGGGATGACGCAGGTTCGGGATCGGAGGCAAGCCGCTCCGGCTGATATATCAAAGGCTGATATGTGTCACTTTGGGGCGATCGTTGATCAACCGAAACGAATAGGCGGGCAGCTTCCTTGCGCGACGGCACACCGAACTTGCGCAGGCTGGTGCGAACACGCTGATCGACCGTATGCTCCGACACGCGGAGCTGACGTGCGATTTCCTTGGAATTGAAGCCCTGCGCCACCAGCCGCAGACACTGCTTTTCCCCCTCGCTCAAGGCCGGAAGGGTTTCCGCCACTTCATCATTCCTCCTGCGTGAACCGCCTGCCGGTCCAACGAACGACCAGCACGGGAGGTTCAGCCACCCACATCTTCATTCACCATAGAAGGTTGCGATTCGGTTTGCACCGAACCCTAAAGTGACACGACAGGATGCAGGGATGCAATGCGGATGGGCGGCGGAACGTCCGCCCCCGACTCACATGTCCGAATTGGGCGTCCGAATCAGGCGTCCGGCTTCGCCCCGCCCTGCTTTGCCTTATGCGCCGCGAGCAGCGCGTCGATCTCGACGATACGCTGGCGCTGGACCGTGTCCTTGGCCAGGCCCTTCAGGCGACATTCGGCCCAGAGGGCGCGGCGCTCGGATGTCAGCGACTTGAGATAGAGGTCGGCCATGTGCGGACTCCTGCAAACTGATTGGGGGCGGTGCGTTGCCGCCCGCCCCCTCCGTCGGGCCTTCGGCCCGTCCCCTCCCCGTGCCGGGGAGGAACTGAATGACTTACGCCGCCTTGGAACGGCTCATGCGCTTGCGCTCGTTCGGATCGAGGTAGCGCTTGCGCAGACGGATGGTCTTGGGCGTCACTTCGACCAGTTCATCATCGTCGATATAGGCGATCGCCTGTTCCAGAGTCAGCTTCCATGGCGGGGTCAGGCGAACGGCGTCGTCCTTGCCCGATGCGCGGAAGTTGGTGAGCGCCTTGCTCTTCATCGGGTTGACTTCCAGATCGTCCGGCTTGGCGTTCTGGCCAATGATCATGCCTTCATAGAGCGCTTCGCCCACGCCGACCATCAGGATGCCGCGTTCTTCCAGCGGACCCAGCGCATAGGCATTGGCCTCGCCCGAACCGTTGGAGATCAGAACGCCATTCTTGCGGCCCTCGATCGTGCCCTTGTGCGGGCCATATTTCTCGAACAGGCGGTTCATGATGCCGGTGCCGCGCGTGTCGGACAGGAATTCGCCATGATAGCCGATCAGGCCGCGCGAGGGCGCGGAGAAGGTGATGCGGGTCTTGCCACCGCCCGAGGGACGCATGTCGGTCATCTCGGCCTTGCGGATGTTCATCTTCTCGACAACGGTGCCGGAAAATTCATCGTCCACGTCGATCATGACGGTTTCATATGGCTCGGTCTTGTTGCCGTTCTCGTCGGTGCCGAACAGCACGCGCGGGCGGCTGATGGACAGCTCGAAGCCTTCGCGGCGCATGGTCTCGATCAGCACGCCCAGCTGAAGCTCGCCGCGGCCGGCGACTTCGAAGCTGTCCTTGTCGGCGCTTTCCGTGACCTTCACGGCGACGTTGGATTCGGCTTCGCGGGCCAAGCGGTCGCGGATCATGCGGCTGGTGACCTTGGTGCCTTCGCGGCCCGCCATCGGCGAATCGTTCACGGCAAAGCGCATCGAGAGCGTTGGCGGATCGATCGGCTGGGCCTGGATCGGTTCGGTCACCGAAATGTCGCAGATGGTGTTCGCCACAGTCGCGACCGCCAGACCGGCCAGCGAGATGATATCGCCCGCCTTGGCTTCTTCGACAGGCACGCGGTCCAGGCCGTGGAACGCCATGATCTTCGACGCGCGGCCGGTTTCGATCACCTTGCCGTCCATGTCGAGCGCGTGGATCGCCTGGTTCACCTTCACCGAACCGCTGGTGACGCGGCCGGTCAGGATGCGGCCAAGGAAGTTGTCGCGGTCAAGCAGCGTCACCAGGAAGGTGAAGGGCACGCCCTCAACTTCCACGGCCGGCGCTGGCACATGATCGACGATCTTCTGGAACAGCGGGATCAGCGTGCCCGAACGCAGCGTGGCGTCATCATTGGCGTAACCGTTGCGGCCCGAAGCGTAGAGGACGGGGAAGTCGAGCTGTTCGTCGGTCGCGTCGAGCGACACGAACAGGTCGAACACTTCGTCCAGCACTTCCTGAATGCGCTCGTCGGGACGATCGACCTTGTTGACGACGACGATGGGCTTCAAACCCAGCGCCAGCGCCTTGCCGGTCACGAACTTGGTCTGCGGCATCGCGCCTTCCGACGAATCGACCAGCAGGACGACGCCGTCGACCATCGAGAGGATGCGCTCGACTTCACCGCCGAAGTCGGCGTGGCCGGGGGTGTCGACGATGTTGATGCGGACGGGTTCGCCGCCTTCCGGGGTCCATTCGACCGAGGTCGGCTTCGCCAGGATGGTGATGCCGCGCTCCTTTTCCAGGTCGTTGCTGTCCATCGCGCGCTCTTCGACGCGCTGATTGTCGCGGAAAGTGCCGGACTGGCGGAAAAGCTGGTCGACGAGGGTGGTTTTGCCGTGATCGACGTGCGCGATGATCGCGATATTACGCAGGGACATGTCTTGCCTTCGGGATATGGGTTCCCCCGGCCGACACAAGGTCACGCAAGAGGCTTCGGGCGCGCCCCTACAGGAAATGACGCGATGCGGCAAGGGTGGGCGCGTCGAGCGGGCCGATGGCGGGTTGGGCCGCCCGATCCGTCGAACATGGCGCCAGCACAGGAGACGCCCATGACCGACATCAGCCGCCGTACACTGATCCAGGCGGCCGCCGTCGCCGCGCCGCTGGCCCTTTCACCGCAGATGTTGAGCGCGGCGGGCAAACCCGCCTTGCGCGCGGCGATGCTGCTCGATCCGGCGATCCGTTATTTCAACGCCGCGAACATCGCGCCGACCTTCCGCAGCGTCGCGGCGATTCACGAACAGGAGACGCGCGCTTTCCAGATGGACCCGTCGGTCGAACGGCGCGCCCTCTATCCCAAGGCGGCCGACGCCCTGCGCGCGCGGATCGCGGCCCGGCTGAAGGTCACGGCGCAGGAAATCGCGCTGGTCCGCAATGCGAGCGAGGCCAACACGGTGGCGGTGCGCGGACTGGCGCTGAAGCGGGGCGACCGGATCATCCTGACCGACCATAATCATCCATCGACCTGGGACAGCTGGAAACTGCGCGCGGAGCGGGAGGGGCTGGACCTGCATGTCGTGCCAGTGCCGGTAAACGCCGAATCGCCGCAGGCGCTGCTGGACGGCATCGCCGCCGCCATCACGCCCAACACGAAGGCGATCTTCCTGTCGCACATGAGCAACATCACCGGCATCATATATCCGGTGGCAGAGATCGCGAAGCTGGCGCAGGCGAAGAATATCTGGCTTCATGCCGACGGCGCGCAGACCTTCGGCTGGATGGGGCTGGACCTGCCCGCGCTGGGCGTCGATTCCTATTCGGGCAGCACCCATAAGTGGCTGATGGGGCCGCTGGAGGGCGGCATCCTTTATGTGAAGCGCGCGCGGCAGGCCGAACTCCAGCCGATCATGATGAGCCATGGCTATTGGCTGACCGATCCGGCCAATCTGGAGACGGCGCAAAAATATGAGATTTCGGGCCAGCGCGACGATCCCAAGCTGATGGCGATCGCCGCGACGCTGGACGTGCTGGACGGCGTGGGCGGCGACGCAGTGATCGAACCGGCGGTGCGCCAGCGCGCGGCGGCGATGCGCGACGCTCTGACCGGCGTTGTGGGCGCGCGCGTTATCGGCAGCGGCGCAGCGGCGATCACCGGGCCGGTCATCACCGTCGCCTTCCCCGGCCGCGACGCGCCGGCGCTGCGCGCGAAACTGTGGCAGGCCAAGATCGCCACCGCGGCATCGAAGCTGGAGGGCGGCGCGATCCGCTTTTCGCCGCATATATATAATAGCGACGATGATGTCGCGGCGGTGATCGAGGGGCTGCGCGCGGGGTGAGTGGCATAGCGAGCAAAAGTAGACCTATAGCCCCTCCCCTTCAGGGGAGGGGTTGGGGTGGGGGCGTGCCTCCAGTGCTG
>JAZJZH010000033.1:0-37466 GCA_040389985.1 Pseudomonadota bacterium
CCAGCTTCGCGATGCTGATGAACTTCCCGCGCTTCAACAAGATGAAGGGCATGGGTCAGATCGTCACCTGGTCGATCCGTGACGAAACCCTCCATTGCGAGGGCATCATCAAGCTGTTTCATGCCTTCTGCGCGGAACGCAACTGCCTGACCCCCGCGGTCAAGGACGACATCATGGACATGTGCCAGAAGACCGTCCGCATCGAGGACGCCTTCGTCGACCTGGTCTTCGAAATGGGGCCGGTGCCCGGCATGACGCCCAAGGACATCAAGAAATATGTCCGCTACATCGCCGACTGGCGCCTGGGGCAATTGGGCCTGAAACCGATCTACATGATCGAGGAACATCCGCTCCCCTGGCTCGCCCCGATGCTGAACGGCGTCGAGCATGCCAATTTCTTCGAAACCCGCTCGACCGAATATTCCAAGGGCGCGACGCGGGGCCAGTGGAACGACGTCTGGGACGCCTTCGACCGTCGCCAGAAGGTCAAGGGCACCGATGCGGCGAATACGGACGAGGCCGACCCGGATATGTTCAAGGCGGCGGGCATCGCGGCGGAGTGAGAATGATCGAGGAAGAGGGGGGATATCCTTCTTCCTCCGCATCTGTCGTGATGGGCGCAATCATCATCGGCCTTTGCTGAAGAAGGGCGACGCTGGTTACATTTCAGTAGGCGCGATATCCAGAGGATCTCGGCAGCGTGGCGATAGCCCGCTGCCGATCTTTTTACCAAAATCGCCCCCGCATCATCTGTTGCATTTGCTGGTCTGGCGCTGATGAGACTGCGGGCCGCGTAACGTCAGCATCCGACAGACTGCAATGGGACGCCCATCGCATCCATAACGGACCAATCTCCCGCCAAAATGGCGAAATCCGATTTATGTTCGCACCATGACCGAGCCAGACCCGCCCCACCATATGCCCCTCCGTCATGCCTATATTTGCAATGTCTGCGGCAGCGACCATGTCACGCGCGACGCCTGGGCGGCGTGGGACGTGGCGGCACAGGAGTGGGTGCTGGAGGTCGCCTTCAACCAGAGCTGGTGCCATCGCTGCATGAGCGCAACCCGGCTCGACCGGGTCGTGCTGACCAGCCCGGTCACGTTCGCCGCGCCTGATTTCGGCTTCGATCCCGCCATGGCCGCATCGCCGGGGTGAGGCTTCCTTAACCCCGCAGTTCTATCCTGCACCCCATGTTCTTCGGCGTCCGCCTCCGCTCGATTTTTACCAGCCGCTGGTTCGCACTGCTTTGGGCGGTGTTGGTTATCCTGACCGCGATCCAGTTCGTCGGGTCCGGCGACGATAGCCAAGGCGCGCAGGGCGACAACGCCGCCGCCGACGGCCTCACCAACGAACAGCGGGCCACCCTCGCCAACGCGCTCTGAATCCCGCGCGCATAGAGACGCAGGCCGCCCGCCGACGTCACACATCCCGCCGCGGCGCGATGGCCCGCCTGCGCCTTTCCATCGTCAGCATCCCGTGCACCCATTTTGCCGCACGAAATTTCGCCCCTGTCGACCGGCGTCAAATTCCAGACGTTCCGCCCATGTTTCGCCTGTCGCCGGGCTGAACCGGGCGTTTTGTTCCGTTCATGCAACATCCCCTATTCTCGCGTGTTCTACCGCCACGATACCAAGAGGGAAGGACCCCCGCCCATGACATTTTCGTTCAAACAGGCCATCGCGGCCCTGTCGCTCGGCGCTATGACCCTGACCGGCATAGCTGCCACCCCCGCTTTCGCTCAGCCGGGCCAGAATAACCGCGAACGGCGTGACGATCGCCGCGACGATCGCCAGGACCGGCGTGAAGATCGTCGCGAAGTCCGTCAAGATCGCCGCGAAGTCCGTCGTGACGTCCGTCAGGACCGTCGCATCGACCGGCGGGACGACCGCCGCGACTGGCGTCAGGATCGCCGCGTGGACAATCGCCGCAACGATTATCGCCGCCCCGGCCGCCCGGTGTACAGCTATGACTGGAACCGCCCCGATCCGCGCTATGGCCGTTCCTACCGGCCAGACCGCTATTATCGCACCGGCTATGCCCCGATCCGCGTCGATCGCCGCACCCGCATCTATCGCGGCAATGACAATCGCTATTATTGCCGCCGTTCGGACGGCACCACCGGCCTGATCGTCGGCGCAGCGCTGGGCGGCCTGCTCGGCAACCAACTGGCCCAGGGTCAGTCCAACATATTGGGCACTCTGATCGGCGGCGGCGCCGGCGCGCTGCTGGGCCGTGAAATCGACCGCGGCGGCGTTAATTGCCGCTAAGCGCCTAGCACCAGGGGTGGCGACCGCCATCCCAACGTCGGGCCAGTCCTTCAGCGACCAGTTGGTCGCCGATCGACTGGCCTCCGCGCGTTACGATCCGCAAGGCCCGGCCATAGCGATCAGTGTCGCGATCGCCGCTTTCCAGCGAGAAGGCGCCGTCGTTCATCAGCGCCTGCAATCGCTGCGTCGCGCGCGCGCCCAACTCGCCTTCCGCCGCACAGCGCGGCCCATGGGTTTCGGGCGTGTCGATGTCGGCGATTCGATATTTGTCGCCGCGGAACCAGAATGTGTCGCCATCGACCACGCAATTGGTCCCGCCGCCGGTATGGCAGAAGCTGAAATCGGCGGACAGGCCGTCGGTCGCGACATTCGGCGACGGGGCTGCAATCGGCGGCAGTTCGAACCGCGCTACCCAGTCCGGTCCATACCAGCCAAGCAGCAGCCCCAGGCACAGCATATAGATGAGCGCAGGCCCGCTAAATCCCGATCGTGCCTGCCGACCGCGCCCATATTCCCGTGCATATTTCTGTCTCGCCATGATCCCGCTCTAGCGAAGGCCGGGCAAACAGAGCGTTAAAGCCGATCCAGCTTTTCACCGATCCGGCGTCAATCTGATGTGATGCGTATCAATGCCGTACGGCCGCGCGCTGCCATGCCGGGCCGGACCATCCGAAACGGCGCTAAATCGATTAACGCCCGCGTACAGCCCAGCCCTTGTGCCCGCATCATCCGCGAAGTGCCCGCCCGCGCCATGGCGGAGCGTTTGACCTGACGGGCGCTATTCGTCCTCCTCGGTCGGCCCCATCTCCTCCTCTTCATCGTCCATCTGCGGTTCGCCGGCATAGGCATCCATGTCGATCCGGCCGGACCGGTTCATCTCGTTCATCTTGTCGACCAGGTCGGGCACATCGTCGGGGATGATCTGCGCCGGGTTGGTGCGCCCGCCATGCTCGCTTTCTTCCGACAGGTCGGTGGAGCGCGTCCGCGCATCGTCCGCTACATCCTGCGCCTGGGTGCCGACTTCGGCCTGCTCCTTATTCTCTTCCATTTCCCGGTCGGGGGTAGGGCGGTCCATCGCATGTCTCCTTGGGCCTTGATGGCCAATCCCTTCCCAACGGCCCGGCGCGCCCGCCGTTCCAGGGGAATTGCTGGCCGGGAAATCACTGGACAGCCTGTGGACAAGGGGGCAAAGGCCGCTCTGATCCTTTCGCACTGCAGCAGGAATCCTCATGCCCCGCCAGCTCATTTCCTCCGGCTCGCCCTTCGAGGCGCAGGTCGGCTATTCGCGTGCCGTCGTCCAGGGAGATTGGTGCTTCGTCGCCGGCACCACCGGCACCGATCCTGAAACCAAGATCATGCCGGACGATGTGGTGGCGCAGGGCAGGAACGCGCTCAAGGTGATCGGCAAGGCGCTGGACGACGCCGGCTTTGCCTTTGCCGATGTCGTGCGCGTGACCTACTATATCACCGACGCGGCCTATTGGGACGTGATGGGCGACATTGCCGGCCCCGTGTTCGGCGACATCCGCCCCGCCGCCAGCTGCGTCGTCGCCGGCCTCGTCAAGCCGGACATGAAAATCGAAATCGAAGTCACCGCCTTCAAAGGGTAACAGGAGCACCGCATCATGATTACCATGTATGGCATCAAAAATTGCGACACGATCAAGAAGGCCCGCAACTGGCTGGACAATGAGCGGGTCAGCTACAGCTTCCACGACTATAAGGTCGCCGGCGTCGACAAGGCGAAGCTGGAGGAATGGGTAATGGAACATGGCTGGGAAACCATCCTCAACCGGTCCGGCACGACCTTCAAGGCGTTGGACGCCGGGGACAAGGCGCATATCGATGCGGACAAGGCGATCCTGCTGATGATCACCAACCCCTCGATGATCAAGCGCCCGATCCTCGACACCGGCCGGGAAACCATCATCGGTTTCAAGGCGACCACCTATGAAAATGCGCTCCAGGGCGTCAAGGCATGATCGGGCGGGGGCTGGCGCGCATCGCACTGTTCCTGCTGATGAGCCTCATCCCCCTGTCTGCGGCCCCCTCTGCCATGGCGGCCGAACCGATCCTGATCGCCCATCGCGGCGCCAGCGGGGAACGGCCCGAACATACGCTCGCCGCCTATGAGCGCGCGATCGACCAGGGGGCCGACTATATCGAGCCCGACCTGGTGCTCACTAAGGACGGCGTCCTCGTCGCCCGGCATGAAAATGAGATAAGCGGCACCACCGACGTCGCGGATCATCCCGAATTTGCCGATCGCAAGACAAGCAAGACGATCGACGGCATCGCTATGACGGGCTGGTTCACGGAGGATTTCACCCTCGCCGAACTGCGCACCCTGCGCGCGCGCGAACGGCTCCCCGATGTCCGCCCGGCCAACCGGCGCTTCGACGATCTCTATCCCATCCCTACCTTCGAAGAGATACTGACGCTGGTCCGCGCCAAGGAGGCGGAGGCGGGCCGCCGCATCGGCCTCTATCCCGAAACCAAGCATCCCAGCTATTTCGCGGGCCTTGGCCTGCCGCATCAGGCGGCGCTGCTCGACCTGCTCGGCCGCTATGGCTATCAGACCGAGGCCGACCCTGTCTTCATCCAGTCGTTCGAGGTTGGCAATCTCAAAGCGCTGCGCGCCGCTACGCGCCTGCGCCTCATTCAGCTGGTCGATGCGGAGGGTGGCCCGGCCGACCTGCCCGGCACGACTTATGCTGACATGCTGACGGTCCAGGGCCTGACCGACATCGCCACCTATGCCGACGGCGTCGGTCCGTCGGCGGCGCTCATTATCGCGCCCGAAGGCCCGACCGCGCTGGTCGGCCGCGCCCATGATGCGGGCTTGCAGGTCCATGTCTGGACGCTGCGGATGGAAAACAGCTTTCTGCCGCCCCAATATCAGCGCGCCGACGACCCGCAGGGGCGCGGCGACTTCGCCTCCTGGGTCCGCGCCATTGCCGCCACCGGCGTCGATGGCATCTTCAGCGACTTCCCCGGACAGGCGAAGGCCGCTCTGGAGCCAACGCGCTAATCAGCCTGCGCGGGAACATGTTGCTCTTCACTCTGCTGACCCAGCGCGAAAACTTCTTTCTCTCTCGCCTCGCTTGACTTGCCAAAGCGGCCGCGCACGCGAATAACAGCCTTATGTTGTCCCAGAAGACCCGTTACGCCATCCGTGCGCTTCAGCATCTTGCCGATCGCTACCGCCAGGGTCCGGTGCCCCTCAACGAAATCGCGACGCGCCAGAATATCCCTTCCAAATTCCTGACCGTGATCCTGTCCGAACTATCGCGCGAAGGATTGGTCGCGACCCAGCGGGGGCGGGACGGGGGCTATTGGCTGGCGCTGGCGCCGGTGGACGTCAGCTATGGCGACATCGTCCGCCTGACCCGCGGCTCGCTCGCGCTAACCCCCTGCGCCAGCCGCTTCGCGCATGAAAGCTGCACCAACTGTCTGCCCGAATCGGAATGTCGCCTGCATCGCGTGATGCTGCGCGTCCGCGACGAAACGGCCAAGGTGCTCGACAGCATCAGCCTGGCCGAACCGTTCGCGGCGATGGATGAGGCCTGAGCCTTGCGCTCGCCCGTCACCTTCGCCACATCAGCTCCATGACCACGCCGCCGCTCAAAGCCGTCCTGATCCCCGTCACCCCGTTGCAGCAGAATTGCACGCTCTTCTGGTGCACGGAAACGATGCGCGGCGCCTTTGTCGATCCCGGCGGCGACCTGCCGGTGCTCAAGAAGGCGGCCGCCGATCAGGGCGTCACCATCGAGAAGATCCTCGTCACCCATGGCCATATCGACCATTGCGGCCAGGCAGGCGTTCTGGCCCGCGACCTCAATGTCCCGATCGAGGGGCCGCATGAGGAGGATCGCTTCTGGATCGACCGGCTGCCGCAGGATGGCGAGCGCTGGGGCGTACCAGGCGAGAGTTTCGAGCCGGATCGCTGGCTCAATGACTGCGATCAGGTGACGGTCGGCCATCTGACCTTCGACGTCTATCATTGTCCCGGCCATACGCCGGGTCATGTGGTTTTCCACCACGCGCCCAGCAAGCTGGCGATCGTGGGCGACGTGCTGTTCCAGGGATCGATCGGCCGCACCGACTTCCCGCGCGGCAATCATCAGCAGTTGATCGACGCCATCACCGGCAAGCTGTGGCCACTGGGCGGCGACACCGCCTTCGTCCCCGGCCATGGCCAGATGAGCAATTTCGCTCATGAACGGCGCACCAACCCCTATGTCGCCGATTCGGTGCTGGCGGGGTAACTACCCTCGCGCCGCCATCGCCGGCGGCACAGGCATCTCCCGCGTCGCGGTATAAGCGATCGTCAGCGCCGCGATCGCCATCGCCACCATGACGCCCCAGGTCAGCAGCGCGCCGCCCGCGCGCCACACCGTGGGCTTGTCGGCGTCCATGCCGAACGCATGGGCGACCCGCGCCACCACATAGACCAGCGCGCCGATCCACAGCCACAGCGACGCGCCCACGGCCAGTTCGACCAGCGCGAAGAGAATCAGCACGATCGGCGTATATTCCACGAAATTGGCGTGCGCGCGCATCCGCCGCGCCAGCAGGCTGTTGCCCGCATCGCCATGCATCACCTTGTCGGCGATGCGAATCCGGGCGCAGCGAGTCGCGATCCACAGGTTGAGCAGCGCGCAGGCGGCGGCAAAGGTCAGCGTGATCGACAGCAGCATGGAATATCCCCTCGTTTCAAGCGTCGCACCCTAGACGGCATGGGCAAGGGGGCAAGGCCAAAGGGAAAGGAAACCCTTGCGCCCCGAACAAAAGCCGCTATAGGCGCAGGGCTTCGCGATCACCGGGCCGCATGGGTCTGCGGCGCCGTTGGCGTCAGCTTTTCTGTTCGGAACTGGCCGGTCGCACAACTTGATTATACACGGAACAAGGTGCCGACATGGCTGTCCCCAAAAGGAAAACGTCCCCCTCCAAGCGCGGCATGCGCCGTAGCCACGATTCGCTGCGCGTTGAAGCATTTCAGGAATGCTCCAACTGCGGTGAACTGAAGCGTCCCCACAATCTGTGCGACGCCTGTGGGCATTATAACGGCCGCGAAATCGTCGCCGTCGGGGCGTAAGCCCATCCCCATCTCCGCAAAGGGGTGATCGCAGTGTCCAGTCAGCCGCGAATCGCAATCGACGCGATGGGCGGGGACGAAGGCGTGCGCGTGATGATGGCGGGTGTGGCTTTGGCCCGCCACCGTCATGACGGGTTGCGCTTCACCCTGTTTGGCGACGAGACGCAGATCAAGGCTGCGCTCGATCATCACCCCAATCTGCGGGCGGCGTCGGAAATCGTCCACGCCGATACCGTCGTTGCGGGTTCCGACAAGCCGAGCGTGGCGATTCGCAAGAAGAGCAGCTCGATGAGCATGGCGATCGCCGCCGTGAAATCGGGGCAGGCGGGCGCAGCCGTGTCCGCCGGCAATACCGGTGCGCTGATGGCGATGGCGAAGCTGGCGCTGCGCACCATGCCGGGCGTCGATCGTCCTGCGCTGGCGGCGCTGCTGCCGACGCTGGGCGACAATGACGTCGTCATGCTCGACCTGGGTGCCAATACCGAATGCGACGCCCGCAACCTCGTCCAGTTCGCGGTGATGGGCGCGGCCTATTCGCGCATCGCCTTCGACCTTGAACGGCCGCGTGTGCGCCTGCTCAACATCGGCACCGAAGACCTCAAGGGTACCGACGAGATTCGCGAAGCGGCCGCCGTGCTGCGCAGCGCGAAGAGTTTGCCGCTCCAGTTCGATGGCTTCACCGAAGGCGACAAGATCGCCCGCGGCGACGCCGACGTGATCGTATGCGACGGCTTTTCCGGCAATGTCGCGCTCAAGACGGCGGAGGGCACCGCCCGCTTCGTCACCGACGTCCTGCGCAAGGCATTCACCAGTTCGATCCGCTCGAAGATCGGTTTCCTTATCTCCAAGCCCGCGATGCACCTGCTCAAGCATCATCTCGACCCCAACAACCATAATGGCGCGGTCTTCCTGGGCCTCAATGGCGTGGTCGTGAAAAGCCATGGCAGCGCGAACGACAAGGGCATCGCCAACGCTGTCCATGTCGCCGCCCGGCTGCTGGAGGAAGACATCACCCGCCGCATCGCCGCCGACATGGCCGGCATCAAGTCGCTGTCGGCCGCCGCGTCCAAGCTGGAGCAGCCCGTCAAGTGATCCGCCGCTCCATCCTGCTCGGCACCGGCTCGGCCCTGCCCGTCCGTGCGGTCAGCAATGCCGAACTGGCGCAGACCGTGGACACCAGCGACGAATGGATCGTCGAGCGCACCGGCATCCGCAACCGCTATATTGCGGGTGAAGGCGAAACCACCGCCAGCCTGGCCGCCGATGCGGCGCGTCAGGCGATCGCCGCGGCGGGCCTCACCGCGCAGGATATCGACCTCATCATCCTGGCGACGGCCACCCCCGACCAGACATTTCCCGCCGCCGCGACGAAGGTGCAGGCGGCACTCGGCATCGACGATTGCGTCGCCTTCGACGTCGCGGCGGTCTGTTCCGGCTTTCTTTACGCCGTAACGGTGGCCGACAGCATGATCCGGTCGGGCGCGGCCAACCGCGCGCTGGTGATCGGCGCGGAAACCTTCAGCCGCATCCTCGACTGGGAAGACCGCACCACCTGCGTCCTGTTCGGCGACGGCGCTGGCGCCGTGGTGCTGGGCGCGCAGGAAAGCGCGGACGGCAAGCGCGGCATCCTGGCAGCCAAGCTCCATGCCGATGGCCGCCACAACCAGCTTCTCTATGTCGATGGCGGCCCGTCCACGACCCAGACGGTAGGCAAGCTGCGGATGCGGGGCCAGGAAGTGTTCCGCCACGCCGTCGTCAACCTCGCCTCGGTGCTCAGGGAAGTGATGGCGATCGCAAATCTGTCCACCGATGAGATTGACTGGCTGGTGCCGCATCAGGCCAATGCCCGCATCCTCGACGCGACCGCGCGCAAGCTCAAATTGTCGCCCGACCGGGTGGTGGTGACGGTCGATCGCCACGCCAATACGTCCGCGGCGTCGGTTCCTTTGGCGCTCGATTATGCGGTGCGCGACGGCCGGATCAAGCCAGGCGACCTGGTGGTGCTGGAAGCGATGGGCGGCGGCTTCACCTGGGGCGCGTGCGTCCTGCGGCTCTAGGACTGCGCGCAGGATAGGCGGCGCTTGCCAAAGCGCTGCGAATCGATCACATTTCAGACAGATCATTCGCGAAGATGGTCGCTGGGGTGAAGAAGTGGGGATGGTCTATGAGCGGCAATGCAACCTTGACGCGGGCCGATCTGGCTGAGAGCGTGAACCGCCATGTCGGCCTGTCGCGGGCGGAAGCCGCCGCACTGGTCGAATCGATCCTTGAACATATGTCCGGCGCGCTCGAACGCGGGGAAAATGTGAAGATTTCCAGCTTCGGCACCTTCGTACTGCGCGACAAGACGGAACGTATGGGCCGCAATCCCAAGACCGGCGTCGAAGTGCCGATCGAACCGCGCCGGGTGCTCACCTTCCGCGCCAGCCAGACGATGCGGGACCGGGTCGCCGCGGTTTAAACTGCGGCTCAGCGCTTTTCCAGCATTACCATTGCTTTACCATAGTTGACGTTCGTACAATTATGGGTGCAACATCGCTGTCATGGAAAAGGCAGAGGGTGCATTTCTGACCATCAGCGAGTTGGCCGGCGAGCTGGGTCTTCCCCAACATATATTGCGCTATTGGGAAACGCGCTTTCCGCAGCTGCGTCCGCTCCAGCGATCGGGCAACCGTCGCTATTATCGGCCCACCGATGTCGCGCTGGCGCGCCGCATCCACCAGCTGCTCAATGTTGAGGGCTTCACCGTCAAGGGCGCGCAAAAGGCGCTGCTGGACGGCGACGGCCATGCGCCCGCCATACCCCTCGCCAAGGCTGCGCCGTCCGATCCATCGGACCTTCTGGCCCGGCTCATGGCCATCCGCACCGCGCTGGCCAAGGCGATCGGCGACTGACTTGTCTTATGGCTTGGGCGCGCGATAGGGGATGAAGTCGCCCAATGCACAGGCGCCGGTCGTGATACCAGTCTGCAAATTCGCGGTCGTGGTGAAATCGCCCCGGCACATTTGCGATCCATAGCTGCGCACGATCATCGTGTCGCCATAGGTCAGGCCGTTGCAGCTGCCGATCAGTTCATTCTTATACACCAACCTGCGGCTGACCCGATAAAGCAGCACATTGTTGCTGATGACCGTCAGGTTGGTCTGCGGCTCGCGATTGATGCAGCTGACCTTCTCGCCCGCCACCTTGCCAGCCAGCGCCTTGTCAAGTTTAGCCACCTGCTTGTCGGTCAGCGGTGTCTGCTCATAGCTGCCGGTGCAGGCCGCCAGCAGCAGCGGCGCCATTCCTATCCACACACGCATCGCGACTCTCCAATCCTTTGACTGTAGAACGACACTATAGCGCAAAAACCGTCAGGCCGCGTCCTTCGCCGCGCGCCGTTCCGCCAGTTGCGCCACATCGCGCGCGCGCATGAAGATGTTCGTCTCCCGCTCGATCCCGATGCTGGTCGGCACGGTGGCCTCACCCCGCGCCCGCGCCGCCTCCACCGCTGCGACACGCTGCGCCAACGCCGCATTGCCAGGCTCCACACCCAGCGCGAAACGGCCGTTGGAAAGGGTATATTCATGCGCGCAATAGACGATCGTATCGTCCGGCAGCGTGGCGAAGCGCGCCATGTTGGCGAACATCTGCGCGGCCGTGCCTTCGAACAGCCGGCCGCAGCCCATGGCGAACAGCGTGTCGCCCACGAACAGGATCTGATCGTCGGCCAGATGATAGGCGATATGCCCTGCCGTATGCGCTGGCACCGCCATCACCGTGGCGACATGATCGCCGATCCGCACGGTGTCGCCTTCGCCCACCGTCCGGTCCAGCGTCCCGATCTTCTCAGCCTCCGCCGCCGGGCCGGTGATGACGCAGCCCGTCGCAGCCTTGATCGCCGCATTGCCGCCGACATGGTCCCCATGCCAATGGGTGTTCCAAATCTGGCCGATGATCCAGCCGCGCGCGGCGGCGGCCTCCAGCACCGGCTCCGCCACCGCCGGATCGACCGCGACCGTCTCGCCGCTGGTGGCGTCATGCAGCAGCCAGACATAATTGTCGTTCAGGACGGGGATGCGGACGACCTCCAGCATGGCGCTCACCAGACCCCGATATTGGGCATCGACGCCCAGGGTTCGGCTGGCTCCAGCCGCCCGTCCTGCAACAGTTCGATCGAAATATCGTCGGGCGTGCGCACGAAGGCCATATGCCCGTCGCGCGGCGGGCGGTTGATCGTCACGCCCGCGTCCATCAGCCGCTGGCAGGTGTCATAGATATTCTCGACCTGGTAGGCGATATGGCCAAAATTACGCCCGCCATCATAGGCTTCAGCCGCGCTGCCATCGACCGGCGGCCAATTGTAGGTCAGTTCGACCTGCGCATCCTCATCCCCCGGCGCGGCGAGATAGACCAGGGTGAAGCGACCCTGCTCGCTGTCGAAGCGCTTGACCTCCTTCAACCCAAGCACCTTGAAAAAGGCGACCGTCTTGTCGACGTCACTGACGCGGATCATGCTATGCAGGAATTTGGGCAAGTCTTTCTCCGTTCGTCGCTATAAAGCAACGGTTCATCTCGGCGATTGTAGCTATGCTCCCAAGATAAGGTCGCGCATCACCAGACGGAAGAGGAAAGCGGACAATGGCGTTGGAAATGCGGGACAAGATTTTGCTGGGCAGTGCGGCGTTGCTGGCGTTCGGGACGATCGCGGGCGGTTATCTGCTGGGCGACGGGCTGAAACGGGCCAAGGCGGCGGACCGCTCGGTGACGGTGCGCGGACTGGCGGAAAAGGATGTGACGGCGGACCTCGCCACTTGGTCGATCAGCTATTCGGCCACCGGCTTCGACCTGCCCACCGTGCGGGCGGAGATCGACAATAACACCAAGGAATTGCAAGCCTATTTCAATGGCCTGGGCTTTAAGCCTGGCGAGTTGACCCCGACCGGCGCGGGGGTGAACCAATATCTCAACAATGGCGTCAACAACATCACCATCACACAGCGGATGCTGCTCCGCACGACTGACGTCGCCAGCGCGCAAAAGGCGGTCGCCCAGCAGTTCGACCTGGTCCGCCGCGGCGTGACGTTGCAGGAAGGGTCGGGGATGAAATATAGCTTTACCAAGCTGAATGACGTCAAGCCCGACATGGTCGCCGCCGCCACCCGCGACGCGCGCGCCGCCGCCGAACAATTCGCCAAGGATGCAGGGTCCGGGGTAGGGGGCATCAAGAGCGCCACCCAGGGTTATTTCTCGATCGACGCCCGCGATGGCGAAGGCGGCGACGGATCGAGCGACACGCCTTATAAGAAGGTGCGCGTCGTCACGACCGTCGACTTCTACCTCAAATAAGGGGCTTTCTCAGCACCGGCCCCGGCGGCGATCCCGACGTGAGCAGCGATCATCCTTGTCGCCGATGACTGCGCCGACAGCGCCACCGATCGCGGCACCTTCAACCGTGCCAAGGCCGGTGGCGCTGCCCACGACCGCGCCACCCGCGCCGCCGATCAGGCCGCCTCGGGTCGCGCCGCGCGAACAGGCGGTGGTCGCCATCGCGCCAACCAGCAGCAGACCGATGGCTGCGCTTTTCTTCCAATAGCTGTCCAACTCGCTGTCTCCTTCATGCAATCCCGCTACGGACGAGCGAACGGGGCGAAGGCGAAAGCGGTTCCGTTACAAAGTCTTGCTGGCGTTTTACTTGACCGCCTTGGCGGTCGGTAGCCGCGACAGATTGTCCGCCGCCGCCTTGCCGGACGGGCTGTCCGGGGCCAGCTTCACCGCCCGTGCCCAGGCCGCCCGCGCAATATCCTCGTGATCGGTCAGGACGGCGATATTACCCTCCTCCAGCGCCACCGAGGCGTCATCGGGCGACAATTGCACCGCCCGCGCAATATGCGCCTGCGCCAGGCTCATCTCGCCCGATCGGCGCGCCAGCGTCGCCGACAACAGCCAGCCCAGCGGGTCTTTGGGTGCCTGCGCCAGCGCGACGTCCAGCGAATCGCGCGCCGCATTCGGCTCGTTCAGCGCCACCAGCGCCCGCGCCCGGTCCAGATGGACCTCGCCCTTTTCCAGCCCGTCGGGCAATCCGCGCGCCAGTGCCGCGTCGAAATCGCCCCGCGCCTTGGGCAGGTCGCCGCTGGCCATCGCGGCGTTGCCAGCCTGCGCCCATAGCCGCGCCGCTTCCACCATCTCGCCGCTGCGCTCGGCCTCCTCGGCCGCCTGCTCGAACGCGACGATGGCGGGCGTCCAGCGCTCGGCGCGCGCATAGGCAAAGCCCATACAGTGACGCGCATAGAAGCTGCCCCCCTCGATCCGCCATTTCTGCGCGAAGGCGATCCCGGCATCGGGCGATTCGATCGCCTGGTCCAGGCATGCCTGAAACGGCGCGGCAAATTTGGCGGGGATGGGCACCTTGCCGTCCTCGCGCGCCGGGGCCGGGGCAACAGGATTCGCCGCCGCTGCCGCAGCGGCGCGCTCTTCCTGTTTCTCCCTCCGGCTGCGATTCATCACCGCCTCGGTTTCGGGGGAATAGGCCTGGAGCAGGAGTGGCAGGAGGAAATGCATTAGAGTGTGTCCACGGTTTGGGCCAACAGGCTGGCGACGGTGCGGATCAACAGGGCGATGTCGCCGTCGCGGGAAAGACGATGGTCGCCGTCCTTAATCAGCAGCGTCTGCACATCGGATGAACGCACCAGTCCCGCCGTTTTGACCGCCACATACCAGGGCACGTCGCGGTCCTGCTGGCCGTGCAGCAGCCGCACCGGGCAATCGATCGCGATTGCGCCCTCCAGCAGCCGTAACGCCTGACCCGACTGCCAGAAGGCCAGTGTCGTCACATAAGGGGCTTCGCTATAGGGCGACGGCTCCTCGATCCGCCCCTCGGTCGCCAGCAGCGCCTTGTCCGCGTCGGTGAAGCCCCATTCGGTAAAGTCGGGTGCGGCAGCGATGCCGACCAGCCCCACAACCCGATCGGGCCGCGCCAGCGCCACCAGCAGCGCCAGCCAGCCGCCCATGGACGATCCGACCAGCACCACCGGCCCCTCGACCAGTGCATCCAGCAGCAGCAGCACGTCGTCGCGCCAACTCGCCAGCGTCCCGTCCGCAAACCGCCCCTCGCTGGCACCGCAACCGGCATAATCCAGCCGCAGCATCGCGCGGCCCTGCTCTGCGGCCCACTGCTCCAGCGCGACCGCCTTGCCGCCTTCCATGTCGGACATGTAACCGGGCAGGAAGAAGATCGTCGGTCCGATGCCGGCCTGCCGCCGATAGGCCAGGCGCAGCCCATCGGGGCGGGCGAACAGCGCGGGCGGGCCGGCGGGAATATCGTTCACGGTCAGCATCCTTCATGATCTTGCGATGACGATGCCGCCTTAGACCGGCTTTTTGCGATGGCGAGAAAAATATTGGAGACAATGCGTTGACAGCTTTGGGGGACCCGGTTAGAGGCGCCCTCCTACCCCGTGCCCAGATGGCGGAATTGGTAGACGCACCAGCTTCAGGTGCTGGCGATCGCAAGGTCGTGGAGGTTCGAGTCCTCTTCTGGGCACCATTTGTTCTTCCGGACCAGTCCGCAGAGATCGAAAAAACCGCTGAATTCAGCGGTTTTTTTGTGTCTGGCGTCCATCGGCTTCCGCTCGTGGATTTGGGAATTCAGGGTAGCTGAGGGTATCTTTGCGGGTATCGGCCAACAGGGCCGCAGGAGATACCCTCATGGCACTTTCATCCCTCGCATTGTCCAAGGCAAAGCCGAGAGACAAGCCCTACAAGCTCGCGGACGGGCATGGTCTCTATCTGTTGGTGACGCCACAAGGCGGTCGCTACTGGCGCATGAATTATCGCTTCGATGGCAAAGCCAAAACGATGGCGATGGGCGTCTTCCCATTGATCACCTTAGCGGAGGCGCGAGAGAAAAGAGAGGAGGCCCGCAAGCTCTTGGCGGCCGGCTCGGATCCCACCGCAATGCGAAAGGAAATTGAAGCCCAGGAAGCCTTCGAGGCGACCACTCGTTTTCGCACCGTTGCCGAGGAGTGGCTGGCCAAGCGAGAACGGGAAGGACTTGGGGATGTCACCATCGGCAAGATCAAATGGCTTCTCGAATTTGCCTACCCCAGCCTGGGCGATCGCAAAATGAGCGAGATCACGAGTATGGAACTCCTTGCTGTCTTGCGGGAGGTCGAAGGGCGAGGCCGACATGAAACTGCCAGACGACTGAGGAGCGTCTGCGGCAGAGTGTTTCGTTACGCAATCGCAACTGGGAGGGCAGAGCATGATCTGTCCGCCAATCTTCGCGACGCTTTGACGACACCAAGGGTGAAGCATTTGGCCGCCATCACCAACAGCCAGCAGGTCGGGCCGCTGATGCGTGCGATTGATGGGTTTGACGGTCATGCGGTGACGAGAGCCGCCTTGCGGCTGGCTCCGCATGTTTTTGTTCGTCCTGGCGAATTGCGCCATGCCGAATGGTTGGAGATCGATTTCGACAAGGCGTTATGGTCGATTCCTGCGGAAAAAATGAAGATGCGGCGCCCACATCGCGTCCCGCTTTCGCGGCAATCCCTTACCGTCCTGTCTTCCATCAGGGAGGTCACCGGGACGGGTAAATATGTGTTTCCCGGCTTCCAGTCCATAAAGCGGCCCATGTCAGAGAATGCGCTGAACGGCGCTCTTCGACGGTTGGGCTATTCAGGGGATGAAATGACGAGTCACGGCTTTCGAGCCATGGCGAGCACATTGCTCAACGAGATGGGCAAGTGGCATCCGGATGCAATCGAACGCCAGTTGGCGCACGCTGAGGCGGACGCGGTTAGGCGCGCTTATGCGCGCGGAGAATATTGGGATGAGCGAGTAGCGATGATGCAGGCCTGGTCGGACTATCTGGATGACGCTGCCAGAAGCTAGGGAAGCACCACCGTTATGGTCGAGTGCCGAGTTAAACCTGCTTGTCCAAGGAGCGTGGAACCAGCGGGAGAAGATGATACAATATTGGAACGACTGTTTGGCCTGCTCCCGGTGGCTGAAAGGGTAAGCAAGGCGAGGTTAGGACGGCGCTATCGAGACAGGTGTGAGAGAGCGTGCTGGGTGCGATTAAACGCATAATCGGCGCTTCTGCGAAATGGCTCGCTGAATGCTGGTATTGCCATTTGGCATCGTTTCTCTATATAATGCCAATTGGAGATGCGTTATGACAATGTTGCAACCCATTGAGACGGTTCCAGCTCTGTTCCGGCCTGAGCCGGTCACGCAGGATGAAGGCGGCGCGATGTTTCGTGCGGCCCTCAATCTTTTTGCCAAATGGGGCGTCACGGACGAGCAGGCTGCTATGCTGACCGATATGCCTTTGCGCAGCTTCCGTCGATGGAAGGCTGAAGGGGCGGGCCGCATCTCGCGTGACGGCCTTGCGCGCTTGTCCAACCTCATGGGCATCCATAAGGCCTTGCGAACCATCTTTGAGGAGCCGCAGCGCGGCTATGACTGGATCAAGGCGCCCAACGCCGTCTTTGATGGCGCAAGCGCGCTGTCCGTCATGCTGGGCGGCGAATTGACCGACATCATGCGGGTGCGGCGCTATTTGGACGCGGAGCGTGGCGGCTGGTGACGGTGACTGATGGTCCGCCGGTCAACAGGGTCCATTGGGAGGGTGCGGTCAGGATCATCCGCAGCATCTATCCTCCGATAGATCTGTTCGAGGACATTGCGGACCCTGCAGACTGGCCCCTCCTCATCTCCGCCGAGCAGAAGACAAATCCGCGGATCATGACGTCGGTTGGCAATATCGATCTTGTCCCTCCCGCGCGACGGGTCGGCGGCGTTGGCGCCTCCTATCTCATGGCGTCATTCACTCATGTAAGTCCCGATCGACCAAGCCGGTTCTCGGCCGGACATCATGGCGTACTCTATGTCGCGCGCAGCTATGAGACAGCGCTGTTCGAGACGATCCATCATCATGCAAGCTTCATGGCCCGAACGGCCGAGCCTGCCGGATGGACATCGCGGTTTCGGGAGATCATTCTGAAGGTCGATGCCGATTTGCATGATCTCAGAGCGGATGTAGGAGCATTGAGCCCTTGCCTCGATCCTGACAGCTACGAAGCAGCACAGCAGCTCGCCGCGACGCTGCGCCGGTCAGGCTCGGACGGTATTGCCTATCCAAGCGTCCGGCAGACCGGGGGAGAATGCGTCGCGCTTTTCTATCCGGATTGCGCCTCAAGCCCCGTTCAGGGTCGGCATCTCGATTATCACTGGAACGGCGAACGGGTCGATCTTCTTCGGGATGCGGGAAGCGGCGCTGTGTTCAGGGTGGTAGAGGGCGCATGAGCGGAGCCGCCGCCAGATGAACGACGCCGCAAGCGATCGCCACGCGCAGGCGGCACGCCTGCTCAGCATGCATCCAGATTATCGGGTGCAGCGGCGCCTTGGCCCCGTCACCCATTTCCATGCAGCAAGTCCTGAGGCCTCCAGCCGTATCGGGGTTGCGATTGATGTGGAGACGACCGGGCTCGACCGAGAGACCGATCGGATCATCGAACTGGCGATCCAGCGTTTCCGGTTCGATGAGCGTGGACGAATCATCCAGGTCGGGGTGCCCCGGGCCTGGCGTGAAGATCCCGGCATGCCGATTGATCCGAAAATTACCAGCCTGACCGGTCTTGCCGATGCGGACGTTGCGGAGCAGCAGATCGACGAATCAGTCGCTATCGACATTCTCTCCTCCGCCGACATTATCGTCGCGCACAATGCCGCCTTCGACAGACCGTTCGTGGATCGTCGCTTGCCTGCCATCGCCGGCAAGCCCTGGGCCTGCTCGATGGCTGAGCTGGATTGGCTTGGGCTCGGATTCGAGGGGCGGGCCCTTGCCCATCTCGTTTCGCAATGCGGCTGGTTTTATGAAGGGCACAGGGCCGAAAATGACATCCTGGCGCTTCTGTACCTCCTCTCTCACGGTCTGCCGGACGGAGAGACGATCCTGGCAAAGCTGATCGCCTGCTCGGAACAGCAGACCTTCCGGGTGAACGCCATCGACGCGCCTTTCGATGGCAAGGACCGGCTCAAATCTCGTGGATATCGCTGGGATGCCACCATGCGCTTCTGGTGGAGGAGCATCGCAGAGCAGGACCGCGACGCTGAACGCGCCTGGCTGCTAAGCGACGTCTATGGCGGATATGGCGAACCCGCCTTCCTCCCCATCACCGCTTGTGAGCGGCATCGCTGAGCTTCCTGATCATCAGCAGCAAAAGGCATCGCATACGGACCTGGAGCATCTGGATCAGCCCAGCTGGTCTCTAATCTCGCTGTCATCATGCCGCCCAACGATCAAGCTCGGGAAACAACGGTACGGCAGGCGGCAAGCCGGGCTCTACCACATTCGCGTCGAACGTCGCGACAGTAAGCCATTCGACGCGCCACTCGACCCGGGCAGCATTGCCGTCGAATCGGACAATGCCAGCGCCGTCGCGCGCTACCTCCCACCGACACTGCATGGCTTCATCATAATAGCCCATGAGCAAAGTGCCATCGCTCAAACCTACCAGAAACCGCTCATCTTCGTCATAGGGCACCGTCAGCACGGTCTCAACATCGCCAGACACCCGCAGGCGTACGCTATCTGGAATTGGGGTGATCGAAACGCACATCGCAAAATCCCTCTTTCCTACATGAGAACATATAGAGAACATATAGGGCAGGAAAGGAGTCGGCAATGGTGATAATCGATGGATCATTTCTACTTGGCATCGCGGCGGTGCTGACCAGCATCGCGACTTTATGGCGTAGTTTGAAAGGACGGAGATAAGGATCAGGGGCGGTCCGACCTCGCGTTCCAACGACGAGATCGGGCCGCCGCCGGTGCAGGCTGTCTTGTTTGACGTGCCTGTTGCCCGATCATCTGGGTTCGAGCGCAACCGCGCCGTCATCGGCGCGTTCGATCCGTCCAAGGAGAGAATATATGACATATCGGCCTTCCGTGCCCCCAGGTAGCACGGCACCCTATCCCGCACACCCAGCACCACATGCCGAAAGCATACAGGCAGAAGAGCTTTCGACCGATGCGAGAGAGGGCGAACAGGACGCCAAGATGTCCGGTCCAGCGAAAATCCTGGGTGCCGCGGTTGGGATCGGTTCCGCCGCTATTGTCGCGGCGCTGCTATACGCGCGGCAGCGAAAGGCGTGATGAAGGCTGACGTCGGCGTGACCCGGCCGCTGCACGGGTCAGGCCGTTTGATCGGGCTTTTTGTCGAGCAGCAGCCGCTCACCTTGTTTTTGAACGATCGCTTTAATCGGTCCAGACATGAGACTGAGCATGGCCGGCAATTGCAAGGTCACCCGCAGGCGAGCGTCTTCAGCATCTACCGTGCAGGGCACTTCGACGCCCATGGTCGCGACGGTCAGCGATAATTGATCCTGGCTGGGCCAGCTGTGGGTGACGGTGGGCGCGCCGCCTGGGATATGGGAGGCCAGCTTGCCTATACCCGCGGCCATGCGGCGCCTTGCTTCGTCGCGACCGAGATTATGCGGGATTTCGATAATTGTAGGTGTTGCCATTAATTGTGGACTCGCTGCCCGTGTGATGGTTCCTTTTTGCCGCCCCCATCTCGGATTGTTTGTGTTGGCCAAGGCTCTCAAGGCCAATTCTGGCCGATAGGCGAATGTCCGGTTGGGGAAGCGATACGGAGATAGCTGCCGCCGGCGCGCGATGCCTTATAATAAGCCCCGCAGTTTCAGTCCGATCCTGCGGCCAAATTTCTCGCGCGAGCAGTCGTTCGCGCCGGAGGGTCAGCTCAGCGCACTGTTCACCACCATCATCCTCTGCCAAGCTCAGAACGGTTCAATTTCCAAACTGCACACTCCGTATTTATGGTTTGAGAGTTATGAGAAATTTGGCTGGCGGTTAGGGGGCACAATTGGATCTAGACGCGAAGAAAGAGCTGTTTTCTACTGGACAAGTTTTCGGGTTTCCCGTGGACCTTCCGGCCGTCCTTTCACAGCTCCAGCAGGACATGCGCGACGACTGGTATAGTGATGCGTTAGCGTACGAAGATATTTTCTCTAACCAAGATTATATCACTACTGTTATTTTTAACTCACTAAACACGTGGGGCGGTATTTATATTGGCGATCGGAGGGTGTTAAGGTCGATCCCCAAAAAACACTTCTCGGAGAGATACTCTCTGGAAACGGACTTTTTTGATAGATTTGTCTATCAGGCCATTTGCTCGTTTCTCTTGCCTGAACTCGACCACTCACTTTCACACAGAGTTTTAAGTTACCGATTCAATCGGGACAGCGGAGATAACAAGTATCTTTTTCGAAATAAAATCAATAAATGGCTGGACTATGAAGGCCTGACGTACCGATTCATCGAGAATAATGGTGCGCTTGCTGCAACAGATATAAGTAACTTCTTTGAAAATGTATCCTCAAAGCAAATAATAAGATCGTTAAAATGTTTAATAGAGCAGGTTGACGCAAATGGAATCAGGAAAGGGCAAATGCTGGCTGCGACGCGCTTGCTTGAAACACTTTTCGAGCGATGGACGCTAACCGGAGATTTTGGCCTTCCTCAAAATAGAGACTGCTCTTCATTTCTTTCCAATGTACTTCTTAGTTCGGTTGATTTTGAAATGCAGAGGAGAGGATACGATTATTATAGATATGTCGATGATATACGCATCGTATGCGAAAATGAGAATGATGCGCGTAAATCCCTGCAGGTATTAATTTCGCTCCTTCGAGATGTTGGAATGAATATTAATGCCACAAAGACTGCTGTTATTAGAACGGATAGTCCTAAAGAATTAATTGAGAAATTCTTTCCGTCACAAAATCAAATAGTTATAGCTATTGAGAGTATGTGGAAATCGCGTAGCCGAAGAGTTTTTATTAGATCTATTGAATATATAATAAAAATTCTTCGGGATTGCCTTGCTGAGGGCACAACGCAATCACGGACGTTTAGGTTTGCTGTGAACCGACTAAGCCAATTGATCGAAGCCGGTCTCTTTGATGTCGATAGCGATGATTCTGAAAAGCTATTAGATTATGCTTTTAACTCTCTAAATGAAGACGCAGTTTCTTCAGATCAGATATGCAAACTAATAGTTGCTCTTAATCCAAGCGATGAATTTATAAATAAGATTGCAGGTTTTTTACAAAATAGAAACGTATGTATACATGACTGGCAGAATCACAAGTTATGGATTTTGCTTGCCGGAAGACGCCATGACACTGAAACGTTGCGCTCAATTGCTAAAGAAATACTTCTCGATGATCCGACGAGCGGCGAAGCATCGGGTGTTATGATATGGCTACAGTCAATCAAGTTCTTAGAGCCTATTGAGGCGTTACTAGGCAAATTCAGCAAGGATTGGCCGTATCAGAGCCAGCGCTACTTCCTGATTGCTGCAGCCGGTCTTTCTGCAGCCCAGCATAAAACCTTAGTCGATCGCGTACCTGAAAAAGTGCTAGGCACGTTGCGTCGATCACAAAAGGCTTTCCGCGAAGATGGTGTGGCGCTTGCCAAGCGAGAGCGTCCTAGTTTTGCGGCCCTATATGAAGATATCAAGGAATACTCTTGACCTTAGCTACGTTCACATATGTCCGAAATTTCTCAGATGAAAAAAAATCTCGCTTCTTCATCACAGATCTTAACGGATTTCGGGAAGTCTCGGCTGCTGAGGTTGTAGAACATGATGGGTTGATAATTTGCCATGATTTTTGGATGATCGCCCGCGATCTTTATCTATTGTGCGACGATCTTCCTAAAAAAATAGTCGACTTGGATGAATTAAGTGTCCTCTCTTCTCGTGATCCCGGATCGAGACGAAGAAGAGAAAAATTTGACATCGTTGACCGTATGTCGAATTTTCTTTTGCGTGGAAAGGATGTGCTTAGTTCATATAAAAAAATGATTTACCAAGAGGTTGACGTCAAGGAATCTGTTCAGAAGGAATTTCATGACCTTTTATTGGAGTATTATATAGAGCTTTGCCGAAGAGCGATTCTTAAGGGAGAGCGCGACAGATTTTTTGACATTGAAGTGCCATGCGCGAGACTATGTGCAGAGATATCAAGCAAAGGATTGCGAGTTAATAGCGAAAAAATTTCAAAGCATCGGCGTTCCATTGCGCATGAATACTATGAATCTATAAAATTAATATCGGATAAATTTAACATCCCGCTCGAAGTTCCTTCAGATAAGGATGACGCCCGCTATGCGAAACGCCTTAATATAGACTTGGAGAAATACAGCCTAGAATTTTCAATGAACTATCTCCCTCAAATGAAAGACTATTCTGAGTTAGTAGAAACTACAAGAAGCCTCTCTCTCGCGCGAGACGTTCTAAACAGCATGCCTGTGAAGAGTGGACGTGTCTTTCCGATTATCGACACGCAAGGCTCACGGACCTCACGTATTTCTGTTCGCTCACCTTTTCTGCAGAGCCTGCCGAGACGTTACCGCGACGTGATTTGCGCCGATCGGAACAGATCGCTTTGCTATGTCGATTTTGACCAATTCGAAGTTGGGATTATGGCAGCGCTGTCGAATGATCCAGTCCTTCATACCCTCTTTGCGGAAGATGATATGTACGAGACTTTCCGCATCGCGAAACTTGGAGGGCAAGGCACCAGGGGCGGAGCGAAAATTTTATTCTTAGCGTATGCCTATGGGATGAAGAGGAATGATCTTCCAATCGTCGGTGCCAATTTCGGGTTTGAACGATCCGTCGTGAGGGAAGCCTTCAAGTCGTTTGGCATATATGAAAAATGGAAGAAGTCATGCCTCGATCAATTCGACGGGGCAGGGTACGTGTCGACTAGTTTCGGAAACCGTTTCTATCGTGAGGGAGCAAATGCGACACGAAAGGAAAATTTATCGGCAATAAGCCAAATCGTTCAAGGAGAAGGTTCGCTGATATTTAAAAAGACCCTCCTCAGAGTTCATGAAATTGAGGACGTTGAGATGCTACTTCCGATGCATGACGCTCTTCTTTTTCAGCATGAAAATGCCACCACCCCGGACAATGTAGTAAATGCCTTCAGGGAAACTATGACACAGCACTTTGATAGCGCAGTGCTGGGCAAGGCTTCAATTGAATCATTTTCGGGCGAAAAGTAGGGACCCTCTTTCATCTACTGGAACTATATAGCGAGCCTCCAATAATCGAGCGTGTGCCGAGCTAAGTCATTTCCGCTATGTTGTGCAGATAGTACTGAGAGCTGTTCCGGCGTGGCATCCAGTATGGGTGTTACCGTTCTGCTGCGCCGACTGCCGTACTTGTCCCGGAGGCCGTCGTACATTGAACGTCGGCTTTCCGGCGAGAGGCAAGGACCATCAAACGGCAATAGGTGGCGCATTCCAGTTATGGGGAACGACCTGGCCCCCACAGCGTCATAGCCGGATGACTACTGAATGCCACAATCTGATGCGTTTCATCGAGGCCCAGCGTGACGCCTACGGCATTACACTGGCCGAACTGCACAGGGGCAGAAAAACCAGCCATTGGATGTGGTTCATATTTCCGCAGCTTGCCGGTCTGGGCCGCAGTCCTACCGCGCAGCATTACGCTATCGCGTCGCTGGACGAGGCGGTTGCATATTTGGAGCATACCACGCTCGGCGCGCGGCTGCGGGAATGTGTACAAGCTCTACAGGCTTTGCCCTTCGGCAACAGTGCGGCCGGGGTGTTTGGCGAAGTAGACGCCGTGAAGCTGCGATCATCCCTTACTCTTTTCGAATCGGCGGGCGGTGGTGACCTTTTTAGCGCCGCGCTGGACCGCTGGTTTTCCGGTGTACGGGATGATGCCACTCGGAAGCTGCTGGCAGGGCGATAGCCTGTTAGATTCATAGACCAATACTACCACGAAGTCCCTGATGCCGTGAGCCTTCGCCCCGGCATCATAGGCCGCATCGTGCGATATTCATGCCGGATCATATGCCGGTTTAAAGCCCCGAATTATCGATCCATTTTAGCTAAATTTCGCATGTCCTGTGCCGGCTCATTACGGATAATGACCAGGGGGGTGTAGGGTATTCGCCCAGACCGTTCCGGCAAATAGGGCCGACGGCCAGTTGCAGCCGACGTCGTTTTCAGCGTTGCCCAACATAGGGTTCGCAGGCGATGCCGTCGCCATCGCGGTCCAGATGGGGACCATAGCCAGGTTCGCCCGCACGTAAAGGCGCAGCGCTTGCGGCGCGGGCAGCATCGCAATGGGGATAGGACCATCCGTCACCGTGTTTTTGTGCGGGGCGATTCTGTGAGGGCGTTTCATGGTGAACGCGCGTCATGAACGCCCCGCCCCCAAGGGCAGCGACGAGCAATGTTCCACCAGCCAATTTGGTAGCAAGCCTTCGTCGCTGGCGCTTGCGCCTCCTCGCCGCATAGTGAGCGCCTTCACGGATGGGCACGGCGCGGAAGGGCTTGTTGAACGACATGGGGCGACATGATGCCGCCCCATGGTGAAATTTCGGTTTCCTCGCGTTTCGATCAGGCGAGTTCGGGTTCCTTGGCTTTGCGGGTGCGGGTGCCCGGCGCCTTTGCGGCAGGCACGGCAACCGCTGCCTTGGGCTTGCGGCCCAGGCCGATTTTGAGCGCCAGCTCCTTGCGGGTGGCGGCATAGCTGGGCGCAACCATCGGATAATCGGCGGGAAGGCCCCATTTGGCGCGATAGTCATCCGGGGTCATCTGATAACGGGTCATCAGGTGACGCTTGAGCATCTTGAGCTTCTTACCGTCTTCGAGGCAGACGATATAGTCGGGCTTCACCGAGGCCCGGATCGGGACGGCGGGCTCGAGCTTGGCCGTTTCCGGCTCTTGCGTGCCCAGGCCGTTAAGAGCCTGATGCACGTTGGCGATCAGCTGCGGCAGATCGCCGACGCTGACACTATTGTTGGAGACATGGGCCGCAACGATGTCGGCGGTGAGGGTGATAAGCATATCTTGTGCGACCAGCTGTTCTGACATTTTGTTGCTCCTGAAGGGAGGATAGGAGGATCGCCAGCCTTTTGACGGACAGCGACAGGCGCGAGATAGTGTTACGCAGGCATAACATCAAATGACGACGCTAATTTGATGGTCCTGTCCTGCTCAGCATATTGATGCAGCAGCCGATTTTCTTGCCCGTCGCGACGCCCTGGTCATCACCGATTGCGGCCAGCTCGGAAATTCTTCTGTCGGCCTATATTTTTGCTTCGCCGCCATGGCTGCGGATAAGCATGGACGCCGCGAAGCATGAAATCTGCTCCTGTGTCAGCGTCATTTGTCCATGATCCAGTCGACGACACAACAAGTTGGGTTTCCTGCACGCTGTCGACGGACATGTGGCGGCCCAGACGAAAGCCGGACGGAACATGCTCGCCTCCCACCGGTTGGCTGAGTTCATAGCTGAAAGGAGAGAGCCATGTTCCCCGAACAGATTCCAGGCGAAAATGACCAGGCAGATATGAAGGGCACGTCCATGGACGATTTACCCGGCACCGACGGCACCGACGAGGATGTCGACGTCGATGTCGATGCCGAGGAGGAAGAGCAGGACGCCGATGAACTGGAGGACGCCCAAAAGGATGCCGCGGAAAAGCGCGAACAGGAAGGCGGCTATCAATAGCCGCGATGGCCTCGTCAGCGGTCGCTCGCTGACGGGGTCGATTTTTGGCAGGCACTTTGCCCATTCTTCCTAGTCGGACGTCGAACGTTGCGCTGTCGGCTTGGATCTTTGCTTCAGCTGCCTTGTGAGGTCCAGCTGAAGCTCAGGGCGTGCGGCGACGTCACATTCAGCATGCGCCAAGGACATTCATATGCGTGATAGTGCCGATTGAGGGCGCTTCATGCCCCAGCGGCCGGATGGAATGTTCGCGAATGAAGGCTGCGGGATCGACATCATGTGCCAGCAGCACGCCGCATGTCTCGCCATCCGCCCAGATGATCGACGCGCAGATTTCGACCTGATTGACGACGATCGTCACGGCCGTACCGGCTGGCGGAAATTCGAACCCGTCGAGCTGCGCTCCGTAGATCGACATGTTTCTGATCGTGGCAAACTCATAGAGGCCCGACCAGTTGACCGTGCATGGGACGTTGGCAGTCTCGCGTGGGCTTCGACGACGTTCGGCTGTCTGGGCAAGGGCGTTGCGCATCATATCTGTCCTATCGTCCCCTTGGTAAGACCGACAGGCGGTTGGATTGTTCCAGAGTCAGGATCGCCGAGCCATTGATGGGCTCGAGCAGGGTTCGGCATTGTCTCACCTGCACGCTTTGCGCATGCCATGCGGGAGAGTGATTAGGGCCTGCTTGCGGTGCCCCCGCTGCTGTCGCCGTCATCTGGCGGTGATCTTGTCCACGGCGACAATATCATGGTCTTCCCGCACACCCTCGACGCGTACATGGCGACCCAGAAGATGCTCTTGCCTGCCCAGGGCCAGAAGCCGCCATTGCCCACCGTCGGCCATCTGCAGGATAAGCTGGCGGCGCTCCCGCATCAGCAGGCCTTCCAATATGATGGGGCGGTATCTGGCCATGGGTGGATGATCCTTGGCTATGCTGGGGAGGGCAACCTGCTTTGGCACGTTCGGCATTCAGAGCTTGAAGACATTGTCCCTGTGCCAGGCCAGGAAATGGGGGTGTGGCCGGTCTGCTGCGCGGATTGGAAGAGTGGCACGGCGGCTCTTGTTGATAAGGCCCGTGATGCTGTCGCTGTCATTGGCCTGACGGGAGATCATGATGTCCAGATCATCCGAGAGGCTGATAAGCCCCCGATCGAACATCCAATGGACGGTGCCGGACAGGGCGATACCGTTTTGGACGCTGTCGGGGCCATTGGCTTCGACAGGCCGGATATGGGCAGCCTCCGCTTCGGCCCTGCCACCGCCGTTGATGAGCTTGAGCCCGGTGATGGCGCAGCGCTCGTCATAGGCGCGCAGCACGACACGGCGGAAGACGCGGTCGCGCTCTATCCTGGACACGAGTGTTGTCGTGCGGCGGCGTTCCTGTTCGGCGAGGAAGGGCATGGCCTCGTCCTGGAAGAGGGGCGGCGTCAGATCATCGACGCGCGGCAGGAGCGGGGCGCGTTCGTCCAGGCCGAGATCGAGAAGATGGTTGAAGTCAGCCGTCGAGATGGGGCGGACCGCTGCCTGGGCGCGACCGGAAATCTTGCCGGCCTCGTTAAGGAGGCCGCGTTCTGCCAGGCCGTCGGGACCGTTGAAGGGCACGGTGTTTGCAAATTCAAGATAGCTGCCCGGTTCGATCATGGCGATATACATGCCCGGCGCCTGGGGGTCGGGAATCACCTGGCTGACTTTGGCTATGGCAAAATAGCCGCGGGTGCCGCTGACCTTCACAGGTTCGTAATAGACGATCCAGTCATGGATGCAGGCTGAGACCCGGCCAAGATATTGGGCGGGGAACTGATAGCGTTCGGCCGGGCTGTCGTCGTAGATCGAGTCTGATCGGTGAATGAAAACGCCAAAGGCCATGGCCTTGTTATCCCCCAGTTGCGGTGTCTACCGCCGTATGGACCATGGCCTGTCTTGTGGGGAGCAGGCAAGGGATAGCTGTTTTGCTTGGGGGCTGTCTGGGCGTCCCCTTCGGGCCGCGCTCTATTCCGCTTCCGCTCCACCGAGCCAGCTTGGCCTGTCTCGGCCCTTGCGGGTTTTGATCGCTGACGCGCGATCCTTAGCGGATCACTGGCGGACATCGCTTGGGGCGATGGCGTGGGCCGGTCCCGGCCAAGCGGTGTGGGCGTCGCTTCCCTCTAGGCCCGTCGCGGCGGGCGGCAAGCCGGCCGGTGGCGCGGCTCCTTCACTTGCGTTGCGGCCCTTCGGATGCAGCCCGCCGCTTGTCCGGGCCTGCCGGTGCGCTCTTGCCGCCCACCCCGCTTTCCGGGGCCGGTGTTTGGCAAGGAGTAAGGAAGATGGAACTCAAGCATATCGACATTGCCTGCCTTTCGGTTTCGCCTGCGAACATGCGCGGCGTGAAGAAGGTGCCGGACCTCACCAACATCCTTCCGTCCATTCGGGCGCGGGGTGTGCTGGTGCCGCTGATTGTGCGTCAGAATGGCAGCCCCACCACCTATGAGATTGTCGCGGGCAAGCGGCGTTATCATGCCGCGCTGATCGTGGCGCAGGAGGAGGGAAGCGTCGAGCCGCTGCCCTGCGCGATCATGGAGGCGGGCGACGATGCGGCGGCGCTGGAGGCATCGCTTATCGAGAATATCGCCCGGCTTGATCCCGATGAGGTGACGCGGTGGGAGACGTTCACGCGACTGGTCAAGGAAGGCCGGTCGCCCGAGGATATTTCGCTGACCTTTGGTTTGACCGCCTTGCAGGTGAAGCGGACGCTGGCCTTGGGTAATCTGCTGCCCCGCATCCGCAACCTCTATCGCAGCGATACGATCGATGCCGTGACGGTGCGGCATCTGACTCTAGCATCGAAGGCGCGGCAGCGCGAATGGCTGGCGCTGCTGGACGATGAGGACGCGCGTCCGCCCATGGGCCATTATGTGAAGGCGTGGCTGCTGGGCGGCAGCGCCATTGCGACCGAAAAGGCGCTCTTCGATCCGGCAGACTATAAGGGCGGGATCGTAGCGGACCTGTTCGGCGATCATAGCTATTTCGCCGACGCCGACCTCTTCTGGCAGATGCAGGAGGCGGCGATTGCCGAGCGTGTCGAGGCACTGCGTGATGCCGGATGGCAGGATGTTGCCGTCATGGCGCGAGGCGAGGCCTTTCATTCGTGGGAGCATGAGCGGTGCCCCAAGGCCAAGGGCGGGCGGGTCTATGTCAGCATCGGCCATGGCGGCGACGTCAGCTTTCATGAAGGCTATCTCACCCTCAAGGAGGCGCGCAGGCTGGAACAGGGCGGCAGCGTCGAAAAGGCGGTTCGGCCCGAACTCTCTGCGCCGCTGGCCAGCTATGTCGATCTCCATCGTCACGCCGCCGTGCGCGCGAAGGTCGGGACGGCCCCTGCCATTGCTTTGCGGCTCATGGTCGCCCATGCCATTGCCGGGTCGTCGCTCTGGCGGATCGATGTCGCTTCGCAGCGGGGGGCGAACGATGCGATCACGGAGAGCGTCGAGAATTGCGCGTCGGAAGCGGCCTTCGACAAGGAACGGCGGATCGCGCTCGATCTGCTTGGTCTTGATCCCGACACGCCGACCGTTACCGGCCATGCCTATGACAGGGAGCTGGTCCCGCTCTATCTGCGGCTGCTCGACCTTGATGACGCCATGGTGCTGGGCATCCTTGCGATTGTCATGGGCGAAACGCTGGAAGCCGGGTCGGCGCTGGTCGAATTGCTGGGCGTCCAGATGGACGTGGACATGGCGTCATGCTGGCAGGCCGATGACGCTTTGCTCGATCTTGTCCGCGACCGGGAGGTGATGGGGCATATTCTCGCCGATGTGGCAGGCAAGGAAGTGGCAACCGGCAATGGCGGTGCAACGGGCAAGGTCCAGCGGCAGATCGTGCGGGACTGTCTTGCCGGGACCAATGGCCGGGAGAAGCGGGACGGCTGGGTGCCACACTGGATGGCCTTTCCGCCATCATCCTACACGCAGCGGGGCGGCGTTGGCAGCGTCGAGCGGTGGGAGGCGGTTGCGCCGTTTATCGAGCCACAGGATGAGGGGGAGCCGGAAGAGGGTGCCGCCGACGCGACAGACACCAGCGATGAAGAGGTGATCGCCAGCGAGGGCGAACCGGTCCCGCAGGCAGCATGATTGATAGGGCAGGCGGCGCGGAAGCGTCGCCTGCTTGTTGCATCATTGCCCATGGACAGGGCTGCGCGGAAATTTGCGCCGGTCGGCTTCGCCGCCCGGCATGGTTGCTTGCAGCAATTTCTGGGGGATGCGGAGCGCTGCGAAAGGCAGCGCGAAGGGCCTCGCTACGGACACCGCGCAATAGGCGCGATGACGTTGGATCATTGTCTGATCGGCCTGTCGGCGCGGCGGGGGTGGGCGTCGCTACCCTCTAGTCCCCCCGCGGCGTGCCGCAAGTCGGGCTTCGCTCCAACTCCTCCACATCCGTTGCGGCCCTTGCGGGTGCGGCCCGCCTCTGTCGGGGAGCCTGCCGGTTCGCTCCTGCCGCCCACCCCCGCCACTCCGGCGGCCGGTGCGATGCGGGAAGGAGAAAGGTCATGGGATATCAGGACAAGACCACGCGCGTCGGCGCGACCCTCTATAGCGAGGTGACCGACCGGATCATTGCCCAACTGGAGGAAGGCACCCTGCCATGGGTGCGGCCATGGGATAATGGCAAGGCGGCGCTTGGCTTGCCGCGCAACGGCGGGACCGGCAGGCGCTATTCGGGCATCAACGTGCTGATCCTGTGGCATCGGTTGTTCGAACAGGGCTATGGTTCGCAGCGTTGGCTTACCTACCGACAGGCGCAGGCATTGGGCGGCAATGTGCGCAAGGGGGAGCAGGGCACGACCGTCTGCTATGCTGACCGGTTCACACCCAAGGATGGCGACACTGTACGCATCGGACCGGATGGCGAACCGCGACAGATTGCCTTTTTGAAGCGCTTTACCGTCTTCAACATCGACCAGTGCGAGGGACTGGACGTTGCGCCATCGACTGATCCCGTTGCGACATGGAACCCGGCCATTTCCGTGCCCCGCGCGGAGGCGGTCATCGTGGCGAGCGGCGCGGATATCCGTATCGGCGGCGGCGAGGCCTATTATGCCCCGCAGGACGACTATATCCGTGTGCCCCGGCCCGAACATTTTCATGAACCCATCAACTGGTATCGCACTGCACTGCATGAGCTGGGGCACTGGACCGGACATCGCTTGCGGCTGGATCGCCTGCCCGACAGCGGCTTTGGTAGCCCCGCCTATGCGCGCGAGGAACTGATCGCCGAAATGGCCAGCGCCTTCCTGTGTGCGGAACTCGGCATCGTACCGACCGTGCGCCATGCCGATTATCTGGGCGCATGGCTGTCTGTCCTGCGCGAAGATAGCAGAGCAATCTTTCGCGCCGCCAGTCAGGCCAGCAAGGCCGCCGACTATCTGCTGAACTTCGTCAGCGACACAGGAGGCGATGATGACGACGCCCGATAATGCCCAACAGGCCAAGGCGCTGGCGGCAATCGAGAAACTGCCGCACAAAGCCTATAGGGTCTTTTTCGCCAGTCAGGTGGAGGGGCTGAGCTATGTCGAGATTGCGCAAAGGGAGGGCATGTCGCTCGAACAGGTGCAGGGCCACATGCTCATGGCCATCCGGATCATCGCGCGGGAAATGCAATAGGATGCTAAATCGCCTTGCCCGCTTTCAGGGCTTGGCAAGGCGATGATTTGCCGCGATTCTGCGCGGCATCATGAAGAGGCTCGACGACCCAGACATAAAATTGCCCGACGCCAAGCGTCGGGAGCTTGGTCATGTCGTCGATATCGTCAGGGAGGGCTTTGCGCAGGCCATCCGCCATCGCACCCAGCCCCGCTTTCGCAATGGACAGATTCTCAAGATCATCCTGTTTGGCAGCTATGCGCGCGGCGACTGGGTCGAGGATCCGGTGGGGCGCTATTTTTCCGACTATGACATTCTCGTCATCGTCGATCATGAAGACCTGACCGACATTGCGGAATTCTGGGCGAAGACCGATGAGCGGCTGCTGCAGGAACTGGCCGAGGGCAAGGCACTGCGCACCCCGGTCGGGCTGGTCTATCACAGCCTTGACGATGTGAACGAGAAGCTGCGCCTTGGGCGCTACTTCTTCATGGACATATTGCGCGACGGCATCCTGCTGCACGAGGAACCAGGCCATCCGTTCGTGGAGCCGAAACGGCTATCAGCAGGGGAAGCGCTCAAGGAGACGCGGGACTATTTCGAGGAATGGTTCGAGAGCGCCTCTGAGTTTGTGGACGATGGCAGGAGCAATCTCGAAAAGGGACGTCTTAAGAAGGCGGCGTTTGAGCTGCATCAGGCCACCGAGCGCCTTTACCACTGCATCTTTCTTGTGCGGACCCTGTACAGCCCGAAGACCCATAATCTGAACCGGTTGCGGGCGCAGACCGAACAGCTCGAACCCCGGTTGCGCGCCATATGGCCGACCGACAGCAAGTTCGAAAAACGCGCCTATAATCTGTTGCGCGAAGCCTATATCAAGGCGCGCTATTCCCGCGAATATGTCATCACCACCGAGGAACTGGACTGGCTGGCCGAGCGGGTCGCAATGCTGCAAGCGACGGTGGGAGCGCTGTGCAGTGCCCGGATCGCGGAACTAGAAGCAGCGCTCAGTCCATCACATAGGTCTTGAGTGCTCGCAGATCGCGGGTGATCCATTTGGCGTCGCGCGCAAAATCCTCGTCGGTCATGCCGGGCTGCCGAAACAGAGTCAGCATGACCTCTGCCCCATCGCCATTGGCGATGACGCGCAGGGGAATATGGACATGCCGTCCATCCTCTGTCTCGACCACATGGTCCATCACCCCATAGTCATTATGGGGCGTGAAGCGGATCGTGACCGGACCTTCCGGGCCATCGGCGATCCACCCGGTTCCACCTCGGCGAAGATCGGATTCGGTGAGGCCCGATGCCCATTTGGGGAAAATTTCGGGCCGCCAGATCGCCTCATACAGGTCCTGCCAGTTGCGATCGATCGAAATGCTGTAGGTACGCGCGGCCAGCATGATGCTCTCTCCAGAATAGAGTCGGCGCTGTACCGGCTAGATCGCCCTGTGTCATGGCGGGCATAGGCATGTGCAATGGGCATGGATCGAAATCAGGACTGGCCCGCTTCTGATCATACCCCCCGGCGCCGATCCTTTCCCCATGGATCGGCGCCATTTTCATGTCCGGCAGCGATTGGCGACATTGCCGGGCGACAGACAATAGTGCGAGTGGGATAGCCGATCCCCAGGACATGCAGGGATCCATAACCGCGGCGGGGCGGTGGGCAATTCAAGGCCCGGTAGGGGCGCAGACACCGATTCGCTGCGTTGGGTAGAATCACCTGATTCGACCGGCGGTTGGGGCCGCCCGATGCGATTTTCATGCGGGCGCATTCGCAGGCTCATGCGAAGTCGGGACGCATGCCCTGTGGGCAAATTGTAATGCACCGTACGCACGGGTGCTGCGCCATAAAATATAGCAATAACAATGGTTTATCCGGTAATACCGGTCATACCGTGGACGTTTGTGCGTCACACCGGTGTGACCGGCGGCGCGGGTAAAATGCGATATGTCCTTGTAATAGAATGATATTGCGGGCGTCATACCGGTCATATCCTGGCGGACACAGGCGTCGTCGACGGCTCCCCGCCTTGTATCGCATTTACTGCACCATGATGATGATGGCCACACAGGTGCGCAGCTTTCCATCCTGTGCTATATGTCGTCCGTGGCGGGCAGGCCTTGAAAAAGGTGTGCTCAAATATGCGAACACTCTCGATAAAAGTCGACGAGGCCCTGCATCGAAGGCTGCGCATTCGCGCCTCCGGTGCCAATCTCTCCATGTCGGAATTTGTGCGGCCCCTCATCGAGGAGGCCGCCTATCCTGGAAACCGCTATGTCCATAGCAGCCAGGATGAACTGCTCAGCGTCACCATCCAGAGCTTTGCCATCCTCGCCGCGCTCGCCGCGCACATCTCGCCCCAGATGGCCGAACGCGGCATGGCCGACGCCCGCCATCTCCTGCGCGAGCGGGGCCTGCTCGATCCGGCAAAAGACCCGCTCGCGCAAGTCGGGCGGGTCGATGTCGGGACGGGAGACGCGCAATGAGCATCTTCCGCAACGACACGCTTGGCTCCTGGACACGGGGCGGCCAGGCCATTGTCCATAATGTCCGGATGACCACGCAGGTCTTCTTCCAGACCGTCATGGCCGGGCTCGTCATCTGGATGACGGGCATTATCTGGTACATCCTCGAGGCGCTTACCGCCTATGAACGCTATGTGCTGCGCAAGATGGCGGAGGCGACGATGCGCGGCAATATGCCAGGAGACGCCCCCCTCCTGTTTGCAACGCCGCAGGGCCAGACCTACTGGACCAGCGGGGACGCGCTGATTGGATCAGGGGTCGCACACAAGGCGCTGGCCGCACTTGAACATCATGCGATCTGGGGTGCGCTTGTCTCGGGCGGCGTGACCCTCGTCATGCTGCTGATCGCCTGGTTCACCTTCACCCGCACGGGGCGCGGTCTTGGCTCCAATGAATATCTGCGCGGGGCACGGCTCGCCAAACAGAATGACCTGCGCCGTCAGCTTTTCTGGCAGCGCAAGGGACCGCTGCGTGTCGGCAAGGTGCGTATCCCGGCCGCCTTCGAGGCCGAGCATATATTGGTGAGCGGTGCGCCCGGCACGGGCAAGACCAATATCCTCAACGAGATGCTGAGCGGCATCCGGGCGCAGAGCAAGCGGGCGATCGTCTATGATACCGCCGGTACATTCGTGGAGCGTTTCTACCGGCCGGGCAAGGACATCATCCTCAATCCGCTCGACACGCGATCGCACGCCTGGACGCCATGGGCCGACGTGCCGCGCGACTATCATTATGACCAGATGGCCGAGTCCACTATCCCCGAACAGGGCAAGGATCCATTCTGGGCGCGGGCCGCGCGCGGCACCATGGTTGCGGTGATGCGCAAGCTGGTGACGGAAGGGCGGATGCTGGTGTCGGTCATGCTCGACGTACTTGTGCGCTCCGACCTTAAATCCCTTGCCGCCTTTGTTGCGGGCACCAATGGGGCGGCCTTCGTGTCGGTCGAGGGAGAGCGCACCTCTGCCGGTATCCAGGCAGAACTGGCCTCGATGCTGCGCAGCTTCGCCTATCTCGACGACACGCAGACCGGGCTTTCGATCCGCGACTGGGTGACGGACGAGAAGGATGACAGCTGGCTGTTCATCACCGTCAAAACCGATCAGCTCCCTACGCTGCGCCCCCTCATCACGGTCTGGCTCGACATCGCCATATCCGCGATCATGAGCATGGCACCGGACCGCAAACGGCGGCTCTATTGCGTCATCGATGAATTGCCTTCGCTACACAAGCTGCCCTCGCTTGGTGACTTTCTTGCCCGTGCCCGCAAATATGGCGGCTGTGGCATATTGGGGTTCCAGAGCTATCCCCAATTGGAGGCGACCTATGGTGCGCAGGAGGCCGCCGCCATTACCGGCTATTGTTCTACCTGGGTGGCGTTGCGGGCCAATGACCGGGGCACGGCGCGGCTGATCTCCGAAAATCTCGGTCAGGTCGAGCAGGTCGAAGCCAATGAGGGCATGTCCTACGGCGTCAATGATATGCGCGACGGGGTCAACCTCTCGCGGGTGCAGGTGACCCGGCCGCTGGTCCTGCCGACCGAAGTCATGAATCTGCCCAACCTCACCGGCTATTTGCGGTTCGGTCGCGATCTTCCGGTCATCCGGTTCAGGGATCGCTATCTCAAGGCGGACAGCATCCAGCCCGGTTTTGTCGAGCGGCATGCCCCGACCGTCAGGCTGAATGGACAGGTGGAGGGCGCGGTCGGCACGAGCGATGAGGCGACGCCACCCGATGACCGGACCGAGACGAAGGTCGATGAATTGGCAGGCCACGGCGATATGCCCTCGGCGCCCAATCCAGAGCCGGACCGCCGACAGGGTGACGAGGCTCGACGCACTCTGCCCCTGATCGGGGTTAGCATTCACACGGTCAGCAGGCCCGACGGTCCCAGCAGACCGGCCACTCCGGCCTGACATTTTCCAGCTTCAAGGAACAGCAACATGGTACATGTAATCAAGACCCGTCGTGGTGTGGTCGCGCAAATGTCCGAAGACCCGCCGGACCCAATCGGCACCCAGCCCGAACCGCTCACCGTTCGTATTCCAGCGGCGATCAGAATGACCGGGATCGGGCGCTCGAAACTTTACGAACTGATCCAGTCCGGCGATATCGACATCGTCAAGATTGGCGCATCGACGCTTATTCCCGTCGATAGTCTGCGCAAACTGATCGACCGGCACAGGCGATGACCAATTGATGACGCAATCTGGCAGGCTGATCTGATGCCTCTATCGGGGTGAAATGTCGGCCTGCTTTCTGGCAAAAATGGGACTTTCGCGACTGGCAGCTTCTGGGCGTTGGAGCGTGGAAAGTAGACACTGAGGATGGGTAGCCGCGACCGCTGAAGCCGCCCTGATTCCGAACTTTCAGTTGCGAAGCTTATCATCCAGAAGCTGTCGATCGTTAATGTGGCAGACTAAAGTGGTTCAGTCAGCTGCAACAGTGCAAATTCTCCCGAACCTTTCATTCAGGGTGCTTTGATGTGATGCACAATGAGCCGCTGCACGGCCTTTCTTGTCGCTGATATCATATGAGCTGACGGCGGTTCAGGCGTGCCGACTGCTAGGGGACAGTCTCGCATTTTTCCACAACACTTAGCGCCCGCAAGACAAGCCTCTGTCCAGAAATTCTGGAGTTCCAAGCGTCTGGCACGCTCTAACCCAAGTTGAACAGTGCCAGCGGAACACGCAGAGAACGTGAGCTGGTAAGTATCTGATATTGCTGGGCGTGGATTTGGTGACAAAATCGGGTGTGCTAACAACATTTTGCCTGTGACTGGCGGCTTGGTTTATTTTTACGGGTGCAGGCAGTAACAACCTGCCCATGTATGTCGTCGAACGAGTCGCGCGCGGGCACCGCTATCTCTACCTGGTCGAGAGCGTGCGCGAGGGCAAAACCGTCCGCCAGCGCACGATCAAGGCTCTGGGCCGCAAGGATGTGCTGTCCGCGAGTGGCGAACTCGACAGGCTGGCCGCCTCGATCGCACGTCACGCAGGACGCAGTGTCATTCTGTCTGACATTGATGCAGGCCGGATCGCAGCCCGCCGGATACTCGCGGCCTCTGACGACGCTTCGACACTATAGCAGCTTCGATGTTCTAGCCCAGAAGGTCTTCGTTCTGGATCGACCGACTTCGCGCTTGTCAAAAGAGTATGAAGACCTGCGTCAGGCCGTCATTGCTCTCAACTATGAAGACCCTGAAGGCGCGAAGGTCGCTCTCCAGCGGGTCCCGACAGAATATGAAAATGCGCGGCGCAATGGCGAGACGTCGGAATGGGCGGAAGTCAGCCGAAAGCCTGATCTCATTCGGTCCAAGCATCCGGAAGGTAAGCGGGGTCTGACGGCCGCCTTGCATGCCGGGCATTCGCCGGGATGATTGCC
>JAZJZH010000034.1:0-13792 GCA_040389985.1 Pseudomonadota bacterium
TCCGTCCAATCTCCGCCAAGCATGCTCAAGCTTCACGATTTTTGCAACAGAGCCCTCCAATGCGCGCATCAACGCCAAGGAGGCGCGGATGCGCTCACTGCGCGATCTCGACGCCGCATCGCTCCGGCTTCGCGATGTCGGGGCGGTGCTGCTCGATGACAGTATCGGCGACACCGAGGTCCGCGCAGCCGTGTTCGCGCTCGTCGACCGGGCAGCGCTGACCGAGGCCGTCGCGCAGGTGAACCTGCTCGCCCGGCCGACCGACGAGAGCTACTTCGTCGAGTTGCGCCAGCAGACTGGCACGATGCGCTATCTGCCGAAGATGCTTGCTGGGCTCGATCTTGCGGCGGCGCCAGCGGGGCAGCCGCTGTTGGACGCGGTCGATCACCTGCGGAGAGTTCACCAGGGTGAAAAGCGCCGTGGACCGGTACCAACATCTTTCGTACCCAAGGCCTGGGCCCGCCAGCTGAAGACCGCGGACGGTGCATTCGATCTGATCGGATACCGGCTTTGTACGCTCGACCGACTACGCCGCGCCATCCGTCGCCGCGACGTCTTTCCCGTTCGCTCACTTCGCTATGCCGATCCTCGCAAGGGCCTACTGACGGGAGCTGGCTGGGAGGCGGCGCGACCGACGGTATGCCGCACGGTCGGCGTGGCGGTCGCTGGCGACGAGGAAATCGCCAAACTTTCGGCGCGGCTCGATCTTGCCTACCGCGAAACAGCCGCGCGCGTGCCGGACAACGATGCGGTGACAATTACGAAGACCGCGAGCGCCGCCGACCTATCAATCGCACCGCTCGATAAGATCGACGAGCCATTGAGCCTCACCAACCTGCATAATGCGATCGATGCGCGACTGCCGCGGCTCGATCTCCCCGAGCTGATCCTGGAGATGCACGCGCGAACGGGGTTCGGGGCAGCGTTCACTCATGCCAGTGAGGGCAATGCGCGCGCTGAGGATATAGCGACCACGATCTGTGCAGTGCTTGTCGCGGAGGCAACCAATACCGGGTTCGAGCCGCTTGTCCGCTCGGAGGTCCCCGCCTTGCGCCGGTCGCGGCTGAGCTGGGTGAAGCAGAACTTCATGCGGGCCGAAACGCTGACGGCGGCCAACGCGCTACTGGTCGCCGCGCATAACAGGATTCCACTGACCCGTGCCTGGGGCGGCGGCGAGGTCGCCTCGGCCGATGGGCTGCGATTCACCGTGCCGGTCCGCACGATCCACGCCGGCCCGAACCCGCGCTATTTCGGGCGCGAACGCGGCGTCACCTGGTACAATCTGGTTTCCGACCGTTTTTCCGGGCTGAATGCCGTGACGGTCCCCGGTACGTTGCGCGACAGCCTCCATCTGCTGGCGGTCGTGCTCGACCAGGAAACCGAATTGCGGCCAAGCGAAATCATGACCGATACGGCCGGCTATACCGACACGATTTTCGGCGTTTTCTACCTCCTCGGGCTCCAGTTCTCGCCGCGCATCGCCGATATCGGCGGCGCGCGGTTCTGGCGTGTCGATGGAAAGGCCGATTACGGTGTGCTGGACGACCTCGCGTCGAACAGGATCAACACCAAGCTGATCGTCGAGCACTGGGATGACCTGCTGCGCCTGGCCGGATCGCTGAAACTCGGCGTCGTGCGCGCGACTGGGCTCACCCGTGTCCTTCAGACCAACGATCGCCCGACCAAGCTAGCGCGCGCGCTCCAGGAACTTGGCCGCCTCATCAAGTCGCTCTACATGCTGCGGTTCATCGATGACGAAACCTACCGGCGACGCATCCTGGTCCAGCTCAACCGGGGCGAGAGCCGTCACCAGCTCGCCCGCACCGTATTCCACGGCAAGCGCGGTGAGCTTCGTCAGCGTTACCGCGAAGGGCAAGAAGATCAACTCGGCGCGCTTGGGCTCGTCGTAAATCTGGTCGTGCTCTGGAACACGATCTACATCGACGCCGCGCTCAACCAGCTCCGCACCGAAGGTCATGTGATCCTCGACGAGGACGTCGCGCGCCTCTCGCCGCTCGGCTCCCAACACATCAACATGCTCGGGCGCTACGCCTTCACCATCCCCGACATGGTCGCGCGCGGCGAGCTGCGGCCGCTCCGTGATCCCAGCGTCACGGGCATCGACGATGCCTGAAGCCGCGCCTTATGTAGGTTTTCTGTTCCGTTGCTACTCAACCCCCATATCGACGTCATTATAGTCGCGGAGAAAATTCGATTTAAGACACAGCCGTTCCGGCAGCCCCGCCGCCCGCCCCGCCGCGTTCCATCCCACGGTCATGCGAATCTTGGCGGTATGGCTGTCGATGAATTCCACGTGCTCCAGATGCTCTGCGACCACGTCGTGATATTTGTTCTGGAGAGTCTCGGTGAGCCATGCCGCCGTCACCTCTTCGCGCCGCCACGGCAACGGTTTGGTCCGGCCGGGATAGGGTCTGGAGATGGCATCTGTTTCGATGTCGGTTCGCGCCCTAGGTGTGGTATTTACGACTTGTTCTCCTGCGACTGGCTCGATTCTGCGCGGTGGGCTCCGGATCAGCCCATCGGTCCCGTTCACATCGCCGACTGGTGCAGAGCACCGTCCACCGCGATCCATTCACCGTTGACGTACCCGGCCTGCTGCGAGCACAAGAACGCGATCACGCTGGCGATCTCTTCTGTCGTGCCGTGACGCTCCGCCGGGATGTCCCGCGTGGACTCCACCCATTCGGACACGGTTCCATCGAGGACGCCATATTTCGTTTCGAAATAGGCACGCATGGTGTCCGTCAGGATGTAGCCCGGCGCAACGGTATTGATGGTCACGCCAAAGCGTGCCACCTCGTCGGCGAGCGACTTGATGAGCGCCGCCGTCGATGCCCTGACCGTACTGTGGACGATATGCTGGAGCTGCCGGGGCGGCTCCTTGGCTGCCAGCGAGCCGATATGGACAATACGCCCCCACCCGGCCTTCTTCATGTCTGGCAGCACGGCGCGCGCCAGTGCCGAAAAGCTGACTGTCAGAACCTGGAATACTCGGGCAAAATCTTCTTCCGTAACATCGAAGAAGTTGCCGTGCGTCATGTCGTTGGTTTGCGCCACGACGATTTCGGGAGGACCGAAAGCCTCGCGGACCGCATCCACGGCATTTGCCACACCTGCCGCAGTCGAGAGATCGGCCGAAATGCCGACGACCTCACCATGCTGCGCCCGGATTGCTGCAACGGCGGCGTCAATACGCCCTTGATCGCGCGCCACGATCGCAACGCGGCACCCTTCCGCAGCGAGCATGGTTGCGGCGGCCGCGCCCATGCCCTGGCTTCCCCCGGCCACGAAGGCCACCTTCCCCTTGATCCTGAAGTCCATGTTCGCCCTCTGTTTGCGGCCTGTCTGCCGGGGAATTGCCTGTTTGTGCTGCCTATTCCGCCGCTTCGGTCTCCATGCCGAAAAGCGGCTCCACCTTCATGAACAGGAGATGCTCCTTCGGGGCACCTTCGCCGGCGATGACCAGGCACTGACGCAAGGTGCGACGGTAAAACAGGCGGGTCAGCGCGGCGTCGTGCTCCGGCCCGGCCTGTTCAATGAACGTGGCCAGTTGTTCGTCGGCATCGACAATGCTCTTCGGTCTTGTGCCCAGCAGCTCGGCTACATCGGCTACATCTTCGGCCTCCATCCAGGGACCGTAGCGATGCATGTTCCGCAGAAACTCCGGCAGCAGGCCCAGCACACCACGCTGCCAGTCCGGCAAGGCGCGAGACGTGGGCAGACGGGCGATTTCGCGACTCAGCTTGTCGGTCGCCAGTTCCTGCAACGGCGAGATGTGCGCTTCGGGCAGACTGATGCTGTCGTCCAGATCGACGCCGAGAATCTCCGCTAGTGCTTCCATGCCGCGCCTGCCGATGAAGCAGACCTGCAACATGCCCTCCAGCCAATCGCCGCCGGGGTGCTTGTCCTCGATTGCTATCAACGGCGCGATGATCGCCTTCGACAGGAACAGCACCGTGTAGAAGGCGATCACCGGCAGATCGAGCGGCTCCCCGTAGTGTGCGGCGTAATGGCGGTAGAGCGCCGGAACATCGCCCATATTCTCAACCGGGTGGCGGCCGCGATAGCAGGCCAGATCAAAGTAGTGATCGGACAGATGACCGACTTCGAAGTCGATCATCGCCACAACCTTGTCGCCCTTGTTCAGGAACTGGCCGCAATCGCCGGTGTTGAAACAGGGGTGGGCGCGGTGACGCGGGTAATTCCGCCTGATCCAGTTCGTGAAAAACATCATCATCGGATCACGGATGTCGCGATCCTCCAGCATCTTGTAATATCGGTTGTAATAGTTGAGCGCGACGGCTTCGGCCCCCTCGGGCAGGGTCAATTCCTCCCCGCAAAACTCCGACGCGGGGATCTTGTGGGCTTTCGCCAACCATTCCATGTATTCGAGGCTCGCGGCCCACCGTTCCGGACTGAGGCTTGAACCCAATTCGATGGATTGCTGAATCAATCCCGCATCACGGGTGTCCGATACAACCCAGTCCATCACGAAGGCTTTGGGAAATTCCATCATCCCATGGATATGGGGCACCGGCAGGCCGTGCTTTTCCAGGATTTTGGTCATGTGCATTTCGTGATCCAGCGAGAACGGAATCGAGTCCCACGCCCGCTCGCTTTTCACGATATAGGAGCGGCGCGCGCCATCTTTGGTCGTGTGCACATGCCAGATTGGCCGCCAGCGCCGAACACGTTCGATATCATCGACCGAACCGCCAATATTGGTTTCGATCCATTCGGTTATCGCCGTGCGTTCGGCCTGGTCGGTCGCGGCCATCTCTTCAATGATGGCGTCTTGATTTTCGGTCATTATCTCTCCTCTCCCTTACGCCCGGATCTTCTATCGAGATCGGTCGGGCCACGGCGTTGTTATCAAAGATGCAGATCGGCAGCCTGTCGCGCGCGGGCGCCGGGGTGATCATCAGTTCCTGGAAGTCGGCCTTGTAGTACGCGCCCTCATAGGGCGGAAGTCCAGTATGCGCGTGAGCGACGACATGGCGGATCGCGGCGACGGTATCCCGCAAATGCGTGATCAGCTTGTAGTCGGGCGTGCCATAGGCCCCCACATTGACCGACGACACGCCGGTGCCCAGGCCGAGCGTGAAACGTCCCTCGCTGAGCCTGTCCATGTCCATGGCGATCATCGCGGTCTCGAACGGACTGCGCGACGCAGCCACCGCGACGCCGGTCGCGATCTTGAGGCGAGTCGTAGCGGCGGCAGCGATAGCAAGGCTGGGCCATGGCGTGCCGTAGATCTGAAGCGCAGTCGCGCCCTCGAAGCCAACGTCTTCCATCCGCTTCGCCAGGTTCGACAGGTGCGGGGCGGGAATGACCGGTATCCCGCCCCAGAACTTGCGCTCTCCGCCAACGGCATTCGTAGCTTGCGGCATTTCAATTTCCCCGATGCCTATTTGGTAATTCCGCACCAGCAGCGCTGCGCCCTGCGATATAGCCGTTGACCAGAGCCGGGCCGACGTTGCACCCGTGTGCAGGTGACTTGCCCTCCCAGATGGAATTGGCGTCGAGACCTGCGGCCCATAATCCCGGGATCGGCTGACCGTACTCGTCAAGCGCCCGCATCTGCGCGTCGGTCTTCACGCCGATCGTTGTCGATCCATCCCCGGGGAAGATTTCGATCGCATAATAGGGGCCGTCGCCTATCTTACCGAGACAGGGGTTGGGGACATGCTTTGGGTCACCGATTTCCCGGTCAATACGCTTGTCGCCCTTGCCAAATTCCGGATCCTTGCCGTCTTTAGCATAGCCGTTGTTACGTCGCACGGAGTCTTCCAGACCGCTCGGATCGACGCCAATCTTGCGAGCAAGGTCCGCCAGTGTCGCGCCGCTCTTGAGGTAGCCGTCAGCGACCAACTCCTTGATCTTGCTCCCACCGGGCAGTGACAGGCCCATGCCATATCTCTTCACGAACCGGGCGTCGGCCACGATATGCGCGGGCACATTACCGCTTTCGTGCATCGCCTCGACGAAATGGACGCTCGCTTCGTTCGCGAAGCGCCGACCGTCCTTGCCTACGGCAATGCATCCCGGTTTCGACATGTCGATGAGGTGGGCATAGCGTTCGAGATACGCGTCTGCGCGGAGGCGCTTCGACACAACCGCCCACACGGCATTGCACGCATTGTCCTGGCCGATCGCCGCCCCCGCGCCCTGCGCCGCGGTCATGCCGTCGCCAGTGTTGGTATAGGGCAGGATCGAGACATGCTGCTCGGCAAAAGGGATGTAGGCCTTGCGCAGTTCGGCATTGGCCGAAAAGCCGCCCGAGGCGAGGATCACGCCAGACGTGGCGAGCAATCTGGTCGGTCGGCCCGCGATGGTCGACTGGACACCGACGACCCGTCCACCTTCCAGGATCAGCCGCTCAACCGCTGCGTTCTCGATCATGGTGACACCGGCGTCGAGCGCACTTTTGAGCAGTCGTCCCGCCAGCGCGGTACCCATGGTCAGGCGCGTCCCGCGGCCAAAGCGCCGCTTGTCGCGTGCGAACCGTATCGCAATCTTGGCCATGTACCATAACGCCCCGGGCGCGGGCAGCCGCGCGATATATGGCAGGTCGAATAGGTCGATCATCATCCCGCCCGGCGCATTAAATTCCGCGCGCGGGCGCGACAGTCGGTCGAAATCGGCACCCAGTTCCTTGCCGTCGAACTCCTCGGGCGCGAGCAGCCGGCCATGGTCGGCCGACCCCGGCACATCCGGATACCAGTCGCTGGACGGCGGCGAGAGCAGGAAGGAGACGCTGCTGTTGCCTGCAAGCCATTCGATCGATCGCGGCCCCTCGGTGAGATAGGCATCGATCAACGCGGGATTGGCGCGGTTACCGACGACGCCCAACACATAATCGCGAGCCAATTTGTCCTCGATCCCCGCCGCGCGCGCCTGCGGGCTGTCCGGTATCCAGATGCCTCCACCGGAAATCGCGGTCGTGCCGCCGAAAGTGCCAGCCTTTTCAAGGAGTGTGACCTTGCGTCCAGCCTTAGCTGCTGCGAGCGCGGCGGTCATGCCTGCCGCACCTGATCCCATGACCAGGATTTCGGTGTGCTCCTCCTCCATTACACTATCAAACCGCCATACCGGCGCGTCGACCGTCCTTGATCGCCTCGTCAGTGGCGAACACGCTCCACCGCGCCTCGCGTGCATCACCGATGACACGCACGTCCGCCCCATCGCCGATCAGCGCATGGTAAAGGTCTTCTTGAGGCGGCTTCGACGTGATCAGGATCGTGTTGTCGATGCCTTCCAGAACCGTCTCCGCACCGGTAAAATAGTCGCGTATGCGGACGTCGGCGGTGCTGATCTCGACGATCTCGGTCGATGGCAGGAAGCGAACCTTGGGAATGACCCGGCGCGCGATAACCTTGTTCAGGCCGAGTTCGGTTACTGACATCGCCATGGCGGAGTCCATCGTGATAAGGGTGACGTCCTTGCCCTGATCGGCGAGATATTCAGCGAGCCCCGGCCCGACCTCATAGGCGGTGTTGTCGTAAACGACTATGCGTTTGCCCAGCCTGGCATGTTCGAGCAGCACTTCTTCAGGGATGAAGACATGATCGAGATGAGCGCCGGGCACGCCTGGAAGTTGATTCTTACTGGAACCCGTTTTGGAATATCGCGCACCCGTTGCAACCAGGATCGTATCGGGCTTGAGCGCCGCGATAGTGTCGGGTGTCGCCGCGGTGTTCAACTGGACGTCGACGCCAAGCTTGTCGAGCTGGAGCTTGAGCCAGCGGATGATATCCGCCCGGTCAGAAAGACCGGGCAGCATGGCCTGAAGCGTCACATGGCCACCGAGTTGATCCGATTTCTCGAGGAGCGTGACCTTATGGCCCCGCTTCGCTGCGACCATCGCCGCCTGCATGCCGGCAGGCCCGGCGCCAGCGATCACGACATGCTTTGCGATGGCCGCGGGCAACACATCGCCTTCATGTTCGAAGCCGATGTCCGGATTGACGGTACAACCGACAGGCTGGCCGTAGCAGGAGCGCAGGAAGCATCCCTCCAGATCACCGATACACGCGCGGATCTCGGCCGTCCGGTCATCGCGGCATTTATTCGGCCATTCCGGATCGGCAATCACGGAACGGGCGACGAAAACCATGTCGCACCGATCGTCCGCGATGGCCTGATCCGCAAAAGCCGGCGTCAAAATGCGTCCGCCGCTGATGACCGGCAGCTTGACTGCCTTCTTCACCGCCGCCGCCGCGTCGAGATGCGTCCCTTCCTTCACCACATAGGACGAGGGATAATGATACTGCGTCATCTGCGGCTTCTGCCCGCGCGCGGTGATCCTCAGCCAATCGACCATGCCCGTCGCCTCCAGGATCTTACACTGCGCGACACCATCATCGATACCCCTGGCGCCAATCGTTGACTCATCGGCGTTGACCGCGATGCCGATGGCGAAGTCCGGCCGGACGCGCTGGCGGATCGCCGCGAGAATCTCGGTAATGGCCCGCATCCGGTTTTCCAGGCTTCCGCCATATTTGTCGGTGCGCTGGTTGTAGAATTCGGACGTGAAGGACTGCAGGCCCGCGCCTCCGCTGATGGGAAATTCAAAACCATCCGCGCCGGCTTCCTGTGCATGGGCGGCGGCCACGGCATGGGCCTCGATCAGCGCCTCAACCTCGGCCGTGGTCATCGAACGTGGCTGGGTGTCGGAGAGCACGGTGTGCGGCGCGATCCCCGATGCCTGCGCCTGATCGACGTCGGCCATCATCCATACGCCTTGCACGGCGATCTTGGCACCATGCTTGTGCGCGGCATCGACGATGCGGCGGATCGCAGGAATGTGGTCCGGATTATAGGCTTCGATGAACCAGCCGGGCGGCACCAGCGGCGCAGGCACGACCTGGCAACTCGCGATTACCATCAGGCCCGCTCCGCCCTTGGCCCGCGCTTCGAAATAGCCAACTTGCCGATCAGTGCCAATGCCGAGGCCAACCATGCCGTGCGGCGACATGAAGACGCGGTTCTTGATCTCCATCGACCCGATCTTAAGCGGGCTGAACATATGGGTATATTTGCTCATCATTGTCCTCTCCGACGGCCAGGCAGTTGCTGTCTCGGCCTGCGTCGTCTGTCAGTTATTGTCGGTGAAGTGCACCACGAAGGCAGTGTCGGCAGCGGCGTGGCGCAACGGGATGGCCTTTTGATAGGCGTCCGAATGATACCAGCGCATGGCTGTATCATTGTCGGGAAACTTCATGATGACGACGCTGCTGCCTGGCGGTGTGCCCTCCAGTGGCTCGATCCCTTCGCCGACGGTAACCTCGAACGCCATGCCGTCGAGCGACACGAAGCCCTGAGCCGAATATTCGGCGTATTTTTCGAGATCATGCTTCTGCATGACGCTCAATATGTAGGATGCCATAGCTGCTCTCCCATCCTGTTTCAGTTGGCGCTCATCTGCGCCATCACGTCGGCGTAGAACGGCACATGGTGGACGATGCCGCCGTCGGCGCTGAACACCTGGCCGGTGACAAAGCTGGCCGCGTCGGATGCAAGGAACAGCACCGGCCCTGCAATGTCTCCCGGCACGCTCTGCCGCGGCAGCAGCACATGGCGCTGGATGAAATCGATTTCGCCGTCGGACATCATCTCTCTGGCACCCTTGCTCAGGACAAGACCCGGCAGGATGGCATTGCAGCGGATGTTTTGATGGCCGAAATGGGTTGCGACATTCCGGGTCATTGTGTGCAGCGCGGCCTTTGACGACGCATAGGCCGGATGGAACAGATCCCCCAAGAGCGCAGTGCCAGACCCTGTATTGATTATGGATCCGCCGCCGCCCGCGATCATGTGCGGCGCGACATGTTTGATCATCAACATCGGTCCGCGCGTGTTGACAGCAAAGGTCCGATCCCAGACCTCGGCTTTCATGTCCAGGAAGGATTTGTCCTGGGCCATGAAGTCGGGGCGTGTATCAGCCGCATTATTGTGCAGAATGTCGATGCGACCATAATGCGCGATCGTGGCGGCCACGACCGCCTCGATGCTGGCTTCCTCAGCAAGGTCGAGCACATGCGCCATGGCCGTTCCGCCCGACTTGACGATGTCGTCGGCGACGGCTTGCGCGCCTTCTACATTGAGGTCAGCCAGGACCACGGTCGCCCCCGCTGCGGCAAGCGCGCGCGCGCACGCCTCGCCAATATTTGCGGCCGAACCGGTCACGATCGCAACGCGGCCTTTCAAGTCTCCAAAAAGCATTTCAGTCCTCTTCCAGTTTGTGACCGCTTTTAGGCAGTTCTATCTAGTGCGCGCGGGTTCAGTCGACGCTCAGGTTTACGTGCGTGGGAAAACGCTCGGTTGGTAGCCCGCCATAGATGATCACTTCATCCGGTTCGGTAAGGCGCAGGTTGGGAAAACCGAATATGAGACGCCCAACGATTGCGCGAACCAGCATGCGCGCCAGGCTGTTGCCAGGACACAGATGCGGACCGAACCCGAAGGTCAGAATGTCGCGCGGATCGCGGGTTATGTCGAACCGGGCCGGATCGGGATATTTGTCCGGATCATAGTTTGCCGCTCCGAGCGACATGTGCGCGACCATGCCCGGGTAGATGGGCGTGCCGTCGATGACATGCTCCTTGATGACGAAGCGATGGCGGAAATTGCCGAGGCAGTCGATCCGCATGCACTCTTCGATCGCCTTGTTGAGCAGCGAAGGGTCGGCGCGCAGCAGGGCAAGTTGGTCGGGATGGCGCAACAGGCGCAAAACGGCATTGCTCGATGTTGCGGTCACCGTCCCAAGGCCGGCTGTGAAGAGCTGGACCAGCGTCGAAAACAGCTCCTCTACCGAAATCGTGCCTTTTTCGTCATGTGCGGCGATCACCGTGCCCACCAGATCGTCCTTGGGGGCAAGGCGACGCTCTTCGATCAACCGACCACAGAAATCATAGGCGGCATCAAACGCCTCTATATACGCCGGCGGCTTTGGAGCGCCCGGCGGGACGGTCGGCACCAGTTCAAGAGCGTTCGAGAGACTGATGAAGATCGGCCATACGTCCGGCTCGAACTCGAACACGCCGCCGAGCAGGATCTGGTACATCAGTGGCCCTGCGAATTCCGTTACCATGTCGAACTGCTTCTTGGCCGCCATGGCCTGGGCGAGATCGTCGATCATCCCCTCGATCAGTGGCTGCAATCTGCTGACACGGTTCGGCGCGAAGCCGGGCTGCATCAGCCTCCGTATCCTCGCGTGTTCCGGCGGATCATAATCGACGACGAGTGGTAGCCCGTTGAAATAATCGAACAGGTCGGTGCCCCAGCCCTTGTGCGGCACTGCGCTGATAATCTCATGCGTCCTGAGCGCCCATTGCACCTGCGCATGGCGACAGATCACGACATGGGTATGACCCTGGACATCGACGTAAAAAGGCGGCTTCTTTGCCCACTCAGTGAAATAGGGCGCGGGATTGGCTTTCAGCGCCTGGCCGAACAGGTCGATTGCGATGAACTTGCCTTGGTCGAGCGGCGGAATTGCTGGTTTCGCAGCTAGCATCACTTCAGACATGAGCTATCCTTTTGGCACGCCATGACGCGCCTAACTGTTTGAGATCGATATGAACTCGTGTCGCTTGGCCACAGCCGAACGTCACGATTAGGTGCCAGATTGGGCGGGTTTGTCAGCATCCGCCAAGTGCGCGGATTGTGTTTAGGACGCTATCCAGCTATGGCCAATCGCAATAATTTGACGCCCGTTCAGGGTGATCGCGAGCATCAGGGGAGAGAGCGTTTGGGCAGTTCCCGCTTTGACGAACAGTTAGCCTGTGCGGAGCCCAAGGGGCTTGGACGACGGCCGTCGACGTCCGATACCATCTGCGATATCCAGCGAGCAGCTCGAGAGGAGTTCGCCAAATATGGCTTTGACCGTGCCACAGTCGAGGGCATTGCCCGCAAGGCAAAGGTTTCCAAACAGCTCCTATATTATTATTATGATAATAAAGCAGAGCTATATGCTACAATTCTTGAAGAGGCAGCGGCACAGACAAGTGCTTTTAGCAACGAGCCTAACCTGAATGACCGCGAGCCCGAGGAGGCTTTGAGGACATATATAGACAATATATTTTCCGACTATATTCGTCGACCTCAGATCATTCAGATGACGATGGATGAAGCCCAGCATGGGTTTTCCCATGTGGCTAAACGTGGCTCGCTTGCCTCCCTGCTGCAAGGCGCGATCATCATTTTGGAAGACATCATAAAGCGAGGACAGGACGATGGAACTTTCCGCGCCGATGTGGAGCCAGACGCGCTTTTCTGGACCATTTTCAGCATGGTCACGGCATGGTTCTCCCACGCCCCGATGATTTCGCTCGTGTCGGGCGCAAAGCTGGAAGGAGAACGCGGTTTGGCGTATTGGCGGGTGTATTCTGGGAACTGGATAGCGCGTTCGGTTCTCAAATGTGACACTCCGAACCAACCACGCGAACCATCGTCGTAATATCCGCCCGGTAGTCACAATGCGGGAAGCAGCGATTTCCGGAGCAGGTCTTGCGATCATGTGCTAGGGGCTATGGATAGGATTGTTTCTTTTTCCAGATGCGGATCGGCAAAGGCAATAATCCCCTACGGTGCCAGATCGTCCGGCTCGATCCTCGGCGTCCTTAACCGATCTTTGCCATTAGCCTTCCCGCCGCACCCGCTTCCGCGGCCAAATTCCGATTATACGCTAGTGGCATCCGCGGCGACTTCCACCGCAGCGCGTCCATGATCCCGGCCAGATCCTCACCGCTGGCGAACAGATCCTGGTTGAGCCCGATCCGCGTCGAGTGGGCGCTTATCCCCTTGAGCAGCCGCGCCAGATCCTCCGCCGTCAGATCGGGCAGCGCGCCGAGGTCGAACGCCCGCTGGATGATCGACCGGAAGATCGGACCAATTGAACCCGGGTGCAGGGCCATGGTGCCGACGTCATATTCGACCCGCGCCTTCACGGTGGGCTTGGAGAGCGTTTTGCGCAGATCCCACGTCTCCCGTCCTGAGATGCTGTCGATCGGCCGCCCGCGCACGGCGGCGCGACCCTTGTACCGCCGCACCTGTACCCGCCGGAACAGCGGTCCTGCCGTGATCCCGGCCGCTTCGGTCCACGCCGCGATTGCCGCGACGCTACGCGGGCTGAGGTAGGCGGTCGCCCCCTCCCCGTCCTGATCGCCCTTGCTGCGCAGGATCTGCAGCAACCGCGCCTCGGGATCGATCGCCTCCTCGATTTGTTCGACGGCCACCGCCACCAACTCGGAGGCCCGCAGCCCGGTGTCGTAGGCGGCCGACAGCAGCGCGCGATCACGCAGGCCGGGCAGATCGTCTCCGCAATTCTCGAGCAACGCGCGGATGTTGAGCCCGCGCGCCTTGTCGCGCTCGACATCTCGCACCGGCCCTTTGAACCGCAGCGGCCGCGCCTGCTTCTGCGCCGCCCCCTTCTCGCGACGCACCGCCTGCAGCCGCAGCTTGACCAGCGGGGCGGGCGTTGGATCCTTGAGGTCGAGCAGCTGATGGATTTTGGCGATCGACGCCTTGTAGCGAGAGAGGGACGCCGGCCGGCTCCCCTTCCCGGCACGCGCATCGAGATAATCGGCCACGATCTCGGCCGTCGCCGGCAGCGCGATCCGGTCGGTGCGCCGACACCAGCTGTCGAATGCTTCGACGTCGGATTTGAGCGCGCGGATGCTGTGGGGAGACGAGGCGGCCTGATAGGCGGCGATCAGGCCCAGTCGGCCCGAAGCTGCGATTTTGGCCAGGTTGAAGAACGAACACTGAA